>MPNM01000066.1 GCA_002239025.1 Chloroflexi bacterium bin125 | reverse complement strand
CTTTCTTAGGTCGCTTCATCAGCTTGTCCCCGGCCTTGACCGGGGGCAGTGTTCGCCGCCCCCGACTCGTCGAGGGCAGCGAACCGCTAGCGCTGGCTAGTTGCTGATGTAGAGGATGTCGTTCTCGGCGACCATGAAGTCGCTCGATCCCGGCACAGTCGTACCGTCAACCACTGAGTAGCGGACCCAGGAGGAGCCGTTCCACAGGTGGATGGCGGTCGCGCCGCGGCCGGAGAGCAGAGCGAACAGCTCGGAGGCCGTGCTACCCATGCTGCAACCGTAGACCGAGAAGCCGCTGGTTTCGCTCAGGCAGGCAAGGGTAACTTCCTCGTCGGCCATCCCTGCGTCAGTTGCACCGGCGGTGCTGCTGACAACAGCAACGCCTGTTGCGCCATCCGCGACCGCCGTAATCACGGCTGTGCCACTGCCGACCGCGGCGAAGGTGGCGGAAGCTACGCCGCCCTTGGTCTTGATCGCGCCAGCCACGCCCACGCGACTCAGGACATTGCCCTGAACGTTGCTTGAACTGGCATCGAAGGTAACCAACGTGCCGTCAGCCGCCGGGTTGCCGTCGCTGTCGGTCACATTCGCCGTAGCCTTGATCAAATCACCGAAGGCGGACGGGCTCATGTTGTCAAGCGACACCGCTACGCTCGCCGCCCTCGCCGCCACGACGAACGAGGCGCTCGTCGTCAGCGCGCCGGAGTTGATCTTCAACGTGTACGTGCCTGTCGCCAACGGCTTGGCGGAGGAACCATTGGACGTCAGCGTGATCAGGTTGTTGCTGCCCTCACGGGAGCCAGGGGCATCTCCCTGCGCCCAGTCGATGCGACCGGACGTGCTGGGCGTGCCAACAGCTACTGCCATGCCGTCCGGACCGGTAATCACGACGGACAGGTTCTGTGGGTTTGCCACCATGTTGCCTGCACTGTCTGCAGTGCTGAACCCGAAAGCGATCTGGTCGCGCGTATCGTCGGCCTGATTCACGTTCAACAGCGAACCTGAAGCGTCGCCGAGCGCAATCGAACCCGCACCGCCCGTGAAGGTCAGAGTGACTGTCGCAGATTCTGCCACGCCACCTGCGCCGGTCGCGATCAACCGAACGTTCACGGTTCGCGCCTTGTTGGATGCGGAGCTGACGATGAAGGAACCTTTAGCGGTCGGGCTTTCGGTACCGATCGTGGTCCCGGCATTCGCTGTCACGACACCCTGCGGAGCAATCACCTGGATGGTGGTCAAGTCAGTGTTGTTCGCAGGATTGCCGAGCGAGTTGCTGATGCTGTAGACCAAGGTGATGGCCTGCGACGCCGGCTTCGACCCACTCTCCTTTTGGGTTTCGTCAACCACTGTGGTCGGGTTGTCAGGTGTGATATCGCCCAGCACCAGGGTGGCGCTGTGAGGTGATGCACCAGGGTCGCCAACGATCAGTTTGGCAGATCCGGAGACGGCTTTTCGCTCAACAGTGGCGTCGTCGTCGTCGTCGTCTTGGCCGGCAACGGTTGCCGAGATGATGTACTCACCGTCGCTGGCTGCGCTAACCACCAAAGATCGCGTTACAGCGAACGTCTTCCCCGTGACGTTGTCATCCGCTGAAACCGTTGTAGGGGTCGTATCGACCGCGGTGACGGCACTGGCGAAGCTGGTGTTCTGAGTTCCTGCATCGAAGTAGATGCCGGAAGTCGAAACGCTAATGGTGGTTCCGTCGTCGGGCAACTGATCATTGGTGAAGCCGCGTGCGATGATCGAAACACTGGGCGCTGGGGCCAGCTTGGACACTGTGTTGTCAGTGTCAGCGATGTGAACGATCACCGTTGGCTGGGAGATGACCGTGATCCGGTACGTCGTCGTTGCATCGGCGGCGGTTGTGACGGCCACCTCGGTGAGTCCGACAGAAAGCGCTGTCAGCTCATTGTCATCGGTGTCCGTATCGGCCATTGGCGCGGCGACAACCGCAGGGTTGCTGGATGTCGTGCTGTCGGCATTGCTTGAAGCATCGTCGGCCGACGTGTCGTGCACCACATCAGGGATGGTGCATTTGTCGCCGATGGCTACGTAGTTCATCGTGTTCGTCGGGTTGGTCGCATCCCATGCGACACAGCTACCCAGCACGATTCCGGTCGTCTGGGCCGAGGTCGGCGCCAACGCCGTGAACATCGCCCCAACCAGGGCAATCATCACCGCCAGAGCTGTCAAGTGAGACAGTCTCAGATGAACCTGTCCCAGATCTGCCCAATCTGGCTGGATTCGGGCCCGATTCGGCCCTGCCGTTCGGTAGTTCGGTGGGTTTGAGGCTCAGGCACTCGGTCTCGCCGAGGGCTGGCTCGTGAGCCGAACCG
>MPNM01000027.1 GCA_002239025.1 Chloroflexi bacterium bin125 | reverse complement strand
AGAGGCCGAAGCAACTGCTGCGATCGCAATCACGACACCCAGCGCAACTCCGATGACTCGAGTCATCATTCCAAATCGTTGCATGTCAGCGTCCTTTCTGAGGTCGCCTGCCCCTGACTTGATCAGGGGCTGTACATCGGCGGTGTTCGCCGCCCCCGACGAGTCGGGAGCGGCGAACCGCTAGCGGTTGCTAGTTGCTGATGAAGAGGATGTCGTTCTCGGTGACATCGAAGTCGCTCGAGCCCGGAATCTGCGCACCATCAACGACTGAGAAGCGGACCCAGGCGCTGCCGTTCCACAGGTGGATGGCGGTCGCGCCGCGGTCTGCGAGCAGGTCGAAGACCACAGAGGCCGTCGAGTCCACGTTGCAGGTCCAGGTCGAGAAACCGCTCACCGCGCTGAGGCAGTCGAGGCTGACTTCGTCAACCTGAGCCTCAAGGGCAGCCTCAACGCCGGCAGCGATCTCTGCCTGGCGCGCGGCCTCGGCCTCGGCTTCGGCGTCAGCGGCTGCCTGGGCAGCGGCGTCGGCGTCGGCCTGGGCGGCTTCAGCGGACGCCTGCGCGGCGTCAGCGTCGGCCTGGGCGGCGTCGGCGGACTCCTGGGCGGCGTCAGCGGATGCCTGCGCGGCGTCGGTGCCGGCGTCGTCAGCGGACCCCTGCGCGGAGTCGGCGGCGGTCTGCGCAGCCGTGGCGGCAGCAGCAGCGTCGGCGGCGGCGCTCTGCGCGTCCTCTGGCGAGTCGGCGTCAGCGGCGGCCTCAGCAGCGGTTGCTGCCTTGTCGGCCTCTGCAGCAGCGTCGGCTGCTGCGTCAGCGGCAGCCTGCTCGGCGTCTGCGATGCGGGCGTCCTCGGCCTCCTGGGCCAAGCGGGCGGTCTCTTCGGTTTCGCTTTCAACCGACACGCGTTGCGTTCCGGAACTGGCGGTGCCGGAGAAGGCGCGCACCCAGATGTCGTCGGTCAGGTTGACGATGTCAGCCGAAGCGTTGCCGTCAATGGTGCCGACCGTGCGCGGGCTGAACAGCGTGCCGCCGCCAGCCAGCGAGAAGGTCACCAGCGTGCCATCAGGCACCGGGGCGCCGTCAGCGTCGGCCACTGTCGCGGACACCGTCACGCCGTCGCCATGGGAGAGTTCAGCCTCAACCTCGGCCAGCGTCACACTGGCGGCGGCCGTCACCTGCGGTGCTTCGACGTGGCCAGCGGTGCTGACGAAGGTCAGCGTCGCATTGGCGTCGCCGGACGTGGCGTAGATGAAGGTCGTGCCGGGACCGGACACGCCGAACAGGCCCTTGGCCACACCGTCGACGGTCGTGGCAGTCGCGCCGCTGATTCTGGCAGTGCCGCCACCGGCAGTGTTGGCGAAGGTAACCTCGGTGCCGTCCGGCACGGCCACACCGGCTTCGTCGGTCACGGTCGCGGTCACGCTGACTGTCTCACTGACCATGCTGCCCATCTCCGGGTCTGCGGTCAGCTCGATGTTGGCCGGCGGACCGGCGACGTTGAACGTCACGGTCTGGGTGGTCTTGGCGTTGGCGCCGAGTGTCACCTCAAGGGTGTAGGTGCCAGACTTCGCTGCCGTGGTGGCGTTGGTGGTCACCGTCAGGGTCACCGACTTCGGATCGGTCCGGTTGGTGTCACCTGTGGTGGGGGCTGGGGTCTGCGCCCTGGCAACCGACGGGTTCGACGCAACGGGGTCACCGTCCGCATCCAACACACGGTGGTTGACTAACCCCTCGCTCAATTTGACGCCCTCATTGTCGGCGCTGTCCATGCCGGTCACGATGAACTTGAGCGTGCCATCCTTCGACTTCAGCGTCTTGGCCGCTTCGCTCACACTGATCGAGGCGACCGAACCCGTGAAGGTGAGATCAAGGGTGTTACTCGCCACGCCGTTGATGTAGGCGGTCACCGGCACCTGGGCAGGGTTGCTGTCGATGGCCGTGACCTTGATGAACATCGTGTGCGTGATGGAAACGATGTCAGGGTCAGGTATCTCTGCAGGGGTCATGTAGGTCACACTGTTACCTGCCGCAGTGCCGAGCAATTCGTCCGATGCGGTCGAGTCTGCCACGATCAGGGGCATAGTGCTCGCAGGGTTCGCCCTGTTGATCTCAAGCGTCGCGCCGCGACCAAAGACAACTAGCGACTTAAGGTCGCCCTTCAGAGCCGGCTTGTCGAGCGAGTTCAGAACGGTCAGCTTCAACCAGATGTCGCCGCCGTCGGCTGGTTCCGTGTCGTCTTCCGCTATCAGGTCAGTCTTTGACGTGAGCGGATCTTCCTCGACCTCGTTACCCAACTCCAGCGTTACTGTCGCGACCTTCGAATCGACCACGGCAGCTGCTTCGCCGACCGTGACGGTGTTCTGACCAGCGACGAATCCAGCCGTACCAGCCTTGATGTTGACCGTGACGGTGTACTCGCCTGTTGCCGATGGCAGCAGGATCAAGCTCCCGATGGTCACTGGGGCGGCGGCAGTCGCTGCGTCCACAGTATCAGTGGCTCCAACAGGGGTCGGAATCGATACGCCGGTTGTCGGCGAAACGGTCGCCGAGTAGTCCGCATTGTCAACGCTGTAATCGACCCCTGCCTTCTGGTACTTGACGTAGGCCTGAATGGGGACGGACGAGCCGGCCTGCGCGGCGGCGCCAAAGCTGACGACCACTTCCGGGTCGTGGTAGGTCACGGACGGGGTACGCGAACCGTTCGGCGTGACGGTGACCGCCTTGTTGACGTTCGCGGCGGAGCAAGTCAGCAAGACGTGATCGGCGTCAGTGTCATCGTCGCGGCCATCGTCGGCAGTGGCGCCGTCATCCTCAAGCTCAACGGTGATCCTATTCGCAGTCGCGTCCGCTGGAGCGCTGAAATCTGTTTGCGGAACTGTGGGGGCATCTTCCGAGCTGCTGATGTAGTGACCCGCATCGTCCCCAGTGCCTGCTGCAAGGCAGTAGCCAGCTGTGGCTGATACGTCATACGTGCCCGCACGAGCCGGCCCGAGCGAGACGAACATTGCCCCGACCAGGGCAATCATCACCGCCAGAGCTGTCAAGTGAGACAGTCTCAACCTCGTGCGCTTGCGCGCAAGAGTTCCAGAGCTGTTTCGCGGAGCGATGCGACCGCAGACTTGTGAGATGCCCCGAGCCAAGCGATCCTCGCTCCACTCTAGGGCGCGAGCCCTCTGGCGTCAGAGCACCGACAACTCAGCATGGCTGAAGCGATACCGTTGCAAACGTCGGTCTCGAGGTTGGATCCAGCCCTTCACACCGAGTGCGAACCACCAAACGAGCGTGCATCGCACCGTCGTTCAGCAGATCCCGACAGCGGCAAGCGCGCTCATTACTCGGTCGCCGGCGTCGGCGGTTCTGAGGCGAGCAGCTCGAGCAAGCGCCGTGAGTGCTTGCTCAGCGCGCGCAGGTTGAACGCCGTCGCCAGCAGCGACCATTCCGCCTCCACCGCCTCGATGCTGCGCAGCAGGAAGCGATGGCCCGCCTGACGCTCCTTGATGATCCCGAAGACCGATTCGATCAGGCCCGGACGGCGGCGCAGCGCAGCGTCGGCTCGCTCCGTCTGCATCCAGCGCCGGTGTTGCTCCAGCACCTCGGACTGTTCGGATATCGTGATCGTGCGTCCGTGCAGTTCCGACGTCGTGCAGTCGCCGAATGCCGGGCAGACACGGCAGTCGGCCGGGTCGGCGCCGTAGAGCTTGGCCGGGGTCTGACGGGTGAACTTCTGCTGGCGGCGCTTCAGCAGCTTGTCCTCAGGACAGATGTAGCGGTCCCGCTCGGGCTCGTAGCGGAAGTGCCGCCAGTGGTAGGGATGGTCCTTGAACGTGCGGCCCTCGGGCATCACGACCGGCATGCCGCGCTCGCGCAGCAGGCCCAGCGTGTCGGCGCTGAAGTAGCCGGCGTCGGCCACAGTCAGCTGCGCTCGTCCGACCTCGGCGGCCGCATCGACCAGGCGTGGCAGTTCGCCCGTGTCGACCGGCGACTGCGTGACCTCGGCCGCGAGCAGCAGCAGGCTCTCGCCCTCCCGCCCCTTGGCCCGCAGGCGCGCCGAGACGGCCTGGGCGTTGTAGCCGGTCACCGTGCCGCCGTGCGGGCGGCGCATCATCCGAGCGTCCGCGTCGACCAGGCTGACAAAATGCTGGTTGGCGGAGAGCTGCAGCTGATGCTGCGCCATCCGAATCCGGTGCAAGGACGTGCGCGCCTCCGCGATGGGCGCGGTCAGGTTCGGCGCCGAGGCGTTGCCGATGTCGTGGGCCGCCTCCAGATGGTCAATCTCGCGCAGCGTGCGCTCTTCAAGCCGCTGCAACTGTTCCTCATTGAACGTCAAGCGATTGGAGGCGTCGCCCTGAATCTTAGTGCCGTCCACCGCCTGCAGGTCCCAGTCGATCAGGTCGAGCACGGCGGCGGCCTCGATCGTCTTGCGCAGCAGGCCGCGCATGCCCGCGCGGTGGGCCTGGTAGAAGCGCCAGAGCGTGTTGTGGTCGGGCTGCTGTCCGCCGGCCAGCCAGAGGTAGGGCAGCTGCTCGCGGCAGGCCGCCTCCAGCTTGCGCGAGGAGCGCACGCCGGTCATGAAGCCGTAGAGCCAGACCCCGAGCAGGGCGCGGGGATGGTAGGCCGGCACGCCCATGCGTTGCGGTTCAAGCGCGACACCCATCGCCGTCCAGTCCTCGGGCGTGAGCGAATCGACGAAGGCGGCGACGACGCGGGCCGGATGATCTTCGGGTAGCAACTCGTCCATCGTCGGCGGCATCAGCCAACCTTGGAGGCGGTTGAGTTCTCGCCAGGGCACGGCGGCGGGGCTCCCTTCCTGACAACGATCGGTGTCTGTGGTCAGACCGGGAATCGGGTGTCGGGTTGCGCCGAGCAGGGAGCAAGGCGGGACGCAACACCGATCACGGGCCTGACAGTGGAGAAGATTAACAAAGGAGTCCGAAATGATCACCGGAGTGGATCGATGCTCAACGTAGGAACTGAACCTGAGGGCTGCTCGCATGCTGATCGGGGCCCGCAACAACCTACTGGCCTGCTGGGAATGATGATCTAAGTTGGCCCCGATTTGATCATCGTAACTGGCCCCACCTTGCGGTCGGGTTCAGTCGTGGGGAGCACCTCCTTTGGCGGACTCGGAGAGCCGGAGCCGGTAGGAGTCGGAGCCGGTCTCGACGATGTGGGCGCGGAAGGTGAGCCGGTCGACGACGGCGGCGGCGAGCCGGGGGTCTTCGAAGGTCTGGCCCCATTCCGAGAAGGGCGCGTTGGAGGCGACGGCGACGCAGTTGAAGCCGTGCGCAACGGCCGCGAATCCGCCCATCACCCGCTCCGAGCTTGAGCAGCCCCGGGCGTTCGCTGCGAGGGATCCAGCCGAGCCGAGACCGGGTCGGGGGGCAATCTCGCTGATTACTGTTCTGTCGGCAGCGGCGTGCAGATGTCGTCAATGCAGAAGTGACCCTCACGCAGCCGCTGCCAGTCTGCGTCGCTCAAGGACTCCAGTTGTGATGCGAATTGTTCGGCGAACGCCTGCTGCTCCTCCTCGCTCCAGCGGCCGCTTGGCTGCGACCAGTTTGCCTGATGCACAATCTGATCGCAGTTGCCCGACTGTCGAGTCGGGACCGCCCCGTAGGCGCTCGCCGACGCAAACCTGGCGGAGACCACGCAGCGTTCACCTACGGCGAGCGCATCCTTCGGAGCCATGGCCGTCATGCTCAGCTCGCAGAGCCCTTGCTCGTCGCTCACTGACTGGAAGTGGAATGGAGACTCGCGAAACGAATCCTCGTCCAGCCTGAGCGACAGCTCGGGCAGGGTCTCACAGGCGGCGATTGCGGCCAGCCGTTTGAGGTGCTCTTCGCCGTCGACATACGGGCGTGTCAGTGCGGCGTCGGCGCGCGCCTCGGCCGGCGAATCGATGCCGCCGAACCCCCAGCCGCCCCACCAGACCAGCTCCTGGCAGCCGGTCGCGGAAATCCGGCCGTCGACGACCTCGACGACGCATGACTCGCCCTCGGCAAAGCGGAACGGCGCGGCTCGATTGGGATCCTGCGCCACGCTGATGTAGTAGTAGCAGCGGCTCTCGGCATCTGCGTTGACGGCATCGATCCGCTCGATCTTACCGAGACTCGCGGCGTCGGCCTCGATCCGCAGATCAGTCGACGCAAGACAGGGGTCGCCGCTGCGCTGGTCCGGTGCCATACCTTGGCCGGCGCCCGCCTCGATCCGCCTCGCCGGCAACTCATACGCGGGAGTGCTCGATCCGCTACCCATCGCTAGCCGGCAATGGCCGTCGTACTGACGCGGGCCGCCCCTGCCTCCACCGCCACTTGTGACGAAGTTGTACGCGCTGACCGTGCAATCAACGCTGATGTCGTCTTCATCAGGTCGTTCGGCGTAGTGGTAGTAACGCCAGCCTCCCGAACCGGAAATGACGCCCCGTTCGACGACGGTGTCGTGGACGAACGATTGCGAATCAACGCGCAGCACCAGCGTCGGTAAACCCTGGGGCGGCTCGCCGTCGCCTGCCAACGCAGGGATCTCGACAGCATCGCGCTGTCCAATCAGCACGATCCCGGTCCAGCAGGCCTCCGGGCCGCAGTCTGCTACTTCCCGATCAACTGCCACGCGCAGCACCCGCGCCGTCCCCGCCGCCGTGTTGCTCCGTTCGATGTTGATCCCGCGGCCGACATAGCTGCCCGCATCGATCGTGGTGGCAAGCTGCGTGAGCAGCAGGCCGTCGCTCTGCAGATGGGCGACGACGCGTCCAGGCGGCCGCAGCGGCAGTCGCAGGTAGAGCCATCGTTCGTCGCGCTCCTGGCCGACTCGCAGATCGATGCGCAGCGGGAACGGGGCGCCGGGATTGTCGTGCAGGTGGACGAGGCGGAGCATGGGTAATCCGTCGAAGATGCCGTGGGGCAGCGCGCGCAGGGCGTTGCCGTTCAGCCGCAACTCCCGCAGCCGGCGCAATCCCTTGAAGTCGCCGGCCTGGAGCGCCGTGATGTCGCGACCGCCGAGGTTCAGTGTTCGGATCGCGTCCAGGTCGTCCGCATCAATGAACGCGCAGCTGTGCACGCGGTCGGTCTGAGCGACAATCGCCTCGCGTACGGCAAGCGTCCTTGCACAGATCCCAAGTTCCGCCGGCGGCTGCCAGGTCTCGACGTCATCGGCACAGGCGCTGAGCGTCACAAGGCAGAGGACCAGCGCGGCAATGGCGCCAACGAGCCGAACCATGACCGGCCTCGTCTCAGCCGTCGGCGCATGGCGCCGCTGTTCTCAACGGTAACGCGCTTGGGCCGCCGGGACCGAACTTGACCTACTCCCATGGCGTGGGTGCGGTGCTGAAGCACCGAGAGCCCGGAAGAGCGAGGAAGATCCCGGTCAGAACCATGGACGCCTCCCGGAAGCTCGCGGATCGCCCAACCTCGGCGGGATGAGCCCGCCGTCCCCACAACACAAGCGTGAGCGCGCGCAGCAGCCAGTGCAAGCACCAGGTCAAGGGCAGCTGCCAGCGCAGCCGTCTGAGCGCCCGTCGGCGCCAGTCCAGTTCCTGCACACGACGCCGTTCACGCCAGGGCGCGTCAGCCGGGGGCGGAGTCAGCCCGAACTCCCCGACCAGCCGAAGCTCAAGTGTCAGTCGTTTCTTCTCAACCTTCAGCCAGCCCAGGGTGTGGCGCGCTGCCTTGCGTTCCGCCCAGGCATGACGCCACTCGACGACCAGGCCAGCCGCCGCGCCGTAGACCAGATCCTCGCCCGGCTCCGCCAGCTCGGCGATCAGCTCGGGTCACACGCAGCCTCGCGCGTCTGCTGGCTGCTCCCGTCTGACCTGCTCTCTGTCCCAAACTTGCATGCCCTCATAAGCGACGTTGACATTCTCCAGGGGTTGCGAAGCCGCCGCTGCCTTCATCGCCAAGAACGGCACGATCGCTCACCGGCTCAATGCCCTCCTGCACCGAGGTCTGATCTATCAAGTTTGCAAAGCGCGGCTGACTGAACGCTCTACCCGCCGTCGCAGGCGAACAACGAGTCGTTCAAGAAGATGGATATGCTTTCGGGTCACTTCCCCGCTGTTACGGGCACGTTCGCACTGCCAAGCCCAGCGTCGCTGACAGCACTCGGGCATGGATATGGGTTTCGCTATGTTGATTCGGGATTGAATAGCAATAGCGGGATTGCGGCCAGTCCTAGTAGCCGAGGAATCTTCCCAGTGACCCGATACCGATTGCTGCCGACGCTCCTGGCGATGATCGCCGGCACGTTGCTCCTGGGCGTCCCCGCGAACGCTCGCATGGACACCAGCTCCGCTGAACGGACCAGGATGATCCTGGTTCCCGGTCCCAATCTGGTCGGCTGGCTGGAAGCGGATAGCGAGGTGCCTCAGGTCTTCGACCGGATTCCCGAGCTTCGCGCCATATCCGATGGCAGCGGCGCAGCCGCGCGGAGGCGAGACAGTTCGAATGGCGCCACTGGAGCGCTGCGTGTCCTGGAGACGGGTCGCGGATATTGGTTCGAGATCGCCGCCTCCGATCCGATCATATGGCAGCAGCGCCCGGCTGCCGGCTCCTCACGGGTATCCCTGCAGCCCGGACGCCACCTTGTCGCCTGGGGCGGCCTGGACGGCATGCCCTTCGCCAGCGCGATCCGCGGCGTATCGGATGGCCTCACTCTGGCCTACAACTGGGATCCGATCGGCCAACGATTCAGGGTCTGGACACCGGCGGCGCCGAGCGGTTTCGACCTGTATCAGCCCAATCCCCAGACCCGCCGCCCGCCGCTCAAGTCGACCCGGCTGGATCTCCATCGGGGTCAGGCGATCGGGGTCATCGTTCGGCATCCGCTCGACTGGCGACAACCGACCGGCGCCTCGCCCCGGTTGACGTTCCTGGGCGAACTGCCCGACCAGGTCCGCGCACAGGTCACGGCCGACACGCGTTGGGTCGCGTCGCAGTTCAGGCATCGCTTCGGCGTCGAGGCGATGCCTGAACTCTTGGAAATCATCGTCGCGGCCGAACCCCAAGACGCCTTCGGACCGGACACACGCGTATGGCCTCGCCATACGACCCTCACGAGCGTTCCGCCTGACCCGCTCTCGCAACGGACCACCATCTTGATGCCCGTTCATGAGTGGGGGCCAAGCATCGTTGATCCGGTCACGGGCCGCGCCGTCAGTGGCCGACTGGTGCTCCTGCACGAGTACTATCACGCGGTCCAAGCGCATCTGGCAGGCCGACACCTACACCAGATGCCGAACTGGCTGGTTGAGGCGGGCCCAACCTGGCTGCAGAGCCGAATGCGCCCGCAGGTCCGGCATCACTTAGCGGATCTTGAGATCGCGGCGCGCTACCAGTTGGGCCGCGATTCGATTCCCTATCTGGAAAATCCCTCCACACATGATCAAGCACTCGGCATCTCCCCGACCCATGCCGTCGGACATGCAGTCACGCTGTGGCTGCAGGAACGATTCGGCGAGAATGCCCACATCCGACTCTGGCGAACGTTCATGCGTACCGACTTACAGGCGGCCGACTGGCAGACGGTGTTCGCCGCCGCCTTCCCGATCAGCGTGGACGACCTGTATCGCGAGTACGAGTCCTGGATCAGAGCGCGGTATCCCTTCATCCAGGGTAGGATCGTGACCTCGCCGCCGCTGCGGCCGCACGACCTGTACGTCTCGCTGCTCGGACCGAGCGCCTTGCCCGGCGCGCGGATCGAAGTGTCGGCCGACGGATCGTTTCGCACGGCAGCTCCGGTCCACGGGCGCTATCGATTCGCGGTCGCGTCACCCGATGGGCGCTGTACCGCGTATCTGTCTGTGGCTGACGGCGCAGGCCGCAACCTGGCCGACCGTTGGTTCGAACTGGATGCCGACGGCATTCGTGAGGCGACGCTGCGCTTGCCCGTCGACTTTTGCGCGACATCGGTTTCCGGTAGCGTCGTCGATTCCGAGGGAGCAGCCTACTCTGGCCTCCAGCTGACGCTCTGCGATCGGGGCACGCGCTGCACCGAAGCCGAAACAGACGAATCTGGGACGTTCCGGCTGGCAGTTCCCGCTCCAGGGGAGTACGTGCTGCATGTTTCCGAGGCGGAAGGGACTTGCTCAGTCTACTACCGCCAGGGCGGGACAGTCGCAAGCCTCAACTCGGCAGAACGCCTCGCCATTGACGCCGCTTCAGTCACAGTCCTTGAGGTGCAGGTTCCCAGGCCAATCTGCGGCTACCAGATCCGCGGCAGGCTGCTGGGTCTGCCACCGAGCGCCCCGCACATGCTGATGATGGGCCTGCCCAACAATCAAGTCAGGCTGCAAGTCATACCTGAGCGCGGCGGCAAGTTGATCGATGCAGTCATTAAGTCCGATGGCAGGTTCGTGGCCAAGGTGGTTGGCCCGGGCAGCTACAGGCTCCAGCTCGGCGCGCGGTCTTGGATCACGGGCCAGCCGCAAATGCACTGCCAGATCGAGTACCGATACGGCACCGCCTTCCTGTTCAGTGAGGTGGTGTTGAACGAGCAGGGTCACGCGCCAATCGCCTGGCAGGTGCCGCCGCTTTTGTGCCGCTTCACGGTCAGCGGACTCCTGACCGACCTGCGAGGCGCTCCCTTGGCGGGCTTCTACGTCCAAGCTTGTCAGACCAGCGCGCCGCACATCGGCAGCCAGTGCGGCGCTTTCGTCAAGACCGATGCCACTGGCGAGTTCTCGCTCTTTGTCCCCTACCAGGGGGAGATCTCCATTGCCCTGGGCACGGCCGTCTGGGATGGTTCAGAACCTGATCGATGCGGCTACAGCCATCATCGGACGAGGTACGCGACCCAGGTCGTGATGGCGGGCGCCGATGTCGTCGGCGTGATCCTCCGCGTGCCGAGGGAGGTCGTCTGTCTGGACAACTGATGGACATCATCGCGGCGAGGCACCCTGGAGCCGCTAAACAGGCTCGTCTATCAATCTCGGCGTTCGCCCATGGCGGTCCTGCAAGCCAGCAGGCTGCCGCACTGAGTCTGTGAAGTTGGCAATGTTCGGTGTCGATAGCCAGGGTCATTTGACCACCCATCGCCACGGTCATTTGACCAGGTGAGCGGCCGGTAGATGGTTGGATGTTGGTGGGCGGTTGGCGGGTCAAGCACGTCCTTCTGTTCAAGCAGGGCTCGTTGATTCGAGAACCACTGGCGGAAGCTCTCGCCCTCGACCACGATCTGATAGCTGGCGCTGGCCAGCCGGTCGAGGGCGCTGCCCGCGAGGATCGGGGCGTCGAACAGGCCGAGCCATTCTTCGACGGAGCGATTGGAGGTGATGACGGTGCTGGCCGTGCAGTGGCGGGCGATGACCAGTTCGTAGAGGTCGATCGACTGCTGATGGTCAAGCCGGTGCAGGCCGAGATCGTCGAGGATCGGCAGGTCGGGGCTGAGGAAGCTGCGGAAGGTCTTTTCGACGGAGTGGTCGACGCGGGCATGGGTCATGGCGTGCCGTGCGCACGCTGGGCGACCCTTCCTTGCACGACACCACGCTCGTCTTCTCCGCCGAGGAATCACTGGTGACTACGCCGTGTTTCGTGCGGGTGAGTCCAAGATCTGTCGATCGACTTGCTACTTCGCCAGCCGTTGGCTAGTGACCAGAGGGGATGTTGGCGTCGAACCATCGAGGTCTCAACTCCTCGCCATCTCTCCGAGGAGGACTCATCAGTTCGACGCGAAGACTGAGCTCGCTGGGCACCGCGTAGAAGTACACAGTTTCGGTCGGCTCACCGCTCGGTTCGTATCGCTTCCACCACGAGCGGCCGGCAGTACGCAAGCCGACGACATAGGCCCAGGCATCGGGCTGCCGATGCCACTGGACCGTGACCGTATCCCCGTGTCGCTCGATCGAGAGCTGTTGGGGCGGACCGAGCGTCGACACCGTCTGAGACTCAGTCCAGTGCAGCTGTTCCAGACTGCGCAGCTGGGCGGGCCGCTCGAGTCGGGCGAGCTGATACTCGTATGTGGTCACCGGGTCCCGACCGTCCCAGGTTCCGCGGCAGCGCCAGTCTTCGTCGCGCGCCTGGGGGAAGTCGACCGTGTAGGTCCACTCAGCCTCTCCTGCTAGACGCCAGCGCAGGACCGCCGTGAAGGGCCAGTAGCGGCAACTCCAGCTCAGCAAGACTCGATCACGATGCACACTGCGAAAGCTGGACGTGATCTCGAAGGGGCTCTCGTCAGGATCCGACATGCCGCCCCAACCGCTCGAGCCGCTAATGGCGTCGACTGCGGTCCGTCCGTCCGAATCAATGACCTGTGCCGATATCTCAATCAGCTCGCCATCGTCCCCGGTTTGACACTCGACCACGGTTGAGCCGTCGCGCTCGTCGCTCTCGAATCCCAGCCGATCCGCGATCGAGAGGGTAAACGGCGCTGTGCCGCCGCGAATCCTCCATTCGACTCTCAACGGCGCACGCCTCCACGGCGGGCATGGCGAAGATTCCGCGTACAGGTCGAATGTCATGCCGCGTTCGAGCGGTTCGGGCTGCCGCCTGAGCTCATGCCAATGATGATGAAAGACGTGGACTACTTCGAGTGGTCCTTCATACAGAGTCGCGACATTCACGTGTAGCGCCTGATCGGTCGGTCGGATGGGAATCTCGGCACTGACCTGTGGCCCAACATCGATCACTTCCTCCTCTCCATACCCTTCATAGTTGCGCCTGACGTAGAGCCGGTACCCGACCACATCGGCGTCGTCGTCGGGCGGTTCCCAGTAAACCTCCACGACTTCGGCACGCTCGACGAGTCGGACATTTCGATACGAGTTGGAGATGCGCGCAACATCGGCCTCCGCTGACCAGGGTGTCCACGCACCATCCTTCAGCAACCGGATCCGAACTACCCCCGGCGTTTGTCCATGCCCAAGAGAGATCGAAAACTCACTTTCGCTGGTTTCGCGAATGATCTGCCGATCGCCTTCCTGCCAGGTCACTTCGGCCAGGTCGGCGTCTTGGTCGTTCCACTGGAGTCTCCAGCGAGCTGGTTTAGGGTCGTCATGATGGAGATGCGACCAGCTCACCTTGAAGAACTGTGGCGACTCCGGAGCAGCGCCTCGCGTGGTCAGATCCGGGTCATATGAGGGAACGTGCAGATCCACTTCGGTCACGCCGGCGGGGGCCGTTGCTGTTTCGACCTCGATTGCGAATGTGCCACCCGCTAGCCACCTCTGCAAGGGAATCCGTACGCGTGCCTCGCCTGGAGCCACCCGATCGCAGCTTCTCAACAATCTGTATTCAGGAGGGTGCGCACACACCAGTGTGTCGTGGCGTGAACCCGTTGAAGGCGGAGTCCATGTCACTTCCAGTTCGCCGTCAATCAGCCTCGCGGTGATGTTGGTCGGCGACCGTGACGGTGACCGCCAACCGGCGGGCGCCTGTTCAGTGCGTATCTCGAACCGATGCTGTACAAGTGCGGAACTATACCTGTATCGGCTCTCCTGGTTCAGATAGACCTCCACGCGATACAGCGTGTCCGGAAGCAGATCATCGAACCGTTCCTCAAACACCGGTCCATCCGAGACCCGAATACCTCGCGGCGAATCAAACCCACCTGGACCAACGGCAGACAGCCTTGCCCCGTATCTCAGACCGGGAGCGTGCGGGCCCCATCTCAGTGTGATCGCGTCGTGCGTCGCTTCGGCTTGTAACTCGTGCGGAGTCGCCGCCGTGGTCACCAACGCTGTTGGTGACCAGAGCAATGCTTGCGGCGCCTGAAGATCGTGGATGTGCCGAAGTTGTGCGATCTGCACCTCTCGCTGCTCGCCCGTGGGCGGTGCATCAATCGTCCAGGATGTGCGAAACGAGAGGACGGGACCCTGCTCCCCACGATGATGTTCAACATTCCACTCGCTGGCGCCCGCAACACGCCAGCGGATGGCAAAGTCCTCGGTCCGTTGCTCCCGCGGCAGATAGGGGACACTCCACTCAGCCGACACATGCGCGGCGGAGCGTCCATCCACCCCACTGGACACCCTCAAATGCCTGAGAGCGGGCAGGGGCGGGACGAGCCGAAGCTCGGCGACCGCGAAGGCGCGAGCGCCCGTGGCGTCGCTGACGCTCGCAATCATCCGCTGGACGACTTCGTCGCCCGGAGCGCCCAAGCGAGTCCAGAGAGCGGAAGGGCGACAGGGGATGTAGTTGGGGTCTGACGATCGTTCAACGCGGCGACCATCAACCCTCAGCTGATACGGCGGCTGCCCACCGTCGATCGCGTAATCCAACGCGGTCACTGATCCGAACGTGCAGATCTCGCGGACGGAACTGACCGTGAGCGTGAGTGGTTCCGGCTCTTCCGCGATGGCGGCTGCGCTGGCAACAAGCAGCGCGCAGGCAGCCAACAGAGCAGAACCGAGCGAACGCAAACGTCGCATACAGGGAAGACGCTAGTTGAGGTGGTGAAGTTCCCCTCGCCGGTTCGCTCACGGCATTCGTCATGTCCTGCTCGTTGACAACCTCATCGGTGAAGAAGTGATCCGCTTGGAGTGGTGGAAGTGGTCGGTGCGTGGCCGGCCTTGCCTCCGTTCAGGCCTTGGTGAAAGGACGAGTCCGGTAGGACTAGCCTCTGATCGTGAGGATGTGGGCGTGGTGGCCGAGGCGGTCGAGCAGCGCGGTAGTGATCTTCTCGTCGCCGAAGACCTGGACCCATTCAGAGAATGCGAGGTTGGTGTTGAGGGTCGTGGAGCGTCGCTCTTAGCGATCGACGAGCAAGCCCTTCGGCGGCGGACGCAGCAACAACCCATCCAAGCGGTAGCGACTCGCCCCGGTTGGCTGCAGGTAGCCGACCGCTTCAATGGAGCCGGTAGGCCATCACCACCTCCAGCAGCTCCGTGTCGCTGATCTTCCCGGCCGGGTAGCCGTTAACCGCCTAGCGGTACACCGAGAAGTCGATCTTGCCATTGACCTTGGCGTAGCTGAGCGCGGAGATGAGCGACAGTTCAGCGGCCGGCGAGGACTCCGCTTCGTCCTCCGGCTCCTCAGGCGGCGCCGCGGCGACCGGGACCCTGGCCACCTGTTCCTCCACGGTGTCGGCTGTGATCATGGGTGCGTCTGAGTCGGGGTTGCTGCATTCGCCGGTCAGAGAGACCTACTCGGTCCCGCGCTCGTTGACGATAGAGGCGTCGGAGATGGCGCTGGCCATCGGGGGGCCGGTTGGTCTGCTGCGGTTCCGGTCGGCTGGCCGCGTCCCGGACGCTCAGCGAGCCCGCGGTTGCCGGCTCGGCGTCTGTTGTAGAGCGCGACCGCCGCCGATCTACTCTTGGTCGAGGATGAAGCCATTGGCTCGGTACTCCGCGAACCGCTCGTAGAAGTCCTCTACCGCAATGCCGAAGGCCTCCTCGAATGCACGCTCCCAGTCGTGATCATTCCGCAGCGGCGTGCGGAAGTAGTCGGACACACGGCGGAACACGTCGAACAGCGAGTTTGGATCACCGCTGTGGCGCACGAGCCAATCGACGGCTAACGCGGCCATTCTCGTGGCGGAGGGATCGTCGCCCCAATGTTGGATGTAAGTCGGCAGCTGGTGCAGCGTCCGCTGCTCGCTGGTGTCGTCGCGTGCAGACCGGCGGTGAAAGTGCAACGGATCGCCGCTGCGACCTTGCGCGTGCTGGACGTACCTCGCCGCGGAGTACTCCATCGCCCCTTCGATCAACCAACCGGGACGGTTGAGGATGTAGCTCATATTCCACTGCAGATAACGGAAGTAGAACTTGGCGATGGCATGCGGCTCACCGCACACCAACGTAATCGTGATCCAGGCTGAACCGCATTGACCATCGGGGACGAAGCTCAATCGCTCATCTTCGATCGCGGTTCGGTAGTGCACCCGGAGGCCGTTCCTGAGGACGCCGTACTCCTCCCAGAAGAACGTTTGAACGTCCGCAAAGCGCTGCGGCAGATACTGCCAATGATCGTCTGGGGCACCGTGGAGCGCGAAGAAGGGCTGCAGCGGTAACGGCTATTGCGCATGGAACTGGCGCGGTGAGTCAATCCAGATGACGTCTCCTTGGCGAACGAGACCGGAGCCGGCATACTCCAAGCTGGATCCGGTCCAGCGCAGCAGGCGGGCAGGCGAACGCAGGCGGCCCAGACCGGCGGTCGCTTGTTTGAGGGTCGTGGAGCGCGGATCGGCCCAGACCAGATACGACTGGCCCGCTTCAATGGTCAGTCCATACGAGGGGTACGGATGGCCCTCGGCTGGCGAGTCGATCACAATCGTGATCGGCTCTTGCACGGCGACGTAGAACCTCCAACGGCTATGGGTGGTGAGGTCCGGCGCATCGGGATTCCCGACCGCATAGACGCTCCTGTTCCCCTCTTGGTCTGGGTGAACGGTGACCACGCCCTTCAAGGCCGGCAGCTGACGGGCGAGCTCAGCCAGCGAGATCGTTCCGCCCGGCCATCCGACGAGGTTCGCGCCCGGTCGAAGCCGCAGCGTGACTGGAATCGTGCGAGGCAGGTCAGGCAATCTCACCCGCAGCGTCGAAGGCAGCCGATCGTCACGTGAAAAAATCGTGGCCCGGGTGAGGTCGGTGGTCAGTCCAGACGGACTGTGTCGGTCGTAGTACCAATTGACCGGACCTCCGAAGGCGTGCCCGTCGAAACTGAACCTGAGATAGTGCGGCTCATCAATCAGCGGCGACAACACGCGCCTGACGGTGGGGTCGAGGGGCGCGGCCTCAGTCAGCGAGATGCAGGCGGGCAGGAACGACGCCGAGGTCCCTGGTTCGCGGCACGCCGTAACGCTGACCGGCGCGTCGCTTTGGGCGCCTGGTTGGGCCTCGCTGATGAGAATCTGAACGAAATCCCGTTGCGGGAGCCGGACTTGGAGGCTGACAGCTTCCGCGCTTGGAACGCTGATGAACGTCCGCTCTGGCCGTCGGCCGGTACGGATCAAGCGTCCCGTGGACGGGGCGTGGTAGTACTATCGCTCGTTCGAGGCGATCGTGAATGCCACATAGTGATCGCCGCTCGGCACGTCTACGGCAAAGCGTCCGTCCCTATCGCTTTCGGTCCACACGCAGGAGTCAATGGGAAACTCGCGGCAGACGTGAACCATCGTCTCGACCGACGGCGAGCCGTCGGTCCCCAGGATCCGGCCTGCGACCCGGTTCGGCAGAGGGACGACGATTTCGAGCCCGCTGATCGATCCAGCAGCGACCGTCACGGTTGTGCTCAGAGCGGCGGAGCCGCTGAACGAACCTGTCGACCGCGCTGTAAAAGCTGGGAACCCCCGCGACCTCGATTCTGAGCTCGTACTCCTCACCGTTGATGTCGAGCGAGAAGAGGAAGTCGCCGTTTTCATCGGTGCTGACAGAGTGGCAGGTCCGCTTGGATGTCGGACAGACGCGAACCAACGCGTCGACCAGAGCCATTCCCTCTGAGTCCGTGATCCGCCCGCTGACGGTGCGCTGAGCCCGGTCAGGAGCCGAGCGCAGCATCATCTCAATACCGTCAACGGGCGCGGCTCGTACCCTCAATATCTCGGCCAGCTCAAAATCCTGAGCGAGTCCAACCGGTGAGTCGGAGTCATAGAAGCCCGCCTCATGGGTGACCGGAGCCTGGATCACGATAAAGTAATCGTCACGCGGGACGGCAACCCGAAATCTTCCCTCGATGTCTGTTGTGGCGTCCTCACACGAGCCACTCGGCGGCCGACACAGAAAGACAATCACGCCGGCCTGGGGACCGCCGGTTGCGTCAAGCACCACACCTGAGACCTCGGTCAGCGAGGGAAGCGTAATCTCAAGCGCTGAGATGTCGGCTGAGCCGATTTCGATTCGGCTGAGGCTGTCGCTCTCCCATCAGAGATTGCCGTCGCCGCCCACGAGATAGAAGAGGCGCCGTCCGCTCAAAGGGTCCTCGACGGCAATCAGATAGGAGCCGGGAGACGCAGTGAACACAAACCGGCCGTCGAAGTCCGTCTCCGCCTTGAAGCACCCTGAAGCCAGTTCCGTACAGAGTTCGACGGACATCGCCGGCGACGGATGGCCATCCGGATCGAAGAGTTGTCCAGAGACGCTCACCGTCTCTTGCGCCACAACGGCCGAGCCAGCGAAACAGGCAATCAGGAGGGCAATCAGGACCAGCGTTCGTTCAACAGCCCGTGCACCTGGTCTGCTCACATCGCCTCCTCCAAATCGCGCCGCCACGATAGCGCGCTGACGCAGCACCGTAGATGACAAACATGGCGCCGACGATCACCACCCATTGTGCCGCTTCGCCACATGCACAGGAGTGTCGTTGTCCGAAATCCCTCGTGTAGATCGTATGCAATTGGGGCTGTGCTCTACCTCGGCTAGTCGAATGGGGCTTCGAGGGCTTCAGCGGTTGCGGCTCTTCGCGCAGTCAACTGGATGTTCACCGGAAACCGTTCCAATCCCTCGTGGCAGGCCGCTCTCGACCGCCAACAGCAGTGGTTTCGTGGAGTCGATTCCTCTCTGGTTCACGGCATTGCATCCAATGATCCGGCAAACTCATTCAATGCAGCGTCCGCCTTGACGCGCTCGGCCCCAGTCCCCGCCCGCGCTACTTCCCGACCGCCGCCAGGATGCGGTCGGTGGACGACGGCGAACCCTCCTGGAGCGCATGCTGCTCATCTACCCAGTCTCGAAGCAGTGGTTCAAATTGGTGGCCGAGCGGCTCGACGCCGTCGCCGTGCTCTACTGCCGAGCCACATTGGTCGCCCAGGCCGACCCTGAACAGCCGCCGCTGCGGGTCGACCTCTACCGCCAGGGACCCTACGACGCACTGCTCACGCTCTCCGGCGGTCGCTCCATCGGTGTCCCGCGCTAGGGACCGATGCTCTCCGCCGCCAACCTGCGCTTCCGACTGCGCACGACCAAACGGTTGGACATCGATGAGTGCCCTGGCCCGCTCTAGTCGCGATCGGCTCCAAGCAGGACAGTCGCCGAGTAGGAGGGGCGCCCGCATATCCGTGAGGCCAGGGGGGTACATTGGTCGCCTCGTCCGCCGGGGCTCAGGTCTGGCAGGATTGCGGCTGGCGGTACGGCTCAATGCCGCTGACCGGACCGCGGCGGAACCCGCTTCAGGTCTTCGACCGTTTCGGCGCGAAGATGACCAGCCAATGGAGCAGCCGAGTGACACCTTCGTTGAACAACTACGCGGACGTGTTCGCTCGACACCGCAAGTGTTGACACTACCAGCAATGGTGGCGATCTTGGTGCCCGCCGATCTCCAGCCAATGCCCGTTCGGCGACCACCGCGCCATGTGTGCCGGGTAGTTGGCGTCGCGATAATCCGTGGCCCTGAGGACGCTGACTATCTCGCCTTCGGAACTCACGAACTGGCGCTGATACAGATGACGCCGCACGAGTGCCAGGCCGTCGGTCCAACGGCTATGCAGACGATCGCTGGCGTGGCTCTCAAACTCGATCTGGAAGATCGCCCCATCGGGGCTCCAGCCACCGGTGGGATAGCAGGGCCATGTTCGGACGGCCCCGATGGGCAGCGGGAACGCAGCGGTCGTGGTGAGATCGATCACATACGCCGCTGCGACATGAGTGTAGTTGGTCATCCAGATGACCGCGACGTGGTTGTCACCTGACTGATAGAGGTTCAAGTGCTGGTAGTCATACCCAGGCCCTAGGTCCAGGAGTTCCCAAAGCCAATCGGGTGTTAGGTACGGATCGGCGTTGATCGCCCGTATGTGATTCTCTGCCTGGTCGAAGATGAACAGTTTGCGTACTGCAGGATCCACGACTATCGAATGCCGATCCGTGCTGCCGCGAAGCTCGTACGCGCTATCGCTAAGCTGGCCGAACGTCTCGGCCTGAGCCAACGCCGCCGTAGAGACTTGCGGTTCGACCGAGGCTGCCGTGTCCAACGTGATGGACTGTTCCGAAGCATCATAGAAAGCCGTCAACTCACGGTCGTCGCCCTGACAACGGACGCGGAACGCGACAAGGTCATTCGAGCGGAGTCGCCAACCATATCCGCGGGGACTTGCAGCCGGACGACAGTGTCCGGGCAAGCCGGAAGAACGAGACCGCGGGTCGAATGTGACAATCGGTCTCTCGGTGTGAAGCAGGCTCGCGGCAGAGGCAAACGCTGCGGCCTCTGGTACCAACGGGATCAGCAGCCCTCGCCCGTCGCTGGTCCAGATGAAATCGTCGCTCGACACGATGTCAATCGCTTTCAACCTACCCAGAGTCTGGCTGACTTCTGCATGGTTCAGGAGCCTAACCATCGGCCTTCCGTCGAGGGGCAGGAGCGTCACGTCCAGATAGGGAAAGCAAGATTCCTCGCCGCCGCAAGTCAGAATCGCCAGACTCTCGCCTCTCGGCGACAACTTCGCAAATCCCGGCGGCCGCCGGATGAACTCCAACTCATCCGTCTTCGGACGCCACTGCCAGATGTGCGTATCGTTGTGCGCCAGCAACCAGCCCCAGGGCAGCCACATCCACTCATTCGCCTTCGGCAGGATCTTGCCCTGTCCGACGCGGAAATCGTCGCCGGGGAACACAACGGTCTCGTCGCCAATCAGGATGGGTAGGTCTCGCAGTGTGACGTCATCGCCCAGCAGGGTCACTTCGTCAGTTGGCGCGCCGATGATGCTCGACGTTTCGTTCTCCATCTTCAGCAGCCGGACTGCAGTCCCATCAGCCGACTGACCCATCACCCCATACTCCTCGCCCCGCCACTCCGCGATCAGCGGTGGCGCCGCTTCTTCCAGCACCTGCCGCTCCTCGACCTCTCGTAGGTCAAGCATCGTCGGGCGAATCCAACCTTCCAACTCTTCTCCATACCTGACCCGATACCAACCGCCGGCCCGTGCAGCACCACCACCGACGCCCCCGCCTTCAGCCGGTCTATCGCCCCCCAGGCCAGACCCGGCCGCACCCGAATATCGGTATCTTCCACAACCGCGCCCGGCAGTTCGGTCAAGCCTTGAGGCGGCTCGGCGGGTTCCTGTTCCTCTGCTTCAACTCCTACCGAGTCCTGCACAACCGCATCGCTTGATTGCTGTTCGGACTCTGGTGCAGCCCGCGCTTCATCCGACGCTGCCACGGGCGGCGCTTCCTCACGCTCAATCTCGAACGCTGCCGTCGTTCGTAAGTCCGGCGAGCGGTCCGCGTCCTCACGCGGCGCTGATACCTGGGGGGCTGTTTGCCGCTGAGCATCATGCTGCGGCTGCGTCGCAGGTTCCGACACCGACGACGGCTCGTCGCCGTCGCACGCCGAAAGGGCGGCTGTCATCAACAGCGCAATCGCAGCCAAGTGTTGTCTCATCAAGAATAGAACGTAGTGACTACGGCGAATGTTCCTGAACTGTTGCTAGGCACTTGACAGCCGACGCCAACCTACAGTCCTACAGCCCGGCATCCAAACAACGTCGTCGGCCAGACCCACACTCTAGAGATGGCATCCGTTCCTCCTTGGACCGACTCTCCCATTTGGGCCCGCCGGGCGATGTCGAGCCAGTTCCTAAAGCCACGGGGGTCCTGACATTCAACTCCTGGTGAGTCAGGCCTGAACGGTCCACGCATGGAGAGATTAGGTTCGCGATTCAGTACACGCAGGTTGGATCTAGATGACCGTCGCGTACCCAGCTGCGAACGTTCGAATGGGGGGTTGCCTTTTGGCAACCCGTCGGACAAGCGATCTTGCTAACCCAGACTGCTACAAGCCATCAGTTCTTGCTCTCCTCGTCCGTGGGTGAGGCCGGACAAACAGTGATTGAGGAGTGCCTCAGCGACTTGCTTCGATGGTTACTTGCCCGCCATCGGTCACAACAATGCACAGTCTGTGCTGATCAAGCAACGCCATTCCAGCTAGCGGCGTTGGTCCTAATGCATCCACTTCCACCTCTCGCATGACGCCATCCCACAGCACTAAGGCGTCGTAGGTGCCGAAAACTTCCTCAGCCCCGTTGGCCATCATGGCCCTCCCGCTGCTGCGGAAGGCGAGGTCCAATTCACTAACCATCAATGGAGGCAGCGTCAACATTCCGCTGTAGCCAGTGTCGATTACTGCCTCGATCTCGTGTGTTTGCCCGGAAGACCCTTGCACTGACAGCGCAACAACCGCTTCGTGATGTTCATTCACGATGCCCTCGATCACCCCGACCTCCGTAGGAAACCGCTTCCGAACTGCCGTAGAACGCCATAGCCGATGCGCAGGCTCCAGATATCAGCGTCGGGACATCGTTTCCGTAAGCGGTCGGTCGCAGCGATAACGCTGTCACCAAGAGCGTACTCACCACTTTCGACATCAATCGAAACAATCTCGCCAAAATGCGTGGCCTCTACCTGCTCTCGGATTTGCCGCTGATAGATCGCATCTCCGAGGCGACCGGTTTCTTCGGGCGTGCGACGCCTAGCCATGGCGACCTCCTTGCAACTCACAGGTAGAGCGCTTCCTTCGTTTGCACTTCGCTACCAATGGTACCGCTCGGGAAACTCCAGGACGGTCTTTGGATCGCCGGCCACCACGCCCAAAACCTCACCACCCGCGATCAGTCCTACCTGACCAGGCACCCGCGGCCAACAACCACGTCGCCGCAGCAGCCGGGAGGTGAGGCCTGGCAACCACCGTCGGGAGAGACCACGACCCCCTCCGAGTGGCCTAGCCTTAGTCCGATCAACTGGCCTAGATCAAGAGCGATCAGAACACCAGCGGTCGACGTAGCTCACCGCGGAGGCAAACGACGCTCAATGAAGGCCGGGGGCTGAACCCCGGCGACACGCGCACCCAGACGCTGCGTTCGGACGACACGTGGCACGTTCAACGAAGGCCGGGGCCTGAACCCCGGCGACACCGTTCATCGCGACGTACACCCGTCTCGGTGTTCCGCGCTCAACGAAGGCCGGGGCCTGAACCCCGGCGACACGGCTTGGCGTAGGGCGCCAGCTTGCGCCGCTGCTGGAAGACCGCTCAACGAAGGCCGGGGCCTGAACCCCGGCGACACGAGTGATCGGTGCTCGCGGCTCCAGGCCTGGGCGAGCAGCGCTCAACGAAGGCCGGGGCCTGAACCCCGGCGACACCTCGAGACGCGAAGCAATCCGGTTCGCTCGCTCGCACGCTCAACGAAGGCCGGGGCCTGAACCCCGGCGACACCCATGAACGCCCTCGCCGTGCCCGCTGACGGCGCCGCTCAACGAAGGCCGGGGCCTGAACCCCGGCGACACGTCGGGCTCCTTCTGTACTGGCTCAGGGGTCTCAGTCGCTCAACGAAGGCCGGGGCCTGAACCCCGGCGACACAGCTGGAAGCGCGCGGGTTGGCTCCAATCAGCGGCGCGCTCAACGAAGGCCGGGGCCTGAACCCCGGCGACACCGTCAACGCGAAGCTGATGTTCGTCGGCGAGCAGGACGCTCAACGAAGGCCGGGGCCTGAACCCCGGCGACACTAGACAAGCTCGGATTACGGCCGGCAATGATGATGAACGCTCAACGAAGGCCGGGGCCTGAACCCCGGCGACACCGGCCCGGTGGCGTTTCAGCGCATCCCGTTCGATCTCGCTCAACGAAGGCCGGGGCCTGAACCCCGGCGACACGCAGGACGGGCATGCCCGCGCTCCTGAGGGCAATAGCGCTCAACGAAGGCCGGGGCCTGAACCCCGGCGACACTCGTGCGCGCTCGGAGAGCAGCACACACGCGAAGCGTCGCTCAACGAAGGCCGGGGCCTGAACCCCGGCGACACCGGCCCGCCTTCTCTGCGATCTCTCGCAAGTGAGCCGCTCAACGAAGGCCGGGGCCTGAACCCCGGCGACACAGACGGCCTACTTGTACCGGGACCGGATCGTCTACAACGCTCAACGAAGGCCGGGGCCTGAACCCCGGCGACACCAGGAAATCCCGGAAGCGCTTCGATGATGTATCGCGCTCAACGAAGGCCGGGGCCTGAACCCCGGCGACACTTCTTCTACACGAATCGTGATGAGGCGATGAGCAAACGCTCAACGAAGGCCGGGGCCTGAACCCCGGCGACACGCGTCGGACCGCGAATGCTCGAGCTCGCGAAGATGCTCGCTCAACGAAGGCCGGGGCCTGAACCCCGGCGACACCCTAAGCCACCTGGACACCTGAGACGCGATTTAGAGGCGCTCAACGAAGGCCGGGGCCTGAACCCCGGCGACACCCGTCCGGACCTCCCGCACCTTCGCAACCTCAGGGCCCGCTCAACGAAGGCCGGGGCCTGAACCCCGGCGACACCCCTAAATCGTATTCTTTTGTAAAGGCTGGACGAAAAGACCCTGTTTGAAGCGACTCGAATGCTATTGAGCGCGATTTGAGGGCTCGCCTTCGCTGATATCCGGCGATTCGGTCCAACCAGGGACCGAATCACTGGAGGTTCGCAGCAGCGTTCAGAATACCCAAGGCTCCCCGAGTTTTCTCGATTCGGTTCGGCCCAAGCGAATCTTGGCATCCTCAGCGGCTCCAGGGAACCGGTACACGATCACCGAGTCTTTGTGCCGATCGATCACATCCTCAATCTCGCCGATCATGCGGGCCAGTTTCGTCCTGGAAAGGCGGCATTCGAAGACTGAGAACTGCACGCGGTGGCCGTACTTGCCGCAGATGTCCGCGACGCGCCTCAGCCGCACCCGGCCTGGCCCTTCTGTGTCGGCGATGTCATATGTGACGATGACGTCCATGGGGCTAGGTCAGCACAAACGGCGGATAGGCCGGCAGGTCGCCTCGTAGATGGCGGGCGAGGAGCGTGGCTTGGATGGACGGCAGCGCCCATCGTTCGACCGGCCGCCCTAACAGCTGGTGCTGAAGCTCAGTTTCCTTGTGCTTCTCCCAGGAAGCGAGCAGCTTGGTCCTGCCGTCGTCACTGAGATACACGGCGCCTCCCGGCGTGTGATCAAAGTCCTCAGGGTCAATCTGCCTCCGCCGGACGAGCGATACGACGAATCGGTCGGTAAGCGCGCGAAACTCCTCGGCCAGGTCGAGCGCGAGTGAAGGTCGGCCAGCACGGGGTCGGTGGAAGCAACCCATCTGGTAGTCCAGGCCGGCACTCTCAGCAGCGCCGATGCACTCAGTCACAAGCATCCCGTAACAGAACCCCATGAGCGCATTGACCGGGTCTCGCGGCGGCCGCCGTGTGCGGCCAGAAAACTCGAGCGCACTCGAAGCAAGCACCTGCCGCACTGCTCGGAAGTAGATCCTGGCCGCATCGCCTTCGATGCCGCGGATATGGTTCGCCGATGCGGCCTGCGGCAGACGAGCGACCCGCTCGCCAATCTGGGCTGCCCGATTTGCGAGTTGTTCGGCCTCGTGCGGATGTTTTTCGTCCCTCGCCCAGCGTCCAACGACCTGCTTGCTGTTTTGCAGTTTCGCCGCAACGATGGCCTTCGCAATTGCCATTGAGCGGCCATCGTCGGCTAATGCCTCGAACTGTGCGGTGCGGAGGTGCACATTCCCGCTGGTCGGTCCGCTCACGACAAAGCGAACGGCGCCGCTCATCTGGAGCGCGGTGACTTGAATCCCGCGGCGCACACAGGCATCCAGGGCCTGAGTCGTGATCTGCGCCCCACCGAGCAGGACCAACCCATCGACCGCTTCGAGAGGGACTCGCTTGCTGCCTTCTGCTGAAGAGACCACCAACGATCCTCTTCTGTGCCGGATTCGAGCCTGATGGTCTCGGACATAGACGGTGCTTAGGTATCGCATCGGAAGACGATGTCTTCTAAGTAGTCGTTGACCCGTCGCGGAGCGCTGGTGAGATCTGGCAAGCAGTACTGCAAGAGTTGACATTCGCGACAGCGCTCGTCGTTTGGCGCATCCGGCAGTTTGAACGTCAAGAGCTGCTCCCGGATTGCGGCAATCACATCGCACACCTCGCGACGTAGCGTCTCCGTGAACTCAATCCGCACGCGTCTTCTGGGTCCGCCGTACCAAACAAAACCATGTCCAATCTCGACATTGAGCATCTCTTCAAGACAGAGCGCTTGCGCGCACAGTTGCAGGTCCGCGGCGTTGCCGTGGCGAACTCCGGCTTTGTACTCCACTGGCCAGACCATCCCGCCTTGCATTTCCACTGCGTCAGCGCGCCCAGATAGCCCGAGATCCTCCGACCAGAGCGGGATTGCGCGCAGCACCTGCCGGCCGCGTTCGCGACGGTGCTCTCCACTGTCCACGCGACGATGTGCGCGGGCGCCTCTCACCGTGTGGGCGTTGTCGCTCCAGACGCCGTCGCAGTGGATGATCGCGCACTGCCGCGGGCAATAGACAAAGTGCTCGATTGCCGAGATTTGGACGACAGGCTCTAGGGTCATAGCCGCGCGGATCCGAATGCCCTCGTCATATCTCTCTTCGTTGTGGGGCGAAACTGGACCGTCCTCCACGCCGCGCAGATCCCAAACTGCGGCCAAGCGGCTTGTCGCTCAGGGGTCCACGCATCGAGCAAGGCGTCGATCCCGTAGCGATCAAGTGGCTGGCGCCACGCGGGCCAGCAGAAACTCAAAGACCCATCACTATCGAGGAGTCGCCGCCATCCGTTCTGCCGGACACGTACGTTGGCGGAACGGTCAAGCTGACCGTCAACGCCTTGCCCGCGTACAGGCAGGATGGCGAGAGCAAAGAAGGCGAGCGCTTCAACAACCGGATCGACCCACGGATCTGTTGCATCCTGTAGGGAACCAACCCTTGTGTGGTCGAATCCCAGTCCATTGGCCTGGACACGATTAGCATGACCGGACAACGTGGATTGGAGTTGTTCCGTACACAAGTCAACATGTCCGTGGATCGTCGTTAGCCGATCATGAAGTGTGAGACCCTTCGGCACGCTCGGGTCAAAGGGCGCATGCTGAGCCATTCCACCCTCGTCAACGGCAAGATCGGTCAAAGTTGATGACAGTGCCCAAGAAGACGCATGCCTACGCGCAGTTCGCGCGCGTTCGACGAATACTTCGCAAGGAACCGTCCGTTTGAGTTCACAAAATCCCTGTAGATGTCTGGCGATCGGTAGTCCAAGCACGGCTTCGTTGCTAGGCCACGACTCGCTCAGAATGGCGGCCGGATCGGCCGCTTCAGCCGAGAGCACAGCGACAGGTTCATGATCGTAAGTCCAACTCAAGCGGATGCGTTCGTCAAGCACGGCGGCCCCGACCGCCGCGAGCCAGGCGTTGATCCATGACGCAGGCCAACCGGCACAGATGATCTCGCTCATCAAGCCTCCTTTCGTGTCACATCCACGCCGGCCGAAACCGCATGGTCGGCCAATCGCACAATCGACTCCAAGAGCGCCAGTCCCCAGGGACCGAACCGGTCGTTGAGCCGCCGGAAGCGCCGCGGCTGACTCCAGTCGACGATGGCGAGATCCGCTGGCACCTCGACGGTTGAGCCATTCACTTCAGCGGAGATCAAGCTAGCGGCGCCGTCAACGGCAGGCGACACCAACGGGCGACCCTTACCGTGATGGCTGATTACGAGGTGCAGTAACAGATCGTGTTGTGCTGGATCACCCCAGGCCGGGTTCTGTTCGAGCCAGGCCTGGACGAGACGAGCCGACAGGTCTTCATGTCGTCCGCCCCTCGGCCACCCGGCTGCAGCGCGAGTGGCCTCCCAGCGATGCCGGGGCGTATCGGACTTGGCCAGCAATACTCCATGCTGGTCGTCTGGATCCAGCCAGCGCTGGAATCGCTCATCCGTCTTTCCGATGTCGTGCAGGGTTCCCGCAAGTTCCGCTACCTCAGCAAGGTCATCCGCTAGCCCGATGTTCTGCGCGATTGAGCGGGCCAACGCGCCGACAGCCCGGCCGTGGTCGTCGAGTCCGATCGACGCTGAATGCAGTGACAGTTCATCGAAGTCGCTGCCCAGGTCGCTGCTGGGACGGTGAGACGCCCCGTTGAGGACTTGCAACCGAGGGACTTCATCGCGCGCCTCCTCAACCAGCGAAGACAGCCCGCCGGTGAAGTCGATCCATTCATCGCGTTGCCAACCATCCGGCGTGTCCGCACTTCGAAGTTGCTCCAGAATTGTCGCCACCGCTTCATCGCGTCGTTCCTGGTCAAGCTCGCCATCGTCGTCGGTCTGCAGCGCTGATTGAACCTGCGAACCCAACTGTAGGCCGCACAGTCGCTCGATGGCCGTTCCATCGAGCGGCAGCCCCTGGCCAGTCAGAGAAGCGTCCACGGCCCGCTCTGTGGCATTCGGATTCCAGCCGAAACCGTCCAATAGCCCTCGATCGGTTGGAATCACGAGTTGGTCGCCGGGGCGAAGCTGACCGACTTGCGTCACTTCGACCGTGGCCCCATCAGCCGCCAGTCGGTGAATCCCCTCATCTTCACGTAGTACTTCCCGCACTTGCCTGATCGGAACATCAATCAGTTCGCGGTCGCTCATCCGTGGCCAGAGGCGTTCGCCCTCGTCCGGGACGTGGACGCGCCAGCAGAGCAACACCGCGTAGTCGGCGCCGGCAATGCCGCTGAAATAGGGCTCGACCGGCGCCTCGCCATCGGGCGGTGTCGTCGTCTTGATCCACTCCCAGAGGATGCCCGGTAAGACTTCGGGCGCCCGTCCGGGATCGTCGTCTGGAAGCCCAAGTACCTCAGCGATCCGCCGGGGGGATAGCACCACGACAGGAGCATCACTCCCAGCAGCGGCCTGCTCCAATCGCTGCAGGACTGCTGCTGGCTCCGCACCGTATACAGGCCATTCATCGGCTGTTGTACCGCTGCGCCGCTTCGGCGGAGGGAGATGGATGTATATCCCCCGAGCGTGAGAGTGACGTCCGAGACGGTTCAACCTGCCTAAGCGCTGAGTCAGCGCCCGTACGCCGCAAGCCTCGGTGACAAGATATTCGGCATCGAGATCGGCTCCCACCTCAAGCGTCTGCGTGGCAACGACGATCAGGTGCCGCCGGCGCGGACTGTCTTCTCTACGATTGGCGGCCATGCCCTCAGCCAGATCGAGGATGCGCGCACGGATCTGTTCCGCCTCTCGCTCGCGGGCGAGCCCGGTGAGCAACAACAGTTCCGCCTCTGCCTCTGGCAGTTTGCCCTGTATGTAGCCGAACGTCTCCCGTGCCGTCTTCGGAGTATTGGCGAAGACCAGGCAGGCTGCCGGCGAAGCTGCTTGCACCAGCAGTTCGAGTGCGGCGTCGGCAAGGCGCTGGGCGCTCTCGCCTCCCTTGAACCGCCTGACCTCCAGCGGCTTCGCCGCATCGAGCCGCTCGCTCACGATTGGATTCGTTTCATCCGATTCGTCTAGATCGAATCTCACGCCCGCAGGATCGCCTGTCGCGGTCAGCGAGATCAATCTGGCGCTCGAGCGAGACGCGCCAAGAATCGCCTCCGCACCGGGCGTGCATTCGCCTAGCGCTGAGATCAGGGACTTCAGGTGCGGAGCCAGATGGGCCTCATCGAGCAGGACGAGACTATCAGTGCCCGCCATCGCGGCGTCGATCGGTCGCTGGCGGGAACCGTATCCGCGAAACAAGAGCCGCGAGCCGAACATGGGCAGGGTGCAGAGGATCACGGTCGGGCGTGATGGGTCGGTCGGGGCGCGGGAGGCCACACCGACGCGCAACCGAATCACGTCCAGCGGAGGTAGGTCTGGAATGGTCGAGAGACGAGTGAGGCGTTTGGCTACCTCGTCGACCGCAGCCGTTGCTCGTTCATCCAATCCGGCCGATGCAGGAGCCGCCAGCATCTGGGCCAGCCATTCGGCGTGTGCGGCCGTCGAATCGACCAGCAGACGCCGATTGACCACCCACCAGATCCGGGTCGGGGCGGTCCGCTGGTCCGGCTGGCGGTCTGCCTGGGATGCCAGCCACCAGACCGCGATATCCAGGCAAGCCGTTTTGCCTAGTCCGGTGGGTACGCCAATCTCGGTGGGCCACACGTTGGTTCGTGCGATCTGCTCGGCCAGCCGCTCCTGCCAAGGGAACGGCGGGTGGCCATGGACGGCCTGGTAGAAGTCGGAGAACGTTGCGTGCGGCACGCTCATTGCTTCTCTGTGTGAGGTTGATTGTCAGGACCGTTATGAATTGGAACGCAGAGCCCAAAGCCACGCTGCCGTCCAGAACCGATTGCAAACGGCCCCGAAACCGGCCGATTGAACCTGAGCTCGATGTGCGAGTAGGGAAGCGGAGGTCGGTCCGAACGGTTTACTTCAATCGGCGCTAGCTCAAGCGCGCCTGGAATCAGCGGCGCACGCTCCGAGCGGAACGCAACCGGGTCGGGTAACCCAGCGTGCCGGCACCATCGCGATACTTCCTCAAGGTCGAGTGCTCGCCGACGCTCGTGGATCGCCGGGATCGCCGTGGACCAGCTGCGGGAGGACTGCAACCAGCGATCGGGATGGGCGGCAAATGGACGTGGCTCATCGTCGTGAGGCGCGACGGCCACATCGATGCCGACGCCTGTGAGCCTGCGTATCGACCGTGCTGCATCCCGCGCACTCCGACGCACCTCCGACTCGGTGCCCGGAGGCAGCCAAAGGGCCAAGCCGTGGATCAGTCCTCGCGATCGGGCGTAGCCCGCGTCGGGAAGTGCTAGATACCGCGCGATGTCGTAACCCGTCCGGGCGAATCCGTGTCCATGCAGCGCGGCCGGTGGGGCGCCGTGGATGCGCTGGTGTTGACTCAGGACGGCGTCCTTGAACAGCGCTGTGAGCGCCGCGATCCGACGCCCAGAGACGGCGCTGGCAAGCCGCAGCCAGGCCACGACTTCTCCGTCGTCTTGGACTCTCGCCGCTCTTGGTGATCGATAGCGGGCGGCGTGTACCAGCGCCGGGTACTGCGAACGGCTGGCCGAGGCGCCCCGTACCGACCACTGCCTATACAGGCGATCCCAGTGTTCAAGGTCGCCAGCCTGGGTCACATTGATCAGCGTGTCGCCGACCGGATCAGGTACAAACGCCTCGGCCAGTTCTGCCGAGCGAGGCAACTCTGTGACGACGCGGACGCGCACCGGCGAATCCGCACTGCCGAGGTAGCCTACCCGAGCGGCACGACGGCGGAGCGCATCGAGGATGGCGTCCGGCGGTGAGTCGCAGTCCCACGCATAGACGATGCGTGGAGCATTGGGGGCGACCCGTACGCCCGCGCGATTGGTCGCCGTCGCCCGGCCCACGTACTCCTGATGAGTTCCCTTCGAAACGCCACCACCCTGGCGAACAACAAACCGAGGTTCAAGTGGCTGGTGCGGCGGAGCTGCATCGGCGTAGATTGACGGCGGCGGCAACTGTTCGAACCACTCCAGTTCCGCGCCGTCGGTGACCCGGCAGGCGGCTCCCGTGCCATCAGCGGCAACAAAGGCGGCGAACAGTCGCGCTGGCGATGCCGGCCACTCGCCGCGATCCAAGCGACCGGTGTTGGCAGCACCGCTCGGGTCCCCGCGAAACGTGCCATGCAAGAACTCGACAGAGATCGAGAGCATCAGTCGTCCCGTTCCGGCCAGGTCGAGCGAATCGCATTGCTCAGGGCGTCTCCCGGCTGCAGAACGATTGCAGGTTGATTCCAACCTTCAAGAGGTACGCCGACAGTTGCTGCATGGCGTTGGCAGTCCAATAGCAATGTGCGCGTTTCGTCAACGTCGCCAAGAGCGCACTCTTGATCGTCCGAACCGCTGAGCCAGGTCGCAGCCGTCACGCTTGGTCGCAGATCGGCGCCGGAGCGCAGCGCGAACGCGCGTCCGAACGCGAGTTGATGCGCGTGGATCCCCAGTGCGACCAACAGGGCTCGCGCGGCGGCGTCAACTTCCGGGGACGCGTCACGTCCCAGACCCACACGGCGAAGCTGTGCGAAGGAAACGGTTGCCCGCTGGGTCACACGACTGAATGAGACGGCGGCAGCGGCGGCAGCTTCACCCATGAACGGCACCTGGCCGTGCCCCATCTCCGAAAGCTTGTCGCGTTTTCCGCCTTCGACCTTCGCCCCCTGGCCAATGTGCCACTGCGTTCGATCATCCGGATTCGAGGTGACCACGTCATCGGTGTTCAGGTTCAACGGATCGCCTTTGAGACCAAAGCTGCGCGTCTCTATGGACGCAGGCTGCCAGCCGATGATCTCGGACACCCAGGCTCGGGCGTGTTTGCTGTTGTGGCGCTTCTTGCCAAGATGGGATTGCCAGAATCCGTACAGAAGGGCCTGAGGGAACCAGGACATCAGCGGACCGCACTCCTGCGCCGTGGCTGCAAGGATGGCTTGTCCCAGATCGGTCTTGGAGAAGGGTTGGCCGCCCAACATGGCGTCTCTGAGGTACGCATCCGCGTTGCGGTGTGGGAATTTGAGGCTGGAGATAGAGCGCGGCAAATGCGCCGGCAACCAGGGCATGTCCGATAGGTCGAGGATGAACTCGGGAATGCCGATCTGTTGTCGATCACGCCACAGGGCATGCTCCAAGCGATTCGCCTGCGATGGCACGTTGTCGACGACGATGACCGGCACGGACGCCTCATCACGCGAATCGGACCAGCGTCGGTCCAGTTGGTACTTTCCGCCTTCGTAGACGGCGGGTTTCACTGGTCCGCCGGCTCCCGAAAGTGGTTGGAGCTCTACATCGATGCGGACGCCGTCGTCGAAACCGTCGTCTGCGCAGCCGCGCAACAGTCGTTCAACATCAATCACTTCATACCCCATCTCTTCTGTTGTGGCAAACTGCCGGAGCGGCTGTGTCCTTGCCGCTCCCGAGTCTGTAGCACCTATCACTTGAGCTGATGTACACGCCTCCCAATCCTCATGTGCGAAGATCTGTCAGCGCGTAGCACAGGTTCTCGACAGCTCGGCCGCCCGCGCCCACGGAGTAGACAGCGAAACCAGGAGAACTCCATCTGTGAAGGCATTCTGCGTTGAGAACTGGACACGCCCTAACGGCTGTGGACAGTCGGTCATGCGCTTCTGCTCTTCCTGCAAGATCGTGTTGGGTGTTAGCCATAAGGCGAATCGCGACTGAGCCGAGTTCCTTAGGGCATAATCCCACAACCGCCCGTTAGTGTACGGTGTGTATCCATAAAAGTGAAGATGTAGACTTCATGCAATTCCGATGAACGCATTCGTTGGCTAAAGTGTCGCGACTCTTCGCAAGCAGCCGTCGCGAGGTAGTTGACTCAGAGATGCTTGCCCGCCTTGACGATGCCCTCGACCTGGACCAACCGGTCCCAGCCCCGCCAGCAACTGTTCGTCGCTGGGCGCGCCCCCTCGCGTCCCCGCCGACTCATCCGACCCCTCCCCTCCTATTGCGTAAACACAGGCCTCCTGTGTCCGCTCGCTGTCCAGAACCCTGCACAAGCCGCGGACAACCTGGCTAGTACTGCAATCCGGGGGAAGGAGCCCTGACCCCTCACTGGTGGCCAACTACCTCCTCTAGGAAGGGTCAAGTCCAGTCCAGGACTGGAGATCCGGCCCCGATTGCAATTGTCAATCGAGTCCAGATTCCTGTACACGCCCCGTACTCCAACGTGGCAATCCCGCTGTCCGGCCTGATCAAGGGTGTCGCAAGCAACGGTCCCGGCGAGCTGATCGTGCCACTGGCCAAGTGCTCAAGACCTTGGCGAAGTGGCCAATACTTCCTGGCGATTTACAAACAATCTGTACCGAAGCCGCGACTGACCAGCCCACTGTCACTCGTCAAAGTTGATCCGGGCAGCTAGGGCGGGACTCACCCGCTCCATCTCCTTGAGCACCTCACTCTTACCATTCCGCTTCCAGTGGGACCACTTGCCCCAGGCGTTCCTGCTCCCCGTGAAGGTCAGGCTCAACTCGGACGCCCCGTGTGCGTGCGCCAATCCAGCAGACAATCTGGCTGCGACCCTGAAGCGCTCTGCCCAGCTTTCTATCTGGACCACCAATAGGCCATCGAAGTGTTGCCCGTTGGCTCCAACGTCGCCCTGGTCGTCCCAACTGAACACCATCCTTCGGCGCAACGGCTTCTTCTTGGAGACTTTCTCAATCGAGATACGAATCTCTAGCATCGAAGCACCCCCAGTAGTCGTGACTCGTATCAGGACGCTGATCGATTCGCGCGTCGGATCCTACATTCCGCTTTGTCGAACGTCAGCACGTGCCGGGCAAGGTGCTAGATCAGGCTCAGTGCCTCAGCAGCCTTTGACCCTCTCACGTCCCCCCCGTTCACCCTCTCCTACAGGCAACGACGCGCCTCTTCCGACTGCGTCACCGTCCGTCTCATCCCACCTGCTAAGTCCCATCGGACCGCAAGAGGGCTCGTGCGACAGCTTCTGCTTGTCGAGCGCATTAGTCGTGCAGTCCAGTGCGCACCTGTCACGATACAACCCACGCTCCACGGAACGCCGCGCTGCCCTGCTCATCTGCCGCCAGAGGCTGTTGCATAGGGCGATCCCGGCTCGCCCAGCCTGCTGCTGGTTGCACTGCTGCCGTCGTTCCCTTTCAGCCCGCGCTGTGGGCGTGTTCTGATGAAATGTGTGACAGGCCTGCGCACTTGTCAAGTCCTGACACACTGTAAATCGCCAAGATCAATGAGCACCAATCTGCAAGATCACCAGGGTCTTTAGGCCGCTTCGCCAGGCATTGAGCCATGTTGGTCGCCGGGATGGCAATCATCGCTGCGTCCGAGAGGAGCAGCGATCGTCGTTTGACCGGCAGCTGATCTGGTCTCGCGCCGGTCGATCTGGTCAAGACCCTGGCGAAGTGGTCAATAGTTCCTGGCGATGTACAGCTCGTCGTCAGTCATACGCTTGAGTGTGGGCTCCTACTCTGTGACGGCCTCCATGGCGCCCGAGAGGCGATTCACTTCACGCGCGTCGGCATCGCCAATCAGCGACCCCGCCCGCTTCTTCGCCCGATCCAGCAGACCCATGCACATTCCCTCGGCGCTCAGCCCCTACGCAGAGCAATCGGATCCAGTCCAGCCCGACGGGCAATCGCGGGATTGCGGTGGGGCTAGGCGCAGCTCAGCCACTTCGTGCCGATGACGAGCGTCCGGCCATCAGGAGAGAGCTCGACACGACTGCCCCGCATTCCACAGCCAATCCCGAAGCTGCGGAACGAATGCAGCAGATTGCCGTCAGAGTCGAACATGCCGAACTCGTTCAGACTCCAACCGCCATGACTCGACGGGAGCGTGGCAAAGCCATCAGCGCCAACCGCTTCCGAGCTACTCGAACGGTGTGCCAGAGTGAACTGCCCTTCGCTTGTCGCCGCCCCGGACCACCAGCCGTCAGGCAGTTCCACCGCGGGCGTCTCAGTCTGCACACTTGCCGCGAGCATCTCCACCGACCATGGGCGTTCGACCTGTTCACCGGCACTGTTGACGTAGCGCAACTCGACCCCCGCTTGCTCGAGGTCGTAGAGCGAGCGCCAGTCGTACAGATAGAGGTCCTCGTCCGGCGTCAAGATTTCGATCTGTTCGCCGAGCACCGAGAGCGCGAATGTGCGACTCCGCTCGCCCTCCTCATCGGGATGGACCATACTGAGCAACCATCGAGAGTCGGGTGACCAGCGCAGGAGCGTCACTGGGCCGCCGTGGCTGCCGCAGCGGCCCAGAGGTCGATACACACCTTCGAACTGCTGCGTGTCGCCGCTCTCCAGCGAAACCACCATGACGCGTTGGTCATTGCTCGCGCCGTCTGTGCCATCCGATTCGGGGATAAACGTCCTGAGGGCGTAGGCGCCGTCTGGTGAAACGTCATACACATGGTGCTCCGTGACCCAACGCTCTTCACCGGTTGCCAGATCCAAGAGGGAGGTTCCGGACCCGGAGCGAAAGACCAACAGGGTTGCCGCATCAACCCATCGCCACGCGTCCGGCTCCTCCGATTGGATGAGCGTGGTGAGACCGCCCTCGTCTGAGAGCTGGAAGATCTGAAAGCCGGAGCTGAGCATGATTGGGATGTCAGTGGGATCGATTGGGAGATCGACCCGCTCGAGGGGTATCCAAACCACGGGCGGCACCAACTGGTCGACAAACAGTGCAATCCATGCGCCATCAATCGAGCGACCCAGCACGGGATACTCTCCCCAGGCGACGCCGTGGTCCATTGGCGGCCCCTCTGGTCTCGCGTAGAGCGTGAGGCCGGGTTGGCCCACTACCACGAAGGCGGGGGACGCGAACCGCTCAGTCTCGGACCATTTCCCGGCGAGCGGACCGACGTATGTGGGCAGCGCGTCAATCGGGGCGTCGCGCGGTAACACTCGACGCTCGACCCACACTGGCTCAGCCCCGCCCCCTGGTGGTCGCAGCGCCACGCGACGGCTATTCGGCAGCTGGCCGAGCAACGTCACGGTGACCGTCTCTCCAGCCGTTGTCGTCAAATCGATAGTCGGCAGCTTCGGCGCGTCGACAGCGGGCAGCTGCTGAGCTTGTGATCGGGTCAGCGGCGAGTCGCTGAGTCGCATCCACCCCACTTGGTCATTGTTGAGATCGAGGCGGAGCCAGATCGTCCCGTTTGCGAGCTCGTGATAGCCGTCCGTCATCAGCAGGGTGTGCGGTCCGACACGTCGTTCGGGCAGCCAATCATCGCTTGGCCCTGGGAACAGATCGGCAGCCGCCGTGAGCCTGATGATCTGCACACCACTGACTCGCGACGGGTCGTCGGACGGTGCTGACGGAGGCTCGGCGGTCACTTCGGATGCGGATGAGTCTGCATCCGGCTCTGCTGGCTGAGCATCGGCGACCACGGGAGCATCGCGCGGTTCGCTGTCGTCAGTGGTTTGCTCTGCGGGCAACGCCGAGGTCGGTGCGACGGGCGGTTGGTCGCTCGCGCAAGCCGAGACCGTGACCAGTAGCGCAAACAGTGTTGCGAGGGTGAGGATCCAAGTGGTATGTGTCCGCATACCAACAAGACGCTGCGCGTGATCGGATGGTTCCCTAGCAGGCTGCTGAACGACGGATTGCAGGTGTCAAGCTGGCCATCGCCGACGAGTGGACGCACGCCGAGCAGGGATCGCGCGCAGGTCCAGTAAGTGAACGGGCAGGATCTCGAGTGTTGGATCTGACGCTTGAGGCCCGGCCGCGCCGTACAGCTACGCAGCGGCCGCCTCGATGTCGGCGAGGCGGGTGAGGTTGCAAGCGGCGGCGGTCAGCTCGAACCAGAGCTTGTAGCGTGTCCGGCTGAGGTAGTGCAGCTTGCCGCCGACGCCGACCGTCTTGATTGAGCCGAAGACCTCTTCGGCGATCTTGCGACGGTGCTGACTCCGCGCCTAGCCCGGAGGTCTGGTCGTGCGCCGGTCGATCGCGGTGCACGGGCCTTGTTCGTTCTGAGCGATAGAGGGCCTCACCCCCAGCTCGCGCAGATCCCCGACGAAGTCGCGCGTGTCGTAGGCTCGCTCCGCGCCCAGATTGGCCCGACCCCCTGACCCCGCATCAAGTGCGGGGCAGGCTGCTGCGTTTGAGCATCGACAGGTCGGCGTCCCGTTCGGCGTAGCCACCTGCCCCTGGCTGGCCCAGGGGTCTGCCTCGGTCAGATCGACATCGACCACCAGGCCGTTCCGGTTTCGCTGAGCACATGGCCGAGATAGCAGAGCTGTGCGCCTTGCTGCTTGCCCTTGCGGTAGAGCCGCGCCTCCGGGTCGGTGGACGAGGCGTGCGTCTCGCGGCGGCGGCGCTCGCCTTTGAAGGCCTGCCCCCGGCTTGACCGGGGGTCGCGGGGCCAGTTGCGCCGGCCGCGCCGACCATCATCCGTCGGTCGCTCGACGCGCGGTCGGTAACTCTTGTGCGAGGCATAGGCGTCAAGCAGCGTGCCGTCGACGGTGAAGTGATCAGCCGAGAGCAGCTGGCGTCGGCGCGCCTCGCGCACGACTTCCTTGAGCAGCACCTGCGCCGCGTCCGCCGCCATGAGCCGTTCACGGTTCTTCGTGAAGGTCGTCAGGTGGAAGGGTTGTTCTCCACCTCGCATCAGGTGTGGGGCAGGCTATTGAGGTCCAGGAACCATTTGAATGAGACGTCGTAGCGCAGCTGCTCGCAGAACTGGCGCTCCGAGCGGATCGTGAAGAAGGCAATCAGCAGGCTCGACTTGAGTAGGTGCTCGGGCGGAATCGAGGGCCATCCGTTGTCCGCGTAGAGCTCGTCGAACAACGGCGACATACGTTGCAAGGCCGAGTCGGCCAGGGGGTTGATCCGGCGCAGCGGGCGGTCCATCGGCACGAAACCCTCCAGCGTCAGCCCTAACATCATCGTCGCCTGCCGTTCTGACTCGCCGCGCATCGCAGACCTCTTTCGCCTATCGGCTCAACACCTCCGCCATGATCTCACATACCCTTTTGTCAGCAGCCTGCTAGGATCGTAACCGCCAATCAATGACCTTGCTCAGAGCGTTCCCAAAAGGGATGTTCCCATTATGAAATGACGTATCCCTGCGATGAGGATGGTCGTCCAGTGCCCTTGAGGAACTAACAATTGCTGGCGAAGCTGAGTAAGCACCCCGCTGCCATCTACTGGTTAGTGAATGTCGCTTCCATAGTGGTTGCTCTTTCATACATCGGTTGTGACTCAAATTCCGTGAGTCACAACGGTGACGAACAAGAGGCCACGTCAAGGGTCGCTCAGCGTGAGCAAAGTTCCCCCGATAGACGCGCGACTCCGAGCAATTTACGTCCAGTTCCGGAAAGCGATGTACATGTCACAGTTGAGGGACTGATGTCAGGCGGGCATGTTGTGTGGCTCGCGGATCGAGTTCTCTGTCCGGAGCAAGTGTTGTTCAGCAGCGAACTCGAGTTTGACACTGTGATTTCTCTGGGTCTGGAGAGTCATGACGAAATGCCGGATGCCTTGCGCACGTTCCTATTGGATGAGTTCAATCTGGATGTTGATACCGTCGAGCACCGCTGGGTTGTGGAGGATCGGCTGATCTTGTTCAAGGTGAGCCCGTGGACTGACGGTGGGGAGTCAATTGCAGCGGCGGCGATCGAAGTTCAACGATTATCGATCCCTCCCGGTTGGGCAGTGTCAGAGGCTGGGTTTGCCCTCTACTGCGCCTGAGGTCTCTGAAGGTGTCACGATTGTAGAAGCGACTCAGCCACTCGCTCGCCGATCATGATGGCGGTAAGGTTGGTGTTGCAACTGACGAAGTCGCGCATGATGGGTGCTTCGGCATGAAGTTTCGGTATCGGATCACTCTGTTAGGCGTCATTCTGGCAATCGGAGGGTGCGCGGTCGCGTGTAGGATCGGATCGAATGAGCCGGTCGCGCTGATGCCCCTACCAGAGGACGAGCGGGATGTCGTAGTGGAAGAATTAGGTACTTCCAAATACGTAGATCCATCGCCCAAAGGCGGATTCTGCGGTACGGATGTCTTTTCGACCTATAGCGGTGAGAGAGTGCCGCACAATGTGACAGCTGAATCCGCGTTGCCAGTGTCGTTGATTGAGGCTGTAGAGGAGCTTGGCTGGCCTATAGAGGAATATGAACATCGCTGGTTTGGAGAAGCTCGTATTGTCTTGTTCTCCGCCTCGCCTATGGATGAAAGCAAGCCGCTGTTCGTTCATGCCATGGAGGTCGTCTTGATCGAGGACGAGGACGGCAGTCGCATCTGGTCGATCCCCGAGCATTATCTTGCCCGGCCATGCGGGTGAACTCTCATTCATCCAGAAGTGACTCCCCCACTCGCTCGCCGATCATGATGGTGGCGAGGTTGGTGTTGCAACTCACGATGTCGGGCATGATGGAGGCTTCGGCATGAAGTTTCGGTATTGGACCGCTCTGTTAGGGTCTGTTCACTTCGGGGCGTAGTTGTGGCAGAGTGGGGACAGTTGGCGGCGCGGTCCTGGTGACCAGATGAGCAACCAGAAGAAGTTGAGCGACGCTCAGTACGCGCGGCTGGCTCCGTTGCT
>MPNM01000026.1 GCA_002239025.1 Chloroflexi bacterium bin125 | reverse complement strand
GGCTCGCATTCTTTCCTCCCCCTCGCAGGGGGAGGTGCCGAAGGCGGAGGGGGTCCCTCCCCGCCTGCTCGAGGACTCACCACCCCCGACGTCGACGCCGACGTCGCCGACGACCACCCGAACTCGACGACGCCTTCAGCAACGCCATCAAGATCGCCCCAATCAGCTTGAACATCCCACCAATCAGCACCACCCACGGCGACTCCGCCGCCTCACGACGACGCTTCTGATCAGCCCGCTTCGCCCGTCGATGATCCCAGGGCTTGACGGAGTTCTTCTGGCCCCACACTCCAGCCCGCTCGCGCTTGGCATAACGTTCAGAGTCGTCAAAGCCCAACTCTTCGCCGCCGTACTCCCGATACCAGTACGCCAAGCCCGACTCGACCATCGCGTGATTGGCTGAATCCCGCACGGATCCGCCCTCCGGATACAGCACTCCGACCAGCCGCTGATAGCGGTCGACGTCAACCACCCGCAATCGCCATTCGCGCCGACTCCGCACCACCCGCTGCAGATAGTCGTGCGAGTCGCCACCCGACCGCTGGTCCTTCTCCGGCGCATCAATCCCATACATTCGCACCGAGTGCTCATCTCCCCCGGGCAGCCGCACCTTGACGGAGTCCCCGTCAATCACTCGCAGAACGTCAACCGGATAATCGTCGGCCATAGCGAGAGGATACCTGCGGTAGCATCGCTGCCATGACTCGACTACAAATCGCTCCCGACCTCGCCCTCGATACCGCCGAGCAAGGCGACGGACCACTCGTCCTCATGATCGCCGGTGGCTTCATGGATATGGATCAGTGGGCGCCCGTCGCCGATTCGCTGTCGGACTCGTACCGGGTCGTCCGCTATGACCAGCGCGGCATCGGCGAGTCCGACCAGCCAACCGAGGGTTACACCGTCGACCAGTTCGCCGAGGACGCCGTCAACCTGATCCGCACGCTCGACGCAGGACCGGCCGTGCTGGTCGGCAACTCGCTCGGCGGCACGGTCGCGATGGCCGTCGCCTTCGCCGCGCCAGAGTTGGTCCGAGGACTCGTGATCTGCGCGGCCTCAGCGGGGCCGACCGGACCGCCAACGCCGCCCGAGACAATGCAGTACATGATGCGCGGAGCCTCGCTCCCGGTGCCCCAGGCCGCCGCCGCGATGATGGACATCCTCTTCGCCACCGACTTCATCGACGAGCACCCCGACATGCTCGACGACGCCGTCGAAAAGCGAACTAAGGGCGCGCCCATGATCGCGACTCTCGGACCGCTACAGTCCGCCCTGATCTTCGACCCCATCGAGCGCCTCAAGTCCCTGGACATCCCAACTCTCATCCTCCACGGAGAGGAAGACGTACTCGTCCTAACTGACCACGCCCAACTCCTCGCCGACGCAGCAGGAGCCAACGCCCAACTGATTCCAAACGCCGGCCACGCCCTCGTCGTCGAACAATCCCAGGCCGTGGCGGAAGCAGTCGTCTCATTCCTGAACGGTCTGCCCACCTGATCCAGCTTCAATCGACTCAATTCTCCGCTTCCCCCCTTGCTGGGGAAGCTGCCGAAGGCTGATGGGGGGTCCGGCGCAGCCCACCGAAGGCAATCCTCCAACCCACCCCTAACCCCGCGACAACTCCACCACCCGACCCGACGCCGCCGACTCCCGAACGCCTTCCAACGCAATCTGAGACCGCAATCCATCCTCAAAGTTCGGCGACGGAGAGCGACCCTCATTAATCCCTTGTGCAAAGGCCCGAATCAAGCGAGCCGACGCGTCCACCGCGCCTCCTCCCGAGACCGCTGCGTCATCGGAGGGCGCATCGACCGCGCTCAAGCCGTCCTCCCCAACCCGACCGAGCAGCACCTCACCCTCAGTCAGCATGCTCCCCGGCGATGTCGCCACGATCACACCCTCCGAGCCAGTGATCACGATGCGCAGCCCCACCGGAGGATCCGACACCCAGGACAGCGACAGGTTCGCGACCCCACCGCCGGCGAACGTGAGCGTCGCGCTGATCTGGTCCTCGCTCGTGAACGCCGGGTCCAATCCGGGCGGCGGGAACGACCCCAGCCGAGCCGACACCGTCTCCAGCTCCCCAAACCATTGACGCAACCGGTCAATCGCGTGCGACCCGAGCTCGTTCAACAATCCCCCACCGTGCGACGGATCAAGCCGCCACGCCCGATCCATCTGTACCAACGGATTCGTCGTATGCAGATCCATGCTCACATGACGAACTGCACCGATTCCGCCCTCAGACAGCAGGCTCGCAATCTGCAGTCGAAGCGGTGCAAAGCGAAACTCGTAGTTGATCATCGCGGTGCGGTCGGAGTCTTCCGCGGCAGCCAGCAGTTCCCGCGCATCGGCGACAGTCGTCGCAAACGGTTTGTCGCAAAGCACATGCTTGCCAACAGCAAACGCCGCCCGGCACAGCTCAAGATGCATGTGCGGAGGAGTATGGATCGCGACCGCATCGATCTCGGGACGCTGGATCAGCGCTTGCCAACCGTCGGTGGCGAACGGAATCTCCAATCGCGACGCCTCAGCCGCCGCCCGCTCAGGACGGCGGCTCCAGAGCCCTGCAACCTCCCAGCCGGCGGCGCGAAACGCCGGCACCGACACTCGCGCGCCCCAACCAGTCCCCAGCACTCCCACGCGTCGCGGCCTGGTAGCCATCGGACTAGGGCCTATTCACTTTGGCGTAGCAAACCCATGTCGAGTGCATCCCTTTTCCCTGCTCCCCTTTGCAGGGGGAGCTGCCGAAGGTTGAGGGGGTCCCCCGGTAGGTCATTGGTGTTTCCCTCCGTTGTCTCACCCCATTCATGTGAACATGAGATAGGCGCCCTTCACCTAAACCGCAAGTTCAGGACGCTGCAGGATCCAGTCCGTCGACTGCTCGTAGGCGTGAGCCACCCGACAAACCGTCGCCTCGTCAAAGTGACGACCGCCAATCATCAAACCAATCGGCATCCCGTTGCGGTCATAACCGCACGGGATTGATATCGCCGGAATCCCCGTCACGTCATACGGAGCCGTGATACGGGCCAGTTCAGCGCCATCGTCGCCTTCCTCGATCAGCGGCGCCGTCCGCGAGCAAGTTGGCGAGATCAACACATCGACCTCTTGCAACACATTGACCGTCTCGTCGATGAACTTGCGCCGCAGTCGTTGATCGTTGATGTACTCAACCGCCGTCACTCCCAGCCCAGCCTCGACACGCTCCAGGATGTCGCCATACTCATCACGACGTTCTCGCAGCCACTTCTGGTGGTATGCCGCCGCCTCGGCGATGATCGTCAGCCCGCGAGGGCGAGCCGTCTGCAGCGGCATCTCGACCTCGGTCACCGTCGCGCCCATGCTGCGCAGATGATCGACCGCAATCTCACAGTGCTCAACGACATCCTCCTCGCAGCCCTGCCAGAGCATCTTGCGAGGAACACCAATCCGAATCCCGTCCACGCCTTCGACCAAGGTCTCGGTGCAATCGCCGACTGGAACATCGGCGCTGCCGGGATCCTGCGGGTCGTAGCCGGCCAGCGCATTCAGCACCAGTCCCGCGTCCTCGACCGTCTTGGTCAACGGACCAACATGGTCCAGCGTCCACGACAGCGGCAGGACCCCCGTCCGCGACACCCGACCATACGTCCCCATCAAACCGGTCACCCCGCACAGACTCGCAGGAATCCGGATACTGCCGCCCGTGTCCGATCCCAACGCGCCCAGCGACGATCCGATCGCCACCGACGCCCCCGAACCGCCGCTGCTGCCACCAGGCGACTTCGTCACATCCCAGGGATTGCACACTGCTCCGTAGTGCGGATTCCGGCTGGTCGTGCCAAACGCAAACTCATGCAGGTTGAGCTTGCCCGGCATCACCGCGCCGGCTTCTTTGAGCTTCGTGTAGACCGTCGCATCTTTGTCCGGAATCCGGTTGCGCAGGAATCCACCGCCGCCGGTCGTCGGAATCCCCGCCGTATCGACAAGGTCCTTCAGCGCAATGGGAATGCCATGCAGTGGTCCAAGGTCACGGCCATCCCGCAATGCGTCATCCGCTGCCGATGCCTGCTCCCGAGCCAGGTCCGCCGTCACCGTGATGTACGCGTTCAACAACGGCTCCGTCGCATCCAGTCGAGATAACACCGATTCCGTCAGCTCCAGCGCAGTCAGCGAACCATCTCTGAGCGCCGCCCCTGCTTCCACAATCGACAGGTCATACGATTCACGATGTTCCATCAGGACCCTCGCTTCCCCGACGCAGCTCGCCTACGTCGTAGCGCAGGCCGAGTGCCGGCTCAGTTTCCCCCAGATCGGGCAAGGTGTCGTTGCCAAGCACGTATCTCAATATGCGAGTCACAATCGGCAGCGCGCGTTCAAGCTGCGCTTCCGACGCCTCTGCGCCTAGCGTCTCGGCCAACGCCTCCAGCGCCTCAAGTGGTGTTCCAGCCATGCCCGCTCCTCTCGCGATAGCTCACCTGTCCGCGTTGGCCGCCATTCTAGGCTGGCCGGGAGCTGCCCTTATCCTGCCTGTTGCAGGAAACTGCATGAATTGCACACCAGGAATCCCCCTTGAGGAGACCCCACTATGGCCGATGAAGTCCTGTTCGATGTGTCCGAGCGAGTCGCCACGATCACCCTAAATCGCCCCGACAAAATGAACACGATCAACAGCGCCCTCGGATCGCAACTGATCGAAGCGTTGGTCGAGGTCCGCAACAACGACGAGATTCGTAGCGCCGTGATCACCGGCGCCGGCGAACGCGCCTTCTGCGCCGGCGCAGACCTCACCCAGGGCGACGGACCAGCTGCCTCAGCCGGCCCGGCCGGACACTTCCCCACCAATGCCGCTGACCGCTTCGACGAGTTCGACGCCAAGAAGCCGCTGATCGCCGCGATCAACGGCCACGCGCTCGGTGGCGGCTTCGAAATCGCACTCATCTGCGACATGCGCATCGGCGCGGAAAACGCCCGCGCCCGCCTCGGCCTGCCCGAGATTACGCTCGGCTTCTTCCCCCTCGCCGGCGGCCCCATGCGCCTGCCACGAGCCATCCCACAGGCCTACGCCAACGAGATGCTCTACCTCGGCCGTCGCCTGAGCATGGAGGAAGCCCTGCAGTGGGGTCTGATCTCCCGCCTCGTGCCCCAGGACGAACTGCTCGGCACCGCACAGGAAATGGCCGGCCAGGTCGCCGGCTACGCGCCCATCGCCGTCCGCGCCATGAAAGAACTCATCAACGCCCAGGGAGACATGACCCTCGCCCAGGCCAACCGCTTCGGAGGCAGCCTGCGCTGGATCGTCGGCCAAACCGCCGACTCCAAGGAAGGCCCCAGAGCCTTCGCCGAAGGCCGCCAACCCGAGTTCAAAGGCGAGTAGAAGCGACTCCGCTCCCCGCTTCCCCCCTTGCGGGGGAAGCTGCCGAAGGCTGAAGGGGGGCGGCTGGCCCGCAGAGCCGGTTGTGCAGTAGAAATCTGGCCGCAGGACGACTGGAAACGTCGCGAAATCCCCCAGGTTCACGACAGACAACAATCCCCCGACACGCAATCTCCATTCCGAGTCGTATCGCCAGTTGGACTTGACTGCTCATCAAAGTGAGAAATCGGTTGAGCACTTCTGCACAAGGATCATCGAAGAGGAGTTAGACAAGATAGAAGTCAATCTGTCCGACGGCCCGAGAACTGTTCGCCCCTCACGACGAACTGCTGGGCAATCGGTAGTGCCCCGGTTCCGCCTACTTGTCAGGCCTGCAACTCGGGGTTGAGGTGAGCGAAAGCGAGATACCCGCGGCAAGCGCGGGTATGACGACGAGGGGGTGCTCGTCCCCTTCGTTCGCCAAGCTAGCCTGTCTCCGACGCCACACGACAGGAACCGACCCATGAGAAGCCAGGAATCACTCAACGAGCTCCGCTACCTGCGACGTATCCATGAGGAAGTCGAGGACCAGTGGCGCGCGCCGCGCCCCGACCTCGACCGTCTGCGCCGAGTCATGGCACTGCTCTACACCAGCCACGGGCTGGTCTGGAAGTCCCACGGATGCTCCGGCTCCGGCGAGCACGACCCGTTTGCCGGCGAGATCGTCGAAACCGCACTGCGCATCGAGCGTTCCAGTCAGCGCGGCGCGCATCGAGCCTTCAACCTCTTCGAGGAATGGCGCTGCGAGGCCTGTAGCTGGAACCACAACGCGCTCTACACCCTCTGGGCGACCACCGCCGAGCCCGGCGCAGAGTTCCAACCGCTCGACGCCATCGACGACCATCGTGCCATGCACGAGCGTGCCCAACAGGGCATCGACCAACCACTGCCCGAAGCCCTCGACCTGCGCAACAACGCCGCCAGCGTCCGACTCGAAGCCAACGCCAGAATCGCCGAGCGACTCCAGCACTGGTCCAACACCGGCCTCCTCAGCGACGACGCCGAGACGCGCTACGCCTCAGAACTCTCAGCTCCCGTGCCAGTCCCAGCCTGATTCACAGCCCATGACCTACCTCCCGCTCGACCACCTCTTCGTCCTCGACCTCACCCGCGCCCGCGCCGGTCCCACCGCCACGCGACAGCTCGGCGACTGGGGCGCCGACGTGCTCAAGGTCGAGCAACCCGAGGTCCCCGGACAGGCCGAGGGCGTCACCGGCGGACGCGAATCCTCCGACTTCCTCAACCTGCACCGCAACAAGCGGTCGCTCACGCTCAACCTCAAGGAGCCCGAGGCCGTCGAGATCTTCCTCACCCTGGTCGAACGCGCCGATGTTGTCGTCGAGAACTACCGCGCCGACGTCAAGCGACGACTCGGCATCGACTACGACGCCTGCCGCGCCCGCAACCCGCGTATCGTCTACGGCAGCATCTCCGGATTCGGCCAGGACGGACCGTACGCCTGGCGCGCCGGCGTCGACCAGATCGCCCAGGGACTCGGCGGCATCATGTCGGTCAACGGCATGCCCGGCGACGGACCTGTCCGCGTCGGCATCCCCATCGCCGACCTCACCGCCGGCGGCTTCCTCGCCCAGGCCATCCTCATCGCGCTGCTCGAACGCGAGCGCTCCGGCGAAGGCCAATGGGTCCACACCTCTCTGCTCGAAGCCCAGATCGCCATGCTCGACCTCCAGGTCACCCGCTGGACCATCGACGGCGAAGTCCCACCCCAGGCCGGCAACGACCACCCCACGCTGATGCCCACCGGCGTCTACGAGACCTCCGACGGACACATCAACATCGCCGCCTCCGGTGGAGCCATGTACGCCCGACTCTGCCGCGCAATCGAGGCCGAAGCGCTGATCGACCATCCCGACTTCGTCACCTCGTCACGCCGGTCCAAGAACCGCGTCGACCTCAACGAGGCCATCAACCAGCGCACCCGGACCAACACCTCCGAGCACTGGATCCAGCGTCTCAACGAGGCCGGCGTCCCCTGCGGACCGATCTACGACATCCCCGGCACCTTCGACGACGAGCAGGTCAAGCACCTCAACATCGCCCGACAAGCCCCGCACCCCGAGCGAGGCGAAGTCACCCTCGTCGGACAGCCCATCAACCTCACCAGAACCCCACAACCCGAGAAAATGCGCCTCGGAACCCCAGCCCTCGGACAACACACCAACGAAGTCCTCACCGACCTCGGCTACACCCGGGAAGCCATCGATGATTTGAGAGCACGCGGCGTGATCTAGAGTTTTCTCCCCCCCTTGCGGGGGGAGATGTCACGGAGTGACAGAGGGGGGGCTCCCGGTGAAACCCCTCATGTTGCTCTTGAAAAGAGGAAGCGCGAAATGAAGAACCACATCCCCCTCGACACCGACAAGATGCTCGCCTGGTCCGAGGACGGCATCGGCTGGATGGTCTTCAACAACCCCGACAAGCTCAACGCCATGGGCGTCGCCATGAACGCCGCCATCCCCACCATCATGCACACGTTCCGCGACGACCCCGACGTCCGCGTCGTCGTCATGAAAGGCGCCGGCGACCGTGCCTTCGTCTCCGGCGCCGACATCTCCGAGTTCGAGGCCCAGCGCTCCAACCCCGAGACCATCGCCAAGTACGACAAAATCGGCGCCGCCGCCGGACGCGCCTACGGCGAGCTCGACAAGCCCATCATCGCCATGATCCAGGGCTTCTGCATGGGCGGCGGACTGCTCACCGCCCTGCGCGCCGACCTGCGCATCGCCTCCGACGACTCCCAGTTCGGCGTTCCCGCCGCCCGCCTCGGCCTCGGCTATGGATACGGAGGCGTCAAGACCCTCGTCGACCTCGTCGGCCTCGCCGCCGCCCAGGAAATCCTGCTCACCGGCAAGCGCTTCCCCGCCACCGACGCCGCCCGCTGGAACCTCATCAACCGGGTCACCACCCGAGAAGACCTCGAACCCACCGTCCACGACCTCGCCGCCACCATCGCCCAGAACGCCCCCATGACCATCCGAGCCATCCGCCGAGCCATCCAGGAAATCCCCAAAGACCCCAACCACCGAAACCTCGAAGAAGTAGACCGCCTAGTCCAAGCCTGCTTCGCCTCAAAAGACTACAAAGAAGGCCGCCAAGCCTTCATGCAAAAGCGCCCCCCCCAGTTCCAAGACGCCTAACCCCCAGTCCCCGCTTCACGCGGGGACCCGCTCCATCCCCTCTCCCTGTGGGAGAGGGCTAGGGTGAGGACGGCCCCCCGACCTGTGCGACAATCAGACCCAGGAACACAGAAGGGGAAATTGGAGAATGGCAGAGGCCAACTGGGACAATCGCACACTGTTCGTCGCGGACAACATCCGCATCCTCCGAGGCATGAACTCGGAGAGCGTCGATTGCATCGCCACCGACCCGCCGTTCAATAAGAAGCGCATCTTCAACGCGCCGCTCGGTTCCAGGCAGGCCAAGCAGCGTTTCGACGATCGCTGGCGCTGGGACGAAGTAACGGACGAATGGCAGGACTTGATAGCGACTGACCATCCAGCGATCAAGGAAATCATCGAAGCAGCAGTCATCATCGAAGGCGGAAGCATTGACCAACGCACGGGTAAGATCGACACCGGCCGAGTCAGGAATTCAATCGCCGCATACCTGGCCTACATGGCTCCGCGCGTCGTAGAGATGCACCGCGTTTTGAAGCCGACGGGCGTGCTGTTCATGCAGTGCGACACGGAGGCCAATGCATATCTGAGACTGGTACTCGATGCAGTGTTCAAGAGGCGCAACCTCATCAACGAGATCACACGCCGGCGCGCCGAAGCAAAGAGCTACCCGACGCGGCGCTTGCCAGCAAACAGCGACACGATTCTGGCCTACGGTAAGACGGCTGAGCACAAGTGGACTTCGTCCTACAGACCTTACGACATGGCCAATCTTGATGAGAAAACGGAGCGTCAATACGACAAGTGGGACGGCCCGCGCCGATACACCCTAGACAACTTGGTGCATCCAGAAGGAAACCGTCCGAACCTGACCTACGAGTTCTTGGGAGTCACGCGAGTCTGGCGCTGGGAACGAGAGCGCATGGAGGCCGCACTCGATGCGGGCCGGATCGTACAAACTGCGCCTGGTAATGTTCCGCGCTTCAAGCGCTATCTGGATGAGCAACCAGGTCGCAAGCGTGACGATATCTGGGACGATGTCGTGAGCTTGGAGAGTAGCGAGCTGGAGTGGGACACACGTAAGCCGCTCAGCCTCTACAAACGACTGATCGAATGTGGGTCCAATGAAGGCGACATGGTGCTCGATCCATTCGCGGGCTGCGCAACGGCCTGTGTCGCAGCCGAGGACCTGCAGCGCAAGTGGGTCGGAATCGACATCGATCCCGTAGCCGAGCAAGCAACGTACATTCGGTTGCGCGAGGCAACAGGGCTAAACATGACGGAACAGCCGGTCACCGTGCGGAAATCGCCGCCGCGCCGACAGGACGTCGAGCGAGTCCCGGATGACAAATTGCGAGACGCTCTCTGGAACCGGCAAGGCCGTCAATGCGCCAATCCATACTGCGATTCAGAGAATCTCCGCAAGGTCGACTTGCAGCTTGATCATCGCATCCCAAAGGTTCGTGGCGGAGAAGACGGCGTAATGAATCGAATCGGCCTCTGCGGAAACTGCAACGGACGCAAAGGCAGCAAGGCCTGGGGTCTGTTCCTAGACGAAGAGCGAGCCAAGCTGCCACACGACACGGTCAGGGAGCGCGGTGACTGACGCTCCCGGCGCCAAACGCGACTATGGCATCGTCAAAAGCCTCGACCTCCGCCGGCGACTGCTCCCATCGGAACCGGTCATTTCCAATCAGCGGCTGTGGTTGACCTGTCCACCGGGCGGTCACCTTGGCAAACGAGCCCCTCGTGAGGGTTCCATACTCCGCCTTGCCCGGCTAGCTAAACATCACCTCGTCCCAATCAGGGACTCCTTCGGAAATTGCTTTATCAATACCCTCTGCGCACAGATCTCGCGCCTCTTCGAACAGCTCCTCGACGGTGTGCTGCTTGTCATCATACGTTAACTTTTTCCCCGAGATGGTGCCGCCGTGCGCCGCTTCCGACCGGAACCCGTACGCACGCGTCATTTGCCACTTCACTTTCTTCCTTTCGTCCAAGCTATCCCTCAGATGCCTCGCAGCTCGGACACCAAGCTTGTACTGAATAGACTCTCCGCCATCGTTTACGTAAAAGCTTTCGAGCGCAATTCCCAGATCTATAGCTCTATCGAGCATCCCTTTTGATGCTCCCGATTCCATCCATCGTTCTATCGGTATGTTAAGCCGTTCCATTAGCTCGGGACTGGCTTCCGCGATGGTCTGATAGCGCGACCTTGTACCCGACACGACTTCGCCCACCCTTTCTTCGAGTCGTACACGCGAAAGACGTCCGTATCGGTGTATGCTGCTCCAGCCCTGCGATGAGTGGATCCTCTGTCCGATCTCTTGGAAGGGCACGTGGTTCCATGAAATCGTATCTCGAACGGTGGTCCGACTTGCCAGCGACAATGCTCGACAGAACCACTGGACCGAGAACGCGTCCAAATCGGAACTTCTAACCCCAGCGCTAAAGTGCTTCCGATTCATCGTGAGGGTGTCGTAATCTTTAGCAGGAGGCGCGAATCGCGGCGTCAGAAAACGGTCAACCTCGAGCAAAACTCCTCCTAGTAGCTCGATGTCGGAAACTCCGGAGTGGCCCCAGAATTCTGGAAGGTGAGGAGGCAAGTCTCCTGTCGAGCGGGGCAGCGGAGACAGTCTTACACCGTCAAAGATCTCAATTGGTTCTTCAACGGAAATGCCGTCCAACAAGGTATAGGCCTGATACTCACAGGATGGGTCCTCGATAGCACGCAAGAAAATGGAGGCTGCAGAGTCGGGACCATAAACGAGGGCAAGTTCGAGGAGTCTATCGGTAATCTCGTCGATAGAGGCTGGCCCTACTATTCCTCCCAGCACTTCGTGCACCCCGAAGAGAACGTGGCCGTCGACACTGATATCCGAGAACTGTGTCGAGATGAAGTCCGTTAGCAGTCGGCGAACGCTGCCTTTGGCGAGGTGTAGCGATATCATTCTAGTCGCGGAAGAAAGATCCAATCGACGCCGGGTTATGCGGGTCTGAATCCAAGATCGATACTGCTCAACGGTGATCTGCGAACCTAGCCTTGGATCGCTCTTTACCGTGACTTCGTTCATCGCGCTTCTCAACAGGTCTGCAAGCACGTGTCAACCCTTCTACAATGTGAATGCGGCCAACCGGACACCGCTAGTCACTGGGTCTCGATCTGACGTTAAGCATACATTGCAGCCCCGCATATGTTCGCTACGATTGCCCCGTTGTACGCTCCGTAGAGCTGTATCTCTATCTAAACTTGCACATCGAGGCTAGCCAATACCGCAGCGGTGGCCGATATGGGGACTCCGGCCCGGACCCAGCATCAAAGGCGTCGCCACCATGATGCCCGACACCACAAACTCCTTCGACAGCTTCCCACCCCTCCGAGAATCCCAGTAGAATGAACGTGCGAACCAAAACCCGCGCACGCCATCCGCTCCCCAACTGAAACCACGACCAACCGACAACCACCAAACGGCACACTCCAAGACGCACACAATCGAGCACATAACCAACCCAAAATCGCCCCAGATCGTCCAGAATCGAACAAATCCGAACAAAACTCGGCCCAATCCCCAGTCCACAGCGGCAGATCGCCGATCCCGCCCCGAATTCTCCTCCCGTTCCCCGACCCCTATCCTGAAGGTCTGAGTCCACGACTCAACCAAGTGAGGTGAACTATGCCCGTCGAATTTCTGGGAATGATCGGTGTCAAGCCGTCCGAGTCCAACGCTGCGATGCACATCATCGGCGGCGGCATCGACCACGACTACCTCTGTAACTTCACCATGGCCCACGAGAACTCCGACTTCGACGGCGTGCTCGTCGGCTACACCTCGGCCTCGGCCGACGGACTCCACGTCGCCCAGGCCGCCGCCGCCTGTAGCGAGCGGATCAAGTTCCTGATCGCCCACCGGCCCGGATTCGTCACGCCCACCCTGGCCGCGCGCAAGTTCGCCACGCTCGACTTCTTCACCAAGGGCCGCGTCTCCGTCCACATCATCACCGGCGGACACGACACCGAGCAGCAGCGCGACGGCGACTGGAAGGGCCACGACGAGCGCTATCGCCGCACCGACGAGTACCTCTCCGTCATGCGCCGCACCTGGGAGCACGACGCCCACGGACGCGAGCCGTTCGACTTCGAGGGCGAGTTCTACAACATCGTCGGACAGAACCCCGAGGTCCTGCCGTCGCAGCCCGGCGGCATTCCGCTCTACTTCGGCGGCGCATCCGACATCGCCTTCGAAATCGGCACCAAGCACGCCGACGTCTACATGATGTGGGGCGAGCCGCGCGCCTCAATCGCCGCGACCATCGATCGCGTCCGCAAGATGTCCGCCGAGCACGGCCGCGACCCGCGACTCTCCGTCTCCTTCCGCCCAATCATCGCGCCGACCGAGGACCAGGCCTGGGAAAAGGCCCACAACTACCTCGCCGCCGTGAACAAGCTGCGCAAGCAGTCGCTCGACTTCCGCCCGCAATCGCGTGGCTCGCAGCGACTGCTCGAGTTCGCCGAGAAGGGCGACATCCACGACGAACGACTCTGGATGCCCATCGCCGGAGCCACCGGCGCCGCTGGCAACAGCACCGCCCTCGTGGGCACACCCGAGCAGGTCGCCGAAGTCCTGCTCAAGTACATCGACCTCGGCGTCTCGACCATCCTGATCCGAGGCTTCGACCCACTCCCCGACGCCATCGACTACGGCCGAGAGCTGATCCCGATGGTCAAGGACGAAGTCGCCCGCCGCGACGCAGCGGCCGCCGAACAAACCAAACGACAAGAGGCCACAGCCGTAGCCGACTGAGTAGACCAAGCAGCCTGACCATGAACGACGCCGAACGCCGCATCCGAGCCTACGAGGAGATGGGCGACCATCGCACCGGTCGCGAGGCCGACAATCGCGCGACCCTCTGGATGATGGAGGAGCTGCGCAAGGTCGGCGTCGAGGCTGACTTCCAGACCTGGCGCTTTCCGCGCGTCGAAATCCACGACGCCTCGATCCGCTTCGGCGGCTGGGACATTCCCGCCGTCCCAACCTTCGACAGCGCCTTCACCGACCACAACGGTCTCACCGCAACCCTGCGCACCGACAACGGTCCGGGACTCGTCCTCTGGCAGTTCGCACCCGACGACCAGGAGCGAATGGCGGCCGGCGTCTACACCTCCTTCGAGTTGGCCCGCGCCGACGGCGCCGACGCGATCATCATGATCATGGGCGATCCCGAGGGCTATCCCGTCGTGCGCAACGCCGAGCGTCCGCTCGACCCCATCGAGCTGCCGGTCCTCCAGGTCGCGCCAATGGACGCGGGACCACTGCTGGACGCCGTCGGCTCCGAGATCACCATGATCAGTGACGGAGGACGCGTCGACGCGCCCGCAGACAACGTCGTCGGTACGATCCCAGGTACCGATCCCGACACCGAGCCCGTCGTGCTGATGACGCCCAAGTCCGGCTGGTACACCTGCGCCGCGGAGCGAGGCGGAGGCATCGCCATCTGGATGGAAGTCGCCGGACGAGTCGCTGCCAACCCGGGCCGCCGAACGCTCAACCTCGTCGCTTCCAGCGGACACGAACTCCACCACCTCGGCCTCGACCACTACATCAAGGAACTGGGAGACGCCGCCCACGAAGTCCATGCCTGGATGCACCTCGGAGCTTCAATCGGCTCACGCAACGGCCAACCCAGCTACGCCGCCTCCGACGACGAACTCTTCAACGTCGCCACCAACGCGCTGAACGAGCAAGGCCTCGAACGTCGAGCCTTCCCCGTCGGCAACGCCGGCTTCGGAGAAGCCCGCAACATCGGAGAAATCAACGGCCGCTTCGCCTCCTTCCTCGGAGGCCACCCCTACTTCCACAGCCCACAAGACACCTACGACCGCTGCATCGACCCCAAGTCGCTAACCAAGCACACAGACGCCGTCGAGCAAATCGTCCGTCACATGCTGAAGTAGGCGTAAGCCCCCCCTCCGTCACTCCCGCCCCCGCTCCGTCATTCCTGCGAAGGCAGGAACCACGAACCCCCCAACCTCGACCGCATCAAGGACCCAAGGCGTACCCCAACACCCCGCGAGCCGTCCCCGTCCGACAGTCCACCCCACTTCTCCGTCACTCCCGCCCCCCCTCCGTCATTCCTGCGAAGGCAGGAATCACGAACCTCCCAACCTCGACCGCACCAAGAACCCAAGGCGTACCCCAACACCTCGCGCGCCGTCCTCTTCCGACCGCTCAAGCAAGGTCCTCATACAAATCGCGAAGCGTCGGATTCATCTCCCGGATCTCCCGCAGCTTCCAGTCTCGCATCCAACGCTTGAGCCGCTTCTCCTTCGTGATCGCCTCCTCCATCGTGTCATGCAGTTCGTACCAGACGAGTCGAGTGACGTTATAGCGACTGGCGAACTGACTGCCTCTCCGTTGCCTGTGCTGGTGAGCGCGCTGGGCGAGATCGGAGATTACTCCGGTGTAGATCGGACCGAACGGGGGTCGCTTGATGAGCATGTAGACGGCGGGTTGTTTTGCCATAAGTCTGGATGATGACGCAAAGGGACCCAGCGCTCAACCTGTCGAGGTACGTCTAGGCTCCGTGCAGCGAGCAGGCTTTGGTGGTTCGTGATTCCTGCCTGCGCAGGAATGACGGAGGGAGATCGTGAGCGGTGGAGTCGTTCAGATCACTCCACTCCTCCTCAACCGCGCCAGTTTCAACCCAACAACCCCAACCTCCGACAACACCTCCGCCGAATGTTCCCCTAACAGCGGCGGCCTGCGACGTATCGCCCAAGGACTCTCACTCAGCTTGTACGGCGCGCCCGGCAACCTGACCGGCTCCTCGAAACTGGGATGCTCAATCTCCGACCAGAACTCACGAGCCTCCAGATGCTCCGACTCCGCCACCTCTCCGATCGTATGGACCGGCTGGAATGAGATGTGGTTCTCGCCGAAGATCTGCATCAGCTCTGCCTTGGTCCGCTCTTTCATCCAGGGATGCCAGTACGCGTCCAGTTCCTCGACATGTTGGAACGCGAGCCAACGATTCTTCAGTCGCTCGTCGTACTGCCATTCGGGGTCGCCCAGCAGCTCCATGAACCGGTTCCACTGCCGGTCGACCATCGTGATCACCTCGTAGTAGCCGTCCTTCACCGGCGTCACTTGCCAGGGATAGAACGCGTTCATGTGCGTCCCGGCCCGACCGCGCGACTGACCGGTGAAGACAAACGCGGCGACGCCGGCGCCAGCCATCACGTTGCTAATGATGTCGACGATCGACAGCCAGGCATGCTGTCCCACACCATCCTCGCGTGTCGCCCGACGCGCCAGCAGCGCCGCAATCGCGGCGTGGATCCCGCCTTGAAACTGCGGCGCGTCGTAGGGCAGTCCGAGGGGAGCGCGATCGGGGTCGCCAATCCGGTATGAAATCCCGCTCGCCAGCGAGGCGATCAGCGACTCCGATTGCCAACCCTCGCGCTGCGTATCAATGCCGAAGACGGTGATGCTGACCTGATTCAACTCTGGCGAATCCACCGCAAGATCGTCCCAGGTCAGTCCCAGCCGACGTTGCTCTGCAATCGGCCGCGACGTGATTACTGTCCCGCAATGCTTCGCGATCTGCCGGTAAATTCGGCGCCCGGTGGCCGACTCGACATCGAGGGTCAGGCTGCGCTTGTTCGTGTCCAGGAACAGGTGCAGTCCACTGCGCTCGCGACCCGGCGTGTCGGCCGCAAACGGAGGCTTTCGCCGCACGGAGTCTCCGCCCGGCGGCTCCAGCTTGATCACGTCCGCGCCAAGGTCGGCCAGCAGCTTGCCCGCATATGACGCGGCGATTCCGCCGCCATCCTCAAGCACGGTCATCCCCTCAAGGGCAGTTCCGTTCGTAGCGGTGGCGATTTGCTCATGCAATTCGGTCGTCATGAGAGTGAGGGTAACGCTAGCCTCTGTGCAGCAAACCAGGCAGTTTCGACGCAGCGAAGTGGAGGAGGCCCATGGAGAACCTGAGCGGCAAGGTCGCATTGGTGACTGGGGCAGGCAGTGGAATTGGCCGCGGGATCGCCCTCGCCTGCGCCGACGAAGGTATGCATGTCATCCTCGCCGATGTCCAGGAAGGCACGGCCCAGGCCGTTGCAGCCGAGGTCGAGGCGAAGGAAGTGCAGGCACTGGCCGTTGACCTCGACGTCACCGACACCGTCGGCTACGAATGGCTAGCCGAGCAGGTCTACGCCGAGTTCGGCGAACTGAACCTACTAATCAACAACGCAGGCGTCATGACCGCCGGTCCCGTGAGTCAGGCAACCCAGGCCGACTGGGACTGGACCTTCGCGGTCAACGTGAATGGCGTCGTCAACGGAGTGCAGACGTTCTTGCCCCGTATGCGTTCGCAGGACGGCGAGGCGCACATCGTCAACACCGTGTCGATGGCGGGCCTGCGACTCAACGAAGTAGTCCCGCTGGGCGTCTACAGCAGCAGCAAGCACGCCGCCTTCGCCTACACCGAGTCGCTGCGAGACGAGCTGTCCGCCGAAGGCATCGGCGTCTCGGCGCTCTGTCCAGGCGGCGTCGACACGCTAATCGGCGAAGCAGGACGCAACCGCCCCGATCAGTTCGGCGGACCCAAGGACGGTCCCGAATCCGGCTTCAGTCCTGGCATGATGTCGCAACAGATGGACCCCGAGGATGTCGGCCGGATCGTGGTCAAAGGCGTCAAAGCCAACCGCTGGCTCATCTTCTCCCACCCCGAACTGCGCTCTCATGTGGAGCGGCGCTACCAACGAATCATGGACGACTTCGAGTTCTATGCCAACGCCTGACTCGTTGTCCCCTCTCCCTCCGGGAGAGGGTTAGGGTGAGGGCTGGCCTAGATGAGAGAGGCGAGAGCGAGCACATACCTATGAGCACCGAACACACCACCGACACCGAAGTTCTGCCCGACCCCGAGGTCGTCGAGGTCTCCGAGGGCATCTACGCCTACATCCAGCACGACGGATCCTGGTGCCTCAACAATCCGGCCTTCGTCGATGTTGGTGACCAGGTCATCGCCATCGACGCCTGTGCCAACGAACGTCGCACGCGGCTCTTCCAGGAAGCGATCGCCAGCATCTCCAGTAATCCGGTGCGAACCCTGGTCAACACCCACTCGCACATGGATCACACATACGGCAACTGCCTCTTCGCCGATGACGCGGTGATCGTCGGGCATCGCAACTGCCGTGACGACATCCTGCGCGACGCACCGGACCAGCGAGAACGAGTGCAAGTGATGTTCCCCACAGTTGAGTGGGGCGATGTCACACCTGTCGCGCCCAACGTCGTCTTCGACGACACCATGACGCTGTACGCCGGTGACCTGGAGCTACAACTGATCTACGTTTCTCCTGCGCACACCAACACCGATGCAGTGGTCTGGATTCCCGAGCGGCAGGTCCTCATCGCCGGCGACATCATCTTCAATCAGGGAACGCCGTTTGCGCTGATGGGCTCTGTCGCCGGCTGGCGTTCGGCGCTCGTCCGCCTGAAGGAGTTGCCGATCGAGACAGTCGTCGCCGGTCACGGTCCGGTCGCCGACGCCTCCGTCCTAGACGAAGTCGACGCCTACCTGGAGTTCGTCCAGGACTCGGCCAAGTCCGCCTTCGACGCAGGAGTCGATCCCCTCGAAGCCGCCCGAGACCTCGATCTCGGTCGCTTCGGCGAATGGACAGACGGAGAGCGAATCGTCGGCAACCTGCACCGTGCCTACAGCGAACTCCGAGGAGAAGAGCTGGGAGCCAACATCGACATGGCAACCGCGTTCGGTCAGATGCTGGAATTCAACGGGGGTCAGCCGCTCCGCTGTTTGGCCTGATGTATTGAGGAGTGTGGCCGAGCAAATTTGCTCCCCCCCGCAGGGGGAGCTCCCGCGAAGCGGGTGAGGGGGTTCTGCCCTCGCGCACTTCGCTTGTGGGACCCCCTCAGCCTTCGGCAGCTCCCCCTGCAAGGGGGAGCAAAGCAAGCCCCAACGCTACGTCTGGTCTTACGCCTTAAACCGGAATCTTCTCTTCTTGCTCGAGCTCAACCATCCCTGCCCACTTACGTAGATCCTCGTTCAACCGACCCTCACGATCCGACAGGTGACAGTCCCTCAAGTACCCGAGGTACGTCTCGACCTGCGCGCGGCGGATTTCGGCTACGTCGGCCATGGCCTCACCGGCGCCTTCTCTGCCCTCTCCCATGATCACGGCGATTGCGCTGTAGAGCGTGTCGTCTTCGTCCTTGGCCAGGTACCACTCGGCCTTGTTCAGGTAGCGATGGATTTCTTCGCGACGCCCCGGCTCCTTGAGCAGCAGGTAGCGCATGTGATCGACGAAGTACTTCAGGTGCCGCTCGATGTCCTTGGCGCACAGCTCATAGATCTTGCGCTCGGCCTCTGTCTGGGCGAGCTGCTCGCCGTGGTTGAGCAATGCAATCAGCATCGCGTCGTGCATGATCGAGGCAACCGTGAACTCCGAGAACGTGTAGCTCTGAGTAAGCGGCAGGAACTTCCAGTTGCGACCGCCGCGGCCAAGTCCGCCGCCATTAGACAACGCCCGCTTGCGCCAGACCTCGAACAGTCTCGCCCCATCAAACACCACGGTGCCGAGGAACAGTTTGACCTCGATGTAGCCGTACGAGATCTCCTGCAACCAGCGACCAGTCGTCTGCGCCTTCGTCCAGCCATACTCCGACATCAACGTCGCGAGCTGGCAGACGGCACGCTCCAGGTCGGAGCCGATCGGCGTCAGCGTGTCCCAGGGAATGTCCGAAGACGAGTTCCAGCGGTCGGCGATCGCGTCTTCGTACAGCTCGGCGCACAGATCCGACCAGACCTCCGACTTGTCAAAGATCGAGTACCCCATCTGCTCCGTACGAGTATCGGGAATCGCGCCCCTGGGAATCTCCGTGTTGTTGTCCCAGTGCTCGGGCACTTCGCCATAGACATCGACGTTGAGGTACTCAAAACGCAGACCGCCATTCTCAGGCGTGGCCTGCTCCTTCGCCTTTACGCCCCAGTGAACCGGAACATCGAGCCAATCGGAGGGCAGCCCCGACTGCTCAAGTCGTTCCTTGGCTGCCGCGACGACATCCTTGTCTGGCATACGGTCCTCCGTGTATCGCTACATAGACAAGCGCTCCCCCTCGCAGGGGGAGCTCCCGCGAAGCGGGTGAGGGGGTCCCGCTCGCAAGTGCCTCGGCCGACGAACCCCCCTCAGCCTTCGGCAGCTCCCCCTGTAAGGGGGAGCAAAGTTCCTTGTGTCGGTGGTGTTTAGTTCTCGTCCAGAGCACCTGACAATGAAGGATGTAGCCGACCGGTTTCGAGCCGTCCGCCAAGTCCCGCCACGTCGAGCCGGTGCAGGTACTCGAGCACTTGCTTGCGGCGCACGTGCCAGAACAGCCGCCAGCCTTCGTCCACGTCGCCGTCGCCGAGCAGGTAGACCAGCGCACCGGCGAGCCCGGGGTTCTGCTGGTCCGGGTCGACCAGCGTGTGCTCGAACATGTCCAGCGACCAGTGAACCTCTTCGGCTTTGTCCGGGTCGTGCTCAAGTGTGTACTTCAGGTGCGTGACGCCGTAAGCGACATGGCGCGACTCATCTTGCGCGGCCAGACGGAAGATCCGTTTCTCGGCCTCGTTGTGGGCGATCAGCTCGCCCAGCCGGAACAAGGACTGGACAAAGCCCTCGCCGAGGATATGCAGCATCGACGACATCTGCGTAAAGTCTTCCGCCTCGAGGATCTGACGCAGTCCACCGCCGCCGCCCTGCAGCAGCAGTCCGCCACCGTTGGCCAGCGCGCGCTTGCGGAAGACATCGGTGTGACGCGCTTCATCCATCACCTGCGACATGAGGAACAGACCTGACTCAAAGTGGTCGGCGGCAACGCGCGGCAACCACTTGCCTGGTACATCGCCAGCGATGAACTCAACCTCGGTCAGCGAGGTGCAGAGCTGCGCCATCGCGCGCTCGATGTCCTCAGGCAGCTCATCCATCGTGTCCCAGGGGATGTCGGTGGCCGACGACCACTGCCGCGAAACGGCCTCGTCGTAGAGCAGTCCTGCCGAATCGGAGAACGTCTCGGTCGCGTCACCCAGCACCCAGGCCGACATCCGCGGCGCGGCGCCATCGGGGGGAGCTGCGCCCCGAGGTCGGGCTGAGCTATCGGTCGAGGTCGCCGGCACTTCGCCATAGAGCGACTTGTTGATCTGCTGCAGCGTCAGACCCTTGCGTCCAGGTTCGGCCGAGACACCCCACTCGGTGTCCAGATCCAGCCAGGACAGGTCAAGGTCGGGAGCCTCCGGTTCCAAGCGCAGTTCTTCAAGTTTGTCAACGGTGACCATCGTCAGGCTCCTCAGAAAGCGGGCCAAGCCGCACCAAATTGCTGCGGCCACAGCCGCACAGCCAACTGTATATTCCGATACAGGGTAGGGGGTTGACAGCCAGATTGTCGAGGCTGGGGGCTGCCGATCCGAAGTCAGCCGGTCGTGCGGCAGCCAGCCAGGTGATTGAATCTGTAACAGGACGTCTTCACGTGGATGCTGACAACCCATGCTTGGCGCGCCAGCATTCCCCGCTCCCCCTTGCAGGGGGAGCTGCCGAAGGCTGAGGGGGTCCCACTCCCGAGCGGGCTAGCAGGCGCTGCGCATCTACCGTTGCGCCCCACATGTAAAACACCCTAATCAGTCCGATACAGATACCGAATATCCCACAGGCCGTATAACGTCGCCGTTGTGTTACCAAAGACGTTTCGCACCGCGTTCAGACGCTCGGGATGTGTCGTATAGATCAGCGGCAGGTTCTCAGCCACGATCTCCTGCGCCTGGTGATACATGGCAAACCTTAACTCCCGATCCAACTCCTGGCTGGCCCGGACGTAGAGGTCGTCCAGCTCTGCTTCCCAGGCTGTCGCTGGTTCTGACTGGTTTGGATACCAGAGGTGCAGGCTCTCTGAGCTGTGCCAGAGCACGATGGCGCTGTACGGGTCGGGACCTCCCGTGAAACCGATCACGATGGCATCCCAGTCATACGACGTGGTCAATTGGCCGACGAGCTCGCCGAAGTCAATGACCTGCAAGTCGACATTCAGGCCGCTCTCGGTCATCCCCTGGTGGATGATGCCCGTGACCTGTTCGCGAACGGTATTGCCCTGATTGGTGGCCAGCGTGAAGGCAATCTCATTGCCTCGGTCATCCTCGCGGAAGCCGTCATTGTCGCGGTCAGTCCAACCCAGATCATCCAGGAGCGCATTGGCCTGTTCGAGGTCGTACTCGTAGGTAGCGACGTCGGAGTTGTGGAACCCGCCGGTCGCCGGACTGATGGGCGACCACTGCGGATAGCCCAGTCCATGCTGAACCTGCTCGATGATCGCATCTTTATCCACCGCATGAGCCACCGCTCGGCGGAATGCCAGGTTGCTGAACCAGTAGAACTTCTCCTCAGAGACAAAGGCCGCGCCGGATTCTGGATCTATGCCTTGGTTCTGGTTGAAGGTCACGAACGTCGAGCCAAACGTTGGCCCACGGCGATGAATGGTGAAGTTCTCGTCGTCGGCGAGGGGTTCAAGTTCCGCAAACTCGTGGCCAAGCACCCCGTGGATGTCCGCCAGGCCTGATCGGAACGCCTCCAGCTCACTCTCCAGATCCGGCACGATCACCTGGACAATCCGGTCGAGATAGGGCAATCGGTTACCGTCCGCATCGGTCATCCAGTAGTCAGGGTTGCGGCGAAACGCGACACGCTCGCCGGCCACATACTGATCGATCAGGAACGGCCCGGTGCCGACAATCTCAGACGGATCAGTGCTGATGTCCCAGACCTCGTTGAAGGTCCCGGCGTCGACGTAGGTCTGCAGGGTGTGCTGCGGATAGATCGCCGTGGCCATGGAGCGGAGGAATGGTGCAAACGAGACCGGCAGCACGAACTGGACCGTGTAGTCATCGATTGCCGTGACAGTCATGGGCACTTGTTGCCAGTTGCCGTCCTCGTCCAGCAGACGGAAGTTGAATGTCGCGCGCGTAGATGTCGGGATGTCCTCGTTGTAGATGATCTCGTTGAAGGTGAACTCCACATCTGCCGCCGTGAACGGCTCGCCGTCGTGCCAGACGACATCGCGACGCAGATAGAAGGTCCAGGTCAGTCCGTCAGCCGATACGTCCCACGACTCGGCCAGGTTCGGCTGCGGCTCGCCACTGAGCCAGGAGATATCGGTCAGTCCTTCAAACAGGTAGCCCAGCACGCCCGACGAGCCGGCGTCGTTGGACAGGGCCAGGTTGAAGGTCAATGGCTCTGAGATCGTCGCAAACGTCAACGTTCCGCCGTACTCGCCCACTTCATACTCGAACTCATCGGCGTTCGCGCCAAGCTGCGCGACTACATCTTCGTCAGCGGCAGGACTGTCGATGTCGACAGATGTCGCAGGGATGTCGTCGTCGCATCCCGTCGTGAACGCCAATGCCCAGACTGCGATGAGCAGCAGTGAGATACCGAACAATCGCCTCATGCCAAACCTCCGCTGTTCCCGGTGCCATACGAATCTTACCAACGAACGATGGTCGTTCTCGATCAAAGACGCGATCCGGTTTGGGCAACGATTAGGTGTCGGCTAGGCTGAGTCCGACTGACTGCCAACCACTGGAGAACCCAAACATGTCCTTGCCCGAATTTGAGAATGTGCTGCTGGATCGCACCGGCACCGACGACCGCATCGGTGTGGTCACGCTGAACCGGCCCGAGAAGATGAACGCGCTTTCGCAGGAGCTGATCTACGACTTCCGCGACGCGCTTGAGTACTTCGAGGCCGACGACGACGTGCGCGTGCTGATCGTCAAGGGCGCGGGGCGCACCTTCTCCGCCGGCTATGACCTCACACCCGCCGGCGGCTACGGCGCCGACGCCGTGCACAAGCGATTCCGCACCGTCGACGACGACGGCAACCGCCTGATCATGGGTATTCGAGGCGGCATGGCCCGCGTCACGGACATCTGGATGTACTTCTGGAACATGCAGAAGGTGACCATCGCGCAGCTCCACGGCTACGCGATCGCGGGCGGCTTTGAGCTCTCGATGATGGCCGACCTCGTTGTGGCAGCCGAGGACACGCAGATCGGTCACCCCGGCCTGCGCTTCGCCGGCTCACGGACCTCGGCGATCCTGCCCTTGCTGACCAACATGCGCAAAGCCAAGGAGCTCTTCTACACCGGCGACCCAATCCGCGCGACCGAGGCCGCCGAGCTCAACCTGATCAACTACGCCGTCCCGCGCGACGAGCTGGAAGAGAAGACCCTCGCCCTCGCCGAGCGCATCTCTAACCTACCCGCCGACCACCTCGCCCAGCTCAAGGTCCACGTCAACCGCTTCTACGAAAACATGGGCATCTACTCATCGCTGCGCTCCTCAACCGACCTCGACGCAGTCGGAACCTTCACCAGCCAGCACTACGAGTGGTCAAGGAGAATGAGGGACGAAGGCCTCAAGGGAGCCCTCGCCTGGAGAGACGGCCCCTTCGGCGACTACTCGCAGGCCCCACGCAGTCGTTAGAATCACCCGTGTGACGTACGCATGTGCTATGTTGTCGGTGGCTCGAACTACTACACCTCACCCAGAAAGGGCGTGTGGCATGGCTACTGAGCAGCCAACCCGCATGACTGCCAGCGAATGGCAGAAGGCAAGGAGCAAACTTCTCGAACTCTCGCTGAAGGCGCAAGACCACGCTGTGAACCCGAAACTGGACGACTCATCGGCGCCGCCGGACAAGTGAGCGGAGCCGACCTATGCCGGTGCTAGCGATGGTTTTCGATTTCGATGACACGCTAGTGCCGGATTCCACGACTGCGTTGCTCGAGGCCTCTGGAATCGACTCACGGACCTTCTGGACGCAGAGTGCCAAGGAGCTGGTAGAGGCAGGATACGATCCGCCCTTGGCGTATCTGAATCTGCTGCTTCGCGAAGTTGCGCCTGGCAAGCCACTTGACGGCCTAACGAACACACGACTCATGGAGTTTGGCCGTGACGTTGTTGAGCAAACCTGGTTTCCAGGGTTACCGGAGATGTTCGATGAAGTCCGCGCTGAAATTGAGCAATACCGAGACGTGAGCGTCGAGTTCTACGTCATCTCCGGTGGTCTGCAGTCCCTGATCGAAGGCTGTCTGACAGTTCAGAATCACATCGACGGCGTCTATGGCTGCCAACTTGCGGAAAGTGTGGAGACTGGCATGTTGGCTGAAGTGCAACGTTGCGTGACCTTTACTGAAAAGACTCGATTTCTGTTCGAGATTAGCAAAGGGATTGCCGCAGAAGAGGCGCAGACCAAGCCGCACTTAGTCAATCGAAAGATCGACGAAGCGCAACGTCGCGTGCCGTTCGCCAACATGATCTATGTCGGCGATGGTTTGACAGATATCCCTTGTTTCTCGCTCGTCGAAAAGGGGGGAGGGTCGTCGTTTGCCGTCTTCAAGCGTGGCGAGGAGACTGCCAGGCGCTCCTTTCAAGAGCTGCTCACTACCGGCAGGGTCAAGAGCATGCACTACCCGGACTATCGAAGTGGCGCAGAGCTTGGCGAAATCTTGCGCATTGCAGCAGTGTCCAAGGCTGCCGAGTTGCAACTTGCCGCGTCGCACGCGCTCCTGTAGACGAACCCACCTCAGTGCACCCCAATGCCCACCTTCATCGGACTCGACCTCGCCTGGACAACCAAGAACGAAAGCGGCATCTGCTGGCTTGAGGGCGATTCGCGGGAGAATCTGCACTGCACCCGGCTGGAGGTTGCCCCCCGTGGGACAGAGAGTCTGGCTGGGGAAGTAGCCGCGGCAAAACCTGCAGTTGTCACTGTTGACGCTCCCCTTGTCTACACGCCGCAGCGCTGGGCCGATAAGGAGATCAGCAAGATCTTTGGCCGCTACAAGGCGGGCGCTCATTCATCGCACGCGGCCGTACGAAAAGGCTGGACGGCGGGCATTGATCTCGGTCAGGCGCTCAATGCGCGTGGATTCACAACCAATCCGAAGCCAATGCTGCACGACGATCGCCGTGTTCCGGCGGTGGTTGAGGTCTTTCCCCACCCGATTCATGTACGCCTCTTTGGATTGCAGGAACGCATTCCATACAAGAAGAAGCAACAGCGGAGTTGGGAGTTTTGTCAACGGGCGATGCGGCAATACCAGCGACACTTACGCAACTTGATATCAAAAGAAGCGCCTGGGATCCTGGAACACCCTGGAGTCCAGCGACGACTCGATCCCGCCGTAACCGAGTCGCTGATAGGTGTTGCGTACAAGCGCCTTGACGATGCGCTCGACGGTCTCACCTGCGCCATATCAGCCTGGATGATGTGGAATCAACCTGAACGCTGGGAGGGAATAGGTGACGAGAACGGCTGCATCGTCGTCCCTAGAGACCTCGATTGGACCACTAGCGAAAGGTCTCAGAGCCAAGCTAAGCCGGTCCAAGAGCCTCCTGTCTCCTACAGAGCCTCAATCTTTCCGCGAGAACAGCCCCCGGAGCTGCGATCCGACCCGGAGTGGTCGGTCAAGCGAATCCAAGGCGGGCTAGACATCAAAGTCTCCAGCCTGGACGGCAGTTCATCCTGGGAAATCAGGGTGCGACTTGAGGGCGACGATCTGAGCCGTGTGGTCACCGTCGTGGAACGCCTGGAATAGCGGCCAGGCCATTGACGGCAGGTCTCCGAAGAATGCGTGCGGGACGGTGGTTTCGTTATCGATCTCGTCCGGCAGCGCATTACCGACGCTCAGCAGCCGCTCACTGACTCGCGTCACTTGCGCCCGTAGCTCATCGACACCCGACGCCGGAGCCGTGATCTGCCCCGGCGGACCCTTGACCACCGTGCTCCCATTGGCCGTCGCTGCGATGATCTCGGCCACATTCGGCGACGCCGTGATCACGTGGCGCATGATTTCACCGATGCTCCAGGTGCCTTCGTCGTCGGGATCGATCTTGGGGTGAGGGGACCAATCGGCCTGTTCCTGGCTCACGTCCTGAATTGCGTCGATCAAGGCAAACCGCGCGTTGGCCATGCGCAGCCAGATCTGGTCCCATGGCAAGGTCTCAGCGCCGTCGAGGAACTCGGCGCGTTTGCGTTGCATGAACCCATCGACACTGCGGTCGGCCATGAGGCCTAGTCGCCCTGCTCAAGTGCCGCGATGAACTCGTCCGAGGTCACCACGCCGTGTGCGAAGGCCGGCCAGTTGACGTTGATCGTCGCATCCATCTCGGCCTGCGAGAATGCCGCGATCGCATCTGAGATCAGCGTCGCGTGGAAACCCAGCTCGACCGCGTAGCGTCCGGTCGAGTCGATGCAAGTGTTGGCCCGATTGCCCGCGACAACCACACGCTCGATTCCGCGCTGGCCGAGCAGGAACTCGAGATCGGTGTTGGCGAAGCCGCTCGATGTCCAGTGTTCCTGTGCCAGCACATCGCCAGGTTGCGGTGCGACTTCGTCGATCACCTCGACGCCGAAGCTGCCCGCCTCAAAGATGTTCATGCGTTGAATGCCGACATGGCCAGGCGCCGGATGCTTCCAGCCGTCATAGTCGCCGCCACGATTGCTGTGATGATTCGCATAGACCACGAGAATCCCCGCCGCCCGCGCTGTTTCCGTCACCCGCTGCAAGTTGGCAATGGTGTTGGCAGACTCGGCGGTGCCTTTAGTCATCTCATAAAGCTTGCCGCCAGGCTTGAGAAACTCATTGAGCGCATCAACGAGTAGCAAGGCGGTCTCAGACGGTGGAAACGTAGGGTTGCTGGGCATCACTCAATCCAGATCATGTGGTGTGAACTGCTACAGGCTATTGCAGTCCATCGCAGATTATTCGGCGTTCATACGCTGCTCGAGTACACCTCGTCATTGCCGCGCTCCGACGCGGCAATCTCGCCGCATGCCGAGACTGACGTGAGTGCTCGAATCCGCGAGATACCCCCGTTCAAGCCGGGGGCAGGCTCCGCCACAAGCGCGGGTATGACGAAGATCGGACACGGGTAAGACTGGGTTGAGGAATGGCTCAGGCCGTGGTGGTGTTGTTTGCAGAACGTTTCGGCTAACGGAATTCCGGCACAATCTCCTCGATGAAGCGATCCATCTGCTCCGTCCGCTGGAATGCGTTCGACCCCAGCGTGAAGTCGGGAATGATGATTTCGTCGACGCCCGCATCGATGTAGGCCTGAACGGTTTGCTTGATCTCGTCGTTCGAGCCGCCCAGCACCGGACGTCCGCTGGCTCGCACGGGACCGAGGACATCGTCGTTGTCAGTCATCATCAGCAGCGTGCACGCGGAGCGCTGGATTTCGGCCGGATCGCGGTGCACGTCGCTGCAATGTGCGTCCAGCACCGACTGCTTGTGGACCAGCACTTCAGGTGTGCCCCAGACATTCCACTCGTTGGCGTATTGCGCCGTAATCCGCAGGGTGCGCTTCTCGCCGCCGCCACCGATCATCAGGGGCAGAGGCGTCTGGATCGGCTTCGGCTCCAGCGGCGCGTCGATGAACTGGTAGTGCTCGCCGGTGAAATTGGTCTTCTGGTAGCGGAACAGCTCGGTCACAGCGTGGCAGGCTTCCTCGAAGCGGTCCATCCGCTCCTTGAGCGTGCCGAAATGGATGCCGTAGTAGTGATGCTCATTCTCTTGCCAGGCCGCGCCCAGACCGAGAATGAACCGTCCACCCGAGATGATGTCGATCTGCGCCGCCATCTTCGCGGTCACCGCCGGGTGACGATACGTGTTGCCCGAGACCATGTGTCCCAGCTTGACCCGAGGAATGCGCGAGGCGAATGCGGCCAGCGTCGTCCACGACTCGTGGACCATTCCGTCGGAGGCATCCTCGCCGACCGGCTTGTTGGGCATGAAGTGATCGGCGAACCAGATCCGGTCCCAGCCGGTGCGCTCGGCGTGCCGAGCGACGGTCAATACCTCGGCCCAGGGGTTGGATGCGGCTGGCCAGAATCCGAATCGCATAGTGAATGATCCTTCGTCATACGTTCGCTCGATTGCCGGTTGTGAGCGCAGATTAGCGAGTTCACAGTCAGTCGTTGGAGCGCGGTCGGTTAACTGAATGGCAACAGCAGTCAACGACAGGCAGGTAGACAAAGCGCGTAGCATGGTGTCGGCGGATTGCGGGCAACCGAGGCGGTTGCCGCGTTCATGGCCTTCAAACAGCGTTCGGTTGAGAGGCCGTGTCATGCGCACGTTGTTGGTCGTGGAAGATGAACGCCCGCTAGCGGAAACGCTGAGGTTTAACCTCGAGATGGAGGGCTACCGGGTCCGCACCGCCGAGGACGGCATCGAGGGACTCTCGATGGCCCGCGCGCTACAGCCCGACCTGGTCTTGCTGGACCTGATGCTGCCGCGCATGGACGGACTCGACGTACTGCGCGGCATCCGCGAAACCTCGCAAGCGCCGGTCCTCTTGCTCACTGCAAGAACCTCCGAGGCAGACCGCGTCAAGGGACTCGACCTGGGCGCCGACGACTACATCACCAAACCGTTTTCCCTGGCCGAACTCAAGGCTCGTGTGCGTGTGCACCTGCGCCGCAAGCAGGATGTTTCGGTGGACGTTCGAGAGCTGGAGTTCGGCGAGTTCAAGTTGGATCTGAACCGCCGCTTGCTGACCAAACACGGCGAACCGATCGCCCTGCGGCCTAAGGAGTACGAGTTGCTCGCCTACCTGGCGCAGCGCGATGGTCGAGCGTTCACTCGTGACCAGTTGCTGAATGATGTCTGGGACATCTCGTTCGCCGGCGGGACACGCACAGTGGATGTCCACGTACGCTGGTTGCGCAAGAAGATCGAGAAGCCCGACGGACCGCCGCGCCACCTGATCACGGTGCGCGGAGCGGGGTATCGATTCGAGCGGTAAGCGTGCGCACGGTCGTAGTCGGTGTCATTGCACTGTTGCTGGCAGTTGGGCTGCTCGCCTCGGAAGCATCGACGGTCGGCGGTGGGATCGCTCTGGCGTCGGGAATCGCGTTGTGCGCCGCTGGACTCAGAATGAGCGCTCGCTCCGCCGCGCTGCTACGCGAACAATCCGCTGGCCAATCGCAGGCCGCAGAGCGATTGCGCGACGAACTCTCCTCGCGGACGGCGGAACGAGATCAACTGGGGCGCGCCCTCGCCTCCACCGGCGACATGGTGATCGCGCTCGACTCCGATGCCAGGATCCAATACCTCAATCCCATCGCCGAACTCACGCTGCGTTCCGGTCAGCGCGACACGATCGGCTCTCCGTTGCTGGAAGCAGTCGAAGACCCCGACCTGTACGGAGCTGTGCGACTTGCGATTGACGAAGGCACACCTGCCGTCCTGGTCGTATTGCGAGATCGCAGACGATTCCGCACTGTGGTCGCTCCGGTCGCCGACGTTGCCGAATCGGGGCCCTGGTCCGTCGTGCTCGCAATGCACGATCTTTCGGACCTCTATGAGGCAGAAATCGCCAGACGCGACTTCTTCATCAACGCCTCGCACGAGTTGCGGACACCGCTGTCGTCAATATCGGCAGCAGCCGAGACTCTCGAGGTGGCTCGGCGTCCCGAAGACTCGGAGCGCTTCCGTAAGATCATCCAGTCCGAAGCAGAGCGCATGAACCAGCTGGTCGAGGAGATGTTGGCCCTGGCGCGGCTCGAATCGGGCCTGACCGAACCGGAAATCGAAGTAGTCGGCATGGAGACGTTGCTGGAAGACGCCGTCGAGATCATCAGGCCGCAGGCCGAGCGCGAAGGCCTCTCGCTGCTGTACTCCGGTCCCAACGGCGCAGACCAGACGATGATCGTCGCCGATCCCGAGTTAGTCGAGCGGGCGCTACTCAACCTCTTGCACAACGCCGTCAAGTTCACCGAGAAGGGCGGATCGATTGAAGTGCTCTCCGAGATGGGCGATGCCTCTGATCCTGCGCCCATGGTCTGGATCCAGGTACGGGATACCGGAGTCGGGATCGAGCCGACTGAGCAATCACGCATATTTCAGCGCTTCTACCGCGTCGACCGCGCACGACAGTCGGGCGGCGGCACCGGCCTCGGCCTGGCAGTCGTCCGGCACATCGCCGAGGTCCACGGAGGCGCGGTCTCGCTGCAGAGTGCGCCCGGCATCGGATCGACCTTCGGCTTCAGTGTGCCGCTCGCGCAACAGAGCTGAGCCCGGCCCGCGGGAGACCGGTGCGTAACCTCCAATTCCCCTCTCCCCCCCTTGCGGGGGGAGATGTCACGGAGTGACAGAGGGGGGGTCAGCTGGCGACGACCAGATAGGGCCAAGAGGCAGGGAACCCCCCTCTGCCCCCGGGTCAAGCCCGGGGAAGGCTTTCGGCATCTCCCCCGCAAGGAGACCGATGCAAAACCTCTCAACCGCCCCCGCCACCGAGCGGGGGCCCGCTCCTTCCCCTGCTCCTGCACGGAGATCATCCTGACCGCCTGCATCTGGTCACCTGGAGCAAGTCGGTGCTGCCGTGTGCGGGCCAAAGCGGGTCCCCGCTCGGTGGCGGGGACGGGAGACTGAGATGTGCATCAGTCTCTGGGAGAGGGAGTCAACAATCAGGCGCAACTCAACCATTTGCGCACAGGTCTCCTTTCGGCAATAACCCACTCTTAACTGCCCGTTATCCGCATGGTTAACGCGAACCCGGTCACAGGACTGAAGCTGTGCATCGCGCCTGGCGTGCATCGCGCCTGGTGCGCAGTGTGGCGAGCGCTCAGGAAGAGCGAGCCACAAGTGGTGTGTCCGGCATCGAGACTCGCCGGTCACAGAGCGAGAGGAGCGTGATCGTCTTGGAAATCGCAAACAACAGGCTGTCAACGCGGTGGCTGCCGCTGTTGATCGTCGCCCTGCTGGCAGGAGCCATGCTGCTCGTCGCCTGCAGCGGAGATGACGAGCAACAGCAAACAGTGGCCCAACAGGACCAGGAACAGGATCAGCCCGCGGCAACCAGCGCCGCCGAGGACCAGCAGCAGGATCAGCCCGCGCCAACCAGCGCCGCCGAGGACCAGCAACAGACCGAGCAACAGCAGGCGGCCGTCACTGCGGCGCCGACCCAGCAACAGCAACAGGAAACCCGCGAACAGCTGTCAGGGGTCGAGGGTGAAATCCAGGTCGACGGTTCCTCGACTGTCTTCCCGATCACCGAGGCCATGGCCGAAGAGTTCGGCAACCTCACCGACCGCGGCGTGCGCGTCACTGTCGGCGTCTCCGGCACCGGCGGCGGGTTCAAGCGCTTCTGCGCCGGCGAGACCGACATCTCCGACGCTTCCCGCCCGATCAAGGACTCCGAGGTCGAACTCTGCACCGAGGCCGGCATCGACTTCATCGAGGTTCCGGTCGCTTTCGACGGACTGACCGTCGTGATCAACCCCGACAATGACTGGGTCGACTTCCTCACTGTTGAGGAACTGAACCACATCTTCCGTCCCGACGACTTCGCCACCACGTGGGCCGACGTCCGCGCCGGCTTCCCCGACACGGAGATTTCGCTCTACGCGCCGGGCGCCGACAGCGGCACCTTCGACTACTTCACCGAGGCGATCAACGGCGATGGCGGTGTCCACCGCTCCGACAACACGACCTTCTCCGAGGACGACAATGTGCTCGTCCAGGGTGTGGCCTCGGACCGCGGCGGCATCGGCTACTTCGGCTTCAGCTACTACGCGAACAACGCTGACGCGCTCAAGGCGGTTCCGGTCGTCAACGACGCCGGCGAGGCGATTACCCCCTCCAACGGGACGATCAACGACGGCTCCTACAACCCGCTCTCGCGACCGCTGTTCATTTACGTCTCGGTCGCCTCGCTCGAGCGTGAGGAAGTTGCCGCGTTCGTCGAGTACTTCCTGACCGACGGGACCTGGCTGGTCGACACGCCTGAGGTTGGCTACGTCCAGCTACCGGCTGACATCTACGCCGCCGCGCTGGACCGAGTGCAAGGCCGCGTCAGCGGCTCGGCCATGGCCGCCGCCGTGGAAGGCGCTTCCCTGGGCCAAATCTTCGGCGTCGAAGGTTCGCAGTCAATGGTCGCTGATCTCTCAGCACTCGAAGGCGAAATCCAGGTCGATGGTTCCTCGACCGTCTTCCCGATCACCGAGGCCATGGCCGAAGAGTTCGGCATCCTCACCGACCGCGGCGTGCGCGTCACCGTCGGCGTCTCTGGCACCGGCGGCGGCTTCAAGCGCTTCTGCGCCGGCGAGACCGACATCTCCGACGCCTCCCGCCCGATCAAGGACTCCGAAGTCGAGCTCTGCACCGAGGCCGGCATCGAGTTCGTCGAGGTCCCGGTCGCCTTTGACGGTCTGACCGTCGTGATCAACCCCGACAACGACTGGGTCGACTTCCTCACGGTTGAGGAACTGAACCACATCTTCCGCCCGGACGACTACGCCACCTCGTGGGCCGACGTCCGCGACGGCTTCCCCGACCTGGAGATTTCGCTTTACGCTCCGGGCGCCGACAGCGGCACCTTCGACTACTTCACCGAGGCGATCAACGGTGATGGTGGTGTCCACCGCTCCGACAACACGACCTTCTCTGAAGACGACAATGTGCTCGTCCAGGGTGTGGCCTCGGACCGCGGCGGCATCGGCTACTTCGGCTTCAGCTACTACGCCAACAACGCCGATCTGCTCAGGGCCGTACCAGTCGTGAATGCTTCCGGCGACGCCATCACGCCGTCCAACGGGACGATCAACGACGGCTCCTACAACCCGCTCTCGCGACCGCTGTTCATTTACGTCTCGGTCGCCTCGCTCGAGCGTGAGGAAGTTGCCGCGTTCGTCGAGTACTTCCTGACCGACGGGACCTGGCTCGTCGACACTCCTGAGGTTGGCTACGTCCAGTTGCCTGAGCCGATCTACGCTGCCGCACTCGACCGAGTGCAGAACGGCGTCGTGGGCTCCGCAATGGCCGAAGCCGAAGACGCCGCCCTGGCGGCAATCTACGGCGCGGAGTAACCGCAGCCCGGCGAGACATAGTCTCTACATCTGCGCGCCCCGATTGATCTGCATCCTTTGCAGACCGATCGGGGCGCCGCAGCGGCTGCAGTGCATCCCCGGACGCGGTTCCCCTGCTGACTTACTGGTTGTTAACCCTGATATCTGGTTGAGCAAATAATTTGCTCCCATCACCTGCCTTCCCACCACCGGGCACACCCTGCCTGATCGGTAGCGAGACTCAACATGGCAGCACGGCAGCCCAACGAGCCGCAAGCGCAACCACCGCAGGACACCGTCCGCTCCCTCCTGGCCGAGCTCTGGCGCGACCGACTGCAACCCTCGCGCCCTGGCAGTGGCCGAGAGACCTCGGCCGGCCGAGTCATTCACGCTGCCTTGTTCCTGACCGCTACCCTCTCCGCCTTCGTCACCATCGGCATCGTCCTGGTCCTGATCTTCGAGACGGTCGAGTTCTTCCGCGAAGTTCCGTTCCTCGACTTCTTTGGCTCGACCAAATGGTCGGCCCTGTTCGCCGAGAAACAGTTCGGCGTCTGGGCGCTTGTCTGGGGCACCGGGATGATCGCTTTGATCGGCCTCGTGGTGGCCATTCCCCTTGGGCTAATGGCCGCCGTGTTCCTCAGCGAGTACGCGCCGCCGCGGGTTCGTGCGATCGTCAAACCCATCCTGGAAATCCTCGCCGGCGTGCCGACCGTCGTCTTCGGCTATTTCGCCTTGGTTTCGGTGTCTCCGGTGATTCGCGACATCTTCGGCCAGGACGTCGGCATCTACAACGCGCTCTCGGCCGGCATCGTGGTCGGCTTGATGATCGTGCCGATCATCGCTTCACTCTCCGAGGATGCCATGAGGGCCGTCCCCCGCTCATTGCGCGAAGGCGCCTACGCGCTCGGCTCAACCCGCATGGAGGTCTCCCTCCGCGTCGTCCTGCCGGCGGCCTTCTCTGGCGTCGTCGCTTCAATCATCCTCGCCGCATCACGCGCCGTCGGCGAAACCATGGCCGTGACCATCGCCGGCGGAGGCAACCCCCAGTTTGGTGTCAACCCGCTTGAAGCAGTTCAGACCATGACCGCCATGATCGTCCAGCTCTCGCTCGGCGACACTCCGACCACCTCCATCGAGTTCAAGGTCCTGTTCGCCGTCGCGATGACCCTCTTCGTCCTCACCCTGGTGATGAACATCGTCGCCCAGTGGGTCTCGCGCCGCTTCCGGGAGGAATACGAATGAGCGCTGCTGCTCCGTCAGCTCAACTGACTGCGTTCTCGCCCCGGGTCCGCATTCGCCGTAGTTTCTCGGTCGGCTTCATGGTGGCCGCGCTGTTGGCCATCGCCATTTCCATGATCATGCTCGGCGCGCTGGTGGTCGAGATCGCCGTCGACGGTGCCGCCCGGCTCTTCACCGACGGCACCGCCGTCGAGCGAGAAGCGCGCGGCGGCGGCATCGTCACCGATCTGCCCACGCCCGTCGGCATGGCCTGGATGACCTGGGCATTACCCGTCGCCATCCTCCTGCCCTTCATCGGTCCGCGACTGCTAAACAGCCTCGTACCCGGATTGCCCCGGCTCGCAGAACGGCTCATCGGTCTGATCGTCCTCGCGCCGGCCGCAGTCTTCATTCACATTCTCTACGTGCGCTTCGAGTCGGCCTACTTGATCGACTACGCCAGGGCCGTCGGCATCGATGGCGCTAGCGGCAACCTCCTCCAGCTATTCGGCGAGGCGTCAGGCTTCCAGATCGTCCGCCTGCTGGTCATCGGCATCCTCCTGCCGCTCGGGATCCTGGCAGCCGGCTGGTTCTGGTCGCAGCGGATGCGTAAGCCCTCCATGTTGATCCCAGCGATCATGATCATTGCCTGGGTCGTCTACCTCTTCATCGACCCCTGGTTCCTCTCCTCCTTCCCCTCCCGCAAACCCGCCGATGCGGGCATCTTCTCCGCCGTCACCGGCACCCTCTACATGATGGTGATCACCGCCGCCATCGCCTTCCCCCTCGGCGTCGGCGCCGCTATCTACCTCGAGGAATACGCCAGACGCAACTGGTTCTCACGAATGATCCAGATCAACGTCTCCAACCTCGCCGGAGTGCCATCGATCATCTACGGACTGCTCGGACTCCAGGTCTTCGTCCGAGTCCTCGAGTTCGAACGCTCCGTCCTCGCCGGAGCCTGCACTATGGCCCTCCTCGTCATGCCGATCATCATCGTCTCCGCCCAGGAAGCCCTGAGAACCGTCCCACCCTCCATGCGAGAAGCTGCCTACGCCGTCGGCGCCACACGCTGGCAGGTGATCCGTTTCCACGTCCTGCCCTACGCCTTCGGAGGCATGCTGACCGGCAACATCCTCGCCATGTCCCGAGCCATCGGCGAGACCGCTCCACTGATCGCCATTGGAGCCCTCACATTCATCGCCTTCCTGGCCGACTCACCCACCGACGACTTCACCGTCCTCCCCATCCAGGTCTTCAACTGGGTCGCCCGTCCCCAGGCCGGGTTCCACGAGATCGCCGCCTCCGCCATCATCGTCCTGATGGTCATCCTGCTCCTGATGAACGCCGCAGCGATCATCATGCGCCAACGCACCCGCACCGACTGGTAAATTCATAGTGCACCCGACGACGCCGGCCTTCGGGACAAGGAGCCTCTGATGGCACGCAATTTCTTCACCATGATGAAGTCGACTGCGCCCAGCGCCACCGAACCTTCGACCGCCGAGCGAACAGTCGCGCCGCCCCCGCCAAGCATGAAACAAGACGCCGCCGCCGGAGTCGGAGTCCATCTCGACCCCACCCTCGAAGCCGTCCGACACGACTTCACCGAAGAAGTCGAAATGGCGCTCGAACTGCGTGATGTCTCCGCCTTCTACGGCTCCTTCCAGGCGATCGACAGGATCACACTGCCAGTGCCCAGGAACCGAGTCACCGCCCTGATCGGCCCCTCCGGCTGCGGCAAGTCCACCCTGCTGCGCTGCTTCAACCGCATGAACGACCTGATCCCCGGCGCCCGAATCACAGGCCGAATCGACTTCGGAGGACGCAACCTGGTCGATCCCAACGTCGACGCCGTCGAGGTCCGCCGACGGATCGGCATGGTCTTCCAGAAACCAAACCCATTCCCCAAGTCGATCTACGAGAATGTCGCCTTCGGAGCCCGGATCAACGGTTACTCCGGAGACATGGATCGCCTCGTCGAGGACTCGCTGCGCCGCGCCGCGCTCTGGGATGAGGTCAAGGACGAGCTGGACAAATCTGGTCTGGCGCTCTCCGGTGGTCAGCAGCAACGACTCTGCATTGGCCGAGCCATCGCTGTGCAGCCCGAGATCATCCTCATGGACGAACCCGCCTCTGCCCTCGACCCCGTCGCCACGCTCAAGATCGAGGACCTCATGCGCGAACTGGCCGAGGACTACACGATCGTCGTCGTCACCCACAACATGCAACAAGCCGGCCGCGTATCCGACTACACGGCGTTTCTGCTGGCCGGCGAGGAGCGCGTGGGACGCCTGGTTGAGTTTGGGCCGACGCAAGATATCTTCACGAATCCGCTCGATCAGCGGACCGAAGATTACATTACCGGCAGGTATGGCTAACCTGCCACTTAAGGCAATGTTGTCAGGGCAATCTTGCAAGCGGCCCGAAGAGTGAGGGGTATATGTCAACCGTCCGGGTGACGTACTCCGCTGATCGCGCTGAGGTCTTGGATCGCCTGCGCCTGCAGCATGCACGAGCCGACCGCTCCATCGTGGACGCGATGCAGGCCCTCTTGCGCCGTGATCTGGTGCTCGCACGACAGGTCTGCGAAGCCGACCATGATGCCAAAACAGTTCGCTACGCGATCGAAGAAGCGGTCACCAGCATCATCGCGTTGCAACAGCCGGTCGCAGGTGATCTGCGCGAGTTGATGTCGATCGTTGCGATCGCGCTCAATCTTGAACGGATCGCCGGGCACGCCGAGGGCATCGCCCGCAACGCCATCTTCCTCGAGGACAATCCCGTCGCCGCGACCGAACCCGACCTCTGGCGAATGGCCGACGTGGTCCGCGAGATGCTGCAGTCGGCAACGCGTTCATTCCTCGATCGAGACCAGGACCTCGCCCGCCTGACGGTCGAGCGAGACGACGAAGTCGACGACATTTATGGCGACATCCATGAGCGCTTGATCGCACGCATCGCCGACGCGGAAGGCGACGCCGACGAGTCCGACGCCATCACCCACGTCCTCTGGTGTTCGCACAACCTCGAGCGAATCGGCGACCGCGCGCTCAACATCTGCGAGCGCACCATCTTCCAGGTCACCGGAAGATTCGAGCGAGTCCACGGTCCCGATTACGACCCAGACTCCTGACGTCACGAGCGGCTTGATCGTCCTAGCCTTCGGACATGGAAGCTCTGGTCATCGCCCTGATTCGCGTCGCCGGTTCGTTGCCGGTTTTGCGCTGGGCCTTTGTCGGCGGCTTGATCGCCGTCTTCATCGACCTCTCCGACCTCTTCCTCCGACAGGCCATCGACCTCGGCGGGCTCTCCAACTACCAGGAGTGGGACAAGTGGGTCGACCAGGTCTACATCTGGCTCTTCCTCGTGGTCGCGTTGCGATGGTCGGGCTGGGAACGCCGAGTCGCACTGGGTCTGTTCGGCTGGCGGCTAATCGGGTTCGTCGCCTTCACCGCCGGAGCTGGACGCGAGATCCTGATCTACTTCCCTCACGTCTTCGAGTTCTGGTTCCTCTTCGTCGCCGCGAGACCACACTGGCCCGTAAAGCTGCGCCCCGGTTGGGCCCAGGCCGCCGACGGAACACCCGCGCCACTGACCCGACCCGAGGCCATCCGCTGGCTGCTCTTCCTAGCCGCCCTCAAGATCTTCCACGAGTACACGCTGCACACGGGCAAGTGGTTCGACAAGTGCGCACCAATCGAGTTCCTCGAAAACATCGGAAAGTGCATCGGCCCCATCTAACCAATCTCGACTCCTAGCCCCCTCCACCTCCGTCATTCCTGCGCAGGCAGGAATCACGAACCAACCAACCAACGGCCCCAGCAAAACTGGGCAGGCGTCCCACCCAACCGCGGCGAGCGTGCCTTCTCCTCTCTTGCAGGGGGATCTGGCCCCTGTCTGGGTTTGGGGGCTGGTTGCGGGTGTGCGGGGCCGGTCCCCACGCTGGTCGGGGATTGGGAATGCTCGCACGAAGAAAAACGGGCGCAGCTGGGGTATTAGGGAGGTTCGTCCTCATCCTGGTTGGATCCTTCCTCGTCTTCGTCGTCGGGCTCAGATTCAGTGTTGGCTTCCGCTTCCGTGTCGGTCTGGGTTTTGGCCGCGGCTTCTTCCCTCTCGATCAGGGCATCGAGGTCTTCGTCGCTCAAGCTGGCGATCGCGTAGGGGCCGTCCGGGATCGCGGATTGCGGGGGTTCGGGGTCGCAGGCGAAGAAACCGGGGTGGTCAGGACGGGGGAAGAGGTCGAGGAGCCGGGCGAGGGAATCGAGGGCGCGGACCTGGACGTAGCCACGTTCATCGGAGCTGTTGGCGATTTGCCAATAGCGCTGATGGATGGCCTGCGGAGACGCTTGAGGCAGGGCGTGAGGTATGGCCTGCGGGGCGGTTTGCGGGATGGGCATGGGCTGATCCGTTCGGCGGTCGTGTCTCTGAGGTTGACGGTATGAGAACATACATTCTTTTTCAGTTGCTGAGTTGACGGAGGTCCACATGATGGGGGGAGCAGGACTGGCGAAGGGCATCCGCTCATATGTACTGTTGCTGATCTGAACGAAGCGACGGGCGTCCGCCGAGGCGAGAAGGGATCGGATTCGATGCGAGCAGCGACTATGCGGAAGCGGATGTTGAGGCGGCTGGCGGATTTCCGCGCAGGTCGGGGATTTCGACCGACGGAGCGGCAGCGCGAGCTGTACGAAGCGCTGATTGGCGGTCCGGATCCCGGCCTCACCCTGCTCGGCTACGGCGGCGCCATGGGCGGCGGCAAAACCAGAGCCATCGCCGAACTTGCCATCGACGCCGCGCTCATGCACCCCGGCAACAACATCCTCGTCGCCCGACACCACCTCTCCGACCTCTCCTCGACCACTATGAAGGAGTTCTTCCAGGTCTGTCCGCCCGAACTGATCCAGCGACGCCAGCAGGCCCCGACCTCGCTCGTCCAGCTCCGCCTGCCCGGCTGGGCGCGCAACCAACATTCAACCGTCAACTTCCGCCACCTCTCCGACTGGCAGGGCCTCGGCTCCCAGCAGTACGGCGCCGTCCTGATCGACGAAGCCGGTCAGGTCGACGAAGACGCCGCCCTGATGCTGCTCACCCGCCTGCGCCACCCGGCCCAGCCGCAGCGCTGGTTCGTCGCCGCCTCCAACCCCTGGCCCGGCTGGTTCCAGCGCTGGTTCCTCCACCGTGAACTACCCGAAGACGCCCTCCGCGAAGCCAGCGGACAGGTCGCCTTCATCCCCGCCAAAATCGCCGACAACCCACACCTGCCCGACAACTACGCCCAGCTCAACCACGCCCTCCTCCCCCAACAATGGCGCGACCGCTTCATCGACGGCCGCTGGAACGCCCTCATGGGCCGCGTCTACCCCGACTTCGACCCCAACCGCCACTGCTGGCCAGGCCCCCTCCCACCATTCACCCACATCATCGGCGGCCTCGACTTCGGAGGCCAAACCGACACCTCCCACCACACCGCCGGAATCATCGCCGGCCTCACCCGCTCCCCCTTGCCATCTCCCCCCCTTGCGGGGGGAGATGGCGTAGGCAGAGGGGGGGTCTCCCCCCTCCTTCATTCCTGCGCAGGCAGGAATCACGAACCGCCCAAGCCCATCAACGACACCACCCGCCAGCCGTCCCCCAGCCGTCGGCACGCGATCCCCTCTCCCCCCCTTGCAGGTGAAATGCCGCGCCCCTTCCCATCTCCCCCCGCTCCGCGGGGGGAGATGTCACGGAGTGACAGAGGGGGGCTCCCTCCCTCTCTTCCCCGTCACGCCCCCACCCCCCCCCCCCCCGCCCCCGCGCGCGGGGCGGTGGTGGGGGCGGGGGGGAGCGGAGCCGGCCCCCCCCCTCCCTCTCTTCCCAGTCCCGGCCCCACCCGCCCCTTCCCCTCTCCCCCCCTTGCGGGGGGAGATGGCGCAGGCAGAGGGGGGGTCCTTCCCGCAGGCAGAGGGGGGGTCGCCCATCCCTTCACCCTCATCCGACTCGCCGAGTTCGAAGACCGCGGCCCCGGCGTCATCCAACGGCTCGAACAATGGCAGCGACAATGCCAGCAGCGCTTCGGTCCCATCCGCTGGGCCGCCGACCGCTCGCAATCCGCCTGGATCGACCACCAGCGGCGGCAGGGCATCCACGTCGTCCCCGCCGCCGGCAACCCCGGCTCCGTGCTCTACGGCATCAACCTCGTCCACGAACCTCTCGCCGCCGAACCGCCCGCATCGTTCTACACCGAGAACCTCACCAGTTTCCCCAAGCGCATGCAGGAGTACGTCTGGCAAACCGGCGACGATCCCGATCCCAAACCCCGAAAAAAGAACGACGACCTCCTCGACGCCGACCGCTACATGCACGAACTCCTCCAACAAGTGCCCCACCCCACCGGTCGTCCCGGAATCCAGCTCATCCACTCGCCCCGCGGCATAGATGCCCGCTGGAGACCGACATGAGACACCGCAACTTGCTTCATCCGCTCACGAGAGCGGGTTCCGACTCCGTCTGTTTTGATCGCTCTTGATCTAGGCCAGTTGATCGGTCTAAGACTAGGCCACTCGGAGGCGGACGTGGTCTCTCCCGATGGTGGTTGCTAGGCCTCACCTCCCGCCTGCTGCGGCGACGTGGTGGTT
>MPNM01000025.1 GCA_002239025.1 Chloroflexi bacterium bin125 | reverse complement strand
CAACGGCTCGATCCGCGCATACTGCTTGTCGCTCAGCGTCGTCTGATAGGTCATCTGGTCACCTGGACCGCGCCGCCATCCGCCTCCCACTCTGGCACATCTACGCCGCAATGTGAACAGGCCCTAGGTCGATGATGTACTGCATCCGGGTCTTCTGTGTATCAAGAAGCTCCCGGTCGTAGTATCCGGTCGTGACGGCAATCACTAAGCGCAGGTCGCACAGTTCGTCCCCACTGTCGATGAGTGCGTCCAAGAGTTGACGATCGATGCCTTCCGTGCGCACGAAGTCCTCAACCAAGAGGACGAGAGTTCGTCCACGGCTCTTTAGAAAGCGACGAATCTCGTTCAGAAGTCCAGTGAGTTCTCCTGCGCCAAGGCCAAGCGTTTGCGCCACCGTCGCGTCCAAGTGATCGTTGACCAGTGAAACAGCGCGATCCCTGAGGACTCGATTGACCTGCAGAGTGCGTAGAAGTCTGATCGTCGGTGCTGCAAAGTCGGTGATTTTGAGCATCGCCGAGTCCAGGTGAAGGTCAGCTTCTTCGAAGCGCCGCCTAGAACTCCGGTAATCTCTATCAGATCTACTCGTGATGTGCTGTACCAAGTCGGCAACGATACCTGTGCCACCGGTATGAAACTCGATCATCGCGGGGTCGAGGAAGAAGGCCTTCAAAAGGTTTGCGAGTTCTGCATCTACTTCGTTGTGGTGCTCCGAGCGCTCCAGCGCCAGCGCGAGTTGGGTCAGGAGGCGAAGCTCGAGTTCACTTTGGCGCGATGTGGACTCCGGGACAACAACGAGCTTCTCTCGATAGGCTTGCTGTAGTTCCACCGGTAGCACTGCAATCAATTGCTGCACAATCCACCGCAAACTCGTCCCCGATCGCGGGACGCTGACAACCTCCAGGTCGTCGCGATCCGGAGGGATGTTCAACTCGATCCATCGGACGAGATGAGATTTGCCAGATCCGCTGTCGCCAATCACCACCGCTCGCACATCACCCGAGGCAGTGATCAGGTCATTCAAGAACTCTCGGGCAGATCGATGACCTGCTGGACGCTGGAACGAAAGTGGCTCGTCAGTGTGGATGGCCATGAATACGTGAGCAGCAGCGGCATCCGCATCGATTCGCAGCACTTTAGGAACGCGGCCTGGAGCCCAGCACACAACACGTTCGAAGCTCATGAGTCGTCCTCGCATAGCCGCAAGTGAGAAACGGGCCGCGTTTCCGGCCAGAGAGAGAGTGTTAGCACGCGAGCATCGCTCGAAGGATGCGGCATTTCGATTGCGCTTCGGTATTCGAGGCGTGAGAGCGCGAAGCTAGTTGATTGTGAGAGTTGGCCCTCTGCACGATGGCGAGCCGCCGTGAGTTTGCCCTCGACATATTGGCGCACACTGCCACCCTCGATAACTGGGCAGGCATCCGAAAGCCTGCCCACAACGTCCTCGATCGGGATGATGTCTCCCGGCCTGCAAGTGGTACGAAGAATCGGCTCAATAGCTCGTGACGGGTCAGCGACCAGTACCTCACCAACCGACAGCTTTGGCATGTCGACCCCGAGCCGCCACCCAAACCCGAGGTAAGTAACCCAGAAGGCAAATTGACGGCACCGGTCGGGGTTCGTAAGGTCAAACGCATTGTCCGAAGTCGGACAATCCTGCTCGACCAAGGTGCGCCAGTTCTCTCCGATGCGCAAAGGATTTTGGATACCGCGCGTCAGAAACCATGCAATCGCTTGCGCGACTCGCTCCTGATCCGCGGCCTTCGCCTTTTCCGGAGTCAACAGAACACTCGCGAGCAACTCCCTAATGTCTTGCGCACTCTTTGCAGCTTGGCTCAGTTGCCAAATCGAGTCTCCAACAAGCTCTATCAGCCCAAGCCGCCGCGCTTCGTTGATCACGCCGCTCGGAACGGTGTCTCCCTCTGTCAGGGTCTGGGGAGACAAGAGTCTTCGCAGGGTAGCGTCGCTCTCCCTTTTCGCAGATCGGAGGTGTTCGACGACCACCTCGATACGGTTTGGTACCGCGACCATCGTGGTGATTACGCTCACTGCTCCAACTCCCTGAGGAATTCTGCAAAACTCAGAAATCGGGCCTCTGGTGGCGCCTGTCGGAGGGTAACTCCAGGCTTGGACGGATGTGGCACCGACTCGTCTAAGAGCCACAGACGTTCGCTGCCCGGTTCGCGCTCATCGAATAGATACAGTGGAAGCGATTCCCTAGATTTCGCCACCACGACGGTTGGGCCATTCGGAAGGTCGTTTAGCCCCAATCTGTCGGCAGTGAACACTGGCCGATTGTCGATGTCAGCGAAGTCAGCAACCTCGAAGGCGTCTCCAAGCAGCACGAAATTTCGGACTCCGCTAGTTGATATTTGTCGTAAGGCCGCCCGCTCACGGCGGCGAGCCAGAGGGCCAGTCTTGCGCTCACCGTAAAACACGAGCAATTGACCGTTTCCCTTCAACAATCGGCGGAGCGGTTCCGACAACTCTAGAGGTGCCCATGGGTATGGCGTCGACGGCGCACCATGTTCGTATCGCTGACGCCCTGAGCGTCGGCACGACGGGCAGCCGCCACAAGCTCGTCCTACCTGAACTTCGGGCACGACCGCCTCCTTGTCACCGCTGAATTCGTAGAGCGGGGCGATGATGTCGGCCGCGCACTGTCGGCAGCGCAGGAATTCTCCCATCAGGCGGAACGACCGAGCCGCTGCCGCCTTCTGCCGTGCCCGAAAGTTTGCTACCCGATTTTCCCAGAAGGAGGGGTCCCGATGCATCGGATCGATGATGTCTAGTCGCACTCGTGGCCGTGGGCTGCTCTCTGGGCCCTCTTCGCATTCATCTTCTTCGCGATCGAAGTCGTTGTTGACCTGCCGCACTAGCCAACTTGGGACATCGAGCAGGCGAATCCCACCCGCCGCAGCCATCAGTACGAGGGTTTTGACATTCCATGCCGTGTTCAGTGGGCCAACCATGTCAATCTCTCGATCATCTACCCCTGGTCGGCAGTCAACAGGCACGAAATGCACGCCATCTTCGAACCGACGCTCCTCATGCGTGAACATTTCCTCCCATCTGTGCTGAGCTTTGCCCTCAGTCAGCAGTTGCCGTCGACTGAGTCTCCGAGCCGTTGTTAAGTCGGCATGGGATGGGAGAAGAAGTGAGATGCTTGCATTTCCATCCCGGCCTCCCCGGCCAACCTCTTGGTAAAACCGATCAAGCGATTCGGGCACACAGGCATGCACGACCGCTCGGACGTCACGATTGTCGATCCCAAGACCAAACGCAGATGTCCCCACAACAAGGTCGATCTCCCCCGTCCGCCAGCCCCTGATGACTTGCTGGCGTTTGCCGTCGGGTGTATCTCCGGTGACGGTGCCTATGCGCTGGAACCCTCGATTTTGGAGCGCGTCAAACCAGTACGCGGCGTCGGCTCGGGTCGTCGTGTACAGGATCAACGGCCTTGGGAGGTGAAGGAGCGCTTCGAACACCCGGGACGCGCGCCTGTCTTGGTCCGTTGTGCCGGCTACCCAGAATTCGACCTCAGGCCGTAGCTGCGCCGCGCTCACAATCCGAAAGGGATCGCCCGGAAACAGGGTTCTGAGCACCTCAATTGAGTCACGGGTTAGAGTTGCCGAAAGGAGGATTGTACGAAACCCGCTCTCCCCCGAAAGGGCGAGCAACTCGTGTCGAAGGCCGGCCAGCATCTGGAACTCCGGTCGAAAATTAATGCCCCAACCATCAATAAGATGTGCTTCATCTACGACAATTGCCCGTAAGCGGCCATGTCGAGCAGCCTCGCGCAATGGCTCACGCAGCGACGTACAGACTGCTTCTGGAGAAGCGAAACATAGCGATTGACGAGCTTCACGAACGCGATTGATCAGTACCTGATTCCGTTTGCTGTTACCGCCTTGGTACGCCAGAGGCGTGTCATCGAAGCCGAGTTCTATTGAACTCTGCTCGTGATCGGCGGCGAGTGCGACTGTGGGCGTCACAACGAGTGTCACACCAGGTCCGTCCCCAAGCCCTTGACTTGCGAGCGCGTGGAACACGAGGCTCTTCCCCTCGCCTGTAGGTAGCGAGACCACGAGTGTCGACCCGCGTGGTGCTCCCAGTGCGGCACGCAGTGCTCTGCGCTGGCCCTGTGAGCGATAGGTGTCGTACTTGAATCGGGCGAGAAACGGATCGGCCGTAACTCGTTCCTCTCGCCTTCGCGCTTCAGCCCGTGCTGCCACGGCATCGACTCCGTCTTCCGGGACGTTCTCCAGCCAGTCCGGTTTCCAGGCAAGCCCTTGGACACTAAACGCGCCCTGGACAGGAGTGGCGGCGACACCGACCAACGCCCAGTCTGCGGCCGTTGGAAAGCCGTCGCCGGAAGGGACTCGAAGAGCGCCTCCTTCCTGGCGCAGCGCGTGCCGGATGAGTACGGCCAGGTCGAGAGATGAAGCTGAGCCCTCATTCAGGGCCCGAAATATGCGAGTGATCGGTGGTGGCGCCTCCTCCGGCACGGCGAACTGCTTGCCAGTCAGCCGGGACCGGAGCGCTTCGAATGCGTTCTCGAATGCATACTTAGTCACGGCGCTGACCTGGGAGATCGTGCGAGATGACCAAAGCACCAATCGACTCAAGCCGCAAGCGCGGTGCGTCCACGATCTTACGAAGAATATCTACGGCTGTGCGCCTGCGGTTCAACGACGAGTCAGTCTCACCGATGGACTCGAGCGCCAAGTGTCGACGATCAAGGCGGGCGCGTTGCGCCGCAAGGGTTTGCAAGGCGTCGCGGCGAGTGCTCTCCAACTGCGTTGCGAACTCTCGCTCACTACGGAGCAACTCCTCAGAACGCGCTCGAATATCGCTGCAAAGTGCAGCAAATCGCAATCGACCGATGGTCGTGTCTATCAGGTCAAGGCGACCGGCGAGGTTCACGTCCGACGACCCATTGTAAGCCCGGCGCAGGATCTCGACCAGAAGCGGGTCACTCACTTGTTCAAGCTTTGAATCGTAGTCACGTGTCTCGATCCAGGGAGGGAACAGTTCGTCCGCCATACTCCGGACCTGTCCAGCATGGATCGAAGAGTGCGCTTTGAGCAACTCTCGAAGCTGCTCTTGATCGATCTCTACGACGTATGTGAGGCGGAAGACCAAGCACTCCTCCTCTTCCGCTGGCCAGCGCCAATCTGGGCGCCACGTAGCGAAGGCAGTTCCTCGATCGTCTCGGTTCATGAGCCTGAGCATCTCATCAACAAGAGTGAACCCTGGCCGAACCAGACGCACGCTTGGGTCATTAAGCGCCAAGCCACGCTCGAAAGTCAGCAGGCGATCAAGAGCAGGCTCAAAGCGCTCTCGCCACACTGGCTTCTCAGGAATCTGTGCATGACGGTGCCAATGAACTCGGAAGGTTCCAGAGACAGGTTCCTGCACTCCTAGACGCAAGACGTCGAAAAGCCAACCGGACACGCCCCCCTTTAGTTCGCTGACTCGTTGCTCTGCCGCTTCCAGACGAACGAAGGCTCCTTGCGCATCACGGGCCTCGAGGTCCAGACGTTCAAGCGCATATTGCCTGTCCTGACGGCGGCGCTCATCGACCAAGACGTTCTGGAAGTCGTTAGTCAGGTCAGCGAGGCCAGCTGCGCCTCGACGAAAGAGCGCAATTCGAATCTGCTCGCGCATGTCCTTCAACATAAAGTGGACGTCGGATATTGATCGTGTGTAGAGACCGAAACCGTCCCGTAGCAGTTCATGCCACGCTAGCCATGGGCTGCTGTCCGCATCGCTTGGCAATACGACTCTTGTCGAGATCTGCTGGCGAAGACGCCCCATTCGATCGAGCCGTCCTATCCGTTGTTCTAGCCGGTCGGGGGCAAACGGCAGATCCATGAGCAGCAATCCGTCCGCCGCTTGAAGGTTCAGACCCTCCTCAGCCGATCGATCGGCAACAAGCACCGCCTGAGCTGTGCTCTCCAGAAACTCCTTGACAGCATCGTCGACTTGGGAGTCACTCATGCCCCGAGTGATCTTGGCGACGGTCGTCACATTCAGCACCTGGAGTCCGGCAACTAGTCGATCAGCGAAAGAAGTGGAGGACGTGAACGCGACGATACGTGGCGCTTCTCCTCCAGCACGTCCGGCCAATCCACGCAGGGTGAGTTCGACGGACGCGACGCAGAGTTCGAGCCGGTTCATCCCGTCTCCGGTTCTGCTACACGCTGCTAGAGAATCTTCGATCCAGTTCATTTCACCCGGGTAGGCTTCCTGCTCTCCTGAGCGCAGCGCTGCCGACCGCGCACTGAGCATCTGAGCGAACTCATCGGGGTCTCGGCCCAGTGCTTCCACCAGCTTTTCGTAAAGGCAGGCCAGCCTCCCTTCTGTCATGGGTGTAGCGACGGCGGCGGCCTCAGATCTCCATCGCTCTAGCAGGTCAACAAACTCCTCAACTGTTGAGTGGTCGTCAACCTCTAGGGCATCGATATGGCAAAAACGATCCGGCCAGCCGGCATCGACCCGTCGAGTACGAATCAGCCGTTGGTCAAGCCGATAGTTGTCGGAGATCAAATCCCGCAGGCCTAGCACGGCGACCTGCCGCTCTTCGTTCGTGAGAGCCGGACTGAGCACTGTAACGCAAGCGCCACGCACATCCCGGTCATCGTCGAGCAGTTCGACTATCTGCGCAATCGTAGGCCCGAGTAGAGCAAGTGGCGCTTCTGGATCAAGCGCCAATACGAGCTCGCCAAAGCGTTGTCGAAGCTCACTCCGTTTGCGGAAGCCAGCGACATCGCCTAGTGGGTAGGTCACAGGATCTAGCAAGTGAAGCAGAGCCAATGTTGCTGCGTCATCGCTGAGCACGGGTGTGGCGGTGAGCAGCAGAAGTCGTTGCACATTGTGTGCGATGTTGGCCAGCAACTCATATCCTGCCTCCAACACGCCACTCGCCCCAATCAGGTGATGCACCTCGTCGACGATCAGGAGATCTAGATCCGCGTCGTCAGCAAGGACGTCGACTAAGTTCTCCAGGTCATAGAGAATCACCTCCCCATTCTCGGCATCGATGTCAAACTTCTCTCGGAGTTCACGCTCCCACTGTCGTAAGAGTTGTGCAGGTGCGACTACGGCGGCCCGAGCGGACGGCGTGTCTGTAAGGAGTTGACGCAGAATGGCCCCTGCTTCAATAGTCTTTCCCAGCCCAACCTCGTCCGCGAGGAGGAAACGCTGCAGCGGGTCCTCCCACACGCGACGTACGACCTCAAGTTGATGTCGCATCAAATGCACATTTGCAGATACAAGTCCGCTCACGGCGATCGAGGCGTTCTTTTGTGCTAGTAACGAGCGAAGTGCATTGATCCGCCGATCATGGAATGCCTGAGATTCGATTCCTCCTGTGGCAAGCACGTCAGTGGGATCTACCACGGGGATGTAGCAACGGGTCTCTAGTTCGCGCTCCAAGATGGGAGCATCGTCGCGGCCGGGTAAACGGACGACGTAGGCCAACCCGTCCTCTCCGGCCGCCCTGTCATAGTCGATGACTCTGCCGGCTGACCAAGTTTCACGTTTCTCATCGACAACGTACACGCGGGTCTGCGGATAAAGAAACGCTCTCTCCAACTGAGATGGGTCGTAGACTCGCTCTTCGCTGTGGGCCGCGGAGAAGACGATCCGCACGCGCGCATGGTCCGGACTGAGTTCCACTAGTTTTCCGACGATCGCGGGGTCGTACGTCCAAACGAACTCGCCGACCTTGAGCTGAGACCCGAGATTAATGGGTTCGGAGATTGGAGCAGATACCTCCTCAGTTGACGGCTCATCTTGCCTGTAGTCGATGTCCCGCGACCCTCGGCACTTCGGATATCGGGGGCAGCCCCAGAAGAGCGAGCCAAGGTCCCGCCCTCGACGTGTTTCCCGAACCGTCATCGGGCTTCCACATCTGGGGCAAGAAGGGACGTCCCAAGCGTCGACAGTCATGTGTGTCCCATCGATGCTGCGATTCCCCGATTGGTGCCGGTCAGAAGTCCCAACCGCGGGCCAGCATTCGCAGCATTCTAAATCGGATCGTGGCTGCGTTCGACGGGAGGCGGACCAGATTGGATCGGAATGCTCATCTGAGGCCCGAGGAATCCCTAGCCGTTTGGCGGTCGCCCGAGGGTTGTCGATCTCCGTAAGGCATGAGATAATGCCCACTGCAATTGTGACTCCTCTACGTCCCAGGACTTCCAGTTTGCAGACGTAAAGAGGACATTGAAGAATGGAGCAGACCAGAATGGCGACGTACATACCCGCTCTACGCGCCCGAATCGGTGTAACTGACTACTTCGTGTCGGTCATGACCCTCGGTGAGGCCGCGCGCACAATCGACTATGCAGAAGACGTGGACGGCTGGACACCGGAGACGCCTCCTGAGTTGAAGATGCAGCGCAAACTCAACGTCCAGCGGGTTGAGAAGGAGATGGTTCCTTATCTCGTCGCGGACGATGACCACTTCTACTCTGCGTTGACCGTCGAGGTCCGCATCGCCCGACTCGGCAGGGACTGTGGGTTCGTCTTTGAGTCGACTGCCAAGTTTCCCGGCGGTATCGAGTTCGGGCAATTGACCTTGGACGGTACAGAATCGCTGTATGCGCTTGACGGGCAACACAGGCTGAAGTCGATCGAATTGGCGATCCGTCAACGGCCTGAACTAGCAGCGGAGCACATCGCGCTCATCCTTGTTCCTTTTGCCGACATCGCAACGTCGCAAACGCTGTTCAGCGACCTCAACCGCAACGCCAAAACCCCTTCAAAATCCATTTCACTGCTCTTCGCCCATCGAGACCCCCATGCCAGAATTGCCAAGCGGGTCGCCGAGGAGTCCCCGCTGCTTCACGGGCGCATGAATTTCGAGAGCACCAGTCTCTCAGCTAACGCGCGCCACTTCATGACGCTCTCCACGCTGTATGAAATGACCAAAACCCTGCTGGGAGCAATTGAACCTGAAATCGGCGATGAGGAAGAACAGCGCTACACCACAGAGGTTGTCAGGGTGATCGACTATCTCACCGATGCGATTCCGGCCTGGCGAATGGTGCGCGATGACGAGGAGCACCCGGCGTACCTGCGTCAACGCGAGCTTTCTGGACATGGTGTAGCCCAGCGAGCCCTCGCCGAACTGGCGCGCAGAACTCAGGCTCAAGCTCCGTTAGAATGGCCAGAACTGCTAAAGCGAATCAACAGTTATGCAGAAAATGGACATTCGGCGGTCGATTGGCGCCTTACGAATCCCCGCTGGCAGAGCGTGGCTCTTCAAGGAGGACGTGTCAACAACACCTCGACATCCATCCAGTTGCTCGCAGACGAACTGGCTAGCGCGATCGGGCTCGAACCAGAGAAGCGGAGTCCCGCACGATCCAAAAGAGCCAGCGCCCCGAGAAGAGTCACTAGGTGACTTCGGGGCACATGAAAGGGGCACCCATGTTCTTGAATCGCGTCGAGGTATCGTTCGATGCCGCACATCGCCTTCTCGGCTACAACGGCAAGTGCGCGTCTCCACACGGCCACACATATCGTGCCGAGGTCTTTCTTTCGCGGCTGGAATTGAGTGGTCTTGACCTTGGAGTCGACTTCGGCGACATCAAGCAGCCCCTGAATCAGTGGATCGACGCTCATTGGGACCACGCGTTCCTGCTGAACGACCGCGACCAGACGCTGATCTGCGCCCTGCAAACGATTCCCGAGAGCAAACTCTACTGTTTTCCAGGGAGAAATCCTTCGGCTGAGGTCATGGCGGCTACGCTATTCCACGTCTTACAGGACAAGCTCGGCTGTGACCTACAGCGTGTCCGCATCTGGGAGGGAAACCAGTATGCCGAGTACGCCCCAGACGAGGAACGAAGTGATGTAGGAGTGCGTTCATGAAGCGAAAACTGGGTGTGATCCTGCTCTCCGGCGGTTTGGATTCCACAACTGCGGCAACCCTGGCGGTACAGGCGGGCTACGACTTGATCGCGGTCACAGTTCACTATGGACAAATCCACAGTCGAGAAATCGATGCGGCCACCCGCGTGGCCGACGCGCTCGGGCTCCGTCAGGAAGTTGTTGACGTGTCGTTCTTCCGCCAACTCGCCTGGTACTCAGCCCTTACCAATCCGGACCGGTTCGAGATTCCTGAGGGTCGAGTCCCCGAAGACATGACCGCTGACATACCGATCACGTATGTGCCGATGCGGAACACATTCCTGCTAAGCCTGGCGTCGGCCTACTTGGAGAGTCAGGTCCTCAACGTGTTGGAATTGGAAGGCGCCTCACCAGATTCCGTGGAGGCCGCGCTCTTTATCGCTGCGAATGCCATTGACTACAGCGGCTATCCGGACTGTCGGCCGGAGTTTTACGACAGCTTGGCTGAGACTCTTCGATTGGGGAGCAAGATCGGGACGCAGTACGGCGTCCCGTTCACGATCGAAACTCCACTTCTCCAAATGACGAAGGCAGATATCGTACGTCAGGCGATGTCGACTGGGGCTCCCCTCGACCGGACCTGGAGTTGCTACGAGGGCGGCGTGGCACCTTGTGCCAAGTGCGACAGTTGCCTGCTGCGGGCTAAGGGATTCGCTGAAGCGGGCGTCACCGATCCGGCACTGACGGCTGAATGACATCGCTCAAGATGGCCCGCCTGCCCTCTGGAGAACCAGAGATTTTCGCCTCCATACAAGGCGAGGGTGCTTCAGCAGGCCGGCCAAGTACGTTCGTACGCCTGTCCCTCTGCAACCTTGCGTGCACCTGGTGCGACACTAGGTACACGTGGGATTGGGAGCACTACGATCAACAGTCGGAAATCGTCCGCGTGGAGAGCGCCGAGGTTGTCGCGCGGGTCACGACGCTCGGTGTCGAAAACGTTGTCATCACGGGTGGAGAGCCGCTCTTACAGCAGAACGCGCTCTCGGAACCGGTTGAATCGCTGGTGCGCGCCGGACACAGGGTAGAATTTGAGACAAACGGAACGCTGGAGCCACAGGCCGTCCTGGCAGAGCGGGTCGCACAGTGGAATGTCTCACCAAAGCTCGCCAACTCAGACAACTTGCTGAGTCGACGCCTAGGCGATGGACCCCTGCGCTGGTTCGCCGGAACAGAGCATGCGTGGTTCAAGTTTGTGATTGATGCGCCCACTGATCTTGACGAAGTGGAGGGTCTTGTGCGCCGCTACGAAGTCCCACGCAGGCGCGTGATTCTCATGCCACAAGGCACTTCGACAACTCAACTCGACGAGCGTTCAGCTTGGCTCGCTGAGGGATGTGCGCGACGAGGTTACCGATTTTCGACCCGCCTGCACATCTTGCTTTGGGGGGATAGGCGTGGCCGATAAGGAGGACAGCGCTCCCGTAGGAGTGCGGCTGCAATGACTCATGGCTTTGATACCGCAATGCGCGTCCTCGTGGTCAGTGCCTGCTCGAAACGGAAGTTGACGGACGACTTGGCGCTTCCCACCGGCCAAGGCATACTCCCGGCGCGCGAACGATACGCCGGGCGTGCGCACATTCGCATCCGCAATGCGGTGGATCGTTGGCGGAGTAACGGCGCGGGTGAATCAGTCGCCTGGTCAATAGTCTCTGCGGGATACGGCCTCGTCGATGAGCACTCCCGGATCCCTGCCTATGAGGCAACATTCACCGGTCTTGGTGTTGGCCTGGCAGGTAAACGAGCGCTCGACTTGGGAATTCCCGCTGCCCTTCAAGACCAAATCTTGACCTATGACGTGGCGGTCTTCGTTCTACCCCTGTTGTACCTACAGGCGGTCGGGGCGCCGTTCCGTGGGCCAGGATCGCAGATGTACTTCACATCGCCTGCGTTTGGAAGACGACACCAGACCACCCTGATCGTTCCTTGCGGGACATCTCAAGCGCGAGAGTTACGCGTTGCGGCTAGGGAAGTCGCCGCTGTAAGGTTTACTGCCTTCGTTGACGATGCCATCTCCATCGGGCTTGCAAAGACGCTGCGCAAGTGGGGAAGCAAAGGTGAGGCGAAGTGAAGTTCTTCCTTCCCGATTGGGATGATCGAGTCGATCCCGGCTATGACTTCCTCACCGATCGGTTGACACTGAAGCGCAAGCCCTATGAGGACGACCTCTATGCACACGAACTGTTCGATGAACGGATCTACGACGGCATCCTTGTTTCGCGGATGGCACTTGAGCAGGCTGGACGGAAGCGCAAGCGGGTTGAAGAGGTTGGCATTCGGGAATACCTGCGGTTGCCAGCTGACCTTGAGTTGTTCGGGGACTGTGGGGCCTTCGGGTACCTCGATCAACGCGACCCAGCGTTCACGACAGAAGAAATTCTCGAATACTACGATCGACTGGGCTTCAACTACGGGGTGTCGGTTGACCACATCGTGCTACCGGAGTTCGAAGATCAGCGCGACCATCGGTACGCGCTGACGCAACGCAATGCAGACGACTTTCTGCGCATGCACCGCGACAACAAGCTCAATTTCACTCCCGTAGGTGCGGTCCAGGGTTGGGACGAACACACTTACGCGGAGGCGGCGGAATCTCTTATCGAAATGGGCTACCGGTACATCGCGGTCGGTGGTCTCGCAAGGAGCAACTCGCCGACAGTATCCCGAATCCTCAATGCTGTTTCGCAGGTGGTCGCCGCTAGGGCTGCCATCCATGTCTTTGGCGTCGCCCGGGCCTCTCTGCTGCCATTACTTCTTGACCTAGGGGTTGCAAGCGCGGACAGCGCCGCACCATTGAGGCAGGCCTGGCTTGCCGCAAAAGACAACTACTACACCGTAGATGGTGGGGCCTTTGCGGCGATTCGGATTCCCATGGCGACCAACGATCGGGGTTTGAATGGATCTCTAGTTGCTCGAAGCGGGGCAGCTTACAGCGATTTGCGGGAAGCGGAGCAGGACGCACTCAATGCAGTTCGGTCCTTCGCGCGGCGGGAACTTGGCCAACGCGAGACAATGAAGAGAATAAAAGCGTATGACTCCATGTTGGGGTCCCGGACCTATGAGCGGAGCGCTACCCAACGAGATCAACTCTACAGGGACCTCCTGCGGGGCCGTCCATGGGACCAGTGTCCATGCCAGATATGCACGGAACTTGGCGTCGAGGTAGTGATCTTCCGTGGGAACAATCGGAACAGGCGCCGAGGATTTCACAATCTGTGGGTGCTGCGGCGCCGAATCGAGAAAGCGCTCGTGGAGAAAGGTGAACGGCGCGCACAGTTTGCATGGCAACCTCGACTGGAACACTTTGAGTGGAACAAACGCCCAGACGCTCCGACACCCCCGTGACAAGACGGCGCGCGGATTCAAAGACCTAGGAACGCTCTGATCAAGGTCTCCGGTAGAGGGTTAGGATCTTGAAGGCGAGAGCCGGAGGGAGCGGATTGATGCAGGAACCGACGTTTGCCAGCCTGGAGTTCGAGCAGAAGAAGCGCCAGACGAGGCGCGAGCGGTTCCTGGAGCGGCTCGATGCACTGGTGCCCTGGACGGCGCTGGAGGCGCGGGTCGAGCCGGTCTACCCGAAGCCGGGGCGCGGACGCCGCCCCTACCCGCTGGCCGTGATGCTGCGCGTGCACTGCGTGCAGCTCTGCTACAACCTCAGCGACCCGGCGATGGAAGACCTGCTCTACGAGGCCGAGTCGGTGCGCCGCTTCTGCGGACTGAACCTCAGCAGTCCGATCCCGGACGAGTCGACGATCCTGCACTTCCGCCACCTGTTGGAGCGGCATCAACTGGGCGCGGCGCTGTTGGAGACGATCAACGCGCATCTGGCCGGCCAGGGACTGCGGCTGCAGGCGGGCACGATCGTCGACGCGAGCATCATCGCGGCGCCGTCTTCAACCAAGAACCAGGCCCGCGCGCGCGACCCGGAGATGCATCAGACCCGCAAGGGCAACGAGTGGCACTTCGGGATGAAGCTGCACATCGGGGTCGACGCCATCAGCGGGCTCACCCACAGCCTGAGCACGACCGCAGCGAACACGGCCGACGTGACCGAGGCGCATCGGCTCTTGCATGGCGCCGAGCGCGAGGCCTGGGGCGACGCCGGCTGCCGCCGGACCACCGGCTCGCGCTGCGCGAGCGTCCCTGCGGGCCAAGGTCGAGCATCCCTTCCTCTACATCAAACGTCGCTTCGGATACGACAAGGTGCGCTATCGCGGCCTAGCCAAGAACCACAACCGACTGGCGCTCTTGCTCGGCCTGACCAACCTGCTGATCGCCGAGCCGCAACTGGCCTAGCCCTGGGTGACCTGCGCCCGCCGCTCGGCTTGGCCCCCACCACGGCGCCAATCGGACCCCGAAACCGGCCCTGACCCACCGTCCCCAGACCACCACTCATCACCGTCAAGCAACCACAACCGCCCAATCAGCACGAAACACCCTCAATGACCCCTGTTCAGAGCATTCCTAGTGTCCTGAGTCGCTAATGCGATGAACAAAGGGGCACGGCGTTGATGGTTTCGTTTTGGCCGTCCGCGGTTCTCGGTGGAGGGTCATGCGTACCCAACGGGGACGTCCGACGGTGACGATCGTGCTGGCTGCGGAGGAACGAGAGACTCTGGAGCTCTGGGCGCGCCGACCGAGCAAGGTTCCGGCCCTGGCCCTCCGCAGCCGGATCGTGCTCGCGGCAGAAGCCGGGCAGGCGAATATTGGGAGCGGCGCGGCCCTTGGTTGCCATCCGGTCACAGCCGGCAAGCGGCGGCGGCGCTTTGCCAAACAGCGGCTCGTTGGTCTGAGCGACGAGCCGCGTCCCGGTGCGCCCCGCACGTTCAGCGATGATCAAGTGGAAGCGGTGAACGTCAAGACTCTAGAACAGCTACCGCGCAACACGACCCACTGGTCGCCCCACTCGATGGCCGCTGAGATGTGAATGTCGCAGACCGCAGTCTCCAGGATCTGGCGCGCCTTCTGGCTCAAGCCGCACCTGTTCGAGCAGTTCCGGCTCTCTCCCGACCCGCAGTTCATCGACAAGGTGCGCGACGTGGCCGGTCTGTACCTCAAACCCGCCCGAAGTGGCCGTCGTGCTCTGCGTGGACGAGAAGACCCAGATCCAGGCGCTCGACCGCACCGGGCCGACGCGGCCGTTGTGCCCGGCGTGCCGCGTCGCCAGACCCACGGCTACGTACGACATAGGGCCACCAATCTGTACGCCGCGCTCAACATCGCCTCGGGCCACGTAATCGCCGACCTGACTCCGCGACACCGTGCCCGCGAGTTCCGCGGCTTCCTCGACCTGATCGACGAGCAGGTGCCCAACGACCTCGCTGTGCATGTCGTCTTGGACAACGTTGCCTTCCACCTCACCGCCGAAATCCAGCGCTGGCTCCATGGTCATCCCCGCTTCACGTTTCACTTCACCCCGACCTACAGTTCCTGGATGAACCTGGTCAAGCGCTGGTTCGCGGAACTGACGACGAAATGGCTGCGGCGCGGCGCCCACTGCACCATGGCCGACCTGACCTCCGCCGTCGAGCGTTGGGTCGGCGGCTTGAACGAGAATCCGCGTCCATGCGTCTGGCACTAGACCGCTGACCAGATCCTCAACAACCTCGCCGGATATCTCAACCGTATTCCCGACTCAGGACACTAGAGGCAAATTGCTCCCAACAAGCAGGTCGACGCCCTGATGACGGTGAACGGTTCTACAATACAGATCGTCTGGAAGACCGCGACTCCACTGCTCGCCGCCTCTACCCTGGTTTTCCCTCAACCCAATATCTCGTTCTTGGGTCTCGCTTGAATCGCTCGATCTCACCGAGATGGCATCGTTTGTACTTCCGTCCTCTGCCGCAAGCGCAGGGATCATTCCTACTCAAACCCTGCATGGCGATATCGGCAAGGGAAGACAGATACTGCTGGAATCCGAGCTTGCCATGGTCGTACTCATCCCAGAGGTGCTGCCTGGAAGCCTGAATGCCGTAGCTGTCGGTGTACGCCAATCGGTAGAAGAACGGCACCACCATTTCGTCCATGAATTCCCTGAGCGTCGTGCGGCGCTCCGCCAGTAGCTGGAGGCCCAGGCAGCAAGAGCCGTTCCCGAAGAAGTGCAGATCGATGCCGTCGATGCGTTCCTGCTCGGCGATCCGCTCATGCCTTCCTTCGACCTCGTAGACATGCGGCCAGCCGTTCTGGTCGAGGGAATCCAGTTCGATCCTTATCGTGAAGGAATCGCAGAGGTACGTTTCCATGCTCGCGGTCGCATCGTCGCTGCCGATCAGTAGCTTCCCCGCTTCGCCGTCGTATGCGGCCCGCAACTCCAACTCGCCTTCGATCAGCGCTGCCTCTGAGTCGCAACCGAGGCCGGGGAATTCCGACGCCAACCACTCGAGCTCGGCTTGGCTCAGGCTGAGCCGGCCTCGAGCCGGACGAATGTCCGCGACGGCATACGGCCTGCTCGGCGCGACTATTCTCGGTGCCGTCTTCGCCACGGAATGGCTTGCCGTGGCGGTCAGGCTGCCGAACCCGCCGCCGAAGAGATCCCGCCATTTTCTGACGCTCGACTGCTCGTCTTGGTCCTCATATACCGCCCTGATTCTCGTGGCGTAGCTGGAGATCATGTCCCTGAAACGGTCGTACTTGTTCTGATCCCAGTGCCGCGTGAAGGTCTCGCTTGGCAGAACGGGATTACGGATATCGGGCATGATCGGATGAGACTGGAGATATCTGTCGAGCCGGGTGATCACGGTCAACTGCGCATCGGGAATGGTCTTGAAGTCTGTGTCGTCTTCCCAGTCGTGGACCGTGCTGCCAATCAGCGTGGTGAGCAGGATCGACGGTGCCGTGAAGGACTTCTTGTGGTCCCTCAGGTACTTCAGCAACCGTGTGACGAGTTTGAGATTGCCGTTGGTGATCCTGTTCTTCTGGTTGAACCAGTCGCGGTATCCGTTACCGTCCGTTGGCTCGAACCCGTTGGTCTTGCGGTTGCAGATGAAGTGGCTGCCGTTGAGGGTGATGCAGGGAATTAAGTCGATATTGAAATCGTCCGCACAATTGACGGTGATGCACCTGGTCTTCCTCTGAGCTATGTCGGCATAGTTGCCGTTGTCCTTGAGACACTGGTACACGTCGTCGATGTAGTCCTTCGCTGACTTGGTCTCATCGAACTCCAAGTAGACGAGGCGGTCCACGTCGAACTCGTCGCTGTCTTTGACCGGTCTGATAGTTGTGCGGAGGGCGTATGAGCCTTGCCTCTCGGTCGTCTCGAACCCGACCAGATGCTGTGCCAGGTAATCGCTGACGGCCTTGTCGCTCCTCTTCAACCGCTCGTATCGAGTAGGGTTGAGATTCACGTGCCCGCTCATGAACTGACGGAAGTCGTCGACTCGCCTTGTCATTGGTCGTTGTCCAAACTGGTCAAGATCGTGTCGCCGTACTGGCTGAAATCCAGGTCGGCTAGCGCTTTGAGGGTCTGCAGGTGCGTCGTGTCATCCAGACTCCAGGACTGAATCTCTGGGTCGAGCCGTATGTGGCGATCGCCAAGCAGCAGCTTTGCCATGTTGGTTGACGCCTGAGACTGCAGGCCCAGCACGTAGCTGACCAGCTTTTCGCCGCCCCAGCCGGTCAGCAAACCCCAGGATCTGCCCTTAGAGAAGAAGCTGGTAGCGCGCCCGGTTCCGAGAGAGAGCACGCGGATCTGGCCGAGTGGTCGGCCGAACTTGGACAACGCCTCGGTGAGCGCAATTATCGTGGGGTTGTTGGCCCAGAGTCCACCGTCTGCGAGGAGGTATTCGCCGACCTGTCTGGGGTTGAAGTATGTTGGCGCGGCGCAGGACGCCAAGATTGCGTCTCTCAGTCGAACATCACTGTCCCGCAGGTAGGGACCGCCCAAGTCCTTCAGGTACCGAGACTTGAAGACATGCACCTTGCCGGTCGAAATGTCCGAGCTCGTGATCATCAGAGGGGTTGCGATCTCGCCCATGGTGACTGGAGGCAGGTATTCGCCGATTGCGCTGTGGAGAGGTTCTGTCGAGTAGCGGCTGCGCAGGAAGGGAGAGCAGCTAACCCTTTTCCTCTTGAAGATGCGGCCGGCCTGACTCTCGAAGAGTTCGACGACAGTCCGCATCGGGATGGCCGTCGCCGCGGCGCCCGCCAAGATTGACCCGGTGCTGGTTCCTGCGATGAGATCGAAGCGGTGACTCACGGGTAACCTGAGCACGTCTTCCATTTTGGCGAGTACGTGCGCGGCATAGACCCCTCTGATACCGCCCCCGTCTAACGCTAGAATCCTGAACGAGTCGTTGCGTCGCGTCATGAGCCAATCGTTCTCCGATTCGCTGCCGGTCGTCGGCCGAGCATCCACGAAGGTTCTTCCCCTGTTCTCCCTGGGGCAGATCGCAGCGGGAATCCGGTGCTTCCGGCACAATCCAGAGGACGAGCCAGATCGAGAGGTTTACACATACCGATAGTGTACCATGGTTTGTAAACCAGATGGAGGAACTCCCATGTTCAGCGAACGTCTCAAACTCGCCCGAAGACGCAGCGGCCTGTCGTTACGCGCACTGTCCTCGGTCGCAGGAGGCATCGTCTCCGCCCAAGCAATCGGCAAGTACGAGCGGGGAGAGATGATGCCGAGTTCGACCGTGACGATCGCCCTCGCGCAAGCCCTCGACGTACCCATCAGCTATCTCTTGAGTCCGACGAGAATCTCGTTGGACTCGGTCGAGTTCAGAAAGCCGACCTCAACCAAGGTTCGGGAGCGCGCGTCAGTGGAGGCAGAGGTCCTCGATCACGTGGACCGCTACCTGCAGGTCGAGGAGATCCTGGGAGTCGACACCTCCCGGCATGACGAACCGGATGGGGCTCCCTATCCAATCGCCTCTGCGGCAGAGGCGGAAGCGGCAGCCCACCGACTTCGCGACGCATGGAATCTTGGCGGCGGCCCGATCCCGGACATGCCTGAGTTGCTAGAGGAACGCGGCATTAAGGTGTTCAGGCTGGATCTGCCTGGTTCAGTAGATGGCCTCAGTTGCCGAGTGCGTCAAGCGGACGGAGACGATGTTCCTGCTGTGGTCTACTCGACCGACACTTCCCTCGAACGAGAACGATTCACGATCGCGCACGAATTGGGTCATATGGTGATGGACCTCCCGTCCTCGGTGGACAAGGAGCGAGCCTGTCAGCGCTTTGCCGGTGCCTTCCTAGCGCCCGCAGAGGAGTTGGTTCGCGAACTCGGACGCCACCGGCACAACTTCGGATTCGCTGAGCTCATCGAGATCAAGCACATGTTCGGCATCAGCGCCGCCGCGCTCGTCATGCGGATGCGGGACCTGCGGATCATTACGGATAGCACCGTAGCCGCCATCTTCGACGGCATTGGAAGCAGTTGGAGAACCGATGAACCAGCTCCACTAAAGGGAACCGAGAGCCATTCACGGTTCCGGCGCCTGTGTCTCAGAGCTCTCGCAGAGAATGAGATTTCGCAATCCAAGGCTGCGGAACTGCTGAGGCTCAAGGTCAGCGAGATCGAGAAGATCATGGCCGGCTCGAACGTCTAGGTGAACCGATGAAGGTCCTGGTCAGCGACAGTTCCATCCTGATCGAGTTCTCGAAGCGAGAAATACTGCACACGATGTTCGAACTGGAGTATCAGTTCGCCGTGCCCGACCTGCTGTTCCACGAGGAACTGATTGACCTCGGCTCCTACAGCCGACAAGACCTGCTGGGTTTCGGACTGAGGGTGGAAGCGCTGAGTACGGACGGCGTGGCGACGGCCGTTGCCTACCAAGCCGAACGAGCAGCGCTCAGCCTCGTAGACGCATTTGCGCTCACACTTGCCGGAATTCATAGATGGCCCATCCTGACCGAAGACAGGACCATGCGTCGCTTCGCAGAGTCGAAGAGCATTTCGCACTTGGACGCGCTCTGGATCGTCGACAGGATGCTTGTCGCGGGTGTGCTGCCTGGTACTCAAGCCTTGGTCGCGTTGGATGCGATGCTCAACGATCCGAGGTGCCCCTTGCCCAAACCTGAATTGGCCAGACGCATAGGGCATCTTCGAGATTGAGTTGTTACAGGGCGATCGAGTGGCGCAAGAGGATGTTGCCAAGCAATCTCCGAGCCGTTTTCCCTGATGCGGAAGACCACCGAGGAGCCATTGGGATGGAGTGAGGCTGCTTGACCGGAAATCGCCCTCTCGCCGCTTTGCTCGCCACATCGCTTGCGCCGCTCAATACGCACCCCACCATTCTGGACTAAATCGAAAGCCGTCGAGTTGACGTTCGCACTAGAACTCTGATCAACTTGTTACAGCGACGCCAGCTTGCAGTCGGCGACTGACAGGAAGGCTTGTGGCCCCGTCGAGGCGCTTGGGACAAATGCTCTTCTATCGACCGCGTAGGGCCTGTCGGAGCAGGGTCAGATTAGGCCTAGGACCGAGTCTTCCAGCCAGATCCAGGTGTTCCATTGGCACAAACCCTTCCTCGCTCGCCATTCGCACTCACCACGTCTTTCGGCGTCGTCCGGCCACCAACTCAACACCTCTGCCAGGACTTCACGCGTCCCTGACTCAGCAGCCTGCCAAGTTGCTCGAATCAGATGAACCTCACTTGATGGCGCTGGTCTCGCCGATCTTCAGGCTCTCGGTTCGTGAGCGAGCCAAGGGTTGCAACTTGAGCAACAAGCCCCAGGGCAGCACCATCTCGCTCTCCCCAAGCGGACGTAAGCGGCAGGACGGTCTCAACTGTCCGACCGAAAGAACTCGAAGCCCTTCAAAATCAGTGACATCGCAGAGAACAAGGGCGCTACCACAGCGAGTGCACGGAGACGGCTGGTCGTTCTCGCACGAAGCCCATCTCTCGGATGGGCGTCAAACTCAGATTCGAACATCTCCACCGCAACTCTGGCTGCGCCGTCTGCTTCGTTGATTCCCCGACTTAGCTTTGTCAGGCTCAACTTGTGAATAGCGTCATCGTATGTAAACGGGAAGAACGACTCTGGATCTGATGCCATCTCTTGATGGAGCAGGACTGCGCCGTTACCGTCATCGCTAAGAGCGCCCAAGGGCAGATCCACGGGAAAGACGGGCTTTTCTCGTCCAATCATCTCTTCTGCTGTCGAGTACGTTCCTTTGCCACCACCGATAGCGAGCATGGCGTCGGAAATCTCGACCTGCCTATTCCGGTACTCACCACCCGTAAACAAGTGACTCTGGATGTATTGCAGGTTTGCGACGTTCCTCTGAACTAGATTCCGCAGGACCTGCAGATTCGCATCTTCGATCTTCCGTTCCTCGGCCGTGTCGGACATCACGATCCGGACGTAGATACGGGGCGGTTTTGTCGTACGTTCCGCATATCGCTCTACCTCTCTCAGCACGACCCAATCGAAGATGTGGGGTGTTCCACGATCGTCCTTCGTCCCCTCCTCGTCCCCAGCAAGTACAACGACTCCACCGCCACGGTCGAGGATCTCTCTGGTGAATGACTGCACGAATCCGATAGCGAGGTCGAGTGTGTCCGGAGAGCAATCTTTGCTCGCACTTCCTGCGATCAGAATGAAGCGCCCATTCATGGTCCGTCCCTCTCTGGGAATGGTTACTGGCGGAACAGGTTATCGAGATCCCGATGACTTCGGCATGCATCGAGGCTGCGCCTCATCCGTCTCAGATTCTCCGCTGCCCGCCGTCGCTCAGTGCTCCCAGCTGATCCGAGGTATCCGTCGACGAAACGGGATTGACCCGTCGAATCTCTGATCGGCTGTAGCACGGCACTGGCGGCATGCGTCAAGAATCTGCGGAGCATGCTCTGCAGATCGCGTGGACCCTGATAGCTCTGGAAAGCGTCAATCGCGAGCGACTCAATGTGATAGCCACTAAGCCGTCCGCGGTCGCTCTGAACAGATCGCCTAGCTAGCGTCTTTACCAGCTTGATGGTGGGAACCACCCGTCCGCCGTTGGATTGATTCACGTTCGTGAGTTTCCGAGCGAAGCGCTCGGGATGGAGTATGCGGCTCCAACCGGCACCACCGGGCATCGGGATGCGGATACCCGTCCGGCTCTTGATCGAGGGAAGCACCTGGACTTCGTGTCGATCCGAGTACTGGATAGTCACTGCCATAGAGCCGACCGACACGGTGGTGCTAGGCAGCCGCTCTCTGATTGATCTGGCCATGCGCTGTAGTGCATCACTCGGCGACTGTTCGGACAGAGCCGATCCCTCAATCACCATGAGTACGTCGATGTCACTGAGACCATCAACGTATGTGTGTCGACCGACCGATCCGCCAAACAGCGGGCGGACCAGTTCATCGAACTCCGATTCCAGAGCCTTGCGCAAGACGTCGATGTGGCGAGCGATGCTCGCGACATCCCGATCGTTATAGTCGCGGAGTCGCTGCCTCAGGTACTCGTTGATCTCGGCTTCTGGGAGGGGCGGTCTGACCGAACTCAAGCGGCGTGGTGAGCTACCTGCCATCGTCTGCACCTTGCGTTCGAACCTCAGCGCCGCAGATCTTGGCGATCCTTGCAGCTCTTCGCGCCGCTGGGAATTCGAGACACAGCACTTCTAACGAGCCGTGTTCGGCATAGGATCTCATCGACTGCTGGAGCAGATAGAGGACCGACAAGTTGTTGGTCGATTCCTTGAGCCACAGTTCCTGGTCAGGGACCCCCCAGTTCTCTTCCTCGTACGCTGCTTCGTCGATCGGAATCGTGTTCTTGCTTCGGTAAGCCGTCCGCAACCAATCGAGTCCATCAAAGATATCGGCGCCGCAGAAGAAGTAGGTGAGCACCTCAATCGGACTGATCGCGCCAAACACGTGTATCGGAAGGCTCAGCCCGGCATCAGTCAGAATGTGACGGAGCAAGACGATCGAGCGACAGCGGTCTGTTAGCGACGTCCCGACTTCTCGCGCGGTGACCCCGATTGCATCGAACTCGCCCAGATCAGACGTTACGGTCGCGAGCCGCGGAACATTGACGAGTTCGTCCGAGGATTCCGGTTTGACGAGAAAGTCAAAGGCGTGGCCTTGTGCTCGCTCCTGATCGAGGCGTGCGCCATCGAGTTGTCCGTGTATGTCGGTACGCCGGTCAAAGTTGACCACCAGAACATTCGCTGACTCGTCCGCCTGATTCAGGATCTGGTGTAATCGCGGAACCGACCAGAGTTGAACAGGCGAGTCGTGTCTCGAGGCTGAGTTGCCGATCAGTTGGTCCTGTGCCTCGTAGCCCCCGCTGTCGAGGACTACGACGTTGGTCGCGAGCAACGCATCCGGAGATAGGTGACCCTGGTCAATGTCCCAAGCGCTGATCAGACACACGCCAAACAGCCTGTCGGCCATCTCTGAGAAGACTGCTCCGACCTCCGGGAATCCGCGGCTGGAGAACGAGGGCACAAGCAGGGGTGTTCGCACGTCCAGCGTCGCTACGTTGCGGGCGCCGGCGTGCGGTGTCTCACACTGAGTCAAGGAGCCGCCTATCCAGGCAAGAGGGGCACTGGCGGCATGCCGGGGCATTCCCCGTCTCGCAGCTGTAGGTAAGTTCGAAGGGAAGGCCGGACTTCATGGCAGCCTCGATGATGTCCGACTTGGATTCCGCCAGGAATGGAGCCGAGAGAGCGACGGCCCCGCCTGAGTATCCATCGAGCAATCTCGTCACGTGGCGCGTGAACAGAGGTGTTGTGTCGTAGTACTCGGAGAGCGCGTGAATGCCGATCGCGACTTCGAGTGGCCTTTTGTGCGTCGTTGCTGCAGCCAGCAGAACCAGCACCGCGTTCCGACCGAAGATCTCGCCGCCTGAAGAAACCAGGTTCGCCGCGATCTGAAGCCTTCTTACGCAGACTCCGTAGTGGCTGGCGACTAGCTGAGCCGCGTCCCACTCAGTTCGCGCGGCAGCCTGTCCATAGTCAATGAAAATGGCAGACACCTCCGCGCCGCTCGCAACGCGCTGCGCCAAGATGGTCGAGGAGTCGATCCCTCCACTCAGCAGAACTAAGGTGTGACGCTTCATCCGTGACCCATCTTCGCTGCTCCCTCTTGCTGGCGAGGCCAATTCCTTTCGAGCGAGGACAGCCTACCAATCTCTCAACCACCTTCATCGAGCCGCGCTTTCGTTCGCAACTCGCCCATTACCCTTCCGCCAACTGTTCGCGCCACTGGAGCTACTCACTCGACCCTCCTCTGCCCTCCGGGAAGGCCTCCACCCAGATCACGGCTGGAAACTTGATTCCGAGTCTGTCTGAACAGTTCGGCTTGGTACAGAGCATCATGGAGAGCATTGTGATCGCCCGTCTCATCGATCCCGAAGGCTTCCGCCATGCCGCTCGATGTGGATTCTGTCCAGGCCACTCCACTAGCGCCCATGTAGTACGCCTTGATGTCGAGCGCTGTGAAACCAAAGGGGTTTTCTCCCACGAACTGGTGGAAGTAGTAGTTGACAAACGACCAGTCAAACGGGGCATTGAGTCCCACGAACACGAGCCGATCAGCGGAGCTGCGGTTTGCTTCAAGCCACGTGGCGAACCGGGTCATGGCTTGCTCTGCGGCCAGTCCTGTTCGCTCCAACTCCTGCAGGGACAGACCAGTGACCTTCAACGCCGCAGGATCAGCATTGGTGTTCAGCGGCTGGAGATAGCAGAGAAACGTCCTTTCGGGGGCATCAATCAGGCACGCGCCAATCGCAAGGAGGCTGTACTCACCAGGGATTGGCCCAGCGGTCTCGATATCGACCGACACGAACAGATCACGCCCGTTTGTCATGGGATGAGCGGTTCGGGAGGCACAAGCGGTGGACGCGACTCGATGGCCCCCCAGTGCTCTCGGAACCTGCGACGCCGCTCCTCGACACCTCCGATGGCCTGCCAATGCAGTGCGGCAAAGGTCGTGAGATCGAACGGATGAGGTTCACCTTCACGCAATGTCATTATCACCGGCAGGCCACGGCCGAGTGCATAACCGAGCTCCAGAAAGCAGTTCGGACGTGAACCAGTGATGTCCGCAACAACCACTCGGCTGCGGTGCAGCTTGGCGAATATGTCCTGATCGATTCGGGCATGCTCAAACGGCTGATGTCCATCGACCACGACCAACCGATAACCAAGTTCGCCCTCCACAATCGGCTGGACCACCGTATCGAAGAATTCCTGCGCATCCTCATAGTTGGGATTCTGAGGATCGAGGAGTCGGATAACGAACGCTTGCGGCGGATCGAGTGCTTCGAGCAGTGCCAGAATCTGCTCTACGCGCTCAGCGACTGGTGTGCGTGTGGTGAAATTGATGCGATTGATCCAGTTGTGCGCACTCAACACGCCACCCACCTTGAACAGGCCCGCCGTTTCGGCCGAAGATAGGCCTCTGTTGAACAGCTTGAGCGCTCCCTGGTCAGGATTAGTCACAGGACAATTCAGTGGAGCAACCGGCTTGCCCGCCTCGTGGTAGAGGTTCGCAAGGAACTGGACTCCCTCAGCGCCTCCAACTGCGATGAGGATGTCGCCAAAGCGGGCTTGAGCCTCCATCCGCTTGCTGTTCATGTTCCAGTGGGACACGTTTTCGATCTGCACGTGAGCTGTGCCTCGGAGATCGTCCCAAAGTGTCTGGTACTGCGCGGGGATCTGCTGCTCATTCTTGTGGTGTTGCACGCCGACCGCCAGCGGGTCCACGGCACTGTCGGGTCGCTTGTGAAAGTGCTTCTACAGAGTGCGCCAAACCAGCCAATCGAAGCAGACGGGCTGCTTATCCTCATCTCGCACCGGCTCAGCGTCAACCGGTAAAACGAAGGTCGCGCCATGTTCCATCAACTGGAGAACGAGCGTTTCCACCAACTCGCGGGCTTGGTCGACATCGCTAGCTTTCGCGACGTCTGGATCCCGAGCGACCGATCCCGCGATATGGATGCGGCGACCGAACAATGGCGAGCGATTGGGCATCAGCGATCCTCCATCACTGGTGACGGTTCCAAACTTGAGGCCGCAGATCGAAGATCGTCGAAGCAAATGGCGCGGTCGGGAAAGGCCTGTGCCAGGGCGGCGGGGTACAATCGCGTCCGGATATCGGATTAGGTCCACTCAGGAGCCTCGCAGTTGGGTCCAGTCAACGTGACCAACTCACCGATCTGCTCCGCAGTCAGGTCGAGGGCGCCTAAATCCATTCTGAACAACTGACGGCGCTCATCAGCCGAGGGGCGTCGAAACGTTTCGACAATGGCCGCGCGCCTCAGCAAGGCGGCGTCGAGAGCGTTCATGCGATTGGTGCAGAGGAAGACTACGATGCGGCCGCCGGCCCGGCGCAGTGCGTCGATGCCCTGAATCAGAGTGTTCACAGCCACCTTGTCCTCGTGATGGCTGTGCTCCTGCGACCGAGACGCGGCGAGTGAGTCGCCTTCGTCGATGATCAAGATGGCGCGACGGCGTTTGCCGGCGGACATCGTCACACGCTGAAACGCTTCTGTAAGCAGGGAGCCCATCTCCCCAACCTTGCCGCTGCCTCGTACCCGATTGCTCAGCTTGAACAACACCGAATCTTCGGTGTGCGATTCGGTCACCAAGCGGTTCGCGATGCACTCCGCTGTCGCTGTCTTACCTGTTCCTACGTCCCCGTGAAAGATCACCAGCGGATACTGCTCCAGGATTAGGTCGCAGATGGCCAGGCGTCCGCCGTAGTACTGACGGTTCCACGCCTCGATTTGGTCGACATTCAACAGGAGCCGTAGTTGATTCCGAACCCTCGAGTACCGAGTGTCGAAGCCTAGCAGTGTCTTCTCTCTGTTGTTCAGGTCCTCGTCCGGCAGGACAACCTCCGCGTCGAAGATGCTGTTCTCGTTCACAAACCAAAGTCCGTTCGCTGCAAACCCCACCCGTTGCTTGCGTAGTCGCGACCGGCGACCTGCTTGAGTGTGAAATGGCTGGTGTCCTCAGATGTCGGCACCCACTCGACCTTGAGATGCTTTCGCATGGACTCCCTGGCGTCGCCGTCGTAGCTCGATGTGTAGAACAGGACGATCCGAAGATGCGGCGCTGACACGCGACGCCACAGCACCCCGCCCGGCCGGCTTGTCGTCAATTCGCCGGCCGACGTATTGACGACGTAGGTCACGGCAGTGACCTCTATCCCGCAGCTCAACAACGTGATGTCCACTTTGCGCAGGAATCCTGCCTTCGCCAGGGCTTCCACGTCGTGAGCATAATCTCGCGCCTCTGCTTCGGTGATTGCGCCAGTGCTGCTCGCGATCATCACCATGTCAGCCGTGAATCTCCGAACTACCTTCTCAATGTCTACCGTCGTGTACGTCTGGGTGGCCGTTGTCGTTTCTGTGTAGCTCATCGTTATTCCTCGACTTTGAACCGTGGGCCAAAGAGTTCTTTCCAAAGGTCGTAGTCGTCCTCGACCGACGCGAAACTCGCCGTTTCCCATGCCTCTTTTGCCGTTGCGACAATCTCCTGCCTCTCTGCCTCGGTGATTCTCGCGGCGACGTTGTTGAAGCTATACACCGGATCGATGATCACGACCGGCTCAGAGAAGCTGCCGAGAGGTGGCTGGTTCTCCGGAAAGGCAATGATGTCCTTCAGCCCGGACTGCGCGATGTAGAGCAAGAACCGCCGGAAGCGCTCGTCGATTGTTCCGGTCTGGCCTTCACAATCAAGCAGGTACGCCATGATCAGCTCGACTGAGAAGGACTTGAGCGGTTTCAACTCGGCGTGATTCCTCCAGCGTTTCGCCAAGCGCACGAGTGTCCGGAAGTCCGAGTCCGTCGTCTTGCGGTCGCGGACGAATTGGATCTGGCATGGCGCGCACGTCAATATTGCACTGCCGTCGCTGAGATCGAATTGCCAGCCGTAGTCAGAACCTGCTTCAGTCTGAATGACCGGAACGATGTCCACGCTCAAGCCAGTTCCAATGAACGTGACAGTCGCCGCTTTCCGCTGAAGCTCGAAGTCCTCCACTTTCTTGTTCGGGTAGACCTCCAAGAGCAGGGAGTAGATTGCGTCATTCAGTTCTTGCAGCGTTTCATCTCCGATCGTTCGCCCAGAAATGTAGAAGACCACATCAACATCCACCGGATCGGAAGTGGTCTTCCTGAGAATCGTGAACTTCGCGAACGACCCGGACTTCACCACTTTGGTGATCTCGATCTCGGTCTTCTCTTGCAATGAGCGACTGAGTTCTGCAATCAGCCGATCGACTTGGGCGTGGTACTCGGCTCGTTTGTCTGCCGGTAAGCGCAAGACGTGCGAGTCGTAGTAGCGAAGCTGGGTATTCGTCAGTGTCATCTGGACGTGTCCTTCGCGGAACAAGGGCGAACCGCATAGATTGCCTTCGTCGGCAAGCCTTGGTGGCCCCTGCTCAGTTGAACGTTTGGCGGCCATGCATCGGCTGACTACCAATCTGGAGGAATTGGTGTGCCTTCGATTTGACCTTCGCTACGCGGTTCAAGGGGCTTTCGCAGGGAGCAGCGCCTTACGACAGGTCGGCGCAGAGACTGTTCGACGACCACGTCCCTAAAGGACTCAGCCCGAAGAACAATCAGGCCAATGCTCATGGGCAGCGCCCCTGAGACAGCGTTGCCCCATACTTTGCCCGACGCGAAGCTCGGACAACCGGAACGGCGGGACTAGCCGATCCGTTCCGGTGCCCTGAACACCTTGGTCGTCCGTACAACGATTCTCGCCATGTCGCTCCTCCTCCCCAGGGCAGGGTTTCCATGCGACCGAGACCCTGACCTGACTCAATTGTCGCCTCCTGGGCAAGATCCGCAATACCGAGTAAGCGGTTTAAACAAACTTTAAACGTTCGACGTCACTGGAACGGGAGATGGTCCTCCCCTGTTCGGTATCGCAGGCGGTCACTCTCGCATGGCTCCCTGCCGCGCCTTCCTCAGCATGACTGAGGCCGGCATCACCTTCTTTGGCCGCTTCGCGGCCTCCCTCTGAACCCTCCGACGGGAGCCTGACTCAATGGAGATTCCCTCCACCCCGTCTATAGGCTTGAACAACGCTTTTCGGCGAACTGGCAGTGGAGCCCTGCCAGCGTGAAACACTCGTTGCGGTCTGCGAACAGGTTCTAGTCCAGTTGCCAACGGTGGATCTGGCTGCGCCATGGGCGCGACTGCCGGGGGACGTGATCTCAGGCGCTTGCGGACGGGGATTGGATTTTGCGCCTCATGCCGCGCCCTCGGAGATCGCCCAGCCCAGGTGAACTTGCTGCTCTCCGGGGCGTCCAATCGCTCCGACAGCGCCCCGATTTCGGTTGCCTGCGCTGCGACGATTGCACGGAGCTGTTCGACCTGAGGTTCTGGCGGTGGGTCGTCGGTTGGAGCCACGGACTCGGGCTCGGAAGTGAACGCGCCACGCGCAGGGCAGGCGGTCCCTGATTAACGGCTCAAGCCCCAGTTGCGGCAAGGCGATGGCATTCCCCGATCATACCGAGCAGTCCTGTACCTAAGTGCATTCACAAGCGTCATCCTTTGACAGCAGGCAGGCCGACATGCCCCTCGCCGCATGGCAACGTCATCCCGTCCTACGCGAAGAGCAATCCGGCGACGCCAACCGCCTCACGAAACGTGGCGCGCAGCCCAGGTAAGGGGACTTGAACCCAGAGGGGATTGGTGGGCTCCCGAGATTTTGAGTTGCTGGCTAAAGCGCAACTTCCCAGGAAAAAGTTCGCAGTACGGTATCGTTAGGGGTGCCAGTTCCTGTTCAGGCTAACGATGCAACAGGTTGAGCAGGAGTTAGCTCGCCTGCACTACTGAAGTGGTAGATTTGCACGCATCTGGCGAACACCTGAGCGAGTGAGGGATCGTGTGACGGACCACTTCTATCTGCGAGGCCGTTGGGTACCCCGCGAGGTAGCTGAGCAAGCGCTGGATCTGTTCGACAGTGAGGTTGGACTAGATCGCGCAATCGCAGACGCGGCGAAGGATCGCGGCCATGGGCAAGAGGAGCCATTGTCCATGCAGCAAGTCAGCGATGCTCGTTTGACGATGGTGAGGGGACCGCAGATGACGCCGGAAGAGCGCGAAGCTGGAATCAAGCGGGCTCAAGAGCTGGTTGCGAAGTACGTACCGAGAGATGTGTCATTGGTGGATGAGTTGATTGCCGATCGAAGAGCCGAAGCGGCACGTGAGTGAGTGGGTCTTGGACGCCTCGGCGTTGATGGCAATCATCAATGAAGAGCGGGGCGCAAACATCGTCCGCAGCGCATTGGAGGATGGGGCGGCGATCAGCGCTGTCAATCTGTCTGAAATAGTCGCCAAACTGATTGACTATGGAATGCCGACAGACGACATTCTTGCAGCGTTGTCGGGGATCGATTTCGCAGTGGAGAGCCTTTCTGAGGATGATGGGCTTACAGCAGGTTTCCTCCGTCTCAAGACACGGGAAGCAGGGCTTTCGCTTGGGGACCGATCGTGCCTTGCACTGGGATTCCGATTGGGGCTTCCCGTCTTGACCGCGGATCGTCCATGGTTGAGAGTGCCTCCACTTCAAGGGGTTGATATCAGGTGCATCCGCTGACTCATGCCTGTGCGATACCTTGCAGGGAATCTGAGTTGATAACCGGTGTTGGGAGCGGATGATGTTTATTGGCTGGTTCACCGAGCGGCCGTACCAGGATCCCGAAGCATCGTGGTGGGGTCGCACCGGACGTCGTTTGACCGACCTGGACTCATCCAACGACGAGTACGATCCTGTGCTCGGCGCCAATCTGTATCACCGCTATCTCGACGAGGCGGTGGCAGCCGAAGAGGCCGGCTTCGACGGCGTGATTCTGAACGAGCATCACTCGACGCCGTTCTGCATGGGATCGGTGCTCAACGTCGAGGCGGCGATTCTTGCCCGGATCACACAGCACGTCAAGATTTGCCTGCTTGGCAACATTCTGCCGATCTGGGAAGATCCGCTCTGGTTGGCCGAAACCCTGGCCGAGATCGATATGATCTCGGGCGGTCGGCTGATCACCGGCTGGGTGCGTGGCACCGGTCGCGAGTCGTTGGCCCACAACTCGCAGTCCCCATACAACTGGGAGCGCTACCAGGAAGCGCACGACCTAGTGGTCAAGGCCTGGACCGATGCCGGCCCGTTTCGTTGGGAGGGCGAGCACTACGACTATCGCTACGTGAACCCGTGGTCGAAGCCGCTCCAGCGTCCGCATCCGCCGATCTGGATTCCCGGAGCGGTCTCTCAGCGCACCGTCGCCTGGGCCGCCGAGCATCGATATCCCTACGTGATGCTGGCGACGCGGCTCGCCCCGACGCGCGACTCGTTCGCCTACTACGACAAGATTGCGGCAGAGTTCGGCTACGAGGCTGGGCCTCAGCATCGCGGGTACCTGTGGAAGGTCCATGTTGACGAAACCGAGGAAAAGGCCGAAGAGGTCGGTCGCAAGTACCTGACCGGTCCGGGCAACATCTTCCTTGAGGGCTCACGCGGCGACGTTAAGCGCCACATCCAGAATCTGCCCGGAATGATCGACCGGCGTCGCTTGCTACCGACAGCAGGCGTGCGGCATGTCGAGGAGTCTCGTGGGACCAGCGAAGTGAATCCCGACGACTACAAGCGGCTCCAGCTCGACGCCGCTGAAGGCTTCGTCGACACCGATGACACCTACCGAGGGCTCGAGGAGTCGTACAGCATCATTTCCGGCACGCCGGAGACGGTGATCCCCAAGATTCGGCACGTGCTCGAGTACCTGCGCCCAGGCAGTATCTGTTTCTGGGACGGCGACGGATCGATGACGCACGAGGACTCGATGCGCTCGTTGCGGCTCATGGGCGAAGAGGTCCTGCCGGCAGTCCGTGAGATGGCCAAGGAGCTTGATCTACCGGGACCCTTCGACCTGCCTGAGGGTTCGGATCCGGTCGGTATCTCGCCGGCGGCAATGTCCACTATCTAGAACCACTGCTGTTCGCACATCAGTACGGGTGTACTAGTTGGCGCAGTTGTCGCCATGGACATGAGCTTCGAATCGCGGCCGAGGCTGATTGATCGGCTGCGGTTGTTTCAGGTCGTTCGTCGACGCTTTGGCGAGGAAGACGCTGAGGCGTTCGTTGCAGCATTCCAAGATGAGTTTTCTCCTGTGGCAACGAAGGATGATCTGAGAGAGCTGTCCCAAAAGGTTTCAGCAGATATGGCAGCCCTTCACGGAGAGATGAGAACTGAAATCAACGCTGCGATGGTGAAGATGATCGGAGCCACTGCGCTCATCGCCGGTATCGCGCTGGCCATTGCTCGCCTTACCTGACGCTTACTGAGGCGGGTGGTAAGGCGCCGAGCCAGGAGCGCTATTCGAGTTCCTGAACGAAGCCGAAACGGGCTAGGTGCTCCCGTTCGACAACCACTGACGTTCTCACTTCTTATGGTTTGCTGCGGCTTGACCTACTGATCCTTCCGGACAGTTCTGTTGGCTTCACGGCCCTGCATTTGTTGTGCCTGCGTAAAGCGCCGGTTCGGCGGGTAACGCACCGGTTGCTTGCGCTCTGGTTCAGGACGCAAAGTGCAAGCAGTGCTTGTCGAGAGGACGGATTGATGCAGGTCGCAACCGGTAGGCGACGACTCGTGGTGGTGTTGATCGCTGTGTCGCTGGCAGTGTTGTCTGCGCTGTTTGTGACCCTGACTGCCTCAGCGCAAGAGAGCGCAACGCATCGATTCTTCGGTTTCTCGGGCGACGTAACCATCGACGGCGAGGCGTTGCTGCCAGGCGATGAGATTGTCGGTTTCATGGACGGCGTCGAAATCGGTCGATCCACGGTCAATTCTGCTGGCGCATGGATCCTGGATGTCGATGCCTCGCTACTTGAAACCAATCCCTGCGAGATGATGTTTGTTATTCGTGGTCTGAGTGTCCATCAGAGCTGGGACACCTGTCCGCTCAGGGTTAGGCTCGCGCTCGTTCGACCACAAGCGTCAGCTGATTCAGGAACCGAGTCAGGGAACGGCTCGGCGGGCCGCGCCGCTGACGACAGTGCATCTACGACGTCCGAGGGTGCAACTGACGCTCTTGAAGCGGATGAAACGGACAGTCTCGCGGGAGACGACGAGCAGGATGCCCAGTCTTCGCAGGAGCGAGAAATCGTACGTCCTGCAGCGCCGAGGACTGGCACCGGCGGCGCACTCGGTGTTGGTGAAGAAACGAATTGGCCGCGCGCGGCGGCGGTTACCGCGCTCCTGACCTTTGCTGCTGCCGTAGTCGCCCTGCTGATCGCTCGGCGAACTGACGGGGCCGCGTAGTGGATCGATGTCCTGTCGCCGACATTCGATCGGCTGCGGGAAGGACGGCAATTCTAGACAAAAGGCGAGTCCGCACCGGCCAGACGAGCGATTGAGAAAGGACCAGGTGATGCCAGCAGTTGGCACGTGGCGTCACGTGATCACGGCAACGTTGCTGTTGCTGGGCCTTGTCCTGTTGATCCTGGGTGTGCGCGTGATTCGCGCGCAAGAAGACTCGCAGACCGAGCGTCAACCCTCGCCCGACCACTACTACTACCAATTCTTTGGCTACGCCGCCGATGTGACCATTGATGGCGAGCCACTTCAAGTCGGCGACTCGATCACTCCGATCCTCAATGGCAACGCAGTGACGCCGGCAGTGGTTGCCGAGAATGGCTTTTTTCTCACGTTCAAGCATCTCTACCAGGAACCCCCGATCGGCGAGTGCCAGGTCGTCTACGAGATTCACAGCCAACAGCGTGCGGTCACGGTGACGACTGAGGAATTCGCGTACGCACGCGGTTGCGGCGACATCCAGGTAGCAGTCGCGATCGCTACGACGACCGGGGGAAGCTCCAATGGAGCCCAGGCTGAAGCAGTGTCCGAGCCGGGGTCCATAGATGGGAGCGACGACAGCGTTGGAAGTAGTCAGCCTGAAGCTGCCAACGGGTCAACCGAAGAGGTACTGAGCGACTCGCTGGAGGACGACACGCTGGAGGACGACGCGACCGCGCCAACCTCAGACTCGGAGCATGAAGACGGGATCGACGAGGCTGACCATGCTGACGATGATGACAGCGGCGTTCAGGCCGAAGCGCCGGAGACATCCTCCGGGGTTCAACGACCAGATGCTCCCAGGACCGGCACTGGCGGCGTCTACGTCCGAGAAACAACGGCCAACTGGCCAGTTGTGGCTGGTGTATTGGCCCTGCTGGTCTTCGCTATCGGTCTAATGACCGTGATGGTTAAACGCCGGACCGACGAATCACCTCACTAACAAACCAACTGGCTACCTCGTGATGCAAACAAATGACGAACTGACGGGAAGCAACATGAGACTGTTTCGAGGGGAAGGGCGCGTTCTACGTAGAGTCGTTGTTGTCATGGTTCTGGCAATCGTCATGTTCGTCGTTGGCGGAGAGACTGTTGCATCACAGAGCAACCAGTTCTTGTTGTGTTCCGGTCCGGGAGAGACAAAGCGAGCCGACGGCACGGCCGCAATCGCGGGTGACTACATCATCGTGGTCAATTCGAGAAACTTCGAGGCGATTCTTGACTCCAACGACCAGGTACCTGAAGACACGGTGACCGAGGAAAACGTCACGAGCAGCGGCGGTTCCTACGTGCGCGACGATCTGAGCTGGGGGATGTACATTCCCGCCGGATACGTCTACGAGGAGGCAGGGACGGCCACTTGCGTCATCAATCTGAAGGTGATGATGCGGGAGAAGGGGCAGGATTACTTCAAAGAAGCGGTCGTGGAGTTTGACCCATTGCCTCCGTGCCAGGGTCGGCTCTGGCTGAACACCAGCCGGCCAACCGGTACGCCGGCTGAAGTATGTCCACAGGGAGCGCCAGCAACCACATCGAGCACCGACACGGTGGGCAATGAGGGAACCAACTCCGGCGATACCACGCAGACGGTCAATCCGGTCAGTCCCTCCGAACCGGAGGACAATGTCGAGGTAGACGATACCGAGGAAGATGAGCCGGACAACAACGAAGGTGGCAGCGTCAGTGGCGGCGGCAATGGCGGTGGCAGTGGTGGAGGCAACGGCAGCGGTAACGGCGGTGGCAATGGCGGCGGCAGTGGTGGAGGCACCGGCAGTGGTAACGACGGTGGCAATATAGACGAAACGGACCCTGATGACGTTGACTCTGGCGAGCAATCAGGTAGCTCGAACGATCAGAGTAACGATCAACAGCCAGGCACCGACGACAAGACGAAGTCCGGCGAAACGTCTGACGATGACCCGAAAGATGACGGCAAGGACTCAGATTCGGGCGACCTGCTAGAGGCTTCCGATGAGGATTCGGAAACGAGCGACGTGGACGAAGGAGACGACTTGCTTGAGGATGACGATGCCTCCGACAGTTCCGGAGAGGCCAGCGCTCCTTCGGCAGAATCGAGTCAACAAACTGTCAGGCCAGACGCGCCAAGGACAGGTACCGGTGGGATCGCTGCACAGAGCGGCAATAGCTACTGGCTGGTTCTGATCGGCGTCGCTTCGGTACTGACGGCGGTCGTGGGAGTCTTAATCGTGAATCGACGCTTCGTTCGAAGCGCGCAGCATGCTGTTGGGAGGGCGTTTACCGGCAAACGGAGGGACCATGAGGACTCCCTACGATGAGTCCGCTCCTGCTGGCACCCAAGCTCTGGCTACGCGCCGCCATGTTGGCGGCGCTGGGCGTCCTGGTGCTGTTCCTGGGCATTGAGTTCTCGAGTGCTCAGCAGACGGACTACAGCGATTGGGAGTTGCTGATCTGTTCTCATCCTGGAGCCTCTGTTCACCCGGACGGTTCCTTGCTGGATGGGGATTCAAGCACGGGCGACTCGATTTACATCCATCCCACCCATGGTGACTACACCGAGTCGATTTCCACAGGCGGTGTCTGGCCGAATCGTGGCTGGGGCTCATACATCTACTGGAGCTCGCTGCTGGTTGAGCACAACGACGGCACCTGCTCGTTGCGAGCCAGTTTCCGGATTGCCAAGTGGGGCGAGGCTGCCCAAACGGCCCGAGCTTCATATCAGCCGTGTCCGGTCGAGGTTCCGGTGCTGACCGACGATCCAAATCACGAGGACTACTCGGTCGGCCGGACTGACTCAGGTACCCGGATTCGCAGCATCCGCGTCTGGCTGAATCGCGACATGGTTGCAGATGAGCTGAGCATCCCATGCGATGCCGAGGATCCCTCCGCATTGCTGCCGGGACAGGATCCGCCCAGCGATGACGCTTCGTCGGACAGCGGCAGCGGCAATAGCAATGTGGACGACGGTGGGAACAGTGTGAGTGGGGAAGATGCGAACGCAGCAGAGCCTGTCAACGGCGGCGGACAGACACCCACGGTCAACAACGCGCCAAACCCTACACGGACCAATACGAACCCAACGCCAACTCAGACGAACAACAATCAGGCATCGACGACAACCGAATCGAACCAGGCGGGATCTGACATTAGCCCGAACCAGTCTTCTGTCAGCAACACGAGCGATGAAGATGGCGAGGACACCGGCGCCTCGACAACAGGTGTCTCGGAGGAGACGTCTGGCAACGATGCCCTGGAGGATGACGTGTCGGAAGACCTTCTTGAAGATGCGGGATCTTCAGAGACCGCATGGGTCAAGCCCGACGAGCGCGCGGAGTCGCAGGAACAGACACAGATTGCCAGGCCACGCGCGCCGAGGACCGGCACAGGCGGTGCCGCGGCCGAATCGTCTGACCGCGAGGGAGCTATCGCATTGACTGCGTTTGTCGCTGCGGTGGCAGTGATTGGAATCGTCTCGCTGACCTTGTATCGACGACGCGGCAAGCCTCAGAGTCAATGAAGGCGGGGCCCTCCGGCGAGCGGTCACCAAGTCATGAGATTCCCAGAGACGAAGTTCACACTGCGACAGCGGTGGACAGCGGCCGTAGTTGCGACGGCGGCGCTGGTCGTCGCGGTGTTGTTCGCATTTGGCGGGATTCTGACCGTCCGGGGACAGTCCGTGGAACGGATCGCAGTGGACTGGTGTTCACACCCCGGCGCGTCCCGGACCTACACCGGAGCGCTGCTTGACGGCAGTGGAAATGATCGGCACGAAGTGTGGGTCTACGCCACGATTCCGGGGGCCGAAGGACCGGTGAATGAAGCAGCGGCGAGATCTGACCGGAGTTGGAGATTGAACTCCCTCTGGTCCACCCTCATCACCGATGAGAACGACAGACCAATCACGAAGTCGGGAAGTTCGTTTGGCGTCAGAGATGAGCAAGATCAATTCGTGCCCATCGATCTGGACTCGGACGGGTTTCTGCCATGCAAGCTCAATGCGCGCTTCGCAATCAAGGATCCCGGAGCTGGCGGATCTGTTCGAACAGCAAGCGCCCAGTTTGGGCGATGCGTCCCAACTGACGATCCACTCGCGGAGATTTCGGTCCGGGTGTGGCTGAATCGGAGCATGAAGGCCGAACATGCCAACACGCCATGCAGCACCATTGTCGATGACGAGCAAGAACTGACCAATCCTCCGCCGCCAACAACCACAATCGGAGGTGGAGTCGGTGGAGGTTCGACGAGCAGCGAAACGACTGTCGTGGACGACGAAGTCGAAGATGGTCAGCAGGACAGGCATGAAGACGACCAGGATGACGATCAGGATGACGATCAGAACAAGGGCGACGAAGACGACCAGAGTACGAGTCAGGACGGCGATCAGGGAGACGAACAGGACGACGGCGACAAAGACGACAAGAGTGCGAGTCAGGATGGCGATCAGGAAGACGAACAGCAGGTCAGTAGCGAGAACGGCGTAGAGACGACCGACGGCGATGACACGAGCAGCGAAACGGCGGACACCGACTCGACCGATGGCCAGACGGCAACAGACGACGAGAGTAGCCAGTCGGATGAGGCGACGGACTCGAAGGATCAGGATTCCGACGACACACTCGAGGCTGATGATGACGTTGTTCAGTCTGAGGCGACTGAACAGGAGGCGACGACCACCGACCAAGCGAGTTCACAGGCTGAGACAGCATCTGAACAGGAATCGGACGACGCGCAGGATCCTGTAAGACCAGATGCGCCAAAGACGGGGACCGGCGGCACGCTGAGCGAACAAGCTGGCTCGCAGTGGGAGGTCGTGCTGGGCGCCTCGTTGGGTTTGTCTGTCCTGGCAGCCACAGTTCTGTTGAAGGGCGTCCGGCGCAGACGCCGGGCAGTCGCTGAATCGGGAAGTGGGGATGATCCGCCTCGGTAGCGCCTGTTAGCTCGGTTCCAGTGTCGCGATCCTCTGCAGCCTGGTCAGCAGAACGTGACGCTGGCCAGCCTGGTTGTTCTCTTCTTGGCATGGATCCGGCGTGGCAACGGCGCGTGACCGAAGCCCTGTTAGACTGACCCGTAAGTGTGTAGAAACTGAATGTCGATCAGAGGAACTGAGCGCCCATGCTACTGGTGAGCCGCAAAGAGCAAGAGAGCCCCGAAGCTCTCATCCGCCGCTTCAACAAAATGGTGCAGCGCGACGGCGTGCTGCAGGAGTCGCGGCGGCGTCGCCGGTTTATCAGCAATCGCGAGAAGCAACGACAGGCCGAGCGCCGCGCCGCGCGCCGGCGCCGTCGAGCGATGGTCAAGGTGCGCCGTCCGAGGATGCCCCGCTAGCGGTAGGTGTAGCCAGCGTTCGGGTTCGCTGGCGTTCCTTCTAGGTTCCGCTTTACTGACTGCTGACGAAGGCCTGACCGGGCCTTGATGTCGCTGCGTACCCTCGACCGTGAGTATGTGAGTAACGCGGAAGGGAGTGATCGGCGATGTCCCTCAATGACAGCACCGACCGCACCGTGTTGGTAGTCGACGACGAGGCGAATATCCGCGAGTTGTGCTCGCTCTATCTCGAGCAGGAGGGGTTTGGCGTGATCACGGCCGACGATGGCGTCTCGGCCCTAGCCGTCGCTCGTGCGGAGTCGCCCGATCTGATTGTGCTCGACCTGATGCTGCCAAAGAAATCGGGCTATGAAGTGACTCGCGAGCTCCGTTCCGACGCGAGTGCGATCCGAGATGTGCCGATCCTGATGCTGACCGCACGCTCGGAGGATGTGGACCGGATTGTTGGTCTGGAGCTCGGCGCGGACGACTACCTGGGCAAGCCGTTTCATCCTCGCGAGCTCACGGCGCGCGTCAAGGCGATCCTGCGCCGCGCTGCCGCGGGGCCGGGTCGTGTCAACGCAGGCCCTGGAATGCGCGGCCAGTTCGAGGTCGGTCCGTTGTGTGTCGATTGGGATCGGCGTGAGGCGACGCTGTCAGGCCGGTCGTTGAAGCTGCGCAACAAGGAATTCGAGCTGCTCAAACAACTCGCGGAGTACCGCGGCATCGTCCTGACTCGAGAGCAACTCCTGGAACAAGTCTGGGGCTACGAGTACTTCGGAGAGACACGAACGGTTGACGTTCACGTCAACCAACTACGCCGTAAGCTCGCGCCGGACGGCGGCGATCCGGGCGTCGCCATCGAGACGGTGCGGGGTGTCGGGTACAAGCTGGTGGAAACGAGCGCACGACAAACTGGCTGACTTGCACGCAGGTTCTCTCCGATTTGCTCCCCTTCCAGCGCCTGATGCATATCCTCCGATTCCCCTCTCCCCCCCTGCGGGGGGAGATGTCACAGAGTGACGGAGGGGGGCGGCTGTCGACTACCAGATAGGGCCAACAGGCAGGGAACCCCCCTCTGCCTTCGGCATCTCCCCCGCAAGGGGGGAGAAGGGGAGTTTTGCATCGGTCTCTTCCATGGGGAGCAAAGAAGACGACCGATGGGATAGCGCGTCAAGATAGAGGTGACGACATTGCGCCGTGGCTACGGTCTGAGGTTGTTTGCCGGGTTTGCCGGACTGGTGCTGGTGATGGTGATCGTGCCTGGCGTGGTGTTTGCATCGCTGTTTGGCGGGTACCGCGAAGACATTGACCGCTCGGAGTTGCGAACCGCGGGCAATGCGCTGAGAGTCGAGATCGCTCGCATTCTGCGCAGCGCCGCGGCGATTGACCGGAACCAAATCGTCACACTGATCCGCGAGCAGGCGGAACACGCTGGATTGATCGTGATCCTGGCAGACGGTGATGGGCGCGTGATCGAGGGATTTGCGCCGGCTCGCGGGCTGAAGGACGACTACCTGGGCGTGCAATACTCCGTGATTGTCGAAAAAGGCAATGCTGCTGAGTGGTTCGACTCCAAGTTGTACATCGGCGGCGACTGGCGGCCGATGCTAGTCCGGGTCCTCGTAAGACCCTCAGATGGCGCGCAAGGAGATCGTGGTCTGTTGATGGCGGTCACCTTCGGCGATGATCACCGACTCGGTTCAATCGATGACCTGATCGGGCGGCTCGTGGTCGCCGGACTCGCCGGACTGGCGGTGGCTGTTGTGTTGGCGATGATCATGTCGCGGCAACTGATGCGTCCGTTGGAAGCGTTGACCGGCGTGGTGCGCCAGTTCGGGCCGGACCGCTACGACACCCGCGCTTCAGAGTCCGGTCCGTCGCAGGTGCGTGACCTTGCCAGGGCATTCAATGCGATGGCTGAGCGAGTCTCGGACAACGAACGGGCGATGCGTAGCTTCATTGCCGACGTCTCGCACGAGCTGCGCACGCCGTTGACCTCGATCCGCGGTTTCGTCGAGGCGCTGCGCGACGGCACAGTGACGGACCCGGAGCGGCGTGCATCGTCGTTGGAGGTCGTGCATCAGGAGACGCAGCGGATGCTGCGAATGATTGAGCAGTTGCTGGATCTGTCGCGTCTGGAAGCCGGCGAATATCGGCTGGAGCCGTCGCGGATCGACCTGGAAGAACTGTTCGGACACATCGAGGCGATGTTCGGCGGTCGGGCCGACGAGTCAGGCGTCGTCCTGCGGACGGAGATTGAGGCAGGCACTCCTACGATTGAAGCCGACTACGACCGCCTGGTCCAGGTGCTGAACAACCTGATGGACAACGCGTTGCGCCATACGTCCGAAGGCTCAGTGACGATGGCGGCGAGATCTGTCGATGATGGCATCGAGATCAGGGTCGAGGACAGCGGCGAGGGTATTGCGGCTGAAGACCTGGGCAAGTTGTTCGATCGGTTCTGGCAGCCAGAGTCGCGCAGCGGTCCCGGAGCCGGCCTGGGCCTGGCCATCAGTCGGGAGATCGTGAGAGCGCATGGCGGCCGCATCGGGGCTGAGAGCACGGTCGGTGTTGGCACGACGATCACGGTGTGGCTGCCGATGCGTCCTGCGGAGTCCTCATTGGCGACGTAAGTCAGTCTCATCTTCCCCGCACCCCCCTTGCGGGGGGAGCTGCCGAAGGCTGAGGGGGGGGGTCGGCTAGGGCACGACAGGTGATATCTGGCGTAAGGAGGTTGCGCTGCCCTCCCTCTGGCACTCCGTGCCCTCTCCCCCGCAGGGGGGAGAGGGGATCCGATCCCCTCAAGGCGAAGGTCGAGGAGGTTGCGATAACTTGATCAGCGCTGTCAACGACTAGGCGATCGATTCATGCTGTACTTCCGACCGATTCTTGGGATTGTCCTGATCATTGGCTTGGCCTGGGCGCTGAGTGAGAATCGGCGGGTGTTTCCTCGTCGGACGGTTGTCGCTGGTTTGCTGGTTCAGCTTGGGCTAGCGGCGATCGTGCCTGAGCGGCGCGCCGAACTGGCTCAGCTTGGGCTGAAATCGATTCTCGCCGGGACCATGGCGACCTGCATGACCGGCGCGATTGCGGGATTGCTGTTCTGGTAGTCGGGTTCACAACAGCGCCTGCGATACGCTGCCAGCCATGGATCCTCTGCAGCAATTGACCCTCGTTGCGGCCGCGATGACTCGTGACGCGCTGATCGGCGATGGCGCATCGGACGTGTCGTTCGAGCCACCGAGTTCCGGCGCCTCGCAGACGAAATTCAGCGCCAACGGCGCGACCGGGACCCTGGCGGTTGGCCCATTGTTTGATCTCTCCGCCTTACAGGGCGACGGCGAGACGCTGTCGCGTAAGGTCGGACTCGAGGAGCGACTGCACGCGTACGGCGCGCGCGATGTCGTGGTCTGGGTGCCGCCGGGAGCATCCATTCCCGCTGACGCCGATCAGGCGGCCGGTCAGGTGGCGGACGCAGCTCGCGAGTTGGAGCTTGGCCAGAAAGGCGAGGTCGCGTTCAAAGTCGATATCGCGATCCGCAAGACGGGCAGCGAGGGCTCATACATGAGCGTGCTCGGCGGTCTCTCGCAGCAATGGGCGCGATTCACCAATCAGGTGATGGGCGAGTATCAACTCGACGCGTCGAGCATCTTCCGCCTGCCCGAGGACGAGCAGCAGATCACGCAGATGGTCGATTTCCTTGTGCTGGTCGCCAACGGCATTCGCAACGACGGAACAACGCAGACGGTCAAGGGCGACGATACCTGGCGAATCCAGAGGCTGGAAGGCGTCGAGGAGCCGATTGTATTGTGCTCACCGCCCAGCTCGGCGATTGATGGCCGTGCCGTGCGCCGGCTGATGCGGCGCTCGTTGAGGGAAGCCGAGGAGTCAATCGGCGGGGCCAGCGGATTCCGGATCGCGGCGATGCTGACCTTGGCCAACAGCCTCGATCGGGAGCTGGTCACGACGGCGCTGCGCGGGATTGATCCACTGCTGCTCGCGGGATGGGATTACATGCCGTTGCTGGTCGATGGTCAGACGAAGTCACTGTTGGAGCCGTCGCCGCCTTTGGGGTAGAGAGTTACGGGGTGGGTCGTTCCCCTCTCCCCCCCTCGCGGGGGGAGATGCCGAAGGCAGAGGGGGGGTCCGCTTTTCGGGAGCCCAATCTGGTCGTCGCCAGCCGACCCCCCCTCTGTCACTCCGTGACATCTCCCCCCGCAAGGGGGGGAGAGGGGAATCGGAGGATATGCATCAGTCTCTGCAAGGGGGAG
>MPNM01000065.1 GCA_002239025.1 Chloroflexi bacterium bin125 | reverse complement strand
TCTTCTGCCGCCTCAAGCGCTTCCATCGCATTGCCTTCCGCAGCGACAAACTGGACCAAATCTACCTCGCCGCCGTCCACCTGGTCCTCATCTACGACATGCTGCTAGCAATGTGAACAGGCCCTAGTCTCATAGATGCAAAACGCTGGAGGACTGTCTGACAAGGTTGACGTATGGCCACACGACCAAGCAATGGCTCAGGCCCAACACCGCCTGCAGCGCGGCCGACCAAACTTCCGACCTCTAAACCTAGGTTTCTGACCGAAACACACACCCGCTTCCCTTTGCACGGCATATGATCTCCAGCCAAGTTTTCAACATCCTTACCGAGTATCTCAACCGTGTTCCTGACTCACGACAAACGATGAGGCTTAACTCAACCATCGCCCCAGTCTGAATTGAAGTCAGATCCTACGGTTTCGACCAAGCTCTTCACGCCTTTCTGTTGCCCCAACAAAGAAACAGCCGCCTTCACTTCGCCGCTCTCATAGGGGTGATCGAGTCGAATTCTACGAGCCGCCTCCTCATCCAAGACAACGAGCTTCCTCCTCTCCATCACCTCCATCTCCACTTGCTGTTGCAGAAGCCTAACCACCTCTGAATCCGACAAGTCGTCTTTCGCCACTCGGCCTGCTTCTAGAAGGTGTCGGGCCCTCTCCTCAGTAATAGCATCCACATTGATGATCACCCCCTGATCACCAATCTTACTCTCGACTATCTCGCCCCAATTGGAAGCATCTATCACATATAGAAAACTTGGCCCGCCTGTCTGAACAAACGCTACGTTGTTGGACCGAAACAGAGAAAGCGCCTTGGCGAAAGTCACTTCGTCGTACTGTTGCTCGGGACTCTGATACCAATACTGCAGATCCACGAGCAATACCCTGACCATATCATCACTGAAATTACCCGCCGCCACTAGTAGGCCACGACCGGGATCCAACTCTCCAAGCGCACGCTCTATAGCACCCAGTATCGCGCGGTGGTCTGTTCCAGCGACGGCGTTCATTGTCGGTGAACGCTCCAGTGCTTCGATTATCTCGTGTTCCAATGTTTGCTCCAAGCGGCGCACCAGGTCACTGGGCTGCGGGTCAGGAACGTAATATGTATCGTCAAAGTGCAAAAAGCCAGCTTTCATTCTTCCATGAACTGTCTGGCGCCTAATCTCCGGTGCCCCCACATCTTCTTCATTCACAGACCGAAGTCGACCGGCTAGGCGCATGCTGTCTATGAGGCCACCACTGACCGGAGTTGCGTATTCATTAGCGACTGCGCTGCGATAACGTTCTACCAGGTCGTCGCGAATGTCTCTCGCGATAATATCGTCCTCCCTTCCTCTTGTCGCTCTTGTTTCAGCTGCCGAGAGTATGTCTTCCAATGTCGTCAAGACGATCTCGTGGCTCTCGGGTGCTATCCCGCTGAGCGATAGAAGCTCCTCTTGGTATTCTGCCAGCACTCTGCGGAGTGGCTCGGCCTGGCGGGTCGTTATCGTAGGAGCTGGTTCAGCCGATATGGCAGTCACAAATAGCCAAAGATAGTACAGCTCTACGTATTCGCCCGGTTGCAGAAGGGTGACTTGGCTTCGTCCGGGTCCTTGATCGCCCAGTCCCCAAAGCCGCCATCTTAAGCGCATAGGGTCGTCGCGCGAAATCAGTTTCGCTCCAGCGTCAATATCAAAGTGTGATGCGGACGATACTGTTGGACGAATGAGTTGGAGATAAGGCGTCGCATCTCGTATCAGGCCTTTTTTCTGTAGGTCGATGGCACGACCTCCTAAGGCTGTTAGACAAAGTCGTCCACGTGCGTGGAGAAGTTGCATAGTGTGGTTAGGTTGCTCCTCTCCGGGGTGTTGGATTCCTTTATCAAAATCGTCGTGAAGGTCACAGAGAATCTTGACAGACAGGGAAAACTCGCGGTATAGGTCATCTTGCAATGCTCTTTGACTAAAGTCCAAACACTCGGTTACAACGGCCTGTACAAAGGGGAGTGCATTTTCCTCGGATATCCGCCGAGAATCGTCCAGGAGGGGGCACACTCCGTACCAGTAGATGGCGTCCCAGGATCGCTCGACGCCATATTTCAGAGATCGGGAGCCGCCGTAGTCTGGGATTAGGCAATCTCTCGTCGCGCGCAACCCAATTTCAAATAGTTGGTACGCTCGCTTTTCGACAGCCAAGCGGACAATCATCATTTGAAGGCTGTACACCCGTCCAACGTATTCGTTGTCGTCGGCAGCATAAGCGGCGCGCCATAGCCTACGCATCCAAGTGTCGGCTTGCGCGAAGACTGGTCTATCAGCTACCAGGGTAGTGCTTTGAGGTGGTATTCCGGTGCCTTGTAGGTGTTTTGCGCTTACGGATGCAGCCATTGCCCATTCCAATGTCTGGCACTCCTCATCGATTTCTTCAAGGCTGCCTTTCCCGATTGCTCGATGAATTCTCTGAAACGCGAGCGTGGCGGAGGTGTGGCCATCCAGTTCTTCCGTGCTGAGGGTCGATGGAGATTTGTCGGCGTGTGCGATTCTTGCGTCGTGAGCAATCGTACCCCGCTTTAGCTGGGACAAAGTTGCTTCCCTCCTGTAAAGGCGAACCTGGGCAGGACGTAGGACGTGGAGAGCTCGAAGAAAGAACGCTAGGAGGCTCAGTGCCGAGGCGGCGAGAGATATTGCCCCTAGCAGGCTGCTGAAGTATTGATGGCCGCAGCCGGGCCTGTCATGATTGACGGCTGTTCTGGGGCTGACCGCTGACAACGGTTGGGGTTCCGTAGGCCGGAAGTTATGAGTTTGGATTGCAGTTCC
>MPNM01000064.1 GCA_002239025.1 Chloroflexi bacterium bin125 | reverse complement strand
ATCCATCACTCCGAGCATCCCTCTCTCCCGACCGGTGTCGGCGCCCGCCGATCACAGGTTCGGGCTTGGCCACCAAGTGGTCTGGTTTTAGACCGATCACTGGCCGAGTTTTAGAGCGATCAATACAGGTACTTCAAGTCACTGGCGCCTTCGACCAGGATGGCCACGCGCTGACGCAGAACATCGGTCAACGCGAAACTGAACTTCGAACCAAGGACGTCAAAGGCTTGGCTGCGAGCGCTACTCTGCAAGCGCTTGCCTGAACGGAGCGTCTTGTCGACGAGCACCACCTCCGAGCGCTCGGCCTCGCCGACCAGCTCAGATGAGTGAGTCGCCAATAGACAATCCGTTCCAGCATCGCGCAGGAAGCTCAAGAGGTAGCGCTGCAGCTCTGGATGCAGGTAGGTTTCCGGTTCGTCGATCACAAGAATCGTCGAGTGTCGCGCTCGGAGGACATGAGTCATGATCTGCAGCCAGATATGGAAGCCGGAGCCCATCCAATAGAGCTCGCGAGGAATTCGATCCTCCTCGCACATCATGTGCAACAAGGGTTGCCCCTCGACGTCAGGCGACAGCTTGGGTTTCTCGAGCTCCAATCCATCCCAAGATTCTCTTACCACTTCCCGAAGCTCATCCAACTCCTCCTCGCTCCTCAGGTACCAGAAGTTCCTGAAGTTCCTTGAGGCACGATGCGTTTGAAGATTGCGCTCGACCGTCTGCTCGGCGACGACTTGCTCGTCGTGCTCGAAGTGACCGAGGACGGGTACAAGGCCGATCTCGATTGGAAACTGTTGCTTGAATCCGGCGGTCGAGCGCACGACCCGGCCATCTGGTTCGGCGACCAAGAGGCACCCTGAAAGTGGAGGGAAGATCAGACTTAACTTGTTCCCGTTGGACAGCGTAAACGTGGCCACGGCACCCTCGTCGGAATATTGTGCTGGGCGTTCTCCAAAGAAATCGGAATTGCATCAGTCGCAATCCGATACCCCTTGTGGTTGCCATCTTCGAGGTGCAGAATCTCCGGCTTCCGCGTTCTGGCTGTGCGTAGCGCAACCCTGAGTGCCCGGAACGCTCCCACTACCGTAGACTGGCCAACGTTGTTCGGTCCGACCAGGATCGTCACTGGTTCCAACTTGAGAGAGAACGTGGAAAAACCCTCGAAGTTGCGAAGCTGAACTCTCGTAATCCTGATCTTGTCTTCGTTCGCGCTCATCGATCGCTTCATGACCCTGCGAGGGAGCTGTCGCCAGTTTGGCGCAAGCTGTGGAAGAGATAGAAGCCCCGCCCAGCAGCGCGACCTTACGGGCTAGAGCGGGTCGGGTTCTCAATTCGTATGGCAGCTTGTCTGAGACTTGTTCCGTGCCGATTCGCCGTCTCGCGCCATCTGGACGGAGCAACTCCGATCTTTGGGCTTGATCCATCGCAGTGGGTGATCCTTCGGCACGAAGCCCTCCGGCGTCAACCCAAACATCATCGTCGCTAGCCACTCTGACTCGCCGCGCATCTCAGCCCCCTCGACTATCGGTTCAATACCTCCGCCATGATCTCATACGTTCACTTTCAGCAGCCTGCTAGAGGCCAATAGTCAGCTTGGGTGCCAGTTGCCAAGTGTTTCTTGCTATGGAGGCGGTGGGCAGTCACAACCGAGTATTCCCACGGCGGCGAGAACGTGGATGATCGGATAAAAGACCAATGCACCGATCAGCATCGGCTTCTTGAGGAAGTCCCACACGTCCCGCACGTACTCTCTCCAGATGAACCATAGCCGACAGCGCCAACGGTACGAGCGCTTAGACCAGAGCGCCTCGAATATGTTAACGTTCGCCTCAGCGTTCATGATGTTATCCGGGATAAATGCGACGAGATGCCCTCCATCTCCGTCACAGTTCCGTTGTAACATCCGGCATAAGGCGTTTCCAGACTCGAACTGATCAAAGTGTGATGGCATCAACATATCTGGGACATGAGTCGGAACTGGCCAATGAACATCTGCCTTGTGAATGTCTACCGACTCCCGCTCTTCGGCGGAGATGAGCACTCTATCGATTTCGCCGACGGACAATTCCCAAATCCTATTTGAACTGAGAATGAAGTCTTCGTCACGACTCCACCAAAGACGACGCCAGAAGGGGTCATCTGAGGGGCGGCTGGGGCTTTTGCGTAGAGACAAATCGTTGGGTGGCCTTCTACAGACCGAGCGAAATCAGCCCGCCGTCGACTTCTTTGATGGTGCGCGGATGCTACCCAGAAAGTTCGAGCCTGTCCAGTGAAGCCGAGTCGCAGCGGCTCTCAGTTCTGCACTTCGATCCACACGTGATGGAGATCGTCCCGGCCCCCCTCGCGCTTGTTGACTGTTTGGTGGCCGTCAGGCACCTTCCCTCAACTCTACGCCTCAATGGTCTTCATGCCCAGAGGGTGCGTATGGTCTTCGCACGAATGGCGCTTGGATGGAGCCTATCCATGAGTTGTTCGCTGAGCGAGTTGGTCGGGTACGCAGTCGTCCTGTCCTTGACTAGTCTCTCGAACTTCTTGATGATCAATGCCGTCACCTGATCTGAGCCTGCGGCTTGCGAACCAATAGGTGACGATGCCGGTTGCGACCGGCAGGGCAGTCACGAATACATCCTTGGCCAAACTAAGTGTTGTCTCGTCGGGAGTCCCGAAGGTGGCCACGCAGATTAGGATTCCGCTGAAGAACACAAAACCAAACACCTGCTCCATAGCAGGCTGCTGAAGTATTGATGGCCGCAGCCGGGCCTGTCATGATTGACGGCTGTTCTGGGGCTGACCGCTGACAACGGTTGGGGTTCCGTAGGCCGGAAGTTATGAGTTTGGATTGCAGTTCCG
>MPNM01000002.1 GCA_002239025.1 Chloroflexi bacterium bin125 | reverse complement strand
GTGTAGCCCATCGAAGCAGCGAGGACTGGGACTTCAGCCAGAGGCTCTCCTGTGTCGTGGTCCAGAGCCCAGACGACGAGTTCGCCAGCCGCGTGCTTGATGATCATGGCGGTGTCGACCACGCTGATCATGAGCCAGCGGCCGAACTGCTCTTCTTCCCCATCCCAGGTTTGGTCGGGAGTGGCGACGAGGAGATAGTGGCCGCGTTCGAGCGGAGTATCTTCTCCGAGGACGGTCGAGTGGAGACGAACTTCTTCCTGCTGCGAGGGTTCAATCTCCAACGACCATCGGCGCACCGGTTCCCGATCCGGCCAGTCTGACGCCGGTATGGAAGCGGCTTCTGCAAGGATCGAGCGAGCCCCATAGATGGCGCCTCGACGGAGAAAGACATCGCTCTCTTGCTGCGAAAGCTCAAAGATCTCGAATCGCACCTCACCAATTCGGGCTGCGTTGAAGCGGACCACCTGATCTCGGTCCGTGGACATGGTGCTAAAGCTGGATCGAGAGGCAAGGGACAGGATCGGCCAATTGGGAGGATGGTCTGTGGTGAACCGGAACTCATGGGCGGGTGCCAGTCGTCCGTCCTGATCATGGACGCCTTCGGCGATGGTGACGGTGTAGGTCGTCGAGTAGTCCAGGTTGACGTCGAATCTGGCAGTGAACTCGCCGGAATACTCGAACCAGTAGTGGCGGGACAACTCGATGCTCGACGAATCGATTCCGCTGATCGCAATCCGGTCTTCGAGTGACCCAGGGTCGATCGGGGTGTTGTAGTACGGGGAGATGCTGGTACGCCCAGCATCAGTCGCACCATTGCGGGGACTGGTCCGGATCAGCCTGGGCCAGGGGATCGTGTTGAATCTGGATGAACGCTTTGCTAGGGATGCGCCACCGTTGGCGCTGCGCAATCCTTCCGGCGCCACAACGATGTACACCCTGCCCAGATCCAGAGCATCCGCGGGCGTGAACCTGACAGTCGTCAGGTCATCGTTCCAATCAAGCGTTCCTACGAGCTCTGCTCTGAAATCGCCTATTCGCAGGAGAGACTCTACGGATTCCCGATCCATCGGCTGATTGAATGTGACGATGATGGGCGAGTCGAGTGCGATGCGTTTGGCGCCATCGGAAGGTGTCACAGCAACAACTGCTGGTTGGACGGTAGTGAAGCTCCAGCTGAAGTTGGAAATCAACTGCTCGCCGATGGCAGAGGTCAGACCAGCACGGACACGTACCGTGTAATTCGTGCTCGGGGCCAGCGAGTCGGGCTTGAAGCGGAACAAGGAAGTGTTGAGCCATTCTCCGGCACCCTCCAGCGGTGGCTGGAACTCCAGCACGGAGGGACCGGAAACGTCGCTCAGCACCGTCAGCGGTGCGACGGAACGGTTGAACTGAACCAGAATCTGCGCATCGACCGGCACTTCGATGTCACCATCGCCGGGAACGAAGTATGCAACTTCCAGGCCGCCTCCGGCGATGAACGTGTGTGAGAAGTCGCTCTCAGCGCCCAGAGCCGCAGCCAGGATTACAAGTTGGTATTGCTGGCCTTGTTGCCATCCGGGTGCGGCAGGTCGGAATAGCAGTGTCGAATCGTCCAGCCAGCCGAGTGTGCCGTCCAGGTGTGGGTCGATTGAGACGACCTGTCGTGGATTGCTTTCTTGAGGAGGATTGCGGAACGTGATCGTCAACGGCGAATACGGAGATAGATCTCTACCGGCTGGCGAGACGCTGACTGGTGGCTCGGTCTCAGTTTCTTCAGGAGTCGAAACCTCATCGTTGTCCGCGGTTGGGAATTCTGGGACATCGTCCTCAATGGGCGACAGAAATAGATCGGAGTAGTGCGCGGGATCGATGGCTGACATCGACAGATTGTCAACTGATCGCGCGATGGCGGCTGGCGGGTGCGAGTCATGGAAAGCAGTACTGGCCGTCCAGGCCATAACCAATGACAAGGCCAGAGCGGCGATCGCGCCAGCTCTGAAGGCGAACCCGCGGCTCATACGCGAAGCGCTTTTCTTCCCCGCGGGTTCAACCATACCGAGGTTCCGGGCCTGCCGGGCTGCTCAACTGAAGGCGCCAGAGGCCTCAAGGATGTTGTTGGCAGGCCTGTGGAGCCGGTGCTAGCCACCGAGGATCAGGTTGGTCAGTTCGTCGGGCGTGCTGAGCATCGGGTAATGGCCGGTGTCGAGTTCGTGCCAGCTTGCGCCGAGCTTCTCGGCGCAGCGGCGCTGGTGCGCCTCGCCGGGGTTGGGCGCCTGGCGGCACCAGATCACGGTCGTGTCCCAGGACTGCTCCCAGAACGAATCGAGCACGACTGGCTGGTTGAAGGCGGCAACCGGGTGCAGACCGAACCGATCTGCGGCCCAGGCGGCCAGATCGGGATCCATGCTCGCCTTCAGTGTGTCGAGCATGCTGCCGGGTGGTGGCCCCGTTGAGACTTCGGTGTCGGTTGCTGCGGCTCCCATGACGATGTCGCGGATCTTTTCTCCGTTGAAGAGAGCCAGAGCGTCGGCAAAGACCAACCGCTGGATTCGTTCTCGCGCCAGTTCGGCGACCCTGGCAAGCACCATGCCGCCCGACGAGGTGCCGACCAGCACCACGTCGGTCAGATCTTCATAGCGCAGGAGTTCAGCGATTTCCTCTGCGTGCGTCTCGGTCGTGATGCCGGGCCGGACCTGTGACGAACGCTCGGCGCAGCCGTCGAGCGATGGCGCCAACACGCGGTGTCCAGCGTCCTGCAGTCGAGTCACGACGGGCGACCAGATCCAGCCGCCCTGGTATGCGCCGTGGATCAGTACGAATGTCGCCATGCTCGGCCTCCTCTGGTCCTGCCAAATGGTGCTGCCGAGGCTAACGTACGGAACATCGGACACCGCCGGTCACAAACGGTCTGATCAGTTGAATGGGACAGGGCGAATGACTTCCGAAGCAGACGGCCCGGAGTCTGTTGGGCCGCAGCCGGAATCGCCGGGGACTTCAATGGTGATTGTCGCGACCCGTCTCCAGTTGCAAAGCTGGCTCAAGCTGCCTCGATTCTTCAGAATCAACTACGCGGTAACCCGTCAATTGAAGTCGGATCCCGGTCTGCTCAGTTACCGACTCAAGGCCGATTTCCTGCATCTGCGCTTTTCCACGTTGTCGGTCTGGCAGGGTGACCCGGCGATTGATGAGTTTGTCTGGTCCGGGAACCATCAGGGCGCCATCGCCGCGTTCGATGAGATTGCTGATCGCGGGCGATCGGTCTTCGTCAGATGGCAAACCGCGAATCCTCAGGATGTCACCTGGGAGGAAGCGCGGCGTCGATTGTCGGCGGTTCGGTCTTCCGGGTAGACCCAACCGAGGGTGTCTCAAAGGCTCCATTGGTTGGTTGAATCCCAGTCCCCGCTTTACGCGGGGACCCGCTCGGGCAGCACGGGATATCTGGTGGTGGAGTCCCCACAGGGAGGGAGCAGGTCCCCGCGTAAAGCGGGGACTGGGAAGTTTTGCTTCTGAGACATCCTGCCAACCGTCATTCCTGCGCTTCTCGCGGCGATGACGGGATCTAGCGGAAGCGCGTGGCACTCAGTGTGAACTGGCCCTAGCGTGCTATTGACGCGCCAGCAGCCACGAAGGGCTGGTCACGATGAGTACAAAGCGGATCGCGGTGATTCCAGGCGATGGGATTGGCAAGGAAGTCGTGCCTGAGGGGATACGCGTAGTTGAGGCGGCTGCGACCAGGTTTGAGATTGACCTGGACTTTGACTACTTCGACTTTGCGTCGTGGGACTACTACGAAGCGCACGGCCAGATGCTGCCCGACGACTGGAAGGACCAGATTGGCGGGCATGATGCGCTGTTCTTTGGCGCGGTCGGTTGGCCGGAGGAGATTCCTGACCATGTGTCGTTGTGGGGATCGTTGTTGCAGTTCCGGCGTGAGTTCGATCAGTACATCAACCTGCGTCCGGCTCGCCTGATGCCTGGGATCGTCGCGCCGGTGGTGCGCCGCGACGGCAGTCCTCGTGAGCCGGGCGAGATTGACATGTACATCGTGCGAGAGAACACAGAAGGTGAGTACTCGAGCATCGGCGGGCGGATCTTCTCAGGGACCGAGCGCGAGATGGTGATGCAGGAAACGGTGATGACTCGCGTTGGTGTCGACCGCGTGCTGAAGTACGCCTTTGACCTCGCGCAGTCACGTCCGAAACGACATCTGACCAGTGCGACGAAATCCAATGGGATTGCGATCACGATGCCGTTCTGGGACGAGCGTGTTGAAGAAATGGCGGCGGAGTATCCAGAAGTGGAAGTTGACAAGTTTCACATCGACATCCTGACGGCGCACTTCGTCCAGCGTCCGGATTTCTTTGATGTGGTGGTGGCCAGCAACCTGTTCGGCGACATCCTCAGCGACCTGGGACCGGCCTGCACGGGCACGATTGGAATCGCGCCCAGCGCCAATCTGAATCCAGACGGCGCGTTTCCTTCGCTGTTTGAGCCGGTGCATGGCTCCGCACCCGATATCGCCGGACGAGGGATTGCCAACCCGATTGGCCAGATCTGGTGCGCTGCAATGATGCTGGACTTCCTTGGACATCGTCGGGCGCACGACGCGATTCTGGGCGCGATCGAGGCTGTGCTTGAGCCGTCGAGTGGGGCGCCGCGTACTCCCGATATCGGTGGAAACGCTTCGACAGCTGAGCTCGGCGCGGCGGTCGCCGAGGTTCTCTAGATCGAACAAGGCGCCCTCGTGGTTGACCGTCAGTTCTCCGAGCCAGCGCTCGCCGAGTTGTACGACTCGTTCTCACGGGAGACCGGGGATTTTGAGTATTACCTTCCATTGCTGATGTCGGTAAGCAGTGTGCTCGATGTGGGCTGCGGTACCGGCGAGCTGCTGCGTCTGGCACGAGAAGCGGGTCACACTGGACGGCTCTGCGGTCTCGATCCGGCCTCGGCGATGCTTGGGCTGGCGCGCCGCAAGCGGGCGGACATCGAATGGGTCCTGGGCGACCTGGCCTCGATCGAATGGAGCGAGGAGTTCGAACTCGTCGTCATGACCGGTCACGTATTTCAGGTGCTCATCGAAGACGATCAACTGCGAGACTCGCTGACTGCGATCCATTCCGCGCTCTCCAAAGATGGGTGCTTCGTCTTTGAGACGAGGAATCCGCGTGCCCGGGCGTGGGAGTCTTGGACTCCTGACCACGCCGTCGAGACAATGCATCACGGCCAAGTGGTACGAATGTCACACCAGGTAGAAACACCGGTCGGCGGGGAGTTTGTCTCGTTTACCACGACATTCACGAGTCCTGCGTGGGATCGACCAGAAATTAGCCGTAGCACGTTGCGATTCCTTGGGATCGACGACTTGTCTTCTTTCTTGTCGGCTGCGGGGCTGGCGATCGTGGAACAGTTTGGCGACTGGGATGGGCGAGTGCTGACGGAAGCCAGCCCGGAGATCATCACTGTTACCAGGCGGATCTGACCAGTGGTCAGCGGCAGCCGAGAGTCAACGGTGTCGGAGTCTGTACGCGTTGCCGAAACACTTGAGAACGCGCGACGGGATTGGCATACTTTCCTAAATCCGTCGCACGGTCGCGCCGGACTAGCAGGAACGGGGACCACAATGAGCGACAAGCAGTATTGGAAGCGCCTTCGCGAGCAGGAACTGAGCCGTCGCAGGTTGTTGCAATCGGGCGCGCGAGCTGGGCTTGGCGCAGCGGGACTGGCGCTGGTGGGTTGCGGAGATGGCGACGAGGAACAGCAGGCGGTTGCGCAACAGCAGCAGGATCAGCCGCAACCGCAAGCTCAGGCTGAGCAGCAGGCACAGCCTCAGCAAGATCAGCCGCAGCAGGTGCAACAGCAAGACCAACCGCAAGTAGTGCAGACCGCCGACGATGCCAACCGCGGCGGCGTTCTGAGAATCGGTTCCGACATCGGATTGTCCACCTATCGAGCGCCGTACCTGTCATCGTCGGCGCACATTCCGCTCTACATCCCGTTCTGGGACACGTTGACCAAGTACTCGCCGGATGGACTGGATCCACAGCCGCACCTGGCCGAAAGCTGGGAGCTGAACGACGACCAGACCATGTTGCAGGTCAAGCTGCGACCAGGCCTGGAGTTCCACAACGGCAAGCCGCTCAACGCGACCGAGGTCAAGCGCAGCCTGGAAGCGATGGACGACGAAGGAGTCGCCAACAACCAGGTCAAGGGGATCATGACGAAGTACGTGTCGTCGGTCGATGTGATTGACGACGTGACGCTGCAGTTGCACCTGGCTTGGGGTGGCACGTTGATCTTCGACGTATTGAACTACGCCCAGATCCATGACGTCGACGACATCCCGAATCTCGATGGCTACTCCGCGCTGAACGGCTCGGGGCCGTTCAAGTTTGACGCTTCCAGCTATCGCGTCGACCAGTACGCGTCAGGTGAGCGGTTTGAGAACTTCTACGATCCGGCGCTCTTGGACGGGATTGAGCTGTATCAATTCCCCGACGCCACGGCGATGGCGCTAGCGCTCGGCGCAGGCGAGATCGACCTGACCAACCGCCTGCCCAAGCCTGACTACGAACGCTTCAACTTGGATCCCGACTACACGGTGGTGATCGCTCCTCCGACGCTCGCAATCTGGGTGCTGGGCATGGTGATCCCGAATGAGAATGGTGGACATGAGGCGTTTGCCGATCCGAAGGTGCGACAGGCGATCTATCGTGTGATCGACCGCGACCGGGTGGCGAATGAAACCTTTGAGGGCTTGGCCCAACCGAAGAACATTCTTTGGCCGTCGTTCTCGCCGGGCTACGACAAGGCTCGCGACCGGAGCTACTTCAACCCCGAAGAGGCAGCGGCACTGGTGGAAGAGGCCGGCTACGGTCCGGGCGAACTGACGATTGAACTGTCCCACACCGGTGGTGAAGCCAATGAGATCGCGCAGGTGATCCAGGCTGGCGCCGCCGAGGCGGGGATCAACATCGACATCAAGTTGCTCGAACCGGCGGTAGGTCGCGATCGATTCTTGAACGCCGGGAACGAAGCGTATCTGTCGTCGTATGCGTTCTTCGCGCTGCATCCGCAGACGCTGCCGGTGATGAACTTCCAGATGCGGATTCCGAACTCCTGCGCGTACGGTCCGGACTATTACCAGGCGCTGATCGACAGCTTTGGTACGGCCGATTCTGATGCGCGCCGCAACGAGCTGCTGGAGGAGTTCAACACGCTGCTCGACAACGAGCCGTGGATTGCGCCGATCGTGACCAGAAGTGACATCTGGGCCTGGTCGAGCAAGTTCACCGGGATCGATTTCGACGTGTTGAGTATCCCATCAATGCAGAAGATCCAGTACCACGGCTAGGCAACGATTGGGCTGTTCTAAATCGTTGCAACGCCGAATTGAGATAGGCATACTCTCCCTAATCCGCGCAGAGGAATGCGTGGATTAGGGAGAGGCAACGGAGAAATGCCCGATAGGAACTACTGGCAACGGATCCGCAACGGACGACTCTCGCGTCGGAACTTGCTGCAGGCAAGCGGTCGCGCAGGACTGGGGGCGGCGGGCATTGCTCTGGTCGGCTGTGGCGATGATGACGACGATAGCCAGCAGTCGGCGGCACAGGTTCAACAGCAACAACAACAGCAGGCTCAGGCAGCCGATCAACCGCAAGCGCAGCAACAGCAGCAGGCGGCGGCACAGCAGCAAGCCGCCGCACAACAGGCCACGGTCAGCGAGGAACGTCCGAGAGGCGGCACGCTGCGAGCAGGTTGGGCGGGCAGTTCGCCGGCAACCCACCAGGCGCCCTATGGAGCCACGCCGGAAACGATCTTTTACCCCGCGCTGTGGGACACGCTGACCAAGTACAGCCCGACCGGGCTCGATCCTCAGCCTCATCTTGCGGAGAGCTGGGAGTTCAACGACGACCAGACGATGATCCAGATTCATCTGCGTCCGGGGCTCGAATTCCACGACGGTAAGCCGATGACCGCCGAGGAAATCAAGAAGAGCCTCGAGCGAATGGACGATGAAGACGTCCAGAACAGCCAGGTGCGCAGCATCTACAACAAGTACGTGAGCAAGGCGACGGCGATCGACAAGACGACGCTGCAGCTCGACCTGGCCTGGCCCGGCACGGTAATTTTTGATGTGCTGAACTGGGCCCAGATCCATGACGCCGACAACATTGCGGAACTCGACGGCTACACGCGCGTCAACGCAAGCGGTCCATTCAAGTTCGATGTCGACGCTTACCAGGTGGATGTCTTTGCGAGGGCCGAGCGCTTCGAGAACTTCTATGATCCGGCGTCGCTTGATGCGATCGAATGGAACATTTTCCAGGATGCCGAGTCGATGACGCTGGCGCTGCAAAACGGCGAGCTGGATATCACTCACCACCTGCCGAAGGCCTGGTACAAGGGCTTCGATGAAGATGACAACTTCGATCTGCTCCTGGCGCCGCCGACCGGCTCGATCTGGGTCCTGGGGATGGTCGGAGAGGGCCGCGGCGGCGGGCATCCAATGATGGATAACCCGACGGCGCGACAGGCAATTTACCGCACCATCGACCGCGAGCGGATCGTGGCGGAGCTCTTCGAAGGTCTGTCAGAGACCAAGAACGTGCTCTGGCCGTCGTTCTCGCCTGCTTACGATGCCGACGCGGATTATCAGTACTTCGACCTGGACGAAGCAAAACGGCTGATCACGGAAGCCGGCTATCCCGACGGTACTCCGACCATCAAGATCGCTTGTTTCGGGAACAACGAAGAGGCGCTCTCGATTGCCCAGGTCATCCAGCAGGATGCGGCACAGGCAGGGATCAACCTGGAGCCGGAGTCGGTTGAGGCGGCTGCCTGGATTGACCGCTTCCTGAGTGGCACGCATCCCGGCGCTTACCTGTCGTTCTACGGCTTCTATGCGATGCATCCGCAATCGCTGCCGGTGATGAACTACCAGATGCGGATTCCCAACTCCTGCGCCTACGAGACGCCGCACTACCAGGCGATGATCGACGGCTGGGCGACGGCGGACACGGATCAGAAGCGGCAAGCGCTGATCGACGACTTCAACCAGATCCTGGACGAGGAACCGTGGGTCTCGCCGATCTGTACGACCGTGCAGATCTGGGCTCATACGAACAAGGTCAAGAATCTCTACTACGACGTGATGAGCATCCCGCGCCTGCATCACATCTACATGGAGACGTAGGGCGTGTTCAGGGGAGGGCAGGACGCCCGACGAGGGTCTCACGAACTTGTGAATCTGGAGCGGGACCCCCTCAGCCCCCGTTCAAGCCGGGGGCAGGCTCTTCGGCAGCTCCCCTTGCAAGGGGGAGCGCAGAGGCAGATGGCGATTTGCCTAGGCTGATGGGGTCAACATGAAGACTGCCTGGCTGGACCTTCCGTCTCATCTGGTCGGTTGATAAGCCGCGCTCGGATCGCGATACTCCCTAGAACCTCGCCGCGTCGAGACTGACGCTGGCGACGAAAGGACTGACTTCAATGAGCAACAAACGATTCTGGAATCGAGTTCGTCAACAGCAGATCTCGCGACGCTCGCTATTGCAGAGCGGTGCGCGTGCAGGCGTCGGTGCGGCAGGACTGGCACTGGTCGGTTGCGGTGGCGACGACGACGATGAGCAGCAGCAACAGCAGCAGGCGCAACCCGCCGCTGCGCAAGCCGACCAGCAGCAACAAGAGCAGCAGGCGCAGGCTGCGCAACAGGTTCAGCAGCAACAGCAGCAGTCGCAGCCGCAAGCCGAGCAGGAACAGCAGCAGCAGCAACAACAGGCGGCTGTCGCGCAGGCGGCGCAGACCGACGACGCGATCAAGCGCGGCGGCACACTGCGCATTGGCTGGGACCTGGCGCTGTCGGGCTATCGCGGTCCGTACGCACAGTCGCAGCACGGCGCGTTCCACACTCCGGTCTGGGACACGCTGATTCGCTACCCGTTTGACTCGTTGGAGCCGGAGCCACGGCTGGCGGAGTCGTGGGAGTTCAACGGCGATCAGACCGTACTCTCGGTCAATCTTCGACCGGGACTGGAGTTCCATAACGCGCGCCCGATTGACGCGGAATCGGTCAAGGCCAGCTTTGAGGCGATCCTGCATGAGGACACGCCCAACAGCCAGGTCAAGGGACCACTGGCCAAGTACGTCGAGCGGATTGAGGCGGTCGACAAGACCACGCTCAACTTCCACCTGCTGTGGCCGGGCACGACGATTTTCGACGTGCTCAACTTCGGCCACGTGCACGATCCGGATGAGATCGCCTCGCTGGAGGGCTATGGCACCGTGGCGGCCTCGGGGCCGTTCAAGTGGGATCCCGACCCGCACATCGTTGACCAGTTCGCACGCATCGTGCGTCACGAGAACTTCTACGATCCGGCCTACCTCGATGCGATCACGTACCAGACCTTCCCCGACCGTGACTCGATGACGCTCGCCCTGGCGGCGGATGAGATCGATCTCAGTCCATCTTTCCCGGCCGAGCAGATTGACGCCTTCGAGCAGAATCCGGACTACAACGTGGTGTTGGGTGTGGCTCGAGGACTCTGGGTGTTCGGCATGGTCGGCACCGGTCGCGACGGGGGACATGAGGTCTTCGACGATCCGCGCGTGCGACGCGCGTTGTATCGCTGCATCGACCGCGAACGCATCGCGATCGATGTCTTCAACGGACTCGAACAGCCGAAGCATGTGCTCTGGCCCGACTACTCGCCGGGATACTCGGCCGAGTTCGACCGTAGCTACTTCAATGTCGAAGAGGCAAAGGCGCTGATGGTTGATGCGGGATATGGCGACGGGACGCCCGAGATTGAGCTCTCGACCTGGCGTGGCGCGTTAGACAATGCGATTGCACAGATCATCATCAACGACGCGCAGCATGCGGGCTTCAACTTCAAGATCCACCTGCAGGATCGTCCCGCCTGGCTGGAGCGCTTCCTGGCCGGCGACCATGAGTCGTACATCAACACGTATGGCTTCCACTGGTTGCATCCGCAGACGCTGCCAGTAATGAACTACCAGATGCGAATTCCCAACTCGTGCGCCTATGAGACGCCTGAGTACCAGGCGATGATCGACGGCTTCGCCACGGCCAACACTGAATCCGGCAGGCAGGCGTTGCTCGACGACTTTAACGACATCCTCGATCGCGAGCCCTGGGTGGCGCCGATCGCGACGGCCAGCGGCATCTGGACCGGACACAAGCGATTGCAGAACCTCGATTGGGCGGTCTCCGGATTCGCGCCGTCGATGGAGAAGTTCTGGCTGGATGCCTAGCCTGTGCGAGCGTTGACGACACAAACCGCTGGCCCAGTTAGCTGGGCCAGCGGTGTCACCGACCGAGAGCGAGGCGATTGAGCGTGGGACGATACCTGTTTCGGCGCTTCTTCGAGGGGATGCTGGTTGTATTCCTGGCCAGCATCGTCATCTTCCTGATCATCCGATTGATTCCGGGTGATCCGGCTCAGCAACTGGCGGGCGAGGATGCGACGCCGGAAGATGTTGAGGTGATTCGCGAGCAGCTCGGTCTCAACGACCCAATCCTCACGCAGTACGGCAACTGGATCGGCGGCGTTGTCCAGCTCGACTTCGGCAAGTCCTTCACCAAGCGCGTACCGGTCCGCGACCTGATCGCACAGTCGTTCCCTCCGACGATTGAGCTGGCTGTCGCTGCCTACATCTTCGCGCTGTCAATCGGCATTCCGCTCGGTGTGGCAGCGGCGGTCTGGGCGAAGAAACCTCCAGATTATGGGGCCAGTGTGTTCAATCTGTTCACGCTCGGTATCCCAAACTTTGTGTTGGGCATCATTCTGCTCTGGATCTTTGCTGTGGAACTGAACCTGTTCCCCGTTTCGGGTCGGGTCAGTGTGTTTGAGGACTTTGCCGCAGGCATCCACCGGTTGGTATTGCCGACGATCGCGGCAGGGTCGGTGACTGCCGCTGTGCTGGCGCGGTTCGTCCGCACGTCGGTCGCGGAGGCGCTGGCTCAGGACTACGTCCGCACGGCGCATGCGAAGGGGTTGCAGGCACGCAAGGTCGTCTTCCAGCACGCGCTGCGCAATGCGCTGATTCCGATTGTCACGATTGCGGCACTGCAGATTGGCAATCTGCTGGCAGGGGCGATCGTGGTCGAGATCGTATTCACCCGTCCTGGATTCGGATTCCTGATCATCGATGGAATCAATGGGCGTGACTATCTGCTGATCCAGGCGATGCTGGCGATTCTCGTGTTCCTCTTCGTTGCAGCGAACACGTTTGCCGACATCACCTATGGCTATCTCGATCCACGAATCCGCGTTTCTGGACTGGCGAGCTGACCATGTCTCAAGTTCAGTCACGCACCGAGTCGCAATATGCGCCGCCGATCAACCAGGGCTGGCTGCGCCGGATGCGCGACGAGTCGCTGACCGTTGACGCCTTCTACCGAACGGTCAAGAATCCGCAGGGATTCATTGGAATCGTCGTCTTTGGTGGACTGCTCTTTGTCGCCATCTTCGCCGATCTGCTCGCACCCTATGGCGAAGCGGAGCAGATCAGGGGATCCAGACTGTTGGCGCCGTCGGGTGAGTACTGGTTCGGGACCGACGACCTGTCGCGAGACATCTTCAGCCGGATTCTGTTTGGACTGCGGATTTCGCTGTACGTGTCGATTGCGGGCGTGCTCGGCGGTGGGGCGATTGGCACGATCATCGGGTTCATGGCCGGTTACGCGGGCGGTTGGCTTGAGGCGATCCTGATGCGGCTCGTTGACACGCTGCTCGCCTTCCCCTTCCTGCTGCTAGGCATCGCGGTGCTGGCGATATTGGGTACCGGCACGTCGCAGGTCGCCCTGGCGCTTGGTATTGCCAATATCCCGGTGTTTGCGCGGATTGCGAGGGCGCAACTGTTGACCGAGAAGGAGCGCGACTATGTGCTGGCGGCTCGCTGCCTGGGCGCGTCGCCGCCTCGGATCGTGGGTCGTCACATCGCGACGAACGCGCTGCCGCCGCTGCTGGTCCAGGGCGCGCTGGCGATGGCCTTCGCCGTGATCGCCGAGGCGACGCTGAGCTTTCTGGGATTGGGCGCATCGCCGCCGACACCGACGCTGGGCATCATCCTGAGCGACGGTCGGCGCTGGCTGTTTGCCGGCCACTGGTGGTTCGTGCTCTTCCCCACGTTGGGCCTGTCGTTGATCCTGCTCTCGCTCAACTTCCTCGCCGATTCGGTGGTCGAAGCGATCGACCCGCACCGTCGGCATCGCTGACTAGACGCTCTGTCTCCACTGCTCTCAAGCACCTGTTCTCATGAGGTGGTCACACGACGGTTGATTGTGACATGACCTCGCCGATGGGGAGCGGGACCCCCTCAGCCTTCGGCAGCTCCCCCTGCGAGGGGGAGCGGGGATCAGCGTCCGCTCGACGTGGATATCCGATAGCGATGCAAAGAAGCCCAAGTACGAGCCCAACTGCGAATCGGTAGCCTCAGGCCACGAGACAGAACGGTTGGCGTGTGCGAGCCGAGGGCACGAATGGAGACCGACCGTGAGCAACAAGCAGTGGAGCCGAATCCGAAATCAGCGACTGAGCCGCAGAAGCGTGCTCAGGGCGAGCGCTCGGGCGGGCGTGGGCGCGGCTGGACTGGCGTTGGTCGGTTGTGGTGGCGACGATGACACTGACGACCAGCCGCAGGCGGTCGCCGAACAGCAGGCCCAGCAAGAGCAACAACAGCAGTCGATGCAGGAAGAGCAGCAGCAACAGGTTGTGCAGGAGCAGGCCCAGCAACAGGCCATGCAGCAACAACAACAGCAAGAAGCCGCGCAACCACAGGCAGCCGCCGAAGAAGCACAGGCTCAGCAGCAGCAAGTTCAACAGCAAGCTCAGCAGCAACAGCAAGTTGCCGAAGCCGAAGACCCGGACGAGCAGAAGCGTGGCGGCACGCTGCGGCTCGGCATCGTGGGATCGCCGGCGAACTTCAGTGCGCCGTACTCGGCGGATATCGTCTTCGGGCAGGCGGTCTGGGACTCCTTGACCAAGTACGGTCCCGAGGGCTTGACGCCGCAGCCACACCTGGCCGAGAGCTGGGAGTTCAACGACGATCAAACGGTACTGGCCATCACGCTGCGCGCGGGGCAGAAGTTCCACGATGGCAAACCGATGACGGCGGAGGAGGTGAAGAAGAGTCTGGAGCGGATGGACGACGAGGATGTCGCGAACAGCCAGGTCAGGAGCATCTTCAACACGTTTGTGAGCGGAATCACGGCGATCGACGAGACGACGCTACAGCTCGACCTGGCCTGGCCCGGCGAAGTGATCTTCGACGCGCTGCAGTTTGCCAACATCCACGACGCGGACGCGATCCCTGGACTTGAGGGCTATACCCAGGTCAACGCCAGCGGTGCGTTCAAGTTCGATACGGACTCGTACCAAATTGACGTGTATGCACGCGCTGATCGGGATGACAACTTCTATGATCGGGCCTGGCTGGACGCACTTGAATGGCACTCGTTCCAGGATGCGGATTCGATGACGCTGGCGCTGCGCGGCGGTGAGCTCGACATGATCTATGACTTGCCGAAGTCGCAGTACGCGAGCTTCGCCGAGGATGACGACTTCGGCGTTGAACTGGCGCCGCCAACCAACTTGCTCTGGGTGATGGGCATGGTTGGTACAGGTCGCGGCGGCGGACATCCGCTGTTGGACGACCCAAGAGTCAGGCAGGCGTTGTACCGAGTGATCGACCGCAAACGAATCACGGAAGAACTGTTTGAAGGCCTGTCCGACGCAAAGAATGTGATCTGGCCGGAGTTCTCGCCGGGCTACGACGCATCACTGGATCGGGACTACTTCAATGTCGAGGAAGCCAGGCAACTGATCGCCGAAGCTGGTTATCCCGACGGAACGCCCCCGCTGCCTGTTGCCAGCATCGGCTTCCAGCAAGAGGCAGTACAGATGGCGCAGATCATCCAGCAGGATGCGGCGTTGGCTGGGATCAACATCGAACCGGTGTCGATGGAGTTTTCGACGTGGCTGGACAACTTCCTGGCAGGCACGCATGAAGCGATGTACATGGCACTGTTCTCGTTCTATGCAATGAACCCGCAATCGCTTCCGCTGATGAACTTCCAGATGCGAGTCCCGAACTCCTGCGTGTACGACTCGCCCGAGTACCAGGCGATGATCAACGGTTGGCCAACCGCCGACAGTGAAGCCAAACGGCAGGCGCTGCTCGACGAATTCAACCGGATTCTGGATGAAGAGCCCTGGATTGCTCCGATCTGCACGACGGTTACGACCTGGGCATTCCAGGAACATGTCAAGGGATTCTGGCAGGACGTACTCGGCCGACCGCGATTCCAGGATGTCTATTTCGACCAGGCGTAACGCCTTGCAGCACTAGTCGGTGGTAAGGCCTCAGTTCAGAGTGCGCGGATATCTTGATCGACGAAGCGGTCGCAGACTGGTTCTAGTCGGAGAGGCGTCGTATGGCTGATGGGTCGCTTGAGCGAGTGAAGTTTCTGACCTTTGACATCTTTGGCACGGTCCTGAACCTGACGGGGAGTCTGGCTGGTCCGGCTGGAGAGTTCCTGGCGGCGCGTGGCTCGGAGATGACGGGTGATGCGTTCTACGCCGATTGGCGGGCGCGGCAGCGGATTGAGCAGTACCAGGACAACCTGCTGATGCTCGGCCACAGCGGCTATCTGGAGACCTGCCGCCGCGCATTCGTCTACTGTCTGAAGCTGCACAACGTGAGCTACACCGCCGACGAGGTTGCAGAGTTCATGCAGGTCTATCACGGTCTGCAACCGTATCCGGATGCGATTGACGGACTGCGGTCGTTGGCGGAGCGTTACAGCCTTGTCGCGCTATCCAATGGTGAGCAGTGGTACCTGGAATCGTTGCTGGCCAACAACGTACCGGTGACGTTCGATGCAGTCATCTCCGTGGAGCAGGTCGGCGCGTTCAAACCGTCGCCTGGGATTTATCGGAAGGCGCTGCAGCGGTTGGAGTGCGAACCAGGCGAGGTCATGATGGTTGCAGCGCACGCGTTCGACATCCTCGGCGCGCAGACTTGTGGGTTCAGGTCGGCATATGTGGATCGGTATCGGTTGCCGACGGAGGAATCGGCGTATCAGCCGGACATGATCGTCGGGGACTTCGTCGAGCTGGCGGATCGGTTGCTGCGCTAAGGTCGTTCACTTGGTGCCACGAATTCAGGCTCGACAGAACGCAATTCCCCGCCCCTCTTTGCAGTGACTGACGGATTCCTCCCCTTCTCCCCACTTGCGGGGGAGATGACGAAGGCAGAGGGGGTCCTGTCCGCAATTTCTATCTGGTAGCCACCGACCGGCCCCCTCTGTCACTCCGTGACTTCTCCCCCCGCAAGGGGGGAGAGGGGAATCGGGAACTGGGAGGTGAGCCGTGACTAGATCACGCCCTCCCAGACTGATCGTTCCTCGGCACGCCAGTGGTCTTCGACGCGGATGTTTGGCCCGAGCATCACTCGGCTTCTCGTGGTGGTGTTGTAGGCGGGCCAGGCCAGGTTGGGAGTGGATGGGTCTCCGGAATGTGCGAAGGCGATCCAGGCGTCCATGACGCTGTTGGCCAATGCGTCCGCTTCGGGACCCGAGCCGGCGAACTCTGGCATGAGTCCCTGCGTGCCGAACATGAACGGGATGTCCAGCGCGTGGCAACTGCCGAGCACCCCGCCGAACGCCGGGGACTCCCAGTCGAAGGTGTACGAGAAAGTCTGTGGCTGATGCTGCGACTGCGAGTCGGCCAGCCGTTCGCTGGCGACAATGAACCACGAGTCGCCTGAGGCTGCGTTGAGGATCGCAGGTGGCGCGACGGATTCTCCTCGTCGTTCACGGGCTCTCCGATAGGTGTCGTAGGCCGAGCGTCCGTCGCCCAGCAGCAGATCGAGTCGTTGCACGACATCCGCTTCACTCGGCGGGTCTGAGGGCGCCAGTGCTCCGAACAGGTTCCACTCTTCGTCCATGGTGCCGATCAGCAACGAGATACCGGCCGCGCGACCCATTGCGATGGATTCGAGCTGAGGCTCCAGCAAGAAGTCGCCATCGACGACCGGCGCCGCAGTCGGCTCGCCGACCGCTCCACCGGCGCTCTGTTCGTCGTCGGTCGTCAGGACGACGTTGTGCTGGGCATCGAGAATCGCCTCCACGTCAATGGCACGCAATCCGTCTGCATCGTCGTGACTCAGGCCGAGATGGTCGCAGATTGCCTGACCGACCTGTGCGGCGCTCTCCGCGGCGACATTGCGGCGGACACCGCCGCTCTGCACAATGGCTCGTTGGAACCGGCCCTCACACCGAGGCGACGCCATCAGCGCGGCCACGGCCAGACCTCCCGCAGACTCGCCAAAGATGGTCACGTTGCCGGGGTCGCCGCCGAAGTTGCCGATGTTGTCGCGCACCCACTCAAGCGCGGCTGCTTGATCGCGCAAGCCAAAGTTTGTCTCACCAAGCACCGGCAGATGCGTGAATCCGAGCACTCCAAGTCGATAGTTGATTGTCACGACGACCACGTCCCCACGAGCGGCCAGGTTCGCTCCGGTGTAGTAGGTCTCGGAGCCTGACCCGATTGTCAGGCCTCCGCCATGAATCCAGACCATCACTGGACGCGCGTTGTCATCGAGTCCCGGCGTCCAGACATTGAGGAACAGGCAATCTTCGCTCAGCGGCTGCGCTACTCCGCCCATCATTTGATCGAGCGCCACGTTCGGTCGCTGCATCGCGATTGGACCGAACTCGCTGGCATCGCGTACACCGCTCCAGCCGGGATGAGGCTGTGGGGCGCGGAAGCGCAGATCACCCACAGGCGGCGCAGCAAAGGGGACGCCGCGAAAGACGTGTAGTCCATCTTCCTGTTTGCCTTGCAGTTTGCCTTGTCGTGTGTCGACTGTCGTGGTCATCCGGTGCTCCTTGCGTTGACTCTCGGACGCCAAAGGTCGTCGCTGATGCTAAAGCGCCAGCTCATTGATCCAGTCAAGAATCTCCGTGGCGAATCGCTCGGCCTGCTCGACGATGACGAAGTGGCCGCCGTCTTTGATGTAGACCAGTTTTGAGTTCGGCAGGGCGCTATGCAAATCCTCGGCGTTTTCCGGATGGCCGACCTTGTCGTCGGCGCCGTAGAGAAGTAAGGCCGGGCAATCGAACCGGCCCCAGTAGGAGTCGATCGGCGTTCGCTCGATTGCTCCGACGACGACGGCTCGCTCGCTCGGAGTTGTTCTCGCAAGCTGGAAGAGCCAGTTGGCTCGTTCGCGATCGCGATCGCTGAACCCCGGCGCGCAGTGGGCTCGTTCGAAGCGCTGGTTCCAGGCGTGTTCGGTCTCTTCGCCGTCGGGACCCTCGGTCGCTGTTTGCACATCCGCCGCCGATGCCAGCGGTGGAAACTTCCCGCCTCCCGATCCGATCACGACACCGTCCGGTGGGTAGTCACGGGCGATGACTTGCGCTGCGCGCGCTCCCCAGGCGTGGCCCACGACGATTAGCTTGTCAGTGCGATGCGGCTCGGCAAGCTGTAGTGCAGCCTGGCTGAGTTCTTCGAAGGAGTAGGGTTTGTTGGGAGTCGAGCTTTCTCCAACTCCAGGCGGATCAAAGCGGATAACACGGCCTGCATCGAGCAAACTCGGTACGACGTAATCCCGGGTGCGCAGACTCTGGCCTGCTCCGTTGAGCAGAAGAAAGGTCCGTTCGCCGTCGCCTTCGACGACCGTGTGAATGGTCGCCAGATCGATGCTCACTGGTCACCGCCGCTCAGGATCGCCAACATAGCGGGTTGGATGCACGGACTCCGTTGTTGACGAGCGCGCAACGGACTAGCCTCTGTCTAGCCGGAACGAAGGAGCATTTGATGACGGACCAAGATCAACCACAACACGAAGCGATCATCATTGGCGCCGGAGTCGCAGGCATCTACCAGATGTACCGGCTGCAAGAGTTGGGTATCGACGCCACCGTGCTCGAGGCGGCGGATGGTCCCGGAGGGACCTGGTACTGGAATCGATATCCCGGCGCGCGGTTCGACTCAGAGAGCTACACCTACGGCTACTCCTTCTCCAAGGAACTTCTGGACGAGTGGGAGTGGAGCGAACACTTTGCCGGTCAGCCGGAGACGCTTCGGTACTTGAATCACGTGGTTGACAAGTTTGATTTACGCCGGCACATGCAGTTCGGCTGCAAAGTGGCTGGGGCCTCGTTCGACGAAGAAGGCAGTTTCTGGACCGTGCACCTGGAAGACGGCCGCGAGATCACCGGACGCTTCTTGCTGACCGCCATCGGGATGCTCTCGGCGGCGACCTTGCCGAACATTGAAGGTGTCGACAGCTTCGAGGGCGAGGCCTGGCACACGTACTACTGGCCGCATGATCCGGTCGAGCTGGACGGCAAACGGGTTGCGGTGATTGGTACGGGTGCAACCGGCGTGCAGGTGATCTCGGAGATCGCCGACAAGGTCGGTGAGCTGACCGTGTTCCAGCGCCGTCCAAACTGGTGTGCTCCGCTGCACAACGCGCCCATCGACCAGCCGACCCAGGCGCAGATCAAGGCGTCCTATGACGAGATCTTCGAGATCTGCCGGCAGACTCCCGGCGGCTTCCTACACGGACCGGATCCGCGCAAGTTCCGCGATGTGCCCGAGGAGGAACGGCTGACGCTCTGGCAGAAGCTCTACGAAACCCCAGGGTTTAGCAAGTGGATGAGCAACTTCATCGATGTCGGCATCAATCCGGAGGCGAATGCTGAATACTCCGAGTTCATCGCCAACAAGATCCGCGAGCGTGTGAACGATCCGATGACGGCCGAAAAGTTGATCCCCAAGGATCACGGCTTTGGCACTCGACGGGTGCCTCTGGAAACCCACTACTTCGAGGCCTATAACCGCGGGAACGTGCACCTGATCGATATCAATGAGACTCCGATCGAACGGATCACGCCGAAAGGCGTGCAGACGACGTATCAGGAGTTTGAGTTCGACCTGATCATCTACGCCACGGGTTTTGACGCGATCACCGGCGCCTTCGACCGGATCAGTTTCACCGGCGTGGACGGCGTCGCGTTGCGCGATCAGTGGGCCGACGGACCGGACACATTCCTCGGCATGGGCACAACAGGTTTCCCCAACTTACTCATGCTCAGTGGTCCGCAGGGCGGTTCAGTGTCGACCAACTATCCGCGTGGGATTGAGACCTCGGTTGACTGGATTACCGACCTGCTCTGCTACATGCGCGACCACGGCTATCGGCGGGTGGAGTCGCGTGAGGACGCCGAGTTGGAGTGGCTGCAGCACGTCCAGGAGATGTACCAGTTCCAGCTCATGAGCAAGGTCAAGAGTTGGTTCACCGGCTACAACTCAAACGTCGAGGGTCACGACACCATCCGCTATCAGATCTACCCGGGCGGCGCGCCGCGTTATCGCGAGCGTCTGGAGGAAGTCGCGTCCAGCGGCTATGAGGGTTTCAAACTGACCTGAGGCGTGTTCAAATGGGGAGCGAACAACCGTATGGGTGGTTTAGGGCGTAGTCGATGGGGAGTGGGACGCCCTCACCCCCCGGATCAAGCCCGGGGCAGGCTTTCGGCAGCTCCCCCTGCAAAGGGGGAGCGGGGAATGCCGGCGCGCCAAGCATGGGTTGTCAGCATCTATGTGACCGCGCGTTAGCACGTCGCTTCGTGAGTGGCTGAACGTGTCAAGTGACAATCAACTCCAGTCGATCAACTCCAGTCGTGATCGTGGACTGCCTCTTCATGATTGGACTACGATTGAGGTTGGTATAGCGAGCACCAATGGACACTGCGATTCATGTCGAGACTGACCGATGACAACCGCGACTGCTGACACGACAACCAAGAATCTGTACCTGACCGAGGACCTCATCCTGATGCTCCTCAACGAGGAGAGCGGTTTTTTCTATCAGGTACCGGGTTGGGCATTGAACTGTACGGTCGCGGGCGCGGCGGTGGCCCAACTGTCATTGATGAATCGGGTGGACTCGGACACCGAGTCACTGTTCCTGTTGGACGACACTAAGACGGGCGACCCGGTGCTTGACCCAATCCTGGCAGAAATCGCCGGCGAGGACGAGCGACATAACGTCCAGTACTGGATCGAACGGCTTGCGCCTCGCGCGGAATCGATCATCGACTCACGGCTTGAGCGCCTCGTTGAGCACGGGATTTTGCTGCACCACGCCGGAGAGTTCTGGACGTTGGCCCCGAACATGGGCCAACTGGACGAGTACATGAGCTCTCGCGATGGCTCCGTCGTCGACTTCGTGCGAACCCGGATCAGCCGCGTCATCTACGAGAACGAGCTCCCCGATCCTCGGGACATGATCATCATCAGCCTGGTCAACGCCTGCGGCGTCATGGGCTACATCTTCGAGCTCGATGAAGAGGCTCGGAAACGGGTTGAGTTCATCAGCAACCTGGACGAGATCGGTCGGTCGATCGGCAATGCGGTGACGCAGAGCGTGGCGGCTCCGCTGCTGCAGCGGCCACCGCTGACCAAGCCGGTTCCCAAGGCGCCGTTGCGGGACTTGCTGTTTAACAAGCACATGCGCGAAGGCAACCTGCCGGCGCTGTTTGCCGACCTGGCCGCCAAGCACGGTCCCGTGTTTGAGATGACGCCACCGTTCCAAAAGGAGCGCACGATTTACCTGGCCAGTCCAGAGACGAACCAGTGGGCGCACAAGCATGGACGGATGCACTTTCGGGCCAAGGAGTACTTTCAGCGACTTGAGGAAATCTACGGCGTGTCGCGCTCGATCCACTCAATGGACGGGGCCGACCACTTCCGTTACCGCAAGGCCATGCAGCCGTCATACTCGCGCGAGTCGTTGACGAACCGGATCGCCGAGGTCCAACGCAACGCGCGGACGCATTTGGCGACCTGGAAGGTGGACGACAAACTGAAAGCGTCGAGCGACTTGCGTGTGCTGATGAACACGCAGATTTCGCCTCTGCTGATCAGCACCGAAACGCAGGACATCATCAACGACGTCATCGACTACAAGGTGCGCGCACTCAACGTCGGACTGTTGAAGGTCCTGCCCAACTTCATGTTGCACACGCCGACAGTCAGGCGCAAAGCAAAAATGGTCACTGAGTTAATCGAACGGATTCAGCGGACCCATACTCCCGCTCAACGGCTGGGCAAGCCGCAGGACGTGGCGGATGGCTATCTCGGGCTCAATGCGAGCGATCCGCAGTTCCTGCCGGAGTCGGATCTCAATGTGCCGCTGGGGACGATGCTGATGGCCAGCATGTATCTCGGCGATCAGCTTGGGCTCGCCATGTACGCGTTGGTGAGCCACCCCGACCTGTATGCGCGTGTCACCGCCGAAGCCGATGCGCTGTTCGCCAATGGGGAGATTGACGGCGAGGACATCCGGCCGCAAAACATCGACGTGACCCATCGAGTGCTGATGGAAACGTTGCGGATGTATCCGATCGTGGCGATGGCGATGAAGCACATCATGAACACATGCGTCGTCGAAGGCTTTGAGTTGCCGGTGGGCGCCAGAGTCGTTGTGGCCTCAACGGCCTCCCACTATATGAAGGACGTGTTCCCCGAGCCGCTGAGGTTCGACATTGATCGCTACCTGCCGCCGCGCAATGAACACCTCAGCACGGGCTACGCTCCGTACGGGCTAGGCACGCACGCGTGCATGGGCTTCCGATGGTCGGAGGTCCAGCTAGCGCTCAACATGCTGATGATGGTCCACTACTTCAAGCTTGAATTCGCCACGAAGCCGCCGAAACGCATCATCAACTCGTTCCCGTCACAGTCGCCGAGCAACAAGATCGTGTTCCGGATCGCCGAGCAGCGGCACGAGTTGCATATCTGAGGCTGAACGGGGCGCCTCCGTCGGCTTGGATGCCTGCAAAGAACTCCTCTTCTCCCCCCTTGCCGGGGAGATGCCGAAAGCCTGCCCCGGGCTTGACCCGGGGGCAGAGAGGGGTCCCTGCCTGTTGGCCCTATCTGTTCGTCGCCAGCCGACCCCCCCTCTGTAACTCTGTGACATCTTCCCCCGCAGGGGGGGAGGGGAAAAAGGAACAGGGGCTAGGCGAACTGATCCTGGCCGACGGCCATCATTTGACCGACGTTCTCAGGGTTGCGGATCGACTCTCGGGACGGGTAGGGATGGTCGTAGCCGAGGATCTTGTGTAGCTCGGGGTAGCGTTCCAGCCGCTCGGGTGAGACTGCTCCGTCGTCCCACTGGTTGATCATCTTCATGTAGGGGCGCATCCAGACCAGGACGAGTGTGACGCGCAGGCCGACGCTCATACGGTTCATGGCGCCGTGCCAGGTGTTGCCGCCCCAGACCGCGAGTGATCCGGCCTTGGCCTGGATCGGGACCGGATCGAGAACTGCGCCTTCTTCCCAGAAATTGGTCTCGTGCGGCGCAGGGGCGCGGCCCCAACGATGCGATCCGGGCACGAAGACGGTCGGACCATCCTCGCGCGAGTCGTAGTCGGTGAGGATCCAACTCGTGTTGACCAAGTGCGTGTAGGCAGCCTGGGGCGGCGGCACGCCGTGTGTGTCGTTGTGGATGCCGAGGTAGTTCTTCTCGTGCGGCGGCTTGATGATCGATGATGTGCCGCCGAGCACGGCGCTCTGTCCGCAGTGCCAGCGAGCCATCGCCAGAGCGACCGGATTTAGGACTGCCTCGGTGACCGCGTCGTCCTCGTCGATGAGTTGCCAGGCGCGCTCGTTTGGGGCGGGCATGTCGGCGGTGCGCCAGTCGTCGACCTCGACGTCGTGGCGACGCTGGTAGGTGTTGAGGATGGCATCGCGCAGTCGATCGGCGAAGCCGGGCGAGGTGCCCATCTTCTCGGGTGGGATAACGGTGAAGCCATAGGCGTCAAGTTCGACGATGTGACGAGCCAGGTCGTACTCCATGATCGTCTGTACTAACGGGTCGGCGTTGGGAGACTTGCCCAGTGCGGCGATGTCCATCTCAGTTCCTGTCGTGGTGAGTGCGAGCGGGTGTAGTTGAGCTGCGCCACGGTGGCAGTCTAGGGGCACCCGATCGACAGAGGACTAGGTTGCGACGATTGACGCGTTCGATGCAAATGCCTGCTCGTTCACAGTATCCGCCGCTCTCTTGAGTTGAGCCGATCTCCTCGCTTTTCCCCTGGATGCTGCGTACGGACGATGTGTTTCGCCTGCTAACGTGACGTTCGATGGGACACCTACTTGACCGTTTGAGTTGGCTGATCACGGTTCGTCCGTATGTCACGCTTGCTGTCATTTTGATCATCACCATTGTGCTGGCTGCCGGTGCAGCGCAGCGTGCAGAGATTGACGAGACCGACGGTTTCCTCCCGCCTGACAGTCCGATCGCGCTGGCGATGGAGGAGATTAGCGAATTATTCGGTGAGTCGGGCGGGATTATCTCTGCAACCGTAATTTTTCGAGGGGAAGCGCTGACGCCGGAGGCGCTCGCCCAGATGGTCGATCTGACCGATCGCATCCTCCACGAACCGGATGTGCAGCCGTTGCTAGTCAGCGGTCACCAGGCGATCACGCCCGCATCGGTAATCGGCGCGGCGCTGCAGGCGGAGGATTTCAACGGGGTCTCGCAAGACGCGATCGATGATGTCAGCTCTGCACCGGAAATCCGGGCCGCGTTGATGGCGATGACAGGCACCGATGAAGATGGCACGTCGATTGCGGTGACCACGATCCGGCTGCGCGATACGGGCGACGAACGACCATCGGCTGCCGAACTTCGGATTCACGAGTTGACCGTTGCCGATGAGGGTCCGTTGCGCGTGAGCAGTGTTTCGCCGGCGGTGGTCGAGGATGAGTACACGGAGGCGAACCGAACCGGCACAGCGCCGCTGATTGGGATCGCCCTGTTGCTGATCGCGGGGTTGCTGCTGTTCTTCTTGCGGTCGCTGTCGGATTTGCTACTGACACTCGGTGGACTTGTGGTGTCGCTGATCTGGCTAGTTGGGGCCGAGGGCTGGCTGGGTCCAAATGGACTTGGGATCACCGGCCGTCCGAGCGGGATCTCGGTGATGATTCCGATCATTGTGATCAGCCTGACGGTGGACTATGCGATCCAGGCGCTCTCGCACTATCGCGAACAGCGGCTGGGCGACACGCCGGTGATCGAGGCACTGAGAGCGAGCATGCGGATCGTGATGGTGCCGCTGTTGCTTGCGGCTGTGACGACGATCGGTAGCTTGTTGGTCCAATTGATCTCGCCGATTCCGGCGATCGGGGACTTCGGTATCGTGGCCGGCTTGGGCGTGGGCATGAGCCTGATCGTCATGCTGACCCTGATTCCGGCGGCTCGAGCGATTCTTGATCAGCGCAAGGAAGCTCGTGGAGACCTGAAGCCGCCGACGCTGGTTGCCGATGCAATTCCGAGGATTGGACCGCTGGCTGAAGCGCTGGGCCGATCGGTCACTCGACGGCCGATGCCGTACATCGTTGCGGTGGCAGTCGTGACGGTCGTGCTTGGGATCGCCTCGACGAACATTGAGGCGCGATTTAGCATTCATGATGTCTTACCGTCGGGCGGAGACGCGTTGGCAGACCTGAACACGCTAGACGCAGCGTTTGGCGGATCGACGGAGATCGCGAACATCGTGATCGAGGCGGAGGCGACGGACACAAGAACCTTCCTGAATCTGCAGGACCTACGGCTCGCGTTTGAGGACGAACAGCGCAGGCCAGTCGCGGCGGCCGGACCGATTGAGAATTCATACGAGCTGCTGGCGCTGGACTGGGTCGACAATAGCGGCGAGCCCGGAGATCGGTTCGATGACAAACTTGCGGCGCTCTACTCAGAAGCAACTGCTGGATTAGTGCTCGTGCCTGCGAAGATGCAATCGTTCCTCGATCAGCTTGAGCTACGCCATCCAACGATTTCCAACTATCTGGTCAATCGGCCGTCCGAGGTCGATACCATCCTCCTGCAGTTCCCTGCGTATGGACTCGATGCCGACAAAGTCCGGCTGCTCCAGGCTGATATCGAGGAGATCTGGCAGGGCGATGATGAGGCGATCACGGCGACGTCTGATGGCGTCATGTCGGTGGCGGTGACGGATGAAATCACGAGCAGGCAGACGGAGTCGATCGCGGTGACGATTGTGGTAGCGTTGCTGATTCTGATGGTGTTCTACTGGACAACGCTGCGACAGCCGGCGCTGGCGCTAGTGGCAGTGGGGCCGATTGTGCTGGTGCTGCTCTGGGTGTTGGGCACGATGGCGCTGGTGGGGATTCCGTACACGTTGACGACCTCGATCATTACGGCGCTGTCGATTGGCATCGGAGTGGACTATACGATCCACGTGATCCAGCGATATCGCGAGGAGTTCGCGCGGACTCGGAATCCCGAGCAGGCGGCGATTCGCACGCTGGCAACGACGGGGTCGGCACTGTTGGGTTCGGCGTTGACGACGGCGATCGGTCTGGGTGTGTTGGCGTTTGCTCCGACGGTGGCGACACAACAGTTTGGCATTACGGCGGCGATCACGATTGCATACGCATTGATCATCTCTACATTGTTAGTCCCGCCCGCCATGACGATCTGGGGCGCGTATCAAAACATGCGGTTGCGCTCGGCGCTGGAGCGGTCCTGGGAAGAACTTGATGCGGCGCTTGAGGATTAACGGGAACTCGTTCGAGCCCGTTCCTGCCTACAGATGAGGCAGCATGTCGTTCGCTGGCCATAACATGCGCCCTTGAACAAACGCCGGACTTTCCGTCGCATCGCCAACAGCCCTGGCATTGCTATCTGTGAGTCACTTCGACCCCGGTCGACTGCCTACGCTTTCCCGATTTGCATGTGGGGCCGCTCGGCAATCGGCCAAATGGGTATTCAAATGCGATACCGTCAAGCTGTAAGGGACCGACGTGAACTGCTGAAAAGAGAGAGTTCAGACTGAGACGCGCAAGCGAGTGCGCTGAGGTTTTTGAGTGGGAGTGCTGGACCGTGTTGGTTGACCAATTGGAGCAGACGCGCGAACGAACGCCATACCCGTTTCCCGAGGGTTGGTACTACGTGGCCAGCCGAGAGCAGATTGCTAAATCGAAGCTCTTGCAACTGACCTGGATGGGTGAGGAGATCGTCGTCTGGGGTGACGATGATGGAAGCATCTGTGTCGCCGAAGCCTATTGCCCGCATCTCGGTTCGTATCTCGGACCGGATGCCGGCGGGCGTGTCTGCGACGGGCGTCTGGTCTGTCCGTTCCACGGGTTTGAGTTTGGCACGAGTGGTCAATGTGTCGCTACACCGAATGCCCCTCCTCCGAGAAGGGCAACGCTGCGGGTCTTTGAGACGCAGGAGATCGCCGGCATGGTCTTCGCCTGGTGGGGGATCGATGGTCGGAAGCCGCAATGGGATCTGCCGTGGGATCCGGAGGACGTTGTTGATCTCTGCAAGCTGCAGATGCTGACTATGCGATTCCGAGGGCATCCGCAGGAGACGACAGAGAACTCCGTTGATATGGGTCACCTGAGTTACGTCCACGGATACAGGGACACGTACCAGGTAGGAAGCGTGTTGCTCGAGCAGCATGAACTGAGAAGTCAGTTCCACTTCAGGCGCGCCATCAAACTTGCCGGCGTTACCGCCCTGACGGTCGACTTCATGGCTCATGTGTTGGTCAGTGGTCTCGGCTATTCGCGGGTGGACTTCTTTGAGAACGAGATCGGACTCGAAGGCCGGTTGCATGTGATGGCCACACCGGTCGATGGCGACGTGATCGACTTCACGATCGCCTGTCAGTTCAGCGAGCAGCGAGTCCCCAATCGCCGATTTGTCGGCATGGGATTCCTTCCGCGCCGGGTCCGCGCCGCCCTGTTCAGCAAGTTCAGTGTCTGGTTGCAACGACATGACGTGATGCAGGACGTAACGATCTGGAGCCGGAAGCGCTATCAGCGGCGTCCTCGGCTGTGTCGATCGGACGGGGAGATCATGCCGTATCGGGCGTACTGTGCGCAGTTTTATCCTGAGGCGGCGGACGACAGCCGATATCCAAATGGTCGATCTGTAGAGACGGTGGATCATGAAGGTGATGTGGTCCGGTCTCTGCGGGTATGAGTGGTTGTAGGTTGTTTGCCGCGATTGGGCCGTGGCGGAGATGTCAGGTGGATCACTCGCGGGATGTGTGGGGACTGCTTCGTCCTACATGAGCGCGTGAGCTGGGGACGGACCCCCCTCTGCCTGCGGCATCTCCCCCGCAAGGGGGGAGAAGGGGGAGAGACAAATGAGTCGGAGGTTGGCGGCTGACGAGCGACTGTAGTCGCCGATTCGAGGCTCCCCGCTACACCCGGCGATGGTTGGCGCTTAGACTCGGGTCTGAGTACAGGGGGAAACCATGAGTACCGTCTCTTTCATCCAACGCAGCCTTGATTTCACGCATTCGGCATTGATTGATGCCCGCAATGGGACTGACGAGCAGCTTCACTTTGTCCCGGAGCAGGGCAGTCACTCGATTGCATGGTGTCTGTGGCATACGACGCGGATTGAGGACCTGATCATCAGTCGGGTCAGCGGCGAGCCGGAGATCTGGAACGAGGAGTGGGCTTCTCGGACCGGACTGCCGTATGACGGGATTGGCGCGGGCATGCCGGACGAGGATGCTCAGCAGATCCATGTGTCCGACATTGAAGCATTGGGCGGATACCAGGAGACTGTGTTTGAGCGCACATCGCAGTTCCTGGCGAATGCCACTGACGAGGACCTGGAGCGCGAGATTCCGGCCCGGAACGGCACCGAGAGTGTCGGTGAGGCGATCTCGTTGCACATGATGGGTCATTTCAACGGGCATCGCGGTGAGATCAACACGTTGCGCGGGATGCAGGGCATGCCGACGGTCATGGCGGCCCAGGGCACGCACTAGCGGTTGCGTTCGGGGAATGGCGTTGGGTTGCTCTCCCGGCTAAGGACGTGGTGACACTCCTCTGCTCGGAGGCGGCCGACCCCCACTCTGTCACTCCGTGACATCTCCCCCCGCAAGGGGGGGAGAGGGGAATGACCGACAGGAATGTGATGGAAGAGGCGAACTGATGCCTGACTACGTTGATCGCGAGCATGAGGGTGCGGCTCTTGGCGAGGTCCGGCAGGCGGCGGCGGTGCATGACATTCAGACGCTGCCTCCGGATATTGGCAAGTGGCGGGCGGCGGTGTTGATTGCGATGTTGCCGTATGACGATCCCGAGGTCGTGCTGACTGTGCGATCGCAGCAGGTTGAGCATCACAAGGGCGAGATTTCATTTCCCGGCGGAGCGCTGGACTCGGCCGACGAGCATCCCATGGCTGCCGCTCTGCGTGAGGCGGATGAGGAGGTTGGATTGCGAGCCGAGCATGTCGAGGTGTTGGGCGAGCAGTCGCACTATCGGACGATGTCGAACTTTCATGTGACGCCGTATGTGGGGCTGATCGATCGTGCGCCGTATCCGTTCCGCCCGCTGGAGATTGAAGTGGGCGAGGTGATTACGCCCCCACTGTCGCACCTGCTCGATCCGGCCAATGTGACGTTTGAGCGTCGGGAGCGTGACGGCGAGGTGTTTCACCTGCGCGAGTACTGGTTTGAGGGGCACCGGATCTTTGGAGCGACGGCGACGATGCTGGGTCGGTTCCTGGATGATCTGTCTCGGTTGCGGGGGATACCGATTCCTGAGGCTGGCTGAGAATCTAGGTGGTCGCTCCGGTCGGCGGTCGCTCCGGGACCCCCCATCAGCCTTCGGCAGCTTCCCTCGCAAGGGGGGAAGCGGGGAGGGAGGGGGAGGTGGTCGTCAGAACGACCTGGCCGTTGAGGGCGATGGTGATGACTCCGTTTTGGCCGAAGCGGGCGATGACTTCCAGGTCGTTGATCACTTCTACCTCCTGGACTCCCTTGACGACCCACATGTGTGGTCCGACGGCGACATCAACTCGGTTGATTGCGGGCCAGAGGATCATGCGGATGTTGCCGCTCTCGGCGCGATAGTTGACGGCCCAGACTCCCTGATCGTCGTTGGGGAGATCGTAGGGCTGGCGCTCTGCTTCGCAGTTGAAGAGGGCGGCCGCCGCGTTGATCGCAGCGGGGGTCACGCCGTCGAATTGCTGGCGGGGCTTCATTGTGTTGCGTCCCGGTCGGTTGATTCGTAGAACACGGCACCCTGTAACGCGTCGGGCAGGTGTTGCTGCTCGGGAGCGATTGCGTCTTCGTAGTCGTGAGCGTACCGGTATCCCTTGCCGTATCCGTGGGCGGCCATGAGTCCGGTGGCGGCATTGCGCAGGTGGAGCGGGACAGGGAGCGCTCCGTGTTGGCGGACGGCGCCGGCGGCGGCGCTGTAGGCCTTCATGGCAGAGTTGCTCTTGGGCGCGTTGGCGAGATAGATGGCGGCTTCTGAGAGCACGAGAGTGCACTCAGGCATGCCGATCAGGTGGGTCGCCTGTTGGGCGGCGACGGCAACTGACAGCGCCTGCGGATCGGCGAGGCCGATGTCTTCGGCGGCGAGGATGACGATCCGGCGAGCGACGAACATCGGGTCTTCGCCGGCTTCGAGCATGCGTGCGAGCCAGTAGACGGATGCGTCGGGGTCGGAGCCGCGCACGGATTTGATGAAGGCGGAGATGGTGTCGAAGTGAGCGTCGCCGCCCTTGTCGTAGGGCAGGGCTCGCTGGGCGACGGTGGCTACCGTGTCGACGGTCACCGTTCCTTCGCGAGCAGCCGCGTCGCGGACGGCCGCCTCGAGGGCGTTGAGGGCGACGCGCGCGTCGCCTGCGCCGTAGTTGGCCAGGGCGTCGAGCGCCTCCGGGTCGATCAGCGGCGGGTTGGGCGCGAGTCCTCGGTCGGCGTCGTTGAGTGCCCGGACGAGGAGTGCGTGGATGTCGTCGTGTTGGAGCGGTTCCAGCTTGAATACGCGGGCGCGGCTGAGCAATGGAGCGACGACTTCGAATGATGGATTCTCGGTCGTTGCGCCGATCAGGGTGATCGTGCCGTCCTCGACGGCGTGGAGGACGGCGTCTTGCTGGGCCTTGTTGAATCGGTGAATCTCGTCGATGAAGAGCATGGTGCGGGCGAGACCGTCGCGGCGACCGGCCTCGGCGGCGGCGATCACGTTGCGCAGGTCGGCGACACCACTTGAAACGGCTGAGAGCGTGGCGAATCGCGCGTGCGTGACGCGGGCAATGACTCGGGCGATGGATGTCTTACCGCTGCCCGGTGGTCCCCAGAGGATGCAGGAAGGGGCAGCATCGGCTTCGATCGCTCGGCGAAGTGGAGCGTCGGGGCCAATCAGATGTGCTTGGCCGACGATTTCGTCGAGCGTGCGCGGTCGCATGCGGGCGGCGAGCGGGGCTGAGCGGTCGACGGTGTCGGCGGTATCGAACATGGAGGTCATGCTGTGCATGGATGGTTGGTTGGATCGTCGCGCCATGGGTCTGAGGGTAGCTGTGGGTGGTTGGGGTTGGATGGGCCATTTGTTGGGACCGGGCGGGGCGCACGGCGAGGCCGGGGGCGGGTGATCCGCTGTGAGAAAAAAAACGCGGCTCGAAAAATGACGGTTTGGGGGATTACCAGGGGTCGTCGTCCTCTTCGAGTGGGTCTTCCTCTTGGAGCAGCAGGGAGGGAGCGGGCTCCCGCGTGAAGCGGGAACTGGGGGCACCTTCGGGGGTGTCGTAGAGGTCGCGGAGCTTGTGGCGGGCGACGTCGTAGGGATCGGTGGTCAGGTAGAGCTGGTGGTTGAGGCGGGCTTGGGGATTGGTGGGGGCGAAGAGTTCGCGGACGATGGTGTCGAGGGCTCTGACGCGGATGTAGCCGGGGTTGTGTTCGGCGGAGCGTCGCCAGAGGCGGTCGATCCTGGCTCGGAGGTGGTAGGGGTTGGGCATGGGGTGGGTTCCTTTGGGGTCTGGTTAGTATGTATGTTCTTATGCTAGCGGGGTTGGGTGTGACCAGGTTGTCGGAGGGGAGATCGCGTGGCGACGGCTGGGGGACGGCTGGCGAGCGTCGCCGTTGATGGGCTTCGATGGTTCGTGATTCCTGCCTACGCAGGAATGACGGAGGGAGGGCAGGAATGACGGAGGGAGGGCAGGGAGCGGCGGGCGCTGGGGGCTGGAGGCGTGGGTGCTCTGCTCTGCTAGATCAGGCGGCGGCCCTGGCCTTTTCGGTCTTTGGTCCATTCTTCGAGGAGCATTTCGGCTCTTCCCTGGGCCTTTTTCCAGGCGACTTCGGGGCCGTGCGTGTTGATCTGGTCTGGATGGGCGGTTGACCAAGCTTCTCGGACTTCTTCGGAGCGGAGTTCTCCGACCATGGCTCCCCGGAGTAGGGCTAACCGGAGGATTTCGCTGGCTTGATCTGTGGGGACCAACGGAGCTCCACTTGAGCCCGGTGGTTGGAAGAGCATCACGGCGGCGTCGACGAAACCGACGAGGGAGTCGGCGTCGATGCCTTCGAGTCCGGTGAGGACTTGCTCCGTGGAGCGTTTCTCCTGGACGTAGGGTTGGACGGCAGCCTGGTCCTGGTAGACCTGTCCGATCAGGGTCATGGCGAATCGTTTGCGTCGCTGGCTGAGCAGGGCCATGCTCCAGAATGCGGGATGAGCGAGATTGCTCACGTCCCAACCACTGACTCCCCAGGACCCGGAACGGCCTTTGCGCTTGGGGAGCTGGTTGACAAAATCGTTCGCTGCGATTTGCAGGATGCTGCGGCGGACGTTGTACGTGTTGGGCCGGCGGTCGATAGCTTCTGCAATTCGGCGGAGCACCATGGTGGCTACAGTATCGCGGCTGTTCCTGCGCGGCGTTAGCCGACGAGGGTGACGATGGTGACGCCGTCACCGCCCTGTTTGGGCTCGGCGCTTTCGAAGGTCGTCACGAGGGGGTGCTTGCGTAGCATTTCGCGGACTGCGCGGCGCAGTGCTCCGGTGCCCTTGCCGTGGACGACTTCAAGGCGGTTCTGTCCGGCTCGATAGGCGACATCGAGAAACGAGTCGACCATCGGCAGGGCCTCTTCGGTGACTCGTCCGCGGAGGTCGATCTTGGAGCCAGGATCGACGGGCGGTTTGGGCATGTTGGATACGGTCGCGCCCATGCCTCGGAGTTGGCGGCCAGTGTTGGCGGATCGGGCGCCGGAAGGCGCTAGACGCTCGACTTGCTCTACCCGAACGCGGGTGCGCAATGCTCCGAGCTGGACATCGAGTGCGCCGTCTTCGACGGCGGTCAGAACCTCGCCAGGCTCGGGCAATCCACGCAGGTAGATAAAGTCGCCGGCAGCGAGTCGGTCGGGTTGCAATGCAGGCTCTGCTGTTGTTGCAGCAGTGCGTTGGCGACGACGCTTGGATCGTTCGCGGCGGACTCTTTGCAGTCGGTCGCGGCCTTCATCGGCGCGACGGTCGGCGAGTTCTTCGGCCTGATCGCGTGATCGCTGCTTCTCGAGTTCCTTGAGGCTGGCTCGCATTGTGCGACGGAAGGCGGCGAGTTCGTCTTCCATGGCGCGTTCCGCTTTGGCCAGGACAGCGTCTCGCTCGGACTCGATGGCCTCGCGCCGCTCGGCCAAATTGGTGCGGATTTCCTCGGCCTCTTCGCGGGCGATGCGCTCGGCGCGAACCTGGTCGGCGATGGCGTCTCGCTCGCGCTGGAGCTCGCCGAGCAGGTGCTCCATGGAGGCGGTCTCGGTGGGCGCGGCGTCGCGTGCTCGGGCGAGGACTCGCTCGGGCATGCCGAGTCGTTGGGCGATGGCGAGCGCATTGGAGCGACCGGGCGTGCCCATCAACAGCCGGTAGGTGGGCTGCAGCGTGACAGTGTCGAACTCGGCCGAAGCATTGACGACGCCGTCGGTGGCATGGGCGAAGACCTTGAGCTCGCCATGATGCGTGGTGGCGACGACCATGCTGTCCTGGTCGAGGAGGTCCTGGAGCAGCGAGCGGGCGAGGGCTGCGCCTTCGGTGGGGTCGGTTCCTGCACCGAGTTCGTCGAGCAGAACCAGGGTTTTGGGTCCTGCGGCCGCCAGAATGCGGACGATATTGGTCATGTGCGCGGAGAAGGTGGAGAGCGACTGTTCAATCGACTGCTCGTCGCCGATGTCGGCAAAGACGTTCTCGAAGACAGGAATGCGCGTACCGGTCTCAGCGGGCACCGGCAGACCGGCCTGGGCCATGAGACAGAGCAGTCCGACGGTCTTGAGCGCAACCGTCTTGCCGCCGGTGTTGGGTCCGGTGATCAGGACGCAGCGTGCGTCGGCCGTGAGCGTGGTGGAAATGGGGATGACATCCCCGGTGAGCAGCGGGTGCCTTGCGGAATGAAGGATGAGGTCGGAGTCTTCGTCGCCCAGCCAGTTGAGGCTGTCATTCTCGGTTGGCAGAGGGGGATCGAGTTCTTCGGCCCGGCGAGTTCGATCTGCGAGAGACAGCGGATCGCGGCTCGGATTGCTCCCGTTTCATCGCCGATTGACTGGCAGAGCGTTCGGAGGATGCGCTCGACTTCGCGTTGCTCTTCGCGCCGGGCTTCGCGGAGTCGGTTGCCGAGCTCAACGACTGCGAGCGGCTCGACGAACAGGGTTGCGCCCGAGGCTGAGACATCGTGGACGACGCTGGGCATGGAGCCGCGCTGCTCGGCTTTGATCGGGATGACGTAGCGGCCGTCGCGCTCGGTGATCAATGATTCCTGCGCGACTCCTTCAGAGACGGCATGTCGCAGGGTTCGTTCGAGCTGTCGTTCGAGTCGTTCCTGGACGGTGCGGACTCGATCGCGCGCTTCGGCGAGGGCGGGCGAGGCGTTGTCGGGGATTTCGCCCCGTTCGTCGATGGTGGCCTCGATCTCTCGGATCAGTGCGGAGAAATCGCTGATGCGCTGGGCGACTCTTGCCAGTTGTTGGAGTTCGCGGCTAAGCGGGGCGATCTGGTTCCTGGTGTGTCGGGCGGTGCGCAGGAGGATGGCGACTTCGAGGATGTCAGATGCGGTCAGGACTGCTCCGCGGGATGCGGCGAGCAGGCTGTTAGCGATGTCGGGCGCCTGTCCCATGTGGAAGTGCGGCTTGAGTCGAGCGAGGGAGCGAGCCTCGGCGGTGGCGGCGAGCCGACGACGGACTTCGTCGACGTTGGCGCTGGGCGTGAGATCTCGCGCGAGCGCCTGTGCTCCGGGGGATCCGCAGAGGTCGGCGAGTCGCTCGATGATCTTGGGGAATTCGAGGACGGCGATGCTTTTGGCGTCCACCTATCTCCCCCCTCTGCTTTCAGCATCTCTCCCCGCTGGGGGGAGAACAGTCGGGTTCTCCGCAGCACCGTCTGCCAGGGAGTCCGCGGGATCGGGCTGGGTCTGAACGAGGGCGGTGACATAAGCGACGCCCCAGGGATGCTCTGAAGCCAGAATACGCGGGTTTGCGCTCTGGCCCTGTAGCGCGCCCATCAGGATCAGCGTTGGCGAGATGACGGACTCGTCGACTTCGCGGCGCAGGGATTCGTCGATGGCGATCAAGCCTTTCTGGTCCCAGTTGGCCAGGGCAGCCTCGTATTGCTGCTGGACTTCAGTCGCTCGGGGATGGAGACCGTAGGAGGAATCCTCGGTGAGGGTGTGGACGGCGTCGCCGGAGGCGATGATGGCGGTTGGCTCGGAGAACGTGGTGAGAGCGTCGGCGATGGCGCGACCGAAGTTGTAGTGGTCTTGTGGTGGTCGGAAGCTGATGCTGACGACTGCGATCTGGGCGGGAACCGAGTCTCCCAGCAATCGCAGTGGGACTCCGACGGAGTGGTCGGACTGTTCCCAATGGTTGGTCGGCGTGAGCGGGACATTGTGAGTGTCAGCGGCTGACTGGATGGCGATGACTAAATCGTTGTCAGCTTCCCGCTCAAACGTGAGCAGGTTGGCCTGGAATCGTTCGAGATCGCCAGAGAGTTTGCTGGCCAGTATGTGATAGCGCTGCAGGGTGACGATTCCGTGGGTAGAGATGACCAGGAGTCGCTGGACGGCAAGTTCGCGGAGCTGGGCGGCCACAGTGTCGTAGGCGTCGAGTGTGGATTGCGCTTCTGCTTGTCGTCCTTTGCCGATCTGCGGCAAGAGGATCGGGGGATGCGGGAGGACGGCGCCGAGGACGATCAAGAGACGCCTCCGACGATCTCGTGCAGTGCTGTGATTACGTCATGGTCTTCTCCGGGCAGGACGGTGCGGGGATCGAGGATCAGGCGCTCTCGCTCGACGCGGGCGACGATTGGCGTTTCACTGTCTCGCAGGCTGCGTGCGGCGTCGAGCGGGTGCGGGTGTTCCAGGGACCAGACGAACGTTGGTCTGGTCTCGGCGGGCAGAGAGCCGCCGCCGATCGGCGACTCTGAGGCCTCAACCTGTCCACCCGCCAGGGCGGCCTGCCACTGCTGGGCTCGGACTTGCAGCTCGGAGGCTTCCATGTTGATCATTCGCCAGATGGGAATGGCGTCGATTGCCTCACCGGCGAGATAGTGCTGGAGCGTTGCGGCGAGACCGGCGATGGCGGCTTTATCCAGCCGCAAAGCGCGCATCAGCGGGTGAGTTCGCAGCGGATCGACCCACTCCTGGTTGCCAATGATCAGTCCACCCTGGGGGCCTCCGAGAAGCTTGTCTCCGCTGAACAAGACCAGGTCAGCGTCGGCGTCCACGCTGTCTTGCGGACGCGGTTCGTATGTCAGGCCAAAATCTCGAGTGTCGAGCAGGCAGCCGCTGCCGACATCATCGATGAGCAGTGTGTCGGCGTCGTTGGCGACGTGGCGGAGTTGCGCCAGGCTTGGTTCCTCTGCGAATCCGACGATGCGGAAGTTGGAGGAATGCACTCGCAGAATTGCGGCGGTGTTGTCGGTCACGGCTTCGGCGTAGTCGGCGGGACGAGTGCGGTTGGTCGTGCCGACCTCGACCAGGGTTGCTCCGGCCTGGCGCAACACATCGGGAATTCTGAAGCCTCCACCGATTTCCAGAGCCTGCCCTCGAGAGACGATGACCTCCCGGCCGGCACAGTGTCCGGAGATGACGAGATAGAGCGCTGCGGCGTTGTTGTTGACAGCGATGCCAGATTCGGCGCCTGTGACGGCTTGAAGCAGCGATTCCAGGTGGTTTGCGCGTGAGCCTCGGGAACCCTGTTCGAGGTCGAACTCGAGATTGGTGTAGCCGGTCGAGGCTTCGGACATGGCGAGTGAGGCGGCATCGGAGACTGGAGCCCGACCGAGATTGGTATGGATGACGACGCCGGTGGCGTTGATCACGTGTCTGAGGGAGGGCTGTAATCGGCCGCGCAGCATCCGTTCGGCGAGTTCGGCCAGTTCGGCAGGGGCGCTGGGCGCTTCTCGTCCGTTGACCAGGAGCGAGCGAGCGACATCCAACTCGGAGCGCACGGCGTCGACGACGTGTGGTCGAGGCCAGCGGTCGAGGGCATCGACGAGGGCTGATTCGGAGAGGACTCGATCGACGCTTGGCAGCGAGCGCAGTTTGGCAGACAGATCGCGGCGACCGTTGCGGGAGTTCACCATTGTCTTCACATATTGCGCTGATACGATTCGACCAGCAACACGTCAAACGGCATTGGATGTTCCAATGCTCGTACCCATCGTAGTGAACAACGTGAGATAGCAATGCCCACTAACCTTCGCATTCCCGGCCCGACGCCATGTCCGCCTGAGGTTTTGGCTGCGGCCGGCGGCGAAATGATCAATCATCGTGGTCCCGAGTTCGCCGAGCTGCTGGAGCGGCTGACGTGTGGGATCCAACCGTTTTTCGGGACCGATCAGGAGATTCTGATCATCTCGGCATCGGGCACGGGCGCGATGGAAGCAGCGGTTGTGAACACGCTGTCGACGGGCGACAAGGTGCTCTGTGTCACTATTGGATCGTTCGGCGACCGGTTTGGCACGATTGCCGAGCGATATGGCGCCGAAGTGACACGGTCGGACATCGAGTGGGGGGAGGCGGCGACGCCAGAGTTGGTCGCGGAACTCATTCAACAGGATGAGTACGATGCTCTGCTGATCACTCACAATGAGACATCGACGGGCGTAACGAATCCGATTGGCGCGATTGCGGCAGCGGTGCGCGAAGTGGCCGACCCGTTAATCATCGTTGATGCGGTGTCGTCGTTGGGATCGATTGAGATGCGGATGGACGATTGGGGTCTGGATGCGGTGGTGACAGCGTCGCAGAAGGGTTGGTTGTCACCTCCGGGAATTGCGATGGCGGCGCTGTCGGAGCGCGGTTGGGCGGCGGCCGAGCGCTCGAACATGCCGAGCTTCTACTTTGATCTGACTACACATCACGACTATGCCGAGCGCGGACAGCCGCCGTGGACTCCGGCGCTGCCGACGATGTATGCGATGGACGCGGCTGTGCCGATGCTGGTGGCTGAAGGTCCTGAAGCGATTTACGCTCGGCATCACCGGTTTGCGTCGTGGACGCGGTCGGCGGCGAAGGCGCTGGGTCTGGAGCTGTTGGCTGAGGAACAGTATGCGTCGGATACCGTGACGGCGATTCGTGTGCCTGAAGGGATGACTGGGGCGGCGGTATCCAAGCGCTTGCGCGAGGACCACGATGTCGTGATCGCCGGTGGTCAGGGCAAGCTGGCTCCGTCGATCTGGCGGATTGGACATCTGGGCTACCTGGACGAGGCTGAGTTTGCGGCCTGTTTCTCGGCGTTGCAGCAGGCTCTGGTTGCCGAAGGGTTCTCGGCGGCAGAGGGCGCGGTGATTCCGGGCATTGATGGTTGAGTGGTCACGTGGTCACTGCTGGGCCTACACGTACTGCACTGCGAACCTTCGTGCGGACCGTCTCAATTTGAGAGTGCAGCGGACGGCCGCGATCCCGTCGATGACCGGCTGGCGGGGTGCTCGCTATGGTGAACTGTCGGCTGCAAAGATGAGGGAGGGAGATCCTGCATGGGACTCGAGGTCGCAGCGCACCTGGATGCGATTGAACGCTCGGTGTCCTCGCCGGAGCGCGACGGGCGGCCTGCCCGGGCCATCACGCTCGCTCGAATCTTCGCGACGACGATGGAGGATCTGTGGAAAGCGACAACGCGCGCCGAGCGCATCGCGCGGTGGTTCCTGCCGGTCAGCGGCGAGCTCCGCGCTGGTGGCCACTACCAGCTGGAAGGCAACGCCGGGGGCGTGATCACCGCATGCGAGGAACGGTCGCACTTCGCTCTGACATGGGAGTTCGGCGGGGAGGTGAGCTGGGTCGACGTCCGGTTCTCCGAAACCAGCGATGGTCGTGCTCGCCTCACGATCACCCACACCGCACCCCACTCCGAGGGCTGGGATGAGTATGGTCCGGGCGCGACCGGCGTTGGCTGGGAGCTCGGCCTCATGGGACTCTCGACTCACCTCGAGCGACCCGAGGAGCCACAGCTGGACGAGGTCGCCTTCGCGGCTTCGCCCGAAGGCAGGGCGCTGATCGCGAGGAGCAGCAAACAATGGGCGGAGGCGGCCATCGCGGCCGGGACACCCCACGATGCTGCACGGGCGGCGGCTGCGCGCACCACCACGTTCTACACCGGCGAATCGGCAGGCCCGGCCTGACGCGGGAGTCCGCGCAGAGGACGTTGCCGGTCAGGACCTGCGTTGGTGGGAGTAGCGGGAATCGAACAGGGGGTGGGTTGGCTACGTGGCCACTGTTGGGAGTAACAGGAATCCAACAGAGGTTGGGCTGGCTATGAGCCCCCTCAGCCCCCGGTCAAGCCGGGGTAGGCTTTCGGCAACTCCCCCAGAGGGGGAGCAAAGGGATCCAGGGGAACCCTTGAGGGGATGATGCCTCATGGCTCGGATTCTGGTTTGTGAGTCGCTGGCTGAGGAAGGACTCGCGATTCTTCTCGGGTCGGTGGAGGTTGACGCTCGGTACTCTCTGTCTCGCTCAGAATTGTTGTCCGCGATCTCGGGCTGTTCTGGTCTGATTGTTCGGAGTGGGACTCAGGTTGACCGGGAGTTGATGGCGGCGGCTCCGGGGCTTCGCGTGATTGGCCGGGCGGGTGCAGGGGTTGACAATATTGATCTTGATTCGGCTTCGGAACGCGGGATCATCGTGCTCAATGCGGCTGGGGGAAACACGGTTTCGGCGGCGGAGTTGGCGATTGGGCTGTTGTTGTCGTTGTCGCGTCACCTGGCGGCAGCGAATGCGTCGTTGCGGTCGGGCGAGTGGAATCGCTCGGCATTTGTCGGTGGCGAACTACGCGGGAAGACTGCCGGGATCATTGGGCTGGGATTAGTTGGAGCCGCGGTGGCTCGGCGGCTACAGGCGATGGAGATGCAAACGGTTGCATTTGATCCGTTTGTCTCTGAGGAGCGAGCGCGGAGTGTCGGGACGGAGCTGGTTGGGTTGCATGAGCTGTTGGCACAGTCGGACGTGGTGACGCTGCATTCTTCGGCTGCTCCCGATGCGCCGCCGCTGTTGGGGCGAGGTGAGTTCGAGGCGATCAAACCGGGTGCGTTGTTGGTGAATACTGCGCGAGGTCGTCTGGTGGATGAGTCGGCGCTATCAGACGCGCTGGACTCGGGTCGGCTTGGCGGAGCAGCGTTGGATGTGTTTGCTTCCGAGCCGGCCACTGACAATCCGCTAGTCCAACATCCACAAGTGCTGGCGACGCCGCACCTGGGTGCGTCAACGCAGGAGGCGCAGGAGCGCGTAGCGGTGGATATTGCCACCGAGACGTTAAAGGTGCTGCGCGGTCAGCCGTCTCAGGCGGCCGTCAATGCACCGCTGATTGACCCGGAGTCGTTGGAGGCGGTTGGACCGTATCTGTCGGTCGCGGAGATGTGCGGGCGCCTGGCGACGCAACTGGCGAGCGGTCAGTGGCGGGACATTGTCATTCGTTATCGGGGTGAGATTGCGAATCACGATGTGACTCCGTTGAAGGCGTCGGTGGTGGCTGGATTGCTGGCGCCGATCTCGGATGAGCATGTGAACCTGGTCAACATCAACAATGTGATCGCACATCGCGGCTGGCGGATTTCCGAGCGTAAGACGCCGGATGCGGAACCGTATACGTCGTCGATCACGGTGGAGCTACACACGTCGGAAGGCACGACGTCGCTGATGGGCACGCTGGAGCATGGTCGGGCGGCGGTCGTGGAGATCAATGGGTTCCACGTGCATATCGCCGGTCCTCAGCGTCGCGGTCTTGAGCATCTGCACTTGTTGGTCGTGCGCAACGAGGACCGGCCTGGTCGAATCGGTGAGGTGGGTATGGCGCTGGGTCGGCTGGAGGTGAATATCGCGGCGATGGATGTGGGCTTTAGTCCTGAGGATCCGTCGGAGATGTCGCTAATGGCACTGACGATTTCCCGGGCGCTGAGTCAGGATGAGGTGGCGGCTCTGGATGCAATCGACGGGATCGAGGGGATTGCTCAGGCGTTGATGTAGATCGGGGTGTGGTAGTCCAACGGAGTCGATTGTGATTGTTCGATGCCCCGTGCTTGACACGGGGCCCAGACCTCGATGGTTGCGAGTGGCATGAAGTTGAACCTTATCCAAACAGTTCGCGCGCAGGCTTCTTCCTGCGATCGCTGAGTTTGGTTGTCGGTCGACTAGCGAGCTGCCTTTCGTGCTCTGGGCCCCGTGTCAAGCACGGGGCATCGGAGTCGGGGCATCGGAGTCGGGGCGGCGGAGTCGGGGCGTCGGAACGCTAGCTTCACTGCTGGAGATTAGCGCGCGTTGGCGGCCAGCCCCCTCAGTCCCTTCGGGACAGCTCCCCCAGAGGGGGAGCAAATGGGAACTCGCCGCCACCAATGTTGGAGGTGTTCTTGCAAGCTTCAGTCCAGGGGGTGGAGGACGAGACCGGTGGGGAGTTTGGGGACGAAGTAGGTGCTTTTCTGGGGCATGAAACTTCCAGCGTCGGCGGTGTCGATGACGTCCTGCAGGGTGGGTGCAGGAAGGACGAAGGCGGCACTGGCCAGGCCGCTCTGGACTGACTCCAGCAGCTCGTCGAAGTGATGGGTATAGGTGACGGCCTGGCCTCCGGCGAGCGCGTCGGCGTCGATGCCGAGCAACGGTTCTAGCACGACGTGTTGGAGCACTGCTGGAGCGAGGTTGCGCCAGGCGTCGGGTACGTCGTCGGGCATGGCTCGTTGGGCGGCAGCGGTCGGCTCGAGTAGCCAGGCGCCGACTGAGGTCACCAGACCGAGCGATGAACTGCCGTCGGGTAAGATTCCCGGGAGTTCTGCGGCCGTCGCCTCGATGATGCTGAAGTTTCTGCCGAGCTGGGCAACGAGGCTCGCCGGGATGTCGGTGTGGACGACTCGGTGCGTCGCTCCGACGACCAGCGCCGGGTCGGAGGCACAGACAATGCCCATGAGGACGTTTCGAGAGTCGGGGCGATCGTCGATTGAGGCAAGGGCAGATTCGTAACGATGGTGTCCGTCAGCCATGTAGATGCGGTCGTGGGCAAAGGCATTCGAGATTTGCTCGAGGCTGTCTGGATTGTCGATACGACGCAGCGTGTGGGAGTCGTCGGTCGGGTCGGTGCCTTCGTTGAGAATTGGCTGTGTTACAGCTTCATCGATGAGCCGGGCAAGCGTTCCGTCGGCGTCGGGGACAAAGGCCATCAGCGGCGAAATGTCGGCGCCAACGACAGAGCGCAGGGCCGTCCGGGTGGCCTTGGGTCCGGGCATGGTTCGCTCGTGCGCCATGACGCCGGCCTCGCCCCAGGGGGTGAGCTCGACCGCGCCGAAGATGGCACGGCGGACCTGGCCGTCGCCGAAACGGTGCTCGTGCAGGTAGTAGGCGGGCTCGCGGTCCTGGATGACGGCCCCGGATTGTCGCCAGTCCTGCAGGAGTTGGGCGGCGTCGGCGATGTCGTCGCCTGATGCGGTTTCGATGTGTGCGATCTGGTGCGGGCTCGATGATTTGAGGCTGGCGGTCTGGTCGGCGTCGACAATGTCGTAGGGCGGACCGAGGACGGCGCCCCAATCGCCGACGACGTCGGCGTCGTAGCGGAGGCCTCGGAAGGGCTGGACGTTGACCATGTTGGAGTCCTCTCTTCGGGAGAGGGAGCGGGTCCCCGCGCAAGGGCGGGGACTGGAAGAGGGAGTGGATGGTTTGATCGTATCTCACGGGTTTGCGTGGTCGGTGGTTTGGTGCGACGCTGAGGCGTATGCCGAACAAGCCGGGGCAGCACCCGACTCGACATTGCGTGTTCTGTGGGATTGCGGACGGTCGCGAGTCGGCGTTGTTCTTCCGCGACGGGGAGCGTCGGTTCACTGACTCCAGGCGCGGCGATCCGTCTGCGGCCTGGTCGGAAACGCGACCTGAAGTGTTCGTCTTTGAGAACCAGTTCCTGTTCTTCGACCTGACTTCGCTGGTGATTCCCCTTGAGCACTCAGAGTCGGTGATTCCGTTTTACTCGCAACAGTCTGAGTTGTGGTCGGACCTGGGCGAGGTTGGGGCGACGGCTCGTGACCACGGCAAGCAGGCGGTCGACTGGTTCCAGGATCGGAATGCGGACCGCGCGCCATCGGGATTTCGGGTGTTTTGCAACTTTGGTTCAATGGGCGAGCAGTCGCAGCCACATGCTCACTTGCAGGTGCATGCAGCGAAGGAGCTGGATTCATCGCGCTGGGCGCCGACGGGCGAGCCGTGGTTGGAAGCTGTGACCAAGAACGGCTCGACCATTGTCCACGAGACGGAATCGACGATCTTCTACGACGCGCTGCCGACGTTAGAAGCCGGCAGGTCGAATCTGTGGCAGGTGACAGTCTCGGTTGGGTTTTCGGCGCCGCATCGGTCGCTGCCGAAGATGGCGCTGCTGGCCGCGCCTCGGGAGCCGGTCTCGCAGGAGGCGCTGTGGGCCGATGTTGGGCAGCTTGGGGAGGATGTAGTTGCATACGGCGCGGAGGCATCGCCCGGAGGATTTCGGGTGATGAGCAACTTCCCTGGACAGCAGGCGGATGAGGAGTTTGGCGAGGCGCATGTGCTGTTGGTCGGTGGGAGTCACCTGGGGTTGTACGCGGATTACTTCTAAGCGGATGAGCGAGTGAGGGCTGCTGGGGAGCCCCCTCAGTCACTTCGTGACAGCTCCCCCAAAGGGGGAGCAAAGGAGAACAGCATGTTCTCCCTATGGCTGACGCAGTTCCAGTGCTGAGCGTTGAGCCTCAAATGTTTCATTGAGGGCTTGATTAGCGGCGGTGACCATTTGGTTGAGTTGGTCCTGGGTGAAGGATTGGCCTTCGGCGGTTCCCTGGACTTCGACGAGGCCTCCGTTGGCGAGGCCGACGATGTTGCAATCGACGTCAGCGGTTGAGTCTTCGGCGTAGTTGAGGTCGGTGAGCACCTGGCTGTCCTTGATGCCGATGCTGACGGCGGCGACGGCGGCGATGATTGGCGATTCGTGGTACTCGAGTCGTTGAATTGCCAGAGAGGCGGCGACGAAGGCTCCGGTGATTGCTGCGGTTCGGGTTCCTCCGTCGGCGTCGAGGACGTCGCAATCGATGTTGAAGGTTCGCTCGCCGAGGGCGTCGAGATTGACGGCGGCTCGGAGGCTGCGTCCGATGAGGCGCTGGATTTCCTTGGTCCGGCCGGCGTTGAGGACTCGCTCACGGTCGGAGCGTGTGTTGGTGGCGGCGGGCAGCATGTTGTACTCGGCTGTAAGCCAGCCGCGTCCGGAGCCTCGCATCCAGCGCGGCACTTGCTCCTCGACGGTGACGGCGCAGAGGACTCGGGTGTCGCCCAATGAGACGATGCAGGAGCCGTCGGCGTGCTTCTGCACGTCAAGTTCGAAGTGGAGCGGACGTAACTCGTTGGGTTGGCGGCCATCGATGCGTACCATGCGTAGGAGCTTATGCGGAGCGTCCGCACAGTGCATGAGAGGCGATACACATGGCGATACAGGGATACTCCGATCTCGATGCCGTCGAACTGGCGCGAATGGTGGCCGACAAGGAAGTGTCAGCGATCGAGTTGCTGGAGGAGGCAATCGAGCGGGCCGACCGCGTCAATCCGCAGATCAACGCGGTGGTTTACCCCTGGTACGACCATGCGCGAGAGAATGCGCTGCGCGGGTTGCCAGAGGGTCCGCTGAATGGTGTGCCGTTCCTGCTCAAGGATCTGGGCACGCTGTACACGGGTCAGCCGATATCGAGTGGGTCCAAGATCTTCGCCGATACTGTGCCCGACCACGACTCGGAGATGGTGATTCGCTACAAGGCGGCCGGACTGTCGATTTTCGGGCGGACAACATCACCGGAGATGGGGATCACGTCCACCACCGAGTCGCAGCTTCACGGGAAGACACGCAATCCGTGGAATCTGGAGCACACGGCAGGCGGATCGTCGGGCGGCGCGGCTGCAGCAGTGGCAACGGGAATCATTCCGGCTGCGAATGCCTCGGACGGCGGCGGATCGATCCGGATCCCGGCGACGTGCTGCGGATTATTCGGACTCAAGCCGACGCGCGCCAGGACGCCGGCCGGACCTGACGTAGGCGAAGGCTGGGCCGGCATGTCGGGCGTGCATGTGGTCTCGCGAACGGTGCGGGACTCGGCGGTGCTGCTCGACGCGACGGCAGGTCCCGACATTGGCGCTCCCTACTTTGCACCGCCGCCGGAGCGTCTCTGGTCGGAGGAAGTCGGACGTGACCCCGGCAAGTTGCGCGTCGGCGTGATCATGAAGCCGTTCAACGACTCAGAGGTTGATCCAGACTGCATCGCGGCGACCGAGCACTCCGCAGCGTTGCTGCGTTCGTTGGGGCATGAGGTCGAGGATGCGGTCCTGGACATCCCCGAAGAGGTCCGTAATCCGCTCTTTGACATCGTGCGTCCGTCGACCAAGTTGGCGTTCGATCAGAAGGCCGAGGAACTGGGCCGGACTCCGAATCCGGAAGACATGGAGCCGCTGACCTGGCGGATGATCTCAGGTGAGATGCCGACGGCGACCGCGTACATCGCGGCGACGCGGGCCGTTCACGCGATTGGTCGTTACGTGGGGCGATGGTTCGCCGGGATCGATAGTCCTGGATACGACGTGATGCTGACTCCGACGATGGCCGTTCCGCCGCTGGAGCTGGGCCGGTTGTCGCTGGATCGCGAGGACCTGTTCGAGCAAGGCCACGATGTGCAGCGCACGGTGGCGTTCACATCGCTGTTCAATGCGTCGGGCAATCCGGCGGCCTCGGTTCCGCTGTATTGGAATGACGCGGGCTTGCCTGTGGGGACGCAGTTCGTCGCCCCTTATGCAGATGAGGCGACGCTGTACCGGTTGGGTGCTCAGCTGGAAGCAGCTCAGCCGTGGGCAGGTCGGAAGCCTCCCGTACACTCCGACACATAGACCTCCCCCTCTGGGGGAGGTGTCCCGTACTCGATGCGGGGATGCCCCGAAGGGCGGAGGGTCCGCCCCGAGCACACGAAACGTATCACTGCGAGCGGCCCCCTCAGTCGCTTCGCGCCAGCTCCCCCAAGGGGGGAGCGTTGAGAATGAAGGAGCTAACGAATGAAGACTGCCAACGCGATTGCTGAGATGTTGAAGCGGGAAGGGGTCGAGTTTGTTGTCGGCTATCCCGTCAATCCGATCTTTGAGGCGGCGGCGCAGGCCGATATCCGCACGATTGTGGTGCGGCAGGAACGCACGGCGATTCACATTGCCGACGCGTTTGCACGGATGAACTCGGGCGACCAGGTGGCTGTGTATCTGACGCAGAACGGCCCCGGTTCAGAGAACTCGTTTGGCGGTCTGGCTCAGGCCTGGAGCGAGTCGGCGCCGCTGGTCGCGATTCCCGGCGGTTACGCGCGGTCGCAGACGAATGTCGCGCCGAACTTCTCCGGGCTGGTCAACTTCCAGCACGTAAGTAAGTGGACCGAGCAACTGACCGACCCCAATGATCTGTCGAACGCGATGCGTCGCGCGTTCACGCACGCCAAGAACGGCCGGCAGCGACCGGTGGTGTTGGAGATTCCCGGCGACATCTGGGGCGCGGACATCGAAGAGCCGATCAACTACACGCCAACGCCGGCGCATCGCACCGGCCCGGATCCGGCGGATGCTCGCAGAGCCGCGCAATCGCTGGTCAACGCTGAACGACCGGTGATCTACGCCGGCCAGGGCGTTCACTACGCCAAGGCCTGGGACCAGCTACGGGAGTTGGCCGAACTACTTGAGGCGCCGGTGACGACATCGCTGCAGGGCAAGAGCGCGTTCCCCGAGACGCATCCGCTTTCGTTGGGCTCAGGCGGTCGCGCCTTCCCGCGCGCCGTGCATGAGTTCCTCCAGGACGCTGATGTGGTGTTTGGGATTGGCTGCTCGTTCGCCAAGACGGGCTTCGGCCTGCAGATGCCGAAGGGTCCGTACTACATCCACGCGACGCTCGACCCCGAGGACTTCAACAACGAGGTCGAGATCTCGGAGGGCGTGGTCGGCGACGCGGCGCTGGTGCTGGACGCGATCATTGCCGAGGCGCGCGAACTGATCGCCGGGCCTCGCGGTCGGGCTGATGCGATTGCGGCCAGGATTGCGCAGATCAACGGCGACTGGCGCGCCCAGTGGTCGCACAAGAGCGACTCGAACGACGCGCCGATCAACCCGTACCGGGCGCTTAAGGATCTGCACGCGACGCTGGACGAGACGGTGGGGATCGATAACGTCGTGGCGACGCATGACGCGGGATCGCCGCGTGACCAGATGTCGCCGTTCTGGAACTCGACGACGCCGCTGAGCTACATCGGCTGGGGCAAGACGACGCAGCTCGGCACCGGGCTTGGGTATGCGATGGGCGCGAAGGTCTCCGCGCCGGAGAAGACCTGCCTCAACGTCTGGGGCGACGCGGCGATCGGTATGACCGGCATGGACTTCGAGACTGCCGTGCGCGAGAACATTCCGATCCTGAGCGTGCTGCTGAACAACTTCTCGATGGCGATCGAGCTGCCGATCATGCAGACGGCGACGGAGAAGTACCGGGCGACGGACATCTCGGGTCACTACGCCGACATGGCCAAAGCCTTCGGCGGTTACGGCGAGCGCGTGGAGTCGCCCGAGGACCTGAACGCGGCGTTCAAGCGAGGCATCCAGGCAACCGAGAACGGTCAGGCGGCGTTGATCGAGGTGATCACGTCAAAGGAGATCGACTACTCGGTGCATCGGTAGACCCAACGTCACCGGTGGCTGGGGAATGTCGGCTCCGTGTGAGACGCTGCCCTTGAGGGCATACTTCACACGAGCCGACATTCCAGTATCTGCCTGGAGTATCGCGTCGGTTGAGGGCCAGTTCCAGATACAGTGCCAAGCCCCTGAGTGAGTGAGATTGCCTGCGGCGGCCACATGCGAGCGATGCCGCGGAGGGCTCCTGTCTGACTAGATTCTCAAACTGGCTGCGATTCCCTAACACACCCTTCGCAATCGTCCCTAAGATTGTCACACTGCGGTGGCAGGGAGTTGCGCAATCTCGATTCTGGATGTGACTGGCGGATGGTCGCGGACGATCCTGCTGGGATTGCTGAGCGTGGTGGTCGGGGCCGCGGCGATGGCGCTTTCGCCAGAGGAGACGAACGCGCAGGTTAGTGAGGAGTTCGTGGTCCGGGTCGCGGCCCGATTGAATCCAGACGGCCGGGTGGAGTTTGGGATCCAACGGATTGACGCCGAGGGCAAGCCACGATTGCTGCATCTTGAGGAGCGACGGTTCTTCCCCAGAGTGGTGGAACATCATCGTTGGCTTCGCGGCTGGCCCTCGTTCCTGTTGCAAGCGCCGTACCACGACTCCAAGGATTTCAGTGACCTTGCTGTGCCTCAAGGGACGCTCGGTGTCGAGGCGCGCATCGTCGCTCGGCGCAACCCGCAGGACAGTCGAATCGAATTCGCGATTGAACCGAAGTTGGACGCTAGGCAGTTGCCGAATAGCGAGGTAGAAGCGTATGGGGCGGCATTACTCGGCGAGCGCCGATTTTGGTCGGAGCGGATCACCCACCATCGTTGGCAATATGGCACGCCGGTCAGGTTCACCAGGGTCTGGGCCACCGACGATCAGATGGAGGAGGAGGCGACACTGGAAGATGACGTCAGCATCGCCAGCCGTCTGAACTCGGGCGCGACAACCGAGAATGAAACTGTCGCAAGCTGTCTGGCCGAGGTTGCGTTCAACATCGATGCCATGACCAGTGACACCTGCGCCAACTTCCTGACTCTGTACTGCGTCGACCACCACGATTTCGCATATTGCCGGCTCCATCATCCGAGGGAGGAGGAGCAGCAGCAGCAGGAAGCATCGTCATCCGACCCAGGCGGGAGCCAAACCGGGGCGGAAGAAGGCATTGATCGTTGCTTGGGAATCATTGCGATTGGTGGGGACTCGTCCATCCTGCCCGACGGCTGCGCGCCGACGCTAACGACCTATTGTGCCGAGCATCCGTCGCACATTTGGTGTGCTGGCGAAGAAGCCAAAGAGGGCGAGGACGAAGACAACGACGGTAGTGACGATGAGGACGGCGACGATGAAGAGGGTGACGATGAAGAAGCGGCGAGCGGCTCACCATTTGAGGAACGCACATCGGTTGAGCTTCAGTGCATTGCGTCAATCCAGCCGGAGTCTCCGTCGATGATTGGCGAAGAGTGCACGAAGATTTTGCGCGCGTACTGCGTGGCCCACATGGATAACTGGTGGTGCCGTCAGGAGTTTGGTTCGGATGAGGATGCAGACGGTGGCGACGAAGAGGGTGACGATGAAGAGGCTGCGAACGGTTCACCATCTGAGGAGTACACATCAGTTGAGCTTCAGTGCATTGAGTCAATCCAACCAGAGTCTCCGTCGATGATTGGCGAAGAGTGCACGGAGATATTGCGCACGTACTGCGCGGCTCACATGGATAACTGGTGGTGCCGTCAGGAGTTTGGTTCGGATGACGATGAGGAGGATGAGCAGGAAGAGACGTCAGCTTCGCGGTACACCAGCGCAGAGCTTCGTTGCATTTCGGCGATTGGCGGGCTCGCAATGATCACCGAGAGTTGTCAGTTGTTACAGCAGCAATATTGCGCAGAGAATCCGCAGCATGCGGGATGTGAACCAGAATCCGACGACGAGAATGTTGCGGATGATTCTGAGAGCACGTGGACGAGCAACACATCGATCAAGGCTGACTTGGAATCGGTTTCTCAAGAGCGATGCATTGAATTGATTAGCCCGGAATCGACTGAGCCAGTCCCAGGCGAGTGCGCTCCACTGCTGGTGAAGTACTGCGCGGAGCATCCTGGAAACGCGTGGTGCCGCGAGCAGCAAGCGGCATAGTGAGGGAGCTGAAGAGCTGCGACTACTCCATGACACCTTCCGACTCGAGGCGGGCGACCTCATCGGCTGACATGCCGAGCCAGTCGGCGGCGACCGACCTGTTCGACTCTCCGTAGACCTCGGAGCGGTTGTAGACGCTGGCGGGAGTTTGTTCGAACTGGAGGGGGAGGCGGTCTCCCTTGAGCGGGCCGAGGTCGGGATGTGGGTCGGTGAAGTTGAAGAACATCTCGGCGTGGGCGAGTTGCGGATCATTGACGGTCAGGTCGAGGCCGGTCTGGACGACTCCTGCGGGGACTCCGGCCTTCTGGCAGCGGTCCATCAGCTCGTAGCGGTCCTGGTTGCTGGTCCAGTTGGCGATTCGGGCGTCGATGGATTCCTGACGCGCCTTGCGGCCCTTCGCCGTTGCCAGCTTGGCGTCGTTGTGCCAGTCTGCGGCGTCCATAAGCCGACATAACGCCTGCCATTGCTCGTCTGTGAGGACGGCGATGGCGCACCACTGATCGTCTCCTGCGTCGTCGCCTGCGCAGGGATAGATGGCGTGCGGGGTCCAGTCTTCCCAGGGTGAATCGTTGCCGACCGGTTCGGCGGCGACGCGGTTGGCGAACCAATCGAGCAGGGCCGGACCGCCGAAGTTGACGCCGACCTCGAACTGGCTCATATCGATGCGTTGGCCTTTGCCGGTCAGGCGTCGGCCTTCGATGGCGGCGAGCACGGCGACGGCGCCATGCAATCCGGCCATGTGATCGTTGTAGCTGAAGCCGATCCCGATGTCGTTGCGTCCGGGCACGCCGGTGAGCAATGTGAGGCCGGCGAGCGCGTGAACCGTGGGCGCGTAGGTAACGTACGAAGCCCAGGGTCCGGAGATACCCATGCCGGACATACCGACATAGATCACGCCGGGATTGTCGGGGCTGACGGCGTCGTAGCCGAGGTTCCAGCGGTCGAGCACGCCCACGGAGAAGTTGTCGATCACGATGTCAGCCTGGAGCGCAAGCTCACGCGCGATTTCGCGCGCTTCTGGGCGGCTGAGGTCAAGCTGGAGGACTCGTTTGTTGCGGTTCCACATGGTGTGATACGGGTGATCGGTGCCGCCGGCGAGTCCGGCCCGTGTGGAGCTCATGATCTTGACGACGTCGGCGCCCATGTCGGCGAGGAGGCGGGTGGCGAAGGGTCCAGCGAGGACGTGCGTGAAGTCGAGGATGCGGATGCCTTCAAGGGGTCCGGTGGTTGGGCTGGTGGGGGACCACCCTCTGTCACTTCGTGACATCTCCCCCCGCGTGGCGGGGGGAGAAAGGGGATCGGGGACATCGCTCAGGACCAGCGAGCGGTCGCTGACCCGCCATGGCGTGTCGGAGAAGTGATATGGGGCTCCGGGGCCGGTGACGGAGGTGTCTCCGACGGGGTAACCGGTCCACCAATCTCTAGCTTCGAGCTGGGGGTTACCGGCGACTTCTGGTGTGGTCATGACCCAGCCGTAGGGATGGTGGCGGGCCTGGGCTTCATGGAAGAACGGCTCGACTTCCTTGGTCGCGACCCAGTCTCGGAGGGTGTTCATGGTCAGCTCGACCATTTCGGCGAGATTGGCCGGATCGGTGAAGCGCTCGTCGAGCAGCTCCATTCCGACGCCTTCTTCAATCAGCCAGGCGACCTGGCGTTGGAAGTCGGGTGTCGGCGTAATCATGATTGATCCGCCGATCGCCTGCATCACGACGTAGGCGCTGGACCAGTGCAGGGAGCCCTGGCGGGGCAAGACCGGTCCTTCGGCGAAGGGCAGGTGTTCGTGGTACCAGGCCCACATCAGGACGTGCTCGAGGATGGTGCAAAGCGCCTCATGGGTGCTCAGGCGGACAATCTGTCCCCGGCCCGTCTCGCGGGCGTGGTTGAGAGCGGACAGCGCTCCGATAGCGGCGTAGGCGCCTCCGACAAAGGCGTACTGGTCGCCGAAGAGCTTGAGCGGCGGCGTGTCGTTGTCCCCTGAAGTGGCGGCGACGCCTGCCAACGCTTCGGCCACAAGTCCTGGGGCCTGGTAGCTGCTCCACGGGCCGGAGCGTCCAAAGGAGGTGACATCGACGATGACGAGGCTGGGATTGGCTTGCAAGAGCGACTGTGGATTGGGTAGGCGCTCGCAGTCGAGGATGATGTCGGCTGATGCGGCAAGCTGCTCAATCGCCGTTGAGTCGTGGCTGGCGAACATTCGAGAACTGGCGAAGTAGGCGTGCCAGAGTGAGGAGTCGTTGTCGTGGAAGGGTCCTCGGTGTCGGAGGGGATCGCCGTTGGGAGGCTCGATACGGATGACTTCGGCGCCGAGGTCTCCGAGGAGCTTTCCGGCGTATATGGCTCGGTCGTCGCTGAGGTCGATGACTCGGACACTGGCGAGCGGGCCTGGCTGTGAGGAATTGGGCATGAATGCGAGTGTAGTGCGGGGTTGCAGGTTGACTTCCAACCCAGACCTGGCTTCGCAGGGGGAAGCCGCGCTCCTCTCTGCAGTGTCGTGGGCGCAAATCCCGATCAGCGCCCGTAGTTTTCACTCCCTCTCCCTCTGGGAGAGGGCTGGGGTGAGGATTCCTCGCCGCTTACGACAGGGCCCTCACCCTAACCCTCTCCCTCGGGGAGAGGGGACTGGGACTCTTTGCGAGTACTGACCTCTGTTAATCTGACGGCAAGAGCTAATCGCGGCGGGAGCATCATTGTGGATTTCAAATTCTCGACTGAGGACGTGGCGTTTCGGGACGAGGTGCTGGACTTTCTGGGTGAGCAGTTGCCTCCGGGCTGGGCGGATTTGTCGGAGGGGCCGGCGGAGGATGGGGCGGCGAATCGTGAGCGCTGGGAGTTTACGCGGGGCTTCCACAAGGCTCTGGCCGATCGCGGCTGGCTGACGCTGGGCTGGCCAGTCGAGCATGGCGGCGCGGGCGCGGGACCGGTGCGGCAGGCGATGTTCAACGAGACGATGGCGCATCATCGGGCGCCGGTCTACAACCAGGGCGTCGACCGTGTGGGTCCGACGGTGATCATGTACGGATCGGACGAGCAGAAGGAGTTCTTCCTGCCCCGGATCCGGTCGGCCGACATCCAGTGGTGCCAGGGATTCTCGGAGCCGGGATCGGGCTCGGACCTGGCTTCGCTGCAGACTCGGGCGCAGCGCGATGGCGACGACTACATCATCAACGGTCAGAAGATCTGGACTTCGGGCGCGCAGCACGCGGATTACATCTTCATGCTGGCGCGAACCGAGCCGGATGCGCCCAAGCATCGAGGGATCTCGTTCTTCCTGCTCGACATGAAGACGCCCGGGATCACGGTGCGTCCGCTGGTCAACATGGCCAACCGGCATCACTTCAACGAAGTGTTCTTCGAGGATGTGCGGGTACCGGCCTCGAACATGGTCGGCGAGGAGAATCGGGGCTGGTACGTGGCGACGACGACGCTCGACTTCGAGCGCTCCGGGATTTCGCGCGTGGTCTCGGGCGTGCGCCTGCTGGGCGAGCTGACCGATCTGGCTAGCGTGCCAGGTCCGGACGGACACCGTCCGGACGAGGATCCGCGAATCCGGCACAAGCTGGCCGACCTGAACATCGAGTTCACGGTCGGTCGCTGGCTGGCGTACCGGGTCGCGTGGATGCAGTCGCAGGGTCTGGTGCCGAACCACGAAGCGTCGATGTCAAAGCTCTACGGGACGATGATCAATCAGCGGCTGGCGGGGATGATCAACATGTTCGGCCTGGCCGGCGGACTCTCGGGCGAGCAAGAGCACGCGCCACTGCACGGTCGGCTGCCGGACGAGTACCTGAACTCTGTGCCGCTGACAATCGCGGCGGGGACGTCGGAGATCATGCGGAACATCATCGCGACTCGCGGTCTGGGTCTGCCGCGGTAGCTCCTTCGGTCATTCCAACGCTTGCTACGGGTATGACACTGGGAAGCGGCGGGAGATTGAAGCGAGACTAAGAAGAGCGGCGCACGTAGGCATTTCCCAAGGCGCCCCATGACGCCACGAGAAACGGTACGCAATACGTCAACGGAATCTTCCAAGCCAGCTCGGCGGTTCCTTCTCCGGCGACGATTACCGTTCCCTGGTTGATCGCGACAAGGATTGTCCCGACCACTGCACTTGTGATGATAGAGCGGCGCAGCATTCCCCGGTTGCGGAAGGCGCAGCGCCAACATTCCCGCCCGGTTTTCATCTGGAACGTTGCTCCTGTGAATGACGCAGGATCGGGGAGGTGTGCACAGAGGCTCGGTGACGCCATACTTGACATAATGAATGACCTCCATCCTGTTTGGTGCTATTTTAGTGTTACGCTCAACGAAACGGCAACACTTGAAGGTGAGCAATGGTTACAGAGGTACCAGCCCGGCGACCCAACTACGTCCTCGAAGCTCCGGCCCAAAAGATGAGACAAGGCGGACGGGATGTCTTCCACACCGTCCTTCGGATGCATCAGTTTGATCAGGCAGTGCCGGATGGAGTCAGCGAAGAAGTGAGTCGGGAGCACCAGAGGCGCTTTATGCCATCTCATGCGAAAGCAATCCTGGACTACATTCGACGTAACGATGAGTGGTTACTCGGTCCAATCACCCTGAGCATCCCGTCTTCCTTCGTGACCTTTGACCCTTATCCGGTTGAGGGTGAATCACAGGCTGAGACAGACTTTCCGCAACTGGGAGAACTCAGGCTTTTGGAGGGAGCACACTCTGCACTCCGCATGATAGATGGCCAACACAGAAGGAGGGCAATCCGAGACTTTCTCAGATCGACCGATGTCGAAGAAACAAGGCTCCACGACTTCGCAGGATCCCAAATGCCCGTCGCGATTTACGTTGAGGATGACATCACGGCCATCCGCCAAATGTTCTCGGATCTGGCGCAACAAAGGAAAATGGATCCTGTCACAACAGCAAAGTTCAACACCAGAGACCCATACAACAGGGCGGCGATGGAGATTGTGGAGAAGAGCAGTTGGATCGGTCCATTCGTGGACCAGGACAACTCACGGGTGCGCTTCGAGAGCGAAAAGCTCCTCGCGCTCAACCAGCTGGCAGACTGTCTGCGGACTCTTCAGCACGGCTATGGTGGTCGAGTCAGCCGAACTAGGCTAATCGCCGCCGATGCTGCTTATGATAAGCTACTGGAACAGGGCATCGAATGGACAGATCACAATCTTCCAGCAGCCAGAAGAGAAATCGAGTTACTGAGTAGCGGCGGCAAATTGCCAGATCAGCTGTCTGAGATGAGGCATGGCTCGCTGGCCCTCAACTACACAACCATTCGCCTCTTTGCTGGTTGCCAGTCGGAATGGATTCGACGCTGGCCCGGCGAAAAAATGGAGAGATTGACAAACTTCCTTCGCGAATTGAATCTCCTCCACGGCGAAGTCAGCAGCGTCTTGGTGGATTCCGGAGTCATAGAGCCGGGGGGCACTGGGATCATTCCCCGAGTTCAGATTATGAAACCTGCGATTCAGCGGATCGTCGAAGCAGCCTACGAACATGCCTCTGAAGATTTCGTATCGGCGCATGTTCACGGGCAAGCAAGTCCGAATGGACAGGGTCTGGAAAATGCGATGGTTTCTATCGAGTGACTGCTCAATGCGTCATTCGCCTGAGGCAAATCTCAATGAAAGGAGGAAGCAACAATGTATTCCATTGGTGAACAGCCAGGAATCGGCCGATACTGCTGCAACGCATGTCGTATCTGGTCAGTGTATCTAAACGACAACGCTGACCGCTTGCCGCCATGTGGTATCTGCGGCAAGGGCCAGCGAGTGACCTACCGGCGCTGCTAAACGATCGCCCTGGTAGGTAGTTGCAACCTTAGCAAAGAAAGGTCAACAAGGAGAGAGGCTGGCGATGCCTAGGCATCTTCCAGCCTCTCTTCAATCTCGTTCGGACATTTGCCGCTAGGCTAACGTTCGTGCGGCCTCTCAACATCTTCTTTGACGTGGACGGGTGCCTGGTTTCCTGGAATTTGCATCTGCGTCCCTATGCGCGCGAGGTGCTGGAACGGCTGCAGGATCGCGGGCATCACGTCTACATGTGGTCGGGCTATGGAGCACGTCGCGAGGTGGCGGACAAGCACGACCTCTGGCCGCTATTGGCCGGGATCATGGGTAAGCCGATCTTCCAGTACCGGTCGCGATTGCACCTGTTCACGAAGATTGAGCCGGACTTCATCATTGACGACCACCGGGAGATCGTGGATGCGCTGGGCGGGGCGGTGATCAAGCCGCCGCGTGAGCCGTTGTCGAAGGATCGGGAGATGGTGCGTGTGTATCGGCGGATCCTGGAGTTTGAGCGGGAGCATCGGCGTCGTTGGGCTTGAGGCTCGTCGGGCGGACCAGGGGAGCCGAGCGGGTCCCCGCGTGAAGCGGGGACTGGAGCGCCTAGCCGCCGTCTTCGGTTTCTTCTTCGAGGGGTGGGAGTTCTCGGCCGGTTGGGTAGGCTTCGTGATTGGTGTTGAGCCAGGTGTTGTTGAGGCGGTTGGTGGACCAGGCGTAGTCGAAGAGGCGCGGGTCTGGGTTGAGCCAGGGCTGGTGGATACCGAGCTGGATGCCGTTGACGAGCTTGATCTGCCATTGGGCGGCGCTGCCGTCGAGCAGCATTTCTTGCACCTGGTGGCTCAGGTCCTGGCGCGCGCCGAGGTTGAAGGTCGTCTTCATCTGGTCGAGCAGGGCGTCGAGCTCGGTGTTGGCGGATGCGCTCCAATGCTGCGCGCCGGCTGAGTGCAGCGTGTTGAGCCAGGCCTCGGTGGGGTCAGCCTGTTGAGGCACGGCGCTCCAGCCAAGGAAGCAGAATCGTTCGCCGCTGCGGAGTTGGTCGATGGCTTCGGCGAAGGGTCGGTCTTCGAGGTCGACTTCGAGTCCGGTGGCGTCGGCAATCATGGAACGAACCGCTTCGCCGGCGCCGGCGAAGAATCCTTCGAACAGGTCAGCGACGACTAGTGGCAGCACGCCGATGTTGCCTGCGCCGCCCGCGGCGTTGACCAGGCCGGCGATTTCTGACAGGTCAGCTTCGCGGTCGTTGCGGTAGCCGGGGTAGGTCGAGAGCAACTGTTCGCTGACGCTCCATCCCTCGAGGAACCAGGGCAACGGTCCTGAGGCTCGGCCGTGGCCTGCGTAGAGTCGTTCGACGAGTTGCGCCCGATCGACGGCGAGTGAGATTGCCCGGACGATTCGTGGATCGCCCAGCGCTGCGAATCCATCCGCCGAGAGCGGTGCGAGCAGTTCGACAGAGGCGTCGAGGGGCTGTTCGAACGTTGGGTGGTCGGGATTCTGTTCTCGCAGCGTCTCGACTGCGGCGTTGGTCAGCGGGAATGCAGCGGTGTCGAATGCTGCGGCACCATAGAGGCTGACGATGTTGTTGGTATCGCCCGATGTGAAGTTGATGCCATCGGCCCAGGCGGAGTCGTCGCGCCACCAGTTTTCGGAGCGGGCGAGGGTGATCTCAAAACCGTTGTAGAGGCGCGGCGTGTAGGGGCCGGTCCCGCTGTTGCGCACGATGTCGCTGGTGTCGTCGCGCCAGTCGTCGGCGTAGAGTTCGGCTGCCTCGGGGCTGGTGATCCAGGCGAAGGGCGAACCGTGAACGCTGGACAGATAGGTGGCATCGGGCTCCGCAGTCGTGAGCGTGGCCGAAGTGTCGGAGGAGGCCTCGACCGACGTCGTGCGGTTGTAGGCGGCGCGGCGGAAGAAGTATGGATCGGGCGCGCCAGAGGCATCGAGCGCCTCTTGTTGTCGCTGGATGTTCCAGGCGATGTCCTGCGCGTTGACGGCGCGGCCGTTGGTGGGTTCAAGATTCCAGAAGGCGGCATCGGGCTCGACGGTGAAGACGTAGGTCGTTTCGTCGGGCATCTCGGGGAGCGCGCAGAGGTCGGCCTCGAGTTCGCCCGTGGAGACCGAAGCGGGCTGGACCAGGCGGTTGTACATCAGGCTGTGGGCGGCCTGAGTGTAGCGATAACGGGAGCGATGCGGATCCCAGCGGTCGTGTCGTTCGACGGCCAACCAGGTTCGGATGATCCCGCCACGTGCGGGGCCCTGTGGATCGTCGGATTGCTGTTCCTGCTGCTGGGATTGATCGGACTGCGCGGCCTGCTGGCCCTGCGATTGCTGCAGAGACTGCTGCTGACCTTGCTGTGGTTGCGGTGGGGTCGATTGTTGCTCGGCCTGCTGCTGGCTTTGATCCTGTTGTTCCGGCTCATCGTCGCCCGAGCAACCGACCAGTGCGATTGCTGCGGCGCCGACGCCGGCGCGCGAGGACGCGGCGAGCAGGGAGCGTCGAGAGAGGCGATTGCGCCGTAGGGCAGACCAGTGGCGATGGGGATGTCTCGTTGACATACGCGTTATCGTATCCGCGATCTCGCTATCGGGGCATTGCCCAGTATGAATTTGATCAGGTAACTAGACGAAAGCGGCATGTGGGGCGATACTAGGTGGACCTGGGATGAGTGACGAGAAAAGGGTTGTTGCGATGCCGCCTCTGGTTCCTTCCTTCATGTTGCCTCAGTGGCTCAAGGACGCACCGATTCCAATCCAGATGGCATTGCTGCTGCCTGGCCTGATTGTCGGAAATGTGATTGCGATCGCGGTACATGCGATCATGATTAATCTGGGCGCGGGGAATCAGCATCTGTCGTCGGCAGACGGCGGCTTCGATGCCTGGCTGATCTGGATCATCGTTGGGGCTGGCCTGTTTCTTGGTCTGGCGGCTGGTGGGTTTGTGTATATCGGTGTGGGCCTCGGCGCCGACAAAGAGCTGGAGAATGAGGACGAGCACGGCGAGACGGGGATGCTGGAGCTTTAGGGACTGAGGGTCAGCTAGTCAAATGCAGAGCGACCGGTCAATCGACCGGTCGCTTTGCTGTTGGACCGGGGACGAGAAGACGGTTGGTGGTTAGCCGACAGCCCCCTCGGTCACTTCGTGACAGCTCCCCGAGAGGGGGAACTCGCTGATCGTGCTAGGCCTGGAGTTCGGCGGCGAAGAAGGCTTTGAGCTTGGTCCAGGCGTCGGCGGCGGCGGTGGGGTCGTGCACGTCGGGGCTGGTGTCGTTGAAGAAGCCGTGGTGCGAGTCTGGGTAGACGTGGATCTCATTGCGAATGTTGGCGTCGTTGAGCGCTGACTGGATGCTCTGGACGACTTCTCCGGTGATCCAGTCGTCGTGACCGGCGTAGAAGCCCATGACCGCGCCCTGGATGTTGGCGGCGTCGGACATGCCGGCGCCGGGGACACCGTAGAACGGCGCGGCGGCAGTGACGGCGGGGTTGTTCATCGCCAACAGCAACGACATGCCTCCGCCGAGACAGAATCCGGTGACGCCGATGCGGTCGGCGCGAACGTCGTCACGTGCCTGCAGGGCAGCCACTGCGCCGGACATGTCGACCAGGGCGTTCGGCTCTTGCAGCGACATCATCAGCTTCTGCGCCTCGTCGGGCTCGGCGGTGACGGCGCCATGGAAGAGGTCGGGCGCGAGCGCGACATAACCTTCTGCGGCGATGCGGTTGGCGATATCGCAGATGTTGGGGTTGAGCCCCCACCACTCCTGGATCACGACGACGCCTGGGTAGGGTCCGCCGTCGACAGGCTTGGCCAGGTAGCCGGAGGCGGTGCCTCCGTTGGCAGCGAATTCTATGGTGTCGTGGGCGAGGATTGCCATTTGTGGTTGTCCTTTCGATTGAGAACGTTAGCTGGTTTGGAGGGCGAATGCCTGGGGTGTGCTCAGGTGTAGTGGAACACTACGGGTGAACTCTGACGGCCTTGCTGATGGGGGACGGGACCCCCTCAGCCTTCGGCAGCTCCCCCTGCAAGGGGGAGCGTGGAATGTTCGGCACCTCCCCCTGGAAGGGGGGAGGAAAGTGGAAGAGGAGGGGTCGATTCAGGCCAATCAGCGTGGGGCCTGGGCGGGCCAGGGGTTTTTCTGGGAGCCGAGGTAGGACTGGGCGGCGACTCGGTCGAGTTCGTCCAGGCTGAAGCTGGCGCCTGAGGCGTAGACAGCGGCCTCGACCACCGGCAGGTTGTACATGCCGACTTCGTTGCCCCAGACGAGGAAGTCGCGGCCGTTGATGTTGGCTGCGGCGTCGGTGCAGAGCCAGACGGTGAAGGGCGAGACATTCTCGGGCGCCATCATCGCTTCGCGGTCGGCGCCGAAGCTGATGTCTCCGGCGTCGCCGGCGGCCAGTCCGGCCTCGCGTGCGCGTCGCTGGGCCTCGGCCAGTTCTTCGGTCAGGGTCAGCCGCGTGCCGGCCCGAGGCCGGATCGCGTTGGCGGTCACGCCGTAGCGGCCGAGATCGCGGGCCAGCGTGCGAGTCAGACCGACGATGCCTTCCTTGGCGGCGGCGTAGTTGGCCTGGCCCATGTTGCCCAGTCCGGACTCGGACGAGGTGTTGACGATCCGTCCTGAGCGCTGCTGGCGGAAGACCTGCGAAGCGTACTTGGTGACGGTGAAGTGACCCTTGAGGTGAACGGCGACGACGACGTCCCACTCTTCCTCGGTCATGTTGAAGACCATCCGGTCGCGCAGGATGCCGGCGTTGTTGATCAGAATGTCGAGTCCGCCAAAGTTATCGAGCGCCTGCTGAACCATGCGCTCTCCGGCGGCCATGTCGGAGACGGAGTCATAGTTGGCGACGGCGTCGCCACCGGCGGCCTTGATTTCGGCCACGACTTCATCGGCCGGCGTGGCCTCACCGTCGAGTTCGCCGCCCTGGGATCCGCCGTAGTCGTTGACCACGACTTTCGCGCCCTCGGAGGCGAGCAGCAGTGCATGTCCGCGTCCGATCCCACGTCCGGCACCGGTCACGATCGCGACGCGGCCTTCGAGTCGATCACCCATGAGTTTGGGTCCTTTCCTGGAGTCAAGTGTCTGGCAGGCAGGATACAAGGCAGTGGTGGTTGTTCCCTCACGTGGAAATCACATCTGATTGCGTTCGAATGCAGCCGCGTCCGTGCCTTCAGCGGAGGTCTCAGATGTCGTATTGGTTGGTTGATTCCCAGTCCCGGCTTTAGGGCGACCTTTGAATGACTCCGGAATCCCCTCTCCCCCCCTTGCGGGGGGAGATGTCACGGAGTGACAGAGGGGGGGTCGGCTGACAATGACCAGATAAGCTCCCGCACTGCGGACCCCCCTCTGCCCCCGGGTCAAGCCCGGGGCAGGCTTTCGGCATCTCCCCCGCAAGGGGGGAGTAGGGGAGTTTTCAAGGGCCTCCGTCCAGCGGGGACTAGGACAGTCAAATGCTGAGATGGGTTCTTCAGAGAAGGGGGAAGCGAGGATCGGTCGGTCGCTGACTGCATAGCTCGACAGTCTATATGTTCTACTTGACGGAACGGGGCGTTTCTTGCTACAGCAGTAGTGGCGGTTGGACGGGTGGGTCTCCTGGAGCGAGGGTTTGATGGTTACGACGTCTGTGGCGTCGCCGGTAGCGGCGTCTTCCCTGTTGCTGAACCAAGACCCGGCCCACGTTGTGGAGCCGGTACCGGCCGCGCCCGTAGCGGCGGTGGCCTGTTCGATCCTGACGCCGTCGGGCGCGCTGCTGGCGCGGGCGATGGTTAAGCCTCGGCCGGCATCGCTGCCGGCAGACACGTATGCGGTGGAGGTCAGCGCGGTCGAACCGCAAGGCGCGCTGGAACCGCTGTTGCGGTCGAATCCGCGGGTCGTATTGCGGATGCCGCACGAGGCGCAACTGGCGCTGCGGATTGATCACATCATCGGTCCGCGAGATAGTCGGAAGTACTACCTGCAGACGCTGGACGAGGTGAACGATTGATCGACCACGAGGCTGGGACGGGAACGGCGCACACGGGTCATGTCATCTGACGCCCGGTAGTCGGGACCCCCTCAGCCCCCGTTCAAGCCGGGGGCAGGCTCTTCGGCAGCTCCCCCTGGAAGGGGGAGCGGGGAGCGTTCGGCGGCTCCCTCTCCAAAGGGGCGAAGCCTAGACGGAAGGTGATTGCTATGGAGTTCGTTGAACTGGCCTCGGGGCTTGAGTTTCCCGAGGGGCCGATTGCGATGGATGACGGGTCGATCTTGCTGGTCGAGATTGCGCGGCAGACGCTGTCGCGAGTGACGCCGGATGGCGCGGTCTCGATCGTGGCCGAGACAGGCGGCGGTCCGAATGGAGCGGCGATGGGGCCGGACGGACACGTCTGGATCACGAACAACGGCGGCTTCGAGTGGAACCGCGCCGGTGGGCGACTGTTGCCGGCCGGCCAGGCTGAGGATTACACGTCGGGTTCGATCCAGCGCGTGAACATCGAGACCGGCGCGGTGGAGACGGTCTACACGGAGTGCGACGGGGTTCCGCTGAAGGGGCCCAACGACATCGTCTTTGACCAGGCGGGTGGGTTCTGGTTCTCGGATCTGGGCAAGAATCGCGAGTACGACCGCGACCTGGGCGCGCTCTACTACGCCACGACCGACGGCAGCCACATCTCGCGCGCCGTGTTCCCGATTCCCGGCGGCGCCAACGGCGTCGGGCTGGCGCCGAACGACACCCATGTGTACATCGCCGAGACGCCGACGGGCCGGCTGTTCGGCTGGGAGATCGCCGAGCCGGGCAAGCTGGCGGCCGACAACGCGGCGGCTGGCTTCAACTCGTTCATCGCCAACGCGGGCGGCTACACACTCTTCGATTCGCTGGCGGTGGAGGAGTCGGGCAACGTTTGCGTGGCGACGATCGGTCCTGGCGGGGTGACGGTGATCGACCCGGCCACGGGCGCAGTCGAGCACGTCGTGGTGGGCGACGATCCATTGACGACGAACATCTGCTTCGGCGGCGCGGACATGCGCACGGCGTACATCACACTGTCGACGACCGGCCGGTTGATCTCGTGTCGGTGGCCGCGTCCGGGGTTGCGGCTGCATTCCTACGGCTGAGCGAGGGAGGTCTCGCAACGCAGTCGGAGTCACACGAACATCTCCGTCATCCCCGCGCTTGCCGCGGAGCCTGCCCCCGGCTTGAACGGGGGTATCTCGACGATTCGAGCACAGACGAGGGTGCCGCATGAGTCGAGATTGCCGCAACAAGCGCGGCAATGACGAAGTGGCAACTGAGGCACCGCTGACTAGATAGGCGAAGCCAACCCCCCTCTGCCCCCGGGTCAAGCCCGGGGCAGGCATACGGCATCTCCCCCGCAAGGGGGGAGATGCGGAATGATGCATGGTCTCTGCAAATGGGGGAGAAGAGGAATGAGGCGTGGACTCTGCGACGGGGAGCGTATGGGCAACGTCGGGTTGTTCGGTTTCTGGGGCGCGGATAGCATGCAGTGAGTGCGTCTGAGGGACGGGAGTCGGGATGGAACGGTTCGCCGGACTGCTGCAACAGTTGCCCCGACATCAGGGCGAGATGCTGCGTGCGCTGCACCTGGCGCAGGAAGAGTTGGGCTGGATTTCGCGTGATGCGATCCGCCTGATCGCTCGTCATTTGCGCGTCTCGGAGGCGCAGGTCTACGGTCCGGCGACCTTCTACGCCGAGTTCCGGCACTCGCCGCCGCCGAAGACGCTGGTGACATGGTGCTCGGGACCATCCTGCCGGGTCGTCGGCGGAGACCGGGTGCGGCGCATCTTCGAAGCTGAGTTCGGCTGCCATATGGGTGAAAATACGGCCGATGACGAGCTGGGGTTGTGGCTGGGTCAGTGCAACGGCACCTGTGAGAAGGCGCCGATGGTCTGGGTCAACGGGCGCGTGGTGGGTCCCTTGTCGATGGTTGACACGGTCAAACTGGCGCGCGGGCTGAAGGCGGGCGATGACCCTGTGACCTGGCCCGAGCGTCCGATCAAGATTGCGCCGGCGACGTTCGTCGACGCCGAGTCGACGTATGGCTCGGAGCACGCTGACTCCGGGCCAGATGGCACGAATGATGGGACGGTGTGATGAGCAGCGTCTATGACGAGATTCGGGAAGCAGCAGAGCTCAGTGCGGCGCCCAGGCGCTCACCCTCGCGACCACTGGTCCGGGTGGATCTGTCGACCTCGTCGATTGCCGCCGAGGCAGACCGCCTGTGGGAGGCGCTGGAGCCGTTGGCGGCCGAGCACGATGTCGACCTGGTGCGCGTGGGAACGCTGGGCCTGTCCTGGCTGGAGCCCGTGGTCGAGGTAGAGCGTCCGGGATTTGGCGGTGGCGGGGCGGTGGTCTACGGACCGGTGCGACCCGAGGAAGCAGGGCAGTTTCTGACTGCGGCGCTTGGCGAGCATCCGCTGGAAGACGCGGCGCAGTGGCTGATCGGCGCGCGGACGCCCGTGCAAGGCGTGCCGTCGCTGTCCGATCATCCCTTCTGGGCGCCGCAGGAGCGGCGGTTGATGCAGTCGATGGGTGTGATCGATCCGGAGTCGCTTGATGAAGCGATCGCCGCCGGCGCCTATGAGGCGCTGGACCGGGCGATTGAGATGGAACCAATGGCCATCTGCGACCTGGTCCTGTCAGCGGGCGTGGGTGGTCGCGGCGGCGGCGGCTTCCCGGCGGGACAGAAGTGGAAGTTCCTGCTGGGCGCCCAGAGTCAGACCAAGTACCTGGTCTGCAACGCGGACGAGGGCGACCCGGGCGCGTTCGTCAACCGGGTGTTGATGGAATCGGACCCTCACCTCGTGATCGAGGGCATGGCGATCGCCGGCAAGGCGACCGGGTCGGACTACGGCTTCATCTACATCCGCGACGAATATCCGCTCTCGATTGCGCGGATGGAACTGGCCCTGGCGCAGGCGCGCGAGCGCGGGTTGCTGGGCGAGAACATCTTTGGTTCGGGCTTCGACTTTGACCTGGAGATCACGCGAGGCGCGGGCTCATACGTGTGCGGCGAGGAGACGGGACTGATCGCCTCGGTCGAGGGACTGCGCGGGATGCCCAAGATTCGCCCGCCGTTCCCGGCGCAGAAGGGCGTGTTCGCGGAACCCTCGAACGTCAACAACACCGAGACCTACGCCAATGTGCCGCTGATCGTGCAACACGGCGCCGACTGGTACCGGCTGCACGGGACCGAGTCCGATCCGGGCACGAAGATGTTCTCGATCTCGGGATCATTGGAGCGCCCGGGCATCCTCGAGGTGCCCTTCGGCATGGGTATGGACGAGCTCCTGCTCGGCTGCGGCGGCGGTCCGCCGGACGGCCACACGCCCAAGGGCATCCAGCCGGGCGGTCCCCTGGGTGGTCTGCTGCCGGCCTCCGACCTGGGACTGAAGCTGGAGCGTCCGCCGTTCACAGAACGCGGCGTGCTGCTCGGCTCAGGCGGGCTGATCCTGTTCGACGAGCGCGCCTCGGCAGTCGACCTGACCAAGTACTTCTCCGAGTTCTGCGAGGACGAATCGTGCGGCCGCTGCACCACCTGTCACGGCGGATCGCAGCGCCTGGTCGAGGTGTTGGAGCGGATCATGCACGGCGACGGGCGCGAAGAGGACCTGGAACGGATCGGCGTGATCGACAAGACGCTGCAGAACGCCAACTGTCTGCATGGTCAGTTCACGCCATATGCGGTGCGCGGGTTGGTCAACTACTTCCGCGACGAGCTCGATGTGCATATCAATGACAAACGCGATCCGGCGCAGGTCGCGCCGGGACTGACCCGCTACCTGATCACCGACCAGTCCGATCCGCGACTAGAGGAGGCGGCGACGTTCTGCCCGACCTCGTGCATCAACCGTGCGCCGGTCGAGTCGGATGACGATGAAGAGCCGTCGGATGAGCTGGGCGACTGGCAGATCAACGAGCCGCAGTGTATCCACTGCGATGTCTGCCGTGAGATCGCGCCCGACGCGATCCGTGTCGAGGACCGCTACCTGACGATGCTCTCGGTGGTCTAGACGGCGGTTCAGCGGTCGGGCGCTTCCAGCTCCCTGCGCAATGAGGACTTGTGCATCAGTCCATCGGACGCGAAGAGGAGACCTCCCTTCCGTCGCAGACTGGCGAGTTTACCCGGCTCAGCCTCGCAGAGACTGATGCATCACTCGGGTTCCCGTCCCCGCCCCTGGAGGGTGTCTCAGAAGTCCCATTGGTTGGTTGAATCCCAGTCCCCGCTCTACGCGGGGACCCGCTCTGGCAGCACGGGATATCTGGTGGTGGAGTCCCCTACAGGGAGGGAGCAGGTCCCCGCGTAAAGCGGGGACTGGGAAGTTTGAATTCTGAGACATCCTGCGGGTGCGGGGGTGGGGGCGGTTGAGAGGTGATGCATTGGACTCCGAGAGGGGACGTGTAGGATTCCGAGCCGGTCTGCGCTTCGAAACTGCGAGAGCGCGCTCGGTTGTCCACAGCGTGTTCAGGTTGTCCACTAGTGCGAACGGTTGCGGTTCTCGCGCCCGACATCAATTGATAAACTGTTTGAGCAGTTGGATAAAACTGTGAATCAGCGCGTGTGATTGTACACGGTAGCGTGTAGCATGTGGGCATGGTGACACCGGTGCGGCGGCAGTATCTGGACCTGAAGGCTCGCTATCCGGACGCGATCCTGCTGTTTCGTCTGGGCGACTTCTACGAGACGTTTGATGAGGACGCGAAGCTGGTCGCCGCGGAGCTGGATATCGCGCTGACGTCGAAACCGATGGGCGGCGGGTTGCGATCGCCCCTGGCCGGCGTGCCGGTGCGATCGGTCGAGCAGCACCTGGCCAAACTGGTGGCGCGCGGACACCGGGTGGCGATCTGCGAACAGTTGGAATCGCCGCGCGCGTCCAAGGGCCTGGTCAAGCGCGGCGTGGTGCGGGTGGTCTCGCCCGGCACGGCGCTGGAGCCGTCGCTGCTGGAGGCGGGCCAGGCCTCGGCCTGCGCCGCGCTGCGGCTCGTCCGCCAGCGTCGCGAGCTGCATCTGGGCATTGCGACAGCGGATGTGACAACCGGCGCGGTGCACCTCTGTGAGATTCGGGAACCGGCCGCCGCGGCGGACGAACTCTGGCGGCGGGGGCTCGATCAACTGGCCCAGCTGGGCGTGCGCGAAGCGCTCTGGCCCGACGACGATGAGCCGGTCGCGCTCGATGATGGAGCGCTCCATGACGGAGTGCTGGGGGAGCTGACGTTGACCCGACGGCCGTCTCGCGAGTTCCACCGAGGGCGGGCCGAGCGGGCATTGCTGAGACAGTATGGCGCGCCGGCGGCGGCGTTCGGCCTGGATCAGCATCCGGCAACGCTGGAGGCTACGGGCGCGCTGCTCGAGTATCTCTGGACCGCGCTGCCCGAACCGGAGAGCGAGACGGCGAGTGACTCGACGAGTCACAGGGCCGAGCAGACAGAGCCGTCGGACGCGGGCGCAGGGACCTTGCGGCAGTTATCGCCGCCGCGCTGGTTCCAGGCGGAAGCGTACCTGCAGTGGGATGCGGCAACCCAACGCGCGCTGGCAATCGCCGAGCGCGGACCGGAGCAGACCGGCGGCGCAGGTCCGCGCACGCTGCTGGCCGTACTGGACCGCTGCGGCTCGGCTCTGGGTCGTCGTTGGCTGCGAACCGCGCTGACGGCGCCGCTGCTCGACCTGGCACGGGCCGAGCGCCGGCTGGACCGGGTTGATGCGCTGGTCCGTCGTCCAGCCCTGCGCCGGGCGCTGGCGCAGCGCCTGCGCGGGTCGCCCGACATCGAGCGGCTGTTTGCTCGCGCCGCATCGGGGTTGGCCCTGCCTTCGGAACTTGCAGCGCTAGCCCAGGGTCTGAGCGCGGCGGCCGCACTGGCAACGCTGATCGAGGACGCCACGGCGGACGAGGCGGACTGCGCGCTGGTCGGCCTGGCCGAGCGGCTCGGTCCGGCGCCGGAGGCGGCCGGCCGGTTGGCGGACGCGCTCGCCGAGCAGCCGCCATCCGAGTACGGTCGAGGCGTACTGCGTCCCGGCGCCGACGCCGAGAGCGACCGCTGGCGCGCCGCCCTGGACGAGCTGCGCGGACGGCTGCTGGCGCTTGAGTCGGACCTGCGCGAGGAGACCGGCATCGGCTCGCTGCGCCTCGGCTATCACCGCACGTTCGGGTATCACATTGAACTGACCCGCAGCCAGACGAACCGCGCGCCCGAGTCCTGGGAGCGCCGCCAGTCGCTGCGCGACCGGGAGCGGTTCTCGGAGTCCCGGCTGCGCGAGTTGGAGCGCGAGCTGACCGAGGCGGAGGCAGGCCTGGCGGAGGCGGAGCGAGCATGCGTCGAACGGCTGCGCCGGGCGCTGATTGAGGAGGCTGAGCTCTTGCGGTGGACGGCAGGCGCCGTGGCCCGGCTGGACGCCGCCTGTTCTTTGGCGACGGTGGCGGCGGAGCGAGCCTGGACGCGGCCGGCGCTGGAGCACTCGGGCGAACTGGAGGTGATCGGCGGCCGTCATCCAATCGTCGAAGCGACCGCGTCCGCCGGTTCGTTCGTGCCCAACGATTTGAAACTGGCCGACGACGGCCTGCGCGCGCCGCAGCTGTTGCTGGTCAGCGGACCGAACATGGCCGGCAAATCGACCTATCTGCGCCAGACGGCGCTGATCGTGATCCTGGCCCAGGCCGGCTCGTTCGTGCCGGCCGAGCGGGCGCGGATCGGACTGGTCGATCGGATCTTCGCCCGCGTTGGCGCGCACGACGATCTGGCCGCCGGCCGCTCGACCTTCATGGTCGAGATGCTGGAGACCTCGCGCCTGCTGCACGGCGCGACGGATCGGTCGCTGATCCTGCTCGACGAGATTGGCCGCGGCACGTCGACCTGGGACGGCCTGGCGATTGCCCAGTCTGTGGCGGAATCGCTGGCCGGAGGTCCGCTCGCGGACCGCTTGGGCACCGTGGGTGATGCAGATTCCAGCTTGCGGCCGCAACGTCCGCAGCGAGGTCCGCGCACGCTGTTCGCGACCCATTTCCACGAACTGACGGCGCTGGCCGGTCAGCTGCCCCGAGTCGCCAACGCCGCCGTCCAGGTGGCCGAGAGCGAGTCGGGCACGATCGAGTTCCTCTACCGGATCGCCCCAGGCGCGGCCGACCGATCCTACGGCGTCCAGGTGGCGGCCCAGGCCGGGTTGCCGGCGGGGGTCGTCGAGCGCGCCCGGCTGCTGCTGCAGTGGCTGGAACAGGGCGAGTCGTCAACGGGGCCGTCAACGGGGCCGTCAACGGGGCCGGCCGAAACGCGCGAGCCGCAACACCCCGGCGTACTCACCGAGTCGCTGCCAGCCGGATCGGAAATCGGCGCGGTCCAGGCGGGCGCGCCGCAGTTGATGCTGATGCCGCCACCGTCTGATCCGATCCTGCATGACCTGGCCGATCTGGATATCGACGGAATCACGCCCCTGGAGGCGATCTCTGCGCTCTACGCGCTGCGCGATCAGGCGCGCTCGGAGCTGCGCGGCCTGAATGGGAACCTGGACCATGTGGCTGACGGGGCGGCACGCGGGGCAGCTCGCGGGTCCGGCGGTGTGGTGGAGGCGGGCGGATGACGACTATCGACTCTGTCGAGCGGACGGCGCTGCGGCCCATTCGTGAACTGCCGGAACGGGTGGCGGCGCAGATTGCGGCGGGTGAGGTGATCGAGCGTCCGGCGGCGGTGCTCAAGGAACTGCTGGAGAATGCGGCCGATGCAGGCGCGGGACGGATCGCCGTCGAGCTGACGGGGGCGGGACGCGAGTTGATCGCGGTCCACGACGACGGCAGGGGCATCGCCGCAGAGCAGGTCGCGCTGGCCTTTCGCCGCCATGCAACCTCGAAGCTGGCGCAGGTGGATGACCTGGCGCGTCTCGAGAGTTACGGCTTTCGCGGCGAAGCGTTGCCGGCGATTGCGGCGGCGGCTGGGAGGCTGACGTTGACGACGCGGATTGAGTCGCAGTCGGCAGCGACGCTGATCGAGTTTGAGCAGGGACGGCAGATTGGTCCGCGCCCGGCGGCGCGGGCGGTCGGCACTTCGGTCGAAGTGGTCGACCTGTTCGCCGGACAACCGGCGCGCCGCGCCTTCCTGGCCGGCAGGCGGGCCGAGCGCAGCGCGCTGCTGCGGGCGGCGTCGGACTCGATCCTGGCCAACCCGGGCTGTGCGCTGCGCCTGATGATCGACGGTCGCACGCCGTTGGCCCACGAATCGCAGCCCGGCGCGGACTGGTCGGAGTCGCTGCGCGGGGCGCTGGCCAGCGTCTTCCGCCCGGAGGCAGCCGAGCGAGCGCTGGCGCTGGAGGCGGACTCGGATCGGGCAGCGGTGTCGCTGGAGGGATTCGCGGGATCGCCCGACGACGCGCGCCGGACACGGGATGCGATCCGGCTGTTCGTCAACGGCCGGCCCGTGCATGACCGCAGGCTCTCGTATGCGGTGCAGGAGGCCTACCGCGACTGGTTGCCGTCAGGGTCGTTCCCGCTGGTCGTGGCCCGATTGACCGTGCCGCCGGAGGCGGTCGATGTCAACATCCATCCGGCCAAGACCGAAGTCAAACTGCGCGATCCGGAGGCCGCCTTCTCGCTGCTGCAGCGCACGATTCGCGCGGCGCTGTCGGGCGATCGCTACGCTTCGCCGCGTCGGCTTGGAGTGGAGCGTTTGAGTGGCGACGATGTGGGCGCGGCCGGAGGGCCGGCGGCCGACCCGTTGGCTGCCGGGACGGTGGAGCCGCCGGAGCGTCAGGATTGGCGAGAGCGGCCCAAGTCATTCGAGGACGAGGGATCGCCATGGCGCGGTGAGACGCAGGGCGGCGCATCTGCCGGGCTGCCGCCGATGCCGCGCATGGCGTTGCCGCGAGCTTCGGTGGCGGAGTCGGCGCCGGCGCCGACCCTGGATTTGAGCCTGACGTCGGGCGAGGGACATCGGCTGCCGCCGCTGCGGATGGTCGGCCAGTTGCACCGCACGTTCATTATCGGCGAGGGCCCGCAAGGGCTGGTGCTAATCGACCAGCATGCTGCGCACGAACGGGTGTTGTATGAGCGCCTGCTGGCCGCAGACGGCGCGAACGGCAGCACGAGCGGTGACACGAGCGGTCACCGGGAGCGCGGCAGCCAGCCTTTGCTGACGCCGCTAGTGATCTCGCTGGATGCCCAGGAAGCGGCCAATTGGGATACAGCGGCGAAGCGGCTGGGCCGGCTCGGATTCGAGGCGGACCTGTTCGGCGAACGAGCGCTCAGGCTGCACTCGTTGCCGGGGGCGCTGGCAACGGCCGATGCCGAGACTGTGATCCGGGGCGTGTTGTCTGATCTGGGTCCGGATCCGGATGAGCCGGAGCGATTCGACCGCGCGGCCGCTTCGGCCGCCTGTCACGGATCGGTGCGCCGCGGCGCGGTGCTCGACCCAGCGGCAATGACGGCGTTGTTGCGCGACCTCGAGCAGTGCGCCAATCCGCACTCTTGTCCGCACGGGCGGCCGACCCTGGTGGAGATTCCGGCGACCGACGTACTGCGTCAGTTTGGGCGCATCTAGGCCCCACTGCTCGCCACCATCTGGATGGGGCGTGCTCACATGGACGCTCGACACCCACACCGAGCGGGTTCGCATTCCCCGCTTCTCCTTGCAGAGACTGATGCATCGCTGTGGTGACTGCGATGAGCCGCGCGCCACTGCCGTCATACCCGCGCTTGCCGCGGGTGCCTCGCCGGGCTCGCCACCATTGTCGACCACGCAGCGAGCATCGGCCGCATTACGAGATTGCCGCGACGGAGCGCGGCAATGACTGAAGTGGGGCGGATCTCTCGCTCGGCCGGACGTGTTCTGAAGACCTGGATGGGTCAGGATCCAGAGTGCGGAACGCCTGGATCACCAAGGCCGCTCCCGGAGGAGCGGCCTTGATGTGGTTGACCATGCCAGTTGCGCTTAGGTACCGCGCAGGCGTGGGTCGAGGATATCCCTGAGGGCGTCGCCCATCATGTTGAAGCCGAAGACGGCGATCATGATCGCAAGCCCGGGGAAGACGCCCAGCCACCAGGCCTCGCTCGCGTAGAGCAGGGCGAGGCCGCCGGTGTCGCGACCCCAGGTGGGGAAGGGCGGCGGGATGCCGAAGCCGAGGAACGAGATGGCGGCTTCGATGAGCACGGCCGCGCCGAGGTTGAGCGAGGCGAGAATGATGATCGTGGCCATGATGTTGGGCACGATGTGGGCGACCATGATGCGCACGTTGGATGCGCCCAAGGTGCGAGCGGCCTCGACATACTGGGCGGCGCGGGTGGCGAGGACGGCGCCGCGCACGATACGCGAGTTTCCGGCGGCGAGCACCAGCGCCACGGTCAGGATGACGGTGGTAGTGCGCGGGAAGACCTGCCAGAACCATTCATCGCCGATGTTGGCCTGCGGTCCGAAGTTGGGACCGAAACCGACCCCGAAGAATCCGCTCCCCCCGGCCCCGATGATGGCGAGGATGCCGAGAATCAGGAAGATGGCGGGGAAGGCGTTCCAGACGTCGACGATGCGCTGCAGCACGATGTCGACATCCGGCACCGGCCCGCCCTTGGAAGGCAGGTCGCGCAGCACTGCATCCTGGGCCTGCTCGATCTGTGAGTTGAACAGACCAAGGGTGCCGATGTCGATGATCTTGATCATGATCTGCGCCGCCAGCACGACAAGCGCGAAGGGTAAAGCGAAGAACCACCAGAGCGGGAAACTCGCAATCAGACGCGGGATCGCATACGCAAGCCCGGGTCCAGTCATTGATGCGGGTATGGGGATGCGCATCGCCAGAATGAAGCTTGGCGCACGCATTGCCCAGGTTGCGCCAGTGCCGGCGAAATAGCCGGAGACGAGCCCGATCGCCGTAGAGAGAATGGCCGTGGCGATGACTGAGCCGAGGCCGACGAGGACAGTGACCTCGGAGCCGTAGATGATCCTGGTCACGAGGTCGCGGCCCTGGTTATCGGTGCCCATGACGTGATCGGCGTTCGGCGACAGGAAGCGCTCGGAGAACGAAGCCTTCGTGTAGGGCGCGACTCGAACGGCGGCCGGATCCTGTTCGACGGTCTGAATCACGGGCGCAATCGCGGCCACGACGACACAGGTGAGCAGGATGAATGCGCCGAATGCGCCCAGGTACTTCTTCCGTCTGTACATCCAGTAGGGCATGATCAACACACCGACGAGGAAGCCGACGGTCCCGGCGGCGATCAGCATCAGGATGGCGGTGATGAAGCCGATCGGGCTGGAGACCGAGCGGTCGATCAGCAACTGCATCTGATCGCGAATCCAGGGCCCGATTCCGCCTTCGTCCTGGACCGCGTACGCCGATACGGACTCTTGCGCGTCTGACATCAGCCCGCTTCCCCTCTCACCCGCTTAGCACGGAATGGTTAGTTGTATCGAATGCGCGGATCGACGAGCGAGTATGCGATGTCGATCAACAGGTTGGCAACGATCACGACGATGGCAATGACGACCATGATGCCCATGACCACGGGGATATCGCGGTCTTTGAGCGCGGTGATCATCCGCAGTCCCATACCGGGCAGCGTGAAGATCGATTCCATAATCACCGATCCGCCGACGAGGATGCTGGCCGACAGGCCGATCAATGTCAGAACCGGGATCAAGGCGTTGCGCATGGCGTGCCGGACGATGACTGAGTTTTCCTGCAGCCCCTTGGCCCGGGCCGTGCGGACGTAGTCCTGGCGCAGCACCTCGAGCATCTCACCACGGGTGAGGCGCATGACCGGACCGGCCAGTCCGATCCCGAGGATGATCGCCGGAATATACATTTGGCGCAGATTCTCGGCCAGGTTCTCGGTCGGATCGCTATACAGGAGCGGCAGCGACGGCAAACCGAGCTGGGGGAAGATCACACGGATGATCAGCACAGCCAACCAGAAGCCGGGGATTGACAACGCCAGGATCGCGCCACCACGCGTGAGGTAGTCGATCGCCGAGTCCTGTCTGACGGCGGAAATGATGCCGACGGGCAGCGCGATCGCCACCCCGACAATCAGCGACAACACTCCCAGCTCGAGCGTCACCGGAATCCTCGTCTTGAGCTCCTCATTGACCGTCTGGAACGCGCCGATCAGCGACGTACCGAGGTCTCCCTGCACCAGCCGCCAGAGCCAGTTGCCGTACTGCACGATCCATGGCTTGTCCCAACCGAGCTCTTCTTCCCACTTGGCGCGGATCTCTTCAACGTCCTCGCCCTGTCCGACGTGGTCGGCAAGCATCACATCGATGAAATCGCCGGGTAGGAGCTGGGTGATCAGGGAGACGAGCATGGTCACGCCGATCATCGTGGGGATGATCAGCAGGATTCGACGAAAGATGTACTGTCGCATCGTTGGTCGTCCTTACTCGTGAGTCGTCGTCACGTAGGTGTTTAGCGCAGACGGGGAAACCGGTTCCGTCTCCCACGACGTTGCCCAAGATACGCCAACGGGAGGCGCGGTGACCAGACATTGCGAACAGGTCTGGGCCGCGCCTCCCGCGGGGTTGCTACAGATGAGCCTTAGACGTAGTCGTCCTTGATGCTCTGGTTGAGCATGAAGAACGGCTCGGCCTCGGCGCCCCAGGCGTAATTGGCCTTGGGCCACATGCGCTGGTCGGCGTTCTCGATCAGCGTGCCATCGCGCGGCTCGAGCTGCTGCATCCAGGGGTTGAATGCGTAGACGCCCGGCGCCGCGACGTACGGCACCATGTACTGCTTGGTCGACATGTAGCGCTGGATGTCCCTGGTGTACTCCAGGCGCTCATCGAAGTCGAGCAGTTCCTTCTGCTTGGTGAACATGTCGTGCAGTCGCTCGTCGGTCTCGGGGCCGCCGCCGGAGACGGCGTTCGGGTGAGACCAGGCCTCGGCGTGACCGCCGGTGTCGATCTCGAGCACCGAAGCCAGGCCGTCCGGGGTGCGACCGCCGGAACCCCAGTTGTGACGTCCGGAGGTGCGGGCGTAGACCGCAGCCCAGATGTCCTCGGGGTCGGTGGCGCCGCCGTACAGCGGGCCGATGGCGAGGTGGCTGGATTCGCCATCCCAGTCGTCGGGGAAGTTGCCGCGGAAGATCGAGGCGATGTAGGCGGCGTACTCCTTGAAGAAGAACTCGAACTGGAAGCCGGCCTCAGAGGCTGAGGACGCGCAAGCCTCGTACAGGTTGACCACGGTGGCGCCGTAGTCGGCAGTGCCGTGCAGCGTCGCCTGAATGCCTTCGGGGAATCCGGCGGCGTCGAGCAGGGCGCGAGCCTTGGCGATGTCGCGGTGGAAGGTGAGACCGGAGTCATCGCCTTCGAACGTCTCGCCGAATGCGTCGAGGTCCTTGGGGTCGAGCCAGTACGGCGCGATCTGCGAGAGCGGGCTGTGCCAGCCGCCGCGACCGGTGTCGTCGGTAGCGGCGAGGATGCCGTCGCGGTCCATCGACATGGACAGGGCGAGTCGAACGCGCACGTCGTTCCAGGGCGGGATCGAGTAGTTGAAGTAGAAGCCGCCGGGTACGGTGTTCAGGGTGAACACGTAACCTGCGGTGTCTTCAATGTCCGGCGCCGCATCCTGGGCCTGCTTGAAGATCGCAGGCGAGAGCTGCGAGTAGTCCAGCGATCCATCGCCGAGGGCGGGGATCAGGACGTTGACGTCGCCGTTCATGGTGGCGGTGATGCCGTCCATCAGCGGGAAGAGCTGCGGGTCGACATTGGAGATGCCGTTGTAGCCGCCGGCGCCGGACTCGACCATGGCGTTGACGTAGTCGCGGCTGCGGTGCCAGTCCGGGTTGCGTCGCCAGTTGATGGCCACGCCCGGTTCGAAGTTCTCGAAGATCCAGGGACCGGAGCCGACCGGGCGCTGGGCGACCGTGCCGTCGTCGACGATTTCCTGGGGCATAATCCACATGTGCTGCGAGGAGCCGGCCAGCGTCAGGAAGGGCGCGTGCGGCTTGTGCAGGTCGAAGCGGATCGAGTTGTCTTCGCCGGTGGTGAACTGGGCGATGACGCCGTCCCAGCCGGCTGCGTTGGCGGAGATTTCCTTGAACCGGTCGTGGGTCGCCTGGATGTCGGCGATCGTAATCTGGCGACCGTTGAGCGGGTCGACATCGTGCCAGTTGGCGTCTTCACGCAGGGTGAAGTTGAAGACGGTTGGCTCGGGGATTTCCGGCATCGTCGCGGCGAGGTCGTTTTCGTACTGCGCCGTGTTGCCGGGGTTGACGCCGTCGCCACCGGAGATTGCCTGGATCAGCTTCGAGTAGTGGAAACCGGAAGGGATCTGGGCGCGGTAGGTCAGGTTCTCGTACGGGTCGAGCGTAGGCGGGTCGCCCGAGTAGGGGCCGACGAACGGGGCCACACGGCGACCGCCGCGAATGATGTGGTCCGCCGTGGCGACCATCGCCTGCTGCTGGTCTTGCTGTGCGCCGTCTTCCTGCGCATCGGCCTGGTCAGCTTGCTGCTGCGCCTGGTCCTGCATGGCCTGCTGCTGCTGTTGCTGTTGCATGGCCTGCTGCTGCCCATCCTGCTGTTGGGCGACCTGTGCGGCGGCCTGCTGGCCGTCGTCATCGTCGTCGCCACAGCCGACCAGGGCCAGACCAGCCGCTCCCACGCCAGCTCGGGCGGACGCACCAAGCAACGCGCGACGCGACATTTGTCGTCGGCGCATCCTCTGCCAATAGTTTCGCTCGCTCATTCTTACCTCCTGCAACGGGATTCTCCCGCCGGATAAAGCTCGCCCGGCACTGAGCCTGCCGGGTCAGTTCGTCGCATCGTACATCACAGATCGGCGATTTCCTGCAACACATTTCCGGTTAGTTCACGAACTCGTACATTCCTTTGGGGCCCTTTGGTTATTGTCGCTGTGCTTCGTGACGCGCCGCCGGTCGGGCGAACCAACTGGGCTGAGACGGGTGCGATCGAGTCGTGTCCAGACGTGCCGAATCTCTGATGGGAGAATGTGAGAACGTTGAGGGCTGAACGAGCGCATGGAGCGACCGTCGTCCGCCGAGCCGCGTTCGTCTTGACTAGCGGATGTTGCCGACGCTGCGGCGGATTGATTCGTACAGGAAGCGCCAATCTTCTTTCGTCTCGGGTGAGGCGCCGCGGTAGCGAATGCCGGCCAACATTTCGATGTCGGCGGGCGGAAGATCGGCCTCCTCGCTGAACTCTCTGAGGCTGTCGGAGATGTCCAGGTCATCGGGGAACAGTGGCTCGAGATCCTGATTCTCGAAGAGTTGGGCGACAGACGTGCCGAGGGCGCGTGCGATGGCAAACAGTGTGGCCGCGGATGGCCGGGCGGTGGGTGAGCGCTCGACCTGTGACAGGTAGCCCTTGGACACGCCCGACAGTCTGGCCACTTCGCTGAGTGACAGCTTCTGCGCATGGCGCAGCGCGCGCACGCGCTGTCCCAGGGGCTCTACCTCTTCTTCTTCTTCGATTTCTTCTTCTTCAATGAGCGCATCGCCGGCTTCTTCTCCGTCCGAGCCGATCGGTCCGCCGTCGGCTGTCTCAGCCATGCTGCCCTCAGTTCTTGGTCGGCGCACGGGGCGCCGGCTGGTCCGGATCGCATCCGAGCGGGCGAATCGGATGCGGTGGTGGAGACGGGGGAGAATCGAACTCCCCGTCCAGACGATCGTCGCGGGCTGTCTCTACGTGCGTAGCCGTCGCTTGTGTTGTCCCTGCACGCCGGCGCGTCGGCCTACCGTTACGAGCAGGTGAGTGGAATTAATCTTTCCGGCGCGGTCCCAACCGCCCGCGACGGGCATCCGAGTGAACGGCGCCGTTCTCTCTCCGACTCGGCAGCGGGTGAGAGACGACGTCACCGCGGTTAAGCGGCGAGGGCGAGTTCCCTGGATTCGCCAATTAGGGAGGTTTGGCGTGGATTTACGAGCAACGCCAGCTCGGCACGCAACAACTCGAAATCAACCGCTGTCGAACCCTTTCGTCCCCAGAAGGTCGTTCCATCGGCACGGGCCGATGCAATAGCAATCGTACCAATAGAAGAGGCCCTGGAGTCCGTATGTTTCACATATGACATATGTTCCGATATATCCGAGTCCCTGCTGTAGTCGATAGCAAACCCCACGTGTTTGCCAACACCGTTGCCAACATTGTTCTTAAGTGCATTCGATTGATGTTTGCTATAGAAGACAACAAATGCTGAGAACAATCCGGCTGCAGCCGGACTGTCGGCAGCGGATGGACCTCCACCGGCGCGGCCACTGTCGAGGGCGGACCTGGCTGGCTAGCGGCGCAGCGCCCGTTCGATCTGCCGGTTGGCGTCGCGTTCGGCGATGCGATCGCGTTTTTCGTGAATCCGACGACCGCGGCCGACGCCGATCTCCAGCTTGGCCTTTCCCCGAGTGAGATACAGCTTGAGCGGAATCAGGGCCAGGCCTTTCTGGGCGAAGGCTTGCTCAAGCTGGGTGATCTCGCGGCGATGGAGCAACAGTCGACGGTCACGGGTCGGATCGTGATTGGCCTGACCGGAAGGCTCGTAGCGGGCGATGTGAGCGCCGACGAGATACATGTCGCCGTCTCGAGGGCGGCAATAGGCCTCTTGGATCGAGACGCGCCCGGCGCGCGCGCTCTTGATTTCGGAGCCCATGAGGCTGAGTCCGGCTTCGAAGCGGCGCAGGATGTCGTACTGGTAGAAGGCGCGCCGGTTGGTGGCCAGGACACGCTCGTTGTGATTGGTCCTGGTCGGTTCAGTTTGCTTGCTGCGGGATTTCGATTTCTTGGGCATAGGATGATGAACTGCTAGTGATGATGTCGAATATGAAACCGGTGAGGATGACGGCGGTCGATTCAATGTTGCTGCGAGAGGTCGATTTCTACGTTGGCAATGTCGGCTACGTCGGCTGAGTGGGTAGCCAGAATGGGTAGCCTGAATGGCATGAACGCAATCAGCCTGCTGGCTCGTCGCGGGCGTTGGTCGACCTGGGCGTTGTGGTTGCTGGCGTTGCTGGCGGCGCTGGGATTGACCAGCGCGCTGGCAGTCGGCGCAGCGGTGTTGGTCCATCCGCCGCTGTTTGCCGAGCTTCGTCCCTGGTGGCCGCCCCTGGCCGCCGTCGGATTGATTTCGACGGCGGCCGGTTACTGGCTGCTCTGGGGCCGGCAAGGCTAGCTTTCGTCAGCCAACGCCTCCATCACTGCTTCGGCCGCTTCGTCGGAGACATAAGCCGACCATACCTCGGGGTAAGAGGTCAGGTACCAGATTGCGGCCTCGTCGGGCGAGGCGTTGTTTTCGGCCATCCAGATTTCGGACTGGACCTGGACCTCAGCGGCGAAGTCCCAGGCGCGCAGGAATTCGACGACTTCGGGTGCATCTTCAAGCAGGGTGCTGTTGACGGCGATGCGAACTTCAGAGGCCGGGTAGGCGCAGCCCTGGTCGCCGTTCCAACATTCTTCGCTCCACTCGGGCTCTTCCAGGCGGTAGAGGTCGAGCGTGGCGGTCGGCTTGGTCGGACCCCACATGTAGCCCAGCCAGGCTTCGCCGCGGGCGTAGGTAGATTCGAGGTCCTCGAACAGCGCCGCGCCGGAGCCGGGCTTGACCAGCTCAAGCACATCTTCGAGCCCGTAGGCGGAGACCTTGTTACCGTTCACCTGCTCGCAGGCCCAGCCGGGCACGCAGTCGATGAATCGGGCCTTGCCGCGCGAGTCGGCGGTGACGAACAGTTCCATGTAATCGGGCAGATCAGAAACGGAAACCAGACCTGGGTTGGCGTCCTTGACGTATTGCGGGATGACCCAGCCTTCCCAGTTTTCGTCAAGCGAGTCGCCGAGCAGTTCGATCACGCCAGGCTCGAGCTCGTCGATCCATGGTTGCTGGGCCGGCCAGATTTCCATGGTGACCTGGGTGTCGCCGTTGGTCAGCCCTTGCCAGAGGGAGACGGTGTCGCCGGCAACCAGTTCAGTGGGGTACTCGAGGCCGTGCTCGACAATGTACGCGGCTGCACGTACCTGGATTTCCGAGGAGGTCCAGTTGAGGTCCGAGAAGACGACGGTCGTCTTTTCTTCTTCGCCCCCGCAGGCAGAGAGCAGTGTGGCAGCCCCGACGACGAGCGCGCCGAGCATGAGCAGCAACTTCATTGGTCGCCGCATCGGTCTTGAGGTATCCATGATCGTCTCCGATTCTGAACAGCTACCAGTCTTGATAGCAAACGTTGTTTCAGCCTATCAACATCCTCAATCGCGACTTCTGAAGAGTCGCAGTCTGTACACAGTGAGAATGGTCATGAGAATTGCCAATACGAGGAACAAGGCTTTGGCTCCGCCGAGAGCGGCCTTGGGCGAGAGATCGGGGTCAGCGATGGCGAACGCGGTCAGCACCCAGCAGAGGACGGTAATGCAACCGATCGTCAGGCCGGGGATCCTGGCAAGTCGTTGGATCAGAGCCTGCATGGGTTGAGCCTTTGCATGGTGGACGAGTAAATGGAGTCGCTCAGTCGCCGCCGAGCGCAGACTGCTGGCGTTTGGTCAATGCCTGGGTGATGCGGTCGATAATGATGGCGACGAAGACGATGCCCAGGCCGGCGAGGAACGCGTTGCCTGGTTCGATCCGGCCGAGGGCGCGGTTGACGTCGAGCCCCAGACCTCCCGCTCCGACCAGCGAAGCGATCACGACCATCGACAGCGCCATCAGCGTGGTCTGGTTGACACCGGCCATGATCGTGGGGATGGCCAGTGGGATCTTGACCTTGATCAGCATCTGGCTGCGGGTCATGCCGAAGGAATCGGCGGCTTCCAGGGTTTCTTCCGGTAGTTGGCGAATGCCGAGATTGGTCAGCCGGACTGCGGGCGGCACCGCGTAGATCAGCGTCGCGAAGACGGCGGGCGTATCACCGAGCGAGAAGAACGCAATCGCCGGGACCAGATAGACGAACGAGGGCATGGTCTGCATCGCGTCGAGGATTGGGCGCAGGACGGCGTCGAGCCGGTCGCTTTGTGAGGCCCAGACGCCGAGTGGGACCGCAATCAGGATTGACAGGGTGACGGTCACGATGATCAGCGCCATGGTTTCGACGGTCGAGCCCCAGAGACCGAAGGTCGCGAGCAGCAGCAACGATGCAGCCGAGAACAGAGCCATGCGGAAGGAGACCAGTAGCCACGACGTCAGCGCGATCGCGCCGATGAAGGCGGGCCAGGTGAGCCAGAGCATCATGTCCTCAAGCGAGTTGAGGAACCAGACGATCACATTTTTGATTGCCTGGAAGACCGGTGAGAAGTTGTCCTTGAGCCAGTCCAGCCAGATATCGATCCGGTGCCCAACATCGCGCCCGACATCAAAGGGAAACTCTGCAGCGACGAGGAAGTAGGAAAGCACAAAGGCGAGGCCGATGACCACAATCACCGCCGGCGCGATCCACCAGCGTGTCGGCAGCGGCCGGTTGCTGCCCAACATAATCAGCGAAAGCACATGACGCGGAGGCATGGCTGGAGGCATGGCACCATCGGTCATGACGCCGTGTCGCTTTCGGCTGCAGCGGCGACGGCGGCTTCGTCGGAGACCATGGCGCGGGCCAGGCGTTCGAGCGGGATCACGCCGACGAGCACGCCGGCGTTGTCGAGTACTGCCAACGGATGCTGCGCGCGGAGTCCGGCCGGGACCAGGTCGTCCAGCACGGTTTCTTCCCAGACCGAGTCGCCGATGTAGAGCTGGGCCTGCTCAATCTGTTTGGCGCCTTCGGCCTGGGCCCTCAGCGCGCGGGCGAGATCGAGCGCGCCCAGATACTTGCCATCGGCGTCGACGCAGCAGGTAGTAGACAATCCGCTGTCCTGCATGGTCTTGATTGCGCTGGCCACAGGCGTGGCTCCATTGATGGATTCGAACTCGGGATCCATGATCGAAGCGGCCGTGACCATGCCGTGCAGTCGCACGTCCTGAGTGAATTCTCGGACGAAGCTGTCGGCCGGGTTGAGCACGACATCATTGGGCGCGCCGACCTGGACGACTTCTCCGTCGCGCATGATCGCGATCCGGTCGCCGACGCGGACCGCTTCGTTCAGGTCGTGGGTGATGAAGACGATCGTCTTGTGGACCGAGTCTTGCAGCGCCAGCAGCTCGTCCTGGAGGTCGCGCCGAATCACCGGATCGAGCGCCGAGAACGGTTCGTCCATCAGCAGGACCGGTGTCTCCATGGCGAGACCGCGAGCGAGACCGACTCGTTGTTTCATGCCGCCGGAAAGCGCGCTGGGCAAGGAATCGGTCCAATCTCCGAGGCCGACGAGACTGAGCGCTGCGCCCGCGCGTTCACGCCGCTCTGGTTTAGCCACGCCTCCGACCTCGAGTGGCAGAGCCACGTTGTCGAGCACATTGCGATGCGGCATCAGGCCGAAGTGCTGGAACACCATGGCCAGATCCCTACGGCGGATGTCGCGCAGCTGATCGTCGTCCATGGCGGTGATCTCACGGTCGTTGAGCCAGACTTGACCGGCCGAGGGTTCAATCAGCCGGTTAATGCAGCGCACCAGGGTCGACTTGCCGCAGCCGGAGAGGCCCATCACAACGAAGAGCTCGCCACGGGCGATATCGATATTGATGTCGCGAAGCCCGACGACGGCTCCCGTGTCCTCCTGGATTTCGTCTTTGGAGCGTCCATCGACAGCCTGGTTCAGGCCGGTCCCATCGTCGTCGGCGAATACCTTATAGAGGCCTCGGATCGAGAGCACTATGTCCGGCTCTGTGGTCTCCACGAAAAACCCTTCTACATCCACGAAGGTGTAATCACTGAGCCTTTTGCCGTTCCGAACTTGAACGGAATCCCTCTGCAGGCAGACTACCCTTTCAGTGATGCCCACAGATCGTAGCGGTCTCGCCGGAATGATCATCCTGGCCATGCTGATCCTGCCGATCGCTGCAGCATGTGCAGGATCGTCGGGCGCAGGGATTTTCTCAGGCGTGGGCGGGTCTGCGGTTGCGGCGTTGCACATCGATGAACAGGCCGACGACAAGGCCGTGCTGACTCCGCTGAATCGCCCGCTCAAGCTGGACGAGCGATTCTGGCTGCGGCTGGAAATGAATGAAGTGGTCGATGCCGACCACATCCTCGTGCGAGTTGAGTACGATGCCGGGGCTCGTGAGTTCTTCGAGTTGAACGACTTTCGCTTCGAAGACCTCGAGCCGCCCTGGCAGGTCGCGGTGATTCCGCTGCGGATCAACGATGACGGCGATTTCAACATCGCCTTGATCGTCAACTCACGCAAAGTGACCGATGTCAAAGTGACGGTCGAGAACTGACGCGACGTTCGACGCGACGTTCGACGCGACGAACCTTCGGTCTCCACAAACAGAGACCTGCGTGCAGATCGGTCGGCGCGCATTCGAGCACGTTGTAGGGGCGACCCTACAGAGACCGATGCATAACTCCCCTTCTCCCCCCTCGCGGGGGAGATGCCGAAGGCAGAGGGGGGGTCCATGCCTGTTAGCACTATCTGGTCGTCGCCAGCCGACCCCCCCTCTGTCACTCTGTGACATCTCCCCCCGCAAGGGGGGGAGATGGGAATCGGAGGATACGCATCATTCTCTACAGGAGTTCAGAACGACAGGTAACAGCCATACGCGCAAGCTGAGCGAACGCGTCCGCCTGTTTCAAGCCGGAAGCGGACCTGCGCTACTCTGCCCTGCGAAGCGATCTGAGGGGGAGGCACATGCGGCCAATCGTCGATGTGGCAGCGGAGTTGGGCCTGTCGGAGGATGACCTTGATCTTTACGGACGGCACAAGGCCAAGCTGACTGCGGACGCGCTGGAGCGGCTTCGCTCCCGGCCGCAGGGCGACGTCGTGCTGGTCACCGGAATGACGCCGACAACAGCGGGCGAGGGCAAGACGACCACGGCGATCGGACTGACCCAGGCGCTGCGGCAGTCGGGTGCGAACGCGGCAGTGGCGCTGCGTGAGCCGTCAATGGGACCGGTCTTTGGGATCAAGGGCGGCGGCACCGGCGGTGGTGGATCCCAGGTGTTGCCGGCGGACGATATCAATCTGCACTTCACCGGCGATCTGCACGCCGTGACGGCCGCCAACAACCTGTTAGCAGCGGCAATCGACAACTCATTGTTCCACGGCAATGCGCTGGGTCTTGACTCACGCCGGATCACCTGGCGGCGCTGCATCGACATGAATGATCGGGCCTTGCGCGGCGCCGTGATCGGGATGGGCGGAACGAGCGACGGGATTCCGCGCGAAGAGGCATTCGATATCACTCCCGCCTCGGAAGTGATGGCAATTCTCTCGGTGGCGAGCAATCTCGATGATCTGCACCGCCGCCTGGGTGACGTGATCATCGGCTACACCACATCGACGCCGATTCAGCCGATCACCTGTCGCGACCTGAGCGTAGATAGTGCGATGACTGTCCTGCTCCAGGATGCGATTCGGCCCAATCTTGTCCAGACCGGCGAAGGTGGTTCGGCGTTTGTGCACGGCGGACCATTTGCCAACATCGCGTTGGGCTGCAACTCGATCGCCGCGACACGGGCCTCGATGGCTTGCGCCGACATCACCGTGACTGAGGCTGGCTTTGGCTCCGATCTGGGAGCCGAGAAATTCTTCAACGTGGTCTCGCGGATCGGCGGGTTCGAGCCTCAAGCGGCAGTGATCGTGGCGACGGCGCGCGCGATCAAGCGACACGGCGGGCGTCCGGCGAAAGAACTTGAGGTCGAAGACCTGGCCGCTCTGGAAGCGGGATTGCCGAACCTCGACGCACATATTGACAACGTCGTCAAACATGGCGTAGTCCCGGTTGTCGCCGTGAATCAGTTCCCGTCGGACACGCAGGCCGAGCTGGACGCCGTCGTGGCGCACTGTCAGCGGCGTGGTGTTCGGGCGGCCGTGGCCAATCCCTATGGCGGTGGCGGCGATGCCTGTCTTGATCTCGCGATCCAGGTGCGTGAAGCGCTGGCCGGCGAACGACCGGAGTTCCAGCGCCTGTACAGCCTGGAGGACTCGCTCAAGGACAAGATCGAGTCGGTGGCTCGTGAGGTCTACGGGGCCGGAACCGTGACGTATCTGCGCCGGGCCGAGCTCACGTTGCGCCGCGCTCGGCGTCTGGGCCAGCAGGAGTGGCCGGTCTGCATCGCAAAGACGCAGTACTCGCTCTCGGATGACGCGGGTCGGCTGGGGCGACCGCAAGAGCACGAGTTCACGGTCCGCGATGTCCGTCCCTCAGCGGGAGCGGGATTCATGGTCATCATCTCTGGCGAAATCATGACGATGCCGGGATTGCCGAGCACTCCGGCAGCGACACGGTTCGATCACACCGCGGCGTCGCACACCGCCTAGATCTTGCACTTGCGCACGCAGTCCGACCGGAGGGGTTGAGCTCATGCCTGAACATCGCAACACCTTCGCCGGCAATCCCCTCGATCGTGAAGCGGCGCGGCGGCGCGACGAGGAATGGGTCGGGACGCAACTGCGCGACGCCAGCGCTGAGTTTCTGCCGCTGCGCAGTCTCACCTTTCCGATGCGACAGGTAGATGGTGGGATGCGACTGGCCTGGTCGCGATTGCCCGTTGGCGCAGACATCGACCGTCATCCGGCATTGCTGCTGGGTACATCGAACGGCGCGGCGCGGTTTGCGATCAATGAAGCCGCTGCGCCCGGTCAGTTTGAGTTATCCGACGACGCCTCGTTCATGGACCTGCGCGCCGCCGCTCCGGTGCTCGACGGCGATGACGCCGGGATCGCGGCCCAGGCCCGAGCATTTCTTGACTGGCATGAGCGGCACCAGTTCTGCGCCGTCTGCGGAGCGCCAACGGAAGCTGTACAGGGGGGCATCTCTCGGAAGTGCAGATCGTGCCCCGCCGAACACTTTCCGCGCACCGATCCAGTGGTGATCACTGTCGTGATCGACACTGAGCGGGATCGCTGCCTGCTTGGTCGTCAGGCGTCCTGGCCGGCTGGCATGTTCTCGGCATTGGCAGGTTTCATCGATCACGGTGAGTCAATCGAGGACGCCGTGCGTCGAGAGGTGGCTGAGGAATCGGGCATCGATGCTGTGAACGTGCGCTATCACTCGTCGCAGCCGTGGCCCTTCCCCTCGTCGCTGATGATTGGCTGCCATGCCGACGCCGGCAGCGCGGACATCAACTACGACGAGTGGGAAATGGACGATGTGCGCTGGTTTACTCGAGATGAGATTCGTGATTCGCTCGAACAGCCGGCGGCGCAGCTTGGACAACCGGGATTGCCCGAAGGCGCGCTCTCGCTGCCTGGTCCGATGGCTATCGCGCACACATTGATCACGGCCTGGGCAGACGGCACAGCCTGACCAGATCGGCCCGCGCCGTTGTACTCTCGGTCCTATGAAACACACTCGGCTCGCCGGTTTCGGCATACTCGCAATCCTTCTGATCACCGCGTTGTTCGTGGCCTGCTCGTCGGACGACGACGCGCCACAGGACCAGGAGCAACAAGAACAGCAACAGGACCAACAACAAGATCAACAGCAGTCCGAGTCGTCAACCGCGACCTCGCGTACCGACGAGCAATCGGAATCGCGGGAGACGACATCTCAAAGCACTTCCGCGCAGGAAGAGGACGATCAACAGCAAACAGCACAGCAACGCGGCGAGCAGCAATCCGTGGGCGACGAAGACAGCCAGGACGACGGAGCACAGGGCCAGGCGACGGTGAGTTCCACTGGCGAGAAGGACGAGGACGACGAGGGCGAGAAGGACTCGGCTCAGTCCGATGCAGGCGAGAAACAGCCGCAGGAGGAATCGACACAAGGAAGCGATCAGCAGCAGCAATCAGATTCGGGGGCTGAGAACGAGGATCTGCAGGCTGATGACGAGCAAGACGAACCGGTCGAGCAGCAGGAAGCGGAAGAAGAGCGGCAGGTGGAATCGAGCGGAGAATCTGAGCAGGCCGCTGAGCCGCAGGAGCAAGAGCCCACAGAGGATGATCGGCTGCGGCTTCGGGCTGAGGAAATCAGCGCTCAGGCGACGACGGCGGAGCTGACGGGCCTGAACGGCTGGCTGAATGGGGACGAGACGTCGATTGCGCTGGAGTTGGCCAAGGGGAACATCGTCCTGATCGACTTCTGGACCTACACCTGCATCAATTGCATCCGCACGCTGCCCTTCCTTACCGAATGGGATCGCAAGTATCGCGATCACGGGTTGGTGATTATCGGCGTGCACACGCCGGAGTTTGCGTTCGAAGAGCGAATCGAAAACGTCCGCGCGGCGAATGCCGAGCACAACATCGAGTACCTCGTCGCGATCGACAACGACTACCGGACCTGGCGCGCATTTCAGAATCGCTGGTGGCCGCGCAAGTTCCTGATCGGGCCGACGGACGATTCGCCGATGGGCATCCGCTACGACCACATTGGCGAGGGGCACTACCAGGAGACCGAGCGGGCGATTCGCGAGGCACTGGAAGCGGTCGGGAAGGATCTGTCCGATGTTCCTTTCGGGGTGAGCGCGCCAGTCCCGACGAGAGAGGGCGGCACGCCGCGTCAAACGCGCGAGCTCTACATGGGCTGGCAGCGCAACGTGGGAAGCGGCGGACCGTACGCGGGTCAGGACGCCTACTTCCTCACTGGCACAGGGATAGACACGCTGTACTTCGACGTAGACACGTCAGAACGCGAACACAACTTCTGGTACCTGGAGGGACTCTGGCGGATCGAGGATGAAGCGATCGTCCATGCGCGAACGACGGACGACCTCGAAGACTATGTCGCCCTGCTGATACGTGGACGCACGGCAAATGTCGTGCTGACCGTGGCAGAGGACGGAGAGCCGTTCCGGGTCTACGTCGAGCTGGATGGTCGCTGGCTGTTCCCGAACGAGGCAGGCAGCCACATTCTGTGGGACGACGAGGGCCGCTCGTACATTCGCGTGACCGAGAACGACCTGTATCGACTGGTCTTCCTGCCCGAGTGGTCGGAGCATGAGCTAAAGCTCCGCTCCGACTCCGACCAGTTCCGCATGTTCGCATTCACATTCGGTTCATACGTGGGTGGAGAGTAGCGTTGATTAACGGGATGCTTCCCAACCGATCGAGCGAGGGGTTTCATGACAGCACTTCATAAGGTTTCGCGGCGTGGGGTCCATCGTTGGCGACTGAGCCGGCGATGGCTCGGACTGCTGGGTTTTGCCCTGGCCGCTCTGCTGACCGCGTCGGCGTGTACGACGACGTCGGACGACCAGCAGCAGGAACAACAGGATCAGCAAGAACAGGCTGCGGCTGAGTCGACATCGACCAGCACGGCAACTTCGAGCTCGGGTACCTCGACTACTAGCTCGCGCGCAGCCACTCCGGCAGCAGAACCTGCTGAGCAACAAGAGCAGCAGGCCGACATGGAGATGGCCGAGCAGGCCGAGGCCGAGCAAGAAGTAATGCAGCAGCAGGCCGATGACGGTATGGGCGGCATGGAAGGCGGCATGGCCGTTGGCATCATCGAGGAGGCCAACTACGACGATCTCAGTCCGCGACTGCAGCTGCTGCGCGACTCGGGTTACCCCGTCTACGTATCAGACGATGGCTACACGATCGCCCTGGGCACGCCTGACCTGGCGCCGGGCACGCACCGTATCTCGGTTGTGATTGAGGGGCCGGTCGGTCTGGTCGAGTTCCCGGCGCTCGGTATCACTGTGCTGCACGAGGATGCACCTGGTGAGATGCAGGAAGTGGTCGCACGCTTCTCTCACTTCCCCGACGGAGTCCGCGGATTCCATGTCACGACGGTCAACTTCACCGATCCTGGACGCTGGAATCTGATCCTGCACATACCTTCTGAAGCCGGTTTCGACGATGTTGGTATCGCGATTGATGTGCCGCTCGATACTTTAGCGCCCTCGGTCGGCGACACTGCGCCGCCGTCTCAGAGCCGGACGCTGACCGATGTGGCGAACATCGCCGATCTCTCCACCGGCGAAACTCCCGACCCGGGTCTGTACTTGATCTCACTGGCGGACGCGGTCGGAGCGGACAAGCCGTTCGTGGTGGTCTTCGCTTCACCGGGATTCTGCACAAACGCCTTCTGTGGACCGCAGGCTGAGGTGCTGTCGGAGGTGCGCGGCATCTTCGGCGACGCCGCAAACTACGTCCACGTCGACCTGTTCGAGAATCCCGAGCAGGTGCGCCTGGGCGAGGAACCGATCGAGACGCCAATCCTCGAGGAGTGGGGCCTGCACACTGACGAGTGGACGTTCATAGTCAACGCCCAGGGCGTGGTCGTCGCGCGATTCGAAGCATTCGCGCCACTGGCCGAGGTCGAAGCGGCGCTGGCGGAGCTGCTCGAGGGCTAGGGCCGGATGCAACTGGATGCAGTAAGCCAATGGCCGGCGTGCTCCCGTTCCCCTCTTCCCCCCTTGGGGGGGGAGAAGGGGAGTTGTGCATCAGTCTCGCTAAGGGGGAAGAGGACCGTTGGCTACTCGTCCGGTGTCTCTATGGGGTGATCGAGAGCGTTGCCGTATTCGTGCCAGGACGCGTCGTAGTTTCGGCTGTTGTTGTAGCCGAGCAGTTGCAGGAGCCAGTATCCGTGCGCCGCACGGATGCCTCCCTGTCAATAGGTGGTCACGGTGGTTTCGGGCGTGATACCCAGGTCACCGAGCATTCGGCGCAGCTCAGCCGGCGGCTTGAGCGTGCGCACCGGGTTCTCCAAGGTGTGCAGCCACTCCAGATGGACGGCGCCGGGGATGCGTCCCCCGCGCTGAGTGCCGCGCTTGTTGGCGCCGGTCCACTCACCGTCCGAGCGCACGTCCCAGAAGACGTGGTTGTCGTCCGCAAGTGCTCCCGGGATGTCGTCCAGCCTGCAGATTGAGTCGTCGTGCGGCGCCGCGGGAGTTGGGTATTCGACGGCATGCGGACGCAAATTCTCGCGCGAGAGCGGACGCCCTTCGGCGTACCATTTGTCGAGTCCGCCGTGCAGGATCTTGAAGTTGGTATGTCCGAAGCGGTTGAACGTCCACCAGGTCCGCGCCGCGTAGAGCGAACCCGATCCGTCGTAGGCCACGACGGTCGTGTCAGGAGTGATACCCAGCCGTCCGACCAACTGCGCAAACTGCTCAGGGTCGGACATCCCGTATATCTGCGAGTCATCGCGCGGATCAGTCTTCCAGTAACGCGAGAGCGACCAGACCGCTCCGGGAATGTGCAGTCGCAGGTAACCGTCCAGCAGATCACAGTCCAGCACGACCACATCGTCATCGTCGATGTGGTCTGCCAGCCAATCGGTTTCGCAGATCAGCTCGGGTCGTGCCCAACCGTCGGCATTTGATGTCATCACGAATCCCTTTCGCTCGGCGAGACCGCCCGCTCAGCAGGTGACGCCGCGTAGGTTACTCCTCCGACTGCTGCTGCGATTCAGCGTCCGCCTCAGTCTCCTGCTGACCCTCCTGGCCCTGCTGACCGTCCTCTGTCGTCTCGTCGGAAACCTCGTCGGGCTCGCTGCCGCCAGAGTCGTCATCGGCGCCGGCGCCAGGATTGTATTCGCCTCGCAGGTATTCAATGGCGACGAACAACTGGATGTCCTGTCCGGCTTCGAACCCGGTCTCGGGGATGGCAATCTCGATGTCTGGCGCGACGCCGACACCCTCGACCTGGGCGCTATTGGGCGTCAGGTATCGAGCGATGCTGACGTACAGCACGCTGCCGTCGGAGAGACGTCTCGGCACATTGACCGTGCCTTTGCCGGTGGTCGTGGTGCCGATCAGCACTGCGCGTCCGTGATCGCGCAACGCGGCTGCCATAACCTCGGAGCCGGATGCGCTGTGCTCGTTGATCAGGACGACGAGCTCGAGATCGATACCGGCGCCACCGGCGCGATCGTTGAACACTTCTTCGTTGCCCTCGCGGTCGATCTGACGCAGGATCACGCCCTCGTCGATAAACTCGCCGGTCGTGTCGACCGTCGCACGGAGCAAACCACCGGGATTGCCGCGCACGTCGATGATGAGCTGTTCCAATCCCGCGTTTCGCGCGCCGTCGAGTAACTCGAGCAGTTCGCTGCGTGTGTCCTCGGTGAACTGAGTGATCAAGATGTAGCCGATGTCGGCGACCGGATTGCCGGAGCGGTCGGTGATCGGCAGCGATTCGACGCTGGGCACCACAATCCGGTCGCGGGTGACGATGATCAGCTCTTCCTCGCCGTCCGCGTGGCGCACCAGCAGCGCGACGTCTGTGCCTCTGGGTCCGCGGATGACTGCGACTGCCTGCTCCAGGCTCCAGCCCTCGGTCGATTCGCCATCGACCTCGAGGATCACGTCGCCAGGACGAATGCCAGATTGTTGGGCGGGTGAGTTGCGGAAGGGGCGGACAATCACGATTGCGCCGTCGACCGAGTTGACGGTCGCGCCGATGCCTTCGAAGGAGCCGCCGATGTCCTCACTGGCGAGGCGATAGCGTTCGGCATCAATGAAGACGGTGTGTTCGTCTTCCAGGGCGTCGATGATGCCATTGATCGCGGCTTCGCGAGTGTCGAGCGACTCGAACTTGGCGGGATCGACAAAGTCTTTGTCCAGCACCTCGATGATTTCGTCGAGGATGGCGAATCGTGAGGCTCTGCCGTCGGTGTCAGCGGCCTCGACCGCCTGGTCTTCGTCTTCGGACGGCTGCACAGCCGCCGGAATGGCTGCCGGCGACCCGCCGTCCCTTGAGCTGCGCAATAGTCGGCCGTAATCGTCGTTGGCGTCGACTACTCGCATGACGCCAACGCCCAGCGCGAAGGCAGCTCCGATCATGACGAAGATCAACAGCGCGACTGACCATCTGCTTGGTCCACCCGAGCCGCCATTGCCTCCCGATCGATCGGGCACGACGGCGCGCTGGACAGCGTCTCCGCTTGGCGGCGGTTCCCAACGAAGTTCTGACATCAGCCTCAGCCTCTCCGCGCCGACGCGTCCACTCCGCTGCTTGCGTCGTCCATGATGTGTATCATCGCACTCAAATTACAGTGAACAGCCCTGTACATGAGCGTACGGGGAGATTGAAGGAGCGTGCTATGCCTGCCGTTGCCGGATACAGCCATGTGGCGATTTGCGTCGCCGATGTAGAGGCTTCGAAGCATTTCTACGGCGAACAGCTCGGTCTCGGTGAGATCGACCGTCCTGACTTCGGATTCCCCGGCGCGTGGTACGAGGTCGGCGCGCTCCAGTTGCACCTGATGCAGCGCGAGATGGACCAATCGGTGGAGGGCATCGGCCCACACTTCGCCCTCTACATCCCCACCGATGACTTCCACAGCGAAGTCGAGCGGTTGCGTTCGGACGGCGTCAGCGTGATGGTCGAACCGAACCAGCGCGACAACGATGGCATCTGGGCCGCATTCTGCAAGGACCCGGACGGCAACATCATCGAGCTGACCGACATGGGCCCCGACCATCACAAGTAGGTACGTCGGCTCATTCAGAGGCCCAGCGGTCAAGCAAGCGCGTCACATCCGCAGTGGCGTCTAACGCGTACCCTGATTCAGTGAATCAGTCGCCCGACACCGTCCTGATCTGTCCGGGACAGGGAGCGCAACGCGCGGGCGGTGTCGCTGATCTCGCCGACGATGTTGCAGATCTTCCTGCGACGGGGCAGCGTGCGTTTGGGTTGGCATCGTCGGTGACCGGCTGTGACCTGTGGAGGCTGGGCCAGAGTGCAGATCCAATGGATGAGTTGGCACTGCGTCAGCCGTCGCTACTGCAGCCGTATCTGATCGCCTGGGCTGTCGCCGAGTACTCGAAGGCGTCCGAACGGATTGGTCCGCTGACGTTTGTGACCGGACACTCCAGTGGGATGAACTCAGCAATGGCGCTGTCCGGAGCGCTCGACCTGGAGTCGACGTTGCAGTTTGCCTGGAAGTGCGGTCTGTCAATGGATCGAGACTGCAGCGAGCAACCCGGGGGTTTGCTTGCGTTGGTCGGCGCCGGACGCGACGCCGCAGAAGCGATCGCCGCTGCATCCGGCGCATCGTTGGCCAATCACAACGCTCCCGACCAGACGGTCCTCGGCGGACCGGCGGACGCCCTGGAACGGGCTGCCAAGGTTGCGCCCGAGTACGGCGGTCAGGCGGTGCAGCTACGCGTTGCCGGCGCGTTTCACACGTCCGCATTTGAAGGATCTGATCGCGCCAATCGCGCACTGATTGACGCATTGCCGATCACCAACCAGTTCACTCCGATTGTGGGCAATCACTCCGGACAGGTCATCTCGACGGCGGAACAACTTCGCGACGAGTTGCGGGCGCAATATGTCCGACCAGTGGAATGGCAAGCCGCATTGAAGGCGCTGTACGCAACAGGCGTGCGACGATACCTGACATTGGGTCCAGGCAACGTGATGGCTGGTCTCGTCCGACGCTACGGCAAGACCTTGCCGGAACGGATCCAGATTCAACGCATCAGCCAGATCAAGTGACCAGACTCCAGATCCGCACGAAGGGACCATGACATGAGCCGCTACGAATCCGACTACATCCTGACCACGACACGGTCGGTCCGGCTGCGCCTGGACTTCGATCGTCCGATTGAGCCGGAGGTGATCGAAGAATGCCTGGAGATCGCGTTGCAAGCGCCGACGGCCTCCAACTCGCAGCAGTGGCAGTGGATGGTCGTGACCGACCCGGAGAAGATCGCCGGGATCGCCAAGATCTACAAGGACAGCTTCATGGAGCTCGTCACCGCTCGAGCGGACGAAGGTCCGCGCTGGCCCGAGGGAGATTCGCGTGCGGCTGCGGCGGACGGAGTCACCCGATCGGCGACCTATCTGGCCAACGAGATGCATCGCTGTCCGGCCTTGTTGATTGCCTGCATTACCGGTCGGGTCGAGGATGCCGGGTACATGGCTCAGGCCGCGACGTATGGCTCGATCATTCCCGGCGCCTGGTCATTCATGCTGGCAGCGCGATCACGAGGCATCGGGATGGCCTGGACGACACTGCACCTGCGCGATGAATCGTTGTCACAGGAATTGCTCGGGATTCCCGAGGATGTCACCCAGGCGGTATTGCTGCCAATGGCCTACTTCACGGGCGAAACCTTCAAGCAGGCCCCGCGCGTGCCGCTAGAGGAAATCGTGCATTGGAATCAGTGGGGCCAGCGGACGCCATAGTCGCAATGATGGATACCAGGTTCGTCATTGCCGCACTCCCATACGGCAATCTTCCGGTGCCTGGTGCACTCGACCGACGTGTACGCGCCAATCATCGAGATAACCCCGGTCAAGCCGGGGGCAGGCTCCGCGGCAAGCGCGGGTATTACGGATCTTGGAGACACACAGTCGCTAGCGCTCTTCGCTGAGACGCAATGCGCCCAATGCCTCGTCCGTGCCCTGTCGTTCTCCGTCCGCGAAGCCGATCCTGAAGGCTTCTTCGGACCGCTTCTCCAGTTCGATCCGGCCCGCGGCGACCCCGGCGAACCAGCTATCGGGATTTGGCAAACGATCGAGCGAGAGCCACTCTGATGACTCGCGGCCCCGCTCATAACCCTTCGCCGCCTCATCCTCGGCAGCGTCTTCTTTGCCCACGGCGACCTCGGCCGTGGCTTCCTCACGACCTCGTTCTCGCGCATCGGAGACATCCTGCTCAGTCGGACCTCGGTCGAAGACGCCCAGCGCCCCGCCCGCGGCCGCGGCTAGCAGTACGCCCCCGGCGAAAGACAGGACCAGTGCCAGTCCGAACCTGCCCTTCAAGGTTCACCTCCCCATTCGACCCATTGCACGCGTTGTCCGACCTCGGGTGGCGTGGCATCGAATGGCACCACCTCGACTTCGCTCGCGATTGCCGACCAGGCTTGTGAATACCCTGCCATCCATCCTTCGCGGTAGCTCCGCCCAAGATCGATATCGGGCGAGCGCAGTCCGGCATCGAACCCGCCCTCCCAGCTAAATCCTTCTCGAATCGCCACCGTGATTGACGGTGCGATAGATGATCCTTCGGATTGTCCCCGCCTGTAGGACTCCCACCAACGCGCTTCGAGTTCCTCTTGCCAGTGCGTCTCCGCAGCAACGGTTCCTTCGTCGATGCCCTCGCGATATGCGGCGCTGACATCGGACGAAGTGGGCCCGGAATCGAACAGATCGGTGGCGAATCCGAGCACGCAGACGAGCAGCACTCCAGCGACGAAGGCGGCGGCGTACCAGGGACGACTGGAAACGCTTGAGGGGGAGCGTTCAAGCGCGAGTTCGGTCAGGTCCTGCTGCCTGGTAGGCGGGGTCCAGTTGGACACGGCGCATCACCCGCCCCCCGCAACCGCCCCCGCCGCGAGCGGTTCGATTGCCGGAGGCGCAGAGCGCGTCCAGCCCATCACGCGTCCGAGCAGCAGCCCTGCGAGTGCAACCAATGCTCCGAGCGCTGCCAGCCAGAAGATCATCTCAACGCTAAAGAATGCGCCGACGATGCCGATCAGGAATGAGGCGAATCCTCCGACATCCCAGGCAAGCTGGAAGGTGGCGGTCGCGCCGCCGCGTTGCGTTGACGAAACGCGGTCAACCGCCATTGCCAGCAGTCCGGTGTGCGCTCCGCCCATCCCGATGCCGGTCAACAGACCAGCGACCCAGAGCATCAGCGCCGTCTCCGATTGCGCCACCAGGACCATGCCGCCGCACGTGGCGATCAGGCCAGGGATGATCACGGGGACACGCCCCACTCGATCGGACAGGCGGCCGGCCATCGGTCGGGAAAGCATTGCGCCTACGCCGCTGAACATAAAGAAGAGCGCCACGAACCCTAGATTGCGATGCGGCTGATCGGCCAATGGCTCGAGGAATGCCGCGGCGACGGAGAATCCCAGCGTGACACTGAGGAAGACAAGCATCGGGAAGACGGCTCGAGCGGGAATCAGCGCCTTCAACGACACGGGAGGCGGCGGTGCTGAAGGGCGAGGAGGTTCTCGCTGGAACACCGTGACTACCAGCGAGACTGCCGCCGTCACTGCGCCAAGTATCAACACACCGTCGAATCCGGCGAAGACGGCGATGGCGCCGCCGCCGACCGGCGCGAGGGTTTGAGCGAAGCTGGTCGAAAGGCCGAAGAAGCCGAGGCCCTCGCCGCGCCTGATCGGCGGCACGAGTTCGGCGACGAGCGATCCGGCCGAAGTCGGGTAGGCGGCCATGCCGATGCCCTGCACACAACGCAGCGCGAACAGCGCCCAAAGGTTGTCGGTAAAGATCATCAACACGAACGATGCGATGAACGCGAACAGGGCGAGTCGCATCTGAAGTATGCGGTGTCCGCCGTCGCTCCAGCGTCCGATGAATGGTCGCAGCATGATGGGAATCGCTGCGTAGCCTCCGACAACCAATCCGACCTCGAACAGGTTGAAGCCCTGGTCGGTCATCTCACGCGGGAGCGTCGTGGTCAGATAGAAGAAGCAGGCGAAGAAGGACGCCGTGCCCAGCAGAGAGAAGGCGTACTGATACGTCCAGAGTTTGGGTCGGCGAGGCGGCAAGCTCGATGCCACGCGGGCGACGGTGCGCAGTAAGGCAGCGTGTTGCGGAGCGGGGCGCGCCGTCAGCCAGTCTCGTCGCGCTGCGCCCTCATACGTCGTCAACGATCGCCTCCGGGCCTAGAACTCGGGCGGCCCGATTTCGGCGAGTGCGTCTTCCGAGTGCCCGTTGGTGCGCGGGCAGAGATGTTCCGATCCTTCGATGGGTTGCTTGCAGAGCGGGCAGTTTGGTCGTCCGCCGGCGACGGTTTCTTCCGCCTGGACGGTGAACAATCGCGCCGCCTGCCGGCTGAGGTCGCAGCGCAGCGTGGGCATGTCGTTGGGACCGCCCTGTTCGATGTCAGTCGCGAACAGCGTGATGCTGTCGGCGTCCTCGTCATAGCCGAGCGCGATGCGACCGGCGAGAAAGTCATGCGTGGGCTGATCTGGGAATGGCTCCAATGGGCGAGAGGTGGGTCGGCGACCATCGGAAGCGCGCCGGTGACGTGACAGGACCTGCTGAATCGCTTCGGCCAGCGCGCCGACCTGGGTTTTTTCACACCAGATGGACGCCGTCTTGTCTCCGGCGATCACGCGCAGCCGAAAGCGTCGCTGACCGGGCAGGCCGATCGCTTCCGCTTCCAGCACTTCCGCCGCACCCAGGTCGTACTCGGCGCCGTTAGCCATGGGCGAAGTATACCCAGCGCTTAGGCTATGGACAGCGGCGGTCGGTGGCGCTCGCCATGCGGAAGCACACCGGCACAACAAGTCGCCAACGAGCAGGAGCGGATCCATGGCAGTCGAGATTGGACAGGTCGCACCCGACTTCACATTGATGGACGGCGACCGCAAGGAGCACACGCTGTCGGAGTATCGCGGCCAGACAGTCGTGGTGGCCTGGTACGTGCTCGCCTTTACCGGTGGTTGAACCAACGAACTGAGCCGCTTCCGGGAACTGCACGAGGAGTTCCAGGAGGCCGGCGCCCAGGTACTGGGCATTTCCGTCGACTCACCATTCGCCAACGGGGCCTACGCGATCGAACTCGGGCTTGAGTTCCCGCTGCTGGGAGACTTCCCCTGGGGCAAGACCGGCAAGGCCTGGGGCATCCTCAACGAAGAGCGCGGGATCACTTCGCGGATGACCTATGTGATTGACGCCGAGGGCATCGTGCGCCACATCATCGATGCGCCAAGAGATTTTCATGCGCATCCGGAGGGCGCGCTCGAGTTCGTCAAGGGGATGTCGGGGTGACAGTGTCAGTCTTGGGAACTTGCGGAAAACACGCTCAACGCACTGGGGAAGCTGCTCGTTTCCTCTGAAGGACTGTGCATAAGCGAGAATCGGCTCCCTTCAAGTAGGGGCGACCCTTGTGGTCGCCCGGCTCTGTAACTCGTATCTGGTCAATCTTGCAATTGCCAACGCGGGCGACCACAAGAGTCGCCCCTACAGGAGCTCAGAACGGCCGGAAACAGGATTGCGCACAGGTCGCAAAAGGGAGAAGAAACCGGAAGTGGATGGCAAACGACCGAGGCAGAGGTCTGGCCCCTGCGACACTCCCCACCCTGGCGAGTAGACTAGCTGTACTTTGCGGGCAGCGGTGGTTCAGCGTATGAAGCGGATGGGCGAGTAACTTGGAAAGTGCGGTCTAATAGCATAGGGAGGTGATCAATATTAGTTAAGTTCGCACGACTGTACTGTTTACTCGTCATAACGCGAACATTTATACAGCGTTGACATTGGTTACAAAATCCTTCACCGTAATCACAGTCGCGGACGATACGTCAAGTACAATCCGCGAACAGGACGCCTGGCGGCGGACGATCTCCTAGAGAGATTTCCCATGGTTACCGCTGTAGCCCCAGGCCTTGCTGGCCCTCGTGAATGCGTACATATCTGGCTGATCGACTCGCCCGACGGCGCGTCGTCGGTTGGACACTGTCCGCGATGTAACTCACGACGTGAGTTCTACAATTCGATTCCCGAAGATAAGCGAGTCAACAACTCGGACATCTTCACCGGACGTCGAGCCGGAGGACGTCAGTCGTTCAGCGATGACGACGCTGACTCGGCCTTGCGTTCGATGTATCGGCGCTAGGAAGTATCGGCGCCAGGTCGCTGAGTACACTCGTTCGCCGACGTACACTGTGCCAATGAATCATCTACTGAGCAATCAACCGTGAGCACCCGCAGCGGTGGGCGAGCGCCAGGTGATCCGCCGGAGCCGGGCATGTCGGCTGATCTGTCGGCCGACCTGGCCAGCTTCGCTGTGCGTTCCGTGCCCTTTGACGAGTGGGTCGATATCGACACCCTGGTGCACCGCAGCTCGGTGACGTCGGGCGACTTCGACTACGTCCTCCGGCCGCTGTGTCCCGACTGCGGTTCGGAGGCCGAGATTGAATATGAGACGATCGATCTCGAGAGCGACGGAGGTCGCGAAGTGATCGCCGCGCTGGTTTGCGGAACCTGTCGAATTCTCTGGGAGCCGGACCAGCCGGAGGAGTAGCCCGGCCAATATCCACGCCGGTCGCGCTCGTCCGTTGACCCGCCATACTGCGTCAGCCTGCGCAGACGAGGCGCCAGACCCGCGCTAACCTCTACTCAAGCAAGTCAATCCACAAGAATCGAGCTCCGTTGATGAGCGTTTCCGTGCGCATTCCGACCCCGCTGCGCGCCCTCACCTCCGACCAGGATGTGGTCGAGGCCGCCGGCGAAACCCTGCAACATCTCGTGCTCGACCTTGAGCAGCAGTTCCCCGGCATCGGCGAGCGGATCGTTGACGAGGACGGGGAAATCCGGCGCTTCGTCAACCTGTTCGTCAATGGCGAAGATGTCCGCTTTCTCGATGGTCTGCACACCTCCCTGAGCCAGGGCGACGAAGTCTCGATCGTCCCGGCAGTCGCGGGCGGCTAGGCAACCATGTCAGTCCGTATCGAAACCGACGGCAAGATCGCGACGATCACCCTCGACCGACCCGAGCGGATGAACGCGATCAATCCGGAGATGTCGGAGCAGTTGGACGACTTCTGGTCGGAGTTTGAACAGAACGACGCGTTGCACGTCGCAATCATCACCGGCGCTGGACGTGCGTTTTGCGCGGGACGCGACCTGGTCCGGCCGGATGCGCACAGTGACGAGATCAACCGCGCGGCCACATCTGCCATCAAGAGAGAAGCGGATCCGTCGAACGCCTCCGGGCTCTCCAGTTGGGGACCGGACAAGACCTGGAAGCCGGTCATTGCCGCGATCAACGGCTGGTGTCTGGCCGGCGGGTTCGCCCTGGCGTTGTCGTGTGACCTGCGGATCATGAGCGACACAGCACGGATTGGCTCAATGGCGCCCAGGCGCGGACTGTTGCCGGGCGGCGGTCAGGTGCAGCGTTTGGCTCGCTATGTGCCATTCGGCAAGGCCCTGGAACTGCTGCTGCGGGCGAACCATCTCGACGCGCAGGAAGCGCACCGGATCGGGCTGGCCAATGCGGTCACGACACCCGATGCGCTGCTGCCGACCGCTCGAGAATGGGCCGAGGAGATCGCCTCGAACGCGCCGCTGGCAGTTCGCGCGTCGAAGCGTGCCGCATACGAGGGAGTCTTGCTCCAGTCCGGCTTCGCCGAGGGCATGACACTGGAATCGCAGCTCTATTCTGAGATCATGACCACGGAGGACGCCCGCGAAGGCACAACCGCGTTCGCAGAGAAGCGTCCTGCCGAATTCAAAGGCCGCTGAGGCACACCGGGCGTCTCACGGCACATGCCGGGAGCACGCCTGATGGTTGACACATTCTCTTCACTCACAGACATCGTTCGCGCGATTCGAGGGCGGGAGGTCTCCGCGTCGGAAGTGCTGGAAGCGCACCTGGCTCGGATTGACGAAGTCAACCCGACGCTGAACGCCGTCGTGCAGATGTCGGCGGAACGTGCGCGAGTGGAGGCTGCTGAAGCTGACGCTGCAATCGCGCGCGGCGACGACCTGGGCCCGTTGCATGGCGCTCCGATCACACTGAAGGACTCCCACGACACCGAGGGCGTCGTCACGACCGGCGGCACGCTGGGACGCAAAGACTTTGTCCCAGACGCAGACTCGACGGTCGCGGCGCGGTTGCGAGCCGCGGGCGCGATCCTGATGGGCAAAACGAATACGCCGGAACTAACGTTGTCGGGTGAAACCGACAACCTCGTCTACGGTCAGACGCGGAATCCGTTCAATCCTGAGCGAACGCCCGGCGGATCCAGCGGCGGCGCGGCGGCCATCGTCTGCGCCGGAGGGTCGCCGCTCGACATGGGCAGCGACACGGGCGGCAGTATCCGCTTGCCTTCGCATTTCAGCGGCATCTGTGGAATCAAGCCGACCGCCGGTCGAGTGCCTCGAACCGGGCACATCGTGCCCTGGGGGATGGGCGCGCTCGACGCCTGGACGACGATTGGACCGATGACTCGGTACGTCGAGGATCTGATGCTGGCGCTGCCGATCATCTCCGGTCCCGACGGCGTGGACCCGTTTATCGCTCCGGTTCCGTTACGAGATCCGGCCGACGTGAATTTGAGCAGCTTGCGCATTGCCTGGTACTCGGACGTTGAGGGCTACCTCGCGCCGGATGATGACACGAGGGCCACGCTCGAGGCTGCCGTGACGGCGCTGGGCGAACGCGTCGCCTCGGTTGAGCCGGACACACCACCCGCACTAGCCGAATACGTCGATCTCTGGCCTCGGGTCGGCGGCGGCGATGGTCGAGCCTGGGTCCAGCGGATACTGGACAAATGGGGCACGACCGAAGAATCGCCCTTCCTGAAGAAAGGCTTCGACACGATCGAGCCGACGGCGACGGACGAGTTCACGAAATCACTTGAGCGCCAGGATCAGTTCCGCAGCGAGATGCTGCAGTTCATCCAGCCATACGACGCCATCATCGCACCGGTCGCGGCACGCCCAGCTCCAGAGCATGGGCAGACGTACAGCAAAGAGCTACGCACGATGTTCTACACGGGTCCGTACAACATCACGGGATGGCCGGGCACGGCGCTGCGTTGTGGAACATCGAGCGACGGTCTGCCAATCGGCATCCAGATCCTGGCGCATCCCTGGCGCGAGGATGTCACGCTGGCCCTGGCAGCGGCGTTGGAGTCGGATCTCGGCGGCTGGCAGCAGCCTCCGATGTAGCGGCACTTCAACCAGCGTTTGTCGATCTCAGCGAGCCCCCCTTCAGCCTTCGGCAGCTTCCCCCGCAAGGGGGGAAGCGGGGAGGACCCGATTGGTCCATTCGACCAGGTGCCTCCAGAGGTCGTCGCGGCGTTGGCGGAGGGAATGGGTGGCCTCTTCCAGGATGTGCAGTTCACGCCCATCGCCGGCGATCGAGTAGACCCACTGCGATAGGTGCGGCGGCAAACGCCAGTCTGCTGCTCCATGAATGAGCAGCAGTGGCCTTGGAGCCAGTGAGGAGACTTCTATCGGATCGATTCCTGCGGTCTGGGTAGAGAGCGCGCAGGTTGCGACGACATCGCTTGACCTCGCGGCAGCACGGATGACGATGGCTCCTCCATATGAGTGGCCGATCAGCGCGACCCGGCCGACTCCCTGGTCGATGAGCCAGTCGACTCCGGCCAGGACGTCGGCGGTACCCTCGTCGATCGGGCCGGGCGAGGTCTTGACACGAAAGTCGAGCCTCAGTACTCCGATGCCGAGTGGCGGGAGCGCTTCGCCTAGATCGGCATAGATGCCCTCTGCAGGACCGTCGAAGCCGCCGTCGAAGCCGCCGACACAGAGCAGAGCACCGCGCGGCGCGCTTCCTTGCGGCGGATGCCAACGCACAGCGATTGGTCCACGGCTTGATGGAATCGTGAGATCGGTCATCGCAACACCGCTTGATACGCTACTGCTGCGCCCACCGGGCAGAAAGCAAAGGCCCCTACATGACATTTGTTCCGACACAATCCGGCCGCAAGGCCGATCCTCAACTCGCGCTACGAACCGCGTTTGCTCCAAACTCGCTGGCGATTGCCGGCGTGTCGCCGCGCACGACCGGATGGGGCGGCGGGCAGATGTTCCTACGCGGCATCCGCAAGCTCGACCGCGTGCCAAACGTCTATTGCCTCAATCCTCGAGGCGGCGAACTGGCAGATGGGACGCCGCTGTACCAGTCGCTCGCCGACGTGCCGGGACCGGTCGAGTCGTTGATTTCGGCGGTTCCCGCGTCGGCCATCCTGGGACTGGTGGATGACGCGATCGCCAAGCGCGTGAAGGTGATGCACCTGTTCACAGCAGGCTTCGGTGAGACGGGCAGCTCGGAACGAGCTGACCTCGAGACAGAAGTGTTGCGCAAGCTGGACGAGGCGGGGATACGACTGATTGGTCCCAACTGCATGGGCATTCACTCGACGCGCGGTGGTGTCTCCTGGATGGATGAATCAGACTCGATGCCGGGGCACGTCGGCATGCTGTCGCAGTCGGGAATGAACGCGTCCGAGGTTGTCGGCGAAGGCGTGAGGCGCGGGATCACGTTTTCCAACGTTGCCTCGTTCGGTAATGCGTCCGACCTGAATGAAGCGGATTTCCTCGAGTTCCTGTCTCACGACAACGACACCAATCTGGTCCTGGCCTACCTCGAGGGCATCCGTAACGGACGCCGATTCCTGCAGGTGGCGAGAGAGATGTCGCAACGGCGCAAGCCGCTGATCGTGCTCAAGGGCGGGCTGACCGAGGCGGGATCGCGTGCGGCTTCATCGCACACGGGATCGCTGGCGGGTTCGGCGCAGATCTGGAACGCGGTGCAGAAGCAGGGCGGGTTCATCCCTGCTCAGAGTATTGAGGAGCTATTGGATCTGGCCGTGACGATCGAGCGCATGCCCGACGTCAGCGGGCCGCGCTGCGCGGTGCTGGGTGGCGGCGGCGGCGTGTCGGTGTTGGCGGCCGACATTTGCGATCGCAACGACATTCCCGTTCCCTGGTTCGGTGAGGCGACGCAGAAGGTGCTGCGTGAATTCACGCCGGTTGCGGGCACTTCGATCCGCAATCCGCTCGATGCTGGGTTCATGTTTGAAGGCGACCACATGGAGACAGCGCTGAAGGCGGTCTCCGACGACCCGAGCATCGACTGGCTCATGGTCCACACGGGTACAGACGGCGGGACTCGTGCCCGGGATGAAGACTTCGCCGAAGAGACGGCGAACTCGCTGGCAACCGTTGCCGAGAAGTTGTCAAAACCGTTGGCGGTCGTGGTGCGCCAACCGCGCACGAATGACGGCTTTGGCAGGGGTCTCGACCTGCAGCGACGGCTCAACGATCATGGAATCGCGTGCTATCACAGCATCGAGTCCTGCGCGCGAGCGGTTCGTCGCTATCTGGACTGGCAAAATCGATAGTCTGGCGATATGGCGTTCCTGAAACCGTTGAGATTTCTGCGAGCACCTGAGGCTCGTGTGGTCGAACTTCAGTCAGATCAGGCCACATTGGAGATTGATGGACTGGTGTGTGGGATCTGTTCGAGCCGCGTGGCATCGGCGCTGAAAGGCGTTGCCGGGGTTGAGGACGCACAGTGCGATCTTGAGACAAGCACTGCACGTGTCTCGCTCAGCCGTCGGGTGGACGCCGACGCGCTGGCCTCTGCCGTCGCCGGGTCGGTGATCGCAATGCCTGCTCGTCGAGCGATTGATCGCCTCGCCAGGGCAATGAGATTCTAACGATGGCACGAACTCCCAGCCTTGGCGCTCATGTCTCGTCGGCCGGCGGAATCGATAAGGCGGTCGGTCGAGCACTCGATCTGGGCGCAGAATCGTTTCAGATTTTCGGTGCGGCTCCCCAGATGTGGCGGCGCAAGCATCATCCTGACGAAGACACGGAGTCCTTTCGCAAGCAGATGAAGCAAGCGAAGCTGAAGTCGGCATTCATCCACGCCGTGTACCTGATCAACCTGGCCTCGCCCGACGACGAACTGCTGCGCAAATCGACCGACACGCTGACCGAGGAGCTGGACCTGGCGTCGAGGATTGGCGCCGACGGGGTGATCTTCCACGTCGGTTCGCACATGGGCTCAGGATTCGAGCATGCGTTGCCGCGGATTGCCGCGTCCATGTCGGAGGCGCTGGATCGAACGCCCGACGACTCGCTGTTGCTGCTCGAGAACAACGCCGGCGCGGGGCGATCGGTCGGGTCCACGTTTGCCGAGTTGTCGGCGATCATGAATGCGGTCGATCATCCACGCGTAGGGGTCTGCCTCGACACCTGCCACGCGCATGCGGCGGGCTACAACGTGGCAACGATTGCCGGACTGAAGGAGACGATCGACGAGTTCCAGCGCGAGATCGGTGGAGAGAAGCTGGTTGCGATTCACGCGAACGACTCCAAGACCGAGTTGGGATCGGGCAAAGATCGGCACGAAAACATCGGGCAAGGGACGATTGGTCTGAAGGCGTTTCGCCGGATGGTTCGGAATCGGGTGTTGCGCAAGGCGGCGTGGCTGCTGGAGGTTCCGGGGTACGAAGGCGACGGTCCGGGGAAAGCAGACGTTGACATGATTAAGGCGCTGCGTGACGAATCGGCGCTGCCGGAACTGCCTGCGTCCAAGTAAGGCCAAAGCGGCGCGCCGACCCTAAGGTGCTGCGGGCATGCGACGACTTGTGCCTCGGCCGGTCTGGCGGACGTCGGGCATGACTTCGACTCCGAAGACGTGACCGACGAGGCTGAGGAAGGAGAGAGCGGCGTCGCTGAGCGAGCGACGACGTCGCCGAATGACCGCGATGCTGCGCCGAATCGGCATGGCTGACTCTATCTCGATCGGCGCGAGTTCACCTCGCTGGAGCTCTTCCTCAACCGCCACCTTGGGCAGGAAGGCGAGGCCGAGCCCGCGCAGGACCAGTCGCTTGGCCATTTCCAGGCTGTCGACATCGATAGAGTGCCGGGGCGCCGCTCCGGAGTTGTGGAACACCGCCTGGCTGATGGCGTGGTAGCTACTGCCGGTGTCGAAGAAGATCACGGCTTCATTGGCGATCTCGGCCGGCGAGGTTAGACCTTGAATGGCGAGCGGATGTTGTCGGCTAGCGAGCAGGACGATGTCGTCTTCGTAGAGCGGCACCGACTCGATCTCGGCGTGACCGAGTTCTCGTTCGAAGCCGATCTGGACTTCGTCATCGAGGACCATCTGCGAAATTTCCTGGCTGCGTCCGGTACGGATCGAAATCTCGACATTGGGCTGGGCAGCGGCATAGCGCTGTAGCAGTCCGGGCAACACGTAAGTGCCGACCGTTGGCGCTGTGCCAATCACCAGGCTGCCTCCGCCTCCTGCTCTGAGCGCGTGGACCGCTTCGGCCGCATCTCGCGCGGCCTGCAGCGTTCGCTGGGCGTGGGGCAGCAGCGCCCTGCCGGCGTCAGTCAGTCGAACGCGGCGTCCGAGCCGCTCGAACAGGCTGACGCCGAGCTGCGTTTCCATCTGAGCAATCCGAGCGGACACCGTGGGTTGGGTCAGATTCAGGTGTTCCGCTGCACGGGAAAATGACCGTGCCGTTGCAACTTCTACAAATGCCTCTAATCTCGCCAAATCAATACCATGAATGCCTTGCATAATCAGGCTCACTCTCCCGAACGTACTCCAGTCTTGCGAACTGTTGCGTCGCCATAAACGCCCAACTGACATGCCAGGCGCACTGGGTTCTCAAGTGCTCGTCGCCCTCGCTGATTGAGCAACGCTTCTTCCTCGGCCCGTCCCATCTCCGACAGGTGGTCCACACCGGAGACCACAGTAACGAAACACCCGGTGCAACGGCACTGCATGTCGCATTGGTTGGGCCACCAGAATCCGGCTTCTCGGGCCGCCTGCATCAGCCGCTCGCCATTGGGCACTTCAATCGTCAGCCCGGATGGCTCGATTGTGACCGTATGCAGCGGTCCGAAGATCATGTTGTTATCCCACTCCACCGGACGCGTGGTCCGAGCGGCGGATGCCGGCGAAGCCGAGGAAATCGTCTTCCCAGCTCAATACCTGCTCGACGAACTGTTTGGGCACGGGCCGAATCTGCGAGGTGTCGATGCCATCGGTGGAGAGGGTGTCGGGCGGCGGACCGACGTGGACGTTTTCCTCGAGCATCTTCTGCATCACTGCTTCCACCACTACCGGACGATCATCAGGCGTGACGCCTTCCTCGATCGCCGTCCATTCCATGTCGAGCACGAGATCGACGAAACCGCTGGTCACCATCAGTCCCTCTTCGGAGAGCTGTTCGGCGATCCATTCTCCCGCCTCGTTCATCAGTGCTTCGCTGGGTCTTGGCATCGCTCTGGTTACTCCCCTCGCCTGTTTCTGCGGCGACTTACTCGCCCACAATTTCTGGTCGGTGACTGTCGGTGATGGTGTCGTCGCTGTCGACTCCGAGGCCGGATTGCAGGACGACGATGAGCAACATCAGCAGGATGATGCCGCTGGCGAGGATCAGCAGCGGTCGCTTGAGGCGCCGGCCGACGGCCATCGATAGACGAGATATCGCAGCCACGCCGGTTCCGATGGTTTCATTCACGCCGCTGGTCTTCGCTGTGTTCATGGATTCATGGTACCCCTGAGCCTGATCGCATCCAGGATTGACCGCGCGCACCTGGGCTAGAACAATGCAGAGTGCATATGCAGGCGCACGCCGTCTGTGGCGAGCGGAACGAGCGCGGCGCGAACGCAGCCGGTGCTACAACAGAGTGGTAAATCATGACACGACCAATCCTTCACACCGAGATGTGCGACCTGCTGGACATCGAGTACCCAATCGCGCTGGCAGGAATGGGACCAACCACCGGCGGCGGCCAGGCAGGTATCGCCGGACCCGAATTGGTGGCGGCCATTTCCAACGCCGGTGGTCTGGGAGTGCTCGGGGCAGCCGGGTTCCCTCCCGATCGACTGGAAGCGCAGATCCGCCGGATCCAGGACCTGACCGACCGGCCGTTCGGGGTCGACATTTTGGTGCCGTCGAACGTGGCGGCACGACCCAGCGGCCGCAAGCGACCCAAGGATCCTCGCGACCTGCTGCCCGAGGAACAGAAGGAAGTGATCGGTGGGATTCGCGCCAACCTCGATTTACCCGATGTCCAGGCGCCTCGCGCCGACGTGCGCACGCCTCGGTTTACTCCGCAGGATCAGGTCGACACGATCACCGGGATGCAAGTACCCGTCCTGGCGACCGGACTGGGCAATCCAGCGCCGTTTGTTGATCAGGTGCATGCTGCCAATGGCAAGGTGATCTCGCTGGTAGGCAACGTCAAGAACGCCCGCCGCGTCCACGACGGCAATGCCGACATCGTGGTCGCCCAGGGTCATGAGGCCGGAGGTCACACGGGACGAATCGGAACAATGGCGCTGTTGCCGCAGGTGCTTGACGCGGTCGCTCCGAAGCCGGTGATCGCCGCGGGCGGGATTGGCGACGGCCGGGGCCTGGCAGCGGCGCTCGCGATGGGATGCGCCGGCGTCTGGTGCGGCACCGTCTTCATTCCCACACAGGAAGCAAACCTGGACGAGTACCGCAAGCGCCGCATTCTGGCCGCCAACGACGAGGACACGCGCGTGACGCGCCTCTACTCAGGCAAGACGATGCGCAACGTAACCAACGAACTGATCGAAGCCTGGGAGGACTCCGGCACGCAAGCGCTGCCGATGGGTCTGCAGGGCCTGCTCATCGCCGACATCGCCGAAGCGGCGAAGCAAGGGAATCGTGAAGACCTGCTGATGAACGCCGCCGGTCAGATCTCTGGTCTGCTCAATGAACTGAGGCCCGCAGCCGAGGTGCTCGAGGAGATGGTCCGGGAGGCGGTCGAGGTGTTCACGTCGAGGTTGCCGGCGAACGTGAAGGTCGCGGTTGGGGCGTAACTCCCCCGCTCCTTCATACCCGCTGTCTCCTCCCGTCATTCCCGCGAAAGCGGGAACCCATACAGCGATGGCTATCCCACCACTGATCGCCTGACCTCGAAGTAGAGATCTCCCGTGCCTATCACGCGAAAACTCCCCTGCGTGTACATCATCACAAACAAGCCCTATGGCACGCTCTACATTGGCGTAACTTCAGACTTGCCCCAACGAATCTGGCAGCACAAAGAAGGCATCATAGAGGGCTTCGCAAAGCGCCACGGGCTGAAAAGACTTGTTTGGTACAAGGTGTTCGACTTAATGGAAGAAGCCATCCTGCGGGAGAAACAGATTAAGAAGTGGGAACGAAAGTGGAAGACGGACTTGATCAGAGAACCGAACCCTCGATGGCGCGACCTTTACGAAGAGCTTGCCTAGGGCCTGTGTAGAGAGGGGTACGAGTCTCGTTCGGTAATTGACGCTGTATAGGTTCCCGCTTTCGCGGGAATGACGGAGAGGGTGGAAGAGAATCAGGTGAGGAAAAGGACGGGTTTGCGCCGCCCTTCTAGTAGCCTCTCCGCATGACCCAGACAGCGCTTGATGGTGTTCGCGTTCTTGATTTGACCTCTGAGATGGGGTGGTATTGCGGGAAGTTGTTGGCTGATCTTGGGGCGGATGTGATCAAGGTGGAACCGGTAGGTGGGGAGCCTTCTCGCGGGCGGGCTCCGTTTTGGCAGGGGACTCCAGGGCGGGAGACTTCGCTTCGGTTCTGGTACTTCAATGCCAACAAGCGATCGGTGACGGTCGACCTGGAACAGTTTGACGGGCGCTGGCTGTTCGGCCGGCTGGTTGAGACTGCCGACATTGTGATCGAGTCATGGACGGCGGCGGAACGGCGCGAGTTGGCCGAGCGGGGCCTGGATCCGGACTCGTACATGGAGTCGCGACCGGAGCTGGTCTGGGTCTCGATCACAGGGTTTGGCCTGGACGGTCCCAAGGCTGGCTGGGAAGTGACTGATCTGATTTCCCAGGCCGCAGCGGGCATCGCCACGCTGGCCGGCTATCCGGATGGGTCGCCGATGCGGATTGCGGGGAATCAGGCGTACATCGTGGCGGGAATCTCCGCCGCTCAGGGCGCATTGTTGGCGTTGTTGCAGGCTGAGGCGACGGGCAATGGACAGCGTGTGGAAACATCGATTCAGGAAGCGATGTCGATCTGCCAGGAAACCGCACACCTGCAGTGGGACTTCCTTCAAACTTCACGCGAGCGGGTTGGTGAGCGGTATCGGCTTCCGGGGATTGGGACGTATCAGACGCGCGACGGTTACATCTACTCAATGGTTGGGATTCCCGGTTTTGGCGCACCGTGGTCGGATGTGATCGGCTGGATGGATGAGCATGGCATGGCCGAAGATCTCACCGAGCCTCACTACGTGGAAACATTCGACACGTTTGACCTGAGAATCTTGTTGGTCGAAGAGGAACGAGACAGGCATGCCGAAGTGCTCGATCGGGCGCAGGAGGTGCTCACCGCGTTCTACGCCAGTAGAACATCGACAGAACTATATGAAGAGGGACAGTCGCGTCGGCTGCTGATTGGGCAGGTGATGACGCCGAAGGATCTCGCCGAGAACCGGCATCTGGAGGCTCGCGAGTGGTGGCTGGAACTGAATCAGCCGACCACGCTTGGCCAGGACGACGCGGCGCTGAAGTTGCCCGGTCCTCCGTACCGGCTGTCTGAGACGCCCGCGACGATTCGGCGTCCGGCACCGCGGATTGGCGAACATAACCAGGAGGTCTGGGTTGAGGAAGTTGGGATTCCGGCCGAAGACCTGATCGCGTTCGCCGGGGAGGGCGCTGTATGACATCCGCAAACGGGACACGACCGCTGGACGGCGTCCGAGTGGCCGACTTCTCCTGGTTCGGCGTCGGTCCGATTTCTGCTCGGACGCTGGCGGACTTCGGCGCAGATGTGATTCGGGTGGAGTCGGAGGCGCGCGTCGATGGCTTGCGATACGGCGAACCGATCAAGCCGGGCAAATCGGGCTACAACGTCTGCGCCTACTTCAACAACTTCAACGCCGACAAACGGTCTTTTCTGCTCAACATGGGAGTCGAAGGCGCGCGCGACGTGGCCTATCGGCTGATTGAGCGCTCGGACATCTTCATCTCCAATCTGACGCCGCGGATCTTCGAACGCTGGGGCCTGACTTACGAGGATCTTTGCAAGGTCAAGCCCGACATCATTGCCGCGTATCAGCCGATGCTGGGTCTGTGGGGTCCTCATCGAGACTTTGCGGGATTCGGTGCGGTGCTGACGCCGATTACAGGAATCTCACATCTCTCCGGCGATCCCGAGCGCAAACCAGTTGGCGTGGGCACCAACTATCCCGATTACGTCGTCAATCCGGGACACTCGGTCGTGGCGATCTTGGCCGCGCTACGACACCGGCGTCGAACTGGCCAGGGACAGCGGATCGAGTTGGCGCAGATTGAATCGGTGGCAGCGACGATCGGACCTGCGCTGCTCGACTACACGGCCAACGGGGAGAGTCAAGTGCGCAAGGGCAATCAGTCCAGTTGGATGTGCCCGCACGGGATCTATCGGTGTGCCGATGATCCATCCGGTCGCGAACGCTGGATTGCCATCGCCGTTGGCGAGGATGCGCAATGGGAGTCGCTGTGCGCGATTGCTGAAGGTGCTTCGTTTGCCACCGACGACCGATTCGCCACGCTATTGGGCCGGCGGCGGCATGAGGACGTCCTGAACGGATTGATATCGGCGTGGACGGTGTCATTTGACGCAGCTTCGCTCGCGATCCACCTGCAGTCTGCCGGTGTCGCCGCGTCGCTGGTGCATGATGGCGAGGACATGTGCGAGCACGACGAACACCTGGCAGAGCGCGGCTTCTACGAGTACCTGGACCATCCCGAAACGGATATCTCGCTCTACGACGGGCCGATTGTCAAGTTGCACGAGACGCCCGGCTACCTGGCCTCGCCCGCGCCGCTGTTTGGCGAGCACACGTTTGAGGTTGCGACCGAAGTGCTGGGTTACTCGGGCGACGAGGTTGCGGAGCTGACGGCGTCTGGGGTGTTGAGCTAGCCGCCGAAGTTGAGGGCTTGTTCGAGGAATGGGCCGACGGGTTTGATTCCCTGGGGCATGAAGTCCCAGTGACCGCAGGGCAACCAGACGAGTTCTTTTGGCTCGGATAGCTGGTCGTAGAAGCGTTGTGTTGCTTCTGGGGTGATGAGATCGTCTCGTTCGCCGGCGACGACCTGAACTGCGCGGCCAGCCATCATCGGGGCGTATGCGCCTGGGTCTGTGAGCTGGTCGCCAAGTTCGCCAGCGACGCCGCCTCGGCCGGCGATCGTGCTGGCGCCTGAGATGCAGAAGGAGGCAGCCTTGACGCGGTCGTCGAGGCCGACGAACGGCGCGCCTCTCATGCCGCCCATCGAGAAGCCGACGAAGCCGACTCGCTCGGCATCGATTTCTGGACGCTCGGACAGGTAGTCGAGGGTTCGCATCCAATCGACCACTGTCTGCAGGGTTTGGTCGAGTCGGCGCATGGGCCAGCGCTGGAAATCTTCCATTGAGACTGGTCGTCTGGCACGCTCGCCATGCCCGGCCTGGTCGATAGTGGCGCAGATCGCGCCGCGGGCGACCCATTGCTCTGCGGGCCAGAGGACGTAGTCGCTGGACTTGTCGAGCGTGCCCGGATGTCCGACCAGGATCAGTGGTCTCGGACCCTCAGCATCGGTCAATTGCATGAGTAATCCGCCCACCCGGTCGTCGTAGCGCGACGTGATCTCGAAACGCGCGACGGTCATTCCGCCACCTTCGCCCGCTTGAGCGATCTTGGCGTCAAAGGGGAGGTCGCGGTCGTATCCGAAGGCAAGTTCTCGCAGGAGGTTGGTGGTGTCGTTACTCATAGCGGAGCGCCTCGGCGATCGTGGTTCGTGCGGCTTGTCTTGCCGGGAAGTATGTCAGGACCAACGACGCGACGAATGCGCCGATGAGCATGGGCAGGATGGTACCCAGTGGGATGTACATCGAGATCTCGCCGAATGTGCCTTCGGCGAAGAGTCGCCAAGCGAGGCCAAGCGCCAGCGCGGTGCCCAATCCAAGACCGAGCAGGGCGATGAAGCCCATCTCGAGCAGCAGCTCGAATCCGACCAGGCGCGCCTGGAACCCAATCGCGCGAAGGACACCAATCTGTTGGCGTCGCTCGACCACAGCCCGCAATGCGATCACGCCCAGCGCGGCCAGGCCTGCCACCAGTCCGATCCCGATAAACCCCTGGAACAGCGCCAGGATCGAGGATTGAGTGCTTTGCTGGCGCTTGAGTTCGCCCTGAATGTCAACGGCGAAAATGCGCAGTTCGCGCTCAATGCCCTGTGCCACATCGAGTGAGTCGGAGCCATCTTTGACCGAGATGTAGTGGCGCGTGGACTCCGAAGGGCCGGTCACTTGTGTCGCGAGCGTTTCGGGGAGCAGCAGCGTTGGAAGCCCGCCTTCCTCGCCGTCGAGATCGACAAATGCACCACTGATTCGCTCAAGGACGGCGATCACCTCCACCTGCCTGGCTTTCTCGCCGAGGCCGACCTCGATCACGATGCGGGGAAGCAGAGTGGATTCGTCGGTCACCGAGTCCGGCGTCGACCACGGATCGAGGTCATTGCCAGAGAAGCCGAACGCGCCGTCGATGGCGTCAACGGTTGCAACTGCGACCATCTCGCCGCTGCGTAACGCCGCCCAGACGGCTTCTTCGTTGTCGTATCGATACGAAATGGCCTGGAGTTTGACCTCCTGGCCGTCGATGAACTCGTTGTTGATCCCACCGATCACGACGGCATCGCGTTCTTCCAGGCGGACCTCCGCGAGGTCGGTCTCAACCGTTCGGATATCGCCATTGCTGTCGAGAATGTGGCGTTCCTGGACTGGATCCCAACGCTCGGTCAGGACGGTCACTGCCCGAGTGCCTCGCTCGGGTCCAGCCTCAATGCGTCCTGCGTTCTCGATGCCGTCAAGCACGTCATCGGCGCCGGCGCTGGAGAGTCCGTTGCGAATGTCGGCGATGGCGTTGACGTCGGTGTTGAACGCCAGGACCTCGAATCCTCCCGCCGTGTCGCTACCGGTGAACGCCTGGCTGAAGGATGCATTGATCGTGCTGAAGTTGACCAATGCAAAGGTGATCAAGGCGATCATTGCGATCGTCATGCCGGTTCGATACCTGGCTGCGGCCGGATAGGCGGCGGCTGTGCGGATGACCGGCGCCATTCGGCCGACGCCTCCGACAGTGGCGCGAATACCGCCAACGATCAGGTCGAGGTTGAAGACCAGGAGTAGTGTGCCTGCGGCGGTGAGCATCGTGCCTGCCAGCACGAACAACTCGGGTCCGCCGTTGAGATTGTTGTCGAAGAAGCCTTCGTGCCAGTCGTTCGGCGCGAACCACAGGAACATCACGAAGGCTGCTCCGGCGGTGTAGAGGAAGCGTTGATTGATGCGTCGTCCGCCCAAACGGAGCTTGTTCAGTCCCATGACGATGCCCAGTGGAATCAGGGAGATTCCGGTCATGTACGGGAAGAAGCTCTCCTGGCCGAGGCCGAGATCGAGCAAGTAGAACCCGCCGACGATGAAGAGGATCCACCATTGAGGATTCCAGCGCAGGACACGCCAACCGAAGAACAGAACCCAGGGGATAAGTCGCTTCGACCAACGGTTGCCAATCAGGTTGAGGACGAATGCGATTGGCGCACCAATGATGAGCGTGACTGGCGTCGTGATCACGAGAGCCAGGCCGATCGCGGTCGTGAAGACTCCAAGGACGTTGCGGAACACACGCCAGGGCGTGAGCGGGTAAGTCTCCTCGTACTGCGCTTCGGGAATGTCGCGGATGGCAGCAACGATGTTGAGCCGGGAGGCGCGGAAGCTGGAAACGACGACGGTGATGAACGTGATTACGATGCCGATACAAGCGGAGATGACGAGGCTCTTGATCGTCACGGTCCAGGTGAACTGGAAGCCAAAGCTCTCGAAGCCCTGGTTGAGCGCCGCGATCAGGCCAATCGCGAACAGCAATCCGAGCACGACACCAATCACTGCGGCTCCGAGGTTGTAGATCATGCCTTCTGAAATGAACATCTGAATCAGGTCGTTGCGCTGCATGCCAACGGCGCGGGCGATGCCCATCTCTGGCTTTCGTTCCTCGGCCAGCATGGCGAAGATCAGGAAGATCAGCAGGATGCCTGCGGCGACCGAGAATGAACCCATGAACAGGAACAGTGTCGTGAACACGCTGGCGATGAGCTCGGCGTCTTCGAGACTGTCGGCTTTGACCGCGTCATTGGCGTAGCGGGACAGACCGTTGCTCAGGTACAGCTCGGGCTTGAGGCGCTCGAGTCTGTCCAATGCGGCCTCGAGGTCGCGATCGAGCGCGTCAGAGAATTCGATCGGCGCTTCCACGCCACCTGCGCCGCTGACCAGAATGGTGTCCCACTGATCTGGTGGCGAGAGTCGCGGCCCCAACAGACTCTGGTAGGTGACCATGGACAGCAGTCCGCCGGCGCTTGCCGCTTCCAGACTGCCGGTCAGGATGGCATCTCTGCCGATTGCAGCGACGGTAAACTCACGCGGATTGCCGAGGACGTACAGGCGGACCTGATCTCCAGGTTCGGCAGCCAACTCGCGAGCGGCTCGCTGGTTGAGCACAATCTCGTTCGAGCCCAGAGACGACAGTTCGAGCAGATCGCCGTCTTCGTCCCTGATCGCCTGGAGTTGATCGGCCAACTCGGGATCCATGCCGACCAGGAAAAACTGCGGCTCAATCTGTCCGGCATCAGGATGCTCGACCGGGACGAGATCGAAACGCGAGCCAAAGATGGCCTCGACCCGATCGTCGCCGACAAAGTGTGCCTGCAGGTCGAGCAGCACCTGGTTGGGGATTCCGTCCTCGCCCCTCTCGCCGGAGGCATCAGTCTCTTCGACCTCGATGAAGTGGTCGATGCGCTCAAGGGTGTCCAGCGCCAGGCCGCGGACGCTGACGGCGAGGGAATCGCCGGTCGAGAAGGCGATCGTGACGATGATCGTGGCCAGGGTCAGACCCATGGTGACGAGCACGGTTTGCGCCCGGCGGCGGGGGATGTTTCGCAATCCCATGCGGACGAGAATCGGGCGCTTGATGAAGATGAATGCGATCACGGCGGCGGCGACACCGACGATGGCGACGACGATCCACATCAGTCGGATCGTCGGTAGGCCAAACAGTTCCTCCATGTTGCCCTTCCCTCAAGCGTCCAGCGCCAGTGCGATTCAGTCGCTAGCTGCCGAGTGCCCGGTGAATGGTCTCGCCTTCGATCAGACCGTCGCGCATCAGAATCGTCCGGTTTGCCCGTCGACCGATGTTCTCGTCGTGCGTGACGATGACGAACGTCTGTTGATTGCGCTGGTTCAGGTCCTCGAGCAGGTCCATGATCTGGTTGGCGTTGGTTGAGTCGAGGTCGCCGGTCGGCTCGTCGCCCCAGACGATCGCAGGCTCGTTGACCAACGCCCGGGCGATGGTGACTCGCTGTCGTTGGCCGCCGGACAGCTGAGCCGGGCGATGTCCAGCCCAGTCGGTCAGTCCCACGTTTTCAAGCGCCAGCATGGCGCGTTCTCGGGATTCTCGTTGTCCCACTCCACCCAGCAGCAACGGCAACTCAACGTTCTCGACCGAGGAAAGAACAGGCAGCAAGTTATAGAACTGGAAGACGAAGCCCATCCGCCGGGCGCGGTGATCGGTGCGCTCGGTGTCGGGCATATCGTGGATGCTGCGCCCTTCGACGAAGATTTCGCCTTGCTCGATGGTTTCCAGTCCGGACAGGCAGTTGAGCAACGTGGTCTTGCCACAGCCTGAGGGTCCCATGATCGTGACCATCTCGCCGCGGGCGACAGACAGGGTGACTCCACGCAGGGCGTGCACCGGTTCTCCGGCGCCGGCATAGGTTTTGTGGACGTCGTGCGCTGCGATGATCTCGTCGCCGTCAGCATGAGTCAACGCGGACTTTTGCGGTGCGGCTTCGATGTCAATGCCGACTGGACGACTGCTCATGTTGACCTCCTGCTGCTGTCCTGAGGCGTGAGCGCCTCGCGACCACGACTCAGCCTATCCCGCCTACTTGTAGGCTGAACGTCCATTCGGAAGCAAATTGCGAATGCACAGCAGAACGCAAACCGGTTTCGTACCGGCCGCTTACGAAGATTCACTCGCACATCGCACAAGCACCGGAGCATGACCAATGACAGAATCAGCCGACCTGCTGCAGATTGCCGATCAATTCGCCCAGGATCTGGTCGCCAACAACATCGCCGGCCTCATGCCGATGTTTACACCAGTCGGTATTGGCCAGGCGATGGCGCTGCAGGCGCAGCCGGACTCGGCGGAGGGATCGGACGAGTACGAGATTGAAGACCAGGGAGGAAACTTACTGCACATCACATTCCGAGGCGACGACGGCAATGGAACGATCTTCACTCAGTGGGTTGAGGTTGAGGGTGCGTGGAAGGTCGATGGGATCGGCCGAGTGGAGTAGCTGAGATTCTCAGGAAGCCAGCCGCATGGCCCTAGTCTCTGCTTTACGGAGACCTTTGAGAAACTCCCGAATCCCCTCTCCCCCCCTTGAGGGGGGAGATGTCACGGAGTGACAGAGGGGGGGGCGGCTGATGATGACCAGATGGGGCTCCCGAACAGCGGACGCCCCTCTGCCTTCGGCATCTCCCCCGCAAGGGGGGAGAAGGGGAGTTATTCCAAGGACTCCTTTACGCGGGCACTGGAAGAAGGGAATCGAACTCCTCTACGTCAGGCTCAGATCGACGTCTCCGATGCCCGGGAAGCGGATCGTGACTTCCTGACCGGCCAGTCCGGGAACGTGGATGGCTGCGGCTCCGGTGGTGATCACTTCTCCAGCGCTCACGGTCATGCCTCGGTTGTTGATCTCATTGACGGTCGCGACCATGATTTCGGTCGGGTTTGGACGTCCTTCTCGGCCCTCTGCGACGCTCTCACCGTTGATCAGGATCTCGCATGGCAGCGCGACGAGATCCTTCGACTGCCAGTCATCGATCTCGGGCCCGATAATCAATGCCTGGTTGCCAACACCGTCGGCGGCCATACCGGGCATTCCCGGAGCCTCGGCAAAACGGCTATTGGGCGCTTCGATCACGATGTATGCGTTGGAGATGCCACCGAGCACGTCATCAACGCTGTGGCCTCCATCCGTCGGCGCGAAGTCTCTTCCAACGCGGAACGCGACCTCGGCTTCGAGGATGCAGTTGACGAAGTCGGAGCCGGGGATCGAGGCAGGCGAATCAAAGACCATGCCATCGAAGAACGGCGCGAGGACCATGTCACCATCGATCACGGCCGCTTTCCAGGCGACAGCGGGTCGCTGGTTGCGCGACCAGCGCTCCCAGTAGATGCGTCCGCCGTCGGATGCGGTCTGCGGTCGGCATGACTCTGGAATCAAGGGCAGGGGCAGGCCGTTGGCGGTTGCCTCTTCGAGGAAATCTGCGGCTTCGATGACTTGTGCGTCGGTCAATGCTTCGGACATGTTGGCTTCCTGTCGTATGTCGCGAGCGGAACGTACGGCCTGCGACGCAAACTGTTAGAACACCAGCAGGATACGTTGACCACCACTGGGCCGCGTATGCCGGAATCTGACATGACGTTGCCACGCTCGCATCTCGAACACATCGAGGCCGATCACGAGCATGTCGGTCCGGATCACGGCCATGAATTGCGGTTGCAGAGCCGACCCGCGCTGGTGCTGGCCCTGGTGTTGATCCTGCTGTTCATGATCGTTGAAGTCGTCGGCGGTCTGCTTTCCGATTCCCTCGCGTTGCTCGCCGACGCCGGACACATGCTGACCGACGCCGGGGCGATTGGGCTTGCGCTGCTGGCGATGTGGATCGCGAGTCGTCCCTGGACGGCTGAGCGCACGTTTGGCCTGGCGCGGACGGAGGTGCTGGCCGCGTCGCTGAACATCTTGACGCTGTGGCTGATCTCGGGCTGGGTGACCTGGGAGGCGGCGCACCGCATTGGAGACGAGCCGGAGGTCTCGGCCGGGCTGATGACGATTGTCGGCGCTGTCGGCCTGGCTGCGAATCTCGCCGTCGCGATCATTCTGCGCCGAATGGCAGGGCAAAGTCTGAATGTTCAGGGCGCGTTCCTACATGTGCTCGGCGACCTGCTGGGCTCGGTTGCAGTAATCGGTTCCGGGATCCTGATCCTGGCGTTCGGTTGGCATCTGGCCGACCCCGTTGCGAGCATCGTCATTGCTGGATTGATCCTGTTGCTTTCTTATCGTCCGGCGAAGCGCGTGTTCCACGTCTTGATCGAAGGGGTTCCGCCGCACATCGACATCTATGCGCTCTGCCACGACATCGAGAAGATTGATGGCGTGACATTGGTCCACGATGTCCATGCCTGGACGATCACGTCGGGCTACGACGCGATCTCGGCGCACATCATGGTCGATCCGGACCATCCAAATCAGCAGGCGATCCTGACTGAAGCCCAGGCGATCACGCGTGATCGGTACCAGATGAGCCACATCACATTCCAGGTGGAGTCATCAGCCGATGACTGCGTCGAGGATCACCACATCGGGCATCTACAGGCGACCTCGCGTAACACCTGACCGACCGGCGATACCCTTCGATCACGATGCGCACGATTCCCCGTCCCGTCAGCGAGCTGGTCGACTTCCTGCAATCGCTGGGCACTGCCGAGATCGATCACACCGGACACGATTTCCTGACTCACCTGCGTGCAGTACGCGACCTGCTGGCCGAGCATGATGCGAGCGACGAATTGGCCGCGGCTGGGCTGTTTCACTCGATCTATGGGACAGAGAAATTCCAGGCTTTCTCGCTGCCACTGGATGAGCGCACTCAGGTTCGCGATCTGATTGGCGAGCGCGCCGAGCGGATTGCCTGGCTCAACTGCGTCATGGATCGCCCGACGTTTGACGCGGCTGTTTCGGCAGCGTTGGCGGGCGGATCGGATCTCATGATCAATGATCGGGAGGGCAATCCGCCGATTCCAATATCTCGCGCCGAGCTTCACGATCTAGCTCACATTCACCTGTTCGACTGGCTGGAGCAAGTTGAGCGCTCGGAGTTCGGCTGGGATTACCGGCGAGCAGCGTATCGAGAGATGGCCTCACTGGTCGGACCTGAGGCGGAGGCGCTGTACGCGGATGTGTTTTCCTGCGAGCCGCTTGAATCGACTCAGGCCGCCGCCGGTTCCTAGACAATCCAGTCCTGTCCTAGACTGCGCACGTTCCGCTTGATGTTGACAGCATTGGCGGTCTTGACGTGAGGTCCTTGAGAGGAGCATGCGGTGACAACCGACATTGACACGACGGCAGACAAGTATCTGCGCGACAAGTACGCCATCATTGGCATCGGTGAGACGACGTACACCCGGGGTTCAGGGATGACCACTCGTGGTCTCGGCACCTGGGCGATCAAGAACGCGATGGACGACGCGGGGATTCCGGCGTCCGAGATCGACGGGATGATGTCCTATTCGGGCAACGACTCGACGGCGTCGCCGATGCTCGCCGGCGACCTGGGTATCCGGCTCAACTTCTACATGGACGTTCAGGGCGGTGGATCGTCTTCAGAGGCGTTGATTGGCCTCGCGATTGGCGCGATTGAAGCGGGCATGTGCGAGACGGTGGTCGTCTTCCGATCGATGAACGGCTACTCGCAGGTGAGGATTGGCGGGACTGGCGCTCGCGCTTCAGTACCGGTCGGCGGTGACGCCTTGCACAGCGCTGCCTACGGTTGGTTCTCGGCGGGACAAAATTTCTCGCCGACATTCATGCGTCACATGTATGACTACGGGACCACGCCCGAGCAGGTGGCGATGGTCAAGGTGATTCACTCCGAGCACGCCTCGAACAACCCGAAGGCGTACTACAAGCAGCGTGTAACCGTTGAGGACGTGGTCAACTCGCGGATGATCTGCAAGCCGCTGCATCTGCTCGACTGCTGTGTCGAGACGGACAATGCCACCGCGTTGATCATCACCTCGGTCGACAAGGCCTACGACTACAAGAACACGCCGGCACGGATTCTCGGTGTAGCCGGTCGTGTCTGTAAGCCGCGGATCGACATGCACTTCCAGCATGGCCCGATCTCAACGGTGGCCGGCTACTACATCAAGGACCTGATCTACCGGAATGCCGGCCTGGGTCCGGAAGACATCCAATGCACCGGCGCATATGACGCGTTCACCTTCACCTCGATGCTGCAGCTTGAGGACTACGGGTTCTGCGAGAAGGGCGAGGGCGGCGACTACGTGTCGTCGGGCATTATGCGATTGGGCGGCGAGCGGCCGAACAATACGTCGGGCGGGCACCTCTGCGAGGGCTATACGCACGGGATGAACATGATCATCGAGAACGTGCGTCAGTTGCGCGGTGAGGTCGATGACTACTGTCCGACCGATGCGAACGGCAGTAAGCAGCACACGTTCAACTATGCCGAGCCGTCCCAGGGTGGGGGTTGTCGGCAAGTGCCCGATGTGACGATCACGCAGAACCTCGGCTGGGCGATGCCCGGCACGGGCTCGTCGCTGATCATGCGTCAGGGCTAACTGACTTCACCGATCTGAACTTCTCCGAACAGGAAACGAACGGGAGCTGACGATGCCGCAGGGTGAATACCTGGGAATGACCCTCACGGTCCTCGATCTGGACAACGAAAACCTGGCCTACTTCCAGCACTGCGCCGACCACGAGTTCCATCTGCAACAGTGCGTGAACCCCGAGTGTGGACTGATCCGCTATCCGCCGGGCACCGCGTGCCCGTGGTGCTCGGGTCGCGAGTTCAACTGGGTTCCTGTTGATGCTCGCGGGACGGTGCACTCGTATGGCGAGGTCCATCACGCGATCCAACCGGCATTCCGCGAGCGCGCGCCATACATGATTTTGTTGGTCGAACTGGACACGCAGTCAGGCGTACCGACCGAACATGAGGCGTTACGCGTGGCCGGCAACCTGGTTGATGCCGATGGCAACTTCGCCAAGCCAGATCTGGTCAAGCAGGTCGGGATTGGCTCGCGAATGCGAATGGTCTTCACCGATGTAGCTGACGGCCTGGCGATGCCCCATTGGACACTGGATGAAGAGGCGGACCAGCCAGAGTCGCCCTGGCGATACCCGCAGGAAGTCAACGGCGTCTAAGAACGGACTGGAACGATGGCTGACAGCGGAGTGGCCCGATTCCAGGGCAAAGTGGCGCTGGTCACCGGCGGAGCGTCGGGCATGGGCGCTGAGGCGTCAATCCGGCTCGCGCGCGAGGGCGCTGCCGTCGCCATCGTCGGACTAATAGACGATCCGCGCGGCGACGAAGTCGTTCGGGAGATCACGGATGCCGGTGGTCAGGCCATCTACGTTGGCGCCGACGTGTCTCGCGACGCTGACTGCGAAGCTGCGGCTCAAGCGACCGTCGACGCGTTCGGGCGCATCGACCTGTGCCTGGCCGCCGCGGGCATTCTGCATGCGCAGTACGTCTCGGGCGAGGTGTCCGATGACGATCCATCACCGAGAAGTCGCGAGACACACATCATCAACAAGCCGATCGAGTACTGGGAGAAAGTGCTTTCGGTCAATCTGACAGGCGTGATGTTGACCAACCGCGCCGTCGCGCGACGGATGATCGCACAGGGCGACGGTGGGGCAATTGTCAATATCTCGTCGGGCGCGGCCAAGATTCCGATGGTGGGTTCAGCCGACTATTCGGTGTCGAAGGCTGGAGTCTGGATGCTGACGCGTGTGCTCGCGCTTGAGCTGGCGCCGCATGACATCCGGGTCAATACGGTTGCGCCCGGCGTCATCGATACGCCGATGGCGCTCGGTCTGTCGCAGGATGAAGAGCGTCGTGCTGCGTTTGAGCGCTTCGTTCCTCTGGGTCGGCTGGGCGAAGCGGCAGACATTGCCGAAGCATCGCTCTTCCTGATGAGCGACCAGTCGAGCTACATCACTGGTCAGATTCTGCATCCGGACGGCGGCTTGTTCACCGGATCGTGACCGGAAGCAGCCGTTGTTTGCGGGCCGGCTGGGCGATCCGGTTGACAGAACATGACATGGGTCTGACTGCGGCTTTACGCTCTGGCTTTAGCTTGCTGTGAAGAACGCACGAATTCGGTGCGTTCTGTCGTGTCGTTCTTCCGACTCCATGAACTGGCGGGCCAGCTTTGAGTACTCAAGACGTTGACATTGACGCCCTGGTGAGTGGACGTCGTGGTCCACGACGCTGGATGGTTCTCGCCCTCCTAATCGCGATTGCTGTGGTCGCCGTTGTGGCCTGGTTGTTGACGCGCAGCGAGGAAGAAGAAGCGGTCTTCGAGCCGCAGCAGAGCACCGCAACGACTGGTCAACTAACGACGACCGTCGAGCTGTCGGGATCGGCCGAGGCAGCGCAGACCGCCTCACTAAGCTTTGCTGTCGCCGGCGAGGTTGACTCGGTCGAAGTGGAGGTCGGCGACGAAGTCTCAACGGGCGACGTGTTGGGTCGACTCGACGATGGAGATGCCGAACGCCAGTTGGAGACGGCGGAAGTTCAACTGGAGCTAGCGCGGCTGAGGTTGGAGGAGCTGCTTGAGAGTCCCGCGGCGTCGGCCATCGCTGCGTCCGAGCGAGCTCTTGCGACCGCGCAAGCCGGAGTTGTGAGCGCCACACTGGCGCTCGAGCAAATCGACGATCCGCCTGACGCCAGTGACATTGAAGCTGCCGAGCAATCGGTCGCGAGTGCATTGTCACAGCTCTCTACTGCAACGCAGGCACTTGAAGAACTGACGTCGCCGGCCAGCGCCAGCGAGATCGCCAAGGCTCAGCAGAGCGTCGCCAATGCCGCCTCACAGCTATCGGCGGCAGAGGCGGCGCTGGAGGGTCTGATCGGTGAGCCAAGTGACGCTCAGCGGGCGTCGGCTGAGCAAGCCGTCGCAAACGCTGCATCGCAACTATCAACCGCCGAAGAGGCACTGGCCGATTTGACAAGTGAGCCAACCGACGCGGAGCTGGCCTCGGCGGAGCAGGCGGTGGCGAGTGCCAATTCCCAGCTTTCAAGCGCAGAGCAAGCGCTGGCGAACCTGACTGATGAGCCGAGCGTTGTGGATGTCGAGACGGCGCGATCATCTGCGGTCCAGGCCCGAAATCCAGTTGCCGAAGCCGAAACAGCGGTTCAGCGCACCAACGACGCCCTGGAGCAGGCGCACGAAGACTTTTGTGATGACATCGTCGTGTTGCCCGAGATCTGTCGTGCCTCGTTGCCGCTGAATGACGACCTGATCGACCTGCTGGAGTCGAAGACCGAGAACAGCGGGAGCACTTTGGAGCGTCGGTCGCGGCAGTTGATCGACGCTCAAGCGGCGTGGGAGGCAGCGGTCAACTCTTATGACGCGGCGGCTTCAACGTTGATGGCGGCTGAGGCTCGGTTGGCCGATCTGACTGATCCAGATTCTGACCAGATCGAGCAGGCGACCGAGTCAGTCGCGGCGGCGCAGGCGGCGCTCGAAGCTGCTGAAGCAAAACTACAAGAGTTGTTGACGCCGTCGACAGAGGCAGATGTGTTTCAGGCTGAACAGGCTGTCACTGCCGCCCGGGCCGGACTGGCTGCCGCTGAAGCGAATCATGCGGACTTGCTAGATCCGGCCGATCCCAGCGACATCTTTCAGGCGGAACAAGTCGTCGCCGCTGCCAGAGCCGGGCTGGTCGCTGCACAAGCGGACCTGAACGATGTGCTGGATGACGCCGACGCCGATGACGTGTACCAGGCAGAGCAATCCCTGGCTGCTGCCATTGCCAGTCGGGACGCGGCAGAGGCAAGGCTCGCTGAGCTGCTCGCGCCGCCAACCGATGACGACATCCTCGAGGCTGAGCTGACCCTGGCCAGCGCGCAGTCATCGCTGAACGAGGCGCAAGCCCAACACGACGAACTGATGACGGGTCCGACCGCGACGACCATCTCGCAGCAGGAACAGAATGTCCGCCTGGCAGAGATCACCTATGAACAGGCAATCTCGGCGATGGACGACCTAATTGTGACGGCGCCATTCGACGGCGTGGTCGAGGAGGCCAATGTTGATCCAGGCGATCGCGTGGGCTCGGGAACGGCAGCGTTTGTGATCAGCACCCGCGACCAGATTGTTGTCGCATTGACCGTGACCGAGGCCGAGATCTTTGAGTTGGAAGAGTTGCAGGTCGGTGTTGCGTCGTTCGATGCGATTGATGGCGTGCAGTATCCGGTGCGGATCACGACGATCAGCCGTGTGCCAAACGTCGAGCAGGGCGTGGTGACGTACTCAGTCGAGGCGACGGTGTTGTCTCCGCTGGCCATTCAGGCAGTCCGCAACGATTTGCAAGCACTAGGCGTGACGGTCCCGGAGCGCCAGGGCGCCGCAGCGCAGGGCGCTCAGGGCGAAGGTGATGGTGAGTCTGCAACGTCTCCCGAGCAGGCGGCTCGTTTCCGAGCCTGGCTGGAATCGCTCGAGCTTCCAGAAGGCGTGACCGTGATCCAGGTGATCCAGGCCATTGCCAATGATCAGCCGTTGCCAGATGGAGTCGAGTTGCCGGAGGACTTTGAAATTACCGACGCGCAACGGGAGCAGTTGCGGACGCTGATTGCTCGATTCAGTGGCGGCGGCGGCGGAGCAGCCGGAGGCCGGGCTGCGGTTGGTGATGATCGGCAGTTGCCGGTCGACGGCATGAGCGCATCCGTCACCATCTTGACGGCAGTGCGAGACGAGGCGGTGCTCGTTTCGACCTCGGCCGTGCGTCAGATCGATGGCGCGTTCTATGTCGCTATTCCGACCGAGGACGGCGGTTGGGAACGACTGGCAGTTCAGATTGGGGAGACCGACGGGACGAATGTTGAAATTCTCTCTGGTCTGGAGGACGGTGCGGTCGTGCTCGTCGGCGCCGATTCAGAAGGCATTGCCTACAGCGCGACCCAGTTGCCCGGCGGCGGGACTGGAGGGGGTATTGGCGGTCCTCCGGCCGGTGCAGGCGGTGGAGGTCGAGGATGATCCGGCTTGACGGTGTTCGCAAGACGTTTACCGCTGGCGAGACCAAGATTCACGCGCTGGACGGTGTCAGTCTTGAAATCGACCGCGGTGAATTCGTCGCGATCATGGGCCAGTCTGGGTCAGGCAAGAGCACAATGATGAACATCATCGGCCTGCTCGATAGGCCGGATGAAGGTGCGTATCTGCTGTCCGGACGCAACGTCGCTTCCCTGAGTGAGCACGCTCGCGCACGGTTGCGTGGCAAAGCGTTCGGGTTTGTGTTTCAGTCGTATTCGCTATTGCCTCGGATGAGTGCGCTGGAGCAAGTCGAGCTTCCGCTGATCTACCAGGGTGTTCGCGATCGTCGCAGGCGCGCTGCCGAGGCGTTGGTACGTGTCGGACTTGCCGAGCGGATCGGTCATCGACCAACGCAGCTCTCAGGCGGCGAGCAGCAACGGGTCGCGATCGCGCGTTCGTTGGTGGTTGACCCGCTCGTGGTCCTGGCGGACGAACCGACCGGCGCGTTGGACACGGCCACCGGACACGAAGTGATGACGCTGCTCAGTGATCTGGTTGATCAACATGGCATGACCATCATCCTGGTCACCCACGAACCAGAAGTGGCCGCATTTGCTCATCGCACGGTTCGCATGCGGGACGGACAGATCATCGAGGATACGGGCGCCTCGAATGGTGCTATTGCGCGGTCCGCTCCAATAGATGAGTCGGCGTCATGAGTGTGCTGGACGCGCTGCGGATCGCGGTTCGAGCGATTGTCGCCAATCGGCTGCGGAGTTTGTTGACATTGTTGGGACTAGTGATTGGCGTCAGTTCGGTGATCGCCTTGATTGCAGTTGGACAGGGGACGCAGAAGGGCGTCAGCGATCAGATTCGCGGCCTGGGTACCGATCTGATTTTCATTGAGCCTTCTGCGGCGGCGACGACTCAGGCGGGCGGCACCGCATCGCTGATTACGACAACGCTGACGCAGGCCGACGCTCATGCGATTGCTGCGAACGGCAATCCGGCGATCACAGCGGTGACTGCGCACATCACTGGCGACACGCAGGCGATCGCAGGAACAGAGAACGTTGGCGCGGAGTCGGTCTTTACGACATCAAACTACGCCGAAGTGCGTGACCTGGAAGTGGCGGCAGGATCATTCATCGCGCCTCAGCATGATGACGCCGGCAGCCTGGTGGCCGTGCTGGGATCGAGAGTCGCGGAGACGCTGTACGGAGGCATCGATCCAATTGGGCAAGAGGTTCGGTTGTCGTTCCTGGCTGGCCGGGTCGTGTTTGGATTTACGGTCATCGGCGTCCTTGAGGAGATCGGCGGCGCGGCCGACGCCAATGACCAGGTCTTTGTGCCAATCACCGGATTGGCGAATCGATTCCGCTTTCTCTACACACCGACCGGCGATCTGCGGGTGACGCAGATCGATGTCCAGACCACTCCCGGCGCGGACACGGAGGAAGTCAAGCAGCAGGTCACGGACCTGTTGTTGTTCCGACATAACCGCAGCGACCCTGATTTCACGATTGAGAGCCAGGACGATTTGTTGGACGCGGCCTCGGAGGTCGCGAATACGTTGTCGATTTTGCTGGGCAGCATTGCCGGTATCTCGCTGCTGGTCGGCGGGATCGGTGTGATGAACATCATGCTGGTGTCTGTGACGGAGCGGACTCGCGAGATTGGGATTCGACGCGCGGTGGGCGCGACAGGGGCCGACATCGTCAATCAGTTTGTGACGGAAGCGCTGGCGCTGAGTGTGTTTGGCGGCGTGCTGGGGATTGTGATCGGTGTCGTGGCATCGCTGTTGGTGGATGGGCAAACGGTTGGCGATCAGGAGATGACCACCGTGATCCAGGCCTGGTCGATTGCGGCTGCGTTCGGAGTTGCGGCAGGGATCGGATTGTTGAGCGGGTTGTACCCGGCCTGGCGTGCGACCGTAATCGATCCGATCGCGGCTCTACGCAACGAGTAGGCTCACCGAGTAGCCATAGCGGGTATCTTGACGCCGTCTGGATGAGTTGAACTGTCAATGTTCCGCAATAGCGAGGAGCAGGACCATGCCGCTACCGCCACAGGTTTCGTTGGACCGATTCCAGGGGAAGGTCGCCGTTGTCACTGGCGGCGCGAGCGGGATGGGGCGAGAGTCGTCGATTCGGATTGGACGTGAAGGCGCATCAGTGGTGGTCGCCGGGTTGCCCGACGATGAGCGTGGCCCGGAGACGGTCTCGCTGGTCGAGGAAGCAGGCGGAAACGCTGTGTACGTCGGCGTTGATGTCACCCGCGAAGCCGATTGCGACGCAATGGCGCAGGCAGCTGTCGATCACTTCGGACGCCTGGACCTGTGCATCGCGGCGGCGGGGATCTCGCACGCAGGCTACGTGTCAGGGGAAGTCACGGATGGAGAGCCTCTGCTCGGTGGGGCGCATCGACATGTGATCCACAAGCCGGTCGAGTACTGGGAGAAAGTGTTGGCCGTCAATCTGACTGGGGTGATGCTGACTAATCGGGCTGTTGCCCGTCGCATGATTGCCCAGGGCGACGGCGGATCGATCGTCAATATCTCGTCGGGCGCGGCCAAGGCGCCGATTCGCGGGATGGCCGACTATTGCGTATCGAAGGCCGGGGTCTGGATGATGACGCGTTGTTTGGCGCTCGAGCTGGCCCCGAACCAAATCCGTGTGAACACGGTTGCACCGGGTCTGATCGATACGCCGATGACGCTCGCTGTGACCACTGACGAGGAACGCCGACAAAAGCGGATTGAGGCGATTCCGTTGAATCGGTTGGGCGAGCCTTCGGACATTGCAGAGGCTGCGTTGTTCTTGCTCAGCGACCAGTCCAGCTACATCACGGGGCAGATTCTGCATCCCGATGGCGGAATCTTTGTAGGCAGCTAAACACGTTCCGACAGCATTAGTCGTCAGTTACTGAACGTCCGCAGCTCCAGACACAATCCCAACTCCGGGTCCGTCCTTCCTGCTTTTTCTTGATGCACTTTTGTATTACTCCGCGTCGCCGCGATGACAGTGGCGCGGAAGGGTGCAAGAAGGATCGGAGAGAGCGATGCAAGGAGTGCGATTCCTGCTGCTTGGCGGCCTGATGAGCGTCGTCGCGCTGATCGGCGCAGCGCTGCTGGGAGGAGGTTCCTTCGCTTCGGCGGAGTCGCCGGCTGTGTTTCGGGTCACAATCACGAATCTGTCAGATCCACCCACTCCGATTTCCCCTGGCGCGCTGGTGGGTCATTGCGCAGATGACGCATTCTGGAGTCGTGGACAACGCTCCAGTCCGGAGCTCGAACTGATTGCCGAGGTCGGCGACCCAAGCGCGGCTGTCGCGGTCGAACGTGAAGACACGTATGACGGCATGACATTCGTCCAGGAGCGCTACACGATCGGCGAGGTTGGGCCGGGCCTGTCGACATCGGTCGAAGTTGCCTTTGCTCACAGCTGCAGGTTGTCAACCGCGCACATGCTGGTCGAATCGAACGACACATTTGTAGGCGTCAACTCCCTCGATATCCGGCAACTGTTCACAGGCGAACCTCGCGAGGTCGTCGAAGTTGACATTCGTGCCTATGACGCGGGAACCGAGCTGAACACCGAGCCGGGCAGCGGCTTCGAGGGTGGACAGCCGGACCCGACACGAGGAGCGGAGAACCTCGACAACGGTCTCGCGACCGATGAACCCATCAGCAGCAGCGTCGAATGGCCCGGCACACAAGCCAGGTTGACGATTGAGCTCGTAGAGACGTCGGGAGACGCCGACAGTCTGGAGGCTGCTGATTCGACGGGAAGCGATTCCACTTTCGACGAACCGATCGGCTTTCCCAATGGCGGTTCGGGCAATCTGATCACGAGTCAAGCCGGAGAGCGAAACCAGGAAGTGTCTACGCTGACAGTTCTGCTGGCCATTGTGGCTGGGACGGGACTTGCAGTCGGGACGTTCCGCGTGGTCCGGAAGGTGAGGCAGCCTCGTTAGGCACATCATCGCCGGATCGACGAAGCCCGTATCGCTGCGGCGGTGCGGGCTTCGCGCTGTCTGGGACGAAGTTTCGGCGCAGCCGCGATAAGCTCTAGGACGGCAGGAGGCGTCCATGCTGACCCTGGCTATTCAGCAGCTCTTGACGAAGAAACTGCGCAGTGGCTTGACCGTCCTGGGATTTGGCGTCTGCGTCAATCTCTACATCGTTGTGACGACGGTGATGCGATTTATCACAGAGGACCTTGATCTCCAGGTGCAGCGATTCACAGGAGTCTTGTTCGTTCAATCTCGGGGACTGACAGGGCTGTCGGGAATCGAGTGGCCTCCGATTTCGTCGACGATATCGATGTCCGAGGCGCAAACGGTCCTATCGAATCCGGCCGTGGATCCACAGCGTTCGACCATGGTGTCCTTTGCTGCGCTCGCGCCGCCTCCATATCCGACAGCGCCACCGGAGGCGCTATTGGTCGGGATTGAACCCGGCAAGGAAGATGTCTTCCTCAATGGAGCTGCGGCTATCGCGGGGGTGTCAAGTTTCTCAGCTCAACATGCAGACAGCGAGGCTCCGCCGGCCGTGCTGGGCGTGCTTGCGGCGCGACACTTTGCCCGAATCGCTTCGTCGACAACGGAGGTGCCTTCGCCGGTCGGTCCAATCGCACTCGCCGCCGTGGGCAGCACCATTTCTGTTCGGGGGACGGAATTCGAGGTGCAGGGAATCATCGAGCCGGAGACCAATCAGCTCTTGCGCTCTGCCGTGCTGGTGCCGCTGGAACACGCGCAGTGCGCTCTGCAGACACCAGATTCGGTGACCGCATTGCTGGTGTCGCCGAAGCGTGCTTCCGATATCGATCCGCTGCAAGCAACGATCGAGTCCGAGCACGAAGAGCTGATGGTGATCTCGGATCGTCAACTGGCGGAGAATGCTCGCCAACTGTTGGACCGGGTAAACCAGTTGTTTGACGTCGTGCGTTGGACATCGGTCTCCGTGGCGGCCCTGTTGATTGCCATCGTGATGTTTGTCTCGGTTCTGGAGCGAACCCGCGAACTGGGCACATTGCGAGCGATCGGCGCCCCTCGTCGGTCGTTGCTGTCGCTCATCCTGTCGGAGTCGGCCGGGTTTGCAGTGGCGGGATCTATGGTCGGCGTGCCGATGTCGAGGGTGGTGATCAGTAAGGCGCTGGGTCCCGACGCCGCGGGGCTTCGCTCTCGGGAAATCGAGTGGGGCGCGGCAGGCATCCTCAGTTTGTGTTCGATGATTGCGGCGTTGATGCCGGCCTGGCGCGCGGTTCAGGTCGATCCGATCATCGCGCTCCGCTATGAGTGAGGCCCGAAGCGTGAGTGAGGAACAGAACGAATCGGCAGCCAGCGCAACAGATGGCGCGGTTCCCCTGTTGTCCGTGCGCAATCTTGAACGGATCTATCGTCTCGGTGAGCAGACGATTCATGCACTGCGGCCGCTGACCTTGGACATTCACAAGGGCGACTTCATTGCCATCGCGGGGCCGTCTGGATCAGGCAAATCGACGCTGCTGCAACTGCTGGGATTGGTCGACTCGCCGACCGCCGGCGAGGTTCGCGTGCGCGATCGATCGGCGCAGCACCTGGGTCGCGAGCAGCGAGCCGCATTACGGCTGGGCACGCTGGGCTTCGTGTTCCAGGCCTTCAATCTGCTACAGATGTTGACTGCTCGCCAGAATGTTGAGATTGCCCTGGCCCTCGCGGGCACTCCGCGACGCAAACGGCGCAAGAGGGCGGAATCACTGCTCGCCTCGGTAGGATTGGCCGAGCGGCTCGAACATCGGCCCCTGCAGCTTTCGGGGGGCGAGCGTCAGCGGGTGGCGATTGCACGGGCGATGGCCAATGAACCAGACGTGATTCTTGCCGATGAGCCAACCGGCAACCTTGATTCCCAAACTGGTCGCGAGATCGTCAAACTGCTGGAAGACCTGAACCGGGCCGGACAGACGATCGTCATGGTGACCCACAATCTTGAGGTTGCGAAGCGCGCTAGCCGGCTGTTCTTGATGCACGACGGCGAGATTCGCGAGGTTGATCCGGGCGATCCTCGAGCGCTCGATTAGCCTTACGCTGCGGAGTACACCGCAATCATCGATTTCGTGTGCGTTTCGGAGGCCTTGTGGCGCAGCATCAGGAACACGCCGATGAACGGGATACTGGCGTACCCGACTTTTGGCCCGAAGCACTGGAGATCGTCAAGAATGCGCCGATCGGTCTGTTCGCGACCACGCAAGGTCGGCAGCCGCATGTGCGCCCTGTGACCCCGGCGTATGTCGGTCTCAATGCCTACGTGCTCACCGCCGCCGGGACTCCGAAACTCAAGCAAGTCCGCAGCAACGAGTTGGTGGAGCTGCTGCATTGGACGGTCGATTTTCGGCACTTGAATCTCGCTGGTGTCGCCCGAGTGACCGAAGATCCGGAGTTGATTTCCGAGGTCGCGCCTCATTTCCCCTATGAGGTTGATGACTTCTTCGGACCTGACATTCGAGCACCGGCTCTGATCGAGATTGTGTTACGGCGAATCTCGATCACCACGTTCAACGACATCATCGCGAACAAACGGCCGCGAATCTGGCGCGCGACTTCATGACGCGTCATCCAGTTCAGGCCCTGGAGGCAGAGGAGAGGACATCGCTATGCGAATCGCACTGATCGGACAGGCTCCATTTGGCGCAGCCATTTTCGAGCGGTTGGTCGCCGACGGACATGAGATTGTTGGTGTGTTCACGCCGCCCGAGCGAGAAGGAGGACGTCCCGATCCACTCGCGCAAGCCGCACGCGACGCGGGCATCACGCTCGTGCAGCCCCGTCGCTGGCAACGTCGGGGCGTGGTCGACGAGGAAGTGATCGCTCAATATGAGGCGACGAATCCCGAACTCAACGTGATGGCATTCGTTACGCAGATCATTCCTTCGCGGGTGCTTGAGTTTCCCTCATTGAAGACGATTCAGTATCACCCATCAATCCTGCCAAAGCATCGCGGACGGTCGGCGATCAACCATGCCATCGTGCAGGGCGACACGATGACCGGCGTGACAATCTTTTGGGTCGACGAAGGGCTCGACACTGGGCCAATCCTGCTACAGCGCTCCTGCCCGATCGGTCCTGACGCGACGATCAATGAGGTCTATCGCGAGCACCTCTTCCCGCTGGGCGTTGAGACGATGGCCGAAGCGGTGCAGCTCGTGGAGGCGGGACAGGCGCCGCGTCATGTCCAGAATGAAGACGACATGACGTATGAGGGTCCCTGGGAAGGCGATGTTGCGCGGATTGACTGGTCGCAGGATGCACAGATCGTGCACAACTTCATTCGCGGCTCAGACCGCGCGCCAGGCGCGTGGAGCGAGGTAGGCGGTCAGCGTGTGACGCTGCTGGGTTCGACGAGGTCGGATCATTCAGGAGGCTCAGCAGGCGAGGTCGCGGCGATCAGTTCGGATGGGATGACCATCGTCTGCGGAGACGGGGAGTCGATTCGAGTCAGCACTCTTGCGGTTGGACGTGATCGCCAACCTGCGCAGGATTGGGCATCGGCGAATGGTGTGACAGTCGGTGCTGTCTTTGAGCCGGCGCCTGCGGAGTAGGGGAGAGAGCCCCTTCAGCCTTCGGCAGCTTCCACCGCGTGGGGGATGCAGGGATCAAAAGCGGGCAGCGATTTCCTCTAGGTCATGTCCTGAACGCGTTTGCCCGAGTCGACGAGTGGGGCAAAGCGGGTTTTGCTGAGTGGATCGTTGCGTGAGGCTTTGTCCCAAGCGGCGTCGACCATCTTGGCGTACTTGGGATGCATCTCGCGCATCTTGGTGTTCTCGTCCTTGATGAAGGCTGAGCGAGCGATGAGACGCTCGACCTGCCCTTCCGACTCGCAATGTTCGCAGTCCGGTGCTGGCGCGTCCATCTTGCGCGTGAAGTGCTCCCATTCGTTGCCACAGGCTCGGCAGGCGTATTCGTAGATAGGCATTTGGAGCTCCCGGTAATGGTGGCGCGCGATTCGATCCCTCTCTCACGATGGTACGATCTCGACGTAACTACCGCACCTGATTGACAAAAGATGGAGGCGAATCGTGTACGGATTGCGCACGATGTTCCTCGTGGTACTGATGGCTGGGCTGTTAATGGTCGTGGGGTTGGCGGTGGCCGGCGAGATTGGTCTGATTGTGATGGCCGTGATCGCCTTCGGAATCAACCTGTACAGCTACTACAACTCGCACTCGATGGTGCCGAAGATGATGGGTGGCCAACTGGTCACGGCCGCGGAGGCGCCTGACCTGTACCGAATCGTCGAGCGAGCAGCCTGCCAGGCCAAGATGCCGTTCCGCAAGGACTTGCTGGAGCAGTTCACTCTTGAGCATCTCGAGGCTCGCTGCATGGGCCACTGCCGCCCCGGCGACTGTCCGCGTCATATTCCGTCGGTGTATGTGATCGACACGCCGATTCCCAACGCGTTCGCAACCGGACGGCATCCCAATCACTCGGCGGTCGCCGCGACAACCGGAATCATGGGTCTACTGACGCAGCGTGAGCTGTCGGGCGTGATGGCGCACGAGTTGGCCCACGTGACGAATCGCGACACGCTGTGGTCGACGATTGTTGCATCGATGGCGATGGTGATCTCGTTTATTGCGATGATCGCTCAGTTTGCGCTGTTCATGGGATTCATGTTCGGCGGCATGGGCGGACAGAATGATGACGAGGGCGGCGGAGGAGCGGGACATCTGGCCGGAGCGTTGATCGTGGCAATCATTGCGCCAATCATTGCTGGAATGATCCAGATGGCCGTCAGCCGGCAGCGCGAACTCAAGGCCGACGACACCGGCGCGCGTCGCTGCGGTGATCCTGAGGCCCTGGCCTACGGGTTGCTGAAACTGGAGCAAGGCGTGAGAACGCCGGAGTCTCGCTATGCGGCGGAAGAGATGAAAACCGCCGAGGCGGCGAATCACATGTTCATTGTGAATCCGCTGGCGGGTGGTGCAGGTCGGTGGTTCTCGACCCACCCGCCAACCGAGCAGCGAGTCGAGCGGCTGAGGAAGATTGGTGAGGAAATCGGCCGCCCATTCTAATGGCTGAGGAATCTCACGAACTGGCTGATGTTGAGGTCACGCTGTATCTGGCTGAGGCGCGGTGGAGACGAGACGATCAGGGTCGACACCACGCTGCGCTGAATCAACGACTCAGCACGCTGTTCGCTCTAAACTTCGCTGTACTCGCGATTCTCGGAGCATCCCTGAGCATTGCCGATTTGAATCTGCCCGCTTACGTGGAAGGCTTCGCTCACGCAACGATTTTCATGCTGCTGGTGAACATCGTTCTCTTGATGTGGGCGAACCGAGTCGATCCGCTCAGTCGGCGACCGGGCCTACAGGCACTCTCGAGGATTGAAGATGACCATTCGTTGCCCATCGCCAAGCGGTGGTACGGGCGAGAAATCGAGTTGGCGCTAGAAACGAATGAGCGCAGGCTGGGTCACAAGCGTCGACTGATCGGCACTGCGATGCCGACTTCTTCGCTAACGGTGCTGATGGTCGCCGCGGTGTCGGCCCTGACATTGCATTTCGGCTGAGTGTTGAGGCATGACACGGACCCACTTCTCCTGCATGGGCCGGCTACTCACTGCTGACCGTTGCTCGAAGAAGCGCGTCGGAGGCATTTCGAAAGCCAGTTCAATAGCCTCCATTGCCTCATGCGCTCGTCGACAGCTTCTTCCGAGTCAAAGAGTCCAGTTGGACCGAATCCCGTCTCGGAGATGACATACACCGGACCAGGAGGGGGGAGAGCATCCTCGTGGTCTTTGTGCTGGCCGGGAGATGGTCTCGCCTGGGTCATCACGATCCTCCTTGTGTCAGAGTATCAGTCACCAGACTCCCTGCCCTTTGCGAGTTCCTCACGTAGCGCCGTGACCTCGTCCTGTAGGACTTTGAGCTCTTCGAGGATTTGTTCTTGCTCTTTGTCTTGGTCCTGCTCGACGAACCAGGCGGCGATGGTGGCGGTGAGCATTCCGAGCAGGGCGAAGCCGAGCAGGGTGACGATTGCTCCCACGATTCGGCCGAGCACAGTTGATGCTTCCTTGACGCCGTCTCCGGTTGCCATGGTATGTAGCGTCCACCAGAGCGCTGAGTCCCAACTGTGTACCTGGCTCCCGGCTCCGCTTTCGGCGGCCCAGATGGCGGCAGTCGCACCAAACATAATGGCCAAGGCAAGCACCACAGTGCCGCGCACTCCTCTTCGGTCGAGAAGCGTCCAAAGCCTGGCAACAAACACGACCGCCCTGAGCAGCCGCAATGGCCGCAAGAATGGCACAACGACGATCAGGACATCGATCCAGTTGCGTCGCAGAAACTGTTTACGGTTTTCCGCCAACCAGAGTCGGGCGACGAGATCGACGGCGAACACAGCCCAGATGCCCCACTCGCCGTAGGTAAACGCCCTATCTACGTCATGCGATAGATCGCTGACCAGCGGGAGCAAGATCAGCGGCAACATGACCCCCGCGAGAATCAACAGTGGAAGATTTGTGCGGGCTTCCCAGCGCTCCAAGTGATCATCGGAGCGTCCCGCTCGCAGAACACTCCACCACTCCAACAGGGGACTAACCGTCGAGATTCCCGGCCCACGAAGAGATTCAGCCATCTAGGACAACCTCTTTTGCTTGGATGTTTCAGCAGGTTGCAGTGGGAGGACCAGCATTGGTTCAGCAGGAATAAATCGGCGCAAGTCGGATGGTGGCTAGTTGACTGCCTCGCGTTTCACCCATCTTGACCTCGCTGAGCCTGCAGCTCCTCCAACTCAGCTCGTAGCCTCTCGTTTTCTTTCTCGAGTTGATCTATTCGGGAATCGTCGGACGGTTCCTGAGCCTGTTGCCCTTCGACGAACCACGCTGCCACATTGGCAGTCAGCACACCAAAGACACCAATTCCGGCGACCATCAACAACACTCCGATAGCTCGACCTAACGCCGTGACCGGCGTGACGTCTCCGTATCCCACTGTGGTAATCGTCGCAAGAGCCCACCATAAGGCAGTCCCCCAATCATCAATCGGTCCGTCACCGCTTCGTTCAGCAAGCACGACAATCATCGTCGCCAGGGCCAGGGCGAACAGTGACGCAAACAACGAAACAGAAATTGCACGGCGTCGAAGTATCTCTGAGAACACTCCTCGTACCGCACCCAGCCTGAGCAGCAAGAGGATTCGCAATGGCCTAAAGAACGGAATAACGACGATTGGGACTTCATACCAATGGCTGATGAGAAATCGCCGACGGTGCTCGGCCAACCAAACTCGAACAGCGAGATCTACCGCGAAGACAATCCAAATCGCAGTGTCGCCGACAAAGAGCCATCGTTGCGCCGATTCCGACAAACTCGGGTCGAAGTGACCGACGAGCAGCGGAATCATCGCGACAGCGAGAATCAAGAGCGCCGGTTCGGTGCGCCGCTCCCACTTCTCCCGCAGGTCGTCGTTCCTAGCTGTGTTCAGTAACCGACGAACCTGCTTATCTGTCGCTCGAATCACCTGCATTTAGCGAATGCTGGCTTTCATGTCTTCCCAGGCGGAGCGGGCGTCTTCGACTGAGCCTTCGTCTTCGATTGTGGAGATATCTCCTGGATCTGTGTCGAGCGTGACGGCTTTGAGGACTCGTCGCATGATTTTGCCAGAGCGGGTCTTGGGCAGGGCGTCGACGAAGTTGAGTTCTCCGATGACGGCGACCGGGCCGAGCTCACCGCGGATGGTTTGGAGAATCTCGGTCTTGAGATTGTCGCCGGCCTCGTAGCCGGCTTTGAGCACGACGAAGGCGGAGATGACTTCGCCTCGCAGTTCGTCCGGACGTCCGGTAACGCCGGCTTCTGCTGCACCCGGATGCCTGAGAATGGCTGACTCGACCTCGATGGTGCCGATTCGGTGGGCGGCGATCTTGATGATCTCGTCGGCTCGGCCCGAGAACCAGACGTAGCCGTCCTCGTCTACTGCGGTGGCGTCGCCGGTGAAGTAAACCTGGCGACCGGGGACCTTTCCCCAGTAGTCGGTCTGATAGCGCTCGGGCTCGCCCCACAGCCGAGCGGTCAGACCAGGGAACGGCCTGGTGATGGCGAAGATGCCTTTCTCGTCCGCTGCGAGTTCTTCGCCATCGGTGTCGAGGACAGCGCCCTCGATGCCTGGCAACTGGATTCCGGCTGAGCCTGGCTTGATTGGCAGCATCTGGATGCCGTAGGGATTGCCGATGATCGGGCCACCCGTCTCGGTCTGCCACATGTGATCGAGGACGGGAATCTCGTCTGCGAAGATTTCCTGCTGGAACCATTCCCAGGCGGGCGGATTGAGTACTTCGCCGGCGGAGAAGACGCGGGTCAGTGATGTCATATCGACAGCCTCGGCGGGTTCCGTGCCAGAGCGCATCAGTAGACGGATGGCCGTCGGCGACGTGAACATGCCAGTGACGCCGTGGTCCTCGATGATCTTGTAGAAGGTGCCAACATCCGGGTGGTCAAGCGCACCTTCAAATGCGATCGTGGTAGCGCCGGCGAGCAGTGGTCCGTAGACGATGTAGGAGTGTCCCACGACCCAGCCGATGTCGGAGGTAGCCCACCAGACGTCCTCGGGCTGGAGGTCGAAGACCCAGTCGGCCATGCTGGCGATCCAGACCGGGTAGCCGCCGTGGGTGTGGACGCAGAGCTTGGGCCGCGCGGTCGTTCCTGATGTGGCGAGGATGTACGCCGGCTCGTTGGCTTCCATGGCCACCCACGAGCCGTCGCCTCCGCGCCCGGCCTCAAGGAAGTCTTCCCAGCTCATCTCTTTGTCGCCACCGATGTTGGGGCTGTCGGCCAGTCGGCGCTCGACGACGACCGTCTCGATGATTTCGCCCGCGCCTTCGTTCTCGAGCGCGCCTCTGACGAAGTGGTCGAGCGGGACGTTGCGGCCGCGCCGGTATGTGGAGTCCGTGGCGAAGATGGCTTTGGCCTCTGCCAGCTTGATCCGCTCGGCGATGGCACCTGCGCCGAATCCGGCGAAGATGACCAGGTGGACTGCGCCGATGCGCGCGCAGGCAAGCATGAGCGCGATCGCTTCGTAGTTGGTCGGCATGTAGATGGCGACGCGGTCACCACGCTCGATTCCGATGGCGCGGAGCGAGGCGGCCATTCGCTCGACCTGCTTGAGTAGCTGCGCGTAGGTGAAGACGCGCTGATCGCCGTTTTCATCGAGCGCGATCAGTGCGGCGCGTCCACCGTTTCCGTTTGCGACTTGGGCGTCGAGGCAAGCGTAGGCGAGGTTGGTCTCACCGCCGATGTACCAGCGGAAGGCGGGGATTTCTTCCGGCGTCCACTCGAAGACCTCGTCCCATTCTCGGAACCAGGGCAACCGAGCGGCTGCTTCCGACCAGAACGCATCGGGCTCGTCGAGCGCTCGACGTTGGATTTCGCGGACAACTGGGCCGACCAGATCGATGTCAGAAGGCATGAAGAGACTCCAACTCAGGGTTGCGGTCTTGCTGGCTGGATGAGCGGGTACCGTATGCGGAGGGTATCAGCGGAGGGGTCAGAACCAATGGACGAAGCGATCATCGACGAGGTCATCCAGGCTCGCGCCCAGGCGATGGATGACGCCAGGCCCGAGGCCGTGGCGAAGGTTCACGCGAAAGGCAAGTTCACGGCCCGAGAGCGGATTGACAGGGTGCTCGATGAGGGCAGCTTTGTCGAGTATGGCGTGTTGGCGATTCCGGCCAACAAGTCGATGATCGGTCCGGCGGATGGTCTGGTGCAGGGCTTTGGCACGGTCGAAGGTCATCCGGTGGGCATCGCGTCTTACGACTACACGGTGCAGGGCGGTACTCAGACGGCGTTGAATCATGGCAAGTTCGACCGACTGCTTGATCTGGTCCACGACCGCCGTTGGCCGCTGATCACGTTCGCGGACGGCGGCGGCGCAAGGGCGCATGACCTGGCCGGATCGCAACGGGGCCTGACAGGTCGCTGGGGGACCTTTGACGGCATGGCTCAGCTCTCGGGCTGGGTGCCGACCGTGTCGGTGGTGTCGGGACGATCGTTTGCGGGGAATGCTTCGATTGCTGGGCTGTCGGATTTCATCGTGGCGACTCGGGACTCGGCGATTGGCATGGGAGGTCCTCCGCTCGTTGAGGGCGCTATGGGACTGAAGCTGACACCCGATGACATTGGTCCGGCGGAGATGCATGACCGGGTGGGTGGGATCGATTTGATGGTCGAGACTGAAGCCGAGGCGATTGATGCTGCTGGACGTTACCTGCGTTACTTCCTCTACGACCTGCCAGATGGAGAGGCCGATCCGTGGGCCGAGCGGATTCGAGGGATTGTGCCGTCGAATCGACGGCGTGCATACGACATGCGACGGGTGATTCGCGCGATCATGGATCGTGACACCATCTTCGAAGTGCGACCGACGTGGGCTCCACAGTTGATTACTGCGCTCGCACGACTTGGCGGCCGATCGGTGGGGATCATCGCCAACCAGCCACTCTCGGTGATTGCCGGTGCTATCGACTCGGACGCGTCGGACAAAATCGCACGCTTTATCCAGCTCTGTGATGCACACGAGATCGCGATGGTGTCGCTGGTCGACAATCCCGGCTACATGGTCGGGAGGCCGGCGGAAGAGCAAGGGATCGCGCGGCACCATGCGCGACCGATCATTGCGCACCAAAATCGGACGGTGCCGCTCTACACGATCCAGCTTCGCAAGGCGTACGGTCTGGGTCCGGCGGCGATGGGCAATTCGTTTGCGTCGCGAGACGTCCGCCTGGCCTGGCCGACCGCGGAGTCGGGCGGCATGGGCCTCGAAGGTGCGTCACTCCTCGTCAACCGTGACGAGATCCGTGAAGTCGAAGAACGCGATCCGGCGGAAGCGAAGCGAATCCGCGACGAGTGGGCCAACGACATGCGCGAACATAACTCGGCGATCAACGCTGGTCGTCGGTATGAGTTTGACGACGTGATTCCACCCGAGGAGACGCGAGATCGGCTGATTGCGATGCTGCGAATGACGCCCCGAGCTCCGTTGTCGCCGGTGAAGAAGCATGCGGTTGATGCCTGGTAGAGGCTGCGCGGCCCCCTCCGCCCCTTCGGTTCACCTTCCCCAAAGGGGGAGGTCTTAGTCGCTATCGATTGCAGTCGGGGGAATTGAGATTCCGGCGGCGGCCTCCATGACGTCCTGGGCGCTGAAGTGATGGAGGTCGTCGAATCCTGCGGCGAGGGTTGCCAGGTAGTGCTGATGGACAGCGTTTGCGACGGGCATCGGGACTTGCTGGTCGCGGGCCAGCTTTAGTGCGAGCGCGATGTCTTTCTCGGCAATGACGACTGTGGAAGTGGGGTTTTCCCATTGCTTGGCCAGGAACACATCGGCCAGTCCCATGTAGGGCCTGGCGGTGCCCTGGCGGAGCTTTTCGACCAGGTCCTGTGTATCGAGTCCGGCTTTGGTTCCCATGACGAGCGCTTCCTGGACGATCATGTGGCCGCTGAGCACGATCACGTTGTTGATCAGCTTGTAGAGGCAGCCCATGCCGGCTTCGCCGAGATGAAACACGTGCTCGCCGATGTGGTCGAGGAGCGGTCGGATGCGTTCGAAAGTCTCAGCGTTTCCGCTGCCGAGGATGGTGAGTGTGCCCTGTCCGGCTCGCACGACTCCGCCGGTGACGGGCGCGTCGATGTGAATCACTCCGGCGTTCGTCTCGAGTTGAAGGATTCGTTCGACGCCCTCGACCGAGTTAGTGCTGAGATCGATGTGGATGTCTCCCGGCGAGGCTCCGGCGAGGATGCCGTCGGGACCAGCAGTCGCAGCCTCAATCTGAGTTGGGCCGGGAAGCGAAGTGAAGACTATTGAGCAACGCGAGGCGACCTCGGCAGCGCTCCTGGCGGACTCTGCGCCGAGTTCGAGCAGATTCTCCAGTACCTCGCGTCGCAGGTCGTAGACGACAAGCTGTTGACCGCCCCTGATTAGTTGGCGGGCCATCGGGTTGCCGATGTTTCCCGTGCCGATGAAACCGATTTGCTGGTCGCGTGTGGAGTCTGGCATGGTGTTGAACGATTTCTTAGAGGGAGGCGCCGCCGCCTTCGATTTGGATGGTGGGGATTTCTGAGCCAGCGGCGGTCTCGATGGCCTGGAGGGTTGCGAGGAAGGACTGTTCGCCGAGTCCGGCGCTGAGCGCTCGGAGATACGTCTGATGAGCAGCGTTGGCGACGGGCATAGAGACCTGGTTGACTCGTGCCGCTTCAAGCGCGAGGGAAACATCCTTTTCCGCCAGTCGAAGTGTGAAGGATGGGTTGTCGAAGCGCTTGCCTAGCAGGTACGGAGCGAGTCCCATGTATGGGCGCGCCGTGCCCAGCCGCAGTTTCTCGACCAAGTCCTCAGGATCGAGACCGGCCTTGGTGCCCAACACCAGCGCCTCCTGCACGATCTGATTGCCGCAGAGGATAATCACGTTGTTGAGGAGCTTGAACAGGCAACCCGACCCGGCCTCGCCAAGATGGAAGATGTTGGCTCCGATGTGCTCGAGCAAGGGACGGACGCGCTGGAAGGCGTCGGCGTCGCCACTGCCCAGCACGGTCAGCGTGCCTGCTTCGGCGCCAGGAACGCCACCGGTGACCGGCGCGTCGATGTATGAGACGCCGGCGTCGGCTTCGAGCTGGGCAAGGCGTCGGACGGCGGTGATCGAATTGCTGCTCAGGTCGACATGGATATCGCCGCGGGATGCGCCAGCGAGGATGCCGTCCGACCCGGTGATTGCAGCTTCGACCTCGGGCGGTCCAGGCAGTGATGTGATCACGACACCACAGCGTGAGGCGACCTCGGCACAACTATCGGCAGACTCGGCTCCCAGCTCCAACAGGTTTTCCATGACTTCGGGTCGGAGGTCGAAGATCACCAGCTCGTGTCCGGCAGCGATCAACTGTCGAGCCATGGGATTGCCGATGTTGCCGGTACCGATGAAGCCAATTCGTTGGTCGCGTGAGGCATCGGGCATGTGGGGTCTCCTTAGAGGGATTGGTCGGGAGTGAAGGTGTCGGCGGCGCGCCACATGTACCAACTGGCGACCGAACTATACGGGGCCCATTTCGCGCCGAGCTCGGCGGCTTCTTTCGGCTTGGGCATTTCGGCGAGGTCGTAGGCGATCTGCATGCCTTTGCGCACTCCTAGGTCACCGACGGGCAGAATGTCGGGGCGGCCGAGGTGGAACATCAGGTGCATGTGGGCGGTCCACTCGCCGATGCCTTTGACTTCGGTGAGCGCTTTGATCACATGGTCGTCGGACATCCGATTGAGTCGTGTGAGCTTGAGCCGGCCGTCGGCAGTGTGAACGGCGAGGTCGCGGAAGTAGGACATCTTTTGCCGCGAGATGCCGCAGGCGCGAAAGTCCTCATCGGGGGTCGCGAGAATCTGTTCAGGTGTTGGCGTCGTCTGCTCGTCGCCGTAGTAGGCGAACCACTTGCGTTGAATTGCTGAGGCTGCTGCTCCGGCGAGCTGCTGGAAGAGGATGGAGCGGACGAGTGCCGACCATGGGTCGCCTGAAGGTCGTGGTTGAAATGGTCCGTGCTGATCAATGAGCTGTCCGATGACAGGATCAGCTTCTCGCAGGTGTGCGTTGGCTTTGCGGATAGAGAATTTTCGGCGGACAGGGGGCATGAGCGGCTAGTCGTTCCAGCCATTCCAGTGGAGGAACGTGTCGAGCGGCCTTCTAGTAACCGGGCCGAAGTTGGCGTTGGGGTGTCCCATGGGGATGATGGCGACAGGCAACGCGCTGTCGGGGATGCTGAGTTCCGTGCGCAGCTCGTCCATGATGCTGTCCTGGGGAGTCGTCAGGACGGTGCCCAAACCCTCGGCGCGGGCGGCGAGCATGATGTTCTGGATGCTGGGATAGATGCTGCTGCCGGCGAGCAGGCTATCCGCCGCGCGGGCCAGATACAGATCGGTGAGCAGGCAGGGGATGATCCAGACCGGTGCGGCAGCGAAGTTCTCGAAGAGGCTTTTCGCGCCTCGATACATGCGTCGACGGGTAGGGTCTTCGACCTCATCAGGATTGGGAAAGCTGCTGCCCACGCGCATCTCGAATCCAGAGCGGAGTGCCGCTGCGAGGCGTTCGCGCTTGTCGTCGTCGCTGACGACGAGGAAGCCCCAGGGTTGCGAGTTACTGCCGCTGGGCGCCCAACATCCGGCCTGGATGATCCGCTCGATCACCTCGGGGTCAACCGGCTCGTCGGTCCAGCGGCGGATGGCGCGCTGTGTCTGCATGACTTCGTAGATGTCATTGGTGGTGGTCATGGGGTCGATCTTTCGGTGTGCCGGGTCTGCCAGGTGAGGAGCCGCTTCATGGCGCGGGCGGCGTCGCGGATGTTGTAGTAGAGCGGGAGTCCGGCATCGGAGATCATTCGCGACAACTCCGCGTTGGACTTGCCCTGGCGCTGATCGAAGTTGATCGGCACCACGATCGAGATTGCCATGCCGTGCCGTTCGCGGGCTTCGGCGATCTCGGCAATCATCCTGCGACGGTTTTCAATCTGGTCGTCGCCAAAGAATCCGACACCCCAGCTCATTCCGGTTTGGACGATGATTGCGTCGACGCTCGGATCCTCGGCGACTGCTTGCAGGGTTGGCCTGACCCGTTCTCCGTCCCACAGTGACATGGTGTCGACGGGATTACGGATGCCGGTGCCGGCGACCGGTGTGACTTCGGCGAGCCGTTTGAGGGTGTGATCGCTGAGCGCGGGCAGTTGGAGTCCTTCGCGTTCGACGTCGTCGGCGCCCTGCACCGAAATGCCGCCTCCACCGACGACCAGCCCGATCCGGGGTCCGGCCGGGACAGCGCCGAATCGCCAGCCGACAAGAAGGTCGACCATTTCCTGCATGTTGTGGACGAGGACGGCATTGGTTTGTCTTGCGACAGCGGCCCAGATCTGACCGGAACCGGCCAGCGAAGCAGTGTGGGATTGGGTGGCTCGGCCGCCGGAAGGCAGGAGGCCTCCCTTAAGCAGGCCAACCGGCTTGCTGCGCGCGGCGCTGCGCAGCGAGCGGAAGAAGTCTCGGGCGTCGGGCATGCCTTCGATGTAGGCGCCGATGATCTCGGTGTTGGGATCGTGCTCGGCATAGTCGAGGAGTTCGGCGGCGGAGACGTCGATCGCATTGCCGAATGAGACGACCTTGGAGAAGCGCAGGCCACGGAGCGCGCCGTTGTAGGTGGCGTCACTGGCGTTGGTGCCCGATTGGGAGAAGAACGCGACAGGCCCTGAGTCGGTTGGGAGTTGTTGGGTGAAGGAGACGTTGCCTTCGGGAACGTAGAGACCTAAGCAGTTGGGACCGATCAGGCGGATGCCGAGTTCCGTGGCTCTGGCCTTGAGCTGGTGCTGAAGTTTCTGGCGGTCGGCGATACCGGTCTCGGCGAATCCGGCAGTAAAGAGGTGAATCGAGCGAACGCCCTTGGCGGAAGCGTCTTCAAGCATGTCGAGGACGTAGGCGGCGGGGATGGCGCTAATCACGTGGTCGACGGGTCCGGGGATATCCGTGAGGCGGGCGTAAGCGGCAAGCCCTTCGATCTCGTCAGCTCTTGGGTTGACGGGGTAAATGTTCGGCTGTCCCGCGTCCTTGAGCGACTGGAGCCAGCCGCTGGGTCCGCGTGCGCCGCGGCTGCCGCGCGATGCTCCGACGACGGCGACGCCTCGCGGGTGGAAGATGGGATCGAGTGGATGGGGGTGGTCGGTAGTTGAGTTGTGGTTGGTCACGTTTGAGAGTGTAAGCGGTGGTTGGTTTGCGCCATTTGGTTCGGCCCGAACTGAGGAGGCGTGCAGTGGATCGTCGGTTGGGCGCCTCTCCTTGTCTCTCAGTGTCGATTCCTGGTGGCGCTTGATTGGCACCCCCCCTTCAGCCTTCGGCAGCTTCCCCCGCAAGGGGGGAAGCGGGGATCAGAAGCCAGTTGGGCCACTTCTGCTGCGGATCGGAGTTATCGGGCTGTGGAGCAGCCGCCGGCGGCGATGGGTTCGGGGGCGTCGTCGTGGAACTCGTCGAAGAACTGCTCGATTGCCGGTTTGTCGACCTCGCTGAGCGGGAGGCGCACTCCCCAGGCGACGAGCATGATTGGGGCGTCGAGTCCCCCGTAAGGCGCCTGGATTGCGTAGTCGTTGTCGTTGAGATGCTTTGACATAACTTCGGTGATGGCGACGATGTCGCCGGCGCTCAACTCTGTTGGCGTGTACCAGAGGACGACCGCGCCGTGCTCCATGGCGTGGACGACCATCTCGAAGAGCGGCGTGGAACTGTAGATGCCACAGGCCAGGGGAATGGGGGAATGTTCTTCGCCGTAGGGCGGGAACACGGTGTAGTCGGCCGGTTGGTTGCCGATCAGGTGAATCTGTTGATCCGTCGTGTGTTCGTTGTCGTAGATCTCGAGTTCTGGACGATCGCGGATGTCGATTGAGGTCTGACCCTCACTCGATCCACCACCGCATGCCGACAAGGCGAAAGCGAGCATGACAGCGATGGTCGCTACGGCAAGTCGTGGACTCAGACGGATCATTGCGATGAGGTTCCCGCCGACACCGTGCTGTCACCGCGTTCGAGCCGATAGCGGTCGTAGTAGCCGTCGGGCGCGTTCTGGAGGAAGGCGGTGATCTGTTCGTTACCGTCTGCGTCCCATTGGTCGACGCGAAGCAGGGTTCGCCAAGCGGCGATCACGATAGTTGCGCCGCCATGGTCCTCGGCCAAGCCTTCGACTGGCACGACTGCGAGCCGCTCACGGAATTGACGCAGGCTTTGCATCGCTCCGAGCAGGCCGCTCGTGTCTTCAGCATCGCTGTAGGAGTTCGGGTCGTAGTAAATCACGACGCCGCCACGCTCCAGCAGCGGCAACATTTCAGCCGGTTGGGGAATGTTCTCGTCGTCAGGCAAATACACGTCGGCGTCCGGCGCTTCGGACGGCTGTGGGCCTGAGGTCGGCGGCGACGAGTTGTAGCTGTCGAAGGTCTCGCCCTCGCCCAGGTGTCGCCGACCCTGGTCGGGGAATGTCTGAACTCCCTCGACCTGGGCCACATCGTCCGGAGGGAAGAGGAGCTGCATCGCGAAGACGGCGATCATCGCAACCAGCAGACCACCGAGGAGGGCAACAGACATGCGCGGCATGCCAAAGATGGTGCCCCTCCGTTGCGGTTGATCAGCGGTTGCCGCACCAGATCGTTTGCCGCCGCCTCGACCACGCTCACTGGATTCGGTATTGGTTTCGCCTTCAGGCCGGCGCCCGACCTCGGACTCGCCGGAGTTTCCTGAAGGACGCGCGGGACGTCGTCGTCGCCGACGGCGTGCTGGCTGTTGACTCATCGTGCGACTCCTGCGGCGACCAATGCGCCAAGTTCGTCCTTGCTCAGTCCCAGTTGGCCGCAGAGCACTTCGGCGGTGTGTTCTCCGAGCATCGGCGCGCGTGTGCCGTGCATCCAGGGAGTCTCGCTGAGGATGTAGGGAGCTCCGGGGAAGGTCACGGTGCGGTTGCGCTCCTCGTGTTCGACCTCGACGAAGAATCCGCGTGCGTGCCAGTGTTCGTCGTCGAGGCATTCGTCGGGCGTGCGGATGATGCTCCAGGCTGCGCCGGCGGCCTGTGCGCCAGCGTATATCTCTTGAGCCTCGTGGGCAGCGATGAAGTCGGCAATGTCAGCGAGCATCATCGCCACAGAGGGCTGCTGGAGTCCGAGTTGTCGCTTACGACCGTCGAGGAGTTCGAAGTCGGAGAGGTTCTCGCCCATGCCGTGTTCCTGAATGAACGCTACCAGCGCGAGCCAGCTCGCTTCGGAGCGTGGCATGCCGAAGATGTTGATCAGGCGTCCGTCGGCGGTGGGATATTGCCAGGGTTCAGTTGGCTGTGGTCCAGCGTGTCGGCCAGCCTGACGGATCAGGGGATGCTGCTCGTAAAGGGCCCAGGGCGCGGATGACTCGATCGTGAAACCCAGGCACTCGTGCATGGCGATATCGATGTGCTGGCCGATACCGCTCTGTTGTCGTTCGTAGAGAGCTGCGCATGCGCCGGTGGCAGCGAAGTATCCGGCGATGTGGCCGGCGTGATGTTCGGTGGGCCTGATCGGAGGGGTCCCGGGAATGTTGTCATAACCGCAACTACCCATCGGTCCGCCCAGGGCAATTCCGACGCCGTCAGACCATGCGTAGTCGCGCCAGGGGCCGGTCTGTCCGAAGGGAGTGAGGCTGAGCACGACGAGTTCGGGACAATACTCGGAGAGGGCAGCCGGATCGAACGGACGCTCTCGTCCCGGCTGCCATGTCTCGAGCACGATGTCAGCTTGCTCGGCGAGTTGGAGGAAGAGTTCTAGCCCGTCTGAACTGTGGAGATCGAGTGCGACGGATCGCTTTCCGCCGGCGTAGTGCCACCAGTACAGACTCCGTTCGGGGCCGGGCTGATCTTCAAGGAATGGTCCGTAGCTTCGCCCGACATCGCCGTCCGGTGATTCGATCTTGATGACGTCGGCGCCCAAACCTGCGAGCAGTTTGCCGGCGAAGTGGCCCTTTGGGTCGGAGAGGTCGAGGACGTTGATGCCGTCGAGCGGTCCCATAGCTAGCCCATCGCACCGTTCACCTGGAGTTCGGCGATGTGCTCGTCGCTGAGACCGAGCAGGTCACTAAAGACGTACTGGTTGGCCTCGCCGAGGGGTGGACCAGGTAGGTCTCGATGCGCAGGAGTTCGAGAGAAGCGAATTTGCAAACCGTCGGTCAGATGCTCGCCGATGACTGGATGGTCTCGTATGACAGTCCAGTCTCGAGACTTCATCTGCGGGTCACGGACGACCAGGTCGACACCGTTCTGAACGACTCCGGCAGGCACATCTGCGCTCTGAAGACGCTGCATCAGCGCGCGGCCATCCTGACCGGCCGTCCAGGAACCGATCTGTTCGTCCAATTCATCCTGGTGTCGCAATCGAGCGGGAAGCGTGGCGAAGCGGTTATCTGTCCGCCAGTGCGGATGATCGCTGGCGTTGCAGAATGTTTCCCATTCGGCGTCGGAGGTGCAGGTGATCATGATCCAGTTGTCGTCGCCGGCGGTAGGGTACGTGTTGTGCGGGGCGGCCTGCGGCCAAACGGATCGGTTGCCGGGCGGATTGCCGGTTTCGCGGTAGCGGCGGCCGTTGACGGTGTAGTCGAGCGTTGCCGGTGCAGTCAAGGCCATACCGGTTTCAACCTGCGAGAGATCGATCCACTGGCCTTGGCCGGTGTCGCGTCGATGCCGCAGCGCGGCGGTGATCGCAGCTGCCGCGGTGAATCCAGCCATGTGATCCAGGTAGGAGTATCCCCAGCCTGCCGGTTCGGGCGCTTCGGGCAGTCCCGACATGGCAGTCAGTCCACTGAGCGCCTGCGCGGTTGGTCCCCATGTTGAGTAGTCGCGCTGCGGTCCTGAGTGTCCGAATCCGGAGAGGGAGACGTAGATGATCTCCGGATTCTCTGCTCGCTGTTCTTCGAAGCTGAGGCCCCAGTTTTCCAAGATGCGCGACGAGTAGTTCTCGACCACGACATCTGAGACGCGAATCAACCGTTTGATCAGGTCAAGGCCATCCGGATGTCGAGCGTTGACGGTGATCGAGCGCTTACTGCGGTCGAGCCAATTGAACATGGCGCTGGAGTCGGGCGGATCGAATCCACTCGGGTGTGGTCGCCCGAATCGAATCGAGTCCAGTGTTTGCTCATTCTCGACCCGAATGACTTCCGCGCCGAGGTCGCCGAGCAATCGCGTGCATGTGGGCCCAGCGACGATCCAGGTGAAATCGACGATGCGTACGCCGTCCAGCGGCGGTCTCGTGTTGATCTCGGAAGCTGTCATTGACGGCGGGGCGACCTACACGGGCTCAAATTTGGGCAGGGTGTATTCGTCCGTCACGTCGTCGAAGAAGACTTTGACCCGCATCCCTACGCGAACCTGTTCAGGGTCGACGTTGACAAGATTGGTTTGCATCCGCGGGCCTTCGTCGAGCTGGACAACCGCGAGCGTATAAGGAATCTCTTCCTTCCACGATGGGTGGTAGAGCTGGTGCATGCGGACCCAGGTGTAGACCTCACCGTTACCGGCTGACTCGCGCCATTCCCAGTCAGTCGACCAGTCTTTGTAACAGCGGTCGCTGTAGGGGTACTGGAAGTGGTCGGCCGAGGGGAAGTACTGCAGCAGGAGCTTGTGCTCCTTGAGTCCGTCGAAGAACGGCTTGGTGTCCTCGTCGGGGTTGGGGAGTGGCTTCTCGTATGCCATTGGCGTTGGTGTCGTTTCTGATCTGGTCCCAAATGGACTAGTTGGCGTTGGGGGAGAGGATGAGGGTGCCGTGAGTATCGAGCGTGCCACCGTTGCCCGAGCAGAGCACGATGTCGTTCTTCTCGACCTGGCGGTCGCCACCGGAGCCGCGAGCCTGGATTACGGCTTCCGAGACCGGCGTCATACCCCACATGTAGTAGGAGGAGAGCTGACCGCCGCCGGTGTTGATCAATGGCAGATCGGCTTCGGGATCGGCGGGGTCTTCGGGGTAGAGACCAATCGCCTCACCCGGCTTGGCCAGACCGTAGTCCTCGATCGTGCGCAGGACGGTGTAGGTGTAGCAGTCGTAGAACTCGCAGATGTCGACGTCTTCGGGACCTACGCCGGCCATCTTGTAAGCGGTTTCGCCGGCGATGACGGCGCCGGAGGTGGTTCCCGTCTCGACCTCGGCATGAGGGAAGTTCCCTGGGTGGCCTTGTCCCATACCCCAGATGTAAGCGGGGTCGGACTGCAGATCGCGCGCGCGATCGGCTGTGGTGACAATCGTGCAGACGGCGCCGTTGGAGACCAGGCAGCAGTCGAGCAGGTGAAACGGGTCCACGATCCAGCGGGAGTTGTGGTAGTCCTCGAGCGTCAACGGCTGGCGCATGGTCGCGTGGGGGTTGTCCACGGCGTAGCGGCGCTGAGTAACCGAGACCCTGCCCAAATCGTTATTGGTGATGCCATAGCGCTCCATGTATCGGCGAGCAGCGAGCGCGTAGGACGTGTTGGCTCCGTAGAAGCCGAATGCAGGCATGAGTGATGCCATGCCTGATGGTCCGCGTCGGCCGGCTCCACCGTAGGCTGCGCCGGCTGACCCGCCTTGCTGCAACGGGGCGTCGGCGAAGATGCAGGCGACGTAGTTTGCCATGCCGTGATTGACGGCCATGGCGGCGTACTGGATCATCGCCGAGGCAGTCGCGCCGTAGGAATTCATGTGGTTGAGCAGGCGCAAGTTGCGCAGGCCGAGGTAGCCCTGCAGCGGGATGCCGATGCCGGTACCCATCATTCCAGTGATGCCAGGATTGACGAGGAGGCCGTCGATCTGGTCTTTTTCAAGGCCGGCGTCTTGGATGGCAAGCTTGATCGACTCTCCGGCAAACCAGGAGGCGTCGTGTCCGTAGACCTTGCCCATTTCGGTGATGCCCAGGCCGCAGATGGCGGTTTGTCCCCTGATTGGATCGCTCATGTGAAACTCCTCGCAAGTCCGGCGTCAGTTTAGCAGCGAGGTAGGATGACTGACTGCACTGATTGGATACACTCCACAGGTGGCCTCAGCCGAGTTCGGATCATCGATATGGTCGAAGAAGGAGAAGCGTCGGAACCGAGCGACTACTGGAGTGGCGCCCGGTTCTACTACGAGCTAGCGCGTTCTGAGCTAGACATGCAGATTGGCGCGATTGACGCGCTCGATCGCAAGCTTGCGGCGACGTTCTCTCTCAATGGCGCGCTGATCGCACTGATTGCTGCAGCATTCACGTTTCGAGAGGGCGACCTCTCGGTGGAGCTTTGGGCGCTACTGACTGCCATGGTGGTGGTGTTTGCGCTAAACGCAGTATGCACGTTCTTCGCTTACCGGCTTAGGCGCTGGAAGATTGGCCCTGACCTCAAAGACTTCACCGAGTTTGCGTCCGACTACGACACCGAAGCCCTGATTCAATGGGCGGCGGCGCAGATCCAAGAGTCATGTGCGGAGAATGAGGAGACTCTCAGGTCGAAGGCCAATTGGGTGCGTTTCGCCACGGCGCTGACCATGGTCGACTTGTCGATAGCAGCGGTTGCCGCGATCGTTGCCACCTGGCCGTGGTGACTCTTCGAACAAGACTCGCTCGGCTAGAGACCTCGATCCAACACCTTCGGCGGACGGCCAGGGGGGGTCTTGGGATTCTTGGGCAATGCCGACTTAACGGGTTTTGAAGCAGATGGTTTGCTCTCAGCCATTGCTCTTTCTCCTCACTTGTCCTGCGACGCAGAGCGATCCATCACCTTCGGCGGGCGGTTAGGGGGGACCTTGGGATTCTTGGGCAATGCCGACTTAACAGGTTTTGAAGCAGATGGTTTGCTCTCAGCCATGAGCTTCCCCCTACCTGATCTCAATCGTAGCGTCTCTCTACAGCACCGTGATGTCTTCGCCTCCGTCGACGTTGATGGTGTTTCCCGTGACCCAGTTGGAGTTGTCGAGGCTGAGGCCGATGATGGCTCGGGCGATGTCTTCGGGCTCGGTGACTCGGCCTGAGGGGTTGTGATTCTGGGCGAAGTCGAGCAGTTGCATCCCGGCCGGGATTTTCTCCAGTGCGGGCGTGTGGGTGATGCCTGCTTTGATCGCGTTGGCTGCGATTCCACTCGGCGCAAGCTCGACGGCTAGCTGACGCAGATGAGCAGCGAGTGCAGCCTTGGCTGCAGAGACAGCTCCGTACTGCGGGATGACACGCATGTCTCCGCCGGAAGTCATGCCGTAGATCTTGCTGCCTTCACCCAATAAGCCTCGACTAAACATCTCCTGCGTCCAATAGACGACGGAATTGGCCATGACGTCCATGGTCATTTCCATCTGTCGCTGGGAGATGGGCCGATCTTCTTTCTCGCCGATGTATGGACCGAGCGTACCGAAGGCCAGCGAATGCAACAGGACACGGACAGAACTGGGGCCATCCTGACCATCGAGCTGTTCTCGCAGACCGTCGAGCATTTCGCCTCGCTTGGCAGCGTCGGCGGCGTTCATGTTGTGGAACGATGCTTGCCGGCCGTGGCTCTCGATTTGACTGACGATTTTCTCGACATTGGCCATCGTCGAGCGCCGATCTAGGTGGACGCCTGCGATGTTCATGCCGGCCTCGGCCAGGGCGACGGCGCAGGTGCCGCCGAATCCCGATGATGCTCCGAGGATCAAGGCCCACTGTCCGTCAAGTTGAGGATGTCGCACGGATTGGCTCCCTGCAGGTTTGTCAGAGTGGATTAGGTGAGGACTTACAGTCGCTGGGCGTTGGTGAAGCGCCTTACGACTTCAAAGAGGATTTGGATGCCGGTGTTGAGGCCTTCGATCGGCGTGCGCTCATTGTGGCCATGCACGCCCGCGGCGAGCGAGGCGTCCATCAAGGTTGGCACGAAACCGTATGAGTGAACGCCGTGCCGACGCAGGACCCTGGAATCCGTGAATCCCACGCACGTGGACGGAATGACCAGCGCGCCTTCGACCTGCTCGCGCACGACGTCCTCGATCACGCTGACCATCTCGGTCTCGAAGCTGCTTGACGGACCCATGCTGCCGAAGACGACTTCGACATTGACCTTTTCGTCGTCGATCACGTCTCGCATGCTCTTGATGAAATCGTCGTAGGACTCGCCAGGCAAGAGTCGGCAATCGAGCGTGGCTTCGGCGTCGGCCGGAATCACATTGTGCTTGATGCCGCTCGTTGCTCCAGTGTTGGAGATGGTGTCGCGAGTGACTGCCGCGAAGGCCGGATACGTCTGGCACAGTTTGTTCAGGCTGGGGGCTGAGCCTGCCCAGGCGTTGGCATCGCGCATCCGCTGGATCGCTTCGGCGGTGTGCGGCTGGACAGTGACTGCTCGATCCCAGTTCTGAATGGCGAAGAGCGCCCGAATCAGACGCTCGACGGCGTTGTCGCTATGCGGCGTTGAACCGTGTCCGGGTTGACCCTCGGCTCGCAGTTTGAGCCACAGTGGCGACTTCTCGGAGGGCGAGCAGGAGAATACGGGGCGATTGGAACCAAGCAAATTGAGGGCCCCCATACCACCCTCATTGAGCGCGAACTCGGGCTCGGTGATCCAACCCTGCTCGTTCTGGTCGAGCCACTCCATTCCGTAAGCGGAACCAGCTTCTTCGTCGGCCACGGCGAGAAAGACGATGTCGCGATTGGGTGTGAGATTGAGGCGCTTGAAGAGCAGCATGACCAGCAACTCAAGCGTGCCCATGCCCTTCATGTCGAGAGCGCCGCGTCCCCAGAGCATGCCGTCCTGCTCGACGGCGGCAAATGGGTCAACATCCCAGAACTCTTCCTGGACCGGCACGACATCGGTGTGGTTGAGCAGCATGAGCGGACGCTCTTCACCAGTTCCGTTGAGTCGACTGCGCATCGAGACCCGGCCCGGACCGGCCTCCACGTATTCACACTCGTAGCCTTCGGCTTCGAGCAGGGTGGCGAGGAACTCTGCGGCGGCCTGTTCGTTCCCAGGCGGATTGGATGTGTTAATGCGGAGGTAGTCGCGCAGGACCGACGTGATTTCGGCGGTCACGTCGTCCCAGTTGACGCCTAGTTGGGGTGTCGTTGTCATGGGTCGAGTATACGCATCGGCCCGGGGGCGACAGGGCGGTTACTGGGCAGTGTCAGGCAGAATCGTCGGCGAGGACGCTCTTGACCTCTGCGGTGATTCGGGACATCAGCTCGCCGGCCTTGTCGTGTATCGCGACCGCGCAGTACTGAGAGATGATTGTGGGATCGAGGTTGACTTCGATCATCGGGTGTCCGCGCTGTCCGATGGCGAAGGCGAAGTCGGCTGCCGGCGAGACGACGGCAGTGGTGCCGACGAGAATGACGCAGTCCGCTTTGGAAGATTCTTCGTAGCAGCGTTGGAGGCAGTCGGGCGGAATCGGTTCACCGAACATGACCGTATCGGTCTTGACGATGCCGCCGCACTTGTCGCAGCGAGGCGGGAAGATCTCGGGAATCTCATCGAACGGCGAGCGGGTGTTGCAGTTGATGCATCTGAGGAGGGTGGTGCAGCCGTGAATCTCGGTCAGGCTCTGCGCTCCGGCGACACGGTGCAAACCGTCGACGTTTTGCGTGATGATGTGCTTGAGAATGCCGATACGCTCGAGCTCGGCCATGGCGTAATGGGCATCGTTGGGTTGAGCGTTGGCGATGGTCGCCGTCAGTTCATCCGGATTTCGGCGTCGTTCCGCGACATTCTGCCACCACTCAGCCGGATCGGCGGAGAACTCCTCGTACTGGTTGAGCGGCGGTTCTCCATGCTTCGTCCAGAGGCCGTCTTTGCCCCGGAATGTGGGGATACCCGACTCGGCCGAGATACCGGCTCCGGTCAGCGCGATGCAGTAGTGCGACTGGGCTAACAGCGCAGCCGCGCGTTCGACGGAGTCCTGATGCTCGTCTGCTAGCTGATCGGCCGGGGTTGACATGCGCAAATTGTCCTCAGATACGACAACGCCCCCTAACGGGGGCGCATCTTCTCGTGTGCCTTCGGCTCCCTAACGGGAGCCCGGCCTGTCAACTTGAAGGACTCCAAAGATCAGATGGATATTCAGCTTTCGCATCGAATCCTCCTCTCGATTCCCAACCGTGTTCATAGTAGCTGATCGCAAGGGACTTGTCACTCGGACTCGAATCAGGGCAAACTGCGTTAAGCTACTGACGTAATGAGGGTGGCTGATAACCACCTGTTGACAGAGGGGCCGAGCGGATGCTGAGATTGGCCGAGCCGCTGCTCAGTAGTCGCCTCGGTGGCTGGGCGTTGGTCGAGAGTCCGCCGCAGCGGACCGCCGTTACCGGACAACAATGGTCTCTCCTGATCGTCACAACTGCGGCATTGGTGGCAATGCTCGCCGTCGTGTTCGATCTCCGACTCTCTTCCGATGGGGCAGCGCTCATGGGGTTGCCCGCGGCGACAACTGTGGAGTCTCCACGCGCCGAGGCACGCAATCCCGCGACCGTGCCGCCGCCCACTTCGTCCGAGCAGCAGCGGAGTGAGGTGGCCAGCCCCGCAGCAACTACGGGCGCTCTTACCACTCCGGCAGAGGCAAGCACGCAACGAACAGTACTCACCTCGCCGACGCGACCGATCGAAACAGAACGAGGCGAGGCAGCGACAACGGCTGAAGCTTCGCAGACGGTAGCCGATACCCGACAGGCAGAGGCGACTTCAACAGGTGCCGCCGTGAGCGCTGCGTCAAGCGATGCTGCCGTGCTTGACGATCCGGCGTGGCGGATTCGTGACTACATGGGACTGCACGCGGCGGCGCAGTTGCCGGTGTCGTTCACGTACGAGGTTCAGGCTGGCGACACTGCGTCGAGCATCGCGACACGGTTCGGGCTCGAAGAGGCCACGGTTCTGTTCAACAACTTTGACATCTACGACCCGAACCACTTGACGGTCGGGCAGCTCTTGAACTTACCGCCTGTCAATGGGCTCGTTTACACAGTGCAGCCGGGCGATGGCTTCGATCATCTGATGGATAATTTCCAGAGCGACCGACAGGCGACGCTGGCCTACCCAGCCAACGGGATATCGAGTCCTGACCAGATCTATGTCGGGCAGAAGTTGCTGCTGGTGCATGGGTCGGCATCGCTCCCGGCGACCAGCAGTGTCGCGACGGCCAGCTCTGGCGGCAATGGGGGCACACAGGTCTGGACAGTGCCGACCTTCATCTGGCCGTTGGGCTACGACGAGATCAGCGACCTGTTTGGCACGCCGCGTGCGAACTCTGTGGGCTACCACACCGGCGTGGACTTTGTCGCGGCAGTCGGCACGATTGTTGGTTCGACGGCGGCGGGGCAGGTGTCGGTTGCGACATGGGATCCGTCTTACGGCAACTGGATTGAAATCAACCACGGCGGCGGATATCGGTCGCGTTATGCGCACTTGAATGAAATTTGGGTTCGCGAGGGAGAATGGGTTGAGTCCAACGCTTACATTGGAACGGTGGGAAACACCGGAAATTCGTCCGGTGCGCACCTGCACTTTGAAGTCATCGTTGACGGCCAAGCGGTGAATCCATTGGCCTGGTTGAACTAACAGATTTCGTTTGCATGCTCGGGCTGCATCAATGCGCCGCTCGAGGCGGAGGTTCGCATGAATGCAGTAGAACCTGGATTTGATCCAGCAGGCTGGACCCACGATTACGCGACGACCAACGGAGTCCGCCTGCATTACGTGACCCAGGGTGAAGGCCCGCTGGTCCTGTTGTTACACGGGTTTCCCGAGCACTGGTACTCGTGGCGGCACCAGATTGGCCCGTTGGCCGAGGCGGGGTTCCGAGTCGTCGCTCCTGACTTGCGGGGTTACAACCTGTCGGACAAGCCTCGCAGTGGATACGACATCAAGAATCTGACCAAAGATGTTCGCGGATTGATTCGAGCCTTCGGCGAGCAATCGGCGACCATCGTCGGGCACGATTGGGGCGGAGTGATCTCACTGCAATTCCCAATCGATTACCCCCAAGCCTGCGACCGGTTGATCGTGATGAACGCTCCGCTGGTCCGCTCGTGGTATTGGGGCAAGCGGAACTACCCAAACAACACCTATGCACTGCTGATGCAAGTGCCGGGCCTATCCGAGCGCAAGGCTTGGTCAGACATTGACGAGACGACCAGCCGAGTCTTCAGAGGCGTCGGCGATAACGAAGATGCATTCACTCAGAATGATCTCGAAATCTTCGCTGAGGCACTGAAGCAGCCGAACGCGCTGTCATCGGCAATGAAGTACTACCGATCGATCTACTGGCCAAACTGGTTCCTGACCTGGCCAGATCGCAATGCGCGAATCACCTGTCCGACCCAGTTCATCTGGGGCCGAGAGGACCGCGCGGTGCGGTTGCCGTTCATGGAAGAAGCCGCTGAACGGGTGGACGATTTGCGCACCGTGTTGATTGATGACGCCGGCCATTGGGTCCAACAAGAGAAGCCACAGGAAGTGACCGCTGCGATGCTGGATTTCCTGACACCCAAAGCCGTTGGAACGCCACAGCAATGAGCGACCCGTCAACTGAGTCCGAACCGGTAGGCATCTGGACTCATGGATTTGCCGAAGGAGCCGGCGGGGTTCGGTTGCATTACACCGAAGCCCGTCCCGAGGGCGACCTAGATTCCGCGCCGTTGGCGATTTTGCTGCATGGCTTTCCCGAGTTTTGGTGGTCCTGGCGACTACAGATTCCGGCACTGGCGGCTGCTGGGTATTGGGTTGTGGCACCCGACCTTCGTGGATACAACCTCTCCGACGCTCCCTCGGACGTGCAGGACTATTCGATGGATCTGCTAACGGAAGATGTGCAACGTCTGATCGCTCACTTTGGTCGTGAACAGGCAGTCATCGTCGGTCACGACTGGGGTGGCGCGGTGGCCTGGCAGTTCGCCATGGATTATCCGGCGTCCGTTGAGCGGCTAGTCGTGATGAATGCGCCGCATCCGGAGCGCATGGCGGAGGCATTTGGCAGCAAGATCAACTTCCGCCAGATCGGCCGCTCCTGGTACATGTTCGTGTTTCAGATTCCAAAGCTGCCCGAGCGCTGGTTGGCCACCAATGACTACGAGCGCGTGGGCTGGGCGTTGCGCGACAGCGCCGCACATCCCGAGGCGTTTCCGCCAGAGGTATTGCAGGAGTATCGCCGGGCGGCGGCACGAAACGGCTTGACAGGGCCGCTGCACTTCTATCGCGCGGCGGTCCGCGCCGCAGCGCAGGAGTCTCGAACTCGTCTTGGTAAGCGGTTCGTTGGGCTGGCTCAGGCGCTTGACAGTGTGCTTGGCTCCGCACCCGCAGAATCCACGGAGTTCCCTGTGATCTCCGCGCCTACGCTGCTGCTCTGGGGAGAACGCGACACGGCTCTGGGCAAGGAACTAACCGAGGGCATGGACAACTTGTTCAGCGGCCCATTCGAGATTACGTATCTGCCGGACTGCGGACATTGGGTGCAGCAGGAAGGCGCGGAAGACGTCAACCGGCTGATGTTGGAGTTCCTGGAGCGTTACCGCGAGAACTAGAGCGGCCCGCGCTGGTACAGCGACCCGTTTAGGTCAGTGGCGAGTCGGGGTCGACATCGGTGGTTGCGGCGATCCAATAGCGATGCCTGATGCCCATAGATAGTTCCTCGAGGTCGCGCGCCACCTGTCGCTCGGTCGTGGCATCGAGTCCTGCGCCACCGCAGACGCCGGTCAGCATCGAGCGTTTGAAAATCAGGCCCACTGAGGCGTCAACGAAGGACAAGTCTCGCGCCTTGTGGGCGAGGAAGTACTGCATGTCCTTTGAGTCGAACGGCATCGGGCCGAGGCCATCGGTGGGCCACAGACCCCAACCAAGATAACCGCCGCGCGCAACGTGTTCGCGGACTGCGCGGTGATGCTCGATCACATCGTCGACGTGTCCCTCACGAGCGTCGAAGTGGATCAGGTTGGGCCGGGAGTCGAGAATCCGAGTCCAGTTCGGTGAAGCGCAGCAGTGGATACCAGCGAGAGCGCCGACGCGCTGGACGGGCTCGATCGCGGCGCGCAGTACTGGAATGACTTCACGCCAGGGCAGTGGGATGGCTGGTTCTCCGACAGAAGCCAGTTCGGGCTCGTCGAAGAGAATGATCACCTGTTGGCCGAGCCGTTGAAAGACTCGCGCTTGCTCCGCCGCCGCCGCGCCGAGCCATGCCGCGAGTTGTTCAAGGGTTTGCAGATCCTCGTGCGGAGCCTTGCCGGAAGCGTCGCGAGTCCAACGCGAGAGCGTGAGCGGGCCGACGATCTGACCTTTGACGACATTCGACTTGCGTTCCTCAGACACTATCGGCAACCGGTCGAGGAGCTCGTACAGGCCTGCAGCGCGATCACGAGGCGGCAGGCCGGCGTTGGCCAGGTCGGACTCGGAGAGCGAGCCCGACCAGGTGATGTACTCGCCGTCCCACGACGCTCCCGGTAGGGAGAGCGCGGTCTGCGGGATCATCTGTTCCTCGGGCGTGCGGTTCGGCAGTTGCGGCCAGAACGGGAGGCGCCAGTAATCTTCGAGGATTTCGGCAGTCGCTTCGCTGGCGTCGGTGTGTCGGGTGGACCCGATGCCGCAAGGCAGCAGGGGCAAGTGAATAGGAGCGTCCACGTTCTCAACGCTTTCTGTGGAGATGTGGGCAGGGGTAGTTGCCAAGCTGGTCGGCGCAACTAGTGTACCCGTGCATCCGCCGGAATCAGGACGAAATCGAGGCGCGGTGAACGACCAGCGGTTTGTGCTTCGAGAACTCGTCGGGTGTGCAAAAGCGCTCGATAGTGGCTAGACTAACTGTCCAACTGCTGAATCAGTTGAACATTTGGATATCACCGGAGCGGCTCTTGACTGGTTGCCGAGCCGGAGACAGAACATAAGCGAGGGCCATAGTCGCACATTTGCCATTCTCAGGTGGTGAACAGGCGTGCTACTATTGTCAATGTAGGAGTAATCGACATGACTCGGGCCGACGACCACACTGATGCTGCTGATGAAGCGACTGCTGCATTCGCGGAAGAAGCGACAGTTGAGGAGACCAGTTCCGCCCAGCCTGTTGCACGTGTCGTCCGCGAGCCGCTGATTGGCCGCCACTTCACCCAACCTGGTGAGGATGTCTACGCACAGATTGAATGGACGTATCGCACGGCGGCGATCACTTCCGACTCAGGCGAGGTGATCTTTGAGCAGACCGACATCGAGACACCATCGTTCTGGTCGCAGACGGCGACGAACATTGTGGCCTCCAAGTATTTCTGGGGAGAAACCGGCACGCCTCAGCGCGAGACGTCGATGAAAACCCTGGTCGATCGCGTGGTCGAGACGATTACGCGATGGGGACGCGAGGGTGGCTACTTCAGCGACGGCGCGGCGGCCTCGGCGTTCTCGCAGGAGCTGCGCTATCTGCTGATCAATCAGTACGCGGCGTTCAACTCGCCGGTCTGGTTCAATGTTGGCATTGAGGAAACGCCGCAATGCTCAGCCTGTTTCATCAACTCTGTCGAGGACTCGATGGAGTCGATCATGGACCTGGCCAAGCGCGAAGCGCTGCTGTTCAAGTGGGGTAGCGGCACAGGCTCGAATCTGTCGACGCTGCGATCGAGCCGTGAGTCGCTGACCGGCGGCGGTAAGGCGTCGGGACCGGTCTCGTTCATGCGCGGCTATGACGCGTTCGCCAATGTGATCAAGTCGGGTGGCAAGACGCGCCGCGCGGCGAAGATGATCATCCTCGACTCGGACCACCCGGACGTGATGGAGTTCATCGGCTGCAAGGCCGACGAAGAGCGCAAGGCGTGGGCGCTGATCGATGCCGGGTACGACGGCTCGCTAAATGGCGACGCCTACTCTTCGGTGTCGTTCCAGAACGCGAACCACTCAGTCCGCGTCGCCGATGAGTTCATGCAGGCGGTCGAAGCGAACGGGATGTGGGCTACGCGTGAAGTGGTCAGCAAGAACGTGGTAGAGCAGATTCCGGCCCGTGAGATCCTGCGCGCCATTGCTGCGGCGACGCATCAGTGCGGCGACCCCGGAATGCAGTTCGACACGGTGATCAACGACTGGCACACGTGCTCGAACACCGACCGAATCTATGCGTCAAACCCGTGCTCCGAGTACATGTTCCTGGACGACACGGCGTGCAACCTGGCGTCTCTGAATCTGCTGAAGTTCTATGACCTTGAGACGCACGAGTTCGACGTCGATGCGTATCGGCATGCTTGCCGCGTGATCATTACGGCGCAAGAGATTCTGGTCTCCAACGCCTCCTATCCCTCGCCTTTGATCGGCGAGAACTCGGAAAAGTACCGGCCACTAGGGCTTGGCTACACGAATCTCGGCGCGCTGCTGATGGCTCGCGGACTGCCCTATGACTCGGTCGAGGGTCGGGCGCTGGCCGCGACGGTGACCGCCCTGATGACCGGTGAGGGATACCGGCAGTCTGCCCGGATCGCGGAACGCATCGGTCCATTTGCCAGATTCGCCGACAACCGCGAACCGTTCCTGCGCGTGATGCGCAAGCACCAGGCGTCGGTTGGGCGGATCGACGGGCTGTCGAGCGTGCCCGCGGTCGTTCGCGCTGCCGCTGATGACGCCTGGCGTCAGGCGGTTGAACTGGGCGAGGCGCATGGCTATCGCAACGCGCAGGCGACGGTGCTGGCTCCGACTGGCACGATCGCCTTCATGATGGATTGCGACACGACCGGCGTGGAGCCCGATATTTCGCTGGTCAAGTACAAGAATCTGTCCGGCGGCGGCTACTTCAAGATCGTCAACCGCACGGTGCCTGCTGCGCTGCGGCGCCTGGGCTATGCCGAGGACGCAATCGAGCGCATCGGTGAGCACATCGACGAGACGGGGACGATTGAAGGCGCGGCGGACCTGAACGCGCAGCACCTGGCGATCTTCGACTGTGCGTTCAAAGCTCAGTCGGGGCAGCGAAGCATTGCTCCTTCGGGTCATATCCGGATGTTGGGCGCGGTGCAGCCGTTCCTCTCCGGTGCGGTCTCGAAGACGGTCAACGTACCCGAGCACACCACCGTCGACGAGATCATGCAGACCTACATCGACGCATGGAAGCTGGGCGTCAAGGCCGTCGCGATCTATCGCGACAACTCGAAGCGGATTCAGCCGCTGGAGACGGGCGAGCGTAGCGGCCCCGCGGTGGCGCAGGTCGCGGTTGACCCGGGACCGTCGTCGCCGATGGATGAACCTGTCGTCATCGAGAGTGCGAAGTCGCCGCCGGCGTATCGCCGCCATCGATTGCCGGACGAGCGCGCAGCGTTGACCCACAAGTTCACGATCGGCGAGCACGAAGGCTACATGACGATTGGCGAGTTCGAGGACGGCAAGCCAGGCGAGGTGTTCGTACACATCTCCAAAGAAGGCTCGGCTGTTTCAGGGTTGATGGATGCGGTCGGAACGTTGACATCAGTTGCCTTGCAGTCAGGCGTCCCGCTGTCGACGCTGGTGAAAAAGTTCGCGCACATGCGCTTCGAGCCAAGTGGCTGGACGCGGTCGAAGGAGATTCCGCATGCGGATTCGATCCTCGACTACGTGTTCCGCTGGATGGGCACGAGATATCTGAACGAAGACTCCTCGGACACGGTGGCCAAGCAAGCGCGGATGGCGATGTCGGCGGACGAGGTCAAGCTCGCCGATGAGTCGGCTGGACCGTCGCCGGTGACTCTGACGCCGGTCGCGGTTCCATTGGTGGACTCCTCGTCGACGGCCGGATTCCAGAATCAGCTCGACGCTCCACCATGTGCGGAATGCGGATCGATCATGGTCCGTTCCGGATCGTGCTTCCGCTGCATGAACTGCGGCGCAACGTCAGGCTGCTCATAGCGAGCTCAGGCTGATTCCTCGAGTTCCTTGAGCAGCGCCTGGCGTCGGCGCTCGTACTCGGCCTGCGAGAGTGTCGTTCGCTCACGCTCGAGCGCTTCGAGCTCTGGCGATGTTGGAATGTTCCTGGCAGGTTTTGGGCTGTCGGACTGCGTGGTCTCAGACGCTGATTGGTCTGATGTCGCACTCGGTGTTGGGGGCAATGTTGGTGCGACTCGTGGACCAGGAGGCGCCGGTGGTGGCATTCGCACTTCGCTCTGAGCAAATGTGGATCGCTCGGTCGCCAGTTTGGGCGCGTCACGGCGCACGACGACGAGCGTACCCACGAAGCGATCATGAACGCACTGGCGATCGGGATTCATCAAGATCCAGCCGGCGTTGATGATCGGTCCGAGCAAACTAAAGGCGTAACCAACCAGACCGAGCAGTAGACGCTTGATCACCAGCTCTCGGACCCACATGCGTTGTGGCGTGATCGGCTGACCGGACTCTGAAATCACGTACAGGTTGAGCAGCGACTTGGCCGGCGACTGACCGTCCCGCGAGGAACTCCACATCCAGACCAGCCAGACCGGCAGGAGTAGGAAAATCAGGAGATCCAGGAGCTCTCCTGCGAGTCGAAGCAGGTAGGGCGCCGCGTAGTCGCCAGAGGTGGGATGAGATGTGAGCACGCCGCACTCGCTGCAGAATGCTCCGACGCCGGGATACTGAGTGCAGACGGGGCAACTCTGGGGGCGCAGCGCACTGGTACTGCTCGGGTTGGGCGTAGACATGGTTCGCCCTCCGCAAGGAGGCTAAGGCAGTTGGCTGATCAGGCCCAATCGTCGGCGTGCAATGCGCCCATCAGGTGTCATCGGGGGTCCTTGACGCGTTCAACGACGAGAGTGCCCATGACCTTGTCGTGCAGCGTCTGGCGGTCGCGATCCCAGAGCATCCAGGCGGCGTCGAAGAAGGAAACTGTCCAGAACAGCACGGTCAGCCAGAACCAGAGGATGAGGAATTCACCGACGGAACTAGCGACCGCCCCCAACACGACGAGCAAGGCCACGGCGATTAGTCCGACCGCTGCGTCCCAACCAAACTCGCGGAACCAGACATAACCAGTCGTTGGCTGTTCGCCATCGGTTCTCAGGATGTACAAGCCCAAGAGTGATTTGCCCGGCGATTGACCTCGGCGGGCGACGATTGCCAACCAGAACAGCCAGCCGATGCCGATCGTCAGCCAAATGATCAGGTAGTCCAGCAGAAAGGCTCCGAGTCGTGACCAGCGTGATGCCGCAAACGAGCGTCGCTGAGGGTCCCGGCTGAGGACGTCGCAACTGGCGCAGAAGTAGGCGCCCGGTCCAGTCGGACGATGGCAAGAATCACATTCAAGGACGAACGTCCTGTCCGAGGACGAGGTCATAGTGCACGAAGCTCCGCGCTGGTTTGCTTGACTGGCCGGATGCTGATGACCAGCGTGCCGAAGACGCGATCGTGGAGCGTCTGCCTGTCGGGGCTGAAGAAAATGGCGACACCGTCGGCGACGACCACCATCGCGATCAGCACGACCACGATGCTGGCGATCGCGGAGTCGGGATAGAGGGAGCTGATCAGGAGCATGGGCACATTGACCGCGATGCGATACCCGACTTCACGCGCCCACATCAGCATGCGTGACGCGGGTGCGCCATCTGTGCGAACGACCTGCGTCGAGACGAGCTGTTTGCCAGGCGTCTGACCTCGCTTCGCGACAGCGGCGAACCAGATCAGCCAAATCACGGAACCGAGCCAGAGTTCAAGCGATAACAGGCCTCCGACGCTGGCCAAACTGATGATCAGGCCGATCACGCTTGGAATCAGTCCGTCGGCAAGGGCGCCCATGAAGCGTGACATTCGGGTCGCGGCGTAACGCGGCGAGTGGCCATGTTCAGCGTCCGAGCGAAGCACCTGGCAGGACGTGCAGAATTTGACGCCCAGATTGGTGTTCTTGCCGCAGGCGGCGCAAGTCGCTCCGAACAATCCTCGGGGCGGCGGTGCTGATTCTTCTAGAGGCTCGAATCGGCCCATGTACGGCGCTCCTGGCCCTGAGCTTAGTAGGACAAGGCCGAAGGTCGGTAGTCTCCGCTGCGCAGCGCCTTCATGAGATCGTCCACGCTGCGGATATCTGCCTCGAACTCGGTCGCGGCCGTTCCTACCTCGTGCAAGGCATGGGAATCACTGCCGCCGATCGGCGGGAGTGGCCTGTTCCGTCCCCGGGACGACGCGCTTTGATTTTGCAGCGGCCCATCGCAGCCGTTGAGGCCTTCGACGCCGTCGAACAACTCCATGGCAGCTCGCGGGACGCGCAAGCCGGGATCTCGGGCGGGATGGGCCAGATACATCAGGGCGTTGTGCTCGTCGCATAGCGCTCGCAAGCGTTTGGCATCCGTGATCCGGGGCACCAGCGACGCCAGACCATAGACCAGCACATGCCCAAGTTCGGTCGTCACTTCCACTCCAGGTAGCACGACAATGCCGACTTGCTCGGCAAGCCGGGCGGCTCGTTCGGCCGCCCAGACGACATCGTGCTCGGTCAGGATGACGCCGTCGATGCCTCGCTCGGCTGCTCGCGCGAGCGCTTCGTGGGGCAGCAGGTTGCTATCGGTCGAGTAGACCGACGTGTGGGTGTGCATATCGATAAGCATGTAGGCAAGCGTCACGGGTGCTGGAGCGTGGGTCAACCTCATGCCTGGACCGGCAAACGCGTCACTCGGTTGTACGATTCGCACGTGAGACTGATTGAGATGACCGCCGCGTTAGTCGAAGATGAACGGCAACTCGACGGCAGCCGGCACGTTGAGATCGTGGGCGATACTGATGTAGCCGACGCTGCGTTGAGGTTGGTCGTTGACCGCGACGGCCAGGTTGAGGAGGCAGAATTGAGCCTCGAGATTCACGAGGGATCGGACGGCACATTCGCAGTGATTGAGTTTGATCGAGACGCTCAGGGCGCGTCGCCAGACAACCTGGATCTGCAATTGAACGGTATCGGCGGCCAACTAGTGCTGCGTCAACGCGACGACGGCGATATTGATCTGTCCCTGACATTGTTCGGCGCACCAGGAGACCAGGCGTGAGCCGGGTCGCGGTCCTAGCCGGCGGCGTAGGAGCTGCGAGGTTTCTTGATGGTCTGGTAAGAGTCGTTCCGCCGACAGATGTCACTGCCATCGTGAATGTTGGCGACGACATGGAGTGGTCGGGTTTACACATCTCCCCCGACCTCGACACGGTCACCTACACACTGGCCGACCTCGTCAATCCGGAGACCGGCTGGGGCCTCCGTGGCGAATCTCGCCGGACGCTGGACCGGCTTTCCGAGCTGGGCGGGCCAGACTGGTTCATGATTGGTGACCTCGATCTGGCCACACACCTGTATCGGACACATCGGTTGTCACAGGGCGACCCGCTCTCAGCGATTACCCGGGACTTGACTCGCCGACTCGGACTGGAGCTGGCCATCACTCCGGTCACCGATGATCAGTTGCGGACTGTTGTGGAGACCGATTCGGGCGAGCTGGCCTTTCAGGACTATTTCGTAAAACGCCGAGCGGCTGATCCGGTTCACTCCCTGCGCTTCGATGGCGCAAACAGTTCCAGTCCGGCGCCAGGCGTGATTGATTCCTTGCAGGAGGCCGACGTTATCGCCATAGCTCCGTCGAATCCGTTCCTCAGCATCGACCCGCTTCTCAGCGTTCCAGGCGTACGCGACGCGGTGACATCGAGTGCGGCGCCTGTGGTTGCGATTAGTCCGATCATCGGCGGTCAGGCGGTCAAGGGTCCAGCGGCCGACATTTTGCAGTCCCTCGGCCACGATGTCTCAGCCCTTGGCGTGGCGCGAATCTATGACTTACTCGCCGATGTCTTCATCCTGGACGAGGAAGACGCATCGCTGGCGACTGAGATTGACGCAGAAACGGGGATGCGCGTCGTCGTGATGGCGACACTGATGAAGGACGTGGAGGCGAAGATGGCGTTGGCATCGGGCACACTGAAGGCGGCGCTCGATGCAGGCTGACACACCGGACGTGGTTGCGGTTGTTCCGGTTCGCGGCCTACCGGCCGGTAAGCGTCGGTTAGCGGCGCTGTTGGATGTCGATGATCGCAACGCGCTCGTACTGGCGATGCTGGATGACGTTGTTGCGGCGCTCGTGGCGGCGGAGTCGATTGATCGGGTGGTGATTGCCTCGCGAGACTCAGAAGCTCGAGACGAAGCAGCGCGACTGAACGTGGGTTTCCTCGATCAAACCGAGCTGCGCCTGGGCTACAACCGCGCGGTCTCGTTTGCGCAGGAAGCACTGTCGGACGTGGACGCGTTGCTGATCGTGCCGGCGGATGTGCCGCTGATTACGCCGGATGCGGTGGACCTGATGGTGTCATCTGCGCCTGACGGCCCGGCGGTCGTCGTGGCGCCAGCACATAACGGCGGCACGAATGGTCTGTTTCTGCGACCGCCGGACGTCATCGCGCCGCAGTTTGGTCCGTCGTCTGCGCGTGCGCATGCACAATCGGCTGCGGCGGCGGGTGAGGCCGGGGTTCCGTTCCGCGAGGCGCGGATCGAAGTGTGGGCGTTCGATCTTGATACGCCGGCCGATCTGCAGTGGCTCCAGGAAGTGCTGCCGGATTTGCCCGAGGAGATTGCGCCGAACACCCGACGCTGGCTGGCGGCGCATGTCGAGGGGACAGGCACTGCGATTTAGGCTGGGCGATTAGGCCGCCTTGCCGGAGTGGTCGAGGGGCGAGCGCTCGGTTGGTCACGCTCCCCCTGAGTGGCGCCCCCCCTCTGCCTTCGGCATCTCCTCCCGCAAAGGGGCGGAGAGGGGAAGGCCCTATGCGCGGGGCAAGCCGAAGCCTCGCTGGGCGATGATATTTCTTTGCAGTTCGTTTCCTCCGGCTCCGAAGGTTGGCATGACTGCGGCGAGGTAGCCGTTTTCGGAGGAGCCGTCGATTGGCGCTCTCGGGTCGTTGCCGTTGAGTTGTCCGTAGAGTCCCATGGCATGCAATGAGAAGTTCTGTAGTCGCTGCATCATCTCGGTGGAGAAGATCTTGACCTGGCTGGCCTCGTAGTTGGGCGACTCTTCGCGCTTGAGCATGTCGAGGATGCGGAAGCTCAGGTGTTGCAGGACTTCGAGTTGAACCTTGAACTCGGCCATCGTCCTCTTGATCCCGGCGTCGTCGATTGGGCGGCCCATCGGTGTGTCGGACTTGGCCCATTCCATCAAGTTGTCGTAGACGGCGCGCACGGAAGAGACGGTGAAAATCGAAATCCGTTCGCGGTCGAGCGCGTGCGCGGCGTAGTACCAACCGCGGTTCTCTTCTCCGACGAGGACGTTAGTCGGGACGCGCACATCTTCGAAGTACACCTCGTTGGTTCGATAGCCGGCCATCGTCCAGAGCGGCTTGACCGTGATGCCGGGAGACTTCATGTCAACCAACATCATCGAGACGCCACGGTGCTTGGGCGCGTCCGGGTCGGTGCGAGTCGCGAGCCAGACGTACTCGCTGCGGTGAGCGCCCGAGGTGAAGCGCTTGATTCCGTTGAGGATGTAGTCATCGCCATCTTTGATGGCGCGTAGCTGCAGCGAGGCGAGGTCGGAACCAGCGTCGGGCTCTGTGTAGCCGAGGGCGAATTCGACTTCTCCGCGCGCGATCGGCGGGAGGAAGCGTTCCTGCTGCTCGTCGGTGCCGAACCGCATCAGCGTCGGGCCAACCTGCTGCGTGGCGACCGTCGCCTGCGGCGCTCCGGCGTAGTTCATCGCCTCCCAGAAGAGGTATTGCTCTTCCAGCGAGCGTTCCTGACCGCCATACTCGGCCGGCCAGGACATCGTCAGCCAACCACGCTCGGCCAGCAGCTTTCGGAATCCGCGTTCCTCGTCCATCGTGTCCGTGGTCGGATCGCCGATGGTCGCCCTGAGTTCGGCGGTCCATGACTGGTCGAGAAACTCGTTGACTTCGGCTTCGAAGTCGAGCGCTTTGTCGCTGAATCGATATTCCATGGTGGAGACTCCCTCGGCTGGGATACTTGGTTCTGAGCGGTTTCGAGTTGGTTGAATGTTATCGCAGGCTCGAGAGGGCCTTGTTCGGCGCGGTACGGACAATGAACGTCGCCGCGCCGTTGAGCACCTTGCGCGCGGTAGCAGGCGCGGAGGCGACAAAGGACTCGGGTGGGTGTTGCGGGACTCGGGCGCGCAGGATGACCGGGCGGAGAAGGATGATCGCGGCGAGCAGCGCAATCACGGCGTAGGACATTGGTGGGAACAGGGTCTCCATTGTCAGCGTCTGGGCGACGGCGCCGAGCGGCAGGCCGACAGCCTGGGCGATGCCCATGCCGAGGAAGACCAACCCCATAATCCGGCCACGCATCTCGTTTGGGGTCTCGTAGGCGAGGGTCGCATTGGCCGAAACCATTGCGATTGACATGCCGACGCCAAGCAGCAGGTTGCCCATCATGGCGTTGACGACGGTCGGCGGGTTTGTGAAGACCACGAACCCGAGGGCCATGACCATGACGCCGAGCGCGGTCAGGAGGCCCTTGCGCTCGACCCATGAGAAGCGGACGAGGAAGAGTGAGGCGATCATTGCTCCGCCGCCCCAGAAGACGGCGATGTAGCTGAACTCCGACCAGGTCGCGCCGACGACTGTGGTGACCCACTGCGGCCCGAGTGTGCCGGTGGGCGGCATGATCAGCGACATCATCATCACGACGATGAACACGGTCCAGAGGATGACGGGCTTGGAGCGCGCGTAACGCAGGCCGGCGCCGATGTCGCGGATGGCCTGTCCAGGGCCTTGACCGCGTCTGGCAGCCATGTGCGCAGCGGAGAACACGGTTCGATAGGACATCATCGCGAGGATGATCACCTCGCCGAAATGTCCGAATGAGGAGATGGCGAACACCGCTCCGTGGCCCAGATGATCGATCATCAGGCCGGAGGCGAAGATCGCAATCGGCATGGCGAATTGCATCGCGGCCGAGTTCAGAGCGATGCCCGCCGGGGTCAGTCGCGGTCCCAGGATTTCTGGGGTGATTGCGTTTCTTGTGGGTCCGTCGATTGCATGGGCCGATGAGGCGATGATGGTCAGCGCAAAGAAGAGGATGATGTCCGTGGAGGTGCCTGAACCAGTCCACATGACGACTGCAATGAGAATGTTGGAGACAAATGCAATCGCCTGAGTGACCATCAGCAGCCGGCGGCGGTCGAAACGGTCGGCGAGCGCTCCGCCGAACAGACCGAAGCCGATCATCCCTATGCCGCGAATCGTGCCGATTGCGCCGACCATGATGATCTCGACGCTGTCGTCGGCGACGAACTGAATCCAGGCGATTGACGCGACGAACTGCAGCGGCATCATCGACTGACCGACGATGAAGCCGGTCAAGAGCAGTCGAAACTCTCGTATTCTCAGCGGTTCCGTCATGCCGGGTCGCGTTGGTGGCGACTGTGCGCTCATGTGGATAGTTTCGCCGCTTCGAGTACTGTGTGTCGCGGTCCCTGATGAACTTTGGCGACCCGACCGGCTCCGAAGATCAGTGTCAGGCGTCGTTGCAGGTAACGGCGCAGTCCGTTGACTGCGACGACGACTAGCGAGCCGCCGTCACTGAGGGCATCGTGTGCCTCGAGCAATAGCTGATCGAGGGCGTCGTTCCCGGCCTGTGCGGGCAGGTTGGAGACTACGAGTTCGTACGTTCCGATCGCCTGGCGAGGTAGGTCGCGAATGCCGTCGCTGAGCGTCGCCGTGGCGTTGTCCAGACGGTTTCGAGCCGCGTTGTCGTTTGCGGCCTCAACGGCGCGGATGTCTGTGTCGACCATTTCGATCTTCGATTCTGGCCATCGAGCGGCCAGGGTCAGTCCTATTGCACCGTAACCGCAACCAAGGTCGAGGATTCGTGGCAACGGCGAAAGCTGCTCGAGTTCTCGGAGCAGTAGAGCGGTGCCCTCATCGAGCGCTCGGGCGGAAAATAGTCCGTGCCGGGTCATGAATTCGAGCTGCCGCTCACCGATCTCGATGGTCACGCGAGGCTGTGTTGCGAGATGTTCCCGCAGGTTGTCGAGCCGGGCGGGTTCGACACGGGGCAAGGTCACAACGGATCGATTCGTGCGGAAACTGGAGTGAAGTCGTCCATGTGCTCAGGGTCCATCCTGCGGACGATTCCCGGGTAGATTCCGGTGCGCTTTCCGGCGGTCGATCCGGCGACGGCTATCTGGATGTGGGACGGATGGGCGACCTTCGACATCGGGCGATCGAGGTCCGCTTCGGTGATGCCTTCTCGCTCGAGTGTGGCTTGGGTGATGCCTCCACCGACTCGGTCGGTGGCGAGACGATCGCGGATAGGTCGCGCTGTGAGTTCCACTATCGATTCGCGGACATTGGCTTTGGACCAACCGTCTTGGCGAAAGACACCGGCATGCTCGGGACTGATCACGAGCATGGACGGGCCGATCTGCCCATTGGGGCTGAAGATGCAGTCAAATCCCATCGCCAGGGAGCCGACGAGCGCTCTTGCTGTACGGCTGTACTCGTCGACGCAGACTCGAGGTCCGCCGATCACGGGCAACAACGTGACGACGCTCTCGTCGGGCTGGTATCCGTGCTCAACGTGCAGCGGTTGCCAGGGCGAGGCATCCTCGTGCTCGGCAAAGGTCAGCGTGAACTTGTGGGCGCCGCCCTGGACGGTCTGGTCGATCTCGCCCTCTCGAGCGCCGCCGATGTTGCGCAAGACCAGCCGCAGAGCACGGCCGATGGTCATGTTGGCACGATTGCCCTGTCCCAGCGCGTTGAGACCCCAGTTCATCCCTATCTGCTCGCGAACTGGTCCATTGACAATGACCATGGGGGAAATGCCGTCGGTGCTGGCAATCGTCCCGTGCAGAGGAAACTGTCCGCCGGCTGCGGCGCCGACAGCAGCAATGATGAGCGGCAAGAACATTGGCGATGCTCCGGCCATGACGGCGTTGATGGCGATCTTCTCGACCGTGGCGGGCGCGTAGTTTGGCGGGATCTTGCCGATCACCTGCTCAGGCGAGCGAACAGTGGCAGCCAACATCCGCTCCACGCGCTGGCGGGTTGGAGGGACGACCGGCAGGCCGTCGGTCACGCGTTGGTCGAAGAGGAATTCGTAGATGTCGTCGTGGTCGGTGACATCAATGGTGCGCGAGCCAAAGTTGATCATGAACGAACGAGAGCGGACGGGGGAACAAACGTAGGTGGAGGCGCTGCAGGATTGCCGTCGCCGAAGATGCCCTGATAGATGCTGGTCCACTTGCCGGCGTGGCTGCCGGCGACGGTGATCTGAATGAACGAGGGATCAGCCACCTTCGACATGGGCATGTCGAGCTGCTGTTCGGTCAGACCGTGCTGTTCGGGCAGGTACTCGTTGATGCCGCCGCCCATGCTTGGCGTGGCCAGACGCTCACGGAGCGGGAGCGCGGTAAACTCCATGATCGCCTCGCGGATGTTGTCCTTTGACCAGCCGTCGGCCCGATAGACATCGGCGTGTTCGGGACTGATCACGAACATCGTGGGGGAGACCTGACCTCGCGGCTTGAGCACTTGCTGGAAAGCCATCGCGATTGAGCCGGTCAGCGCTCGCCCGTTGCGGCTGGTCTGATCGATGCAGACTCTCGGACCGCCAGTGATCGGGACTAAGGAGACGACGCTGTCGTCGGGTTCGTAGCCATGCTCGACGTGGAATGGTTCCCAGGGCGAGTAGTCCTCGTCCTCCGCATAACTGAGTGTCCACTTGTGGCCGCCGCCCTGGATGGCCTGTTCGATCTCGCCGGGCACGGCTCCGCCGATGTTGCGCAGCATCAGCCGGAGGGCGCGTCCGAGGGTCGAGTTTGCTCGATTGCCCTGACCAAGGGCGTTGAGTCCCCAGTTCATGCCGATCTGTTCACGGACTGGTCCGTTGACCAACATCATCGGCGCGAGTCCGGCCGTCGTGGCGATTGACCCGTGCAGGGGAAACTGCCCTCCGGCGGCGGCTTCGACGGAAGCCAGGACCGTGGGGAAGAACTCGGGACTGCAGCCAGCCATGACTGCGTTGATGGCTGCCTTCTCGACGCTCATCGGCGCATTGTTGGGAGGTAGCGTCGCGACGATCTTCTGGGGATCGCTCCAGTGCTCTGGAGCGCAGCCGAGCATTCGGTCGACACGCTCGCGGGTGGGCGGGATGACAGGCAGGCCGTCGGTGATTCCCTGGGCGAACATGAACTCGTAGACATCGTCATGCTCGGCGATTTCGATGATTCGAGAGTAGAAGTCGGTTTCGCCGGGCACGGTTAGGCCTTGTCCAGTTGGTGAGAGCCCCTCTGTTCAGGGGAAAGCCCTCACCTTAACCCTCTCCCAGAGGGAGAGGGGATTGGATAGCTTCGGGCGCTCTCAGCAGAGGCGGTCTGAGAGCTATTCGACGGGCGCCATCAAGGTGTCGAGGATTTCGTCGACAAACCGTTCGGCGTGATCGTGCATCTCGGCATCGGTGCGGTCCTGCATCGGATGCGGGATGAAGACGCGACGCACTTCCTCGAGTCCGAGACGTTCAGCCTGATGGCTGGCGGCCTTGATGAACTCGGAAGTCGCGACGAAGACGCTGGGCTTGCCCTGCAGTTCGAAGAAAACGGTGTCGTGCACACTGCACGTCGTGCAGGATCCTCAATCAGCGAGCGCTTCGATAACGAAGTCGCACTCCTCCAGAATTGCATCTTTGATCGGTTGCGGGGCCGGCTTGGCGACGGTCGGCTTCATGAAGCGGCGCGTCTCTACACCGGGTGCGCGCTCGTGCAGAAGTTCCTCAAGTCGGTCGAGGAAGACGTCTCCACGTGGCTTGGAGATGTCGAGCAGGGCGATCCTCCCATGCAGCGCTTCCGGGCGCGGCGTGAGAGAGCGCTTGATCGGCACTCGTTCATCGGTTGGATCAAGGATCTGGGTAACCATTGGACCTCTCCATCAACGCGCCGACTGCAGGGTCGCGGCGCGCCGTGTGTCTGACAGGCAGTCTACTCTTCCCGATCGCCGGGTTCCGTCTCAGTCTGGGCGAACGCTCGGCTCAAACGCTCCGAGCTCTCGTCCGCCTGAACTGCGCTTGTCCATGTCGGACCCTCTCGAGCCGCGGACTTCCAATGCCCCGGTCGGTCCGATCGTGGCGCTCGTCGGTACGGAGTAGGCGCCACCAGCCCAGCCTCCGAGGATGGTGGAGAACTTGGCCGCGGACGATCCGGCGACGACGAGGATGATGTTGGACTTCTCCCGGAACTTGGGCACGGGGAGATCGAGCGCTGCCTCGCCGCCGAACCGCTCCACGACGCTTTGCGGGAGTCCACAGCCGGCGTCATCGGAACGCAGCCGGTGTTTCAGCGGGATGGCCGTTTCTTCCATGATGCATTCGCGCACATCGTCCTTGGACCAGCCAGAGCGGCCAAAGATGCCGGCATGGTCGGGCGAGAGCACGACGAGCGTGTCGACCATCGGAGACTTCGGGTCTTGCATGCAGCTCATCGACATCGCGAGCGTGCCAGCCATACCACGGGCTTCGCGCGAGCGCTCATCCGCGATCGTGGCTGGGCCGCCAGACATCGCCATGAGTGTGGCGACGTCGTCGGCGGGTTCGAACCCGTACTCAACGGCAAGCGACTCCCAGGGGCTGGCGTCTTCGTTCTCGGCGAAGTTCATCGTCAGACGATGCGGGCCGCCCTGCGTTGCCCGATCAGTGCCGCCGGGGACACTGCCTCCGACATTACGCACACACAGTCGCAGAGCCCTGCCAATGGCTGCGTTGGCTCGGTTGCCGGACCCCAACGCTCCGTGGAGGTAGTTCATCCCGATTCGGTCTCGAATCGGTCCGTTGAAGATGCCGACCGGGGTAGCGCCCATTGTGGTCGCGAGCACGCCGTGGATGTTGAAGCTGTCAGTACAGGCAATCTCTACGAGCGCAATGATTGAGGGCATGTATTCAGGCTTGGCTCCGGCCATGACCGCATTGATCGCAATCTTCTCGACCGTGATCGGCGCCAGGTTGGGCGGCACAATGGCTACCTCGTCCTGAGGATCGCGGTCCGTCCCTTGAAGCATTTTCCAGACCCGCTCGCGCGTCGGCGGCACAACGGGGAAGCCGTCGGTGTAACCCTGCTCGTACATGAAGTCGTGAATGTCGTCGCTCGACGCAAGGTCAACGAGGCGCGAGAGCAGATCGCCGCTCTTGATCGCTTGCAGCCGCTCATAAACGCCAGGCTCGTAGTTGCGTGCGCCGCATCCGGGTCGCTGGACGGGCAGAGCGTCCCAATCGATGTCGGTATTGCCATCGGGTCGGCCGGCGAGCGCCATTGACTCCTTCGCGATTTCACGCCACTCGTGCCTGTCGAAGCCGAATGTCTGCAATGTGCAGTTCTGTTCCTGGTCGTACAGGAATAGCGTCGGCACAGTATCGATATCAGTCTCATAGGACAGATCGAGCGCGTCGTCGTCCAGCAACGGCATGGTCAGATCGTGACGGTCCTTGAGGACGGGGATGTCCTCGGTCTTCTGTACGGCGACCCAGACATCAAGTCCGTCGTCAGTGGCTCGGTGAACCGCTTCGAGCAGCGGCAGGGTGAGGTTGCAGGTATCGCAGTCTTCTTTGACCAGCGCCAGCAGGACGGGGCCCTGCGGCGGGAACTGCATTTCCTGACCGTTGGCGTCTTGGAGGGAGAATTTGGTAGGTGGATGCATGGCAGTAGTTTAGCGTTGACGTTCGTCAGATTGACCCTGTCGCGCGTTAGCGCGACACTATGCCAAGACACGATAGCCGTAACGGTTGAGGGGTGTGATCCAATGTCCCAGCTTCGACGCTTGCTGCTGGCGCTTGTGGTGATTGGTGGGTTGGGCACGTTGACGCTCGGGGTCGCAGCAGCAGGCGAGTACGCCATCGAAGAGCCGGCGCAAGTGGTTGAGGCGGGCGGCGACGAAGAGGACAGCATTCACGTTTCGGATGAGTCGCTGGCGACTTCGCTGTTCATCCCATTCTGCTTTGTCGGTGCGACGTTGGCGGTATTCGTCTGGGCGATCCGCAGCCGGGCGCGACGCGAGGACGACGAGATTCCGATGCCCTGGTGGCGGACGCGTCAGTGGTACACACGGGGCACCGAAGAGGACGAGGCGTAGTTCAGGTTGGAGTCCAAGCCCAAAGGTCCTTACTTAGGGGAGCGAGCGACGGGCAAGGTTCTCGGCGGCCTGCTACCGGGGAGCGAGACCCCCTCAGCCTTCGGCAGCTCCCCCTGCAAGAGACCTTTAAGAGACTCCCCTTCTCCCCCCTTGCGGGGGAGATGCCGAAGGCATAGGGGGGTCCACTGTTAGAGAGTCCTATCTGGTCATTGTCAGCCGACCCCCCCTCTGTCACTCCGTGACATCTCCCCCCGCAAGGGGGGGAGAGGGGAACTGCTGCGACCTGCCCTAGAACAGCAACTGGCCCAAGCGACGTCGGTAATCAGCGACGACTGGCTGGTTTTCGCCGAGCATTGCGAAGATTCCCAGGAGGGTCTTGCGCGCGGCTTCGTCGCCGGCGGATTTGTCGATTTTCACCGACTCGAGCAACTCGTCGAGCGCTTCCATCCACTGACCCTCGATTGCCAGCAGGCAACCGTGGCGGAAGTGGGCGAGTGCGTCGCCGGGATTGCTGGAAACTGTCTGCCTGATCTCGTCCGGCTCGTAGCCTTCGAGCGCTGCCATTAGTTCCAATGATGTGAGAACGCTCTTGCTCATTGGGTGATTGGGCCAGCGACGAGCTAGCTCGACTGCTCGGTCAGTCTCGCCCACCCTCGAGAGGATGGCAGCGAGTCCGACTCCTGCCGGCTCGTGGTTGGGATCTTCTTCCAGCGCCGACTCGAAGTGCAATCGGGCTATTGGAATCTGATTTTCCTGCATCATCCGATAGCCTTCGGCCGCTTTCATGTCCGCTTCGGAGGGGATCAGGGAATCGAAGAAGGTTCGGACCTGTTCCTCGGGCAATGCGCCGACGAACTTGTTGACCAACTGTCCGCCAACGAACGCGAATACTGCCGGAATGCCCTCGACCTGCAGCGCCTGGGCGACTTGCGGGTTCTCATCGGTGTTGACCTTGACCAGTTGCACCTGGCCGTCGCGTTCGTATGCGAGCTTCTCCAGGATCGGGCCGAGCACGCGGCAGGGTCCGCACCAGGGCGCCCAGCAATCGACGATGACCGGCAGCTCATGGGAGCGCTCCAGCACGTCCTGCTGGAATGTCGCGTCGGTGGAATCGATCACGGCCGCGACATGGCCATGCAGCCCTTGCGGCTGGGCGCCATCAGGCACTTCTCCTGGCTCAGATCTCTGTGAGGGCGGAGGCGTCTCGCGGATCGGGACGGGAGGTGGCGGCGGAGGGGCGGCTGGCTGCTGCTGAACGCTGCGTATCGGTTGTCCCGAGGCCGAGTAGATGACCGGCCCGGAAGGCTGAGGGGGCTGCTGCTGACGAGGAGGCTGTGGTGCGCCGCGTTGCACTCGGTCACGCGGGAACGGGATCGGGTCGGGCGGTCGCTGCGTCATGCGGGTCTCCGGTGAGCTGACAAGTGAGCCTGTTCAGCCAGGTTGATCTACCAGTTGGTGTAGCGCTTGCGCTTGGGGAAGTTGGCGGATCGATTCTTGGTCGAGTTGTTCTCGAAGATAGCGGCCATGACGCGGTCGGATTCGTGCTCGCACGTCGGGCAAGGTTGCGGCTCCGAGGCTCGGGACATGGGCTGGATTCGTTCGAAGTTCTCGCTGCATTCTTCGCAGCGATAGGTGTAGACGGGCATGTCGTCACTCTCCGGCACGCACAGTGTTGTTGGTCTGTTGGCGCTTGCCTGTTGCAGCGAGTTTATCGCTAAGTCGATCAGGGTGATCTATTGCGCCGGATTGCTCTGGCGGCGGTCGAAACACTCAACGCCCATGCGACCTCCTGGACGTCGTGGACGCGGACCACGTGAGCTCCCAGCCAGGCGGCTAACACGTTGAATGCAACCGTCGCCTCCAACATCCCCGGCTTGCCCTGGGCGTCATGCGAGCGGAGCTCGCCATGTCCCAGCAGCTCGGCCAGGAAGCCTTTTCGAGACGCCGAAATCAGCACCGGGTGACCGAGCCGGGAGAGATTGGGTAGGTCGAGCAGGAGTCGAAGATTGTCGTCCAGGCCGCGGCCAAACTGGAATCCGGGATCGACCCACACATCGGGCGCGCCCGCTTGCTTGATTTCTTGCGCTCTCCGGTCAAGGTAGGCACGGACTTCTGCAGCGACATCGTCGTATTCGTGCGCAACTTCGCGGTGCCGCTGCGGTCGGCCTCGCATGTGCATCACGGCGATTGGCGTCTTCGTCTCGACGGCCACGGCGACGGTTTCCGGGTCGGCGCCGGTGATGTCGTTGATCAGATGAGCGCCAGCAGCAACGGCTGCCCGAGCAACTCCTGAGGTCCAAGTGTCAACCGAAATCAGGTGACCCTCACTGACCAGCGATTCGACGACCGGCGCAACACGAGCGATCTCCTCGTCAACGGAGATCTCTGCTGCGCCGGTTCTTGTTGACTGAGCACCGACATCAATGATCGAGGCGCCTGCGCTGCGGAGCGCCTCGGCGCGGCGCGGTGCATCTCCGACAACGACGATCGAATCAGCGACGGGGGAGTCGGTGGCGACGTTGAGGATGCCCATCACGTGGCAGCGGTCAGTGGCGTCGAGCGTTTGCCCGCCCAATTCGATCAGCATCGTTGTCGCCTTAGCGCCGACGTGTGAGGTAATGCGGACTGCGGCCGTAGAAGACCTGTGCCGATTCCATGATCGATTCGTTCAATGTCGGGTGTGCGTGAATCGACTCAGCGAGATCCGCGACTCGAGCGCCCAACTCGACTGCCAGTACGCCTTCGCCGATTAGTTCGCCTGCACCGGGTCCCACTACTTGCATACCCAGCACACGTTCAGAGCCTTCTTCGATCACAAGCCGCGTCAGGCCATCGTTGCGGCCCGAGGCGGTTGCACGACCCAGTGCAGCCCAGGGGAAGCTCACCGTGGTGGCCTCAATGTCAAGCGCGCTGGCGTCCGACTGAGTCAGTCCGCACCAGGCGATCTCGGGGTCAGTGAAGATTACGGCCGGTACGGCGAGCGGGCGGAAGGCTGACGGCTCTCCAAGGATCGCCTCCACGGCGACGCTGGCCTCGGCTGTCGCCTTGTGCGCGAGCATCGGGTCTCCAGCGACGTCTCCGATTGCGAAGATGGACGGCTCCGCAGTCCGCCGCTGCTGGTCCGTGACGATGAATCCGCGCTCGTCAATGTGTGCGCTAGTGCGTTCCAATCCGAGTCCGGCGCTGTTGGGACGCCTGCCTGTAGCGATCAACACTCGCTCATAGACCTCTGTACGTTCGACACCATCTTTGTCGACGATGACGGCGGCGATGCCGCCCTCCACTTCTTCGAGTGAGGCAACTGAAGTGTTCACGTGCGTTGCGCTCAGTCTGGTGCGCAAGCTGCGCTCGAGGATGCGCACCAGGTCGCGTTCGACTCCGCTGAGAATCTCGGGGAGGGCCTCGACCACGGTCACTTCGGTGCCAAGCTCGGCGTAGACGGTTCCCAGCTCCAGGCCGATGTAGCCACCGCCGATCACCAACAGTGATTGCGGAATGTCTCGCAGTTCAAGTGCATCCGTCGAATCCATGACGCGGTCCGACTCTACCTGTAGAGAGCGCGGAACGGCTGGCGTTGAGCCGGTCGCCACAATCAATGCATCGAAGTCCAGCGGCAGGACTTCGCCGTTGCTTTCGATGTTGAGTTGGCCTGCGTCCCGGATTCGTCCGTAGCCCTGTTGATACTGCACGCTGTGTTGTCGACGAAGTAGTCCCAACCCATTCGTCATCTTGCGAACGACGCCGTCCTTCCAGTCGCGGAGCGCATCGACATCGATCGTCGGGTCGCCGAATGTGACACCCCAATCGGATGCGTGACGGGCTTCCCTAATCAACTTGGCGACGTGCAGGAAGGCCTTTGAAGGGATACAGCCCTCGTAAAGGCAGACGCCTCCGGGTTGCGCTCTGGCATCCACGAGCGTGACGTCGAGGCCACGCTCGGCGGCGTGGAATGCCGCTGGGTATCCGCCAGGTCCAGCGCCCAGCACCGCCAGGCGGAAGTTGTCGCCCCCAGAGTTGTCTGAACTGACCACGCGTCAGCTCCCGAGCGCCAGCACAAGCGGCTGGCGGATCACGTCGGCGATCCAGGTCATGAATCGCGCGCCGTCCGCGCCGTCCATGGCTCGGTGATCGAACGTGAAGGAAAGCGGAAGGATGCTGCGCGGCTCCCAGTTGTCGAATGCCTCCGACCAAACAGGGCGGCGTTCGGCTCGGCCGATGCCGAGGATGGCGGTGTTGGGATGGTGAATGATCGGCGTGAAGTGGGCGGTGCCCATGCCGCCGAGATTGGTCACCGTGAAGCTGCTGCCGCGGAAGTCCTGCAAGCCGAGATCTCCTGAACGGGCGCGCTCGGAGATGTCGGTCAACTCGACTGAGATCTGGATGATGTTCTTTTCGTCGACATCGCGAATGACCGGGACGACGAGTCCGCGTGGCGTATCGACGGCGACGCCGAGATGTACGTAGTGCTTGAGCACGAGTTCGTCGTTCTCGGCGTCGATTGAACTATTGACGTGTGGATGCGCCTTGAGCGCTGCGGCGATGATTTTGAGCAGTATGGCAGTGATGGTGAGGCGGCCACCTTCCTGTTCGGCGCGGTCTCGATAATCTCGTCGGACTTGCTCGAGTTCTGTGACGTCGGCGGTGTGGAACAACGTGACGTGAGGCACTTCGTGCCAGGAAACCGCCATGTTGCGCTTGATCGTGCGGCGCAGCCGGCTCATTGGCACTCGCTCGACCGTGCCGAACTCTGAGAAATCAGGCAATGGACCGGCAGAGAGTGCCGTATGACCGAGGCTCGGCGCCTGCACAGGCGTCTCGCGCGAGTGCCGCTTGATGTCGTTCTGGTCAATCCGGCCTCCCGGTCCGCTGCCTCGGACGCCGCGGATATCGACGCCAATCTCTCGTGCAAAGCGCCGCACGGAGGGTGAGGCGAACACCGGACGTGATTCGAGGTCGCCTTCGACGAGCGGCGCAGGAGCGGCGGGCGAGACGTGCAGGATTGGAGCGGGATGATCTTCCTCGGCCGAAGGCGGCGGCGGATCCGGCGAGAGCGGCATGCCCTGGTCGGAGTCAACCGCCTCGACTGGTGTCAGTCGAGGCGGCGAAGGCGGCGACTCAATTGGGGCGACCGGAGTTGGGGCGGCCGGAGTTGGGCTGTCAGCGGCAGTGTTCGAGGTTGAGTTTGTCGCCGAGCTTATGGCTGCGTCGACACTGAGCACCGGGTCTCCTGGTCGGATGGTGTCCCCGACTCGGACATGGATCTCAGTGACACTGCCGGCAACCGAGGAGGGCAGATCGAGCGTGGCCTTTTCCGTCTCGATCTCAACGATCGGCTGTTCGAGCGCGATCAGATCTCCGACGGCTACGTAGATCTGCAGAACATCGGCTTCTTCGATGTCTTCACCGAGATCGGGTAGGAGTGCCAGGCCGGGACTGGATGTGGTGGTGGTCATCTGATTTCCTATCGCAACATAGGATCAGTGCGGGTCGGGTCGATGCCCAGTTGGTCGCGGGCTTTGAGCACCAGGCCGCCGTCGATTTCATCTCGGCGGCTGAGAGCGCTGAGCGCCGACCAGGCCACGTGGTTTGCATCGACCTCGAAGAAGTCGCGCAGTGATTCTCTCGTGTCGGACCGACCGTATCCGTCGGTGCCGAGTGCAGTCATGGAACTCGGTAGCCAGCGTGCGACCAGGTCGGGCAGCGATGCGGTGTAGTCAGTCGCGGCGACGATTGGTGCGTCGCATGATCCGAGTGATGTTTGGAGCCACGACTCACGCGGCTCTTCGAATGGATGCAGCCGGTTCCAGCGATCAATCTGTAGCGCTTCCCGCCGAAGCTCGGTGTACGAGGTCACCGACCAGACGTCGGCGCGGACATCGTAGTCATCGCGGAGGATCTGTTGCGCTCGTCGCACTTCATTGAGGATGGGCCCGCTGCCGAAGAGTCGCACCTGCGGCGCTTCACACGGAGACAGCGGGTAGATGCCGCGCAAAATTCCCTCGCGCACGATCTCCGATTCCGGCATCGGCGGCTGGATGTAGGACTCGTTCTCGACCGTGACGTAGTAGAAGATGCTCTCGTCCTCGTCGTGCATGCGGCGGATTCCCTCCTGCACGATGACGGCGATTTCGTAGGCATACGCAGGGTCGTAGGCGACGAGGTTCGGGATCGTCGAAGCGAGGATGTGGCTGTGGCCGTCTTGGTGTTGCAGACCTTCGCCGTTGAGCGTGGTCCGGCCGGCAGTAGCGCCGATCAAGAAGCCCCTGGCCCTGGCATCGCCTGCTGCAAATGCGAGGTCGCCGACTCGCTGGAGTCCGAACATTGAATAGAAGATGAAGAACGGGATCATCGGCACGTTGAGGGACGAGTAGGCCATGCCGCCGGCGATGAACGATGACATCGCGCCTGCCTCGGTGATGCCTTCCTCGAGAATCTGCCCGTCGCGCGATTCCTTGTAGTAGAGCAAGCGATCGGAGTCGACCGGCTCGTAGAGTTGGCCGGTGGAGGCGTAGATACCGAACTCGCGGAACATACCTTCCATGCCGAAGGTGCGCGACTCGTCGGGAACGATGGGCACGATGTGCTCGCCCAGTTCGCGGTCGCGCATCAGCCGGCTGAGCATCCGCACGAAGCCCATGGTGGTCGATGCTTCGCGATCGCCGGTGCCTTCGTGGAACTCGGAGAATGTTTCGTCCGGCGGTGACGTTAGGTGCGATTTTGGCGAACGGCGTTCAGGGACATGCCCGCCGAGGGCCGCCTTGCGAGTGGAAATGTAGTTGGCCTCGCGGCTATCTCGCGACGGTCGATAGAGCGGCGCTCCGACCACTTCGTCGTCCGACAAGGGAATGGCGAACCGGTCGCGGAACTGCATCAGCTCGCGCTCGTTCAGCTCTTTCTGCTGGTGCGTAATGTTGCGGCCCTCGCCAGCCTCGCCGAGGCCGTAGCCCTTGATCGTCCGGGCGAGGATGACAGTCGGTGCGCCGCGGTGCTTGGTGGCTGCGTCGTAGGCAGCGTGCACTTTGAGCGGGTCGTGACCGCCCAGCCGCATTCGCCACAGTTCGTCGTCGGAGATGTCGTCCACCATCCGCAGCAGTCGAGGATCCACGCCCCAGAAGTGCTTGCGGATGTAGCTGCCGCCCGCGACTGTGTATTTCTGGTATTCGCCGTCGACAACTTCGCCCATGCGCTGGATGAGCAGTCCGTGCTCGTCGCGCGCCAGCAACTGGTCCCACTCGGAACCCCAGACGACCTTGATCACGTTCCAACCGACGCCGCGGAATACTGCTTCCAGTTCCTGGATGATCTGTCCGTTGCCCCGGACGGGACCGTCGAGGCGTTGCAGATTGCAGTTGACGACGAAGATGAGATTGTCGAGCTCTTCCCGCGATGCCAGCGCAATCGAGCCAAGGGACTCCGGCTCATCGGTCTCACCGTCGCCGAGGAAGCACCAGACCTTGCGGTCGGTCACTGGCAGCAGATCTCGGTTTTCGAGATAGCGAATGAAGCGCGCCTGGTAGATGGCCTGCAGCGGTCCGAGCCCCATCGAGACCGTGGGGAACTGCCAGTAGTCGTCCATCAGCCACGGGTGCGGATATGAGGGCAAGCCGCCGGAGAGTTCCCGGCGGAACTTGTGCAATTGTTCGGGCGCGAGACGGCCCTCGACATAACCACGGGCATAGATACCCGGGGCGGAGTGACCCTGGAAGTAGATCAGGTCGCCGCCGGAGGGATGATCCTGGCCACGGAAAAAGTGATTGAACCCGACTTCGTACAGAGTCGCGGCCGACGCGTAGGTCGAGATATGGCCGCCGATGCCGTGGTTGTTCTGATTCGCCTCGACGACCATCGCCATCGCATTCCAGCGAATGATCGACTTGATCCGCCGCTCGATGTTGAGGTCGCCCGGATAAGGCGGCTGTTTCTCGATCGGGATCGAGTTGACGTACGGCGTCTGCGAAGTGACCGGCAGACGTATGCCTGAGCGTTGAGCCTCGATCTGCAGCGTTTGCAACAAGCGGGACACTCGCTCGGGTCCGCGACGTCGCGCGACATCGCGGAGCGAGTCGATCCAGTCGTTGGTTTCCAACCAATCGTCGGCCCCAGCAGTGTCTCGAACGCGTTCTAGCGCAGATTGCCAGGGAGATTCGGAGGTGGTCATCGTAATCTCAGTCTACTCAACCTGACGCACCCCTCCGGTCGCGCAGGCAAACGATAGATAGAGTTAAACAAACAGAATTGGCGGCGAGAACGGTATGTCAATATCGGCGGTTGATGTGGCGCAGAAGCAAACAGTCCGAGGCCTGGAGCGGTCTCAGATCGTGCAGTCGTCGCACACTGGCACAGTGCCATACGAGCAGGCCGCTACCTGGCAAGCGAGCCGCGCACAGGCAGTTGCCGCGGGATCCAAGCCGGAAATCATCGTGTTCCTGGAACACACACCGGTCTACACACAGGGGCGACGCGGTGGTCGGGAGCATGTGTTGCGCCCGCTGGACGCGCCGATCATCGACACCGACCGTGGCGGTGATGTGACGTTTCACGGTCCGGGACAGTTGGTGATCTGGCCGCTCTTGCGTCTGAGAGAACGGGGGATCGGGATTGCCCGTTACATCCGCGGACTCGAAGAATCGGTGATTCAGGCGTCCCGAGTCTTCGGCATTGAGGCCGGACGCGTCAGGGGACGCCCAGGAGTATGGATCGGCAATCGCAAACTGGCTAGCGTCGGCGTCCGCGTGCAATCGGGAGTCAGCAGGCATGGTCTGGCTCTCAACTGCGATGTCGATCTGACCTGGTTTGACGACATCCGCGCCTGCGGGATCGCTGACAGCAGGGCTACTTCACTTTCCAAAGAGACCGGCAAACAGATTGGCATTGACGTCGCCACGGCTGAGATCGAGCGCTGTTTCGGCGATGTGTTTGGACTGCGATTGTCGCCGGTTTCCGACTTAAGGATGCCCAGATGACCAGCCTGCGAGAGCGAAAACCATCATGGATCCGGGCCCAGTTTCCCGGAGGCGCACGCTACGGCGAGATCGTCCAACTGCTGCGTGAGGAGACGTTGAACACCGTCTGCCAGGAGGCGCGCTGCCCGAACATCGGCGAGTGTTTCAATCGCGGCACAGCGACGTTCATGATCCTGGGCGACACATGCACTCGCGCCTGCGGGTTCTGCGCCGTGACCTCAGGGCGTCCGTCGCCGATTGACTGGTCGGAGCCGCAACGCCTGGCTGAAGCGGTGGAGCGACTAAATCTGGCCTACGTCGTGATTACATCGGTGAACCGAGACGACGCTCCAGACGGCGGGGCACAGATCTTTGCTTCCTGCATCGAGCTGATTCGGCGGCAACGGCCCGAGACCGAGGTCGAGGTGCTGATTCCAGACTTTGAAGGCAACTGGGATGCGTTGACGACCGTGCTATCTGCCCGCCCGACGGTCTTGAACCACAATGTTGAAACCGTGCGACGGCTGTATTCACGAGTCCGGTTCCAGGCTCGCTACGAGCGTTCACTGGAACTGTTGAAGCGTGCGTCTGAGTGGACTCCCCATGTTCCAACCAAGACAGGATTCATGCTGGGGCTGGGTGAAGAGCGCGGCGAGGTTTCAGAGCTCCTGGAAGACCTGCGAGCAGCCGAGGTCGAGCTGCTGACGGTTGGTCAATACCTGAGACCATCGGCGAAGCATTTGCCGGTCGTCAGATATGTGCCGCCGGAGGAGTTTCAATCGATCAAGGAAGAGGCGCTCGACCTCGGCTTCCGACACGTGGAGTCAGGGCCCATGGTGCGAAGCTCGTATCACGCCGACGAGCAAGCGCGAGCCGCCCGACTGGTCGACGTGCAGTTGCACCGCTAGGACTCTTCGCCTTCATCTTCGCTGATTGGCACCAGCAACACATCGCCTGGGTGTATGAAACTCGTGCTGTCAAGTTGGTTGAGGTTCATGATCGCTTCAACCGTCGAGTCATATCGTTCGGCGATGTCGTAAAGCGTGTCGCCCTCTTCGACGATGTACTCGAAGGTGTTGGCCACTTCGGGTGTGAGGTCCAGCTGCTCGCCTTCATCGTCGGCTGGCGACGCAGCAGTAGGCGCCGCGACGACGATTGGCTTAACCGGTCCGGATGACTGTTGGGATTCGGATGCCGCCGCGGCGGTTGGGTCTGATTGTTCAGTTGGTCGCACAGAGGTCACCGTCGTGGACGTTTGTGTCTGTTGGGGCAGACTCGCCGTCGGTGGATCGACGTTCGGCGTGACCGGCTCGCCATCACCGCTGCGGTCGATGACCGTCACGCTCTGGTCGAGCGGTGTTCTCGCCTGTTCGACCGTCGTCTCAGCAGAGCCTATGGCGCCACCGATGAACAACAGAATCGCCAGTGCAGAGATTGGGGCCAGAACGCCGGCGAGCGGAACACCAGAAGTTTGCTGTTGGGTCGACTCGATTTGCGAGCCCGCCAATCCATAGGCGCCGACGTTCGTGAACGGAGACGACGGTGTTGGTCTGTAGGGATCGTTGTCGGGTAGGAATCGTTGTTGCCACCATAGATAGGCAGCGATCAGTCCTAGCAGCAGGCCGACGCCGAGTTGCCAGAGACCATGTCCCGGCCAGGTCAGGCTGAAAACGAGGAGCAGCAGAAAGACGGCGGCAGCGGATGCGGCAGCCGGTTTGAGATTGACTCGCATAACGGTCGTGGCCTCGCCGCCGAAGCACTGACGGATTCACTCTAGCCGACGAGTGCATCGTGCGAGCATGGGGCTGACTGCTCAGGTCGCGTACACTCGCGGGAAACAAGCAGGATCACGCGCTTCCCGATGTGCGGAGGGCCAGCGTGATGGGAGTGCCACCCGATGTCGCAAACGCAGTCAGAGACGCCGTCGCTGAATGAGTTAGCGAAGGCCGCCGGCCTGCACATGGAAGAAATGGACGGGCACCAACGCGAGGTCGGCACGCCCGACATCTTTGAACGCATCTCGCATTTCCAACTCGCTGACCAGGCGCGCGCTGCGGGTTTGTACCCGTTTTTCCAGCCGATCGAGGTCAACGACGGACCCGAGGCCATTGTCGACGGCAAACGCGTGATCATGCTGGGATCGAACAACTACCTGGGCATGACGCGTCATCCGAAGGTCATTGAGGCAGCGCACGAAGCACTCGACCGCTACGGACCGTCGATGACGGGATCGCGCCTCTTGAACGGCACGAGTCCGGTTCATCTTGAACTTGAAGAGGCGCTGGCCGACTTCCTGGGCGCTGAAACTGCGATTGTCTTCTCGACCGGATATCTGGCCAACCTGGGAGCGGTCTCGGCAATGGTTGATCGGCACGGCGTGTCTGTTCTTGATCGGGATGTACACGCCTCGATCTACGACGCGGCCGGGCTTGCGCTGGGCAAATACACCCGATTTCAACATAACGACCCTGCCCATCTCGACCGTGTGCTCTCCAACCTGCCGGCCGACCAGGCTCGATTGGTGCTGATTGACGGCGCCTACTCGATGGGCGGCGACCTTGCCCCGTTGCCGGAATTGCGAGAAGTCTGTCGCAAACACCAGACACGCATGTTGGTGGACGACGCTCACGCCATCGGCACGGTCGGTCCGACAGGGCGCGGCACAAGATCGCACTTTGGTCTGGAAGAGCCGGACGATCTGACCATCGGCACGTTCAGCAAGACCCTGGCCTCAGTCGGCGGCTTCTGTGCGGGGCCGCGGAATGTGCTTGAGTACATCCGCCACTTTGCACGGCCGATGCTGTTCACGGCCGCGCTGCCTCCAGCCTCCGCCGCGGCGGCGCTTGCGGCGCTGCGTTTGATCGATGAAGAGAACTGGCGCGTCCAGCGAGTCCAGGAGATTGGTGAGCGCATGCGCCAGGGACTCTCCGACCTGGGCTTCGACGTCGCCAATTCCGCAACGCCGATCATTCCGATCCGGGTTGGAGACGAAGTCCGGACGGCTGCCTTCTGGCGCGACCTGCTCGACAATGGCGTCTACACCAATGCGGTGATTGCACCCGCGGTCCCTCGCGGCCAGGCGATTCTGCGCACGTCCTACATCGCGACCCATACCGACGAACAACTCGAGCAGGCATTGCAGATCTTCGCCGAAGCCGGGCGTCGACACAGCGTGATCGGCTGACTGATCGTGCGGGTGCTGTTGACCGGCGGCAGCGGTTTCATTGGAGGGCATATCGCCCGCGCATTGGCAAATGCGGGTCACGATCTTCGCCTGTTGGTGAGACCCACCAGCGATACCGCGCTCGTAAGTGACGTTGACTTTGAGCGGGTCGTCGGAGATCTACGCCAGCCCGACACACTTGCTGCCGCCTGCGAAGGCATGGAGGTAGTCGTTCATGCGGCGGCCGTGCTGCGAGCGGTTCATCAGGGCGATTTCATGCGCGCCAATCGGGAGGGCACCGGGAATCTGGCGTCAGCGGCAGCGAGCGCCGGCGTAGAACGATTCGTGTACATCTCCTCGATCGCTGCCCAGGGTCCGGCACCGAGCGCCACTCCGGAGCCGCCGGAAACGAAACTGCACCCGGTGACGGCATACGGTCGATCGAAGGCCGCCGGCGAAGACGAGTTGCTCAAGCATCTGGGTCATATGCAGATTGCGATCGTGCGTCCGCCGATGGTCTATGGCCCGGGCGACACCGGCCTGCAGATGTTCTTCTGGCTCGCGCGACGACGTATCTCAGCTCGATTAGGCGATGGCAAGAACCTTGTCGACGCGATCTATGGTCCGGACCTGGCACAGGCGATGCGAGCGATCCTGGATGCGCCGCCGCAAGAACTGGCTAAGTACCACGCATCCAACAACGACGGTCCGTTTACCTGGAACGACCTGCTCTCCAACCTTGAAATCGTCTCGGGCAACAAACTGTGGATTCCGACGCTGGCGCCCAGCGTGTTTCATGGCTTTGCCCGTTGCTCGGAAGCCTGGGCGATGTTGACGCGGTCGGAGCCGACGCTGGATCGGACGCGGGTCGTAGAGATGCGGCAGCCGGCGTGGATCTGCGACCCTTCGTCGCTGACGCGAGACACGGGTTGGCACGCCGACACCACGCTGTTGGAGGGGATGCAGCAAACCATGGCCTGGTACCAGGAACACGGCTGGGCCTGAGCACAGGATTTTAATGTCGAGGTTGTGGTCATTCGATCTGGACGGCGTACTGGCAGAGCCGCCGTTCGGATGGAATCCAGCGATCAATCGAGACGTGAAACTCACACCCGCATTGGACCCGGTCCTGCCAGAATCGCGCCCTAATCGCGCCCTCAATGTTTTCCTCAGCGTCACCTGGTATCGATTCCGATACGTCCTGCGACCGCCCCGCCCGGATGCACTTGAGGCAGTGCAACTCGCTGCCGGAAACGGCAACGTGATTGTCCTCACCGGCCGTCATGAGCGTGGTCGGCGACAAACGTGGGCGTGGCTGGAGGCTCATGGCTTCTCGGATCTCATTGACGAGTTGGTCATGAACAGCTCCAACCTCAAGTCGGCTCGCTACAAGGAAGCATTTCTCCGGGATCGCGATGTCGCCCTGCACGTCGATGACGACGCGGCGACGGCTGCGCTGTTGGCTCGCAACGAGATCAGATCCGCTCTGGTGACGTGGCCGCGCAATCGCGACCTGGCCTATCCGCCCGGCGTAGAGCGTTGTGCAGACATGAATGAAGTCTGCCAACTGATCGAAGGCCTGGTATCCAATGACTGAACCGCTCGAGATATCGGCGCCTGCCGAGCGGGTGTGGAGCTTGTTGGCCTCAGAGGCGCATACCGGTGTCGAGGCAGGACAAGCCGTGGTGCTCTCTGAGGTGCGCGAGCGCGACCTGCTGCTGGAAGTGCATATGGGCATCGGATTTCAGGTGCAGCATGCGTACCGGATCGAGCGACGCGGCGAGCGGTGTGCGATCAGCGACAAGATTCGGCCGATCGGTTGGCGCTGGCGCCTGAGCAATGTGTTCCTGTTTGGGCGCGGAAGACGCCCTCTCGAAGCCGCTTCAGCGCAAGGTTTGCTGAATCTCAAGGCAGCCGCCGAGGAAAAAGAAGGAGCGTGAGGCTAACAGTCTCAGTTCGTCACTTCTTCGTTTGGCTCATGAGATTCCACAATCTGTGGACAGTGTGAATAATGTGGTCAACCAGTTATGTGTACAATGTTGATAGCGGCTGGGGTGATCCTTGATTGAATTAAGGCACATAAGGTGTTTTCTCAAGATGGCTTGCGGACCAATCGTCTCCTCAGGTTCATGCTCGTCACTTCCGTCGTGCTGGCGGCGTTTGTCGCTGGCGCCGCGCTGAACATTGTCGCCGCCGAGGATCCTGAACTCTCAGAAGATCTCCCAGGCGAAGAATCGACTGCCATCACCTCGGCAGCCAGCTTCACGAAGAATCTCAGCGGTCGGGTCTACGTTTGGGACCAGGGAAGGCTGCGACCCGCGTCGCAGGCTCGCGTCTCGACCGGGAGTGCCGTCGTTCGAACGGACAGCAGCGGGCGATTTGAGTTCGCACCGGACCAACGCAGCGGTTCTCTTGCGATCATCCAACCCGGATACGACACGGTCAGGCGTCCGATCTACTACGACCAGACGGTCGTTGTGTTGCGCAATCTCGTTGTTCGGGCCGTCTACATTCCCTTTGCCCAGGTGTTGAACGAGTCGGTCCAGGACTACGTTCATGAGTTGGTTGACGCCGATCTGATCAACGCCGTGGTGATTGATTTGAAGGATGAGTCGGGACAGGTGTTCTCGCTGGCTGCCACACCGACCGTCCGCCAGATCGGAGCCGCCTACAACAGCGAAGCGGTGACTCCGTTCCTGGAGTCGCTCGAGAACAAGGGCGTGTACCGGATCGGTCGGGTCGTGACGTTCCTTGATCGCTGGTATGCACGATGGTTCCCAGGCAACGCCCTGCACGACGTCAGCGGCGGATTGTTCATTGATGACATGGGCAGTGCCTGGTCATCGGCGTATTCGCCTGAAGCACGCCAGTACAACGTCGAAATCGGCGTGGCTGCTGCGGGCTATTTTGAAGAGATTCAATACGACTACGTTCGGCTGCCCTATGAGCGCAATCTGCGCGAACGCGGACAATACTCCGAGGCTGATCGCGTGGCAGCAATCAACAGCTTCGCCCGCGAGGCGAGCGAGGCGCTGCACCTGGCCGGACTGGCGGTTTCGTTCGACACCTTTGGCGTCGTCTCGACAGCCGGCAACGATCAGGGGATTGGCCAGTCGGTTGAAGGTGTGGCGCCCTATCTCGACTACGTCTCGCCGATGGTCTACCCAAGCGGCTGGTCACCTGGTTCCTTTGGCTTCGCGTATCCGCCTGAGCATCCTGGTCCAGTAGTGCGGATGAACGTCGAAGCGACCGTTGAGCGCATCGGTGAACACGGATCAGCGCTGGTTCGACCGTGGCTCCAGGACTTCCATGACTACCAGGCACGCGGACTTGGTTACTACTCCGAGGAAGTGCATGCCCAGATCGAGGCGACGGCAACAGCGGGCGGGATCGGCTTCATGCTCTGGGATCCGTCGCTGCAGTACGAGCGTGGGGCGCTCGAACAGGCGCTCAGCCTGACCTGGTCGCCGTTCGGCTAACGTCAAGTGCTCACATTAGGCACTGTTTCCGTCTTTCCCGCGGTAAACGCGGGTAAGACGATAGATGTGTGCTGGCGCTTGGCAATGTGACTGCACGCTAGATTCCGTTGCCCCATCCTGCGTCTCTGAGGAATCGGCTGAGTTGGCCGTTGAATTCCTCAGCCCTCTCGAAATAGACGCTATGTCCCGTGGCGGGAATCTCGTAGTACTGCGACCCCGGCACGTGTTCGTGTGCGGCGCGCATTGCGGCTGGCGTGATCAGCGGATCATTGCCTCCTACGACCCAGAGGATTGGTATCTGCAGGCTGGCGACGGCATCGGGGTCGGGCGCTAAATCACTGAGGGTACCCATCAGTGCGGGATCTCGCGGCGGATTCAGGGCCATGATTTCTTCGTACAGGAAGGCGAGCTCTGGATCTCGCTGTTTCAGGCTCTGGTCGTAAGCGAGGGTCGCTAGGCCCTGCTCGCGCAGCCTGGCGCGTGTGGCCTCCCAGGGGCCCCGAATGGCATCTGTCATGAGTCCACCGATGGTGTCGGCCATGACCAGCGCCGCAACTCGCTCCGGGGCTTGCAACGCTGCACCGAGACAGCTCCAGCCGCCCATGGACTGCGCGACAAGCGCCGCCTGGTCGATTCTCAGCTCGTCCATCAAGGCAATGAGATCATCGACGAACGCGGCCGGCCCGGGTCCTCCCGTGGGGATGCTGCGTCCCCAACCTCGGTGGTCGAAAGCAACGCATCGGTAGTTCTTGGCAAACAATGGCACCTGTTGCCACCATGAGAGGTGATTCCCGCCCGCACCGTGGGCGAAGATGATGGCCGGGCCGTTGCCTGACTCCTCGTAGTAGATGTCGCAATTGGGTCGCTTAAGTGCTGGCATCGAACCCTCCGAATCAACAACGCGTACGCTTCTGATGCAGAGGCGAGACTACCAGTTGCCGACGCGGGGGAGTTGAAGCGGATGTCAACGCCGCGCATCGTACTGACAGGCGCAGACCAGCCTGTCGGTCTGGCGATCTTCAACGAACTCCAACGGCACCAGGCAGAGCTCCGACTCGTAGAGCTGGAATCTTCGGATGATTTCGACTCCCAGATCCGCGGCGCAACCCACGTGGTACACGCGGCGGCATTGGTTGAACTCGGTCTTCCGGCTGCCGACTACACGGCGGCAAATGTGCACAAGACCACGGCCTTGCTGGATGCTTGCCGACAGGAGGAGCTTGAGCAGGTGATCGTGGTCTCGACAACGGAGACCTATGGCCGGCGCTTACCGCCCTGGCCGGTGACGGAGAGCTGGGTGCCGAGACCGCTGGGGCCGGTGCTGCAGAGTCGGGTGGCGGCAGAGCGGGTGGCGAGAACCTATCGGCGGCGCGTTCCGCTCTCGATCCTTCGTCCTGCGCCGGTGATCGCCGAAGGTGATGGAACGCTCATGAGAGTGATCCGTCACTTCATCAGTCGCCCGAGGGCCGCGCTCGTTGCCAGAGGTGAAGCGCCGCTGTCGATCCTTGCCGGCGCCGACCTGGGCCGCGCGGCGTGGGCCATGGTGAGCCAGCCGGAGGAGTCGGTTGATCAGGTGTTTCACGTGGCGTCGGCACATACGACCTGGCGAGAACTCGCGGTCGAAGCCTGTCAACTGCGTGGAGTCGAGGAGCGCTTCTGGAATGCGCCGTATCCGCTGGCGCGGGCGCTGGACGCGCTCAGGCTATCGGGCTGGGTGTTGCCCGAACCGGAGGGCGTAGACGCATACATCTCGCTAACAGGTCGGCCGCACTTGATTGACGATTCGAGAGCGAGGGTCACGCTTGGCTACACGCCGGTGCTCGGCGTACGGGCAGCGCTCGCCCAGGCCCTGGACGTCTACGGACGAGGGCCTGAGGTCAACTCTGCCAATGCAGAGGCAGATTAGCCGGCTGCCTGGCTAGCCGGCTGCCTGGACGGCGTCCGCGACCTTCTGGGCCAGACCTTCTTCGAAGATGCTTGGCACGATTCGGTCGGGGGTGGGATCGGTGACGAAGTCGGCGATCGCCTGGGCCGCCGCGATCTTGTGCACATCTTCGATCTTGGGGATGCCGCCATCGAGCAGGCCGCGGAACATGCCGGGGAAGCCGAGCGCATTGTTGATCTGGTTGGGGAAGTCGGAGCGGCCGGTGGCGATGATGGCGGCGCCGGCTTCAGCGGCCTCGTCGGGCATGATCTCGGGTGTGGGGTTCGCCATCGCGAAGACCATCGAGTTATCGTTCATCGAGGCAACATCAGAGACCGTGACGAGTCCCGGTCCGGCGAGACCGAGGAAAAGGTCAGCGCCTTCCATGACTTGTGAAGTCTGGGGAATGCTGCCGTCGGCGTTGTTGTGGTGAACGCACCACTCCGCGGCTTCACGCTTCCAGGGGTTCAGGTCTTCGCGATCGACCGTGAGCAGCCCCTTGGAGTCGATCAGGGAGATGTCTTCGCAGCCCATCTCTCGCAGGATGGCCGAGCAGGCGATACCACTGGCGCCCGCTCCCAGGACGACCGTGCGGATGTCCTTGAAGTCGCGGTTGGTCAGTCGCAGCGCGTTGATCACGCCAGCGAGGGCGACGACGGCGGTACCGTGCTGATCGTCGTGCATGACCGGAATATCGAGCGACTCGTGTAGCCGGCGCTCGATTTCGAAGCAGCGCGGAGCGGAGATGTCCTCGAGGTTGATGCCGCCCAACGACGGCGCGATTGCCTCAATCGCGGAGACGATGTCTTCGACCGAGCGAACCGAAAGCGCAATGGGAATCGCGTCAACGCCCGCGAACGAGCGGAAGAGCACGCACTTGCCTTCCATAACCGGCAGTGCGGCCTGAGGACCGATGTCACCGAGACCGAGGACGGCGGAACCGTCTGTGATCACCGCGACGAGGTTGCCGACCCCGGTCATCACGCGAGCCAGGGACGGGTCGCGGGCGATCTCGAGGCAGGGCGCCGCGACGCCTGGGGTGTAGACCACGGACAGGTCGTCGTGATTCTCGACGGTGACCTTGGAGGCATAGTCGACCTTGCCGCCCCATTCACGATGCATCTCGATGGCGCGCTGGTCGTAGTCGCTCATGTTCCCGCTCTTTCTGGGGGCCCTGATGGTCTCACTGAGGGCCGGGAATTGGTATTCCTGCACTGTAGTAGTGAGAGCCGAGTCGGTCACTAGTCGAACACGGGTAGCGCAGACAGGGCACGTGTTGCGTAGCAACGATTACATCTGATGAAGTTGTAGGACTCAAACCGAGCGCTGGGGCAGTGCTAGAGCAGCGTTCCTTCAAGGATTCCGCGGTGGGCGCGGAGGACAAGTTGTCCCTCTTCGCGCCGTTCAACGATCAGCGGCTTCCGACATTGATGGCAAGGAGTGGTTTCCTTACGCCGCAGCAGGCCCTTCGGTGGTACCCGCGCCACGCTCGGTTCTTTGCAGTAGGGACAGGTGACATCCCAACGCATGCAAGCCCTGATCCGCATCGGCTCATCGTCTTTCTGCGCGCGAGAGACGACGAGATCGTGGTTGCAGTTGGCGCACATGGTGACCACGCGCCGTGTCGTGCCTGTCTCAGGGGGTACGCCCACATCGAGAGGCTTTGAACAGTTTGGGCAACGTATGTGCTTAGTCTCGATGGGGTTGGCCATACGTCCATGCTACCGAGGATCGGACGCCGAACCCTTATCGAGAATTTCGGCGTTTACCTCACTGTTGAGGTGATCGCATACTCTGCGGATATGAGCCATCACTCCCGCGAGCCTCGTGGCGCCCATGACTTTTCGAGCCCGCAGATTCGCGTTCGTGGCGCGAGTGACTTTCGGCATTACTCAAACCAGCGACTGCGGCTACCCAATGAACGGCCGCCTCTTGGCCCGAGATTCAAGCAACTCCTTGGAGCCGTGCTCACCCTGGCGGTAGTTGGCGGCATCGGGGTCGCTGTTTACTATGGCGTGACCCAACTTATTGCAGATGACGAGCCTGCGACTACCGAGGTGGCAGAAGTGACTGCTGAAGATCAGTCCGCTGCATCCGAGCAGCAGGCGCTGCAGGAATCGGAGTCGGAACCGGAGCAGGTAGCGACGAGCGTTGAGGAGTCCGACTCGACAGAGGCAGAGGCAGAGGCGACGACAAGCGAAACAGAGACTTCCGAAGCGGGTACGGCTGAACAAGCGCAAGCTGAGCAGGCAACCTCCGATGATGCCGAGCAAGAATCCAGCGCATCTGACGCGCCGCCTGTGTCCGTATCGTCGATCGAGCCGAGTGTTTCAGATCAGGTAGTCACACCGGCTCAGCTCGGCGGAGCGGAGACTAGCGCTGAGCGAGTCACAGCCGAACCGATCCCGTCGGGGATCCCGCGAACGCTGGCCGACGGCGCAGCCTACGACCCGACGGAGCCTGCGACAGTCTTTACTGCGCGTTGGCCGGTAGGGACGACGCTTCGCCTGGTGCGACTTCCGGGCGCGACGCTGCTGACCGATGAGGAGCAGGAGCAAGTGGTCGGCACCGAAACGCTGGTTGTGGTTCGGGGCACAGAATCTTCCAACACGGATCTGCAACTAAGTCCGGCAGCGTTTGACCAGATTGCGATCTACGGCACGGAGCGAATCATCGCGGTGCGAGTTGAAGTGACGGCGGCTCCGCCGTAGGTGGGTTTGGTGGTGGAATCAGGAGCGTCGACGCCGCCCGAACGGCATCCGCAGTTCTTCGCCGTAGTTGAGGAAGTCCTTTTCGGCGCCGCACTTGGTGCAGTGGCCGTGCGAGACCTGTTGATTCGGGCGGTCAATTTCCCAGGAATGCGAACATCCCTCAGCCTCAAGTGCCGCGCCGACAGCCGGTTGCTTGACCGTGTCAGCGCGACGGTGAGCCTTCGTTCTTCGCTCGACCACTAGTACCGCCTTGTCCAAAAGTGCGCATTCGTTAGCCCAGTCTATGACAACCAACTAACACTTACAACGCACGGACGTAACGGACGTGTGAAGGAGCGAGACTTCAGGAGGTTCGCTCATAGAGCGTGTGGTACTTGTCGCCACCCGAGATCGCCTGGCGGATGTCCTCGCGATCCAACTCGTAGAGGCGACCGAGAGCAGCTCTGGCGTCGTCCTCTGCCGTGGGATCGCCGGCGCAACGCTCGAGGATCCGGTCGAAGAGTTCGGCCTCGACAAACGAGTCGACCCGTCCCGCCCAGGGGAAGAAGACAAATGACTCAGGGTCATCGAAGCTTGGCCGGAGTCTGCGCAACTCCTTGATTCGGTCCTGAGGCGATCTGACTGGCTCCACTACTCGGACATAGGGACCTTCGGAGTCGTTGCGGCGGCCGTCAACCAGGAGGCGTTCCTGCAACCAGCCGAATCCGATCACGACAACGTCAGCCTCGCGCAGCGCGCGTAGCGTCTCTTCGAGATCAAAACCTTCATCAGCCATGGCGCCAGTATACGATCAGCCCGCATCTGATGCCGCACCCGGCCCGGTGATTCGATGAGTATGCTTCGGCAAAGGCCCTCGTTCCTATGCGTCGATCTCCAAATGCTGTGCGTCCTCACCGATCTGCCGACCAGGCGGACGCGTTTCGAACCCTGTTCCGGCAGCAGAGCGACCGCCTCTGGAATGCCGACCGAGATGTCGACTGGGCTGGTGGTTCGCAGATACCCGACGAGCGGCGCGCCGCCTGGCTGCGGATGATGAACGTGTTTCATGGGCTCGAGGTGATGGGACTGGAAACCATCCAGGTGATGATGAGCCAGGCGACGCACCAGGTTCGCGATCCTGCGCTCAACCTGTATCTCGCCGCCCAGTGCCAGGATGAAGCCAGGCATGTGTATGTGCTCGACCGATACCTGACCGAAGTCGACGGTCATGGGTTTATCTCGAAACCCGAGAAGTTCCTGATCGAGCGGTTCAGCGGTATGTCCTCGTGGGGTTTCTATCGCGTCGAGAATTGGCTCACCTCGACCTTGTTCAGCGAGAACTTCGCGGCGCTGTTCCTTCAGCAAGCGCTCGACCTTGAGGATGTGGACCCGCTGGCGAAACAGATTTTCCGGCTGATTCTGCGCGACGAAGTGCGGCACGTGAACTTCCTGCACACGATCCTGCCTGAGTTGATCGAGCGGTTGCCGGCGACGGGGCGCATCTACGTCTGGCAGAGCCAGTTGCTGTTGGCCGGCGCCATGGCGCTTGGCCTGCGGCGAATCAAGGGCGATGTCGCGGCGTTGGGCATCGACGTCGACGCGTACAAGGCGACTTTGCTCGAGAATCTTGGCGTGCAGTTCAAGGATGCCGGCCTCGATTCCTTCTTGCGGATCGATACTTACGCGAAAGTGATTAACGCCGCAACATGACTAGCAACTCCAATGACTCCAGTAGGAGCGCCAAGATCGATGACTGGCGACGACTGAGTTCCGAGATCATTGAGGACTTCCGCTTCTTCAAGCTCCGCAAGGACATCTCACGCCACCCCACCTCGGGTCGTGAACACCGTTTCTTCATCTTCGAGTTTCCCGACTGGGTCAACATCATGCCGCTCACGCCTGAGGGTGAGGTGGTATTCGTCAATCAGTTCCGCCATGGCACTCGCGAGCTGACCCTGGAGATTCCCGGCGGCATCGTCGATCCGGGTGAATCGGCCAGGGAGGCCGGGTTGCGCGAGATGTTTGAAGAGTCCGGCTACTACGCGCCTGAAGCGATCGAGCTGGGCTGGGTGCATCCGAATCCGGCGCTGCAGGAGAATCGCTGCTGGTCCTACCTGGCTCAGAACGTGGAACTCGTCGTTGACGATGATCATGTCGTGGGGACGTCGAGCGAAGCGATCGAAGTGACCAAGGTGCCGTTGGACGAGATTCCCGGACTGCTGAACGACAAACTGATCACGCACGCGCTGACCATCGCGGCGTTCGATCACTACTGGCGCTGGAGCGATCAGGTCTCCGACCATCGTTCGCCGTAGCTGGCTCTCACCATCATCCTCTCCCAGAGGAGACCTGCGCGTAAATCGCTTGGCGCGCTCTTGACCGGGTTGTACCGCCCTGTAGCTCCCATCTGGTCAGTCTTGCTATCGGCAACGCGGGCGACCACAAGGGTCGCCCCTACAGGAACTCAGAACGACTGGGAGTAGGATTTTGCGCTCGTCTCCAGAGGGAGAAGGGATAGGAGGGAGTTAGCTGCGCAGCGCGTCGACGTCGAAGTCCTCGGGTAGGGGAATGAACAGGCTGTGGCGTGGGCCTTCGACGTCCCTGGTGATGTGTCCGCGTCCGGTGACGTCGTCGGCCAGCAGGATGTCACCACCGTGCAACTGCAGTTTGGTGCCGTCGCCCACTTCAATCTCGACGGTCCCGCTGAGGTTCACGACGAACTGCCGCCGAGGCGCATTGTGGAAGTCCAGTTCTCCGCCGATTGGCGTGGTGCGAAACATTACGCCTTCGGCCTCGAACAACTCCGAGAGGCTGCCGTAGCGGCTCTCGGACATTGAGACGTCAATGGTCTCGAAATGGGATTCGCCGTCGTCGCCGGTGTAGACACGTGTGATTTGCATCAGATCTGTTCCAATCGATTGATCAGTCGTCGAACGAACGGGCCCAGCGGTGGACGTCGAAGTCGTCGGGCAGGAAGACCATCAGACTGAGACGCGGGCCTTCCAGATCGGTGGTCAGGTGGCCTGGTCCTTCAACGTCTTCGGCGTAGCAGATCTCTCCTGGGCCAAAGCTGCGTGTTTCGCCACTGGAGACCTCTGTCTGCACCGATCCCTGGATCACGACGATCATGGTCTTGGCCGAGGCGTTGTGCCAGTCGTTGACCAGACCAGGCTCAGAGATTCGGAAGGACATGTGGTCGGGACGAAGATTGCGCGTGAACGCGCCGACGTCGAATTCCTTGAGTCCGATCTCGATGTCTTCGAACTGCGAAGTTCCATCGTCGCCCAGGTACATCCGCGTCAATCTCATGGCCAGCCTCCTGCGCTGATGCTAGCGCGAGTAGTGGAGCCGCCAGTAATCGCCCAACTCGGCCAGCGATTGCACGATCAAGTCAGGCTGCACATCGTCTGGAATCGGTTCATGAAAGCGTCGGACCCAGACGGTATTCGCACCGAGTTCTGTCGCGGCACGAATGTCGTGAGCGATTGAACCGGCGATATGAAGTTGTTGGTCCGGCCGGATGTCACGGGACTTGTAGAGCGCTTGCCAGTGATCATGGTCGGGTTTGTAGCTACGCACATCCTCGGCGGTCACTAGCTGATCGAAGGTTCCTCCCAGTTTCTGGACGCTGACTGCCAGGCTGGCTCGAGTCACGTTGGAGAGAATGGTTAACGGCGTGCCGACAGTGGCCAGTCGCTTGAGGAAGCCGCCGGCGTCCGGGAAGGGCGGCCAGTTGGCAATGGAGTCGGAGAAGGAGCGTGCTGTCGCCTCGTCAAGCTCGACGCCGAATTCCGCAGCGGTTCGCTGAACCGAAATTGCCAATACCTGGTCATACGGCCGGTAGTACTCGTGCTCGACTTCCAATTCGACCTCTAGTCGCCGCGCGATTAACGCGTTGGTATCGACCTCGGAGAGTTCCGGGATCGCCTCCACAGCGGCTCTGGCTCCCAACTGCCAATCGATCAACGTGCCGTAGCAGTCGAAGGAAATCACGGCCGCGTCGCGTGGATGGATCATGGAGACTCCCTGGGCGAGCTGGCATCAGCGCCAAAGTGGACGATATCGCCCCCGAACTTCTCGTTCAGCTCACGCACCGCATCGTCAACGACTCGTTGCCGTTCGCGACGCGCCGTGGACTGCGGAGGCTCCACCGCCGGAGCGCCGGACTCATCGAACATCGAGAGCTGTGAAGCCACCGGCCGCTGCTCCAGCCCCAACACGCCAACGCCGATGAGGCGAAACTTGCGAACCGGGGACAGCTGCTCGCGCAGCAGCGACAGCGCCGTTCGCTCGATGGTTGCGGCGTCGCTGGTTGGGCTGGAGAGCGTTCGTTGACGGGTGAACGTGGTGAAGTCCGAGAGTCTGAGTTTGATCTGCACGGTGCGAGCTCGGAAACCCTGCTCGACGAGACGCTTGGCGACGCTACCTGCTTGCTCTGCAGCGACGGCGCTGAGCCGGGATTCGCTGCCGACATCCTCAGCGAACGTTGTTTCGGATGAAATCGACTTGGTCTCGCGCTCGACGGAGACGTCGCGATCGTCCAGGCCGCGCGCCAGTTTCCAGAACCACTCTCCGCGGGAACCAAAGCGGTCGATCAACCAGGTCAGCGGACGTTCAGAGAGATCTCCAACGGTCTCGATTCCGGCTCCGCGCAGACGTTCCGCGGTCTTTGGGCCGACTCCCCACAGATCGGAGATCGACAACGGCGCCAGGAATGCGGCTTCGGTACCAGGCGCGACGACCGTGAGACCATCCGGCTTGTCCTGATCCGAAGCAATCTTTGCGACCGATTTGCTGGTCGCCACGCCGCAGGACACGGTGAGTTCGGTCTCTCGTGTGACTCGCTCGCGGATCCACTGACCCAGCTCAGCAGGCATCGCGCCTTCGCGCACGCGATGGCTCACGTCAATGAAGGCTTCGTCTACCGAGAGTGGCTCGACCAGCGGTGAGACGTCTCGGAAGATTGACATAACTTGCGATGAAACTTCGCGGTAGCGCGAGAAGCGTGGTCTGACTATCTCGGCGTGAGGACACAGACGGACCGCAGTGCGCATCGGCATCGCCGATCTACAACCGAAGACCCGGGATTCGTAGGAGGCTGCTGCGACGACGCCACGGCCCTTGGGCGAGCCACCGACCAGTACAGGTTTGCCACGCAGTTCGGGATTGTCGCGCTGCTCGACCGACGCGAAGAACGCGTCCATGTCGGCATGAATGATGTGCCGTTGCTGAGGCTGCTCAGACTTCGTTGTCACGCCATTACGCTATCAATTCGGCGGAGGTTCACCGATGAGCTTGATCAGTCGTCTGCGAACCCGATTGTCGTCAGGCGCCTTGCCTCCGGGTTCTCAGCATGCGCTCTCAGAAGCTGAGCGACTGCTAAGGAGGGGCGGGTCGGTAGCGCATATCCGCAGTCTTGCGGAGCTGGCAGACCCCTCAGACAACGTTGGTCGAGCGTGGCAGGCTTTGTTTCTTGGTGACGTGGATCATGCACAGAATCTGGCGTATGAGGCGGCAGATGCGCGTCCGTATGATGTTGATTCTCGGATTGTGCACGGCACGGTGCGACTGGCGCGGAATGAGCTCGAGTACTCCGACCATGAATTCGAGGCGGTGATTGAGGAGTTTGGCGCCGAAGCCGACGCAGCCGACGGACGCCGAGCCGGGATCCTGGCGCGTGGATTCGCTCCCCTGGACGACATCCCTGCATCGGACGACGATTGGGAAACTGCGGCGACGCTGTTGACTACGCTCTGGAGGCTCTGCGGACTGGTCGAGACACGAGTGCAGTCACTGAACGGCGCCCACCCGGACGGACTTGAAGTCATTGAGCGATCGCTGAACCGCGGTATGACGATCGATTCGGAGGCTGATCATGGGTCTGTTTGACGGACTGAAGCGGCGGTTGTCAGCACTCAATGACGTGCGCGAAGCAACCGAGGCTAAAGCAGCGACGATGGCCGACGTCGATACGGTGCGCAGAGCGCTGGTGGCGGAGTCGCAGCGTTTGGGGCGGCGTGATCGAATCTCAATGACGATGCTGATGGAGTACTCGAAGGAAGACCTGCGCCGCCTGGATCTGTTTCAGATCATCGGTCATCTCGATGCGGAGGGCGAGATCACGAACGTGGAGCAGGATTCGTTCGGCAATCTCAAGTTCGACCTGGCCACGCTGCGCGGGCGATCGGATCGGACTTCATGATCGCACTATGCAGGTTATGTAGGGACGAGGGCTCCGGGAGCGACATAACAGAGGAATCACAGCTCGAACCAGGCGCCATGGGCATCCGGACAGCGGTTTTTCTTTCAGGAGCTTGCCCACGTCATTGCCGCGCTCCCGCCCGGCAATCTCGCAGCACTCGGGACAGACGTTAGAGCCTCAAACAGCGAGATACCCGCGACAAGCGGAGGTACAACGGAGCTGTTGGTACGCAAGACGGCAGTCGTCAGGGAGCACGCTCGAGGACGATCTGGAACTCCATGATGCCAACGTCATCGATGGAGAGGACCCTGAAGCCGGTCGGCGGCTCGATGTCGTAGTCGGCCAGGGCGATTTCGGTTGATCCAACGACGACGACGAGACTGTCGACGAATTGACCTTGCAGATCGATGCTCACGGGATTCGTGACTCCGTGGAGGTCGAGGGTGCCGTCGACTGTGACGCTGAGCGTCTCCTCGCCCGCGGGCAATGTTGCGATTGGGATGGGTTGGACGAGGACGAATGTGGCAAATGGATAGGTATCGGACTCGATCCCGCGCGTGCGCAGTGCGCCGTCACGGAAGGACTGATCGCTCGTGAGCGTGCGCAGATCGGCCACGATGGTCACCGAGGTGATCATGACGCCGTCGAACTCCAGCGTCGCTTCAATGTCGCTGGTGCGCCCGACGGCTGTCGTCGTTCCGATGTTGGCCAGTTCCTCGCCAATGCGGTAGCCGACGAATGACGTTCCCTGCCCCGACAGTGTCCAGGTGCCGGCGAGCTCGGCAAGCATTGGCGGCTCGCTGCTGGTTTGCGTCTGGGACGTCTCCTGCTGGGTCGCCTGCGCCTGCTGAGCGGCTTGTTGCCCGTCCTGTTGCTCGGACGTGGCCTGCGCGTCCTGCTGTTGGGCGGAAGTCTGCTGGCTCTGAGTGGACTCAGCGGACTGCTGTTGAGCTGATTGGGCACTGCCCGACTCAGCCTCGTCCTGGGCGTCTGTCGACTCGGCTGATTGTTCTTGCGAGTCCTCGGTCGAGTCGGAGTCCTGTTGTTGCTGCGCCGGCTCAGGTCGGTCCTGTGCAGCCTGAGCCGTTGCCTGAGATTGGGAATCGTCCTGCTGCGTTTGGGCGGGTTGTGCCTGAGCTTGCTGTTCCTCGTCCTGACGGACCGACTCTACTGCCGACTGCAGCGACACCGGGGGCGGTGCGCTATCGAACAGGCCGACCTGCCAGAGGATGATCAGCAGGACACCGACCAGCACGCCAGCGACGATGAGGCCCGTGGCGACGAGTCGCCGAGGACTGAGGCTCATGAGTTGACTCAACATGTGCGCCTCCTAGAGATCATGCCTTATGTCAATCAATCGTCGGAAAGCAGCGCATCGACGAAAGCGGCCGCATCGAACGGTGCGATATCGCCCAGACGCTCGCCCGTGCCGGCGAAGCGGACCGGAATGCCGAGTTCCTCGGAAATCGCAAAGACGATGCCACCCTTGCTCGTGCCGTCAAGCTTGGCCAGGCAAACGGATGTGACACCGGTCGCCTGCGAGAACTGCCTCGCCTGACTCAGCGCGTTTTGGCCGCTAGTGGCATCGATCACCAAAAGCACTTCATGGGGCGATCCGGGATGCTTGGTTTCGACGACGCGTCTCACCTTGCCCAACTCTGCCATCAGATTGCGTTGGGTTTGCAGACGACCCGCCGTGTCGATGAGCACGACATCCGCTCCGCGTGAGATTCCCGCTTCGACTGCGTCATAGGCGACTGCGCCAGGATCTGAACCTTGCTGATGCGCGATCACCGGAGCGTCTATTCGCTCTCCCCAGGTCTGCAATTGTTCAATCGCGGCGGCGCGGAACGTGTCTCCGGCGGCGAGAATGACCGATTTGCCATCTTCTTGATACGCGTGCGCGAGCTTGGCGATCGATGTCGTCTTGCCAGCGCCGTTTACGCCAACGACCAACACCACATGCGGGGTCGGCTGCGCCTCGAGTCCGTTCTGACCACTCCAAAGCGATCCATCGGCACTCGGCCGCTCAAGTCCGGCGATCATGCGATTTCGTAAGAGATTGCGAATCGCCGGCGCATCCTTGCCTCGCGATTCATCCCGCAGTTCTTCCACCCAACGCGCCGACGTGGCACCGCCAACGTCGCCGAGAATCAGCGTCTCTTCCAAATCCTCCCAGAAGTCCTCGTCGACGCGCGTACGGGAGAAAATCTTGCGCAATGCGCCGAGCTGACCGCGACGGGTATTGGCGACCGTGCGTTGGTATTCCTCGCGCACATCCTCCGCTTCCTGGGCGTCCGATTCGTCCGGATGCTCATCGCGGCCTCGGCGAAAGCGTCGAAACAGTCTGACCATCAGTCGACAGACCGTCCACTCAGCAGCCGCTCGGTGAGCCAGGCTGAGAGATCGTGGATGCTCTGCCGGCCGATTTCGTGCTGCATCGGATACTCGCGATAGTCAAGGTTCATCCGCATCGCCTGCAGTTGATCGCGAGAGGTCCTGCCCTTGTCGATCCCGACTAGTGGGTCATTCGTCCCGTGCTGAACGAGCAGGGGCAAGTCGGCCGCGTCTTCATGGACATCATCGGCCGCCTCATCCGAAAGCCAGGTTGAAAGCATCGCGGCCCCTTGCCAACGATGTGGCTCGCTGAGCGCCAGTCGATAGGCAAGGAACCCGCCTTGCGAGAAGCCCATCAGCGCCAATCGATCCGTGTCCACGTTGTAGCGCTCGCAGACGGTGCCGATGAAGGAGGAGAGGGCTCCGGCGACGCGGTCCAACTCGCCGTCAATGGGACGATCGTTTGCCCCGCGGCGCATCCAGGTGTACATCGGCGCGTAGGAGTACGGCGCGCCTTCCAATGCGAACTCGGCCTGCGGGCAGATGACCTGCAGTTGTCCGTCGGCCAGCATTGGCGCGAGCGGTGCCAGGTCCTGACAATGCGCGCCATGCCCGTGCAACGCGATCAGCGTGGGGTGAGGGCCCGGACCGGCAGGTGTCCAGACGGCGTGTATGAAATCCATGGCGATCAGGTTAGGGCAGAGCATCCTGCCAGATGTGTGACCAAAGTCATCGGCCCGTTACGAATCGGCCTGAGGCAGTTGATCGACCCTGACCGACAGCAGGCGGCTGACTCCGGCTGCGCCCATCGTGACCCCGTAGATGCTGTCGGCCTGTTCGATTGTGCGTCGATTGTGAGTGATTACCACGAATTGCGTGTGCTGCGCCCGCTCCTTAAGCGCAGCGACGAAGCGTTCAACGTTGGCTTCGTCGAGTGCGGCATCAACTTCGTCGAGGATGCAGAATGGCGCAGGTCTGACCTCTAGCAGGGCAAACAGCAGGGCGATGGCTGTCAACGCGCGTTCACCGCCGGAGAGTAGTCCGAGCGTCGAGACTCGCTTGCCCGGAGGCTGGGCGCGGATATCGACTCCGAGCCTCGAGGGCTGTTCAAACTCCTCAGAATCGTCGTCGGTGTTAGCCCGATCTTCGGTCAACACCAGCTCGGCCTTGCCACCGCGAAACATGAGCTGGAAGTAGCGTTGGAAGGCCTCATCGACTTGCCTGCAAGCTTCTCGGAACTTGCGCTCGATCAACTGCTCAAGGTCACGCTCGGCAATACGCAGCGAGGATTCGGTCTGTTCGAGATCGACGATCTGCGACTCCATGTCCTGCCAGCGGGTCTGTTCGGAGGCAAACTCGTGCGCCGCTCCGGGGTCAACGGGACCCAGCCGGTGGAGCTTGGCTTGCAACGCCTGGACGCTTTGCTTTAGTTCCGCAACGCCGGCCTCGGCGACAGCGACGGCAGTGCGTGTCGGTCGATGTGTTCCGTTGCCCAGGCCATTTGCGGCATGACGTCCGTTTCCGTGTACTCCGTTGACTTCGACCAGGTCGAGAACGGGTTCGGCGACTGATTGGGCGGGACTGAATTCGATGCCCTCGGAGGCGGCTTCGGCCGCGAGGCGAGCTCGCGAGGATTCGGTCTCTCGTAACGCCGAGGACGCTTCAACTTCACGACGCTCGGCGACTACCCGAGCCTGCTGCGCCTGCTCTAGTTCCCAGCTTGCTTGCGCGCGTTGGCTTTCGAGCGTGTCGAGATGTTCCTTAGCCAGATCATGTGCTGCGGCATCGGCAGCGATGGATGCCGCACGTTCCAGCAGCGGCTCCCTTTCCAAGATGGCCGTCTCGACGTCGGCCAGTTCCCGCCTCAGCGAGGACAATCGCGCCCGATCGGCACGGGCCCGCTCAAGTGCTGCAGCGTGGGCTCTGGCGTCGGCGAGTACTGCAGCGCAACGGTCGCGTTCCGCTTCAAGTGTTGACAGGTCCTCGAACTGGGCCTTTGGCATCGTGGCGAGTTGTCTCGCCGCCGCTTGTTCGGCTTGCCTCGAGTTCTGCAGGCTGGAACGCACACGGCCGATGTCCGCGAGATCGGAGCGCCTTTCTACCAACTTCGCTGCGTGTCGGCGTCGAGTGTCATCGACCGCCATCGCCGATTCAGACGCTGCTTGTCGGGCGGCAACTCGATTGGTGTCGGCTCGATGCCGGACGCTCACTAGTTCGTCCAAGTTTCGACTCAGCTCCTGCGTGCGGGTGACTACGCTCAGCCTCTCTCTGAGATCGCTTCGCTCAGACTTGAGCTCCGCCAACTGTTGCAACCGTCGCCTGGCGCCAGGCATTGAGCCGCCTGCCTGAACGACCCCGTCTGGTCGAACGACGATCCCTGACGATGTGACGGCTGTTTTGCCGGTGTCGGCCAGCCGTTTCGCGGTGTCGACATCTTCGACAAACTCGACGGATGCCAGGATGGAGTCGATCAACCTCGAGGCTCGATCGCTGACCATTGCCGAGGCTCGACCAACGTCGGCGTCGACGATGTGTTGAACGGATGCAACGGCGTCATCGAAGTGCTCATGCAACGTCGCGTCCATCAGTTCTCCGAACAGTGCATCCGCCTGAATCGGATCGGCGACTCGATCTGAAACCAGGAATCGTAGCGTTTGCTCATGTTCATCGGTAGCTTCAAGGGAGGAGATCTGGCGATCAATCTCCTCTAATCGTCGAGTCAACGTCTTCTGCACGGCCCGTTGGCGTTCCAGGGCTTGACGAGCTGCATCGTCTTCTCGCTCCAGTTGGCGCGATCGCGACTCGGCTTCTCGCAAGCGATCTTGTGCAGTTTCGTGCTGTTGCTGTGCGACGACGACCTTCGCTGTCGCCTCCAGAATCGCTGCCGCATTGGCTCTCCAGCGACGATTCAATCGTTGCGCCTGTGACCGGAAAGATTCGATATCAGCGAGAGCGCGTTCGTGCTGGGTCGTCGCCGCTGACCGGCTGCGCTCGCGGCTGTCGCGTTCGCTTCGCGCGGCATTCAGTCTGGTGCTGACGGCGGCAAGTGCCTCTTTGGCTGCGTCGAGGTCGGAGGTCGCAGGATCGAGGCGCTCTCGCGGGAGTCGCGCGGAGAGGTCGGACACTTCTCGGCTGAGCCAGGATCGCTGTTGCTGGTCCAGTTCCTGTTGATGTTCAAGCGTTCGCAACTCCGAACGAGCTGCACGGATCTTCTCCGCTGCGCTTTCCACGGCTCGCCGCGCGATGGCCGTTTCGCGTTCGACCGCTGCCAGCGCATTCGTGGCCGACTCTCGACGCTGCTCCGCTGCCGAACGAGCAGCGGCTGCGGCTGTTGCGGATTCGTGGCGAGCCAGGAGCTCGTGTTCCAGTTCGGCTGCTGCGGCGCGGAAGTATCGTTGTTGCGCCTGCTCCAATTGCTGTTGGAGGTCAGCTTGCCGCTTCGCTCGGCGCGCGGAGCGCTCCAGGCTCTTCAACCGAGGCGCCAGTTCGTCCCGAAGCAGTCTCGCGCGATCAAGATGATCCTGAGCACGTTGCCGGCGACGACGGGATTCCTCCATCTCGTGGCGGTGTTGGCGTACGCCGCCGACTTCTTCGATCGCCTGTCGGCGTTCGTGCGGCCTGAGGCGCAGCATCTCGTCGACGAGCCCCTGGCTCATGAGCGCGAACCCGCCAGCGCCGAGACCACTGCTGCGGAAGAGTCCCTGTACGTCGCGCAGACGAGCGGCCCGGCCGTTGACTCTGACCTCGGATTGTCCATCGCGATGGACGCGACGCACGATTTCCACTTCCGCGGCGTCGAGATTGAGCCATTGATCACTGTTGTCCAGTCGAAGCCGCACTTCAGCGAACCCGCTTGGGGCGCGATCGCGTCCGCCGGAGAACACCACGTCTTCGGCCCGCTTAGTGCGAAGGACTCGTCCCGCTCCGGCGCCTATCACCCAGCGCAACGCGTCCATGACATTGGACTTGCCGGAACCGTTGGGCCCGACAATCGCGGTCACGGGCTCGTCGAACTGCAACGCCGTGCGCGTCGCGAACGACTTGTAGCCGTGCAGATCGATCGAGCGCAGGCGCATCATGCTCCGGGCTCCTCCAGCACGGCCAATGCCTTTCGCGCCGCGTCCATCTCGGCCGACTGCTTGCTTCTGCCGCAGCCTTCGGCCAGCGGCTCACCTTCTACTTCCACCGAGGCGCGGAACGATCGATCATGTGGCGGGCCGGACTCGCCGATGATCAGATAAGTCGGATTCGAACCATCTCGCGACTGAGTCAAAAGCTGGAGTAGAGACTTTGCGTCGGTTTGCACGACATCGGTGTTCAAGGCGTTGATGCCGTCCTCAAGCAGTCCAAGAATGACTGCTCGCGCGGCGCGTTCTCCGCCGTCGAGCCAAACGGCTCCGAAGGTCGCTTCAAGCGCTCGGCTGAGCACCGACAATCGCTCGCGAGCGCCGTCGTTGGCAACACCCGCACCCATCAGCAGGCACTCACCGAGGCCAAGCTCTCGACCGATACGTCCCAGCGTCTCGTTGCGCACGAGCTGCGATCGGGCGACGGTCATCCATCCTTCACCCATGTCGATAAATTTTGTGTAGAGATGGTGTGCGACGATTGCGCCAAGAATGGCGTCTCCGAGGAACTCCAGCCGTTCGTTCGACTCGAGATCAGGATCGCTGGCTTCGTTGAGATACGAGCGATGGACCATTGCCTGTCGAAGCAACGCCACGTCGGAGAATCGGTACTCGAGCCGCTGCTGAAGTCGCTCTAGCTTGCTGTTCATGTTCGAGCACATAACCATCTCAGTGTACTCAGGTGATCAGTTTCCGCTCAGTTGGATGCTAGGCGCAGTGATGAAGGCTTACGGTGTCAGCAATGGGGAGCGAGAGACTGACTCCGATTCCTGTCCGGGGGACTGATCTCGCGGAGCAAGTGTTGCGCCGTGTTCGTGCCTGCTCCGAAGCAACAAGTGCCCTGCTTGATACGTTATGTCATTTGGCATCGGAACGTGGGAGCTCCCTCTACGTCGTCGGTGGCGTGATCCGAGACACGCTGCTTGCGGAGCCGCCGCCGGACCAACTGGATCTCGATCTGGCCGTGGACGGGAACCCCATCCCGTTTCACGAGGCGATGGCTATGGCCGCGAGCGGGAGTCTGACGACTCACGAGCGCTTTGGGACCGCCAACGCGACACTGCCTGACGGAACATCAATCGATTTGGCGCGAACTCGTGCAGAGCGGTATCCCGCTTCCGGAGCCCTGCCAATCGTGACTCCGGCACCCATTGGCATTGATCTCGGCCGCCGCGACTTCACGGTCAACGCAGTCGCGCTCGAGCTCGCTGGTCCGGGTGCTGGCAAGGTGCTTGATCCGTACCGGGGTGTTTCCGACCTGGAGCATCGGCGGGTTCGAACGCTGCACGCAGACTCGTTTCGCGATGACCCGACGAGGCTGATTCGCGCCGCGCGCTATGCCTCGCGGATTTCCGGGTCGCTGGAGCGCAAAACACTGGCCAATGCCAGGCGAGATCGTGCTCATCTGGCTGCGTTGACTGCCCATCGCTTCGGCGATGCCTGGCGCCTGTTGTTAGGTGAACGCGACCCTACAGCAGCGCTTCGATTTGCTCGAAGGCTCAAACTCACACAGTCACGCGATCAGAGATGGACAATCCCGCTTGCCGCCCTGCCGGCCGCGCAGTCTGCCGAACACTTCTGGGCGGCCACAGGTCTGCTTTCCGCACAGGACGACATCGAAGCGTGGCTGCCACAATCAGTCGGAATGAATCGTGGGGAACGTGCCGCTCTCTCTGGCGGCGCAACGTTGGGTCGCGACCGGCGAAGCATCGGCAACATGCGGCGACCATCTCGCGTTGCCGAGCGACTGAGGGGGATACCGAACGCCGTGGTTGAGGCTGCCGCAGACGTTTGGGATGGCGCATCAGGGCGTGCAGTTGGCACATATCTGGAGCGACGCGGCGTGGTTCATTCGCCGATAGCCGCCCGTCGGCTGATTCAGTTAGGCATCGAGCCAGGGCGGGAACTTGGGCAGTGGCTGAAACGCTTGGAAGCCGAAGTCTGGGACTCTGAGCTCGACCCGGAAGACAAATCGTCTGTTGCCCGAACGGAACAGCGGATACGATTGTCGCAATGACTACTGAACCTTCAGTCACCGAGGACACGTGGCCCTGCTCGGTCTGTGGGGAGCTGGCCGGTCCGGATGCACGCTCCGACTGCTACCGCTGCGGCGAGTACTTCCATCTGCGGCTGACGACTACGGCGACCGGACCAGACTGTGGAGACGTCTGGCTCGACGATGAAGTGATGGCGCTCCAATTTGCCTGTCGCAACTGCCTGGCCGAGCAGGCCGGCGAAACAGCGCCCCCAGGTCAGGAACCGCCCCCGCCAGAGGAGCCGTCGGAGCCAGCGCTGCCACGCGCCCGACGCGCGACGGGCGGCACTTCGGCTCGCGACCTCGCTCGGCGGCGACGCTGATATGCCTCGTCAACGTCCAAGGAGGCGCAGGCGCCGCACGTCATCCAGCTCCACACCGACGGCACCTGCGGTTGAGCATGCTCAGATCGAACGCATTGAGCAGCCACCCCGTCGAACGTGGCTGCCGACGGCCGGCGTAGTGACCGCGACGGGTCTCGGTATCTGGCTCGGTTGGACGTTTACGATCGCCGGCGGTGTCGCCGAGGACATTGCGCTGTGGGTCGGTGTGCTGATGGCCGGACTCGGGGGCGGGCGCCTCTTCCGGCGATCGTTTCAGGCCCGCCGAGACAGACGCAATGGTTCCAAGAGAGGCCGTTAATCGCGCTTGAGGTCGATTCCACTGCCCTGGACTGAATCCAGTCGAACGACGACGGCCGTGCCGGTTCGCTCCGTGTCCCGCGCTTTCTCCAGGGCGTGCTGACCCTCCCAGACCTGGTCACGTTCACCGGGGTCAGTAGTGACAGCAGCTTGCCCCCTAAAGATGAAGAACTTCCGGGCGGGCATATTGGTATACATCAAGGCCACGCTTGGGTTCTTCGCGATTGCGTTGAGAGTCGATGACGACTCGCCACGAACCCAGAGCGCCAGAGCGTCATCGCCGAAGGTTTGCGTGCTGCCGCGGAAGCTGACCACCGGCTGCGCATCATCGCCTACTGCGACCATGCACATGGGAAATCCCTCGTCCAGCGCACCGTTGACCCGAGCGTGAATTTCATCAGGCAGAACAAGCGACATGAGCTACTCCTCGGAGTGTTGGGTATGGAGTGGAATGGTTCCACTGAGTGGACGCTGCATCCAGAGCGCGTCCGCCGCCACGCCGGTCGGTATGTCGTCTGGAGCGACATCGACACTGCGCACCGGCGTGTAGCCTAAGCGTAACCAGAAGTAGAGCGCGACTCCATTGTCGGGAGGCAGTGGCGTCAGCGCGATGGTCGCGCCGGCCTGTCGTGCCGCACCCTCCAGCAACGGCACCGACGCGCCGCCGAAGCCGTAGGCCCGCCACTTCGCGTCGATGGCGAGCCAGGTCCAAATCAAGGCGCTCGAGGCCACCGAATCGGGGAGTCTCACGACCTTGCCGCAGAGTGCGCCCACGATTGCACCATCACCGAGGATCCACCAGCCGAGATCGCCGTCGTCTAGTCGAGCTTGCAGAGCGCAAGGCGCGGCGCGTCCGGCAATGGCCTGTGCGGCTTCATCGAGCCAGTCCGCTTCGATGACCTCTCCTCGGAATCTCACAATGCTGGCGCGTTGACCCTCGACGGTCATGGGCCAATCCGCACTGATTGTCATTCGGAGTCACGATTCGACGGAAGGAAGGTCTGCAACTCTCGTGCAATCTCGCTGGTCTCCTTCCTGATCACCGGCGCGGGAGGCAACGCATCGAGGAATCGCTTGCCGTACCTGCGTGAGACGATTCGGCCATCCAGGATCACCGCAGCTCCGAGGTCCGACTGCGTCCTGATTAGCCGTCCAATCCCTTGCCGGAACTGCAGGATGGCCGCTGGCAGGGAAAACTCCATGAATTCGTTGTCGTACTGTTCGCCCCTGGCCTTAAGCACCGGATCGTTTGGCGGCACGAACGGCAGCCGCGTCATGATCAGCAGCGAAAGCGCGTCGCCAGGAATGTCGACTCCAGTCCACAGGGCTGCCACACCGAATGCAACGGTGTTGGGATCCTTGCGCAGCAGCTCGACGATGTTGGCAGCCGATCCATCGCGGCCTTGTCTGACCAGCACGAGCCCCGCTTGTTCAAGATCGGATTGAACTCTTCGGGTGACCTGGTTCATTGCGCCGTAAGAGCGAAACAGGACCATCGTGCGTCCACCGGCTGCCACGGCGAGCGATCGCACAGCGGCCGCAACTGAGTCGTGATGTTCGTTGTCGGTGGCGTCGATCATGTCAGTTGGCAGGTAGATGCGACAGCGACGCTCGTAATCGAACGGCGATCCGTATTGGGCTTCGGCCGCATCCTCAATTCCCAGACGCTCGCGCAGGAAGTCGAATGCGGCATCGTCTTCGGTGCTGGTGGCTAGCGTCGCGCCGGTCAGGACGGTGGCGTGGCGTTCCTGCCACAGCGGCTGCAGGTGAGCGGCGACACTGAGCGGCGCGGCATGGACGCTTGAAGCTCCAGTCTTGCGATTCTCCCTGGCAGCCCAGGCGATTTCCTCGCTTGAGTATTCGGAGATAGCTCGGCCAAGCAACGAGCGTCGCTCCGATAGCTCGGCCAACACGCCCTGCGCTTCTGTGGTGACGGAGTGAAACCGTTGACGTTCCTCGCCGCCGGCCTCCCTGGCTTGCACATCGCACGTCTCAGCGATCCCCTCGATGGCAAGGCTGACATCAGCGATTGCATCCTGGGTTTCTTCCCACTGCAGCTCAAGGTCCGACCAGTCCTTGCTGCCTCGAGCCCCCTGGCTCAAGGTGACTCGATCCTCACTGCCGCGCCGGTCCTCTGAGTACTCCGAGACGAATGAACCAATCCCGTCGAACAATGTCTCAACCGCGCTCGTGGCCAGTGCTGTGTGCTGTTCTAGCCGGTCCGCTTCCTCTCGTAGCCCGACATCTTCGGCAAATCGCGTCAGCGCGTCGCTGCCTTCGGCGCAGCGTCGGAGAGTCTCGAACATCCACGACTCGCTCATTTCCAACGACAACTGATCGGTCGCGACGTCTTCGAGCGCGTGGGACTCATCAACAATGACGACCGGCGCGTCAGGCATTGTGATTGCGCCGCTCGCCATCGCTCTGACCAGCAGCGCATGATTTGCGATGACGATGTGAGAGGAGGCCGCCTGTCGCTGCACGCGCAGCAGGAAGCAGGTGCCGTTCATGGCGTACTCGCAGGTCCGGTCGGACAGGCAGCCGGTGCCGCGGGCTGAAAGCTTCTCCCAAGATCGGAGCATTGGCACCGGCAGACGGAGCTCTGCACGATCTCCTCGCGCGGTCGCTGATCGCCAAACTGCGGCTCTCGCCAGTACGAGAGGATCTTCCCAATCGACGACCCGGCCCAGTTCTCGATCCAGCTTCTGCTGGCAGAGATAGTTGTCGCGTCCCTTGACAGCGGTCGATGTGAGCGCCTCCGAGGCCTCTGCTGAAACTCCAGCAATCAGTTTGCGGGCGAACTCGACATCCTTGCTTTCGAGCTGTTGCTGGAGGTTGATCGTGTGTGTGCTGACGATCACCGTGCTGCCGGTCTTGAGTGCCCAGAGCGCGGCCGGCACGAGGTACGCAAGTGATTTGCCGGTTCCAGTTCCCGCCTCGACGATGAGCGTTCCTCCGAACTGCAGCGACTCGGCTACATCCCGAGCCATGTCAAGCTGTTCAGGGCGCTGCTCGAAGTCGTCTTCATCAACAGATGCGAAGGCCTGGGCCGTCAGTTCGGCGAGGGTGCCGCGGGGCAGGTCGACGGGCTCCAGGGGACGTTGCGGCTCCGCAGTTCGCGCTCCGGACGAAACGGGCGCTGGCGTTCGCGGGACTTCAAGCGACCAATCGCGCAGTACTCGGCCTGGTCCCCAGAAGATGTTCGCTCCGGCTGCCAGTTCGCTCAGCGAGTTCCTGGCATCCTGGGGAAGCCGGGCGTAGCGATCCTTGAGTCGCAGAAACAACAGGCGCGCAGCCTCGGCGTCGGCGAGTGCGCGATGGGCATCGGTCAGTTCGATGTTGAAGCGATCACATAACTCGCCAAGCCGGTGCGATGAGGCTCCGGGCTCGATGATCTGCGCCAGCGGCAGCGTGTCAATCGATGGCGTTGCCGACTTGATTCCGACGACCTCGAGAAACGACTCGTCGAAGCCAACATTGTGGCCCAGCAACGTGCAGCCGTCGAGCAGGCTGCGCAGCTTGTCCTCCACCTCGCTCCACGCGGGTGCCTCAGCCAACATTTCGGGCGTGATGCCGGTCATGCGCTGGACGCGCAGCGGCGGTAACTCGAGCGGTTGGACCAGCGTGCTCCAGCGTTCAAGCACCTGCTCGGGCGTACAGCGAACGACGCCGACTTCGATGATCTCATCGAGCCCGGGCTTTAGACCCGTCATTTCCAGATCAATGGCGGCGTAGATGCGCTCTGACACGCCCCGGACCGATTCTGTGTTACCGGAAGCTATGGCGCCTCATCCTCGGCACATGGACCAAACGGACGGAACTCGCCGATGTTGAGACCCTCGTAGCAAACGGTTGCTCCGTCGTGCAGCAGTTGCACTGTTTGCTCGCGGTTGGTCAATGGCTCAGGGAACACGGTGACATAGCTGCCGATGCCTGAGGTTGAGTGCGCATCCGAGCCTCCGGTGACCGGCTTGTTCAGAATGCGCGCCACTTCCAGTGCGAAGAGATTCTCGCGCCTGGTATTGCCCCCGTTGCCGACCTCGATGCCATGCACGACCTGGAACACGTGCATGCGCTCCGCTGCTTCGTCGGGAGTCATCGAGAAGGGTTCCTCACCCTTGCGGCGGAATGTGACCGGGTCGAAGAAGTGCCGGAAGGGGTGCGCAACCGACATGAACGCGCCGATCTCATCGCAGACTTCGCGCAACCGCTCGGCCGAGCGGATGCCCGAGTAGTACTGGTCGATACCGAAGACGATGATGTGTCCGAGATCGGTGGAGACTTCCATCCCCTGATTCAGATAGACTCCCGCCTCGCTCATTTCATTGGCGTAGTTGTTCCAGTCGTACCGCTCCCAGACCCGATCATGCTCGGTCAGGTTGACTCCGGTGAGGCCGATTCGATTGGCTTCCGCCAAGAGGTCGTCGGGTTGCAGCGCTGAATCTGCCGCGCCGCGAACGGTATGAATGTGTGCGTCGAGGATCGTGCCGGGCATCGACTGAGGATCCACTAGTTCTCCAGCTCCAGGGGCGAATGTGGTAACTCAACTGAGTATACGCACCGTCTGGGTGAATCCCGATGCGATTCTGACGCACTCATCCAGAAGCGAGATGCGGCAGCATCCAGCCGAAGCAACCGGCAGCGAGCAGTGAGATAGCGACGAATCGTCGCCACAGCGCGCGTTGCCACACGATCGCTCCTACAGCAAGCAAGCCAACGCAGATGACGATTCCGGACGTGAATTGCCAAGATGGGCTGCCGAGTCCAGTCGATCCGCCGTCGGCCACGCTGAGGAACAACACGCCGAGCAACATGCCCAGCACAGCGCAGCCCGCCTGGGCGACCAGAGCGGCTCCAAGGCTGACCATGACCCAGTTCGAGGGATCGGGAAACTGCTGTCGCAGCCAGTTTGTCGTTGGCACGGTCACCAGGAGCGAGCCGAACACGCCAAGGCCCAGCACACCCACGGCTGCGCCGGCCACGAATCCGGAGAACAATGCAGCGACGGTTTCCATGCTCAATCAATACAAACGATGGTGGCCTCGGCCCGAGCGATCGGCAGAACGACACGAGTGAGTCCGGGCGCACCCTGGAGCTCGGTGGCAGCCGCGTGTGCCGTTTCAGGCGCCAGGATCGCGAACATTGTCGGTCCTGCTCCGGCCAACAGAGGTGTGACCGGCTGAGCATCGGTATCGACGGCGGCGCGAGCAATGGCTGCCCCCATGCGACGCCAGGCAGGCGTCAAGCCCTGCATCACCTCTCGAGCTGATGCGTCGAATGAGTTGATGCAATCGTCTTGCGTTGGGCTTCTTCCCGCGAGCAACCGCTCCTCGAGCGCAGACGAATAAGCGCCGTCACGGAAATCTGATGATCGTAGCGAGCGATACATTGTCGCGGTCTTGTCCTCTGGAACCGGAATCTCGGGGCGATATAGCAGGACAGCCCAACCGCTAAGCGATGCCGATGGGGCTTCAATCGACTCGACTCGCTCGCCGCGGCCGGCCATCATCACCGGACCACCAATCACACAGGCTGCGACGTCGGAACCGACTTGCGAGCCGATCCGGCAGAGATCGTCGTCGGACAGGCCGAGCGTCCACGCTTCGTTCGCCAGGCGCAGGAACGCAGCAGCGTTGGTGGAACCACCCCCAAGCCCGCTGGTGATCGGGATACGTTTCACCACGTCAACGCGGCCGTTCATCTGCAGATCACAGTGCGCCTCCAGGGCAGACCAGACCCGAGCGATGATGTCGTCGTTTGTCTGAATCGAGAATGGGCGCCCATCGGGGTCCTGGTAGGCGATTGTGCGCCTGTCGCCACCAGGCGTCAGCCGAACGTCATCGGGCGTGAGACGAACGTCATCGGCAAGATCCAGCGAGATGGCGACTGAGGAGAGGTCGTGGAACCCATCCACACGCTTGCCCAGGACCTCGAGTGTCAGGTTGAGCTTGGCTGCGGCGATCGTGCTCAGAGAGGTCATTGCAGCGAGTCCATGTGATTCTCGGCGTGCTTCTCTCGCCACCAGGCGAGCCGAGCCCACTCCTCGAGCGTCAGATTCCCTGGCCTGCGTGCCGGATCGATCTGGCAAGCCTCGAGCCATTCTCCGGCGCCCTCTGACGGTAGCCAGACTCCCTGTGCCAACGCGTTATGCAATTGCTTTCTCGGACTGCGAAAACCGCCGCGCACGACTTCAAAGAATCGCTCAACGCTAGGCACGTTGACAGCGGGTTGCTCTCGGACCTGTAGCCGCACCACTGCCGAGCGCACTTGCGGCGGGGGGTCGAATGCCTCGCGTTCGACAGTGAAGAGCAGTTCTGCGTCGGCGTAAAACTGCACCGAGACGCCCATGAGCGACAACTTGCCCGGCATGGCCGTCACCCGTTGTGCGACTTCGTGCTGGATCATAACCAGCATCCAGTCCGGTCGCGCAGACTCTTCCTCAAGAAACTTGCGGAAGATTGGGGCTGTGATCGCGTATGGCAGATTGCCGACGAGTCCGTAGGGCGGATGAGCCGCGACCGCTGCCAGGGTCTCCTCAGGGTTGATGTCCAACACATCGTGCTCGATCACGACGGCGTTCAGATCGAGTCCGGCTCGAGTCAGCCGCCTGCGTGCTCGGTAGGCCATCCCTTCGTCGAGTTCGACGGAGACGAGGGGACGATCCAGCTCGGCTAACCGCTCGGTCAGTACGCCATCACCAGCGCCAACCTCAATGATCGCTTCCGGCGCATCGGGAACGGCATCGACGATTCGTTCGAGCACCCGCTCGTCGCGCAGGAAGTGCTGCCCCAATCGCGCGCGCCTGCGGCGTCCGCTCATCTGGTTACTCGGAACGATGGAATGTCATGACGAAGCAAAGGTGTGGCCGTGCACCTGAGATCGAACGACTTCATCAGCTTGCCTTCGCTAGCCGGCTCTGCCCAGGCACTCCCGCGTCACCCGACCGACAACCGCTTACCGCTGCTTCCTCTCGGACCTGACGGGGTTCACGGCGGGCCGCCGCGCGGGACCCAAACTTCATCACTGCTTGGCGTCGGTAGTTCTCATGTCGCCGCCCTCAACCCAGGAATTCAACCCCGCTAGAGCGGATTGCGGGTACAGGGCACCGCTAGCTCCCCATCTAGCACGACCAACTGCAATCCTACCACCAGCGGCGGCAGCGATACGTCGGAGTAAACTCATGAGAATGGCCCAACCGCGGGCAACAACATGAGCGAAGGAACAGCCCGTGCGAATCATCTCCATTGGCTGCCCGATACCCAGCCCCAGCGTCGACAACCACTCGATCGCCAATGCCTCGTCGATCTTCGATTACGACGCTTGCATCGTCGATCTCCAATCAGTGTCCGAGCAGATCGAGGGAATCGCAGCGACCACTCTCGATGTGAAAGCACCAGACGGACGCGCCATTGGCATAGGAGAGTCGGGCGCTTTTCATTTCGGCCTGGGAGAGTTGTTGCAGCAGCGCCAGCTTGAGTTTCAGCAGATGCTTGACAACGGCGGTGTGCTCGTGGTCTTCGCATATCCAAACGTGCGTCACCCAAACATTGCATCGTTCCCCGGACTGAATCGATACTCCCTGATTCCCGGGCCTGAGGGAGATCCGTTCCGCTGGCCCACGCTTCGTCCCGCCGACGGCAAGGATGTCCGTCCGACGGTCCCGCAACACCCGGTCAGCGGCTTTCTCGACGACCTGGCCGGACGGCTTCGTTATCGGGCATTGTTCGACCTCAACGCATCCGATGGCGCGCAGATCGTCGGACGTTCGATAGGCGGAGCAGCGGTCGCCGTCGAGTTCCGCAGCGGTCCCGGTCGCATCGTGGTGCTGCCGCCGCCCGACAACCTGGCATCTTCTCAGCGCAAGGTGTTCTCTGCTTCGCTGTTGGAGATGATCGAGCGGCTCGCTCAGGAACCAGATTCGAGCGCCGCTCCGGTCTGGGTTCGCCGATACGACTCTCCTGAAGCGACCGCCGCCCGTGACGAGTTGACGAGTGCCCAGAACGATCTGAAGCAGGCGCAGCGCCGGGTCACCGAAGCGGAGTCTCTGCTGGCCGATACGACACGGTTCCAGGGCATGCTCTGGCAGAGCCAGAATCTGGCCTTCCGCGACACTGTCGCAGATGCCTTCCGCGTACTGGGCTACACAGTTTCGATGACCGATGACCACTTGGAAATCCGCGACGGATCCGAAACGTCATTGGTCGAACTGACTTCGGCGAACAATGCGGTCAGCGACCGTGTGTACTTGACTCTGCAGAGCCGAATCGAAGAGCAATACCTGCGACGGAAGAGTCGGCCCAAGGGCATCATTGTCGCCAACGGCCATCGGCAAACCGACCCCAGGATTCGCCGAGAACCGTTCCCCAAGACGCTGATCAACGCCTGCGAGACGTACGGCTATGCCCTGATTCCGGTTGAAGCGCTATTCGAACTGGTCAGCTTCGCAGGAGAAGCGGCGGACGAGCCTGAAGTGCTTGAGGACATTCGCCGGTCGGTCGCTGAGACCGCTGGCGTCCTGGAGATTGCGCTGGAGGAGGAAGAGGAGGAGGCGGAAGCTTCGGCGCCGCCAGCCGAGAACGGCGCCGTTGCGGCTCCAGCGGAAGCCAACCCGGCCAGCTAACGCGCGTTCACATGGGGCCCCTCAGTCCATGAATTCCCGTCATACTCGCGATTGTCGCGGGTATCTCGCCGCACTTGACGCCACTGTCCCTACACAACACGGCGAGACTGCCGCGACAAGCGCGGATATGACGGGACAATGAGTCAAGAAATGAACAGTGGGAAACAGAACCTAGTTCTTGCCCAACTGCAGGACGGCCAGGAACGCCTCTTGCGGAATCTCGACGTTGCCGACTCGCTTGAGCCGCTTCTTTCCTTCGGCCTGCCGAGCGAGCAGTTTGCGCTTTCTCGTGATGTCGCCGCCATAGCACTTGGCGGTGACGTTCTTGCGCAATGCCCGCACCGTCTCGCGAGCCACGATCCGGCCGCCTACGGCCGCCTGGATCGGCACGTCGAATAGTTGCCTCGGAATCAGTTTGCGCAGCCTATCGGCCAACTCTCGACCCTGCGTGGCCGCTGCGTCGGAATGCACGATTGCAGAGAGTGCATCGACCGGCTCGCCATTGATCAGCAGGTCCAATTTGACCAGCTTGGCAGGCCGGTAACCGATCAGGGTGTAGTCGAGGCTGGCATATCCATGCGTTTTCGATTTCAGGTCGTCGTAGAAGTCGGTGAGGATTTCCGACAGCGGAAGCTCATACTCGAGCAGCACTCGAATTTCACCGGTCGACGGCCCTGAGCCGTTGGCGCCGTTCGTCTGGCTCGTCCGCTGTAGATACTCCATACGATCGAAGACGCCGCGGCGACCTGTGACTGTCTCCATCACCGCACCGACGTGCTCATGTGGCGCGATCACCGAGATCCTGACCCAGGGTTCGCGGATTTCCGCCACGTGGTTTGGCGCCGGCAGTTCGGATGGATTCTCGATCAATCTCACTTGCCCGTCGACACCTTCAACTTCGTATTCAACTGACGGCGCAGTAAAGACGAGCTCCAGTCCGTACTCGCGCTCGAGTCGCTCTTGCACGATCTCCATGTGCAGGAGTCCGAGGAATCCCATCCGATAACCAAATCCCAATGCCGCTGATGACTCTGGCTGATACAGAATCGAGCTGTCGGAGAGTCTCAGTTTGTCGAGCGCGTCCGAGAGTTCCTGGTAATCGGCGGAGTTCGCCGGATAGAGCCCCGCGAAAACCATGGCCTTCGGTTCGCGGTAGCCGGGCAGCGGTTCGGGCTGATGGCGTCCGCCGCTGGTCATGGTGTCACCAACACGGACATCGCCGACATCCTTGAGCCCGGTTGCGACGTAGCCGACGTCTCCCGCTGACAATGACTGGAGCTTGCGTAGGTCGGGGGCAAAACTGCCCACTTCCATGGCCTCAAAGCGGCGATTGGTTGCAGACAGACGAAGCGGGGATTGGCCCTTCACTTCGCCGTCTACGACCCGAACGTGGGCAATGACGCCCTTGTACGGGTCGTACTCGGAGTCAAAGATCAACGCGCGCAGTTGGGCGTCGCCGCTGCCGTCGGGCGCTGGAACACGCTCGACGATCGCCTCCAGCAGCTCATTAATGCCCTGACCGGTTTTGGCCGAGACGTACAGAATCTCATCACGAGCGAACCCGATCACATCGACCAATTCGGCCGCAATCGCTTCGGGTCTCGCGACATCAAGGTCGATTTTGTTGATCACCGGAATCAAGGTGAGGTCTTGCTCCATGGCCAGATATACGTTGGCCAACGTTTGAGCCTGGATGCCCTCGACGGCGTCGACAACCAGCAGCGCACCCTCGGCGGCTGCCAGGCTGCGAGAAACCTCGTAGGAAAAGTCCACGTGCCCTGGCGTGTCAATCAGGTGTAATCGGTACTCATCGCCTTCGGGCGACTGGTAGTCCATTCGCACGGCTCGCGCCTTGATCGTGATGCCCTTCTCTCGCTCGAGATCCATGGAGTCGAGCAGTTGGTCGGACATGTCGCGTCGATCGACCGTCGCGGTCGCCTCCATGAGGCGGTCAGACAGGGTCGATTTGCCGTGATCGATGTGGGCGACGATGCAAAAGTTGCGGATGCGCGATGGATCCATGTGGGCAGATCGTATCAGTCAGCGACGGTATCGCTGTGTGCCGGATACGCAGAACGGGGCCTCTCGGCCCCGTTCTGATGTAAGTCGTGCGGCAACAGACTAGACGCGATGGCAGCGGACGAAGTGGTCGTCCACGATCTCGCGCCACTCCGGGTCTTCCTCGCGACAGATGTCGATTGCAATCGGACAACGTGTGTGGAAGTTGCATCCTGGTGGCGGCGCGATCGGGTTGGGCACGTCGCCGGTCAGGATCAAGCGCTCACGTCGCCGCTCCAATGCCGGGTCGGGAATCGGCACAGCGGAAATCAACGCCTGTGTGTAGGGGTGCAGCGGGTTGTCATAGAGCTGGTCGGCTTGGGCCAGCTCGACAATCTTGCCCAGGTACATGACCGCGATGCGGTGCGAGATGTGACGCACCACGGAGAGGTCGTGAGCAATGAAGAGGTAGGTCAGACCGAAGTCGGCCTGAAGGTCCTCAAGCAGGTTGATGATCTGCGCCTGAATCGACACGTCAAGCGCCGAGACCGGCTCGTCGCAGACGATGAACGCTGGCTCAACCGCGAGCGCGCGGGCGATGCCGATGCGCTGTCGCTGTCCACCGGAGAACTCGTGCGGATAGCGGCTGGCGAAATAGGGGTTGAGACCTACAGTCTCCAGCAGCTCACGGACGCGCTCCTTGCGCCGGCCCTTCTGCAAGCCGTGAATCACCATGGGCTCGGAGACGATGCTGCCGACGCTCATACGAGGATTCAAGGACGCATACGGGTCCTGGAAAATCATCTGCATCTGGCGTCGGTAGGCCCGCAGGTTGCGTCCGGCCAGCGTGGTCAGATCGACCGGGCCGCCATTCGAGTCAGCGCCTGGGAGCGAAACTGATTCAGCGCCACCATCGTCATCTGCGCCGATGTGCGATGTGTACTGCGGGGGCGACATGAAGACGTTGCCGGCTGTCGGCCGGTAGAGCTGAAGGATTGCGCGGCCCGTGGTTGACTTGCCACAGCCCGACTCGCCGACCAGACCGAGTGTCTCGCCCTCACGGACGGAGAACGTCAATCCATCGACGGCCTTGATGTCCGCCACCTTGCGCTTGAGCAGCAACCCGGCTGTGACCGGGAAGTACATCTTCAGATCCTGGACCTCAAGCAGCGTGTTCTCATGCGGCTCGGTGCGACCGGTGCCAATGAGATCTGCGATCGCGGCAGTCGCCGCACCAACCGAAGCGGCCGCGGCGGCCCGCATGCTCTCTGGGGTCATCGACCCGACGCCGGCCTCATCCTGTGACTGCTCCTCCTCAACGACTTCTGGTTGTTCGTTCTCAGACATTGGCAGTCTCCTCTTCCAACATTTCGGCGGTGTGCGCGCTCGCGAGGATGGTGTCGGCCTCGAGGGCGACAGCATCGGAGTTCCAACATGCGACCAGGTGACCGGGAGCGAACTCCTGGAGCACCGGACGTTCGGTGGTGCATTGATCGGTGGCGAATCGGCAACGAGGTGCGAAAGAACAGCCCTCGGGCATGTTGGTCAAGTCTGGCGGCGTGCCTTCAATCGGGATCAAGCGGCCGGTTCGGGCGTCAAGTCGTGGGACCGACTCAAGCAGTCCGAGGGTGTACGCATGCTTGGGGCGAGCGTAGATCTCTCCGGCATCTCCGCTCTCAACAATGCGTCCGCCGTACATGACGTTGACGCGGTCGGCATAACGCGCGACCACGCCGAGATTGTGTGTAATGACGATCACGGCGGTGCCAAGTTCGCGGCTCAGGCGAGCCATGACTTCAAGCACCTGGGCCTGAATGGTCACGTCAAGCGCGGTGGTTGGCTCGTCAGCAAGCAACAGCTTCGGGTCGCAAGACAGCGCCATCGCGATCATCACGCGTTGGCGCATGCCGCCTGAGAACTGGTGAGGGAAGTCGAACAGGCGCTGCTCTGCGGCCGGAATACCGACCATGTTGAGCAGCTCAACGGCGCGCTCGTTGGCCTGCGTACGGTTCAGACCCATGTGCAGCTCGATTGCCTCGGTCAACTGTCGACCGATGGTCAGCACCGGGTTGAGCGAGGTCATCGGCTCCTGGAAGACCATAGCAATGTCGTTGCCGCGGATTTCGCGCATCCGCGAGTCGTCAACGCTCATCAACTCTTCGCCGTCGAACCAGACTTCGCCGTTGACGATCTTGCCAGGCGGGTTAGGAATCAGACGCAGCAACGAGAGCGCGGACACGCTCTTGCCCGAGCCCGATTCTCCGACCAATCCCAGCGTCTGGCCGGGCATGACGTCGTACGAGACATCGTTGACCGCCTGGACGACTCCTTCAGACGTGAAGAAACTCGTAGAGAGGTTCTGGACACTCAATAGCGGGTCAGCCATAAGAACACTCCTTCAGCGGCGCCTGTGATTCCAGGGTTCGCAACACGCCCGAGCGGTTTTCGGTCGGGCGAGCATTGGTGGGGAAGAGGAGACTCGAACTCCTACGCCTTGCGGCACATGATCCTAAATCATGCTCGTCTGCCAATTCCGACACTTCCCCCGAGGAGGACAAGAAGGCCGGCGAACCGGTGTCCTCGCGCGAGAGGCGCGGAATCTGAGGCAGACCGCTCGTGCTGATGTAGCTGGTGAGCCGCCAGGGACTCGAACCCCGAACCTGCTGATTAAGAGTCAGCTGCTCTGCCAATTGAGCTAGCGGCCCCCGCGCATGGATGGCTCCCGACGCCGGTTGCGTCGAGGCGTCCCACAATCTTACACGTCGCTCATCCAGGATGCTCATTCGACCTGGGCGCTCCGCGCGGCTTGCGGCCTCACTGCTCAATGGTTGCTCCCTAACCTGGCTGCTAATCCGTTGTTCCACATCAGTTGGGAATCGGGCCAAAAGCGGCTTGGCGTGCAAGCTAGCCAACCCAACGCGGAACGTCAACGAGTTGACACTGATTCTACCCGCTCCAACGCGTGAGGTTCCGGGCTCCTCTGCCTACCCGTTCGTTGACCAAGCCAACGGGCGAGGAATACGATGAATCGAGTCCTGATGTCTCCATCTTGAGCGAGGCAGTCGGGCGAGGGCGGTTAGCTCAGTCGGCTAGAGCGCTGCGTTGACATCGCAGAGGTCACTGGTTCAAGTCCAGTATCGCCCACCACTCCTTCGACCAAACCTGTCTTGGTATGACTCGTCAGATGATGCCGTGGGCAGAGCGCAGATAGCAGGCGGATGGCGGACGACCCGTACGACGCCGGAGTTGCGACCGATGATGGGGACGCCGCCGGCGTCGCCTCGCGTGACGAGGTCGATGAAGCGGAATGGCTGCGACGGATGCGCCACTCAGCGGCGCACGTCTTGGCCCAGGTCGTGCTGCAGATGTTCCCCGAAGGCAAGATCGCCATCGGCCCGCCGATTGACACCGGCTTCTACTACGACTTCGACCTGCCCAGGCCCTTGACGCCTGAAGACCTGTCAGACATCCAGAAGCGGATGCGCAAGGAAATGCGCCGTAATCACCGCTTCATCTGGGATGAGATTCCTGTCGACGAAGCGCGAGAACGGTTTGCCGACCAACCCTTCAAACAGGAGTTGATCGACCAGTTTTCGGGCGATTCGGACACTCTGGGCATTTGCACCCACGCGGAGTTCACTGATCTCTGCCGCGGTGGTCATGTCGAGTCGACCAAACAGATTGGGCCGTTCCGCCTGACCAACGTTGCGGGCGCCTATTGGCGCGGCAACGAGAATCGGCCGCAGCTTCAGCGTGTCTATGGCGCGCTGTTCGCCACTCGCGAAGAGTTGGACGCGCACTTTGCCCGGATCGAAGAGGCTCAGCGTCGCGATCATCGGCGTTTAGGACGCGACCTCGAGCTGTTCACATTCTCTGAACTGGTTGGCGCCGGGGTCCCCCTCTTGTTGCCGGACGGCGCGGTCATCCGCCAGGAAATGGAACGCCTGATTCGCGAGTTGCAGGACGCTCGTGGATACAGCGAGGTCTGGACCGGCCATGTCGCCCGCGGCGAACTCTTTCGCCGGTCGGGTCACCTCGACAACTACGGCGATGTCATGTTTCCGGCCATGCGGGAATCTGGGCGGGAATCTGGACACGAACACAGCGACTCGGCTGACGAGAACGACAGCGAGGCCTATTTCCTCAAGCCGATGAACTGCCCAGTCCACATGACGCTGTACAACAACTCGCTCCATTCGTACCGCGAGTTGCCGTTGCGTTACGCCGAATACACAACGCTCTACCGATACGAGAAATCGGGGCAGCTTTCGGGCCTCACCCGAGTGCGATCCCTGACCCAGGACGACTGCCACATCTTCATCACTCCCGAACAAATCTCCGAGGAAGTGTCGAATGTGCTGGAGCTGGTGCAGACGCTGTTCCAGACCTACGGCATGCCTAACTTCCGATACGACCTGTCGCTGCCCGGTGAAGGCGGCAAGTACGTCGACAATCCGGAGGCCTGGTCAACGGCGGTCTCGGCGCTGCGTAACGCGCTCGACGACGCCGGCATTGATTATGTCGAGCAGGAAGGCGAAGCCGCCTTCTACGGACCGAAGGCAGACCTGTTCGTCTCGGATGCGATGGGGCGTGAATGGCAGCTCTCGACCATCCAACTAGATCTGATCCAGCCCGCCCGCCTGGGCTGCGTGTACGTCGCCGACGACGGCGAGCGACGCACGCCAGTGGTCATTCACCGAGCCATTCACGGCTCGTTCGAACGGTTCCTCGGCATCCTGATTGAACACTACGCCGGCGCCTTCCCCCTATGGCTGGCGCCGATCCAGGCACGCTGCGTTCCTATCGCAGACCGCCATCTGGACTGGGCGCATGAGATTGCCGCTGACCTGCGAGCGGCAGGGCTGCGCGTCGATGTCGACGACGGTAATGAGCGGATGCAAGCGAAGATTCGCAATGGGCAGCGACGCAAGATTCCCTACCTCCTCGTTATCGGCGACCGGGAAGTCGAAGCCGGCGCAGCCGCGGTCAGGGTCCGCAATGGCGAGGACCTCGGGGCAATGCCGCTCGATGAGATTCGAGAGATGCTGACCGAGCTGAAGCGCTCACGTGCCATTCAGCCCGCTTGAGCCGCGTGCCTGATTCGATACTCTCCAGACATCTTGGCAGGTATGATTCATACGGCCGCCGAACGAACGGTGGTCGAGACAACCAAACAAGTTCATTTGCCGAACTCCAACACAACGAAAGTGGCGGATGACTGACCCCCAGCGTCCATTCGACACTCTCCTGATCGCCAATCGAGGCGAGATTGCCGTACGCGTGATTCGCGGCGCGCGCGATCTGGGCATCAAAACTGTTGCGGTGTTTTCGGACGCCGATCGCAGCGCTCGACACGTGAGGATGGCCGATGAAGCCGTCCGAATCGGTGGCCCGGCGCCTGCCGACAGTTACCTCTCGGCTGACGCCGTCCTGGCAGCAGCCGAGAGCACGGGCGCTGACGCCATCCATCCCGGCTACGGCTTCCTGTCCGAAAATGCGAGCTTCGCCCGAGCCTGCCGAGAACGCGGCATCATCTTCGTCGGTCCTTCGCCTGAAGCGATTGAGCTGATGGGTGACAAGATCGAGTCACGCCGCACGATGAAGCAAGCAGGCGTGCCGATTATCCCAGGCGCGATTGATCCACTCACCGATCCAGTCGAAGCGCAACAAACGGCTGATGAGATTGGTTACCCAGTCGTGATCAAGGCCGCGGCCGGTGGTGGAGGCCGGGGAATTCGTGTCGTTGAACAGGCCAGCGAGATTGAACGGGCGGTCCAGCAGGCGCAGGAAGAAGCAATCACGGCGTTCGGCGACGGCTCCGTGTTCGTCGAGAAGCTATTGCGTCCGGCGCGACACATTGAGATTCAGGTCGTCGCCGACGCTCTTGGAAATGTCGTTTGCCTGGGTGAGCGTGACTGCTCGGCGCAGCGCCGGCGACAGAAGCTGGTTGAGGAATCGCCGGCGCCGGGCATGTCTCCTCAGCTTCGCGCGCGCATGGAAGAAGCAGCGACCAACGCCGCCCGAGCTTGCGACTACACCTCGACAGGCACGGTCGAGTTCCTGGTCTGGGACGATCCGAACGCGCCCGACGGACAGAACTTCGCATTTCTCGAAATGAATACGCGGCTCCAGGTCGAACATCCCGTGACAGAACTCGTCCGCGGCGTCGATCTCGTGCAGGATCAGCTCAGGATCGCCGGTGGCTTGCCCTTGGGCTACACCGCGGCGGAGCGTCCGATTCGCGGCTGGGCGATGGAGTGCCGGATTACGGCCGAAGACCCGTACCACGACTTCACGCCCTCGGTCGGACCCATTGCCTGGTATCGCGAGGCCGATGGTCCTGGGGTACGGCTGGACTCGATGCTTGCTCGCGGTGTCGGCGTGAGCCCGCATTACGACTCACTGATCAGCAAACTCATCACCTGGGGCGAGACCCGCGAACAGTGCATCCGACGCATGAAACGGGCATTGGGCGAGTATCTCGTGATCGGCGTCAGCACGTCGATTCCCTTCCACCAGGCACTCATGGATGACGAAAATTTTCGCGAGGGCGCGATTCACACGCTGTATGTCGAGGAGAATGAGATTCTCGACAAAACTGAACGACCCGAGCACAGCGCCGAGGCAACGCTCGCTGCCGCCATGTTTTTTCACACGCTTGGCGAGCGGGCCGATCCGGAACGCAGCGGACCGCAACCCAGGCGTCGGCATTGGGCGTCCTCTGCACGGGGCCGTCGATATCCAGTGGAGCAGGGATGGCGAAGAACTACCGGCTAATCGTCCACAACCAGCTCGAGGAAGTGTCGATCGACGACAACGGCGATGGCCGCTACGTGGCCGAGTTCGGCGGCAAGACGTATTCGCTCGAGCTCGAGTCGCTCGACGACAACACGCTGTTCCGACTTTGGATCGACGGCGAAAGCACGCCGTTAGCCATCAGACGCGAGGGGATGAGCCTCGACCTATTCATTGGTCCGGACCGGTACGTCGCAGAGATCGAACGCAGCGCCGGCGCGCTGACCCAGAGTGGTCCCGCGATCGAGGGCGAACTGCGGATGACCGCGCCAATGACCGGACAGGTCACAGAGGTCCTCGTCGGCTCGGGTGACCAGGTTCAAGAAGGCGATCCTCTGCTGGTCATTGTTGCGATGAAAATGAACAACGAAATCCGCTCACCGGCGAGCGGGCAGATCATCGAAGTGGCTGTTGGAGCAGGCGATTCCGTCGATCAGGGCGATCTGATGCTCGTGATCGACACTGAATCGGGATAGCGATTTCCGCAATCTCCCAGCAAAAGTTTGAAACCGCGTGTGTGCGCGCCTACCATCGGCGTCAGTAGAGCCACACGCACTCGCGTAGACACCGGCTCGCAGCAAAGGAGCATTCTTCTGGCCGTCAAGGATCAACGAGAACACAAAGAACAGCGCGTCAACGAGGCGATTCGCATCCGGGAAGTCCGGGTAATCGGTTCTGAGGGCGAACAGCTTGGCGTCATGCCCACCATCCAGGCGTTGGATCTTGCGCGGGCGCAAGGGTTGGACCTCGTTGAGGTCGCACCCAACGCGCGACCGCCCGTCGCCAAGATGATGGACTACGGACGCTTCAAGTACGAGCAGTCCAAGCGGGAGCGTGAAGGCCGGCGCCGTCAGAAGGGCGCCTCCCTGCATCAGATCAAGATGCGACCGAACATTGGCAAACACGACATGGAAGCCAAGGGTCGCACTGCGGCCCGGCTGCTGCGCAACGGGGACAAGGTCAAGATCTCGATCATGTTCCGGGGTCGAGAAATCACCCATCGCGACATCGGTCAGGAACGCATCTACGAAATGCTCGAGACGCTCGATCAGAACGAGGTGCCCACGGTGATCGAGAAGCCGATCTCGACCGAAGGCCGGTTTATGTCGATCATCGTTGCCGAGGACAAAGCCAAGGCCAAGGCAATGGCGGACGCGAAGGCGGCCGAGGCAACGAACGAGGCTTCGGAGGCCGCCGGCTAGTGCGCTGATTCTGCGTGCACGGACCGACAAGTCGGCCGCTCCTCGCCTGTGTCGATTCTGATTGGACTGTGCCCGATTTCCTCCTAAGCTGAGGGGACGCGCCAGTGTGTCGTCGCTGATGCGCGGCTGTGTTGGAGACAGTCAACAATGCCGAAAATGAAGACCCACAAGGGCGCGGCGAAGCGATTTCGGATCACTCGCAATGGCAAAGTGATGCGAATGAAGGGCTACCGCGGCCACAACAAGCAAAAGAAGCACAAGCGCACTCTGCGCGCCCAGGGCCGCATGCACGAAGTCAAGCGCTTGGGCGACCAGAAGCGAGTCAAGCGACTGCTGCCGTACGGCTCTCCCTAAGCAGGATCTGAACAGGACACAGAGCTATGCCACGAGTAAAGGGCGGCCCGCGCGAGCGACGCCGACACAAGAAAGTCCTTAAGCAGACCAAGGGGCATCACGGTGTACGCAATCGCCTGTACCGCCGGGCCTCGGAGTCGCGTCTGCATGCACTCTCATACGCCTACGCGCACCGGCGCGAGCGCAAGGGCGACATGCGTCGTCTCTGGATCCAACGGATCAATGCAGCGGCGCGGCTGAACGGCACGACCTACAGCCGGCTGATGCACGCGTTGAAGCTGGCTGAGATTGAGATCGACCGCAAAGTCCTCGCCGAAATGGCACTGCACGACCCTGCCGGCTTCACTGCGGTTGTCGAAGAGGCAAACCCAGCCTGATTCCCACAACAGACTGACACCAAGACGCCCGGCGTCGCTCAACACGGAGCGAGCCGGGCGTCTTGTTGTGTGTCTGAGTTGAGAGAGCTAGGAACCTGACGCCAGTGCTGGGGTCCCACTGGCCTCGGCGGCGAGCTCTGCGTCGTCACCCTCGGGCAGGTGCTCCAGCAACCAGTCCGACGCGTCGTGGTCGCGCAGCCAGGGCACAATCTCGGTCAGTGCCGAGAACTCTCGCATGTGCAGCGCGTTCTTGATCACGTCGAACTCAATCTCACGATTGCGCTCGCGCCACTCCGCCGGCAGGTCGATGTGGGCATCGACGAAGGCGCGGGCGGCGATCCGCGCCTCTTCAACATCCAGTTGCAGGAGCGCTCGCAATCGCTTCGCCGACAGCTCATGCGCCATCTCGACCGTCGCGGCGCCTTCACGTCGGGCCAGTGCCCGCATCACTCGGCGAAGCTCAATCGGAGGCAGCGCGGTCGCGTCGTACAGCGCGGCGGCCAGCTGGATGTGATCGCCTGCATCGTTAAGGCGATGCGTGAGATCACCCAGGTCGAAGGCACTCCCATAGTTCTCGGACAGGTTCGGATGCACGTAGGTCATGATCGATTCCTTCCGCGTCCTTGGTGTTCATACTCAAGTTTGGCACTCTCAGAGTGAGAGTGCCAAATGAAACTACAAACGTCTCGTCGGGGTTGGCAAAGCAGGCAACAGAACTACTGGAACTGAATAGGCCAAGATCTCAGGAATCGCGCAGTGTCGCGCCAAACTGAGATTCCAGGCGCCGCACAATGCCGCGTCGCGCCTTCTCGACATCGCGGTCAGTCAGGGTCCGATCAGGCGAGCGGTAGTAGACACGGAAGGCTAGTGACTTTGACCCGGCCGGAATCTGATCGCCGGTGTAGATGTCGAACAGTTCGACCGCTTCGACCAGGCCATTACCGGCAATCGCCGACGCCAGGTCGCCGGAGACAGTTGAGGCATCAACGATCAACGCCAGATCTTCAACGGCGGCCGGGTAGACGGACGGTGAGGTTACGTCTGCTGATTCGCGAAGCAATGGCGTCAGCGCTGTGATCGACAGCTCAAGAGCGAAGACATCACCCTCGACGCCAAGTCGAGACGCATGAAGCGCAGACACTCTTCCCAACACGCCGACCTGCTGTCCGCGAACCGAGATGTTGGCCGATTGGCCGGCGACGAGCGCCGCGTCTTCAGCATTCGGCGTCAACCCAAACTCCACCTCGAGGCCGGCGCCCAACTGCTCCATGACGCCCTTGACGTCGTAGAAGTCCAGTACGCGTCCGTGATCCCCATGAACAGACGTCTCGGACTCGCCGCCGATCAACGCCAGCAACATGCGCTCCTCGGTCGGCTGTTGGCCGCGTCTCGCCTTGAAGGTCTTGCCGACCTCGTAGAGTCCGAGCGGACCTCGCGCCTGGCGTTGATTGGACGCGAACGTCTGCATGCCCCAGGGACGCAGGCTGGTCCGCATTCGGTCACGGGCAGCATTCATGGGATTTTGCAACTGCACCGACGCTGAGTCGTCGCCGGCTGCCTCGAGCTCGTCCTGGCCTACAGCGACGTAAGTGATGATCTCGCGCAAACCCAACCCCGAGAGGACATCACGAATCCGCTCGCCGAGGTCGCGCTCCGCGTCAATCTCAGGATCGGGCACAGCGCCGGGCAATGGCGCCGAGGGCAGGTTGTCGTAGCCCTCAATGCGCCCGATCTCCTCCACGACGTCATCGGGAACCATGATGTCGGAGCGCCAGGGCGGGCAGGTCACCGCGTAACGATCGGGCGGCAGCCAACGATTGGAGATGCCCAGACCGGAGAGAATGCCGCGAACTCGTTCGACGCTGGGCTGGACCCCAAGGATCTGTTCGATTCTTCGCTGGGTGACGACCACCTGGGGAGGATGCACCTGTCCCGGATACGTATCAACGATGCCCGCCAGTGCAGTCCCGCCGGCGGTTTCGATGATCAGCGCTGCTGCGCGCCTGGCCGCAAGCTCAGCCAGCTCGGGATTGAGTGATTTCTCAAAGCGCCGACTGGCTTCGGTGCCGCCTTCGGTGTGACGCGCGCGGCTGCGTCGGATCGACGCCTCCTGGAAGTTCGCAGTTTCGAGCAGGATCGTGGTCGTCGAATCTGAGATTTCCGACTCGGCGCCGCCCATAATGCCTGCAAGCGCGACTGCGCGCTCGGCATCGGCGATGACGAGGTCATCCGGCTGGAGCTTGAGTTCAGAGCCGTCCAACAGTTCCAAATGTTCGCTGGCGCGTGCGCGGCGCACCACGATTCTGCCTTCGCGGAGAATATGGTGATCGAAGGCGTGCAGCGGCTGGCCCCACTCCAACATCACGTAGTTGGTCACGTCGACGATGTTGTTGATTGGGCGCATTCCCGCCGATGACAGCGCGTCCTGCATCCATTGCGGCGAAGGACCGACGGTGACGCCATCGATCACGATCGCGGTGTACCGGGGACATCCCTCAGCGTCTTCAATCTCCACACTCGTGCGTTCATCTGCAACAACGTCCGACTCCGGGTAGGACGCCGGAGGCTCGTTCACCGCGCCTCCTGTCAGTGCCGCGACTTCCCTGGCGATGCCGAGGATGGAGAAGTGGTCCGGTCGATTCGGCGTCGGTTTTATGTCGAGCACCACGTCGCCAAGCACGTCGGACAACGGCGTACCCAGCGCGGCGTCGGTCGAGAGCTCAAGGATGCCCTCGTGCTCGTCCGAGAGTCCCAGTTCGCGCTCTGAACAGACCATTCCAAGCGACGTCACGCCACGAATCTTGCCCTTGCGCAGTTTGCGCGGCTGGCGGCTGGCGGGATCAATCAGTTGCGCGCCGACCTGAGCGAAGGCGATCGTCTGACCCTGAGCCAGATTGGGAGCGCCACAGACGACTTGCAGCAGTTCGTCTGCGCCATAGTCGACGGTCGCGAGGCGTAAGCGATCGGCATTTGGATGCTGCTCAACGGCAGCAACGCGACCGACCACCACGTGCTCCCAGTCGCCACCGCTGCGCTTGATCGATTCGACTTCTGCGCCGGCCATGCTGAGCCGATGAGCCAGCTCTTCGACCGAGAAATCCCAATCGACGTACTGTGCCAGCCACTTGAGCGGGACATCCATCAGCGTCGCCCCTCGAACTCACGCAGGAATCGAATGTCGTTGCGATAGAAGTGACGGATGTCCCGAACGCCGTACCGCAGCATCGCGACGCGCTCTACTCCCATGCCAAAAGCGAAACCCGTGTAACGTTCCGGGTCGAGCCCGGCATCTTCGATGATTTCGGGGTGGACCATGCCACAACCCAACACTTCCAGCCAGTCTCCCTGCCAGCGCACGCCGAGCTCAGCGCCCGGCTCGACAAAGGGGAAATAGTCGCAGCGGAATCGCGTTTCGATATCCGCCCCGAATACGCGACGCACGAACGCCTCCAGCGTGCCCTTGAGATGAGCAAACGAGAGATCTTCGTCGATCACGAGACCTTCGATCTGAGTCAGCATCCACTCGTGCGTGGCGTCTGTGGCCTCATAGCGATAACAGGTGCCCGGCACGATGACTCTGATCGGAGGCTTCCTGCGCTCCAGGTATCGAATCTGCATCGGCGACGTATGGGTGCGCAGCAACTGGCGCGGACCACCACTGCCATCGTCGGTGACCCACATCGTGTCCCACATATCTCGCGCAGGATGTCCTGCGGGGATGCGCAGCCGGTCAAAGTTGTACTCCTCCAACTCGACGTCGGGACCTTCCACCACGTCGAAACCCATGTCGCGAAACGTTCGCTCCATCATCCGTCGAGTCAGTGTGACAGGATGCAACGATCCCAGCGGTGGGCGTCGTCCAGGGAGCGTCACGTCGATCGCGGGACCGTCGGCACTCGATGCCATCAACACGGTTCGACGCGACGACACTGCCTCTTCCAACGAGCCTTTGAGCCGGTTCGCTCCGGCCCCAACTCGCGGTCGTTCTTCAGCAGGCAGATCGCGAACCCCGCGCAGGACGGCTGTCAACCGCCCCCGCCGACCCAACCACTCGACACGCCAGGACTCAAGAGCGGGCTCGTCATCCGCCTCGGCGAGCGACGCAAGCGCTTCCGCTTCCAATGCCTCAAGGTCTACCACTGCGCAAACCCATCGATGCTGTGCTCGATACTCACGGTTGCCTGGTTGGGCATACGATTCGTATCGTACCGGTCGTCATGCAGATGCAGAATGCGCCTCAGCGCCCGGATAGTAAACTTGTCCCATCTCGACAGCCACTGTGAGGCTGGAAGTTTCCTGGAGGTTCCCCAATGGCTGTGAAGAGCTACATCCTGATCGAAACCGAAGTCGGGACCGCCAAGCAAGTGGCACTCTCGTTAGGTGGCATCACTCATAGCGAGGGAGAAATCAAGTCGGTTGAGCTGGTCACAGGACCGTTCGATGTCATCTGCCTCGTCGAAGCCGACAACCTCGAGCGGCTGGGAAGCTGCATCACTGATTCGATCCAGACGGTGGCTGGCGTCAAGCGAACTACCACCTGCCTGACAATCCAGGTCTAGAGACGAGCCGCAACGCTCAGATGTCTGCTCACAAGACCCCCGAGGCGCGCTCGACCGAACCGCCTGTCGACATGCTGCCAGTTGAGGACGCGGTCGAGCGGATTCTCTCGTTCTGCCGACAGTTGCCGTCCGAGACGCGTGCCATTGACGACGCCGTGGGACAGGTGCTGGCAACCAATGTCACTGCGCCCTTCGACATCCCTCCCCACGACAACACTGCAATGGACGGTTATGCCGTCCAGTCCTTGAGTACCGACGGCGCATCGGAGGACCATCCCATCCGGCTGCGAGTGATCGGCGAATTGGCGGCCGGTTACCTCTACGACAAGTCCGTTGGTCCCGGCGAGGCAGTCCGCATCATGACCGGCGCCCCGTTGCCAAACGGCGCCGATACGATCGTGCCGTTTGAGGAGACTGACGAAGAAGGGCTGCGAGCTCCGGGTCAGGCGCACGAAACCATCGCGGATGTTGGAATCCTCAAGGCCGCGGGCCTGGGCAACAACATCCGGCGGCGCGGCGAGGATGTCCGTCAAGGGCAACAGGTGCTTAACGCTGGCACCGTGCTGCGTGGACCTGAAATCGCTGTGCTTGCCTCGCTGGGCATCGCTGAGGTCAAAGTGATTCGGCGGCCCCGGGTTGCAATTCTGTCTACGGGCGACGAACTGCTCACGCCTGGTGAATCACCCGCCCCGGGCAAAATCTACGATTCCAATTCCTATGGGCTCAGTGCGCTGGTTACCCAGTACGGCGGCGAGCCAAAGCGCTTCGGTATTGCCCAGGACACGATCCCGGCGCTGACCGCGAAGATCAACGAGGCACTGGAAACCTGCGACCTCGTGATCACTTCAGCGGGCGTGTCTCGCGGCGATTTCGACGTCGTCAAGGAAGTGCTGGCTCGAGAAGGGGCAATCGACTTCTGGACCGTGCGGATGAAGCCCGGCAAACCGCTGGCGTTCGGTGAATTCGACGCACCTGACGATCGCCGGGTGCCTCACATCGGACTGCCCGGAAATCCCGTTTCCTCGCTGTTGGCGTTTGAGTTGTTTGGACGGCTCGCCATCTACCAGATGATGGGTCGCAAGCCGCAGCCCCGCCCGATTGTTCGAGCGATTGCCGACGAAGATATCGTCAACACCGATTGGCGTCGTGTCTACGCCAGGGCGACACTGAGTCAGGACGACGACGGTCGCTGGCATGCACGCCTGACCGGGCCGCAGGGCAGCGGGGTGCTGACATCAATGGCGATTGCCAATGGGTACGCTGTGTGCCCAGAGGACCTGGAACGAGTCCACGCTGGTGAGGAATGCGACGTGATCATGGTTGATTGGGATCACCCGCTCGACTAAATCACATCAAGCTTCAGTCAGAAACGAGCGGAACATGTCACTGAAATCGACCCTGCGAAACACCATTGCGCCGCTCTACATCCGAGCCCGTCTGGCGCAGGAGAAGCTGCAGTCGGGAGTCGTCTGGTTCCCCCTCGATCCGAATTTCATCGCCAATCCATACCCGACTTACAAGGAACTACGCGAGCGCGATCCGTATCATCCCAGCCCGTTGACCAAAGCAATGGTGCTCTCTCGCTACGAGGACGTTGACGCGATCCTGCGCAACTACAAGGCGTTCTCCAATGAACGAGGTCCAGTTGGTTCGCGCAACCGACGCGGGATCGGCGAACAGATCGAGAATGAGCTACAGCCGTCGATGCTGTCGCTCGATCCCCCCGATCACACGCGCTTGCGAAGCCTCGTCAGCCGGGCCTTCACGCCGCGACAGATCGCCAAGATGGAAGACCACATCCGCGAGACGGCCCACAGTCTGCTCGATGAAGTCGATGGCCAGAACGAGTTCGACTTGATGTCGAACCTGGCCTCACTCTTACCGACCGTGGTGATCGCGGAAATGATCGGCGTGCCGACCAAAGATCGGCAGCAGTTTAAGGAATGGTCTGACCAGTTCGCCCGAGTCCTTGAGCCGAATCTGACCGAAGACGAGCTCGGTCGAGTGTTCGACACGGCACAACTCTTTGACGGCTACTTCAAGGAGATCGTTGCCGATCATCGAGAGAACCCACGCGACGACCTGGTCTCGCGTTTGATCGAAGCCGAGGAAGAAGGCGACCGTCTGACGGAAGACGAGATGATCGTCACGCTCCGTCTGCTGTTGGTCGCTGGTAACGAGACGACGACAAACTTAATCGGCAATGGGCTCAAGGCATTGCTCGAGCATCCGGACCAGCTGCAGCTACTGCGTGAACAACCTGAGTTGCTCGACAACGCCATTGAAGAGTTGTTGCGCTACGACTCGCCCGTCCAGGTCGACGGACGGACGACGATCGACGAGTTCACGATTGATCGCCACACGCTAAAGCCTGGCCGCCCGGTCTCGCTGCTGATCGGCGGCGCAAACCGCGATCCGGAAGAGTTCAGCGATCCGGAGACGCTGGATATCACCCGCGAGGACGTAGGCAATATTTCCTTCGGTCGCGGCATCCATCACTGCCTCGGAGCGCCGCTGGCGCGGCTTGAGGGCAAAATCGCCTTCGAGGCCATGCTGGAACGCTTCGATGACATTTCGTTGGGCACGCGGACACCTGTCTACAAGCCGAACATCGTTCTGCGCGGCCTGAGGCACCTCGACATCCGCGTCCAGCGCTCCGGCGGAACGACATTCTCTGCAGCTAAGGCTGAAACGACTGCCGATTAGTTGAATGGGCTACTCCGTGACGCAGCCGAATGCGGTGTGTAACCCGCTCGACATGTCGTTCGCCGCGAGCCCCTATCCGGCCTCCCGAACACCAGCGCCCGGCCCAAGTCTCGCGCTGCGAAGCGCGTAACACTTCGACATCGCTGTCAAGCGCCACAATCGCTAGTAAATCGTCTCAAAGCTGTCGAACTCGCCCGAAGCGACGCCCCAGTCGACTTCAACGCCGCGCACCAGCGCATGAGCCGGACCAATCTTGAGTTCCTCCAGGAACTCCTCCAGTTTCCTGCGCAGCCCTTCGGCGACCACTTCTACTATCGCGCCGTCAGGCAAGTTCTGGATCGTGCCCTGGATGCCGCCAAGACGATCCGCAGTTCCTTCAGCGAAGACGCGAAAGCCGACCATTTGGACTCGGCCGCGCAGGCGAACCGTCATTCTCACCATCAGCGGACCATCAGCGCACCATCAGCGCACACCGACTACAGCGTCGATCGCCTCCGAAACGATTTCCTGCGGTACGTCGTCACGCACAACTGGCGATCCGATGCCCTCCAGCAGCACCCAACGCTGCTTGCCGCCGACAACCTTCTTGTCTCTCGACATGGCCTCGACGATCTCCGCTCGTCCGAGTCCAGCAGGACTCTGTGTCGGTAGACCAAACCGTTCAATCAGACGTCGGTGCTGAGTCACCAGCGCTTCATCGATCAATCCCAGGGCATTGCCCATCTCGGCCACGGCGACCATCCCCATTGCCACTGCTTCACCGTGCAGCACCGCGCTGTAACCGGTGACAGCTTCAATGGCATGCCCAAGCGTGTGACCGTAGTTGAGAATCGCCCGAACGTCCGATTCGCGCTCGTCGTCGGATACCACGGCGGCCTTGATTGATTGGTTGCGCGTGATGACGTCAACCAGCAGTTGTCGGCAGGATTCATCGCTGACAGCAGCGGCGGGACTGAGCAACACGTCAGCCGAGTCATCGAGCAAGTCGAGCATGGATCTATCGCGAATGAATCCATGCTTAATCACTTCGGCGAAACCGGAACGGAGTTCTCTAGACGGGAGCGTCGCTAACGCGGCGATGTCGGCGACGACCGCACGCGGCTGGTAGAAGGCCCCGACCAGGTTTTTGCCCGAAGGTAAGTCGACGGCGACCTTGCCCCCGATTGCGGCGTCGACCATTCCGAGCACAGTCGTTGGCGCGTGCACCAATGGCATGCCGCGCAGATATGTCGCCGCCGCCATTCCGGCCAGGTCCGTGATCATGCCGCCGCCAAGCGCAAAGATTACGTCACGCCGCTCGGCCCGGTGGGAAGAAAGCCACTCATACAAGAGGGACAACGAGGCGAGTGATTTACTCGCTTCGCCGGACGGTACTCGGTATGTCTCGACCGTTCGTCCCGCCTGCTCCATTGCGCCCAGAGCGGTGGCGCCGTGGGTATCGAACACCGCGTCATCGACGATCAAGAACACTCGGCCCGGAAGATTCACTCGTTCCAGGACGTCAGCAGAACGTTCCAGCAGGCCCCACGCACAGTAAACCGGATATTGAGCCGACTCAGTCTCCACGATGCAGCCAACGTCCGGTCCATAGTCATGAATTGGCGGCGGATCGACACCGGGGCCATTGCGAATCTCCCGCAGCCGGCTCTCTGACTGAAGCACTGCGCCGGCCCGTAGCTGCAACGCGCTCACTATGTAATCGACGGCGTCCTCCACGTGGTCGTCGGTGTGGACTGTGAGATCGGAAAGGGCATAGAAGGGCTGTCGCGCCGCTTTGAGCGTTTCTATGCGGCGCCGGCGATCTGCTCCCGCAAGCATGGGTCGTTTCTCGGCGGAGTCGTCCTCCGCCGCGGCATATCGAGCCTCAATCGTCCCCGAACGCGCTTCCAGTGTGATGACAAAACCGTCATCCGCAAGGAGCGCGCGGTTCTCTGCATGCAACCAGGCTCCGCCGCCGGTAGCAATCACCATGCGGTCCTGAGCGACCGCATCGCATACCGCCTGATGTTCGCGTGCGCGGAATCCGCGCTCTCCTTCTGCCTGGAAGATCTCAGGGATCGTCTGGCCCGCGGCGCGTTCAATGTCGTCGTCTAGATCAATCGAATCCCACCCCAAACGATGGGCGATAAACGGAGCCAGCACCGATTTTCCAGTCGCGCTGAATCCGATCAAGACAACTCGCTTGAGACCCTCCGGAATATTCACATCCACTCCTTGCGCGGAACTGCCGTATCGAGAAATGCCAGCATGTTTCGTCGCGTCTCTGCAAGAGAATCACCACCAAACTTCTCCAGCATGGCGTCGGCGAGGACCAATGCCAGCATCGCCTCAACGATCACCCCGGCTGCCGGTACGACGCAAACATCCGAGCGCTCGTAGTGGGCCTCGACCCGTTCTCCGGTCGTCAAATCGGCCGAGGGCAACGGATGAGCCAGGGTCGCAATCGGTTTGACCGCGACACGGACGACGAGGTCCTCGCCGTTGGTGATGCCGCCTTCTAGACCGCCTGCGTGATTTGATTGCCGGCGCCAGGGATGCTCACCCCAGGCATCCTGGGGCAGGACAACATCGTGATAGCCGCGACCGGTAAGCGCCGCGCCACTGAATCCATCACCGATTTCAACGCCCTTGAAGGCATTCATCGAGAGAATCGCCTGACCAATCCTTCCGCTGAGCTTCCGATCCCACTGCACGTGTGAACCCAGACCAAACGGTATGCCGGAGACGCGAGCCTCCAGCGTGCCGCCCAGCGTGTCGCCGTCCTGCTTGGCGTCGTTGATCGCATCGATCATCGCCTGCGCAACGGCCTCATCAGTGCAGCGGACCGGCGATTGCTCCACCGCCTCCCAATCGGCTTCTACGGATGGGTCGAGCGCGACCGGACCGATCTGCACGACATGGCTATTGAAGTCGCAACCCAACTCCTCGCAGAGCCGCCGCGCCACTGCTCCAGCGCCAACACGAGCCGCGCTCTCGCGAGCCGATGCCCGCTCCAACGAGTCCCGCACGTCCTCGTATCCATACTTCAGCGAGGCCGTCAGGTCGGCGTGCCCGGGACGGACCCGCGTCACCTGCGTCGGAGGCGGTTCCACGGAATCAAGCGACATCGTCTCGCGCCACGGTCGCTTGTCGGGACCGACCCCTTTGTCAAAGTCTTTGTTTTCAATCCACAAAGCGACAGGACTGCCCATCGTTCGGCCCTGCCGGACGCCTCCGCGAATCTGCGCGTAGTCGGTTTCGATCTTCATCCGCCCACCGCGTCCATAACCCCGTTGACGCCGAGCCAACTGCTGTCGAATCTGCTGCTCGGACAGCGGCAATCCCGACGGAACCCCGTCGATAATCACAGTCAGTCCCGGACCGTGCGATTCGCCCGCTGTGAACCAACGCAAGCTGCCCATCAGTCTGTTCTCTGTTCCTCATTGGGAGCATCGGGTGCTTCGGCCACGATATCGGCAAAGCGGTCCTCAGGCAGTTCGATAGGCCGCGGTTCTCCATTCGCGGCGCGATCTGCCGTGGTTTCAAACTCACGAGCCAACGCCCCAGGCGGAAGATTCCAGTCGAGGCTCATCGCCGACCTCCTATCCGCCTCCACACAGAGAATCGGCAACGCCTCGGCGACGCCTTCAGCGTTGCGGAATGTCGTATAGACATCAACTCGCACATGATTGGGCCGGAAGTTTGGCACGTCGTAGAAGATCATCTCGACGAGGCGCAAGGCTGTCGAGTACGCGGTGTCGAGCGAAGAGGCGATCTGTTCACGCTTGCCGTCGACCGTGCCGAACTCCGGATCGGCCGACGTGCTCACTCGGACATGGTTGGCCGATGCTCCAACCAGGTCGAGACCCTGGACTCCCGCCCAGACGGCGGCGCTGACATCCTTCGGCGGACGCTGCGTGCGCCAATGCTCGAGTTCCTGGTCCAGAATCCCTTGAATCGCGTCCATGTCGTTGTTGGCCACGAGCTGTCGCCAGAAGCGATGCGTCCGAGCTTCCTTGAACAAGAGCAGCCCGATGCCGCCAAAGAACACAGCAATCAGCGCGAATCCGATTGTGACGCCTTCGTTCACGAGCCAGCCTCCGCCATTGCTGCCTCCGCTTGACTCAGCATGACCTCGACTGGCGCCTCGCGCTCAGTCCACAGTTCGAACGCCGCTGCGCCCTGGTACACCAGCATCGGCAATCCACCGATCGCGTGACGTCCCGACTCCCGAACCGCCCGAACCAGTGGAGTTTCGACAGGATTGGCAATCAGATCGGCAACGAACGCGTCACTGGACAAGTGTGAAGGGTTAAACGGCAGCTGTCCGTCGGTTTCGCTGCCTTTCAGTCCAATAGAAGTGCACTGCACGACCAGATCGGCGGAGTGCAGAGCATCAGCGACTCCTTCATCATCGGCGCCTAAGGATTTCAACGATGCGCCAGCCGAGGCAGATGCAAGATCGTGTCGCAGCCGTCCTCCTCGCACCGCTGTGCGATTGATGATCGTCAACGCCTCCACTCCACGCCAGATCAACGCCCAGGCAACCGCTCTGGCAACTCCTCCAGCTCCCCAGAGGACTGCATGCGCTCCGGAAGGGTCGAAACTAGCCTCAGACAACGACCGCTGGAACCCCGTCACATCTGTGTTGTATCCCTGCAAGTGTCCTGAGTTGTTCACGATCGTGTTGATCGCCCCAACAAACCGCGCTGTCTGGTGTAGACCATCCATGTGCCGCAGCGCAGCTTCCTTGTACGGGATGGTGATGTTCGCGCCCAATGCATCATCGTCGCGCAGCCCGTCAATGAAGCCTTCGAGTTCGCCTGGGGCAAGATCCCATGCGCTGTAGCTGACATCAAGCTCCGCAGCGTCAAATCCCGCCTGTTGAAAGCGTGGCGAAATGCTGTGCGCCACGGGATGTCCGATCACACCGACACGTAGTGTCATTCCTGGCCTCCGCGATAGTGCTCGACGTTGGCCTGATGTTCCTCGTAGGTGACGGCAAACGCGTGAGTGCCATCGCCGCGCGCAACGAAGAACAGATAGGGCACATTAGCGGGATTCGCTGCTGCTTCGATTGACGCCAATCCTGGCGATGCAATCGGCGTCGGAGGTAGCCCATGCGACACATAGGTGTTGTACTCGGACTGCACAGAGAGATCATCCAGCGTCAGATTGCGCTTCCACCATTCGCCGGCCGATCCAACGGCATATTGGACGGTGGAGTCCATCTGCAGCAGCATGCCCACATCCAGTCGATTACGGATGACGGCCGAGACCAATACCCGCTCGGAATCCTCGACCACCTCCCGTTCGATGATCGAGGCGATGATCAAAATCTCGTGCAGGCTTCGGTCGGAGGCGTTGATCTGTTCTAGCAGACGCGGCGTCAGTGCGTCGTTGAAACGCAACAGCATCATCCGCAGCGCATCTTCCGCTGTCGCTCCCAGTGGGAACGAATAGGCGCTTGGGAAAAGGTAGCCCTCAAGCGAGGTCCCCGGTGGCCGTTGTGCGGCGACCGATCCGGACACGACTGACCCCGCGGCGGCTTCGAGCGCCGCCACAAACGACGCCTCATCAATGCCTCCGGCCTTTGCCAGACGTTCCGTCACCTGCTCAATCCTTAGCCCTTCTGGGATCACCACGCGCAACGGCGAGGTCTCTCCAAAGTGTATGCGTCGCAGAATCTCGAACGTGGTCAGACCTGCCTCGAACGAGTAGGAGCCCGGCTCCAACCTCGACTCCCAACCCAGCAGCAACGCCAATAGCTCGAATCGGGTGTGCGACTCTATCGCCTCGCCGGAGAGCAGCCGCCGACCGATCACTGCGGCTGAGTCACCTTCGACGATCGTCACGGCTGATGGTCCCTGCAACGTGGTTGACTGCGGGCGCTCCGACGACGGCGAGACCTGAGCGGGAGGCGTTCTCGAAACAGCTACTGTCGCCGCGGCGGCGCAACCAACTGCGACCAGCAATAGAACGACCATGGTCCAGGTTCGCCAGGGAGAGGCAGTCATCAAACGCCGCGATCCGCCTGTTCGCGGGCTCGATGTCCCTTCTGCGAGTCGAGCCAGCGTTGCAAAATCCGCGCTGCTGCAGTCGAGTGAGAACGTTCTCGATCACGGCGCTGACGCTGAATGCTTTTCTTACCTCGAGCCCTCGATTTTCGGCCGCCGCCGGCGAGCTGATTGTCATTCACCGTCGGAGGCTCACTGGAGAATCGCTCGTCCTGGGCGACACACAAGGCCCCAAGCGATTCCGCAAGCGCTTCGCCAAACTGCCGAAACGCCGTCGCCTGCGCGTCCTCACGACCATCGGGACGAAGCGGCACGCCGATGACAAGCTCAGAGACGGCCTCGCCGCCGAGCATCGACTTCAACGCCTTCGCTGTTCCGGCGTCTCCAGCACTGCGATCGATCGTGCCCACTGGCAGCGCGAGGTCGGAACCCGATGCGGCCCGTGCCACGCCGATCCATCGTTCACCCGGGTCGATCCCAACTGCGCATCCGCGCGTCATCGAACGCGCCCTATCCCACTACCCAAGCTGAGCTCGGACTGCGTCAACGGCCGAATCGAGCGCCTCGTCGAGCTTGTCCGCTTGGCGACCTCCGGCTTGAGCCATGTCAGGACTGCCGCCTCCGCCTCCGCCAGCGAGCCGCGCAATTCCGCCTATCAGCTTTCCGGCGTTGACGCCTGCGGCTACCGCGCCGTCCGTCGCCATCGCAACAAACAATGGGCGGTCGTTCGCGACGGCCCCAAGCACAATCACGCCTTCACGGTCGCGCTCCTGTAGTCGCCGCCGAACCTCGTCTCCTGTGCGACGCAGCGCATCCGCCGATTCCACAGCGACTTGGCCAACTGCGACCGCGATATCGCCCACATCGGATGCGCCTGCCGCGAGGTCTTCGGCGACGGTGGCGCCGGTCTTGGCCTCCACGGCTTGCAGTCGCCGTCGCAGTTCTGCGGCCTCGGCTTGCAGTTGAGCAATTCGTTCGCCTGCAGTGTCGGGCGTAGACCGGACTGCGCCGGCAATCTCGTTGAGCGCGTCGAGGCGGGCATCAGTCCAGCCGGACGCCGTGGAGCCTGTCAAGGCTACGATTCGGCGAACCCCGGCGCCGACGCTGCCTTCCGAGATGATCTGGAACGCGCCCACAAACCCTGTTGCCGGTGCGTGTGTGCCGCCGCACAGCTCCTTGGAGAAACAATCGTGTACGTGAGGGGCCGGGTCGCAAATCTCCACGACCCGGACGGCAGTCTCATACTTCTCCCCAAAGATTGCCATCGCGCCGGTCTTGAGCGCGTCGTCGTACGACATCTCCGTTGTGGCGACTGGAATGTTCTCGCGAATTCGCTCCTGGACAAGCTGCTGAACTTTGCGCAGGTCTTCTGCAGCGGGCGCCTCGGGCTGGGTGTAGTCGAAGCGCAGGTGATCGGGAGCGACCAGCGAACCTGCCTGGCGGACGTGCTCACCGAGCACGCGTCGTAGTGCCGCGTGGAGTAGGTGTGTCGCTGTGTGATTGCGTGCAGCGTCGGCTCTCCGGTCCCGGCTGACTGTCGCCGAGACCCGATCTCCCACCGCGATACCGCCTGAAGCCACCTTGCCAACGTGCGCAATGACATCACCGAAGGCGCGAGTGTCCTCGACATCGATTTGCAGATCAGCGCCGCGCAGCCAACCAGCGTCTCCAACTTGTCCACCACCTTCCGGATAAAAGGGTGTCCGGTCGAGGACGACGGAGACATCCTCGCCGACCGCCGCTCGCGCAACCCGTTCACCACCCGCGACGATAGCGACCACTTCAGCCTCTGCCTCGATTGACTCGTATCCGGTGAACTGTGTCGCGGTGTCGAGTTCCGCATACTGGGCTGCTGCTTCGTCATAGGCAAACGTGGCCTGCTGGCGCGAGCGTTCACGCTGCTCCTCGAGCGCCGATTCGAACTCTGCTCTGACTTCGGATTCATCTCCGATCGCCTGATTCTCTCGAGCGACCTCCGCTGTCACCTCGAAGGGAAGGCCATACGTGTCGTAGAGCTCGAAGGCATCACGCCCGCTGATCGTTCCGGACTCAAGCTCTGCAATGCGACCTTCAAGCAGCGAACGACCCGTCGACAACGTCCGGCGGAAACGATGCTCTTCCTGGTCAAGGACGTTGGCCACGAGCGCTGAGTGTTCATCGAGTTCCGGGTACCAGGCTCCCATCCCTTCTCGCACCTGGATCGCGATGTCCGACAGCAAGTCATCTCGAATTCCCAGCGAGTCGGCCATGTACAGGGCGCGCCGGATCAAGCGGCGCAGTACGTATCCTCGACCCTCGTTGCCCGGCAGCGCGCCGTCGGCGATCAGGAAGGTCATCGCTCGGCCGTGCTCGGCCACGACGCGCATCGCGCGACGCTGGGCCTCGTCGGCGCTGTGGTAATCGAGATCGCAACGGCCGCCGATGTAGTTCAGCAGCGGTACAAACAAGTCGGTGTCGTAGAGATTGTCTTTGTCCTGCAGCATCATCGCCCAGCGCTCGAGCCCGGCGCCGGTGTCGATGCTCTGCGCAGGGAGATCTTCCCGCGTGCCGTCGTCGAATCGCGTCCACTGCATAAAGACGAGATTCCAGATCTCAAGCCACTTCTCTTCCGCTTCAGCCGGACCGGTGCCGTCTCGGTATCCAGGACGCATGTCGTAATGCAGCTCGGAGCAGGGACCGCACGGACCCGTCGGTCCAGCAGCCCAGAAATTGCCTTGATCTTCGCCGTAGCGATAGATCTTCGAATCGGGCAGGCCGATCTTCTTCCACTGGTCGTAGGCGTAGTCGTCGTCGGTGAACACGGTGGCCACGAGACGTTCGGCCGGAATGCCGATCACGTGTGTGACCAGCTCCCAGGCCCATGCCTGCGCCTCAGCTTTGAAGTAATCGCCCAGCGAGAAGTTGCCCAACATCTCGAACATCGTCAGATGTGAGGCATCACCGACCTCGTCGATGTCGGTCGTGCGGAAGCACTTCTGGATCGAGGTCAGGCGATGGTGGGGCGGTTGAGATTCACCGAGGAAATACGGCTTGAACGGCACCATGCCGGCACTCGTGAAGAGCAGCGTAGGATCGCCAGGCGCCGTCAACGGCGCGGACGCCACTGCGAGGTGGTCGCGGTCAACGAAGAAATCGGTGAACGTCTGGCGAATCGTCTGTGCGTCCATAGCTGAATGGCTGCCTCAAGAGTTGAATTGCGCACGCTAAAGCTGGCCCGCGCTCAGAGCAGGCTGCAATTTCCGAGTATAGGCAGGGACGGACCGAATTCCGGCGTGAGAGTACGGCTCGTTGCCTGCATAGTTGACAGTCCGTGATTTTCCTACCTAGCGTTACTGCACCGGCCCGCTTGAATCGGAGCCCCACTTGAGTTCCGACGACGATCCACCAGAATCCGAATCATCTCCGCATATCACGGCCGTGGTGCTTGCCGCCGGTCTCGGCAAACGCCTGAACTCCGGCGTGCCCAAACCGGCCTTCCCCATCTGCGGTCGCGCCATGGCCTCACACGTGATCCATGCCCTGGGCGACGCCGGGATCGGCAAGGCGGTGGCCGTGGTTCCACCTGGGGAACGCGGCGAGCCGGTTCGTGAGGCCCTCGCAGATGACGCCGGCAACATGGACCTTCGATTCGCAGTCCAGCAAGAACCGCGAGGTACCGCCGACGCCGTCATTGCCGCTCGAGCGCATGTCGAGACTTCGCATGTACTCGTCGTCAACGGCGACCTCCCCTTGCTGGCGGCGAGCCACGTTCGCCCCCTGCTCAAGGCCGGCGAGTTTGATGCCGCACTCGCGACGGCCAGAGTCAATGACCCAGCCAGGATGGGAAGAATCCTTCGCGGTCAAGACGGCAGTCTCGAAGGAATCGTCGAATGGCGAGACGCATCCAAGGACGAGCGGGCAATCGACGAGGTCAATCTGGGCTTCTATCTCTTCCGCAGCGACTTTTTCTGGCCTGAAATCGAACGCATCGTTGAGAGCGCAACCAGTGAAGCCTACGCCACAGATTCGATTCCGGCTGCAGTCGCGCGGGGGAGCGCAGTCGCGATCGAAGTCGATCTAGGCGGCGTTCGACTCAACGTTGAGACCCCGGCCGACGCCGCAGACGCGGAAGACGTTGTTCGCAATCGTGTGATTGGCCGACTGAGCGAGTGCGGCGTACACATCCCCGACCGCCGTGCTGTTTGGATCGATGCGCGGGCAACCATCGAACCTGGCGCAGTGCTCGAGCCCGGCAGCCACATCAGCGGTCGCACGACGGTTGCAACCAGAGCGAGAATCGGGCCAAACGCAATCGTAAGAGATTCGACCATTGGCCGTGACTGCATCCTGGAATCGTGCACCGTCCGCGGCTCGATCTTGCGCGATGAAGTCGAGGTCGGCCCCTATTCCACGATCCGCCCCGGCTGCATGATTGAGTCTCGTGCCCACATCGGCACACATGCCGAACTCAAGGAATCTCGAATCGGCGAGGGCGTCCAGATCGGACATTTCAGCTACCTCGGCGACGCCGAGGTCGGTCAGCGCGCGAATATCGGCGCCGGCGCGATCACGTGTAACTTCGATGGCGAGTCCAAGCACCGGACGATTATCGGCGAGGACGCGTTCATCGGCTCCGACACCATGCTGGTCGCGCCCGTAACCGTGGGCGCAAGAGCCAGGACGGGCGCGGGCGCAGTCGTGACAAAGGATGTCCCTGACGACGGCAACGCCGTCGGTCATCCCGCTCGGCTGACGCCTTCGCGTCGCTCTCAGCGAGACTCGGAGCCAGGCTCATGAGCGACAGCTCGATCGTCGCGTTGGTCATCCTGATCCTGGCCGTCGTGCTGCTGACGCTCGAGGCGATCGCCGAAGCCGGCGTGATTTCCCTCTCTCGTTCCCGAGCCCGACTGCTAGCCAGCAGACAGCCCGACAGCCGTCGCGCCAACCGTCTGACAAGAATCACTGCCGACCGCGAACGCGCGCTCGGATCATTTGCTGTCGGTCGCACAGTCGCGATCGCAAGTGGTTTCACCGCAGTCTTCTACATCGTCGTCCGCGAAATCGGCTTTCAATGGGAATCGATGGTCATAACCGGCCTGGTCTCAGCAGTCGTTGCCGCCCTGATTCACTCTGTGCCGAGACGACTGGCTGCAACCTGGCCCGAGGGCTTTGCGATGAACTTTGTTCCGGCAATCGACTTGCTGGACGCCGTGTTCCTCGTGCCGGCAGCGATCCTTGAAGCGCCGGCGCGGTTGGTTACCGGTCTCGGACGCCGACACACAGAAGTTGCGCCCCAACCAACCGACATTGAAGTCCTGATCGAGCAGGAGAACGAGACCATCGCCGACGATGAACGCGAAATGATCCGTGGCATCATGACGATTGGTGGCCGAGTCGTGCGCGAAGCGATGACTCCACGTCCTGACATCGCCGCGCTTCCGTCCGACACGAACCTGACCGACGCAGCCAACTTCCTCTTGGAGAACGGATTCTCCCGTGTTCCCATCTTCGAAGACTCGATCGACAACATCATCGGCATTGCTTATGCAAAGGACCTGCTGGCCGAGATTCTCAAAGACCATGATCGTCCCATTGCCGAAATTGGACGCGAACCGATTCTCGTGCCCGAGTCCAAACTGATCGACGATCTCCTGCACGATCTCCGGGGCTCACGTGTACATATGGCGATTGTGCTGGACGAGTACGGCGGCACCGCCGGATTGATCACACTTGAGGACATCCTGGAAGAGATCGTCGGCGAAATCGCTGATGAATACGATCCCGCCGGAGCTGACGACGACGATGCCCGACTGGTGGACGGCGACCTCATTCTCGATGGACGAGCTCCGCTGGCAGCGCTGGAACAGATCGGCGGACACATCGAAGCAGCCGACTATGACACCGTCGCCGGGCTCGTCTTCGATCGGCTGGGGCGCATTCCGGAAGTGGGCGACGAAGTCCGGCTGGGCAGCCTGTCGGTCATCGTCGAGCGCATGAACGGACGTCGTGTGGTACAAATGCGCGCTGTAAGCCTCGCAGCGCCTGCTACTGACAGCTAGGCCAACTCGCGCTAACGTGAGCGCCCGTGCCTCATTTCAACGAACCAACCAATAGCCCGACAGACAGCGATGTCCCCTTTCGGGTCGCGTTTTCGCATGTGACTGGCGTTGGTCCGGCGCGAATGAGTGCTCTCGAACGTCACTTCGACAGCCTCGAGGATGCCTGGGGAGCCGACCGAACCCAGCTACGACAAGCTGGACTCGACAAGCGCACGACCGACGAGATCGAATCGACGCGAACAACGCTAGATCCCCATGACGCCTACACACGCATGTTGGACGAAGGCGTCACTGCACTGACGCCGGAGGATGACCGCTACCCGCGCCGACTCAAAGAGATTCCTGATCCGCCTCCGCTGTTGTACGTCCGCGGCGATTTAATCGAACGCGACGAGTGGTCGCTGGCGGTCGTCGGCACTCGAAGGCCGACGGCCTATGGACAGCAGGTAACACGCGCCCTGAGCGCTGAACTCGCCGGTTCAGGCCTGACCATCGTCTCCGGGCTCGCGCGTGGCGTAGACGGCATCGCTCACGAAACTGCACTCGAACACGGCGGACGTACGATCGCGGTCGTCGCCTGCGGACTCGATCGTGTGTATCCCCCTGAACACAAGCCGTTGGCTGCAAGGATCCTTGACACTGGCGGAGCCATGCTCAGCGAGTATCCGCTCGGCACTCGGCCCGATGCCCGCTACTTTCCACGCCGCAACCGGATCATCGCTGGGATGACGCTGGGCACACTGGTCACCGAGGCCGGCGAAAAGTCAGGAACCTGGCATACCGTCACTTCTGCGCTCGACCAGGGACGGGAAGTCTTTGCTGTTCCAGGTCCAATCACTTCTGAGCAATCGACCGGAGCCAACAACGTCATCAAGCGCGGATTGGGTAAGCTCGTCACTTGTGCCCAGGACATCCTCGAGGAGCTAAACCTGGGACCGATCGAGCGGCAGGCGGAATTGGTGGAACAGCTTCCTGAAGATCCTGTCGAGGCAGTCTTGCTGGAACGCATCGGCAGCGAAGCGATCCACGTCGATGAACTGTCGCGCATCCTCCAGCAGCCTGTCCATGAAACCGCCGCTGCAATGGCGACCCTAGAACTCAAAGGCCTGATTCACCAAGTAGGACCAATGACCTATGCCCGACGCTGACAACGCCGGCTCAAGTGGCAAGAAGACGCTCGTCATTGTCGAGTCGGGCGCCAAGGCCGACACGATCTCGCGATTCCTCGACGACGACTACGTCGTCAGCGCGTGCTTCGGTCACATTCGCGATCTGCCTCGCCGGGCAGCGGAGCGACCGGCCAAGATTAAAGGCCAACCATGGGCCGACTTCGCCGTAGATGTCGATCACGGCTTCGAGCCCTACTACATCGTGCCCAGTGAGTCGAAGAAACACGTCACCCGCTTGCGGAAGGAACTTAAGCAAGCCGACCGCGTCCTACTCGCCACAGACGAAGACCGCGAAGGTGAGTCGATTGGCTGGCACCTCGTCGAGGTCCTCAAGCCGAAAGTGCCCTACGAGCGAATCGTCTTCCATGAGATCACACCCAGAGCAATCGAGCAGGCGATCGAGTCGCCGCGTGCAATCGATGAGCACCTGGTCGAGGCCCAGGAATCTCGCCGCATTGTTGACCGGCTATACGGCTACTCGCTCAGCCCGGTCTTGTGGCGCAAACTCGGACAGGGAACATCCGCCGGACGTGTGCAGAGTGTCGCGCTGAAGTTCCTCGTCGACCGCGAACGCGAACGCATGGCATTTGTCACTGCCGAATACTGGGGAGCGAACGCCGACTTCGCCATCGGTGATAGCCAACTCAACGCACGTCTGCTCTCGCTGGGCGGAGTAGAACTCGCCAGCCAGACCTCCGACTTCGATCCGGCCACCGGACAGCTTTCCGCAACCGACAAACGCTGGGAAACGGAAGCAACACTCGAAGATCTGCGCCCGGCCGTGACCGGCGCCGATTGGGTCGTGTCCACAATCAACAAGACTCAGGCTCGGATGCGTCCTGCGCCGCCGTTTACGACATCGACGATGCAGCAGGCCGCATCGAATCGGCTTGGTATGGGCGCGGGCCGCGCCATGGCTGCAGCTCAGCGGTTGTACCAGGGCGTCGATCTCGGACGCGAACGTGTGGGTCTGATCACTTACATGCGAACCGACTCCGTCACGCTGTCCGACCAGGCTCTGGCGCAATCGGCCGACTACATCAAGACCACCTACGGAGACGATTACCACCAGTTTCGCACCTACAAGACTCGCTCGCGCAACGCGCAGGAAGCGCACGAAGCAATTCGTCCGACCGACATCGCACGGACATCAGAGTCACTGCGCGGGACGCTCGACGGCGACGACTTTGACCTGTACGACCTGATCTGGCGTCGAGCCCTCGCTTCACAGATGGCGGACGCCCGTGTCGAGCGGACTCGCATCGAGCTACAGGCCAACCTGCCCGATCGCCCCGACGACGACCCAGCGATCATGATCGCCAATGGTCAGGTCGTGCTGTTCCCCGGTTGGTATGAGGTCCTGCCGCCTCGCGGTGACGGTCAACAATTGCTCCCGGACGTGGCCGAGGGCGAGAACGCACAACTGTTGAACTTCGAACCGAAACGCAGTGAGTCACAGCCGCCTCCTCGATACACCGAAGCTTCACTGGTCAAGAAGCTTGAAGACGACGGCCTGGGTAGGCCCAGCACGTACGCCGCGATCATCAAGACACTCACCGACCGCAACTATGTCAGCCGCAGCGGACGCACCTTGATCCCCACATTCCTCGGCTTCGGCGTGACCGACTTGCTCACGCAGCATTTCTCCGATCTCGTCAATGCCGAGTTCACTGCCGATATGGAGGACAGCCTCGACCAGATCGCCCGCGGCGAGACGCGCGCCGAAGAACACTTGCACGCCTTTTACTTCGGCGACGACGAAGCCGAGACCGGGCTCAAGGGACGCGTAGCCGAGAAGATCGACACCATCCCATTCTGGGCGCTCAACCTGACCGAAGATGGACTCGCGCTCGACCTCGACGGCGACGACCACGTCGGTCCCGACGACATCCAGGTGCGAATCCGCGGCGGATCGTCGTTCCTGCGCCGAGGCGTCGGCGACAACATGCGCACTGCTCCGCTTCCGCCCGATCTCGCGCCGGCCGATCTCACGCTGACTCAAGCAGACGACCTGATCGAGACGACGCTCCAGCTTCCGCGCCGGTTGGGACATCACCCCGACTACGACGATGACGTCTGGTTGCTCAATGGACGCTTTGGCCCCTTCGTTCAGGTCGGCGAGACGACCGGCCGACCGAAGCGCGGTCAACCGAAACCGCGTCGCGCCTCGGTGCCCAAGGACATGGAGCTGTCTGAGGTCAACCTTGAGCATGCGATTGACTGGCTGCGCTGGCCTAAGACACTCGGTTCCCACCCGGACTCCGGCGAAGAAGTTACCGTCCGTCCGGGTCGCTGGGGACCCTACGTGCAATGCGGCGACGAGCGGCGCAACCTCAAGGACGATGACGACCTGGAGGCGATCGAGTTGGATCGAGCGTTATCGCTGCTGGCCGAACCAAAGGCGCCTAGACGTGGACAGCGCAGGGGCGGAGCACGACGAGGCGGTCGCCGCCGATAGAACCGCGCTACCTGTCCTACAGTGACTTCGTGCCGACGATTGAACTATCACAAGAGCATTTTGATGCGCTCGACCGCTACCTCTCACTGCTCGAACACGGTCGAGGCCTCTCCCCACACACGATCCGCAACTACCGCTCGGACATCTCGCACTTCCTGAGTTGGCTGGAACAATCCAGTGTCGGCCTAGGGGAGCTCAGCCGAGCCGACTACCGCCAGTACCTGGCAGGCTTGCAGGACGATGGCATGGCAGAGGCTTCAGTCCGGCGTCGCGCCTCAACAATTCGATCCTTCACTCGCCACCTCAATCGTCGAGACGAGATTGAACGAGATCCGCTGGTGCTGGCCTCAACGCCCAAAGCGACCTCATATCTGCCGACTGTCCTGAGCACAGCACAGATCGATGCTCTGCTTGAAGCCCCCGACATGTCCTCGGCTGCCGGAGTGCGCGACCGCGCGTTGCTCGAGGTGCTCTACAGCGCCGGCCTGCGGATCAGCGAACTGACCAGCTTGCGCCTGTCCGACTACGACGGCGATCACAACGCATTCATCGTCAGAGGCAAGGGCGACAAGGAGCGTGTCGCATTGCTGGGCGAGTCAGCGCAACACTGGCTGCGCCGCTACCTCGATGACGGACGCCCTGCGCTCGTCTCCGAGAAGTCGGCGAGCTGGGTCTGGCTCAACAGATTCGGCGGATCGCTATCGAGTCGAGCGGTCCAACTCAGCGTCCGTCGATACGCCGAGCAGGCCCAACTGCCCCAGGACGTGCATCCGCATTTGTTGCGACACTCGTTCGCCACTCATATGCTCGATGGAGGCGCCGATATTCGTGTGGTCCAGGAATTGCTCGGACATGCTTCCGTGTCTACGACGCAGATTTACACCCACGTCAGCGACGCCGCTCGCCGCGACACCGTTGAGCATGCGCTCGACGGAATCGCAGACCTACTCCGCGAACGACACAGCCGAGACGTAGACGACCAGCAATGAAAGTCCTCCTCATTTCGGGACCCAACCTCAACATCCTCGGCCAGCGTCAGCCGGAGATCTATGGCACGCAGACGCTCGCCGATATCGAGGACCTGGTCGGCAAGCGGGCGAAGGAGTGGGGCGTCACGATTCGCCCGTACCAGTCCAACCACGAGGGCGCGATCATCGACTTTATCCAGCAGGAGCGCTCGGCTGAGGGATTGATCATCAATCCCGGAGCGCTCTCGCACTACGGCTACTCGCTGCGTGACGCTCTCGAAGCGTTTCCAGGTGGCAAGATGGAAGTTCATCTATCCAACGTCCATGCGCGCGAGCACTTCCGCCACAATCTGGTGACGGCGCCAATCATGGATGGCGTCGTGGCAGGGCTCGGCTGGCGCGGCTACCTCGCGGCCCTCGATGCCCTGGTACCTATGCTGCAAGAACGACACGGGCGCAGCGCTTCGAGCCCAAGCGCCGCCAGCGAACCCGACTCCTAAGCGTGACCGCCTCCCGCCTCGATCGAATCCGCGAGCGTTTGCAGCAAGCAAACGTCGACGCGCTACTGGTGACGAACTCCGTCAACCGGCGCTACGCCTCCGGGTTCACCGGATCCAACGGTTGGCTGCTGATCCCGGTCGATGATTCCACTCCACCAAAACTAGCCACCGATTTCCGTTACCTCGATCAAGCGGCCCACGAATCGCCCGAGTGTGAAGTCGTCAACATGAAAGACGGATTCGAGAAATGGTGGGGCGAACTGGCCAAGCCACTGGGTCGAGGACGGCTTGGCTTCGAGTCAAGCGACGTCACAGTGGCAGCGCACAAACAACTGCGTGACACCAACGCCAAACTGCCTGCCAGCCAGCGACCGGCGCTCGTCCAGACCGACAAAGTCGTCGAGTCCGTACGAGCAATCAAAGATGAACCGGAGCTCGTGCTGCTCAAGCAAGCAGTCAAACTCACCGACGACGCATTTCAACACGCCAAGCAGACCATCGAGCCGGGCTGGACCGAGCAGCAGGTCTCCTGGGAAATCGAACAATACGCTCGATCACAAGGCGCCGACAGCATGGCGTTCGAGTCAATCGTCGCCGCCGGCCCGTGGGGCGCACGACCGCATGCTCGACCTCGCGATGAAGAGATCCACGCGGGAGCACCCATCGTGATCGACATGGGCGCTCGATTCAATGGATACTGCGCCGACATGACCCGCACGATCGTCCTCGGCGACCACGACGAGACGTTCCCAAAGATCTACGACATCGTCCTTGCCGCCCACGAGACCGCCGCCGAAATGGTCGAGCCTGGCATGACTGGCAAGGACGCCGACCAACTCGCCCGACAGGTCATCAGCGATGCCGGATTCGCCGACCAGTTCGGCCACGGGCTCGGACACGGCGTCGGCCTCCAGATTCACGAGCATCCTCATCTGGGCACGACCTCGACACACACCCTCGAAGCAGGCATGGTCATCACAATCGAGCCGGGCATCTACCTGCCCGAGTGGGGCGGTGTCCGGATCGAAGACATGGGTCTGCTCGACGAAGACGGCTTCCACTCGTTCACCGGCACGCCCAAACTGCGCATGCTCGCCTAACCTGCTGGTACTACACGACAACAATCGAACATTCGCGAACAACCCCCAACACCACAAGACTCAACTGACAGGCAGACGATGATCTCCACCGGCGACCTCAAGCGCGGCTTCGTGATCGAACTCGACGGCAACGACTACCAGATTGTCGATTGGGAACACATCAAGGTAGGCCGGGGCTCAGCCCAAGCACGGCTGAAGCTGCGCGACATTCGCGGCGGCCACACGATCGAGCGCACCTTCCAGGCCGGAACCAAGTTCCGCCGGATCCGCACCGAACATCACACGATGCAGTATCTCTACCGCGAGGACGATCTGCTCTACTTCATGAACACCGAGACGTACGAGCAGCAGCCGCTTTCGCTCGATATCGTCGGCGACGCGGTCAACTACCTGGCCGAGAATGCCGAAGCGGAAGTGCTGATCGTCGGCGAAAGTCCGGTCGCGGTCGAGCTGCCAGCGGCCGTGCCGCTGGTAGTCGCGGAATCCGATCCCGGCGTCAAGGGAGACACAGCCACTGGAGCGACCAAGCCAGCGAAGCTCGAAACCGGCCTGACCGTCAATGTGCCGCTATTCATCGGCCCTGGCGACACCGTCAAGGTCGACACCCGCAGCGGTCAGTACCTCGAGCGCGCCTGAGGGAAACTATCCCCTCTCCTGCTGGGAGAGGGTTAGGTGAGGGCAGAGGAAGCCCGGCCAGTTACAGCAAATGCCCAAACGACCGCCAACCGGCTTCAACGCCCGACGCGCCCAACAGCGGCGCATCGATTGGGATCAGCCAACTCCGGTTGCCGCGCCCACCCCACAATCCCGACCGGTCGGCGAAGTCGCCCGCCACATCCGGTCGCAGCTCAAGTCCGACCCACAACTCACCGATGTCTGGATCGAGGGTGAAGTCCGCAGCTTCAATCGATCCGGAGCGGGGCACTACTACTTCGACCTCGCTGACTCCCAGAACACAGGCAAGACCGACGCTGCGCTGGCCTGTGCATTCTTCCGCCGCGAAAACCGTGGCATCGCCGTCCAACAGGGCGACCAGGTGCTCGTGCACGGCAGCGCCGACCTCTACCTCGCCCGTGGCTCTCTGCAAATCATCGTCGACGATCTGCGTCCGATCGGCGAGGGCGTTCTTCAAGCCGAGTTTGAGCGCCTCTTTCGCAACCTCGATGCAGAAGGCCTCTTCAATCCTGAGCGCAAACGACCCCTGCCGACCTATCCAAGCAGAATCGGAGTCGTGACGTCGCCGAGCGGCGCCGTCTGGCATGACATTCAGCAGGTCGTCACAAGACGATGGCCTCTCACCGCCTTGACCTTGTCACCCTGTCTGACACAGGGAACAGGAGCCGCGCAATCGATTTCCTTGGCCATTGAGCGACTCAATCTCCTCACTGTCGAAGAACCCGAAGTGATTATCGTCGCGCGAGGTGGGGGATCTCCCGAAGATCTCTGGGCCTACAACGAAGAACCCGTCGCTCGAGCAATCTTCGCCAGCGACATCCCGATCATCTCTGCTGTCGGTCACGAGACCGATGTCAGCATCGCCGACCACGTTGCCGATCGTCGAGCGCCGACACCATCGGCGGCTGCCGAGATTGCCGTGCCGGACCGAGCAGAAGAGGCCGCCCGCATTGCCGGACTCCGCCAGGCAGCCGACCAGGTGATTGACCGCCGCCTCACTCGGATCGCACAGGACACATCGCTCAACCGCGACCGGCTGGAACGAGCCGTCCCGCATCCTCCGACGGTGCGCATCGATGTCAATCGTCGCCGCGAAGACCTTGATCAAGCGATCAATCGCCAGCTCGCCTTACTGCAGGCGCATCAACGCGCTGCTTCATCGCGACTGAAAGCACTCAACCCGCGTGGAACCCTTGAACGCGGGTACGCAATCGTCTCCGATACCGATGGAACAGTGGTCACGTCAGCAAAGTGGTTGAGAGCCGATCAGCAGATTGCCATCCAATTCGCCGACGGCGATATCGACGCCAGGACACTCGCCGTACGGCACGCCCGCGAGGAGTGAACGAATGACTGATGAACCGGAACGCTCCTACGAAGAGACTGTTGAGGCGCTAGAACAAGTGCTCTCTGAGTTGGAAGACGGCGGGTTGCCGCTTGACCAGGCGGTCGACGCATATGAGCGCGGAGTCGCGCTCAGCGAGCGAGCCCAGAAGCTGCTCACAGAGGCAGAACTGCGAATCGACACGCTTCGCAACGATTCCTAACCTGCTGTAATGACACTCCGCATCGCCTGGTTCGCTACTGCCAAGGGCCAGAGTTCACGTAAGTTGCTCAACGCCGCGCTCGATGCCATTGGCGCTGGCGAACTCGATGCTGAAATCGTCTGCGTGGTCTGCAATCGAGAACCCGGCCAATCTGCCAACACTGACGCGTTCCTCAACGATGCAAAGCAAGCAGGCATTCCACTGATCGCCGAGAGTTCCCGCAACTGGCGGAAGTCGGTTGGAGGTGAAATCTCAGATCCAGTCAGGGGTCTGGCGGCATGGAGACGCGACTTTGACCAGCGTCTCTATCAACAGATCATCGAATTCTCGCCCGATGTCGCGATGCTTGCCGGTTACATGATGGTGATCACCGACGTGATCTGTGACCATCTGCCCTGCCTCAACCTGCATCCGGCGCTGCCCGACGGACCGATCGGCACCTGGCAGCAAGTCATCCATCAGCTGATCGCCCAACAGGCCGAATCTTCAGGCATGGTGCTCCAGCGAGTCACGACCGAGCTCGACCGGGGACCGACAGTCACATGGGCTCAGTATCCGATTCGAGGTCGGGGGTTCGACGAGCTGTGGGCCGAACATGGCTCAGACGCCAAGTTGGAAACGCCGCTGTTCCACTCCATTCGCGAAGCCGGCGCCAGTCGCGAACCGACGTTCATTCTCCAGTCGCTCAGGGCAATCGCATCGGGACAGACGCCGCTGGACGCCGAAACGCTCTCTGACGGCGAAATCGGCGTAGGCTCGGACCTCACCGCTGCGGTCGAAGCAGAAGTGTTGCGACAGAGGCCGTGACTTCCTGCAGTTATGTAAAGTTACTGCCCGTGTGGAGGATGGGGACTAACTGTATACGCGCTTAGGCCATTATCTATATGATCTGATCATGACTGACCGAGAGACGCGAGTGCTCACGCCCACAATCATTGAGCCGCGTCCATCTGCGCTGCTGCCTGCGATCCGCGAGGATCTGGCCCCATTCATACCTGCGCTGCGTAGCGCCGCTGGCCTGATCGCCGCTGCGGCTGTCGCTGAGTTCACGGCTCGCTATGCTGCACCAGCGCTGGCCGACAAGGCTCGCCAAATCATCTCACCGGCACCGCAGCACACGCAGACGATTCTCGTTGAAGAGCACACCACGGTTCGACGCCGCGTCACGATTGCTTCCTGAACTTGTAGCTGCGCTTGCCATCATCACTCTCCTGTTCTCTTTAGCGAACCTCGGAGGTTCGGCAAAGGCGTCGCACGACCCGCGACTGGTCATCTCCGAGGTCCATCCCAGCGTCGTCGCCAGTGAATCCTCCACGGATTCCAACGAGTGGGTCGAGATACAGAACCTCGAGCGATACCCGGTCAGTCTCGAAGGCTGGACGATCGAGGATGCTCAGGCCATCGCGCAGCTGCCAGATTTCGAGATTGAACCTGGAGGAGCCGTCTTGGTCGTTGGAAGCAGCGCAGACATCGCAGTGCCTGCTGGCCGATCTCTGGTCATCCTTGAGTCGGCCAACATCGGAACAGGCCTGCGCAATGACGGCGACCGGGTGGCGCTGGTCAATCCACTCGGAGTCCGTTACGACGCAGTGAGTTGGGGATCGGTCCGAACTCCCAGGGCCATCGACCCACCCAATCCGCGACAGTCGATCATTCGAACTCCGACCGGCGGTCAAACGCTGTCCGACTCATTGACTCCCTGGACCGTGGGGGAAGCGATCAGCGCGGAACCGGAGCGACACCGCCATCCGCTGCCCGACACCACCATGAGAATCACCATGGCACAGGTCGATCCGCCGGTCGGACATGCGGAGTCGATCACCATCAAGAACATCTCAGACAAGCCGCTCCTGACCGTGAACTGGTCCCTCACGGTAGGCAATTCCCTGGTCAAACTCCGTTCGGTTCGGCTTCTGCCCGACGAGTCATTCGAAGTCATCGAGCCGGATGGCAAGATCGGAGCAGGCTTGTCTCGACGGGGAGGTCATCTGGTCCTGCGAGACCAGCACGGCAACTGGCTAGCGACCGCTAGCTGGGGCGACGACGACACATTCCACCGACAATCTGCGCCCCCTCCAGGTGAGCCGGTGCGTTTCAGTCCGCCGGCACGCGTTCATCCTCGAGTTCCCTGGTTCCAGACCATTGATCTTGGAGATCGTCTGATCATCGGGTCCATCCCGCGACGATCTGCCGCACGACAGACCGACGTATCTCAAGACATCGAGCGCCCGCAACTCCCGAGCTTCGCCGACCAGGAGTCTGAGGAGGCTGGTGTCTGGATCAGCGAGGTACATCCCACAGCCGGTCAAGGCCGCAACGATCCCGCGTTCGAGTGGTTCGAAATCACGAACTCGACCCATCAGCCGGTCTCGCTCAGCGGGTGGACAATCGCTGACAACACGACATCGGACCCGCTCGGTGATCTGATCATTCCGCCCAGATCATCCGTTGTTGTCGGTGTCTCTACCGAAGCAGATCCGGCGATTTCGGCCATTATCGAGGATGGCCGCATCGGCAACGGACTGGCTAACACCGGCGACCAGTTGCGTTTGATCAACGCGCAGGGCGAAGTGGTCAGCGCCGTGAGCTGGGGCAACGACCGCACCCACAGTTCGGTCAGGGCGCCCAAGGCGGACGAATCCGTTCACGTGAGTTCGCCCGGCAGAGCCGCTGTTATCGCTCCACCCTCTGCCGGAAGACTGAGCACCGATGCTGAGACGCAGACCTTCCCGCAGTCCGCACAGGAATCTACTCCACTCTCGACGCTCTCGACATCCTCAACCGATGAGCCAACAGTCGCGCCTGCTCCTGCCCAACCGAACGCAGATGTCGCTTACGGGGGAGAGCCTCTGAGAATCACAGAGATCATGCCTGCCCCACTGACAGGACAACCTGAATGGCTTGAGTTGTTCAACCCAGGCGATCAACCAATCGATCTCACAGGTTGGAGTCTGGGCGATACGGAACGAACATCGCCGTTGTCCGGCACGATTCCAGCGAATGCACACCTCGTGATCTCGACTGCAGAGCTCGATCTGTCAGGTCCTGTCCTCGTTGTTGACCGCATCGGTAACGGCCTCAACAACGAAGCGGACACCATTGCAGTCATCGATCCGCAGGGCAACGTCGTGCATCAGATTCGCTACGGGGACGATCAACTGCCAGCACCCGACCGTGGACTCTCGATTGCACTCGATCCCGAGAGATGGGTCGTGACTGCAGCACCCACACCTGGCTCCGACAAGGTCACTCCGTTGCTTGGGGACGCCTTCCGTACGGCTTCTCCGAAACCGGAATTCACGGGGCAAGAGCGCCTTCCGATTGTTGCGGCTTCGCAGAACGGCGGAACCAATGCCTGGATGATCGTGAGTTTTGCCCTGATCGGAGTGATTGCAACCCTGCTCGTGCGCCGATGGCGTCCGGAGATCGAACCGACTGATCCGAACACGGATAGCGTGACCTACAGCGGCGCCAACGATGCTCCGCTCATCGAGCAGGATTTCGAACGAGACGATGAGAATCCCGACCAATGATCAACTCCGACAACATTCGCATTTCCGTCGCCATCGCCCGCAGTGGAGTCGCATCCCGGCGCGGCGCAGAGACACTGGTCCGTGAACGGCGAGTCACCGTTGACGGTCAGGTCACCACCGACCTCTCCCTGCGCGTCAATCCCCGGACACAAGAGATCACTCTCGATGGGCGGCCGCTGCCCGAGTCGGAGCCACTGCGCCACTATGCATTGAACAAGCCTCGCGGAGTACTCTCCAGTGCGCGTGATGACCGAGGTCGACGAACCGTCATCGACTTGCTGCCCAGTGACTCGCCGCGCTGTGTCCCAGTCGGTCGACTCGACCTCGACAGTGAGGGACTCATCCTGCTCACCAACGATGGTCCACTAGTCACGGGCCTCCTGCATCCCTCCCGCGAGGTGCCGCGCGTCTACCTGGCAGAAGTGATTGGAACTCCGACGGACACTGAGCTCGACCGCATCTTCAACGGTGTCGATGACGATGGAGAATTGTTGCAAGCCACGCCGGCTCGTTCCCGACGAGCCGGCCGGCGCTTTCGCGACCGTCGCACGACATCATGGATGACCCTGACGCTGCACACCGGACGCAAACGCGAGGTCCGGCGGCTTTGCGACGCCATCGGGCATCCCGTCGTGACATTGCGGCGTGTTCGATTCGGTCCGCTACTACTGCAGGACCTGCCCGAAGGGGTCGTGCGACCGCTGAGCCGGCGCGAGATTCGGCTGCTGCGCCGAGCCGCCGGGCTGGTTGATGACTCCGCCGAAGCTGAGCGCTAGCTCTCTCGCCACTACTATTCCCGTATGGAACAAGCGTCCGTTGCCGATTGCAAACACCAGGTGGTTGCGATCGATGGCCCCGTCGCGTCAGGCAAGACCGTGGTCGGTCGCGCCCTCGCGACCAGATTAGGCTGGCGTTTGTTCGACACCGGCATCATGTATCGCGCAGCCACCTGGCAGGCTCAGCGTCGCGGGGTTTATCTCGACGATGGTGAGACTGTCACTGACCTGATACGCGGGTCAGAATTTCGGCTGCTGCCAAGTGCGGGGAGCGACGCCCCCGATCTGGACGTGTATGTCGACAACGTCAATGCCACTCCGTATCTGCGTGAATCCGCTGTCGAGTCTGGAGTGCCGACAGTCGCCGCAATTGCTGGCGTTCGGTTGCTGATGGTCCAGATTCAGCAGGACCAGGCGACTGATGGCTGCATGATCGTGGTTGGCCGCGACATCGGAACCGTGGTGCTGCCCGATGCACCAGTCAAGATCTTCCTCGACGCCAGCGAGGAAGTACGCGCTAGGCGTCGCGCGGCCGAGCAAAATGGCGGCACAGACGAAGCGTCTGTGCTCAAAGCCACACAACGTCGAGACGCACGCGACCGCAGCCGCGAGACTTCACCGCTCATTGCGTCTCCAGATGCGATCACTCTCGACACCTCAAATCTCACACTCGGACAGGCGATTGACGCCGCGGAGGCGATCATTCGCGAGAGAATCCCAAACCTGGCCCGCGTCCCCGACGCCGCTCCGGCAGGGCAGGGATGAGCCATGCGCCGACGCATCTATCGCTGGACAACACGTCAACTCACGCGCCTGATCTTCGGCGAGTACAAGGCGCTCTCCGATATCGGCATGTACGGCATGCCCAACGCATCGCGAGTCTGGTTCCTGGTCGCCGGATTTTTCGCCCGATTCGCATTCCTGCGCATCGTCCGTTGTGAGTGGGTTCATTTCGACCGAATACCCAAGACGGGCGTGATCATCGCCTCCAACCACGTCTCATCCGCCGACCCGGCGATGATGGCGTCCGCAATCTATCCACGTTCGCCGCGATACATGGCCAAGGTGGAACTCTTCCAGAAAGAGCCGGTCATCGGCTACCTGTTCGCGCTGTCCGGTGCATTCCCGGTTCGTCGAGGCGCCGGCGACCGCCTGGCAATCCGCGAGGCCGAGCGTCTGCTCAGAGACGGAGCGGTTGTTGGGATGTTCCCTGAAGGACATCGATCCGAGAACGCCTCGCTGATCGAGGCGCACTCGGGCACCGCCTTGCTGGCCCTGAGAACGCAGGCTCCCGTCGTGGCAGTGGGAATCACCGGCTCCGAGCGAATGAGGGCCGGCTGGCGAGCCTTATTTGCGCGAACCCAGGTGCGGATGACCGCATCACATCCCTTCGTGGTCAAACCCAAGGGGCGCCGCGTGACCCGCGCCGACATCGATGAAGCTCATACCACAATCATGCGAGCCATTGCCGAAGAGCTACCCCCGGCGTATCGTGGCGTGTATGCGCACTTGGTCGACGACACCGTCGCCGAGCCAGAAGCGAGTGCCGACCGGTCGCGAATGGACAGACCAGGAGCCGCAGCATGAAAATTCACCGCGCCAGCGACATGGGCTTCTGCTTTGGCGTTCGTCGTGCCGTCGACATGATGCAAGAGGCCGCCGCAAACGGCACCAGGGTCACGACACTAGGCCAGGTCGTCCACAATCCTCAAGTCGTCGCCCAGCTCGAAGAAACCGGCATCATGGTCAAAAACGACCGGACAGCCGACGAAGTTGAAACTGACACAGTGGCGATCACTGCACATGGCGTCGGTGAAACCGTCGTGCGAGATATCGAGGCTCGTGGACTCAAGGTCATTGACACCACCTGCCAGTTCGTGTCGCGTTCGCAGCGAGCCGCCCGAAATCTTGCCGAGCGTGGTTTTACCGTCGTGATCTTCGGAGATCCAACTCACCCTGAGGTCAAAGGCGTCCTTGGTTGGTGCCGCGGACGAGGCATCGTGATCAAGAATGAGACCCTCGACGACCTGCCGGACTACTTGCCCGCCAAGATCGGCGTAATCTCGCAGACCACGCATACCCCCGAACGCTTTGCCATGTTCGTCGCCAACTTGATGCGGGCGAGGATTGACCAGATCACTGAGATTCGCGTCGTGAACGTCCTTTGCAACGCCACGACATCGCAACAGGCTGCGACCCGCGACCTGACCCAGGATGTCGATCTCATGATCGTCGTCGGTGGACACAACTCCGCCAACACGCGACACCTGGCCGAACTCTCGCGGGCAAACGGGGTTGAGACCTATCACGTAGAAACGTCGGGCGAACTGAAACCGGAATGGTTCATCGGGCACGACGACATTGGCGTGACTGCAGGAGCCTCAACTCCAGACTTCTCAATTGACGCGGTGGTCAAGCGAATCGAAGAAATTGACGAGATCGCCTCCGCCACCGTCTAGCAGAGACGTCAACAACGGCTCGGCAAGATTCCCGATGACACAAAAGCGTCGCTCCTCAGTGCCCGCGGGGGCTATCAGCGCCATCGATCCTGACTCGTTAGCAGCAGAAGCCGGACTGCAACCGGGCGATCAGGTGCTCGCCGTTAACGGGCAGCCGATTCGTGATCCCGTCGACTATCGCTTCCAGACCACCGACGACATTGTTGAGCTCGAAGTTGTCCATCAGGGCGAAGTCGGGCTGGTCGAGTTCGAGAAACCAATCGATGAACCGATCGGCATCGAGTTTGAGGACGATGCCTTCGACGGCACGCGCATCTGCAACAACAAGTGCTTCTTTTGCTTTCTCAAGGGATTGCCCAAGGGCCTACGTAAGCCGCTGTACATCAAGGACGACGATTACCGTCTTTCATTTCTACACGGCAACTTCGTCACGCTGACAAATCTCTCCGACGACGACTGGGTACGTCTCGAAGAGCAACGACTGAGCCCCATGCACGTCAGCGTTCACGCGACCGATCTGAATCTGCGCCGACAACTGCTCGGAAACCGCACCGCTCCAGACATCCTCGACCAGCTACGCCGCCTCGCCGACATGCGAATCGAGGCGCACACACAGGTCGTGCTCTGCCCCGGCGTGAACGACGGCGACGCCCTGGACCAGACCGTTGGTGATCTGCTGCGTCAGGACAATGTCACGTCGATCGGCGTAGTCCCAGTCGGCTCATCGCTCGAGGGTGAGCAGCGAATCGGCGATGACGGCATGCGCGCCCACAGTCCGGCGGAGGCGCGGCGAGTCGTCAAGCAACTGCGTCGCTGGCAACGAGCCGCGCGCGCTGAGCGCGGACGATCAGTGGTCTTCCCGAGCGACGAGTTCTATCTCACCGCCGACGCCCAGATTCCTTCGGCCAGACGCTACGACGGATTCCCGCAATGGGAAAACGGCATCGGCATGACCCGCACGCTTGTCGACGATTGGCGAAAGACGAAGCGAAGGATCCAAGAGGGTCGGCTTGACGTTCCCGAAACTTCAGCGCTCATCGCCTGCGGGACGCTCATCGCACCGACAATGCAAGCGCTTTGCGACGAGGCCGCCGAGTTGACCGGCGTTGACTTCACCATCGTGCCTATCACCAATACGCTGTTCGGCTCGCGAGTCAATGTCAGTGGACTGATTCCCGGCCGCGACTACCTTTCAGCGCTGTCTAAACGCGACCTGCCAGAGCGCATATTCCTGCCTCGAGCCTCGCTCGACTACTTCGGCGCCAAATTCCTCGACGATCTCACTCCAGATCAGTTGGAATCGCAACTCAATCGACCCATTTCATTCGTCTACACGCTCTCGGAGCTTCTACAGTCAATAACTGAAGGCGTCGACAGCATTGAATCGGCTCGCAGGCAGCCGCAGCCGAATCAGCGTTCCAACGGACGTAGCTGGACGACTCCTGTGGCGGGGTAGACGCAGGGCATTCTCATGTGTGGCATCGTTGGTTACATCGGCCATCAGGCGGCAGGTCCCATTCTGCTCGAGGGCTTGCAGCGACTCGAGTACCGCGGCTACGACTCATCAGGCATCGCTGTCGTTGACCGTGACGGCGCACTGGCCGTGCTCAAGCGGCAAGGCAAACTCCGTGATTTGCAAGCGGCCATCACCGAGATGCCGGCGGGTGCAGCGGGAATTGGGCACACGCGCTGGGCGACTCACGGCGAGCCATCCGATCGAAACGCACATCCGCACGCCTCCTCGGCCGGAGACGTGATAGTGGTGCAGAACGGCATCGTCGAAAACTACAGGGAGCTTAAGGCCGAACTGCAGGAAACGCTCGACACCGAAGGTCGCACCTGGCAATCAGACACCGACACCGAGGTGATCCCTGAACTGATTTCACGTGAACTCGCCATGGGACGCTCGTTTGAAGCCGCGCTCGCATATGCAATCGGCCGTCTGAACGGAGCCAATGCGATCGCAGCCGTACACCGGACGGATCCAGGACGCATCTATGCGGCTCGAACAGGTTCAGCCGGGGGCATCGTCATCGGCTACGGCGAGGGCGAGATGTTCATCGCCAGCGATCTCCCGGCGCTGCTTCCCCACACCACAACGGTGTATCACCTCGATGATGGAGACATCGCAACGATTACGGCCGACGATCTCAGGGTCAGGCGATCCGACCATGCGAGCATTAGGCCAGAACCGAGACAAGTTGACCTCGACCCCGTCGCAATAGCCCGGGGTCCGTATCGACACTTCATGCTCAAGGAAATCCATGAGCAACCGCGCGCGCTCTCAGACACGATTCGCGGACGTGCCCGCCTCGACCCGGCCAGTGCGCTTCCCGACGATCTCAGCATTTCCGACGAAACGCTCCGGTCCATTGATCGCGTCCTCGTCATTGGCATGGGCACGTCGCTCCACGCAGCGATGATCGGCCGCTGGTGGATGGAACAGATCGCCGGCATTCCCGCCGATTTCGACAACGCCTCGGAGTTTCGCTTCCGCGCGCCGCTACTGGGACCCTCGACGCTGGTCGTCGCGGTCACGCAGTCGGGCGAGACCATCGACACGCTCGGCGCGATGAAACATGTCCGCGATCGTTGGGGCGCGCCCCAGGTTGTGATCACAAACGTCGAAGGCTCGGAAGCAACGCGGCAGGCGGACGCGTCCATCATCATGCGCTGCGGACCCGAAGTCGGTGTGGCCTCGACCAAGACGTTCGTGGGTTCTCTGGCAGCCTTGTACTTGCTCGCCTGCCGAATCGGGCGAGTCCAGGGGCGCCTCAGCGACGACGACCTGTCAACTCGCCTTGAACAGCTATTGACTGCGCCGTCCCTCGTCGACCGAGGCATACAGCGTGGCGAGCGCTGTGCTGAAATCGCGCAGCGCTTCGGCTCGGCAGCAAACTTCCTTGTTCTCGGACGAGGAATCGAGCACCCGCTGGCGATGGAAGCTGCCCTGAAGTGCAAGGAGATCTCGTATGTCCACGCCGAGGGCTACGCCGCCGGCGAAATGAAGCATGGACCAATCGCCCTGCTCGACCAGGACTTCCCGGTGATCGCGCTGGCCCCTCGCGGACCGTTGTTTGACAAGATGACGTCTGCCATCCAACAGGTCAGCGCTCGGCGTGCGCCCGTCATCGCCATCGGCGACGAGGGTGATGAGGAACTCATTGACTTGGTCGACCATTTCATTGGCATCCCACCGGCCCCACCGCTGCTCACGCCGTTCTCGCTCACACCTGTAATCCAACTGCTCGCCTATCACATCGCCCTGGCTCGCGGACTCGATATTGACCAGCCGCGCAATCTCGCCAAGACCGTGACGGTCGAGTAAGGTTCGATTCCCCAGCAAACAGGGCTGGTGATATTGGGTGATATCGGTGTTTCGTTAACGCGGTGATATCCTGCGTCAGCCAGCCCTGAACGTCCCAACCACCACTCGCGGGCTTCCTACATGACCTCTGACGCACAGCACATTGTCTGGTTCGCCCAAGTCGGACGAGAATCTGTCCCTCTTGTGGGCGGCAAGGGCGCAAACCTGGGTGAGCTGACCCAGGCAAACATCCCTGTCCCGCCCGGCTTTGTGGTCACTACCCGCGCTTATCGCCAGTTCATTGAGGACAGTGGTCTCGATCACACCCTGCGCCGGCTTCTTGCCGGTCTCAACGTGAACGACGACGACCAGCTCAACTCCAGGGCTGAAGCAGTGCGCCACGCCATCGAGCAGGCTGAAATGCCGGCAATCATGCAGCAGGAGATCACCGCTGCATACGCCCAGCTCGGTGAAGGACCGGTCGCGGTGCGTAGCTCGGCCACGGCCGAAGACCTGGCCGAGGCATCATTCGCCGGACAGCAAGCAACATTCCTCAACATCGAAGGCGGAGTCAACGTCGTCGAAGCAGTCCAACGCTGTTGGGCCTCACTCTTCGAAGCGCGCGCGATCTTCTACCGCGAACAGGCGGGTTGGGGCCATCTCGACGTCGACCTCGCCGTTCCCGTGCAGCGGATGGTCCAGTCGGAATCGTCCGGTGTCATGTTTACCGTCGATCCAATCACGAACGACGCCAATCGAATCGTGATTGAAGCGGCATTTGGACTCGGCGAAGCAGTCGTCGGCGGCCTGGTCTCTCCGGACCACTACGAAGTCGAGAAGTCCACTGAGCGCATCCTCGAGCGGCAGATATTCGTCCAGGATCGAAAACTCGTGCGCTCGCCAGATGGAACGATCGATCCTGAGCACGGGGCAAACGTCTGGGTCGAGCTGTCCGAGAACGATGGATCAGTAGCAAAATTGGCCGACGACCAGGTTGTTGAACTGAGTGCGATCGGCAAGCGGATCGAGTCGCACTACGGCTCGCCGCAGGACATCGAGTGGGGCTGGGCCGATGGTCAGTTCTACCTGTTGCAGACCCGGCCGATCACCACAGTCGCCCCGCAGACCAAGACCAACGGCGCCAATCCTGCCCCAACTCCCTCCGAGGCGCCGATTCTCAACGGCTCACCCGCATCCCCAGGAGTTGCGACCGGTCGAATCCGGGTCATCGTTGACGCTCGCGAAACGTCGAGCATCGGCGAAGGCGACGTGCTTGTCGCCGAAATGACCACACCCGACTTCGTACCAGCGATGAAGCGCGCCGCCGCGATCATCACCGAACGAGGCGGTCGCACCTGTCACGCCGCGATTATCTCCCGGGAACTCGGCGTTCCTTGTGTCGTCGGAGCATCGGGGGCAGCCACGCTGACCAACGGCCGCGAGGTCACAGTCGACGGCGCCTCAGGGTTGATCTACGACGGCGTCCAGACCGCCCTGATCAACTGGTGGCATGACCGCGAAGAAGAACTCTACGCGCCGATCGCCACCGAGACCAAGCTCTACGTCAATCTGGCCGAGCCCGAAATCGCCGACCGCGTCGCCGAGCGTGATGTCGACGGCGTCGGCCTCCTGCGTGCCGAGTTCATTATTGCCCGACTTGGAGAGCACCCTCGCAACTTCATCAATACCGGCCGCCAGGACGAATACGTACGCCGACTGGCCGAGGGTATGCGCAAGATCGCATCCGCGTTCGATCCACGTCCGGTGATCTATCGAGCGACCGACTTCAAGACCAACGAGTATGCCAATCTCACCGGTGGCGACATCTACGAACCGAACGAAGAAAACCCGATGATTGGCTACCGAGGCGCGGCACGATACATCCGTGAACCGGATCTGTTCGAACTTGAGCTACGCGCCCTTGAGCAAGTCCGCGAAGATCATCCCAACCTCCACTTGATGATTCCATTCGTCCGCACGCCCGATGAGATGGCCCAGGTCGCCAGGCAAGTCGATGACTACGGTCTTGAACGAAATGCGGGCGAGCCCGGAGGCTTCCAGCTATGGATGATGGTCGAAGTGCCGTCTAACGTGCTGCTGCTGGACGAGTTCATCGATTGCGGCATCGACGGCGTCTCGATCGGTTCGAACGACCTGACACAGCTCACGCTCGGCATCGACCGAGATTCAGAGCGCTTTGCCGATACGTTCGACGAACGTAATCCCGCCGTCCTCCGGGCGATCGAACAGGTAATCACGACCGCGAAACGTCGCGGCATCACTGTTTCGGTTTGCGGTCAGGGTCCGTCGGAACATCCGGACCTGGCGCAACGTCTAGTTGACTGGGGGATCACGTCGATCTCCGTCACTCCGGACGTGATTGAACAGACGCGTCATCTGGTCGCAAATGCCGAAGCGCAACAGCAGCGATAATCGTCTCGGCCCCATCGCCAGCTAGAGTGACGACGAGTCCCCTCGCCATGGCATAGTGCGCGCTTGCCACGCGAGTCGTTGCAGGTCAAATCGGGTCGCAGGAGACGCATGGGCAGCCGAATCGGCTCAATCGCCATTCTTCTGGTCATCGCGGCTATCGTCGCCGCCGTGGTCGTTGTCATCAGCCGGCTCGATCTTCTCAACACCGGTGGACCCGACGCGCCGGTCATGGTCGTCTCACTCGACGAGGGCGAACTCGTCCTTCTCAATCAGCCCCAGAGCATTACCGTTACCATCTCGTCCGGCAATCCTATTGCCACATTGGAACTATTCGTCGATTCTCAGTCCGTCGTCTCGGTGCTGCCGTCCTACTCACAGGATCGCGGAGCATGGATCGGCACATTCGTCTGGACGCCCACGCAACTCGGATTCGCCGACGTACAAATCGTCGCCCTTGACGACCAGGGAGTGGAGTCGCAACGTCAAATCCGCGTCGAAGTCACCGACGATCAGGCTCGGGTCGCCGCGGCGCTACGCGTTCAGGTGCTCGGCATCGTTCCGCTGCAACAGTTCGTTTCCGGTACCAGTATCCGGTTCGCCATCTCGGCGACGGGCAGCCAACCGATCGAGCGTTTCGACATGTTGGTCAACGATGAGCACATCGTCTCGGTGACTCCCGTCCTGGACGAATCCGGCGACTACATCGCCCGAATCGAGTGGACGCCGGGCCAAACAGGCGAAGTCCAGGTCACGATCGTTGCAGTTGATGTGGCTGGGCGAAAAGAATCGCAAACGATTCCCGTCATTCTGATCCCGCAAGGAGGGAGCGTGGCGACTCCGGAAGGTGACGACGAGGCGCAAGAGTCATCCGCACCCGACCAACCATCGGAAGACGAACAGGCTGACTTTGGCGTAGGCATAGCGCGAATCGAATCTCCGACCGACGGCCAACGATTCACGCTGGATTCAAACCTGGCCATCGATGTCGAACTCATCGCTCGTAATGTGGGCGCCGTCGCCAGCGCACTGCTTTACATCACACCAATCGCACCCGACAACACGCTCGGCAACTCTGTCCTAATCCACTCCTCTGAAGGTCATGGGCCTGGCGACTACAGCGAGCTAATCACAGATGTCCAGCGCTTCATCACCAGCTCCGGGTCATACGAACTCCAACTCGTCGTCTTCACTCCGGAGAAGGATCGCTACGACGACCGCATCGTGATTCACATCGTGGCTGTGGCAGATCAGGACGACGAGCAAGCCGAAACGGGTGACGGCGACGCCGACAGCGCTACGCAGAGCGATCAAATCGACCTCGTCATCGTCACGGCCAGACAAGTCGCTGACGACCGCAACCGCCTCAACGTGTCCGTCACGAATACCAGCTCCGTGGACATCGAACGCGCCAACGTACTAGTCACCGTCATCAACGCGAGCAATGGCGCCGAGTTGGCTTCTGCGGCCGTCACCTTCGAGATCGAGTCGGCCGGCGTCCGCACGATTCCCCTCGATCTCGACCTGGAACCCGGAATCACGGTCGAAGCGAGAGTCCTCATAGAGGCAGCCGTCGATACGAACACCAACAACAACGAGTTCCTGATCACCTTGCAGGGTCCCGAGGAGTCAGGAACGGAGGAAAGTCAAGATGGCCAGGCCCCTGAAGCCGATTCACAGGACGACCAGCAGGAACAGACAGTTAGTCCGGATCCAGGCCCTGCGCCGGATCTGACGTTCCTCGATGCGCAAGCGACGAGCGACGGCTACGTGTTGCTGACTGTCATCAACAACGGCGACGGACCAGCCGAGACCTTCTTCATCACCATTGCCGATCAGTCGGGAGCTCAGTTGGAAGTCATCACCCGGCGCGACGCCGATGCCCAGCCGCTTGCTGCGGGTAGTACTGAGATCCTGACAAGCCTCCAGCCGCACTCCGGAACACTCACGATTACGGTCGTCGCTGGCGGAGACACAGCGGAAGCCAACACTGCCGACAACGAAATGACGCTCGAAATACCCCGCTGAACCATTGAATCGCTTTATTCTTGTCCTGAGTCATTGATAAATGTTCCGCATCAACGTAAATTTGGTGTATGCCGCGCCCTTCCCTCCTGATTAGCCTTCACGGCCGCTGCGCATGTCAGTAGCCGAAGAAGTCAAGGCGAAGATTGACATCGTCGATCTGATCGCCACCGAAGTTCAGCTCAAGCGGAGCGGCTCCACATTCAAAGCACCGTGTCCCTTCCACGCTGAGAAGACTCCGTCGTTCATCGTCAATCCCGACCGTCAGACCTGGCACTGCTTCGGTGCATGCTCGGAAGGCGGCGACATCTTTAGCTGGGAGATGAAGCGGCACAACGTCGACTTCCGCGAAGCCCTCCAGCGCCTGGCTCAGCGCTCCGGTATCCAGCTTCGCGCCAGGACTCCCGAACAGACTCGCCAGGACGAGCAGCGGCAACGCCTGCTGCGCGCGAACGACGCCGCACTGCACTTCTGGCGCAGCCAGCTCCAGGATTCGTCCTTCGGCCGTGAGGCGCAGGAGTACCTGCGCGAGCGCGGCATCTCGCCTGAGTCGGCGCAGCAATTCAACCTGGGACTAGCGGGCTCAGAATCCGACGCTCTAGCTCATCATCTCTCTGCGCGCGGACACCAACTAGAAGACGCTCAGGCGGCAGGACTCATCCTGATCACTGAAAACGGGCCCAGAGACCGCTTCCGCGACCGGCTGATCTTCCCGATCCGCAACGGCCGGGGCGAGACTGTCGGTTTCGGCGGCAGAACCCTGATCGATGAACCGGCCAAGTACATCAACACGCCTGAATCGGACCTCTTCCGCAAGCGCGACCTGCTCTACGGACTCGATCTCGCTCGTCCAGCCATTCGCGAGTCCGGCTCGGTGATCATCGTCGAGGGCTACACCGACGTCATCAGTGCCCATGAATTTGGCAGCCCGAACACCGTCGCCTCAATGGGCACGGCGTTGACCGAGACCCAGATCGGTCTGATCAAGCCGCTCGCCACAGACGTCCGATTGGCGCTCGACCCCGACGCCGCCGGACAGGCAGCCGCTCGCCGCGGTATCGACACGGCCAGGGCAGCGCTCGGAACTCAGCAACGCGTCGCGACCGATATACATCGCGTCGGCGCACTGCAGAACCAGTTGTCAAACGATATCCGCATCATTCCGCTGCCCGAAGGCCGCGACCCGGACGATCTAATCCGCTCCGAACCTGAGCTGTGGAGAACGCTCGTCGAGACTGCGCCGACCTATCTCGACTGGCTCGTAGATCACACGCGTTCCCTCCACGATCTTGAGACACCACGAGGCCGAGCTCAGTTTCTCGACGACCTGATGCCCACCGTCCGCACCATCGGCCACGCCGTCTTGCGCGAGGAATACATCAGGCGAGTCGCCGCCTGGGCACGCGTTGACGCCACCGCACTGCAAACGCGGTACGCTTCGCCGTCATCCCGATCGTCTCGCCCTACTGCAGCAGGAGCCCCCGCAGCCCAATCCCGCCGCGACCGCCAGCAATCGTTCATCCTTCAGCTTGCTCTCGCCTACCAGTCCGTCCGTGATGGATTGCAGTTCGAAGACATCGAGCTGATCGAAGATGCCGAGGATCAGGCCATCCTGATTGCCCGCATCAACTCTGGAGAATCATCCTGGGCAAGCGATTTGCTTGACTCTTCTGAGCGAATCGCGGAGATACTACGTGACGCGAAGCATCTTCCGCCCTACAGTGACGCGGAGGCCACTGAGGCCGCGTCAGATGCCATCGCCAGAATCCGACGAAACCGCAGCAAAGAAGGCCTTCGCCTGAAGAACCTTGAAATCGGCGAGCAAGAGCGCGAACTCGGTGTTGACGAGCTCGCCCGCGCCGCCGTGCAACTCGACCAGACCGACGAATGCGAGCCCGATCTGATCGCGGCAGCCAGTTCGGTCGTGTCCTCACGAGACCTTGCCCGAAATCTCCATCGACTCTCCCCGTTAGGGGCGGATTGATCTGTTCGGAATCAACGAGAACCACGCTGGGGGACCAGGCTGAGAGAAGGGACCACGACCATGGTGATCGCTCGAGACGCAACCGCTGATGCACCGGCGGAAGCCGCCACGTCAACGCTTGTCACTCCACCGGAAACAGATTCGGCCAGTGCATCCGCACCCGTGTCGAACGGGGCAGCGGCCAGCGGCGCGGATAGCGACCAGGCGCCTGCTGGATCGTCGGCAAACGGTACGAATGGAACGGCGGAGTCGGCGGGAAACACCACCGCATCCCGCTCTCGAGCCGCCTCGACACCGACGCCGGCCACGCTGGCTGAACGCGCTCGCAGCGCCGAGGTAGCCAACCACATTGTCGGCAATCTCAGGCAGCTCGTCCGTGATCAACTCGGCGACCGCCGCGTGACGGCCGAAGCGCCCGGACAGCGCAAGCCTCGAGCCGTCGCCAAGTCCGAAGAAGAAGCCCGCGTCCGCGCGCTGACCGCCCCGGTCGACGAATTCTCGATGCCGGCCGGCCGACGAACCATCAACCTCGCCGAGCAGCCCAAGCGCACGACGAAGAAGTCCACCAAAGCAGCGCCAACACCGAAGAAGGCCGCTGAACGCCGCAATCAAGCCAAGATGCACGAAGAGCGGCAGATCTCTCACGCTTCTGTCGCTAGCTTCACTCTGACCGGCGAAGAGTCGCCGGAAGCCGTTGATTCCCTGGGCAAGCTGCTCGGCGTCCTCGACCGTCCGCTGCAGGCTCGCCCCGAACCCAAGCCAAAAGCGACTGGCCGTCGTGGCAAAGGCGGGGCCAAGGGCCGAGGCCGCGGACGCGGCAAGAAGGCCGAGCCCGCCAAGCCTGAGGTGCCAGCCGTAGACCTGTACGGCAGGACCAAGGAAGTCAGTTCCCGACGCATCATCGAAATGCGCAAAGAGGGTCGCCAGAGCGTTCATGAAGAGGCCGAAGGCATCGACGATCCGGTCCGCATGTATCTACGAGAGATCGGCCGCGTCAATCTGTTGACCGCACAGGACGAGCGCCACCTCTCACGCCAGATGGAAGAAGGCAACTGGATTCGCGACTTCGAGGAAGAGTGGCGCATCCTCAACGGCCGCTGGCCCACCGCCATCGAGATTACGATCTTCCTGCTCCTGCAATTGGAATCGTTGTTGCCCGAGATCGCCGTCATCGCCCAGGAAATCGGTAAGTCCAACCTCTCCCTCTTCGACCTGACCAAGGACAGCGACTTCCGCGAGCGCGTCGACCAGGAAATGGACCCTGAACTGCGAGAGGCATTGGTCAATCGCTACCAGCCTGTCGACGAGGAGTACGACGAGGCACGCGCCGAAGAGCGCCTGGTCCAGGTGTCGGTCGTGACCCACATCTTCGACCAGCGTCATGTGCGCCATCTCCTCCGTGCGACGGGTGGACTCGAGCAATTGATCCCGTGCCCATCAGACCTCGACGACAAACTCGACCCGATTGCATTGCGCTGCGAGCGACACATCGGTGTGCTAAAGGAAGACGCGTACCTGTCAGAAAAGCGCCTGACGGAAGCCAATCTGCGACTCGTTGTCTCGGTGGCCAAGAAGTACATCGGCCGCGGCATGTCGATGCTCGACCTGATCCAGGAAGGCAACATCGGCCTTGTCCGAGCTGTCGAAAAGTTCGATTATCGCAAGGGCTACAAGTTCTCCACCTATGCGACCTGGTGGATCCGCCAGGCCATCACCCGCGCGATCGCCGACCAGGCCCGTACCATCCGTATCCCGGTGCACATGGTCGAAACGATCAATAAGCAGGTCCGCGTCTCCCGCCGGCTCGTCCAGGAACTCGGCCGAGAACCCACGTACGAAGAAATCGGCCAGGGCATGGGCGTTGATGCCCAGCGTGTCCGCGAGATCATCAAGGTCTCTCAGGAGCCGGTTTCACTGGAGACGCCGATTGGCGAAGAAGACGACAGCCACCTCGGCGATTTCGTCGAAGACGAAAAGATGGTTGCTCCCGACGCCGCCGCCGGGCAGCAACTGCTCAAGGAGACTGTGGGCGCAGTCCTCGGCTCGCTTTCAGCGCGGGAGCGTCAGGTGCTCGAACTCCGCTTCGGCCTCGGCGACGGTCGCGCTCGAACACTGGAGGAAGTCGGTCGGGACTTCGACGTCACCCGCGAGCGCATCCGACAGATAGAGGCCAAGGCACTGCGACAGCTCCGCCACCCAACCCGAGCCACCCGCCTGCGCGACTACATCGAGTAGCTGGCTCCGTCAGTAGAAACCATGTTGCAAGAAATCACGAACCTCCTCCGACGCACCGGCATCTTGCGGCCTTTGGAAGAATTCGTCGTCCGAATCACGGGCTATTCAATCCTGGGCCGCATGATCACCTGGAACGAAGGCGTTCCTTATGTCGACTCTTTGATGCTTCGGTCCGTCGGCGCGAAGTCAGGCGATCTTCGCGACGCCGTGCTCTTCTACGTTCCCGACGGCGAAAACTGGGTCATCATCGGTTCGGTCGGCGGCGCGCCCAGCCATCCGTCGTGGGTCCACAACCTGAGAGCCAATCCGCACGCCTGGGTGTTCGTCGACCGCAAGCGATTCCCCGTCGAGGCAGAGTTCCTTGAGGGCGAGGACCGCGAACGCCTCTGGGTAGCGGCAGCCGAAGTCTGGCCGCCCTACATCCAATACGCCGAGCGGGCAAAGCCGCGCACAATCCAGGTGATCCGTCTGAATCGCGCCAGTAGCTGACAACGGCTAGCAGCGGCCGACTACAGGGTCGGAGCCAGAGCGCCCAGGAACTCCTCGGTCCGCGAGCGTTCGTCCTCTGAACCGAACACGACGCCGACGAAGTCCGTCGTGCCTGCTTCCTGCAACTGCCTGAGCTGCGTCTCGATCTGCTCTTCCGTACCGACCAGCGCGACATCTTCCGGATGGGCTGCGCCCTGCTTGTCCAGCATTGAGCGATACGAAGGCAACCGTTCATAGTTGGCAAACTGCTCGGCCGCCGTCGCGCGAGCAGCATCGACATCCGAGTGCAACATGACCGGCAAGCCGACCACGATGCGCGGATGCGGCCGTCCCGCCTCGTCTGCAGCGGCATTAATCGTCGGCGCGATGTAAGACTCGACCACGCCGGCCGCAGTCATCCAGAGAATCGTGCCATCGGTACGGGCGCCGGCCAGCCGCAGCATCGCTGGGCCCATGGCTGCCAGCATGCAGGACACCGGCTTCTCCGCGTCGGGTATGTCCAGGCTGACCGCGCCGCGATAGTGTTCGCCATCGGTCTGAACCGGATCGCCGTTCAACAGCGGCAGCAGCACATCCAGGTATTCCTTCATGTGTCGCGCCGGACGGTCGAACGAGTAGCCGAACATCCCCTCAATCACCACCTTGTGCGACAGACCAATGCCCATCACGAATCGCGATCCGCCCGACGCCGCCTGCACGGTCAGCGCCTGTTGCGCCATCGCGTGTGGGTGACGCGGATACGTCGGCACCACGGCGGTCATCAGCTCGATTCGCTCAGTCTGAGCACCGGCGAGTGTGAGCGCGCCCATCGCGTCGTGCGAGAAGATGTTTGCCATGCCAAAGGTGGCGAATCCGGCAGCTTCAGCGCGTTGCGCCTGTTCGACGATGTCCTGCACGCTCGGCGCCGGACCAGCTCCACCGATAAAGATTCCAATTTCCATTTCGTATCTCCCTGTTCAGATTCGGTTAAGTCGGACGGACCAGAATGCGTCCACGTACGCCGCCGGCAAGGATTTTCGAAGCCGCTTCGGGAACATCTTCCAGCCCAATCCGAGCTTCAACCAGGTCCAACAGGTTGCGACCACTGAAGTCTTCCGCCATTCGCGCCCAGAGACGAGGTCGATCCTCGCCCGGCCAGTACACCGATTCGATTCCGACGAGCGACACGCCCCGCAGAATGAAGGGCATGACAGTCGTCGAGACTCCCGCGCCGCCAGTCAGTCCTGACAGTGCAACCACGCCGCCGTACTTGGTCTGCCGCAGGATCGACACCGTCGTCGAGCCGCCGACCGGATCGACCCCAGCCGCCCAACGCTCCCGCTCGATCGGTCGTCGCGATTCAGCAGCCAGCTCTTCACGGTCGAGAATCTCCGACGCACCCAGTTCTCGTAGGAAATCGTGCTCAGACGCCTTGCCCGTACTGGCATGAACCGTGTAACCACGGGCTGCCAGCATCGCGACAGCCGTTGAGCCGACGCCGCCGGTTGCTCCCGATACGATTACCGGTCCGGCGTCGGGACCAATCCCGGCCTTTTCAATCACGTCAATCGACATCGCTGAGGTGATACCGGCGGTGCCCAAGGTCATCGCCTCTTCCGAGCTCATTCCCTCCGGACGCGGAGCCAGCCAGTCGCCCGACAGCCGCACCCGCTCGGCGTAGCCGCCGGGATGTCCGGTGCCAAGGTCGTATCCAGTCGCCACGACCGCGTCGCCTGCCGCGTAGCGAGAGTCGGAAGACTCCACTACGGTTCCGGCAAAGTCGATTCCCAAGGTCATTGGGTAACTCACTACCACCCGGCCGTTCGGCGTGCAGGCAAGGCCGTCCTTGTAGTTCAGGTCGGACCAATCGACGGCAACTGTCACGTCGCCTTCTGGCAGCGAGGACTCGTCCAGCGTCTGGACAGACGCCGTGAAATCATCGCCATCCTTGTTCACCACAAACGCCCGATAGCTCACAGCGCCTCCTGTTCGAGTTCTTCTTGAACCAGCTAGTGCAAGCGAGCTTCCATCATTGGATTGCCCGCAGTTTGCGGATCACTCTCGGCGCCGTCATGCAGCTCATGACGCACCGTCGTGCCATCCGCGGCAAAGTCAACAATCGTCGCGCCTCCCGAGTGACGGGGAGCGCCCGGGTAATAGGCAGGCACCGTGCCGTCGCCGACGCCCTCGTGCACATCGATGTGCCCAAGCGCGACGTAGTCAGCGCCCATCCCTGCGATTTCCGACGCATGAATCTGGTACGAGTACCGAGATTCGCCGGTGCCCACGTAGTAGCCGTGAGCCATCGCGACGCGCCAGATGTACTGGTCCGAGCCGTTCGCCCAGGCCGGCATCGCCGAGGCGGGCGAAAAGTCGTTGTAACTCTCGTGCGCCTGGCCCCAAAACTGAATGCCGACTTCCTCGAGCAATATCAGCTCGCCTTCGGCCGAAGCAATGATATGTACGTTCGAGGGAAATGCGTCGTCGAACTTCTGGTAGATGCCCTCCGGCATGTGTGGATCGTGATTGCCCGGCAGCACAACTACCGGCCGACCGACTGCTTCCATCAATTCGCCGGTCACCTCGACATACGGCCGCTTGACGCGCACATGGTCGAAGAAATCGCCGGCAATGGCGACCACATCGACATCCGCCTCGATGCCGAGTTCGAGCACGTGCTTGAACGCCTTGAGCGCCGGCTCCAGCACATCTGAGCCGTCTGGCTCCGTCTTGTACGGCTGCGACGTGTACGCGCCCAGGTGGACATCCGAGGTGTGCAGCATCCGCAGCGGGCGGACCTCCGACGTTGTTTCCGACAGCCCGGCTCGCGGCGAATAAACCTCAGTACTCATGCAGTGCACGCACCCCCGACGCCGTTCACGCACGGCGAAATACTTTGCCCAGACTAACAGCAGACGGCAAGTAAACTGACTTGCATGACCACTCAAGCCTCAGCTCATTCCGCAACCGAATACGAGACTGTGATCGGGCTCGAGGTGCACTGCCAACTACGCACCGAGAGCAAGATGTTCTGCCGCTGCCCGGCCGACTACGCTTCGGCCGATCCCAACACCTACGTCTGCCCACTCTGCCTCGGCATGCCCGGCACGTTGCCGGTGATCAACCGGACGGCGGTCGAGTGGACGATCCGCACGGCGCTGGCGCTCAACATGACGATTCCCGAACTGTCCAAGTTCGACCGCAAGAACTATCCCTATCCCGACCTGATGAAGGGCTACCAGATCTCGCAGTACGACATGCCGCTCTCGGAGGGCGGATGGATGGACGTCGAGACCGAGGACCTGGGCAAGCGTCGCATCGGCATCACTCGCGTCCACCTGGAGGAGGACACCGCTCGCCTGCTGCACCGCGAGAGTGAGGCGGGCGAACGATTCTCACTCGTCGATGTCAATCGCTCCGGCGTCCCACTAATGGAGATCGTCTCCGAGCCCGACATGCGTTCACCCGACGAAGCGCGCACTTACCTTGTCCAACTCCGCCAGATTCTCCGCTATCTCGGTGTCTCGACCGCCGACATGGAGAAAGGCTCCTTCCGCTGCGACGCCAATGTCTCGCTGCGTCCAGTCGGTTCGACCGAACTCGGCGGCAAGGTCGAAATCAAGAACATGAACTCGTTACGCGGCGTCCACTCGGCGCTTGAGTACGAGGTTAAGCGTCAGGCGGAGGTGCTGGGCAGCGGCGGACGCATCGATCAGGAGACACGCGGCTGGGACGAAACGAGGCTGCTCACACTCTCGCAGCGCTCTAAAGAGGACGCCCACGACTATCGCTACTTCCCTGAGCCGGACCTGCCGCCGCTGTCGATCACACCCGAAGAGGTCGAATCGATTCGCGCTGAGCTTCCTGAGCTACCCGACGATCGTCGCGCCCGCTTCCTGTCTGACTACGGACTGGGTGAATTCGAAGCCAACCTGCTAACAGAAGAACCGGCCCGCGCCGACTACTTCGAGCAAGCCGTCGCCGCCCTCGACGACCCGGCCAACGCGCGTGAGGCGGCCAACTGGATCACCGGCGACCTGTTCGCCCAGATCAACAAAGACCTCGCGCATCCAGACCTCGAAGACCAGCCAATCCGACCCAACCACATCGCGGAACTGGTCGGCCTGATTGTCGGCGGAAACATCTCACGAAGCCAGGCCCGGACCGTCTTCGAGTCGATGTACGAAACCGGAGACGACCCCGCCAAGATCGTCAAGGCCAAGGGCCTCACCCAAATCAGCGGCGAGGATGCCCTCAGCCCAATCATCAACCAGGTGATTGCCGACAACGAGTCGGCCGTGGAGGACTATCGGTCGGGCAAAGAGGCCGCGCTCAAGTACCTGGTCGGCCAGGTCATGAGGCAGTCAAGAGGCCAGGCGAACCCGCAGCAAGCATCGGAGTTGTTGGTCGCTGAGCTGAGCGACTAGAGCGGCCTGAGCGATTAGGGCCAGTTCATCGTTCGCGTCCTGTTCGTGTTCGGTCGAAGATTGACCGGTTGTCCGAGCTTTCAGATTTCAGGCTTTCTTTTTTTCTGAGGGCGTGAGCCAGAGGAACCCCATTGTTTTGCTAGAGATCGTGCGTTTTCGCTTTCAGGTTTCTTCAGGTCTTTCAGGTCCAAGCGCGTGCGGTCTTGTTCGATTTTGTTCGATTCTGCTCGATCTTGGGCGGAGATTGTGCGGGGCAGGACGAGCAAGAACGGGCTTTGACCGGCGTTGACCGAACGAGCGTGGTGTCGGTAAGGAGGGGTAGGGAGAGGCGTTTGCCGACAAGTGGATGTCTGCCTTTCTTGATCTTTGATATAGACCATATGTACTTGGTTGCGAATGGCATGTCAACTGACATCTGCAGGTTTTGAGGGGCGTGTATGACTGGACCGCGGGAGCGATGCGGAGCAAGTCCAAGCTTGAGCGAAGGTACCGCGCCGCAATCTGCACTTGCGTTGTCCACGCCTCGAGATTGCCGCGACGGAGCACGGCAATGACGAGTGGAAGGCGTTGAGATGTGTGTCCGAAGCCAAGCGAATGAGAATCAACAGCTCCGTTAGCCCCGCATCGCCGCGACCCTCGGATTCTCGACGATTTGCGGCGTGTTCTGGTAGGTCGGCACTCCGACCTCATCAAAGACCTGATTGATCCCGGTCCGGATCTCTTCGGTCAGCTTCCAGTCGGTCGCCGCCACGTTTTCTTCGAGCTCACGCTCATTCCTCATCCCAACCAGTGCGCAAGAGACTCCGGGATGGTCGAGCACCCAGGCGAGCGCGAGCTGAGCGACCGTCTTGCCGTAGCCGTCGGCGAGTTCCGCCAATCGGTTGCAGACTTCCACTTCCCGCTGGAAGTGCTCTCGCTCGAACAGAGGCAGGTTGAATGCGATGCCGCCGCGGCGCCAGTCACTCTCCTCAAACGTGTGATCAGGCGAAAAGGCGCCGGTCAGCAGCCCAAATGCGAGCGAGCCATAGGACATGAATCCAACATCATTGGCCATGCACCAGGGCAACACCCGCGATTCCATCCGGCGGTCGAACATGTGGTAGCCAACCTGGTTGGCGGCGATGTGTCCGTACTGCTCGCACTCCTGCATCATGTCGATGTCGTAGTTCGAGACGCCATAGTGGCGAATCTTGCCGCTTTGCTTCAGCTCCTCAAGGGCTCCGATGGTCTCCTCTATCGGAGTGTCAAAGTCAGGCCAGTGAATCAGCAACAGGTCTAGGAAGTCGGTGTTCAGCCGACGCAAACAGCCCTCTGTGCTTTCGATGACATTGTTTCTCGTTGAGTTGAGACCGGTCATCGTCGGCGTGTCGTCGTAATTGAAGCCAACTTTGCTCACCAGGACAATCTCGTTGCGTCGATTGCCCAGTGCCCTGGCCAGCAGCTCCTCGGAGAGGTATGGCCCGTAACCCTCGGCAGTGTCAAACAGCGTGATGCCACGGTCGATCGCCATGTTGACAGCCCTGGCGGCTTCGTCCACGTCGATGTGGCCGTACATCGTCGTGCTCATTTCCCAGGTACCGAACCCGACCGCTGATGCGACCAGGTCGGTGTCGCCAAATCGTCGCAGTTCCATTGCTGTCGTCCAGGATCTATCGGTCTTGTCTCAGATCGCCTGCGGGGCGTTCTGGTAGGTCGGCACGCCGACTTCGTTGAAGATTTCGTTGATTGCGCTGCGAATCTCTTCGTTCAGCTTCCAGTCGGTGGCCGCGACGTTCTCTTCGAGCTCTCGCTCGTTTCTCATGCCGACGAGGGCGCATGAGACGGCGGGGTGATCGAGGACCCAGGCGAGGGCGAGCTGCGCCACGGTTTTGCCGTAGCCGTCGGCCAGTTCGACGAGACGGTTGGTCGCTTCGACTTCCTTGCGGAAGTGCTCCTCCTGGAAGAGCGGCAGGTTGAAGGCCATGCCGCTGCGACGCCAGTCGCCTTCCTCGAACGTGGTCTCGGGTGTGAAGGCACCGGTCAGCAGACCGAACCCGAGGGACCCGTAGGCCATGTAGCCGACGCCGTTGGCCATGCACCAGGGCAGCACGCGCGACTCCATGCGACGGTCGTACATGTTGTAGCCGACCTGGTTCGCGGCGATGTGCCCGTACTGCTCGCACTCCTCCATCATGTCGATATTGAAGTTCGAGACGCCATAGTGGCGAATCTTGCCGCTTTGTTTGAGCTCTTCCAGACCCTCCATCGTTTCCTCGATTGGCGTGTCATGGTCGGGCCAGTGGATCAGCATGAGGTCGACAAAATCGGTATTCAACCGACGCAGGCAGTCCTCGGTGTGCTGAATGATGTGGCCCTTCTTCGAGTTCCGGCCAATCACCTTGGGAGTGTCGTCGTAGTCGAAGCCGACCTTAGTGACGAGGACGATCTCGTTACGACGATTGCCCAACGCCTTGGCCAGTAGCTCCTCGGAGTGGTAGGGGCCGTAGACCTCGGCGGTGTCGAACAGCGTGATACCGCGATCGATGGCCATGTTGACCGCTTTGGCGGCCTCATCGACATCGATGTGGCCATACATCGTGGTACTCATCTCCCAGGTGCCGAAGCCCACTGCCGATGCCACCAGGTCGGTATCGCCGAATCGTCGCTGTTCCATGGTTGGTTGCTCTCTGGTTTGTGGTGGCCGCGCGTTGACTGCCGGCCCTCACCCTAACCCTCTCCCAGGGGGAGAGGGAACCGGAAGGGGAAGAGCCAGAGAGAGTGGGCGTTAGTCGCGGAGATTTCGTCGGGCGCCGGTGGCTCGGGCTACGTGGACGACCTGATCCAGGTTCTGGTACGTCGGGACACCGACCTCGTCGAAGATCTCGTTGATTCCGCTGCGGATTTCCTCGGTCAGTTTCCAGTCGGTCGCGGCGACGTTCTCTTCGAGCTCACGCTCGTTGCGCATCCCGACCAGGGCGCAGGTGACGCCGGGATGGTCGAGCACCCAGGCGATTCCGAGCTGGGCGACCGTCTTGCCGTAGCCGTCGGCGAGGACGCTCAGCCGATTGGCAATCTCGACCTCTTGCTTGAATCGCTCCCCCTCGAATAACGGGAGGTTGAAGGCGACGCCATTGCCGCGCCAGTCGCCCTCTTCAAACTGATGGTCAGGCTTGAATGCGCCTGTTAGCAGACCGAACGCCAGCGATCCGTAGGACATGAAGCCGACGCCGTTGTTCATGCACCAGGGCAGCACGCGCGATTCCATCCGCCGGTCGAACATGTGGTAGCCGACCTGGTTGGCGACGATGTTCCCGTACTGCTGACACTCCTGCATCATGTCGATGTTGAAGTTCGAGACCCCGTAGTGGCGAATCTTGCCGCTCTGCTTCAGTTCCTCCAGGCCCTCCATCGTCTCCTCGAACGGCGTGTCGTGGTCGGGCCAGTGGATCAACATCAGGTCGACGTAGTCGGTGTTGAGCCGGCGCAAGCAACCCTCGGTGTGCTCGATGATGTGTTCCTTCTTTGAGTTGAGACCGCGCACCATCGGTGTGTCGTCGTAGTCGAAGCCGACCTTCGTCACCAGGACCACTTCATTGCGCCGATTACCCAGCGCTTTTGCCAACAGTTCTTCCGAGTGATACGGGCCGTAGACCTCCGCCGTGTCAAACAGGGTGATGCCACGGTCGATGGCCATGTTCACGGCCTTGGCCGCTTCGTCGACGTCGATGTGGCCGTACATCGTCGTGCTCATCTCCCAGGTGCCAAAGCCGACCGCTGAGGTCACCAGGTCGCTGTCGCCGAATCGTCGCTGTTCCACGCGTATACCTTCAAATCCAGTGCCGCTAGGCAATTGTTATGCAGCGCCTACGCTACCGCCTGAGGTGGGACCCGCCTATAGTGGCGTTATGTTCTGGCGCACCCGACCGAGTTCTTCCGGCGTGCAGGCGTCAGATGGAGCATCGGGCCGTCCGGAGTGGCAACTACGCAAGTGGCTCGCTCCCGGTATTGGTATCAAGCGCTGGTTCGTTCTTCTGCTCTTCGGCATGGGATTACTCGGGCTTGGGGTATCGTTCCTCGCCCGCGAGCTTTACCTAACCGTGACCCTGCCCGGCGCGTTCTACTACATCACGCTCCAGTTCGTGCCGTACGCCGTGCGAGGCGCGATCCTGATCAGCCTCGCTGTCCTCTGCATTGGCTTCGGCATCGGCAAGTTCACCTCCGGCCTGGTGATCGCCGCGCGCTCGTCTGACCGTCGCAACGGCGCCGACGAGCCACTTGTCGATCTGCTCCATCGTCAGCGATTCGCCGGTCGCGGCATCCGCATTGTCTGCATGGGCGGCGGGACCGGACTCTCAGTCCTCTTACGAGGTCTGAAGGCCTACACCGACAATCTCTCTGCAGTCGTCAGCGTCGCCGACGACGGTGGTTCCTCCGGCCGGCTCAGGCGTGACCTGGGGATCATTCCGCCCGGCGACCTGCGCAACTGCATCGCCGCCCTCGCCGATGCCGAGCCATTGATGACGCGACTGTTCCAGTACCGCTTCCCTGAGGGGTCAGGCAACGGACTGGAAGGCCACTCGTTCGGCAACCTGTTCATCGTGGCGATGTCCGAAGTCGCCGGATCGATGGAGGAAGCAATCCACGAAACCGGACGCGTTCTCGCAGTGCGCGGCAAGATCCTGCCTTCCACGCTGGAGAACATCCGGCTTGCAGCGTTGACCTCCGACGGCGACACCATTCGCGGCGAATCCTCAATCACCGAGGCAGGAGAGCGCATCGCACAACTCAACCTCGAGCCGCAACATCCGCCCGCATATCCCGAGACGCTCAACGCGATCCGCAATGCCGATCTGATCGTGGTCGGACCCGGCTCGCTGTTCACCTCCGTGTTGCCGAATCTGCTCGTGCCCGACTTGCGCATCGCCTTCCAGGAATCTGCCGCGATGAAGCTGTACATCTCCAATGTCGCCACTCAGCACGGCGAAACTGACCACTTCTCCGTTCAGGACCATGTCCGAGTGATCGGCGACCACATCGGAGGTCTGCCGTTTGATGCTGTCGTCGCCAACAACAACAGCAAGGCGAGACTGCCGCGCGGTTGGAACTCTGAACCCGTCCGGGTTGAACACACTCGCGACAGGTCAGACGCCGCGCACACTTTGCGGATCATCGAGGCGGATACCGTCGACACCGGCAACCGTTACCGACATGACAGCGCGAAGCTCGCTGATGCGATCATGACCGCATACCATGAAGGTCGCGAGGCTGGCGTCACTCCGCGCCGACAACAACGCGTCGCGATTCCCGAATAGTCAGCAAACGAACAACAAGCGAAGCCAGGTTCCCAGCCAACGTGAGCACTTCCGACATCCTCAACATCTTCCAGATTCTGATCTCGCTCACGGTGATCGGCGCGGTCATCCTGCAAGCCAAGGGCGCCGGACTGGGCAATATCTTCGGCGGAGCCGGCGGCGACTCGTATCGCACGCGACGCGGGATCGAACGCTCGCTCTTTCGAGGAACCATCGTCCTCATGCTCGTCTTCGTCGGCCTGAGCATCGCCGCGACTCAAGTCTGAAGTCGCCCTCCAACACTTCGGCCTGACCATGTCCGACCCGCCGAGAGTCCTCTTCTACGGATCGCCAGACTTCGCGATTCCGACGTTGCAAGCGCTGATCGACAGTCCATTCCGCCCAATCGCCGTCGTCACTCAGCCCGACGCACGCGCCGGACGCGGCCGGTCCCTGCGTCCGCCTCCAATCAAGCAACTCGCCGCAGATCACGACATTCCGGCTCTTCAACCCGCGAAGCTTCGCGACCGCGCCGCAATTGCTCAAATCGCCAGCTTGCGGCCTGACCTGCAGATCGTTGCGGCCTACGGGCAACTCATCCCAACCGAAATCCTCGACCTGCCGTCACACGGAAGTCTTAACGTCCACGCCTCGCTGCTGCCGCGTTGGCGCGGAGCATCGCCGATCTCCGAAGCCATCCTCCAGGGAGACAGCGAGACCGGCGTCAGCATCATGCTCGTCGATGAGAGCGAAGACACCGGAGACATCCTGCGCCAACAGTCGACGCCGGTTAGCCCAACCGAGAACGCGGGAGAGCTCAGTGATCGGCTGGCCCAGATAGGCGCGCGACTGCTATTGGAAACGATCCCGGATTGGCTCAACGGAGCGATCACACCGATCCCACAGGACTCCGATCGCGCCACGCGAGCACGTCGGGTCAAGAAGTCACAGGGCCGGATCGACTGGCAACAGCCCGCGGACCAGATCGCCCGACACATTCGCGCCTACACGCCGTGGCCTGCCGCCGCAACGACTCTCGATCAGACACCAATCCGAGTCACCCTTGCGACGTATTCCAACTCCGCCGTTCAGAGTCTTCCGGGAACCATCTTGCAGGCAGGAACAACGATCGACGTTGCGACAGCCAACGGAGTCCTGCAAATCCTTCGTCTGCAACGAGCGGGCAAACGCGAGCTGAGCGCGGAGGAGTTTGCACGGGGTACACGCGACCTGGTCGGTCGCCGATTCGGCACGGCCGATGACTGATTCATCGCCACAACTGCTCGATCTTGACCAATCTGGCCTCAGTGAACTTGTCGTATCGCTGGGCCAACCGGCATATCGAGCCAAGCAGATCTGGCGGCAGGTCTATCAGCGTGGCGTGACTGATCCGTCTGCCATGTCAGACCTGCCCGTCGACCTGCGACGTGCCCTGACTGAGAGGGAATCCGCGCTGACCGAACCCGTCGAGTTCCAGACGTCTGCCGATGGCTCAACCAGCAAGGCGCTGCTCGAGCTCCAGGACGGCGAGTTGATCGAGACGGTCCTGATCCGTTCCCGACCGCGCGACACCGTCTGCCTATCGTCACAGGGCGGCTGCGCCATGGGCTGCGTCTTCTGCGCTACAGGACTACAAGGGTTGCGGCGCCAACTCACGACCGGCGAGATCATGCGACAGGCCATCCTGGCCCGCTCATGGTCGCGCGACGAAGGCCGCGAGCTTACACACGTCGTGTTCATGGGCATGGGCGAGCCGCTGGCCAACTACACGAATGTCAGCGAGTCGATCCAGCGTCTCACCGATCCCGAGGGCTTCGCCCTCTCCCCGCGCCGTATCACCGTTTCCACGGTCGGCATACCGCAGAACATCCGCCGACTCGCCAGCGACCATCCCAATGTCAATCTCGCTGTGTCACTACATGCACCCGACCCGAAACTACGCAGTGAACTCGTGCCGGTGCCGGGCGCATCAATCGACGACATCCTTGATGCCGTCAGGGAGCACAACCGCAGTACCGGCGGACGTGTCACGTTTGAGTACGTCTTGCTACGCGACGTAAACGACAGTCGTGGTCACGCCCGACGACTCGCCGACCGCATTCGCGGTCTACGCGCACATGTCAACCTGATTCCGTTGAATCCGTCACCCGGCGTAGTCGGCGAGCGACCAACTCGTCGGGCGACGCTCGGTTTTCAGCAGGCGCTCCAGGAACGCGGCGTACCCGCGACCGTGCGGGTAGAACAGGGACGAGACATCGCAGCGGCCTGCGGACAACTCCGCGGCGACCGAGTTCGCGATCGGAAGTAGCTGATTACTCTTCGGCTTCTTCCTCTGCCTCGACCTCCAGTGGTTCGCCATCCTCGCCGAGAAGTACTTCCTCGACCTCTTCCTCGTCCTCTTCAGCGACGCGCGGCGCCAAGGCGGTCGCGACCGCAACTGCGCCGTCCGTCAGGGCAACAACGCCCTCCGGCAGCTCCAGGTCGCGAACCAACACAGAATGTCCAAAGTCCTCCAGCACCGAGATGTCAATCTCCAACACTGAAGGCATCGCCTCGGGCAAGGCTTCGAGCATCAGCAGCTCAAGCGATTGCACGACGGTGCCACCCTTGGTCTCCGCCTCCGAGTCGCCAATCAACACCAGTCGCGCCTCGGAGTGGATCGCCCGCGTCAGGTCAACCTGGTAGAAGTCCAGGTGAATCAACTGGCGTGTGACCGGATGTCGTTGAATCTCACGCAACACAACCGGAATCGGGTCTTCGGAACCATCAATCGACATCGTCACCACCGAGTTCCTGTCGACGGCGCTGAATACCCGCCGAATCTCCGTCAGCGGAGACTGGATCGCACGCGATTCCTCGCCCCGCGCGTAGAGATTGCCGGGCACTACGCCGTCGCGACGCAGACGTTTGACCTTCTTGCCCAGGACCGTCCGAGTCTCCGCTTGTAGGACTAGTTCAGCAGCGTCAGACATCGGTTTCCATCCATCTCAGGCAATACTCAGGGGTGATCTGTCGGTATCGACAGAGCTTACCAACTGACGCTATGAGCGCATCTCAGGGCAGTCAAGCAATCCAACTACTCGACGTAGACTGGCACGACAATGGCGCAATCAGAACCAATTCCAGCCGCAACTGATCATGACCGGTTGCTCGGTGTTGATGTCGGCGGAACCTTTACCGACTTCGTCTTTCTGCGTGACGGTGAGATCAACATCGCCAAACGGCCGTCAACTCCCGACGATCCCGGCCGAGCGATCATCGACGGACTCGCTGAATTCGGCTGGTCTCCGGAGGAGGTCGTTCACGGCTCCACGGTGGCCACGAACACGCTCCTGACTCGCACCGGCGCGCCGACGGCGCTGATCACGACCAAGGGGTTCCGCGACACCCTGGTCATCGGCCGCCAGGCGCGTCCCGACCTGTACGCCTTGCATCCGCAGCGCCACGAACCGCTCGTCCCACAAAGACTTCGCTACGAGGTCGATGAGCGAATCGCGTTCGACGGCGAGGTCGTCACACCGCTCGATCTCGCTGAACTCGACCGCGTGCTTGAACGCATCGAACGGACCAGAGTGCGAACCGTCGCAATCTGCTTCCTCTTCAGCTTCATCAACGCCGAGCACGAGGAGCTGGCCGCGAATCGAGCACGTCAGCGCGGATTCAACGTCTCCGCTTCGTACGAAATCCTCCCACAACATCGCGAATTCGAGCGGATGAGCACGACCACGGCGAACGCCTATCTCTCGCCGGTGATGTCGCAATACCTGGACACGCTCGAATCCAGGCTCAAGGAACAGGCCGATGGGAAAGTGCGTCTGCGAATCATGCAGTCCAACGGCGGCTCACTCTCCGGCGATTCCGCCGGCCGCAACGCCGTCCGCACCGTACTGTCGGGCCCGGCGGGTGGCGTCGCGGGAGCGTTCGCAGCCGCCGCGACCGACGGCTATCCCTACGCCATCACCTTCGACATGGGCGGCACATCCGCCGATGTCGCACTCTGCCCCGGACGATTGCTCGAGCGAACCGATCTCGTCGTCGACGACATGCCGATCCGCACACCGGCGGTCGACCTGCACACCGTCGGAGCTGGCGGTGGCTCGATTGCCTGGTTCGATCCCGGCGGAGCACTCCGAGTCGGACCGCAATCGGCAGGTGCAGATCCGGGTCCGGCAGCGTATGGACGCGGAACCGTACCGACAGTCACCGACGCACACACCGTTCTCGGGCGTCTCCGTCCTGAGCAACAGCTCGGCGGCACCGTCGCGCTGGATGTCGAGCGGGCTCGCGACGCAATCTCCACGATCGCAGAGCCGTTTGGCTCAGTCGAGATCGCAGCCCAGGCCGTCATCGACGTCGTCAACGCAAACATGGCCCGAGCGCTTCGTGTCATCTCCGTCGAACGCGGATACGACCCAGCCCGATTCAGCCTCGTCGCATTCGGCGGCGCTGGTCCGCTCCACGCGTGCGATTTGGCCAACGCCGTCGGCATTCCGCAGGTGCTCATTCCACCGTCACCCGGAGTCCTCTCTGCCGCTGGCATGATGATCGCAGACATCACCCGCGACGCCGAACAAGGGCTCCACCTCACGATCAATCCTGAGGACGCCGGAGCCGTCGAGTCTTTGGAGGCAGCGTTCGCTGACATCGCTGCTTTGGCGCGCTCTGCAATTGCCGAGGACGGCTACACAGACGGTGTCGGCGTCGAGCACGCGGCAGACTTACGCTATCGAGGCCAGTCCCACGAACTGACCGTGTCACTGAACGAGGCCCAACATGCCAAGGCAGTCAGGGAGGCCTTCCACGAGGCTCACCAGGAACGCTTCGGCTTCTCCTCGGAAGACACACCGGTCGAAGTCGTCACCGCAAGAGCCAAGGCTCGACACAGCGGATATCGCGGCGAAGTCGGCGGCTCGCAGGCGTCTGCCAACAGAGCCACACACACCGCAGTCGTGACCTGGGACCACGCCAGAGATACGCAAATCCTGTCTAGAGGGGGTATCACTGGCTCCGTCTCAGGGCCGGCAATCATCACACAGATCGACACCACCGTGACAGTCCCGCCTGGTTGGTCGGCCGCACCACTCTCCTCCGGCAGCTTCCTCCTGAGCCGCGAGTCGTGATCTGAAACATTATGTCAACTGTTAACATCGACCCCGCACGACTTGCCATCTTCGACTCCCTGGTCAGTTCCATCGCAGAGGAGATGGGCGCCACCCTGCGGCACACGTCCCTTTCTCCGAACATCAAGGAGCGGGCCGATTTCTCCTGCGCCGTCTTCGACCATGACGGACAACTCCTGGCCCAGGCTGCGCACATTCCGGTTCACCTGGGAGCGATGCCTGAGTCGGTGCGTGCGGTCGAGCGCCTTGCCCCGCTACAGCCAGGCGATCTCGCAATCCTCAACGATCCGTTCCTCGGCGGCACCCATCTGCCCGATGTCACCATGGTCTCGCCGATCTTCGCCCACGGCGCAACCGATGGCGACCTTCCAATCGGCTACGTTGCCAGCCGTGCGCACCAGGCTGATATCGGCGGCATGGCCCCTGGCTCGATGCCGGTCGCACGAGAGTTGATCCAGGAGGGATTGATCATTCCGCCGATCCGTCTGTATCGGGCGGGTGAGTTGGTCGAAGAAGCGATGGACCTGATCCTGCGCAACGTCCGCACGCCGGATGAGCGGCGCGGTGACTTCAACGCTCAGATCGCTGCTCAGCGACTCGGTGAGCGACGAATCGCCGATCTGCACGCCGAATATGGAGACGACGCCTACCGAGTAACCACGGAGGCGCTGCTCGACTATGGAGAGCGACTCACCCGAGCCGCCCTGGGAGACTTGCCGCACGGAACCTGGCGATTCGAGGACTCGCTGGACGACGACGGTCACACGCCCGATCCCGTGCCGATCAAGCTGAAACTGACGCTGGACCAGGATCGCGCCCACTTCGACTTCTCCGGTTCTGCCCCTCAGCGCGCAGCATCGATCAACGCAGTCGCGCCTGTGACGCGCTCGGCTTGCTACTACGTCATCCGCTGCCTGCTACCGCCCGGTACGCCGATGAACTCAGGACTATTCCGGCCGATCAGCTTCACGTTGCCTGAACGGACCGTTGTCGCGGCAGAGTCGCCCGTCGCCGTTGCCGCTGGCAATGTCGAGACTTCTCAGCGCATCGTCGACACCGTCTGGGGCGCGTTCAATCAGCTCCTACCCGAGCGCATGCCAGCGGCATCGTCCGGAACGATGAACAACCTCACCGCCGGCGGGATTGATCCGCGAAACGGCCAACCCTGGGCCTACTACGAGACCTCGGGCGGCGGACTCGGCGGCGGCCCGGAAGGCCCCGGTCTCGACGCAGCGCACTCGCACATGACCAACACACTGAATACGCCGGCCGAGGCTCTGGAGCTGGCCTATCCACTGCGAGTGGTCGAGAACAGTATCCGGCCTCGCTCAGGCGGGCGCGGCGAGCATCGCGGCGGGCATGGGTTGATTCGGCGCACCCAATTCCTGGGATCAGCACAGCTAACTCTGATCACCGAGCGTCGTAGCCAGCAACCCTGGGGCTCGCAGGGAGGCACACCGGGAAAGACCGGGCAAAACACGCTGGAGACCAGATCTGCCAGCGGTAAACCGTCGCGGCGACGACTACCGGGCAAGGTGACCATCAACGTCGAACCTGGCGACATCATTCGTGTCGAATCTCCCGGCGGTGGCGGATGGGGTAAACCCTCCTCTCGCTAAGGTTGGGCGCTAAACTGAGAGCAACGGGTAGCGGAGGAGCGACCATGCCGGACGGTTCTGACCGACTCGAACGCGACGTTGAAGAAGTCCTCTCGAACATCGAAGACTTCGACTGGCGCAAGAGGCAATCCCGGCGTCCTGGTCCCTTGCGACTTGCAGTGCAGCGATTCGCAGGTGCATTGGTCAGCCGGGCCACGTCGCTGACGCCAAATCACCTGTTGCTCGTCGGTGCGCTCATGCTGATCATGGGATTGGTGTTTCGCGGTGGAGGACTGTGGATCGCCGTCGCAGGCATCGTGATTTTCGTAATCGGCCTCTTCTGGACTTCGCGCGGCGGCAATCCTCAGGCGAACCAACCAAGGGGCGGTTACTGGCGAGATCGCTACATCAGCTACGACCAGCCCCCATCGAACCCGTTACGACGATTTTTTCGCCGCGATCGTTGATCCCAACGCCGGCCCCGTGACCAACCGACTCTTACTGACAGTCGCCGCGGCGGCACTGTTCCTCGTTGCCTGCAGCGACACTGACGACACGCCCCGCCAATCCGGTGAACAACCACAGGTCGCTGAGCAATCCGCGCAAGAACAAGCGCAATCCCAGGGGACTTCGACATCCGAAGCGACTGATCCTCAGAAACAGGCGACACAAACCGACCAGAGGCAGCAAGAGCAGTCGACCGGGTCAACAGCAGCGCGCTCACCTGACACAGAATCCGCCGATCCCTCCCAACAAGACCAACAAGACCAACAAGTCCAGGACACCGAACAACCAGCAGCGGCCACAGGCCCGCCGGCGCCCGACTTCGACTTCGAGATCGCCATCCGCTACCTCAATCACCTGGCCGGAGAACTCGGACCGCGAGCATCGGGCACAGAACAAGAACTGGCAGCGGCCGACTACCTCGTTGGCGCCTTCACCCAACTCGGGTACGACACGCGGATACAGACCTTCGAGTTCACCGGAGCGCCAAGCGTCAGCCGCCTCGACATCAACGCCGATGCCCCCACGTACGGATTCCGATTCCCCGGCTCTTCACCCGACGGATTGACCGGCACGCTCGTCCGAATACCAGGCGTCGGAGAGCAGACCGACTTCGACCAGGTCGAATCGGAGGGCAAGATCGCCCTCGTCAATCGCGGCGTCATTGAGTTCCGTCAGAAGGCGGCCAATGCGAGAGACGCCGGTGCTGTGGCGCTGATTATCGCCAACACCCGTACTTCCGATTCCATCGGCGGGACATTCGGCGCGTTCACTGTGAACATTCCGGTACTGCATGTCAGCCTGGAAGCCGGCAATCGGCTGAACGAGCTGGTCGGCGATCGCATCACGGTCCCCGAAGCAACGCCAAGCACCGGCCAGTCACAGAACGTGATCGCTCGCAATCCGGACGGAGCCTGTCGTGTGATCGTCGGAGGACACTACGACACCGTGCCGGAAGTCGACGGCGCAAACGACAACGCGTCGGGAACCGCGCTCACGCTGGCGCTCGCGGAGATCTGGGCCAGTCATCCTGCTTCAGCCGACATCTGTTTCGTCGGATTCGGAGCGGAAGAGCTGGGCCTGTTCGGATCGCGAGAGTTCGTCAAGATGCTTGGCGAACAAGGGCAGTTGGACGAAGTGACGGCCATGCTCAACCTCGACGCGATCGGCGATGGTCGCGCACCGTATCGAATCATCGCTTCGCCCGAGTTGCGTTCGCTAGGCGATACGGTCGCGGCCGAGCTACAAATCAACGCAGCCACCGGCAATCTGCCGATGGATCTCGGCTCGGACCACGCCAGTTTTGTCGCAGAAGGAATCCCGGCCGTCTTTCTCTTTCCCCCCGGAGCAATCATTCACACGCCCGCCGACAACCTGGACAACATCAACCGTGACGTGTTTGGCGACATCGCCACACTGAACCACGGCATCCTGGCGTGTCTGTTGCAGCGTGCCGGTAGTCCTGTCGCTCCAGTGACAGCCTGCGAGTCCGAGGAATCGCCCAGCCCATGACGTGCGAAACTATCAGCGTGAACCGTTCGCTTTTGCGCGCAGCCTGGCTGGTGGCCTTCCCCGCCTTCCTTGTCCTGTCCCTCGTAGCCACTGCTTGCGACAGCAGCGCCACGCCGACGATGACTGACGAACCAACTCGACAACCGGAAGCTCTCCCAATCAACGAGGACATCCCTGTCGAAGCGCTCCCTGACCCGTTGCCGGCGCCGTATCTGTTCACCGATGAAGTCACCTTCGAGCCCGAGCTCGTCACCGAAACGGTGTATGTCGTGCAGCCTGGCGACAATCTGGCGGCGATCGCTGCCAGGTTCTGCATCACGGTCGAGGAGATCCAACGCCTCAACACAATCGTCGACATTGCGCAGATCGATGTTGGTCAGGAGCTTCGCATCCCGATTCGGGAAGGCGCGTGCGGAGCGGCGGCGCCCGAGACCGCAGAGACCAGCGCAGAACCGAGCGAACCGCAGCGTCCGCCGGGCGAGATCTACATCGTGCAGGCCGGCGACACGCTCTCCGGTATCGCGGGGGCGTTCGGCTTCACCTGGGTTGAGTTAATGAACTACAACGGACTCACAGAGGCGGAAGCCAACACGCTGCCGATCGGAACCGCGCTGATCATCCCACCGCCGCCAGATCCGGCCACTCAGACCGACGAATCCGGGCAGTCGGAACAGTCCGGGTCAAGTGAACCACCCGGCTAGCAGCCGGTCGACAGGACGTCGAATGTTCGCTGTTGATTGTCCGCGCGATCCCCCTGTAGTAGCCTCACTCCCTGCGAAGCCGCCACTCGTCGGGCCCCGCTATACCGAGCGTCAGGTGTCATATGGTCTCAGAACCTGCCCAGCCCCCTTCGCAGAACAGCTCTCAGCGCGGTATTGATTTTCTGCTCGAAGAAGTCGCCGAGCGCCGCCTCAACGGCAATGCCAACCAAACGCGCGCAGCCGCGATGGAGCGCCAACACGGTCGAGGCAAGCTCAGTGCGCGTGAGCGTCTCGACATCCTCTTCGATGCCAACTCGTTCACCGAAATCGATCCGTTCGTCAAGCACCGAGGATCCGGATTCGGCCTGGAAAACAATCGTCCCGAGGGCGACGCCGTCGTCGTCGGACACGGCACGGTTGACGGCCGGACCGTGTTCGCCTACGCGCAGGACTTCACGCTGTTCGGCGGTTCCGTCTCAGAAGCCGCAGCCGAGAAGATCGTCAAGGTCCAGGACCTGTCAATGAAAGTCGGCGCGCCGATCGTTGCGATCAATGACGGCGGCGGCGCTCGTATCCAGGAAGGCGTGACCTCACTCCGCGGTTACGGCGAGATTTTCCTACGCAACACGCTGTCCTCCGGACTCGTGCCGCAGATTGCAGTCTGCGCCGGACCGGCCGCTGGCGGCGGCGTCTACTCGCCCGCGATCATGGACTTCATTTTCATGGTCCAGGGCACCGGACAGATGTACATCACCGGGCCAGACGTGATCCGCGCGGTCTCCGGGGAAGAAGTCACGCACGAGGAACTCGGCGGCGCGATGACTCACTTCACCAAGACCGGCGTAGCGCACTTCTGCATTCCCGGCGAAGAGGCAACGCTCAACAGCGTGAGACAACTTCTCACCTTCCTGCCTCAGAACAATATGGAAGACCCCCGTTGGACCGACAGAGGGGACTCGCCTGAGCGCAAGCTGGACAACCTCATCGACATTGTGCCTGCCGATTCGACGCGGCCGTACGACATGCGCCGCGTGATTCGCGAAATCGTCGACAACGGCGAGTTCATGGAGATCCAGGGGCAATGGGCCCGCAATGTTGCCATCGGCTTCGCCCACATGGGCGGCTACGGGGTCGGCATTGTCGCCAACGACCCGGACAGTCTCGCCGGGGTGCTCGACATCGACGCGTCGCGCAAGGCCGCGCGTTTTGTTCGTTTCTGCGACTGCTTCAACATCCCCATCGTCACCCTGGTCGATGTGCCCGGCTTCCTACCTGGAACACAGCAGGAGTACGGCGGGATCATCTCGCACGGTGCAAAACTGCTCTACGCCTACGCCGAGGCCACTGTCCCCAAGGTCGCCGTCACGCTTCGCAAATCAATCGGCGGCGCATATGTCGTGATGAGCAGCAAGCACCTGCGCTCCGACGTCAATCTCGCCTGGCCCACCGCTCAGATCGCCGTGACGGGCTCCGACGGCGCAGTCAACATCATCCACCGACGACGAATCGCGGCAGCCGACGACCCGGCCGCAGAACGCGCCAAGCTGATCGCCGAGTATGAAGCCGAGTTCTACCGGCCGTACCAGGCGGCCGAGCTAGGGTTCATCGACGACGTCATCCATCCCCGCGACACCCGCACGGCAATCTTCCGGGCGCTCGACATGCTGGCCGACAAGGTCGACACGTCGCCGCCAAAGAAGCACGGCAATATCCCCCTTTGATCTCTTGAACTTCGGCTCCCAGCCACGCCAACGACAGCACCGAACTGGAACCCGACATGGCAAACGAATCTGACGCCTCCCAGCGCAGCGACGCTGACGACGTACTCGAGCGCATCGACACCGCCTACGCCAAGCTGCGTGACGGTGTGGCAGTCGCCCGCGAACGCATCGACCGACCCCTCACGCTGGCCGAGAAGATCCTCTTCGGACACTTCACCGACCCGCGCAATCAACCAATCGAGCGAGGCGTCGATCACGCAGCACTCGAGCCTGATCGCGTCGCCCTGCAGGACGCCACAGCGCAAATGGCGCTGCTCCAGTTCGAACTGGCCGGACTTCAACGCGTCGTCGTTCCGACCACGGTTCACTGCGACCATCTGATCCAGGCCCGAGTCGGCGCAGATCCCGACCTCGAGGTCGCCATTTCCGAGAATGAAGAGGTCTTCACCTTCCTGCAGACCGCCGCCGCACGCTATGGCGCCGGTTTCTGGAAGCCCGGCTCGGGCATCATTCACCAGGTCGTCTTTGAGAACTACGCCTTCCCCGGCGGCATGATGATCGGCACCGACTCGCATACGCCCAACGCCGGCGGCATGGGCATGATCGCGATCGGCGTCGGCGGCGCGGATGCCGTTGACGTCATGGCCGGACTCGGCTGGGGCGTCACCATGCCCAAACTGATCGGCGTTTACTTGACCGGTGAACTCGACGGCTGGACGGCGCCCAAAGATGTCATCCTGCGCGTCGCAGATGAACTCACTGTCAAAGGCGGCACTGGCGCAATCGTCGAGTACTTCGGACCAGGCCTCGCTTCCATGAGCGCCACCGGCCGAGGCACCGTGACAAACATGGGCGCCGAAATCGGTGCCACAACGTCCCTCTTCCAGTTCGACGAACGGACGGCAGCCTACCTGCGCAGCACTGGTCGCGGCGACATCGCCGACCTGGCTGAAGCGAACGCCGAATACTTGCGGGCCGATGATGGTGTCGAAGCCGCGCGTCATGAGATCTTCGACCGCGTGATCGAGATCAACCTCAGCGAACTCGAACCAGCCTGGGTCGGGCCGCACACACCAGACCTGCGCAACACCGTGGACGAGGTCCGCAGTTTCATGGAGTCGCAGGACTACCCAACGAATGTCGAGAGCGCACTGATTGGCTCTTGCACCAACTCCTCCTACGAGGACATGAGCAGGGCAGCTCACATCGCACGACAGGCCGCTGAAGCCGGCCTCGAGCTACGGACCCCGCTCCTGGTTAGCCCAGGCTCCGAGCAGATTCGCGCCACCATTGAGCGCGATGGCCAGATTGATGCATTCGAATCGGCCGGCGCGACAGTGCTGGCCAACGCTTGCGGACCCTGCATCGGTCAGTGGAAGCGCGACGACATCGAAGGCGACCAGCAGAACACCATCGTCACCTCCTTCAACCGCAACTTCCCCGGACGCAACGACGCCAATCGCAACACCCTCGCCTTCATCGGCTCACCCGAGCTGGTAGTTGCAACCGCGTTCGCAGGGGAAATGGGATTCGACCCGCGCAGCGACGCACTCGCCACCGAGGACGGCGAATTCCGCTTCACGCCGCCAACCGGCGACGAACTGCCACCCAACGGATTCGATCCCGGCGACGAGGGATTCATCGCCCCGCCGGAAGATGGTAGCGACGTTGACGTCGTCATCAGCCCGGAGAGCAATCGTCTCCAGCGGCTCACGCCGTTCAACGCCTGGGACGGAAACGACTACACATTCCTGTCGCTGCTGCTCAAGACCCAGGGCAAAACCACAACCGACCACATCTCGCCCGCTGGCTCCTGGCTACGATTCCGCGGTCACCTGGAGAACATCTCCGGCAACCTCTTCAGCGGAGGCGTCAACGCGTTCAGCGGCGAAACCGGCACCACTCTGAATCAGATCAGCGGCCAGGCCGATCAACCGATCAGTGATGTCGCACGCGCTTACAACGACGCAGGCATCCGCTGGGTCGCAGTCGGCGACGAAAACTACGGTGAGGGCTCCAGCCGCGAGCACGCCTCAATGGAGATTCGCTTCAGCGGCGGCTACGTCGTGATCGCGCGCTCTTTCGCTCGCATCGCCGAGACCAATCTGAAGAAGCAGGGCGTCCTCGCCCTGACCTTCAGCGATCCGGCTCACTACGACTTCGTTGGGGAGCGCGATCGGCTGAGTGTGCTCGGACTGGCGGACTTCGCGCCCGGCAATCCTCTGACCCTGCGCATCGACCACGAGGATGGATCAAGCGACGAGGTGTCGGTGAATCACAGCTACACCGAAGAGCAAATCACCTGGTTCCGCGCCGGAAGCGCCTTGAACAAAATCGCCGCCGCACAATAAGACGCGACGCGCGCAGCTGCCCGCTCCCCATTGGAGGGGGAGCTGCCGAAGAGCCTGCCCCCGGCTTGAACGGGGGCTGAGGGGGTTGCCCCCCAATGACTCCCTTTGCTCTCGCATGCCTCATGTCTGAGTTCTGCTTTGACAACTCACCCGTTTCAGCCGCTCACGTGGCAGACCCAAACGCGCCCATCCGATAACAAGTACATACAACTACTCGTCAATGTGCTGTCACGGGGACATGCGCCCGTGCCCTGAGAGGATGATCGAGAGATGCGAACGAAGGTCACCGTCATCGGAGCTGGCAACGTCGGCGCAACCACCGCTCAGCGACTCGCCGAGCGTGGCTATGCCGACGTGGTACTCGTCGACATCGTCGACGGCCTGCCCCAGGGCAAAGCGCTGGATATGTACGAAGCCTCGCCGGTCGTCGGCATCGACGCCGCCATCACCGGTGCAACCGACTATGGCGCAACGGCCAACTCCGACATCGTCGTCATCACATCTGGCGTCGCGCGCAAGCCCGGTATGTCCCGCGACGACCTGCTGCAAATCAACATGGGCATCGTCGACTCCGTGACGCGAGCGGCCATCGCCGAGTCGCCCGACGCCACAATCGTCGTCGTCTCCAACCCGCTCGACGCCATGTGCCACGTCGCCTACGACGCAGCCGGCATCCCCAGCTCCCGAGTCGTCGGCATGGCGGGCATCCTCGATACCGCTCGCTACCGCTCCTTCCTCGCCGAAGCGCTGAACATCTCCGTCGAGGACATCAACGCCTTTGTCCTCGGTGGACACGGCGACACGATGGTCCCACTCGCTTCGTACACCACTGCGGCTGGGATCCCCATTACCAAACTGCTGCCCCAGGACCAGCTCGACCAGATCATCCAGCGCACCCGAGACGGTGGCGCAGAGATTGTCAACCTGCTCAAGACCGGCTCCGCCTTCTACGCGCCCTCAGCCGCAGTTGCCCAGATGGTCGACGCGATCGCGCTCGACAAGCGCCGCATTCTCCCCTGCGCTGCCCTGCTCGACGGACAGTACGGCGTCGACGGCCTATTCATTGGGGTCCCCGTCGTCCTCGGAGCAAACGGCATCGAACAAATCCTCGAAATCAATCTCACCGACACCGAACAGTCCCAACTCAAGCACTCCGCAGACGCAGTCCAGGGCCTCGTCGACGACATGGCCCGGCTGGCCGCCAACTGACTCGAACAAGCCAAGAGCCCATCCAAGCCCCAATTCCTTGTTGAGGACTGAATCATGACCGAAATCCGCGTCGAATCCGACACGATGGGAACCATCGAGGTTGCGGCCGATCGATATTGGGGAGCGCAAACTCAGCGCTCGCTGGAGAACTTCAAGATCGGCGGAGAGCGGATGCCGCGTTCAATCCTCCGCGCGATGGGCATCGTCAAGCATGCTTCCGCCACTGCGAACCAGAAGCTGGGTCGCCTGGACGCTGGCCTCGCGGATGCGATCCGCTCCGCCGGACAGCAAGTGATCGACGGCGAGCTCGACGAGCATTTCCCGTTGGTCGTCTGGCAGACTGGGTCTGGCACTCAGTCAAACATGAACGCCAACGAGGTCATCTCCAACCGCGCCATCGAGTTGCTCGGCGGCGAGATCGGTTCGAAGTCTCCGGTTCACCCCAACGACCACGTCAATATGTCGCAGTCGTCGAATGACGTGTTCCCTGGCGCCATGGCAATCGCAACGGCCGAGCAGACGGTTCACCACCTGATTCCGAGCCTCCAATACCTGCATGACGCCTTGCAGGCCAAGGCAGAAGCCTGGTCCGACATCGTCAAGATTGGACGCACCCACTTCATGGACGCGGTCCCGCTGACGCTGGGCCAGGAGTTCAGTGGCTATGTCCAGCAGGTCGCTTACGGCATCCAGCGCGCCGAACAGACCCTGCCTCGCCTCTACGAGCTCGCTCTGGGAGGCACGGCCGTCGGCACCGGGATCAACTCGCATCCCGATTACGCGGTCAAGGTCGCCGAGGAAATCGCCGAACTCACCGGCCTGCCCTTCGTCACCGCCCCAAACAAGTTCGAGGCGCTCGCGGCACACGATGCCCAGGTCGAACTGGCCGGCATCCTCAACACCATCGCCGTCTCACTGATGAAGATCGGCAACGACGTGCGCATGCTCGGCTCAGGACCCCGCGCCGGTCTTGGCGAACTGAGTCTCCCCGCCAACGAGCCAGGCTCCTCCATCATGCCCGGCAAGGTCAACCCGACCCAATCGGAAGCACTGACGATGGTCTGTGCTCAGGTGATGGGCAACTCGGTGTCGGTCTCGATTGGTGGTTCCAACGGACACTTTGAACTCAACGTGTTCAAGCCGGTGATGGCTTTCAACAACCTGCAGAGCATCAAGCTGCTTGGTGACGCGTCCGTCTCCTTTACCGACAACTGCATCGTCGGTAGCGAGCCCAACAGTCAGCGGATCGACGAGCTGATGCGGTCATCGCTCATGCTGGTCACTGCGCTCAACCCACACATCGGCTACGACAATGCTGCGGCGATCGCCAAGAAGGCACACAACGACAATGGCACGTTGCTCTCAGCGGGCCTCGAACTCGGCCTGCTGACCGAGGAACAGTTCGGCGAGTGGGTCCGACCCGAGGAAATGACCCGCCCATAAGCCTTCAGATCTCCCCCGCTGGGGGAGATGTCGCCGAGCGACAGACGCGGCTCCCCGCGCCTCTACACTGCCCGAAACGCATTGAGAATCGGAGAACCCATGCCTAGCCGACGCAACATGATCGCCATGACTGACGAGGAAGCCAAGGAGTTCATCGAGACTGGCTGGACCCTCCAGGTCGCCTCCAACGGCAACAATGGATTCCCCCACCTCGTCGCTATGTGGTACGGCGTGATCGACGACAAGATTCACTTCACCACCTACGCCAAAGCGCAGAAAGTGCTTAACCTGCAGCGCGACCCGCGCATCACAGTGATGCTTGAGTCCGGCACCGAGTACTCGAAGATCAAGGGTCTCGTGATCGAGGGCGAAGCCGACGTGATCCAGAACGACCCGCAGCTCGTGATGGCCGTCCAGGACGCCACCGGCAGCAAGCGCAATCCAAACGCCGCTGGCCCCTCGACCACTCCGATGGACGACGAGCAGCGCGTCCGCCAAGCCTCAAAGCGAGCCGTCGTGAGAATCAACCCAACCCGCATCTACAGCTGGGACCACGAAAAGCTCGGCGGCGTCTACTGAGCGATGGGCACTCAGAAATCGATATCATGGGCCTAGTGGCGGAATAGGCAATTCAGGCCGTGGCAGACTCTCCAACTGAAGTGGTCTCAACTGAGATCGGCGAGGACGCTCACAAGCTTCCTCCCGGCAAACTTGATGTCATCTACACCAGCGGATTCCCACCGTTTTGGCGGCGCGCGCCGGAAGATTGGACTATTGAACCGCAAGAATGGCAGTCGAGGCGACAGCCACTGCAGTGGCTGCGGTCATGGCTACGGCGGCGCTGACCAGCCATCCCTTCAACTGCAACTGAGGCGCGTTCACTTCTGCCGCTTGGACAAGCGCTTCGGCAGCCCAGCGAGTCAATTCGTCGTTACTCCCCGACTCGAGATTCGCCAGTAGCTCAGCGAGATTCGGCGCCACCGCCATCCTGCCTATCAACAGCGCCACAGTCGATATCACTATGTTCGCGACGAAGAGCGCGGCAGCAGCAGTCACTGCAGTCTCAATCTCCGCAGTTTGGGACTCATCAGCGAAGAGCACTGCCGATCCCAGCAGCGCAATCATTGCCGCACTCAATGCGAATGCGTTACCTAGACGACCATCCAGAGCCCGCGACCGCTCTAGCTGCTCTTGAAGTCGCCATAGAGAAATCTCGAAGGCGAGACGAGATCCCGTGCTTGAGTCATTGACCACTGCGATCGCTATTCCGCATCGTGGGCGTGTTCGCCTCCGGGAGGGCCGTAGAAGATCACCCAGACGGCGAGATCCTCGCTGAACTCCACGAAGCGATGCCGCGCGCCAGCGCCGACAAAGAATGTGTCTCCGGCGCCGCAGGAAATCCGGTCGTCGCCCAACAAGAAGGTCCCAGTCCCCGAAGCGATGATGTAGACCTCATCCTGATGATGCGGTTTCTGCTTGTCCACATCCTTCGGCGTATACAACCCCACCGACATCGTCCCGTGACGCAACATCTCCTGGTACTCGCCGACCGCAACCTGATTCGCCATGACCCTCTCCTCGCTTTGCACGCAGGATATGATCAGCCAGTGCCCATCTCACATTGAGGATGCCCATCATGTCCCTCTCCCAGATTGAAGTGATCCAGGAAGGCCTCGACGGCATGCATGCCATGCTCGACAAAGCTGTCCCTGACATGACCGCAGACCAATGGAACGCGCGCCCCGCAGGCGACGGCGTTAGCGCCTTCTTTTCGCTCTGGCACTACGTGCGTACCGAGGACAACATCGTCAACTGGGTCGTCCATCGGCGTCCGACGGTCTGGCTCGACGGCGAGTGGAATCAACACTTCGGCCTCCATCGCACGTCGCAGGGCACGGGCATGACCAAGGAGGAAGCAGACGCTGTTCTGCTGACTGATGTAGACGGCTGGCTACGGTATCAGCAGGATGTCTGGGTGGCCACACGCGAATGGGTTGCCAGTCTGAGCGAGGCTGACCTCGCGGACGAGATCGTGATCCGGCCAACTCCTCCCATGTCGATCTGGCAGGCGCTAACCGGCATGTTGCTTTACCACGGCTACCGCCACGTCGGCGAAGTCGAACACGCCAGAGGTCTGCTCGGGCTCGGTGGCCTGACGATTTAGCCGTTAGAAGACCGCGATCGGATTGACCGGCGAACCCGTCCCACCCTGGATGTTCAGCGGCAGCACGCAGAGCAACATCTCATAGCGTCCTTCCTCAGCGCAGGCCTCCGCCAGAGGCTGCAGCAACGCATTGTCCAGCAGCACGACGCCAAAGCTATAGATCACCCCGTGGACCGGCCAGGCGAGGCCATATTCGCTCGGCCGCTGGTCCATCATGTCCCAACCCAGCATCGAGACATCCTTATCGCGGATGAACGTGCTGCAAGACGCGTGCAGACCCGGCGACGGCGCTTGACCGAAAAAGTCCGTGGGATTGTCGGCCTGATATGCCTCGCGCCCCGAGTACACGAGCAGTGCGTCCCCCGGCTCCACAGTGACGCCCTGCGCATCGGCGATGTCCTGCAGCTCGTCGCCCATGACCGGCTCGTCAAACGTGACGTACGGCTCTCCGCGAAACTTGGGAACGTCCAACAACACGGCCTTGGTGAAGATGCCCTGGTTCCAGGCAGTGACATCGGCAAAGGTGGCGCCGGTAGCCGAATCGATCGCCTCTTCAGGATCGCGACCTTGCCATATGCCATCGGAGTCCCAGATATGGCAGAGCGCGTCCACATGCGTGAACGTGTGGCCGTGGTAGATGAATCCGTAGTAATCGACCACTGCGCCGTCGCCGTCGTCTCCACGATCGAACGTGCGCATGAAATGCTGCGCAGGGGTCGGATTGATTGCTGACGGATCCTTCGGATACGGACGCGACAACGACACAGTCCGCCCATTCTGCACCGACGCCAACGCCGCCATTCGCTTCTCCACGGTGATCAGATTGACCGCGCCAACGGAGTCATCGTCGCCCCAGCGACCCCAGTTGCGCCGCTCCTTAAAGTTGCGGATGACTTCGTCGCGGCTCGGTCGCGGGTATCTCTCAAGGTGACTGACCATGATGTTGCCTTTCTCGATTCACCCTCAATCCCAGCGAAGATAGCGGCAGGCGATATCCTCAATCGCGAACCAGCATTTGCGTACAAGCACACAGACAGGACAACACATGACCGATTTCGGCGTATCGATGTTCCCGACGGACTATGCCATTCAGCCGATGGAACTCGCCCGCGAGGCTGAGGCGCGCGACTTTGAGTCGCTCTGGTTCCCTGAGCACACGCACATCCCAACGTCGCGTGTTTCGCCATGGCCTGGCGGCGGCGATCTGCCGCAGGAGTACTGGCACACCCACGACCCCTTCGTCTCGCTCATGGCTGCCGCAGCCGCAACCGAGAAGATCAAGGTCGGAACCGGCATCCTGCTCGTTCCAGAGCACGATGTGATCGTGTCCGCCAAGTCGGCTGCCTCGCTCGACATGATCTCCGGCGGGCGCCTGATCCTCGGGATCGGCGCCGGCTGGAACGCAGAAGAGCTCGAGAACCACGGCTGGGACTTCAAGGATCGCTGGAAGGTCACACGAGAGATCGTCCTTGCCTGGCGAGAACTCTGGACCCAGGACGAGCCCGAGTTCCACGGTGAATTCATCGACTTCGACCCGGTCTGGAGCTACCCCAAACCGGTCCAGGAGAACGGGCCGCAAATCCTGCTCGGAGCTCAGTCGAAATGGGCCTTCGACCGCGTCGTTGACTATTGCGACGGCTGGCTACCGATCGCGCTGCGTGGCGACATGCGCGCCGACATGGAGCAGCTCAGGGCCGCCGCCGACCGCGCCGAGCGCGACTTCGACACGATTCAGCGCACCGTTTTCGGCGTTGCACCGAACCCGGAGCAGGTCCAGAACCTGATCGACATCGGCTTCCAGCGGATCATCTTCGGCCTGCCGGCCGCTGAGTCAAGCAAGGTCATCCCGCTGCTGGACCAATACGAGAAGGTCAAGGCTGAGTTCAACGGCAGCTAGGACTTGAACAGCAACGGGCGGGCGTCGTGAGTGTCGGAGACGAGGTCCCCAGGCTCACACGCGCCCGCCTGCGACTACTTCAGCGACTGCGAACAGCTAAGGGCCGACGCGAGCAACGCGCGTTTCTGCTCGACGGCGAGAAGCTCGTACGAGAAGCCATTGACGTCGCCGCTCCGATCCTGGACTTGCTGAGCACTGATCCCGAACTGTGGGCGGACACCGGACACAGCACAATCAGGCTCAGCCAGGCCGATGCGGAACGGTTGTCCGAGACACGAACACCGCAGGGTCACTTCGCCGTCATACGTGATCAACTGAGTCCACTGGAGCAACCGACCGGCGAATCATGGTCCATCGTCGCCCTCGATGGTGTGCAGGACGCTGGCAATCTCGGCGGCATCATACGTTCCGCTGCGGCATTCGGCGCTCACGCCGTCGTTGTCGGCCAGGGAAGCGCCGATCCTACGCATCCGCGCGTGGTCAGAGCCGCCACCGGGGCCTGGTTCATGACAACAATCTGCAGATCCGCGGACCTGGCATCCGAACTTTCCGACCTGCGAAGCCACGGAGGGATCGTGCTGGCCGCCGACCGACAAGGCGCTCCTCTCGACGAGACTGAGATTCCTGACAAGGTCATATGGCTGTTTGGCAACGAGGGAGCAGGCATCAGCTCGAGCCTCGATTCGATGATTGATGGTCGAATCGCAGTGCCACTTGCCGAAGGCGTCGACTCACTCAACGTCAACGTGGCCGCCGGCATCATCCTGCATCATGGTTGGCGACACACTCGTGAAAGGAGCCGCTGATGCGAATCACCACCTGGAATGTCAACTCGATCCGCGCACGCGAGGATCGTGTACTCAACTGGCTCGACCAGCATCAGCCCGATGTGCTCTGCCTGCAGGAACTCAAATGCACCGAGGAACAGTTCCCGTTCGACGGCTTCGACGCGCTCGGCTACAACCTTGTGATTCACGGCCAGAAATCGTACAACGGTGTAGCCATCGCCTCGCTCGACTATCCGGACAACGTCGAGGAAGCCGTCCCCTGGCACGATGATGATCAATCTCGTGGAATCGCAGCTGAATTCAACGGCGTTCGAGTCGTGAGTCTCTACTGCCCCAACGGGCGCGACATCGACAATCCTGCGTACAAGTACAAACTTGAGTGGTTCGACCGGCTACGCTCCTGGCTTGACCAGCAAGACAACACCGACTCCCTGGTCCTGACTGGCGACTACAACATCACCTTCGATGATCGCGACGTAAACGACCCCCAAGCCTGGCACGAAAAGATCCTCTGCTCCACTCCCGAACGGGAACGACTGAATGCTCTGATCGATTGGGGATTAACCGACGCGCTTCGTTTGTTCGACGAATCGGCCGGCGTGTACACGTGGTGGGATTACCGAGGCGGCGGTGTCCAGCAGAACAAGGGACTACGCATCGATCATCACCTGATTAGCGCGCCATTGTTGGAGCGCGCCAGCGCAGTCGAGATCGACATTGAGGAACGGCGCTCAGAGCGTGACGGTGACAAGCCGTCGGACCACGCGCCAGTCACACTGGTGCTAGACGACTAGCTCCACTCGGACCTGCCTCTTCCAGCACCGCAGCGCAGCGGATGGCAGTTGCGTCGTCGCCTTCTCGGGCCATGACCTGAACAGAGATGGGCAAGCCGTCCCTGTCCAGGCCGGCGGGCATGGCAATCGCCGGCGACTGGATCAGATTGGCTAGCGGCGTGTAAAGAATTGAAATCATCCAGGGATTCACAGGTTGGCCCGCAATCTCGTCGATCCGCGCGCCATGCTCATGCGCTGCAATTGCTGACGTTGGGGTTAGCAGCACGTCGAACTTCTCGAACCACGAGTCCATAGTTCGCCGCAGTCTGTCGAGCTCGGCGTATACCTCGGCAACTTGCGCTCCGGTCAGCGCCAGCCCTCTCCGCAGGCTGCTTCGGGAGTAGTTCGAGAGTTCGTCCTCACGCCCCTGGCAAAGCGCTGCATAGTTGGAAGCCGCACCAACTGCCGACAACACCGGGAATATCTCTTGCGGACTGGCAATGTCAGGGCCCGCATGACTCACATTTGCCCCGGCATCCGCAAGAGCCTGTGCTGCAGCGACTACCTGCGACTCAATCAACGGCTCGCAAGGCGTCGGTCCAGCAAGTTCGGTCGTCCATGCAACTCGCACTCCCCCCAGCGAGCCAGCTTGCGTATACGAGTGAAAGTCCACTGATTCCGATCGGTAGGGAGCCGGATCTCGACGATCTGGCCCTGCAATCACGCCGAGCATCATCGCGGCATCAGCCAGCGACCGTGCCAAGACTCCGTCGGTAGAAATCTGCGACATACCTGCGCCGCGTACACGTCTTGGAATCCGTCGCCCTGTCGGCTTGAGACCGACGACGCCGCAGTATGCAGCGGGGACACGAACAGAACCGCCGCCGTCGGTGCCGTGATGCAACGGTCCGAACCCAGCAGCACAGGCCGCCGCTGCGCCTCCGCTCGATCCACCTGCCGTCCGTTCAAGATTCCAAGGATTGGCGGTGGTCGGCGCCACCCGATTCATCGTCTGTGCGGCGAGTCCAAACTCCGAAGTATTCGTCTTCCCCAGGAAGATTGCGCCGGCGTCTCGTAGCCGTTCGACAAACAGTTCATCGGTTGCGGCCGGCTCGTGAGACGTCACGAGCGAGCCCATGGTCGTTGGCGCGCCTTCAACATCCACAAGGTCCTTGATCGTCACCGGAATGCCCAGCATCGGTGACCAGTCGTTGGCGTCAGAATCCATCCACGTCAATTCGGCCGCGCGCGCCTGGGAGAGTGCCATCTCGCGGGTCTGGGTAGTGAACGCGTGTAGAGATGGTTCAAGTCGGTCGATCCGAACAAACAGCGCTTCGAGCACCTCGACTGGTGCGAGTTGACGCGCCTGGTACGCCGCGCGCAACTCTAGTGCCGACAGCTCGTGAATCTCAGCCATCTACAGGTTCTCGATCTTGACAGGCTCGATGTTGCCAGCCGGACTGAACCCGAAGATTCTGCCGTAGAAGTCCAACTCTGCCTCTGTGGCGCGTTGAATGTTCGCCGCCTGACGGAATCCGTGCTGCTCGCCTTCAAAGGTGATGTACGCGACCGGCAACCCCTTCTTGCGCAGCGCATCGACCATTCGCTCGGCCTGATTAGGTGGGACGATCTTGTCCTCCAAGCCCTGCAGAAAGATGATCGGACATGAGAGTCGGTCAACCGCATGAATCGGCGATCGCTGTTCGTACAGCTCCGCACGCTCCGGGTATGGACCGATCAGTGAGTCGAGGTAGCGCGACTCAAACTTGTGCGTGTCCTCCGCCAATGCGGCCGCGTCGGACACGCCGTAGTACGAAGCGCCTGCGGTGAAGACTTCTCCAAACGTAAGCGCGCAGAGTGTCGTATACCCGCCGGCTGAGCCTCCGCGAATCGCCAGCCGTGAACCATCGACATCGCCGCGCTGGACCAGGAAGTTCGCCGCCGCTTCACAATCCTCGCGATCGACGATGCCCCAGTTCCCATTCAGCGATCTCCGGTACTCGGTGCCGTATCCGGTCGAGCCTCCGTAGTTAACATCGACAACCGCGAAGCCGCGAGTCGTCCAATACTGAATGCCCAGGTTGAATCCCGGCACTGTCGCGCTGGTCGGCCCACCATGAATGAATGTCACCAGGGGCGGCAGGTCGCCGTCTGGAGCCTGGAAGTCAGGATTGCGAGGCGGGTAGTAGTACGCATGAGACATCCGGCTCCCACTGGTGGGATACGAGATCGCCTCTGCCTCAGAGATGTAGGACGGATCCAGTTCGGGTCCGGTAGAAGAGCGAATCGTCTCAACTTCGCCCGTGTCCGAATCAATGGCGACAATCGCAGCGCCAACGTCTGGTCCGGCAGCGGCAGTGATGATGCGCCCACCGAGGGCGACCGTGAACGATCCGTACGAGTTGAACGGTGAATCGATTGGTCTCAGCTCCCCAGTCTCGAGGTCGACGACGCCAACCTCGCGGCCATCGGCATTGGAGTACTGGGCGCCGATGCAGCACTCATCCAACACTGCGTACGCCGACATCGAGAATTCCCACTGGGGCAGTCCGAACTCAGCAGCCATGTCCAGGACCGGAACGAGTTGATCGCTATCCCAGCGCTGAAGATTCCACCAGCCCGAGGCATCGGAGACGCAATAGAGCGTGTTGTCGGGACCCCATTGCGGTTCGATGATTGATACATCGCCTTTGGCATCGCCGGCGATCCGTCTCGGCGAAAGTAATGAGCCGTTCGTCGCCACTTCAGCAAGCCAGAGTTCAGTTGCATCCCAGGGCATGTTGGGATGGTTCCAACAGATCCAGGCCAGCCTTCGACCATCAGGACTCAACCTGGGCGAGGAACAGAAGTCGAATCCTTCGTGCAGCCGCGTAATGTCATCCGCGTCAGCGGCGCTGCCGTCAGTAGGGATTGACGCCAGATAGTTCTCAGCTTCCAGACCATCACGCCGATGGTCCTCGGCAACACAGATCAGCCGACCACGCGCATCATCGACAGTGGCATCGGCGTAGCGAACCGGGATCTCCGGGGTCAGGGGAATCGGATCCTCTGAGCCGTCAACGGGACGCCGATAGAGGCGCTGATCGCTGAAGTTCGAGAAGTACCCCACACCGTTCGACACGGCAAACGATCCGCCGCCATATTCATGGACCAATGTACGAGCGCTGAAGTCCGAGGTCGTGACCTCACTGATCTCTCCGCTCGCCGAGTAACGCATCGCGGCGTAGCGACCCTGCTCGTCGGGTCGCGACTCAACCCAGTAAAGGTCTTCGCCGTCGACATCCAGCTCGTCAAATCGCAGCGCGCCTTCGGTCAGCATTTCGGTGGACACCGGCGATTCCCAGGAACCGTACGCTGCGATCTGTCTCATGCCAGACTGTTCACTCATTGTTGGCCCCTCGCTCACTGCAAACCTGCAATCATCGTAAGCGAACCTCAGAAATACGACCGCATCCAACGGACTCAATGGAGGGCGTGGCATGGCTCGTACGTCTCAGGAAGACACTCAAACCACAAGTCGAACAGCACAACTGACCAACCACGACCGAGAACAAGTCGACGCGCCACTCGCTGCCGATGTGCGACTGTTGAGCAGCCTGCTTGGCAACACGATCCGCATGGTCGATGGCGACGAAGTGTTCGACGCCGTTGAGCAGCTGCGCAGTCTCGCCCAGCGGCGACGAGGAATTCGGCAAGATCCCGAACCGCAGTTGACCGCCGAGATCGTTCAGCTCGTCCAGAGCTGGCCGCTGTGGCTCGCGGCAGAGGTCGGCAACGCGTTTCTCACCTATTTCCTGCTGACCAACACGGCCGAAGAGACTCATCGTGTTCGCCGGCGACGGCTGCGCTCTTCCGACTCCCCGACTGCGCCCAGGTCGATTCCTGCCGTGGTTGAACAACTACTGTCCCAGGGCATTGATGAGCAAACGGTCCGCTCGCAGGCCTCGGGCATTCACCTGCAACCCGTGTTCACCGCACACCCGACGGAGTCACAACGCTTGACCATGCTCGGCACGCTGCAGGATGTGCACCGCCTCTTACTAGAACGGGAACACTCGATCCCCGATGAGCAGGAGCAGTTTGACGCGGCGCTGAGAATGCACATCGAGGGACTGTGGCAGGCCGACCACCTCCGCTATCGACGGCCAACAGTGTTGGAGGAATCGCGTCTACTGCTTCGTACCTTCGAGACCACCCTCTGGGACGCCGTGCCTGAAGTGACACGACGGTTTCGTCAGGCGACCGGCGTCAGCCCTGCTGAGGCGCCTGCGCCGATTGTCCTGGGATCCTGGATGGGCGGAGACGCCGACGGCAACCCGAACGTCACGCCCGATCTGACCTGGCAGACCGCGCTGACCATGCGCGCGCAAGTCTTGCGGCAACACCTCAACGCTGTCCGGGCGATGGATACGATGCTGCCGCACTCGGTACGGCGAGTCGCGGCATCGGCGGAGCTGGAAGCGTCAATCCAACGCGACGAACGCCGCATGCCGCGCATCCAGGAACGACTTGAGCGCCGCAATGCTGCGGAGCGATACCGCCACAAGGTCCGCTACATGTCGGCGAGATTGCAGGCCACGCTGGAGGCGGACTTCGCATTGCTCGATACCAGGGCAGCGAGAATCCACGATGCTCGGCCAACTGCGACTGAGCCCGACGGCGTCCCCTACGACTCCGCGCAGGATTATGTCGAAGACCTGGAAACGATCGCCGAGAGCCTCCGCTTCCACGGCGCGAATGCCGGGGCAGAAACCGTGGTGCAGCCCCTAATCGACCGCGCCCGCGTCTTCGGCTTCCACCTTGCCACGTTGGACATTCGCGATCACGCAGACCGCTTCCACACCGCAGCCGACGCCGTGCTCCAGGGACTCGACATCCAGCCGCCCGGCGGTAGCTATCTCGAACTCAATCGAGACCAGCAGGAAGAATTCCTGGCCGGCGAACTCGACCGAGATTATTTCCCCGTCGGTCACGCGATGTCGACGCATGACGACGACACGTTGCGCCGGTTCCGCACCGCACGCCGGATCCAGCGCATCTGCGGCGAAGAGGCTATGCAGACCTGCATCGTCTCCATGACCGAGACTGCCGCCGATGTGCTCGCTCCGGTCCTGGTCGCGCGCCAGGCGGGATTGAACAACATCAACCTCCGAGCGCCTGGGGGACGCATCCGCATCGCTCCCCTGTTCGAGCGCGTGCCCGACCTCAATCGCGCGCCATCGGTACTTCGCTCGCTCTTCAGCCACGGCGCCTATCGACGACATCTCCAGGCCCACAACAACCTCCAGGAAGTCATGGTGGGCTACTCCGACTCAGCCAAGGACGCGGGCGTCCTGCCGTCCCTCTGGGGCCTGTATCGCGCCCAAGATCTGATGCATCAGGTCGCCCGCGAGGCGGGTGTTGACTTGATGTTTTTCCACGGCCGCGGCGGCACGGTCAGCCGAGGTGGCGGACCATCGCACGATGCCATCCTGGCCCTACCGCCGCACACGACCGAGGGCGGAATCAAGCTCACCGAGCAGGGCGAGATGATCCAGTTCACGTACGGAATGCCCGCCCTCGCCAAGTGGAATCTGGAACAAACCCTTGCTGCATCGTTGGTCAAGCGGTTCGACAACGATCACGATGACACCCCCGATCCAGAGCGCGATCGCTACCACGCGGTAATGGACGAGCTCGCTGAAACCGCCGAACAGGCCTATCGGTCTCAGGTCGTCGAAGATCCTGATTTGCAGGCGTACTTCCAACGCGTCACGCCGATCGGTATGTTGGGCAACCTGGCCATTGGCTCGCGACCAACGTTCCGACCCGGAACAGACGCGTCCCTGTCCTCGCTGCGCGCTATCCCCTGGGTCTTCGCCTGGATGCAGACTCGCCACGTGATCACCGGCTGGATGGGCGTCGGAACGGCGCTGGAGCAGTTCATCGAGCGTCATGGGGATGCGGGCGAGCAACTGCTGCGCGACATGCGGGCGCGCTGGCCGTTCTTCACCACATTGCTCTCGAACGTCGAGATGGTGCTGGCCAAAGCGGACTTCGACGTCGCCGAGCACTATGCCCGCACACTGGGCGACGGCGACACGGACCTACGCACCTTTGCCCGCTTGCGCGGAGAGTTTTTCCGAACCGTGAACATGGTCAATCGACTGTCGGACCAGGATCGATTGTTAGATCGCACGCCGGTCCTACAGCGCTCAATCGCACTGCGTAACCCGTACGTCGACGCACTGAGCTTCCTGCAAGTGGAACTGCTCAATCGAATCCGCGACCTGCCCGAAAACGACCCTGAATACGCCGACACACTAGAAGCCATCCTGCGAAGCGTCAACGGCGTCGCCGCTGGCCTGCGTAACACGGGATAAGGCTTGATAGCTGTGGCAAGCTGATCCGACTCGGAGTACACAAAGCCCCATCGCTCTCCCTCGTAGAGATCGATGCATAACTCCCCTTCTCCCCCCTTGCGGGGGAGATGCCGAAAGCCTGCCCCCGGGCTTGACCCGGGGGCAGAGGGGGGTCCTGTCCGCAACTTCTATTTGCTAGTCACCGACCGACCCCCCCACTGTCACTCCGTGACATCTCCCCCCGCAAGGGGGTGAGAGGGGAATTGAAGGTTACGCACCGGTCTCTTGCAGGGGGAGCTGCCGAAGGCTGACGGGTTCCTGCTGCCCAACGGAGAGAGCGTGCTACGCCATTTGACGTTGCACACTCTCAACCGAATGCGCTCTACGCCACCACTTCCCAATGCACGAGCGTGAACGGATCGTCACCTTCGTGGTCTTCAAAGACTGGACGGACCTCTGCCCCTATCTCGACAGTCTGCATCGGGTCGCCAACGAGGTTGCCGACCATGCGGACGTTCTCGTGATTGGGCAACTCGACCAATACAACCAGGTATGGGCATGAGTCTTGCAGCGCCGGATGGACCGGGTGCCAGACGCGTTCCCACGAGTAGACGCGACCGTTGCCCTCGACCGGCTTCCAGCCCATGTCGAATGAGTGGCAGCGGTGGCACACCCACTCAGGACCAAACTGCGGGCGGTCGCAAGTGTTGCATTGCTGCACCAGCAACTCGTGGCGCTTGACGCCGTCCCAGTACTCGGTGTCGAGGCCGTCAATGGCCGGAGCGGGAGCGGGCATGCCCTCGCCCAGGTAGTAGGCTCCTGGATTTGCCATTAGAGCACCGCCTCTGAACCGACGATCATGTCGGAAACGGGGGTCACCATCGGGCCCGACGCGACCAGCGACACATTGACATCGTCAACCTGGTTGCAAGACTCGCCGCGCACCTGGCGGACGGCCTCAATGTTCAGCTCCAGTCCGTGCATGTAGCACTCGGCGAGATTACCGCCGCTGGTGTTGATCGGCATCTTGCCGCTCGGAGCAGTCATGTTTTCGAACGTGATGAAGTCGTTGGCCTCTTCGTAGCTCGTCAGACCGTGCTCGATGATGCTCATCACGACACCGCCGGTGAAGTTTTCGTAGACCTGCGCGACGTCAACCTCTTCCGGCTTTACCTCGGCCATGTCGTACATACGCGGTGCGACTGTTTTGAAGTTCGAAGTGGCGTAATCCGTCGCGTTGTGCGAACCGGAGCCGGCGCGGTTGCCCGAGCCAACGGCTCCGCCGAGGAAGTACACCGGCGTCTTGGCGTAGTCTTTCGCCCGGTCGGCCGAGACAAAGATCATCGCGGCAGCGCCATCGTTCTCCTGGCAGCAGTCGAACAGGTGGAATGGCTCCACAATCCAGCGTGACTGGTCGTAGTCCTCCGGAGTCAGCGGGCGGCCATACATGACCGCTCGCGGGTTGTTCTGAGCGTGGTGATACGAAGCCAGGGAGCAGGCTTTGAGCGTGTCCTGCGTGATTCCATGGTCGTCGAACAGACGGTGGACACGCATCGCGAACGACTGCGCCGGTGACATCAGTCCGTACGGCGCGGTGTAGGCGGGGTCGCCGCGTACGTGCGACACCTGGGCGCCCTGGCCGAACCGACCGAACTGACCCTGCGCCAGGCCGCGGAAGACGACCACCGTGTCGGCCAGACCAGTCGCAACCGCCGAAGCAGCGTGCGCGCAGGCTGCCGACCCGCCGCCACCGCCGCCGCCCCACTCCATGTTGGAAAAGCGCAGGTCCTTGATGTCGAGCGCCGCCGCGATTCGCGAAGGATCGTTGCGGTCGTTGGAGTACGAGGCGAAGCCGTCGATCTCGCGCGGGTCGATGCCGGCGTCGGCGCTGGCCTTGAGAATGGCTTCGACGACGAGCTTGAACTCAGCGTCCGGAGAGCGACCGCGCTTGTAGTACGTCGTCTCGCCGACGCCGATAATCGCAGTCTCGCCGCGCATGGTGCGCTTACCCATCTGTCCATGTCCTTCCTGGCGGCGCAATCCAGTGGCGCGCGCCTGATGTCGAATCCATTCCGCGTAGCTATGGAGTCATGCCACGCAGTTTACTTGATGTTCTGGCTGTTTCTGAGCCTCCCTATTCGAGCGCTCCTGCGGCCAGCGCCTCATAGATCTCTTCGTCCGGGATGGACAAGATCTCCGACAGCACCTGATGGGTATGCTCCCCGATCGCAGGCGCAGCCCGACGCAGGCGTGCCGTGCCACCCGAGAACTTGGTCACCAGACCGTCGTACGGCGTCGGACCCATGACCGAGTGATCGAGCGTCACGAAGAAGTCACGATGAGTGAGCTGTGCATCCTCGTACAGGTCGGAGGGCCATTCGACCAATGCTGCAGGCACTCCAGCCGCTGTGAGGCAGTCGATGACTGCATCAGCGGTCTGTGGCAGGCACCAGTCAGCGATCTCGGATTCAATCTCGGCCTTCGCGGCAATCCGAGCAGAGAGTTCATCGAACTCGGCGTTGGACCAGGCACTCAGGCCAACAGCCTGTTGGAGGCCATGCCACTGCTCAGTCGTCTCGGTCGCGATCGCGACGTAGCGCTCCCGATTTTCGACTTTGAACACGCCATTTGGGGCCGCGTACATAGAGTCATGTCCCGGAGCCTCGGCGATTCGGCCATTTTCGAAGTAGTCAAGCAACAGCGGTGCGGCGAAGTGGATGCCTGCTTCGGTCTGCGCCAGGTCGATGTATTGGCCCTGGCCAGTCAGATCGCGATGCCGAATCGCCGCTGCCAGCACACCAGAGCCGAAGCGCGGATTGATGAAGTCGGTGTATGCGCCCCACGTGCCAGCCGGCTGCCGATCAGGCCATCCGGTGATTCGATGTAGGCCCGACAGACAAGCGCCCTGCAAACCGAATCCGGCATAGCTCGACTCCGGCCCATATTGCCCGCGCAGGCATGTGCTGAGCATGATGATCTCGGGGCGTTCCTTGCTCAGCGTGGCGTAGTCAAAGCCAAACCGCTTCAGCGTGCCGGGTGTGAAGGATTCAACCACCACATCGGCCCACTCAATGAGCTGCCTCGCGTAGGAAAGCCCGTGATCCGTGTCGAGCCGAAGCGCAACACCGTACTTCGAGGAGTTGAAGTTGGACATGAATTGTCCGCGGTCGATCCCCGGCTCGTTGTCCTTGAACGGCGGAGCCAATCGCAACACGTCGGGACGAGTCGCGGACTCGATATGAACCACCGTTGCTCCGTGGTCCGCCATCGATTTCGAGATCAGCGGTCCCACGCCAACCCAGGCGAAGTCGGCGATCTTGACGCCAGAGAGCGCACCGCCCTCCTCACCGCGAACGCCATTCGATGAACGTGCCACGCGTCCACCGCGCTTCGGTGCACGACCGACCTCGGCAAGCAGATGCTGATCCTGACCCAACGTCGGAGCAGGCCGAGTCAGTTGCAGGGGCGTCTCCGACAGCTTGGCGAATGGACCGGGATAGCGCTTGCCGTCGACATCCACCCAGTAGTCACGCGCGGCCAGATGCTTGTCGTTTGCGATGTCTTCGAACGTGTAGAGCGGCGCCATCATAAAGCCGTCGTCCACGGCGCGCTGATAGCACTCGGCCATCGTCCGTTTGGCCACAAAGTGCTCTAGCTGTTGGTTCGCCACGACCAGCATGCGCTGCATCTCGGCTGGATCTTCCATCACGACACGACCGAGTTCGCTAGCCCACTCGTCGATGTCAGCGCCCTCAAGTTCGCCGCTTAGGTCACCGCTCTCGGCGATCCAGCGCATGACCTTGGTCGAGTGGCGCAGTCCGAGTCCGCCAGGCACGATGTTGAAGACGATGTAGCCATCGGCGCAGGGATAAATCGACATCACGGCAGCCGCGCCGGCGCCTGCACGATCATCGCACGTGCCCGGCGGATCGCCGCCGGTGTTCGGTGGGAAGCCTGTTGCATGCATCAGCGTCCAGACGACAGCCGCTTGCATGGAGACATCGAGATGCTGACCCAGAACAGACAGTTCACGCTCGCGTAGTGCAATCGAGGTATCTGCTGCAGCTTGAACTCCGGCATGAATGGCAGCCTGCGGGAAGCCCACTGGAACCGGTGGTCGATCTCCGTCACCCTGCAGACCGACCAGGCCGCCGGCCGCCTCTAGCGTCAGATCAGTTGCCGGCCGGTCCGCGTGCGGACCATCTTGTCCGTATGGCGTCACAGAGACATAGATCAGCTCCGGATGTTCGTCCTTGAGGTCGTTGTAGCTCAAGCCCCACTCGGCCATCACACCCGGATCGAACGACTCGATCAACGCGTCGGCCGTGGCCAGCAGAGCACGAAAGTCTGTCCGGCCGGCTTCATCGTCCAGATCGATTACTACACTGCGCTTGCCGAATCCCATAGCGGCCCAATAGAGCGAGCGATCCGGTTCGTCGTCACTAAACGGGGGTAGCGTCCGCGAAGGTGTGCCCCAGGGCGGCTCGACCTTGATCACTTCTGCACCCATGTCGGACAGCACACGACCGGCCATCTCCGCTCGCGATGTTGCCAGATCCAGCACTCGAATCCCGTCCAGCAACGTGTTCGACGTGTCTGTCGTCATACCCCTGCTCCGATCTGCCGGTTCGCTCACACACCATGCACTATCTCACGCCCACAACACTGCGCGCGCGGATTGCCAGTCAAGATACCGAAGCAGTGGCGTTCAGTGGCCTAGATGACCAGGAACATCCGAATCAGCACGGAGAACACGCCAAACAACAGCAACGCGCCCAAGATCCACCAGAGCAATCTCGGAGCTTCTTCGCGAGGTTCTTCGGCCCGCCTTGTTGGGTCGATCCAGCGAGCGTGACGCTCAGGCGGCGGCCTGCGTCTGCGGGCGCCAGGAGAATCGGGCGCAGGCGGGGGCCAGACGCCCTGGTCGCTGCGAGGGTCCTGGGCCATGCCGCTGTCCTTTGCCCGCCGGCCAGTCAATGCGGTCGATCGGTGCCTGCAGTCTAGTCAGCGCATTTCGCCTGCTGCCCTGCTCGTCAATCGTGTCTGCAATCGGGTCCGACTGCGCCTATTCCTGCCTGCGTCTACCCTTTGGCTTAGCCATTGCACAAGAACCGGAGCGTCGCGTGACCCGCATCCTCGTCACTTCCACCCTGGCCCGAGACGGCAAGTCAGTGGTCGCTGCCGGCCTCGCATCGGCGCTGCGCGCCAGCGGCGCGACCGTTCGGCTGGTGCGGATTGACGACAGCGAGTCGGCCGAAGACGACGCACGACAACTCGCGCGTGTGAACGGCGTTCGCAGCGGCTCTGGGCCCATCGCAGCGGGAGACATCCCCGCCGACACCGATCACACTGTGATCGAAGCATCTTCGGCAGCAGGGATCGAAGCCGATCGAACAGTGCTGGTCGTCCGGCAGGGTGAAGCAGACGACGACACGGTCTCGCGGGCGCTCTCCGATGTCAGTCCAGATGCGGTGATCGTCAATGGTGTCGCCGAACACGGTGGGCCGGCGGCCATCGAGAGAATCGCCGGTCTGGGCGGAAACGCCATTGGCGCCATCCCGCAAGATCGTCACCTGGCAGCCCCGCTCGTCAGCGAAATCGCACCCGCCGTTGGTGGCGACCTTTCCGGCGACGAAGAACTGTTCGACGAGTCTTCCCGCGACCTGGTGATCGGTCCGGTTAGCGCCCACGAGGGCATGGACTACTTCCGCAAGTACCCCGACAAGACGCTGATCACGCGGCACGACCGGATCGATATTGCTCTCGGCGCTCTGGACTACGAGCCGTTGTGCCTGATCCTCGCCGGCGGAGAACCGACCTTGCCCTACGTCGCGCAGCGCGCGGAACGCGAATCGTTCGCGCTCATCACAACTTCGCTCACGACTCTGGAGACCATCGAAGCGATTGGCCCGCTGTATGGCAACGCGCCGTTTGCCGGAGAGCGAAAACTGACAACGGCGATCGAACTGGTCGCTGCCAGCATCGATGCCAGCGCGCTTGCCTGAATCCCTGCCTAACGCTTCCGTAGCAGCGTCAATCCGTCTCCGACCGTGAGCTGGACAGAATCGACGCGCGGATCGTCCGTGATCCGCCGGTTGAACGAATCGATCGCCTTCGTGTCTGGATCGCTGACCGTCGGATCGGCGACATCGCCACCCCAGAGCGTGTTATCAACCGCAATCAAACCTCCGACCCGAACAAGTGCCAACGCACCTTCGACGTAGTTCCAGATTGGCTCTTTGTCAGCATCGATAAAGGCGAAATCAAACAGGCCGCCACCCTCCCCTGCAAGCGTCGCCAGCGTTTCGAGGGCCGGCCCCAGTCGCAGGTCGATCTTGTGGCGCACGCCAGCCTCGATCCAGTAGCGACGAGCGATAGAGGTCCACTCGTCGCTGACGTCGCAGGCAATAACTTGGCCATCCTCAGGCAACGCCTGTGCCACTGCCAGCGCCGATGCGCCGGTGAACGTGCCAATCTCGAGTGTCCGGCGAGCACCGATCAGCCTCACCAGCCAGCCCAGGAGTCGAGCCTGGTCAGCTCCGATCTGCATGCCTCCTGCAGGCAAGGAAGATGTCTCTTGTCGCAACCGACGCCAGACTTCGTCTTCTCGTGTTGACGTCTGCTCAATGTAGGAAGCCAGTTGTTCACTCACGTGCACGGTTCGGATAGAGTTCATGCCTGAACGTTAGCTGGGGAATGAAAGGGAAGTCCCGACTATTGCCCCATGCGGATTTGGCGATAACACTATGCAAACAGTGGCAGAAGGACAGTGTTTGCAGTCCAGAACGGAAAGAGGGTGGCGATGACGGACGCGAAGCCAAAGACCAAGGCCCAGATGGCCAAGGCAATCGAAGCCAAGACCGACATCCGCAGTCAAGATGTCAATGAGGTGCTGGATGCACTCGCCGACATCGTGATTGAGGATCTCTCAGACGGTGGCCCCGGTTCGGTCACGGTTGCGGGATTGCTCAAGGTGGACGTCGTGCCGCAGACCGCGCGCCCCGAGCGACTGGGCCGCAATCCGGCAACCGGCGAGAGCATCACGATCGCGGCGCGTCCGGCGCTGGACCGTGGCAAGGTTCGTGTACGCGCCCTCAAGCGCCTGCGCGACGTGCTCTAGATTCGATTCAACGAGCCGCCAATGCCGCCCGTTCCGCCAACCAACGACGCCGGGCGCGATCTCATTGAGCGGCTCGAACCACACTTGCCGAAACTGGCGGCTTACGCGGAAACTCACGACCGCGACGCCAGCTTTCCGTTTGCGTCATTCGACCTCCTGCGTGAGATCGGCTGGGTCGCCGCGCCAATTCCAAGGGAATACGGCGGGCAGGAGCGCTCACTCGCTGACCTGGTCGCGGCCCAGACCGCCCTGGCCAAAGTCGACATGGCTCTGGCGTTCTCGTGTGGCATGCACCTGATGTCCGTCGGCGCCGAGCGAGCCAACCGAACCTGGCCGGATCAGTTGCGTGAGCGTATCTTCAGCTCTGTTGTCAACGAGGGCGCACTCTGCAATCAAGTAGCCACCGAGCCGGAAATGGGATCGCCGCAGGGCGGAGGCAGGCCGCAAACAAAGCTCACGCCGAACGGTCCCGGCTGCTGGACCATCAACGGCCGCAAGTCCTTCACGACACTTGCACCCGGCTTGGCCTGGTTCCTGACCTATTGCGCGGTTGAAGACGGCTCGGGGATGCTCGCCAGGGTTGCCGTGCATCGCGATTCTCCAGGTCTGCGAATCGAAGAAACATGGGATGTCGTGGGACTTCGGTCGACGGGCTCGCATGACGTCTGGTTCGAAGACGTGGCAATCACCGACGACGAGTTCCTGGTCCGTCAGGACCCGAACCGGGCTGGACAGCGCCACGGAGACTTCGCCTGGTTCGCGCTGCTCGTTTCCGCAGCGTCTCTGGGCGTTGCCGAGGCTGCGCGCGACTACACCGTCGAGTTCGCGCGCCATCGACGACCGGGCGGCGCGCCGGGAGTGATCGGCAGCCTGCCAACCGTTCGCGCTCAAATCGGCGAGATCGACCTGCGGATTATGTCAGTTCGAGCGCTGCTGCATGAGACGGCCTCGGCCTGGGACAGTCTGGATGCCGAGACGCGACCAGCACTGGGGCCACGAGTTGCCGCCACCAAGTTGCACGCTGGAGACACCGCCGTCGACATCGTCGATCGCTGCATGAGACTCGTCGGTGGCATTTCATTGCATCGATCGCAGCCGCTCGAGCGCTTCTACCGCGACGTTCGAGGACCGCTGCACAACCCGCCGATCACCCCGCGCGGCCTGGAACTGATCGCGTCGGCCGCCCTCGACCCGCTGCCTGACGTCACTTCTTGAAGGTCGTGATTAGCCGCTGAGCAACCGACAGCTTCTGTTGGTCGATCCCGCCCCCGCCGAGACGGAGCCAACGCAGTTCGCGGGACCACCGCTCCAATGGCAGGTCGGACGAGCCACCTGCCGGCCCATGCAGATCCATTGCCCGGTCAACGACGGTCGCAGCGACCTCCTGGGCAAACGTCAGCGCCTGCAATGCCAGCTCATCGAGGCACTCAGGCGCGGACAGATACAACGCCCTGGAAGCTGACAGCGCGATTTCGTTGTCGGCGAGCGACAACCTGGCACGCTCACCATGCGCCATCGGCACACCGTGCTCGCGTCGAGACCAGACCACTCCACGGCACATGTCCTGAGCCGCAGACGCGATGCCGGTCAAATGCGCAGCGCTGAACAGTCGTCGGCGCAATACAAGATCGTTGGCGACGCTGGGTCCCTCACCCGGCGCACCGAGGAGATTCCATTCAGGCACTTTGACAGCCGAGAGGTTGAGTTCCATCGTGTCCCGGCCGACTGCAATCGTCGGCCAGGGACGCCAGCGCTGGAATCCGGTCCTGTCAGTCTCCACAATGATCGCGGATGCTCCCGATCGCTCTCCGGGGACGAATTCAGTGTTGGCGTAGACAATTCCAAACGAGGCTTCAGCAGCGTCCGCAACAAAGAGTTTCGTGCCATCGAGCATCCAGCCCTCACGATGCCGCAGCGCGCGGATCCGCACTGAGTCAATCGGCAGTGTGGCGAGGTCAGGATCATCGAGTCCGCGGAAACACGTCGCGTCTCGGCGCAGCAACGGCTTCAGAAAGCGTTCTTGCTGTTCGTTCGTCGCGGCATACAGCTGCGGCGGAGGATCAGGATCGAACAGGCCATACGAGGGATTGAGCACACCGGCGCGATGTTGTGTCAGCTCCTCCGCAATCCGCAGCCGATCCGAGTCGGGGAGGTCGACGTCAGGACCCACCTCCTCCTCACGAGGCGCCATCAAGTGGTCGATGCCCAGCTCCGACGCGCGCTCTAGCAACGTCGCGAATGCTTCTTCGCGCAGACTTGGCGCGTTCGGATCGATCCGCTTCTCCTGCAGCCAGATTTCGCGACGGATGAAGCGCCGCACGGATTGGACGATGAGATCGAGCTCTTCACCCACGACTCCACATCCATCCTTTTCGCAGACCAGTCGGCTAACCGAGCGCGCCGCTGGCCGCAAGCTGGGCGATTTCATCGTCCGAAAGCCCCAGTTCGCTCAGCACTTCATGCGTGTGTTCGCCCGTCTTAGGGGCCGGTCCACGCGGCCCAACGTCCGCGCCTTCGATCGCAAAGGGCGTGTTCAACGTTCTGAACGATCCCTGTGGACCATCGATTACGCTCCATGCGTCCATTTCCTCCATTTGAGGATCATGAATCAACTCCGGCAGCTCGGCCACCGGCGCCCAGGTCAGCGACTCGGCATCAAGTAGCGGGGTCCACTCTGCCAGAGTCTTGGTAGCAAAGACTGACGCAATTGCCGGCGTCAGTTCTTCGGTGTGTTGCATCCGTCCCATCAATGTGGCCAAACGCTCATCCTCAAGCCAGTCGTCGCGACCGAGCGCCCGGCAAACTGGCTGCCAGTATCGGTCGCCGGTCGGCATGACCAGCATCAGCCAGCGGCCATCGGCCGTCTCGTAGGAGTTGAACAGTGGATTGCCAGGCCGAACGCGGTCGATCCGGCCCGGCTGATCCTCCAGAATCAAGCTCGCGGAAACGTCGGCGCCGATTGTCCAGGCGCCGGTGCGTTGCAGCGTGACCTCAACAACCTGTCCTTCACCGGTCAGGTCTCGCAGTCGAAGCGCCGCCAGCGCGCCCGAGAGCATGTTCAGCGACGTCGCGTGGTCGCCTTGGCCTGGTCGGCATGGCATCGGAGGACCGCCCGGCTCACCAATCAAACTCATGATCCCGGAGCGGGACCAGTACGCCGAATAGTCAAACGCCGTCTTGGCATTGTCGGGACCGCGAGTCCCGTATCCGGTCAATACGACGTAGATCAGTCGCGGGTTCAATGCCGTCAAGGTTTCGCTTCCAAGGTCGTAGCGGGCAATGCGCGGCGCGGTCAGATTGGTGACAAAGATGTCGGCCTCGGCCACCATGCGTTTGACAACATCGCTCGCTCCAGGTCGCTCCAGGGACAGCGCGACGCCGCGCTTACCGCGATTATCAAGCTCATAGGGAGCGTCCACATCTGTGTCGGGATCGAAGTCCGGGTTGCGGCCTTGCATCAACACGTGGCGCCAGGCGTCGCCGGCGGGATGCTCGATTTTCACGACATCAGCGCCCAGGTCGGCCAACAACGCAGCCGCCGACGGCGCGGCCAGCCAGTTGGCGACTTCGACCACACGAATTCCATCAAGCGGCGCAACCATATCGACCCCCTTCGTTAGCTTGCAGTCCGATCCTACTTGCCCGACAGCAACACGATGCTTCGAAAGTGAAGGAGTGCGACATGCAGAATCGACCAACCGCCGCCCGCGTGCCTGATCCGGGAATTCGGGCGCTGTTCACCAGAGAAGCCCGCTGGCAGGCCTGGCTCGACGTGGAGGCCGCACTCGCGCGAGCTGAAGCCGACCTGGGCATGATTCCAGCCGACGCGGCCGTCGAGATCGCACAACACTGCCAGCTCGACTTGCTCAGCATCGAAAACATCGAGGCAGGACTCGCGGTCACCGCGCATCCCTTGGTCCCGCTGATCTGGGAGCTGGACCGCATCCTGGGTGGAGAAGTCGGTGGTTATGTCCATTGGGGCGCGACGACCCAGAACATCACCCAGACCGGCGACATCCTGCAACTTCGCAAAGCGCACGAGATCATCCTGGATCAGATCGCGCAGGTACTGCGATTGCTCGCTCCCCTAGCGATCGAGCACGCCGACGACCCTTGCGCTGGCCGGACTCATGGGCAGCACGCCGTACCGGCGACCTTCGGCTACAAGGTCGGCGCGTGGATCGATGAACTGTGCCGACATGTCGAACGCCTCGAAGATGCTGAGCCTCGCATCTTCGTCGCGATGCTTGGCGGTGCTGCCGGAACGCTCGCTTCCTTCGGCACGCCGGGACTCGCTGTCCAGGACAGCATGGCCGCGCACCTCGACCTCCTGCCCATGCCCGTTCCCGGAAGAACCAGCCACGATCACCACGCCGAGTACGCCGCAATCCTTGCCATGATGGCTGCGACCTGCCGCAAGATCGCCGACGAGACCTACACCCTGATGAAGCCAGAGTTCGGCGAGATCGAGGAACCCGTCCCGCCCGGCACCGTGGGTAGCAGCACCATGCCGCAGAAGCGCAATCCAAAACTGTCGCAGGACATCCGTGCGGCGGCCGCCCAGGTCACCGCGCTGTTCCCGCTGGCACTCGACGCGATGCGCACCGAGCACGAAGCCGACGGCTCCACGAGCGTGATGATCGAGCGCGTCATTCAGAGTTCGATCGAGCTGGTCGGCGACATCCTCTCGCGCCTGGCGTTGTTGTTCGACGGCATCGACGTGAAGCCGGAGCGAATGCGCCAGAATCTCGACCTGTCCGGCGGACTGATCATGAGCGAGAACATCATGCTCGCCCTGGGAGAGCGCGTCGGACGCCAACGAGCTCACGACATCGTCTACGAGCACGCACAGGACGCCGCGATACAACACGTTTCATTCCGTGATCTCCTTGTCTCCGACCAGGAAGTCCGAAGCCACTTGTCCGAGGACGAGTTGGATGGCCTGCTGGATCCCGCGAGCTACACAGGCGCATGCGGCGAAATCGCGAGAGCCCAGGCAGAGCGGGCGATTGAAGTCGCAGAACGCCTAGACTCCGCCCAGAGTTGAGCATCTTCGAAGAGTGGAATCGAGCGAATCATGTTGAAATGGATCGTCCCCGTCACAAAGAAGGAAGGCGTGGAACGAGAGTCGTTCTATGAGTTCTGGCGCTGCATTCATGCGCCTCACGTCGCCAATCTGGCCATGCCGGAGCGCTATTGCGTCACCTTCTTCGAGAGTGTTGGCTCGCTCGGAGGCCCGCCAGCCACAGACGACATGCCCTACGACGGCATGGCGGAGCTCTGGTTCCGAGACTTCGAGCACTTCGGCGAGGCCTTCGGAGAGCATCGCGGCGCTCTGCGTTCGATTGACGGTTTCGGTGAGCTGATCGAGCCCACGTCCGACGCCCTGTTCACCACCGAGAATATGATCGTCGATGCGACCACGCCCGATGACGCACTCAAGTGGGTGGCGTTTGTCAAGCGAGGTGAGGGCGTCACGCGTGAGCAGCTCTTCGCCGCATGGACCGACGGACACTCGCCGCGAGTGGCCAACACCATCGCTCGCACGAACGGCGCCTGCCTCAGGTACACGACGTCGCATGCCAATCAGGGCGCCGACGGAGGACCGTGGGACGGCATCGCCTCGCTCTGGTACTCCAACTCGGAAGCCTCGGCGAAAGGATTGCCGCCGTCCGACGAGCCCGGCGACCCGTTCCCAGCGCTGATCAACGGACCAGCGAGCGTCATCCTGCAGGGCCGCGAAATCACGGTCGTCTCCTAGACTCGCAACAACAGACACGAACGGAGCCGCAAATGCGTTTTGGCATCTTCTACGAGCACCAACTGCCCAAGCCGTGGGGCCATGGACAGGAACAGCAACTCTTCCAGGATGCGCTGGATCAGGTTGAGCTAGCCGACCAACTCGGCATTGACCACGCCTGGGAAGTGGAGCACCACTTCCTCGAGGAGTACTCCCACTCCTCCGCCCCCGAGGTCTTCCTGGCCGCAGCGTCTCAGCGGACCAAGAACATCCGCCTTGGTCATGGCATTGTGCTGATGCCTCCCGGCTACAACCACCCGGCGCGCGTCGCAGAGCGGATCGCAACGCTTGACCTCGTGTCCAATGGCCGAGTTGAGTTCGGTACCGGTGAATCCGCCTCCCGAGCCGAGCTCGAGGGTTACATGGTCAATCCGGAAGAGCGCCGCTCGATGTGGCTCGAGACCGTTGAGCAGGTCGCCAACATGCTCGCGATGAACCCGTATCCGGGCTTCGAAGGCAAGTACTTCTCGATGCCGACTCGAAACGTCGTGCCCAAGCCGGTGCAGCGACCTCACCCACCGCTGTGGGTCGCCTGCTCCAACCGCGACACCATCCACCTCGCGGCCAAGCTGGGCATCGGGGCATTGACCTTCGCCTTCATCGACCCAGAAGAAGCACAGCACTGGGTCAACGACTACTACGAAACGCTGAAGACTGAGTGCGTGCCGATCGGTCACACGGTCAACGCGAACATCGCCATGGTCTCATCGTTCTCTGTTCACCCCGACGCGGCCGAGGCCGAGGCTCGCGGCGGCGACGGCTTCCGTTTCTTCCAGTACGCGTTGGGCCACCACTACGCCGCTGGGATGCACAAGCCGGGCCGAACCAACGTCTGGAAGGCCTGGGAACAGGTTCGCGACACCTGGCCGCGGCAGGGCGGCGAGGGCGGCATCGGCACTCCCGACGAACTGCGCGAGCACCTGCGCATCTTCGCCGAGTGTGGTGTCGACCAGTCGGTCTTCATCCAGCAGGCCGGCAACAACAAGCATGATCACATCTGCGAATCGCTTGAGATCTTCGCGCGCGACGTGATGCCCGAGTTCAAGGAATTCGAGGCAGAACGTGTGGCGCGCAAGGACGAAGAACTCGCGCCGTACATCGAGGAAGCGTTCAAGCGCAAAGCCGATCGCAACGAGATGATGGCCGAACTCTCCGACGACGAGATTCCGGTCTACGGACCCTATGGATTCGACGTTGTCGCCAGCGAGACGCAATCCGAGCAGGAATACAAGAACGAAGCAGCCGAAGCCCGCGCTCGCGAGCAGATGGAACGCTTCGAGGAAATGAAAAAGACAGCCAACCTCGCCGTCGAGCTGGGAGCGTCGGACTAACTGCCCGACTCGCGCAGAGAGCGCAGAAACGCGGTCACTGTGTCCGCTGTCCGGCCTGGGTGCTGGACATGCGGCCAGTGACCGCTGTCGTTCCAGACGTGTACGTCGGCCTCGGGGAACGTTTCTCGCTGGCGCTCCGCGTAACGCCATGAGATGTACGGGTCGCGACGACCCCAGATGACCAACGCCGGCTTCCCTTGCGGAGCTAGCGCTTGTCCGAGCATCGGACTGCCGGGTTCATCGGTGTTCCGGTACAACGTCAAAGTTGCGCGGCGAGTCAGTCGCTCATCTTCATCGATCAACTCGTCAAGCCATCGCGAATCAAGTCCGCGAATGTTCCCGCGACGCATCCACAGCTTGAACAACTGACGAGTCGTGCCGGCTTGGATGGCCTCGCCGATGCGCGGCATCCGCCACAGCCGACCCAACAGGTGCCAGCGATAATCCGCCAGGACACCGGTGTCGATCAGTACGACCGATGCAAACTTGTGCGGGTTCATTGCCGCCCACATCAGTCCAATCGGTCCGCCAAAGTCGTGAAGCACCAGGTGCGCCCGTTGGACGCCCAACTGATCCAACGCCGGTGACAACCAGGTCTGATAGCCCTCAATCGAATAAGGAAAATCCCTCGGTTTGTCGGCCCGACCGAAGCCCGGCAGATCGATCGCGATTGATCGAACCACCTGCTCCGTCTCGGGCAACAACCACTGAAAGTCACGACCCGATCCAGGCACTCCGTGCAGGCAGACGACAGCTTCATTGCTGTCGCTGTCGCTTGCACTCGTGATCACGCCGTCGACTCCATTGATCGACAGTCGCGACTCTCGGAGCTCAGACATTTGAAGCACTTCGCGGAGCTGACTGCGAGCGCTGGTCGCTCGGCTCAGACAGAATGTTCCGCGGAGCGGACACGGTTGGCGGCTCGTCCGATGGTGCAGGTGGCGCATCGCTCTGGATCGTGGTCACGCACCAGGGACAAACTTGCCAACTGGGGTCGAGCACTCGTTCGCACGACGAGCACGACATCCGCAGCGGCATCGCACAGCGTGGACATGCCAGGAAATCGGGAGCGATCTCGTATCCGCATCGCGGACATGGCGGTTGCTGCTCCAACTCGCGTAGCAAGGCACTCGACTCGAGCCGGTGTTCCTCTGCCTCCTGCAGCGTTAAGGGCGGTCGCAGGACTCGATAGACCACGAGGCCAGGGAAGTTGAAGATCAGCACGATCAACGTGAAGACCAGCTGCGCCATCGGCTCACTCGTGCGCTGATGTATGTCCCGCGCCGTCCAGACCACGGCCGAGAGCCAGAGCACAAGAAAATAGGCGCCAACGATCAGCGCCAGGATCAGTCCGGTGTTTTCGGGAGAGCCCCCCGGCCAGGAGATGCCCACTCCGTCGAGCATGGTTCGCCTCGTCTGCACCCCGCTCTCGCCACTATAGGCCGAAGCCGAAGGTATGCTCGCAACGATGACTGAAATTTCACCGTCCGGTCTCAGTTCGGTACACACGCCGCTCGATCTTGATCACCTCAACGATGCGCAGCGAGCGGCAGTGACCCATCCACACGGCGCGCTGCTTGTCATTGCCGGGCCAGGTTCAGGCAAAACCAGGGTGATCACCCACCGGATCGCCTGGCTGATCGAGCAGGGCATCCCGCCCTGGCGAATCCTTGCCGTCACGTTCACAAATCGAGCAGCCCGCGAAATGCGCTCCCGTCTGGAAGCGCTCATCGTTCCTGATGACAGCGACAAGGTCTGGCTCGGCACCTTCCACCGCATCTGCGTGCGCATGCTCAGATCGCACGGACCTGAGATTGGCGTCCCGCGCAACTTCGTCATCTTCGACGGCGACGATCAGATGCAGGTCGTGCGCAGCGCGATCAAGGAGATGCAGCTCGATCCCAAGCAGTTCTCTCCTCGCGGGCTGCTGAGCAGAATCTCGAGAGCCAAATCCGAGGGCGATTCTCTGGACGACTTCGCCGCTGGAACCAGCTCATACCTCGATGAAGTCGCAGCGCGCATCTGGGAACGCTACGCCGCAGAACTCACGCAGGCGGCGGCGCTTGATTTCGACGACTTGCTGCTCAAGACGCTGGATCTGTTTGAGCACGAGCAGGTGCGGAAAATCTATGAAGACCGGTTCGACCACGTCCTCGTAGATGAGTTCCAGGACACATCAACCATCCAGTACCAGCTGGCCCGCGCGTGGTCCGCCGGCAGCGGCAACCTGACGGTCGTTGGCGACCCTGACCAGTCGATCTACTCCTGGCGCTCCGCCGACATTCGCAATCTCAACTACTTCGTTCGCGACCATGCCGACGCTGCAGAAGTTCAGCTCAACAACAACTATCGCTCGACTCAGCAGATTCTCGATGCGGCAAACGCCGTCATCGACCGCGCCACCAATCGGATCAAGCGACAGTTGGTCACCGACAACAGCGATGGCGCATTGCCGCGGCTACACGAGGCGTACAGCGAGCAGGATGAAGCGGAGTACGTCGCTAGCCACGTGGAACATGGCCTGCGCGACGGCTCACTCAGGCCCGGCGAAGCTGCGGTGTTGTACCGGACCAATGCGCAATCGCGGGCGATTGAAGAATCGTTGGTTCAGCATGGGATTCCCTACCGGTTGGTCGGGGCGACCCGCTTCTACGACCGGCGCGAGGTCCGCGACTTGCTCGGCTACCTCCGGCTGATTCGCAATCCCGCCGACGCCGTGGCATTCACCCGAGTTGTCAATGTGCCGACGCGTGGTGTCGGCGCGAAGACGGTCCAGACCCTGAGCGACTGGTCAAACACACACGCACGGTCACCCTTTCAGGCAGCGGCCGCAGCAGCCGGAAAAGACGCCGACGCCCTCGGTGGTTATCTGACGCCACCTGCGATCACGAATCGAGCGGCCAAATCTCTCGGCGACTTCGTCGACATGATTGAAGCCGCGCAGCGCCAGGCCTCGCAAGAGCCACTCTCGGATGCGTTGCGCTCCATCCTCGTCAAGACCAGGTACCGAGAGTGGCTCGTCCGACAGTCCGACTCGGAAGCCGAGGCCGAAACTCGATGGGAGAACGTGCAGGAACTGGTCACCGTCACCGAGAACTACGCAGAAATCGCTCCCGGTGCAGCGCTCGACGCGTTCCTCGAAGACGTCGCCCTGGTCGCGGACGTCGACGACCTACCCGACGGGCCACCCGACGCGGTCACGCTGATCACACTGCACCAGGCCAAGGGCCTGGAGTTTCCTGTCGTCTTCATGGTCGGTATGGAGGAGTACCTGCTTCCTCATCAACTCTCAATCGACGATCCGGCGCAGCTCCAGGAAGAACGACGCCTCTGCTACGTCGGCATGACCCGTGCCATGCGCGAGCTGCACCTGCTCTATGCGTTCCGTCGCGCGTACCAAGGACGATCAGGACACAATCCGCCGTCCCGGTTCCTGGCAGATATCCCGGAAGAGCTCGTACAGCGCCATCAACGCCAACAGGCGCAGGTCGGCGCGGATGTCAGACCAGCACGCAATCGAACCGTCCGTTGGGACGACTTCGACAGTTTCGATCCGGAGCCAGCCGCAGCACCGACGGTTGGCCTGAATCCGGGTGACGAGGTCTCGCACGAAGTCTTCGGACACGGGGTAGTGATCTCGTTGCGCACAATCGGTGAGGACGCAGAAGTCACAGTCCGATTCGCCGACATCGGCGTGAAACGCCTGCTCGCATCTGTGGCCAATCTGAGCCGCGTCTAGCGCAATCTCCGTCCCGTCACTCCCGCGCTCGCCTTTGTCCCTTACGAAATGATGTGCATGGGCTCTAAGTCGACTCGTCACTCGACCTCTCAGCCGCCCTGACACCGCGCTCGAATGCCCCCAACGCATCACGCAGAGCATCTTCCGCCGACACATCTGATTCCCGCGCTTCCTGCACGAGATTCAGCAGACGCTCTCCGAGCTCAACGGCGCCGACCGGTTCTCGCGTAAAGCCGTTGCGCTCTGCCCGCCCAAGAATCGACTGCGCACGTGCCAACGCTGGCAATGTCCGAGGCACACCATCCAACACCGACTCCCGATTCGGCCGCTCTCGTGCCTTCAGTCGTTCCCAGGCGCCTTCGACCAACTTGGGAGTATTGGCGGTGCCGTCGCCAAACACGTGTGGATGACGCCTGACAAGCTTTGCGCGGATGCCCTCCGAGACATCATCGAGCGTGAAGTCGCCAGCCTGCTCAGCCAGCTTTGCGTGCAGCACAACCTGCATCATCAGATCACCAAGCTCCTCACACAACTCCCCGGGATCGCCCGAGGCGATGGCCTCGAGCACCTCATAGGTCTCTTCCAGCAAATGCGGACGCAGACTGTCATGCGTCTGTGCGTTGTCCCAAGGGCATCCATCCACCGGGTCGCGCAGACGATCCATGACACCGCGCACGCCATCTGGAGCATCCCGAACATCAAACAGCGGAATCGGATCAACAACCAGCGCCTCGACGTCCGAGAGATCCTGTCTCACGATGTCCGCAATGGTGCTCAAGCGGACTGACAAATCCGAGTCGATCAATCTCAGCTCATGAGTCGACGGATAGTGCCGCAAGGCGCTCGCAACCTGTGTTGGGTCGTCTACCAGAACCACCAGATGACCGGTCGTGACAGGTGATTCTCCGGCGGAGGTGCGAACAATGACCAGGGTCTTAGCTTCATCGAGACCGGCGATCTCAATGATCTGGGACAGGTTGATTGGCATCATCGACTCCGAGGCCCGTTACGCTCATTCCGACGTATGAATCCTATCGCCCAACTCGTAGTGCTCAGGTTGTTACGCACCGCTGCCGAGGTCGCGCTCGCGCTCGCGCTGTTCACGCTTCCCATCGCCTTCACCGTCCGCTACGCCACATCCTCAGCCTCATGGTGGGAACGTGGATTCGAGCGCTACGACGCCACGGGTCGCACCGGCTTGCCCCAGGACGAGGTGCTCAGGGTGGCGCAGGAGACTCGCGACTACCTGCTCAACGACGAAGACCGGCTCGATGTCAGCGTGGCCGGAGCGTCCTTCTACAGCGAGCGAGAGATCCTCCACATGATCGACGTCAAGCGGCTGATGGCGCGCACGTTCGATGCCGGTTGGGCCGCGCTCGGATTCATCATCGCGTTCGTAGCAATCACTCTGGTGCGATCGGGCAAGCGAGCCGCATCGTCAGTGGCGAGATCGGTCCTGACTGCCTGTGGCATCGTGGCACTACTGGTCGTCGTTCTCGGCGTCATCGGCATCACCGGCTTTGACGCCGCGTTCCGCAACTTCCATCTGTTGTTCTTCACCAACGATCTCTGGCAGCTCAGCTCGCGAGACGGGCTGATCCAGCTCTTCCCCCAACGCTTCTTCTTCGACACCACGCTGCTCATCGGCGGAGTCACACTGATCTTCGTCCTCGCGGCAGGCGGCATCTCAGCCGCCTACCTATGGCGAGAACGTCGGCGTGAACAACTCGACGTCAGCTAGGTATCAGGGTGCCTCATACGCGCCCGGCTCGTACCATCCCGAGCCAAAGAGTAGACCGTCATGCCTGACTAGCCAGGTGTGCTTCTGTTCGTCTCGGCCCGAATCTGGGTTGCCGAACACATAGCTGACCCATCCGTTCTCGGTGATGGCCAGGAACGCCGAGCCAAAGTCAAAGCCGGTGACATCAGTTCCCCGATCCTGCAACAGCTCCCCAACCAGGTCTGGTCGCGTGGGATGAGCAATGAACTCGCCCTCCCCATCAATGACGAACACGTACCACTCGCCATCGGCGCTATCCGCCGAGTTGTAGCGGTCAAGCATGGCTTGCCGACCCTCGGAGTCATACAGATCAATCGCCGTTTGCACGAGGGCTCGCGAATAGCCAGCCGGGTCTTCCTCGGCGAGATCGTAGTTGCGGTCGTACCAACCTGAGCCAAACAGCATTCCGTCGCGGCGCAGGAGCCAGCTGTGTTTGCGCTGGTAGCGAAGCTCCGCATCGGGATTGGGGAAGACGTATGAAATCCAGCCATCAGGATCGATCGCCAGCGTGTCTTCAACGTAGTCGTATCCGGTCACATCCACGCCCGAGCCGTGCAGGTTGCTGCCCAGCCAGCCGGGTCGGTCGGCCTGAGCGCCGTTGACCAGGCGCGTGCCGTCGTCCTGGTGGATGAACAGGTACCACTCGCCATCAATGCTCTCCGTGGAGTTGTAATACTCAAACGTCGCCTCGCGTCCCAACACGCGATACATCTCAAGCGCACGTTCCACATACGACTGTGTGTACGCGCCCGGAGCATGCTCCTTCGACGGCGCATCCTCGTACCAACCCGAGCCGAAGATCAGCCCGTCGTGACGCACGATCCACGAGTGCTTGATCTCGGCTTCGCCGGTCGTAGGATTGTTGAACTGATAATCAACCCACGAGCCAGCTTCGCTTGCTGCCGCGACGACCATCCGACCGGCCGGATATCCATCAGGACCGTTGACCTCGGCGTCGGTCAGACCTACCAGCTCGGGGTTTTCGTGAGCGACGAGGATGTCATCCGCGTCGAAGATGAACATGTACCACTGACCATCGACGCTCTCCGGCGAGTTGTAGAACGCGAGCATCACATCGCGGCCGTGGCGCTGGTAGTAGTCAATCGCCTCTTCAACGAAAAACTGTGTGTACGCAGCTTCATCAGAGACTTCAGGCGCCGGAGCGGGCACACTCACTGTCAACGGGCTGCTCGAATACCATCTGCCGAATTCAGCATCGGCCGTGAGGAACCGCAAATCTGGCGTGTGTGTCATCCACTCGCGCTCGCCGATGCTGGTCTGCGCCCGAACCTCGACCCGACCACCTTCCGTTTGTCTGGCCTGCACTCGAACGTCGATTTCACCGTCGGAGTGATTGCTGGAGGCAGCGAAATGGCGTTGAGCGCCAACGCTGAACAACACTGCCGCGATGACAGCGGTTGTGAGCAGCGCACCCACGACCAGGACCCTGGGGCTGAGGTTCATGTTGCGTTCCAAACGCTGGTTGCTGAACGCAGCGAATCACGCTCAGAAGTTTTCGAGGAGGTTAGTTCAACGCGCCCATACCGCCACTGCCGCAGCCGCAGGAACCACGACCGCAAGCGCAGCCGCCGCCTGTCGGCATCGCTTCTGCCGCCTCCATGTCGGCGAACTCGCCGGCGACCGAGACCATGGCCGCAGTCAGTACTTTCTGCGCCACTGTGCCGCAAGCGTGCTCAAACGGCTCGGCAGCGGCGCTCATCGGTCGCAGCTTGACGAATTTCTCGTTGCAGGGTCGACAGTAGTACTCGTACATCGGCATCGAACACGCTCCGGATCATTGTTCAGCTTCTGCATGCAGAATACGAAACCCCAGACGACGATCAACGAAGGCGCACACCAATACACTCAGCGGTACCCCCCGTAGCTCAGGGGATAGAGCGGCGGTTTCCTAAACCGTGCGCGGAGGTTCGATTCCTCCCGGGGGGACCAGGAAAGCCAGTTGTTCGGCGATCAAGCCTCGATGGTCTCTCGGATGTCCTGAATCAACATCATCAGGGTCAGGTCATCCACTGTTGCGGACTGGAATCCAAATCGTCGGTAGAAGTCCGCAACCTGATTGTTCTTGGCATGGACCAACACGACTCGCAGGCCCGTGAGTTCCGCCACATCCAACGCCTTGAGCAAGAAGTGCTTCAGCAGCGCCGCCGCCAGTCCATGTCCCTGCTGGTTGCGATCTACAGCCAGCCCGCTCAACAACATCGCCAGCAAATCTTCAGGCTGGTTGGACCTGATTCGCCCGGCAGCGGACGCCGCCTCTACCATTGCCGCCTGAATCAGAAGCGTCTCGTCACGTCCAAACCAACCGACCAGTAAGAATCTATCTGGCTTTCACAGATTCCAATGGCTGGATGCTCTCGATTTCCGCAGCTTCGACTAGCTGTGCGTGATACAGATCCCAACGCAGTTGCAGATTCATCCAAAAGTCCGGAGTAGTGCCCAGGAATCTTGCGAGTCGCAATGCCGTACTCGGCGTCACGCCGCGTCTGCCCCTAACCACTTCGTTGACGCGCTGAAACGGCACGTGGATGGCGGTGGCCAGGTCGCGTTGGGTCAGACCCATGGGCTGCAGGAACTCAATCAGAAGCATCGCGCCCGGGTGGGTGGGCTCTCGGTTGCTCGGAACACGTACCATTTCTGATTCCCTAACGGTGATAGTCAGTGATCTCAACTTGGTCAGGACCAGCACCGGTCCAAACGAAGCAGACGCGGTATTGATCGTTGATTCGAATACTGAACTGTCCGCTGCGATCACCCGTCAGGCGCTCGAGCCTGTTTCCCGGCGGCACGGCAAGATCACCCAAGGCGGCGGCCGAATCGAGCAGATCCAGTTTTCTGCGTGCCACGCTCCAGATCGCGGAGGGACATGTCCGTCGCGCCCGGCGCGTTTCATGTCCGTTGAAGAGGTCTTCAGTACCGTCTCCCGCGAACGACACGATCATGGAAACATGATAGCACGGATATCGTGCTATCCTGACTTCCTATCAACTCAGGCCTCTGCCGTCCAACGCTGACTCCACCATTGCCGCCTGGCCCAGGAGCGTTTCGTCGTGGCCGAAGCGGCCGACCAGCGACAATCCCAGCGGCAAGCCGTCCACATCGCCGAACGGCAGCGAAATGACCGGCATGCCTGCATGTGTCCAGGGCAGGTTCATTGCCGGATTGCCGGTTGAAGCGAGTCCCTCGGGCGCCGGCCCCACCGCCGACGGCGCCAACCAGACATCGATTCCGGCACGGTCCATGCGTTCGTGCAGTCGCTGGCGGAGTGCGATGCGGCTTGCCCGCCCCGCCTCGGCGTCGGCCCTGGGGATGGCCAGCCCTGTCTCATAGAGCTCAGCGCTTTGCGGCCTGAACATCGATCCATATGTTGCGTATCGTTCGGCGTGTGTTTCGGCGAACTCGGAGGCGTTGAGATCTGAGTGCCGCTTGTTGATGTCGGCAATGTCGTGCAGCGTCATGACCTCTTCGACGGCCAGTCCCGCTGCGCCGAGGCGCGCAGACGCTTGCTCCAGCGCGGCGTGCATCTCGGGTCCCGACTGTTCGAGAAACGCGCCCGCCGGAACGCCGATGTTCGGCGCCGACGCTTCAGCGTCCTCGCCCTCGCGCCAACCGAGCAGCACGGTCGAGGCCACTAACGCAGCGTCGGCGACTGAGTTGACGAAGTAGCCGATCGTGTCAACCGATGGCGAGTAGTACAACGTGCCGCCGGTTGGAATGCGGTCGTATGAGGGCTTGAATCCGACCACGCCGCAGAACGATGCGGGCCTGATCACCGATCCCACGGTTTGCGAGCCCAGCGCCAGCGGCGCGATGCCCGCCGCGACCGCGGCAGCCGAGCCGCTGCTCGAGCCACCAGGAGTGTGCGCGCGATTGTGCGGATTGGCCGTTGCACCAGGCGCGAAGTAGGCAAACTCGGTTGTGACCGCCTTGCCCAGAACCAGAGCTCCCGCCTCTCGCAGACGCGCAACCACATCGGCCTCGCGACCACTGAACGATTCCGGCGGGACGGCCGAGCCAGCCCGTGTCGGCATGCGAGAGACGTTGAAGATGTCCTTGACCGCCACCATCGCGCCGAACAACGGCGGACGCAGCGACGGCGTCGGCCAGCGATCGATGATGTCGGCAGCTTCCGATGACAGCCGCTCACGCAGTCGCGGGTCTGGCAAGATGGCGCGAACCGACGGATTGACCAACTCAAGTCGTTCGAGCGTCTGCGCGATCAGGTCCTGCAGCGGAAGCTCACCGGATCTTGTCGCGCTGACCTGTTCAGTCAGGGACAACGGAGCGACGAGCTCTGGATCGCTGGAAGTGGACACTGGACGTACCTATCAGCCCTGGCTAGAAGCCGAGGCCCTCCTTGCCCTGCATCGAACGGCCGACGTTAATCTGGCCGAGGTGGTTGTTCGAGTGGTTGATGATCACCTGTCCGATGATCTCCCACTTCGGCAGCTCACCTTGCGGCACGATGCGTGTGATCGAGTGGAGGTAGTCCAGCGGCATGTCGGCGATGCGCGGGACGATGACATCGGCGACGTCGTTTAGGTAGCTAGCGATCACTGCGCCTTCCGGGAATACCCAGCTAGCGACCTCGTCATAGCTCGTGCCGGTGCCCTGGTCGACCTTGGGCAATCCCCATTCCTCATGCAGATTCTTGGCAAGCCAGATCGGCTTCTCGCGCTCGAAGGCGAAATGGATCAAGTTGTCGGCGGTGCGAGCAATGTGCCAGGCCTCAAAGCCGATGCAGTTCTGACCCTCGTGCGTGCGGAAGTGAACCTCTTCCTGTGAGAGGTCTTCCATCGACTGAACCGTCCAGCGCAGCGCGCGATCGGTGAATTTGGCCAACGACTCAGATAGCGGGTTGTCTGCCATTGCGATTCCCTTCAGAATCCCATCGGGGATGTGTTGTGTTCTTTGGTGAACGTTACTTGACGAGCTGGGATAGGGCGTCAGCCCAGGCGACATCATCGTCGGTATCGACCGAGACCTGGTGCAAGTCGACGCCGAAGCCTGTCTGCTCGTCGAGATGCGCCGCACAGTCTTGCAACGAGCCTCGCCGAGAGAACTTCGGAGCGATCTCCATCGCTACCTCTGTCGCCGCTCCCACACCGCCATCCTGCCAGGCCTGGCGCATCGCAGCGACCTCTTCGGCAAAGCCCTGGCGCTCGAACTGGTGGAAGTATCCGGGTCCGTTGCGAACCGCGAAGAACGCGAGGCCCTGGGCGAATCCGCGATCGATCTCAGCTTGCCGTTCCGGGTCGAGCAACACTGTTGCTGAGCCGGCGGAGCGTACCTCGACCGCGTCGTCGGGTCGTCCGAACTCAGTGCACCACTGTTTCACTTGCTGGACCGATTCCTGAACCCGATCATTTGGAATCCAGGTCGGCATCCAGCCGTCGGCCAGCTCGGCCGTCATCTTGACCGATGTCGGGTGCAACGAGGCCAGATGAATCTGCGCAGTTGGTTGGCCAGGAATCATACCGCTGACCAAAGCGCGCTCGACATGGATTGTCGGCCCGTCGTAGTCGAATCGCTGGCGTGACCAATACAGCCGGATAAGCTCGACTGCTTCCCGAATTCGAGCAAAGGGACGCTCAAACTTGACGCCGTGGAAACGCTCAATTGCACCCGGCGCGCTATCGCCGAGGCCGATCACAACACGCCCACCCGACAGTTGGTCCACCGTGCCAAAGCTCTGCGCTAGCGTCGCCGGAGTGCGAGAGAAGACGTTGACAATTGAGGATGCGATTCGCACATTGTTGGTCTCATGCGCGAGCAGCGCCATACCCGTGAAGGCATCGTGCCCGTAGCCCTCAAGCACCGAGATCGTGTCGACGCCAATCTCATCGGCCAGCCGGGCCCGCGCGAGGAATGTATCGACGAAGTCGGGGTTCCAGGGCAGATTTACAGAGATTCTTCTCCGGGGAGATGATTGCGCTGATGTCATAGCCAGGGGTCTCCTTCACTCACCGTCGCAGACAACAACCAGATTTTGACTGTGCAACGCACTTTGCCGTCCGGGTCCACGACACGATCATCGTTCTGCAGATCGCGGATGACGTGTTCCATCATTCGCTCGCGACCTGACGGCAGAAAGCCGAAAGCAGACAACATTTGCCACCACGCGTCGAAACTGTCCCACCAGAGCTCACGCTCGATCTCCTCGATCGTGACATCGTCCAGTCTGCGTCCGTCTACTTCGCACAACAACGCCAGTTGGACAGCGTGCCTGGGATCGAATTGCAACTCAACTTCCGGCCAGGCGACACCGCGCCGCTCGAGCAGGCCGAGCAGTCGCATTCCTGGTGAGCCAAAGAACGGATTGCCGATGATGGTCGCAGCCACTCGTCCTCCGAGGCGCGTCAGTCGCGTGGCTTCCTTGAGTATCTGTTGCGGTCGCTCCGAATAGGGCAACACCAGACCTAGTCCGACCGCGCTGGCCGAACGATCTCGGAGGCTGGTCGCGACTGCGTCTTCCTGGACAAACCGAGGTTGAATCGGCGAGCGCCGAAAACGCTCCCTGGCTAGCTGAAGCTGAACTCTTGACAGGTCCACTCCGACCAGACTGCCATTCGGAAGTAACGGCTCAGCATGGGCAGCCACTGCGCCGGAACCGCAGCCAAGGTCGACGAAGTCATCACGCTCGGAGAGATTGAGGCGCTGCACCAACTCGGAAGCGGCCAGGTTGATCAGCTCTGTTGCGGAGGCCTCGTATTTTGCTCCGCTGGTATTGAACACCTCGGCGATATCCTCGTTGCGCACTTGCTCCGCCTTTCAGACCAATCGCAAACGAGTCCACCGATGTCTCACGATACCCCGCTCGTGATTGCACACCGAACCACGATGGGGCACGCGCCCGAGAACACCCTGCTGGGCATACGCCAAGCGTTAGATATGGATTGTGACGGAGTAGAGATCGATGTTCAGTTGAGCGCGGACGGCGTGCCTGTGTTGATTCACGACGATCTGCTGGACCGCACCACGAATGGGTCGGGGCCGGTCGGCGAAGCGACGTTGGCAGCACTGAGTACGCTCGACGCTGGTCAAGGAGAGCAGATCCCCACCTTGAGGGAAGCGCTTGAGCTGATTGACGGTCGAATGCTGCTCGTGATTGAACTCAAGATCGCCGCCGGCGCCAACGTGCCGGACCTCTGCAAGGCGGTGTTAGAGGAAGTCGCCAGAGTCGACGCGTTGCCCTGGTCCTGGCTCTGGAGCTTTGACTCGGATGCGGTGATTGAACTCGCCCGGCGGGCACCTTCGGGCCGACGGATCGCTCATCTTTGTCTCTCGCCGACACCGGAAGTGTGGCAGATTGCCGCTGAACACCAGCTCGACGGCATATCGATGCACTCAACGGGCTTGACGCAGAGCAACGTGGAGGCCTGTCGAGCTCACGACATGGCAGCGTTTGTCTGGACAGTGAACGAAGTCGAAGACATCCGTCGCTGCGCCGAACTCGGAGCGACAGGAATTGTCGGGGACTTCCCGGAGCGCATTCGTGCCGCAGTCTGATTCGACCCAGGCGTCATGATCGCCTAGAACGACTCCAACGCGGCTTCGCGGTCGCCGTGGATCGGGATGAGCTCGGCAAAGCCTGAGTACTTGAACACATCGTTGACATGGTCCTTCACGGCGCAGAGGACCAGTTTGCCCGCAGCATCGCCGGCGCGCTTTGACGCCATCAGCAACACCCGCAGGCCCGCGGAAGAGATGTACTCGACCGCCTCGCAGTTCAGCAAGATCTTGCTTTGGCCCTCTGCGATCCGGCCGAGCAGCGAGTCTTCGTATTCCTTGGCGGTAGCTCCGTCGATTCGGCCCGATGGGTTGAGGACCAGAACGTCGTCGTCGAATTCGGGTTGCAGGTCAAGCATGATGGAGTTCATCCTCTCATTCCGCTGCATCAGCATAGGCAAAAGTGCATGGCATCGGATAGGGTCCGGGGCCTCAGATACCTGCTATGCTCGGAGCTTACGGAGGGGTGTAGCTCAGTTTGGCAGAGCAACGGTCTCCAAAACCGTAGGTCGCGGGTTCGAGTCCTGCCACCCCTGCCAGAGCAACCAACCTTCGATGCCGAGGTGGTGGAACTGGTAGACACGCAGCGTTGAGGGCGCTGTGCTCATTGCGAGCGTAAGAGTTCGAGTCTCTTCCTCGGCACCACCCAATGGACAGCCGTCGAGACGCCACTGGTACGCCTACTGGCCACTCGACAGGTACAATGTCCCCACCGAACGGCAATATGCTGTTCCGACGAGCGGCATGATGTTGTTCCATCTAGCGGAAGTGGCGCAGCGGTAGCGCGTCTCCTTGCCAAGGAGAAGGTCGAGGGTTCGAATCCCTTCTTCCGCTCCAGACAACAGCCCTCACCAGCCTCAGCGCTGATCCCATTCCGGGCGACGTGGCCAAGTGGTAAGGCAGGGGTCTGCAAAACCCTTATCACCGGTTCGAATCCGGTCGTCGCCTCCAACTTCCCCCTGCATCCTCCTTAACAACGACCCGTGCCAGTTTTCAATCCTCGCACTGCGCTGATCGTCGTCGACATCCAGAACGACTTCGCGCATCCCGACGGATCGCTGTACGTCGACGGCGCAGCAGCGGTCGTCACCTTCGCCAACGCTGCGATCTCTGAGGCAACCGAATCCGGTGCACTGGTCGTCTATACGCAGGACTGGCATCCCGAGCACACGCCGCACTTCGAGCGCGACGGCGGCATCTGGCCGGTCCACTGCGTCGGCGACACCTGGGGCGCAGAGTTCCACGAAGACTTGACCACCGACGCCGGACCGGTGGTCCGCAAGGGCGTAGACGGCAATGACGGCTACTCGGGCTTCAGCACTCGCGACCCCGAGAGCGGAGAACAACAGGCGACGAACCTTGAGACGCTCATCCGTGACGCAGGTATCGAGCGCTGCGTGGTGCTCGGCCTCGCCACCGACTATTGCGTCAAGGAAACCGCTGCCGATGCCCAACGCCTCGGTTTTTCCGTCATAGTCCCAACCGACGGCATCGCTGCCGTCAATTTGCGGTCTGACGATGGGAACGCAGCAATCTCTGAGCTCCGGCAGCTTGGCGTCGAAATCGAATAGTGTCCTAGTGTTCAAGCTGTGAACACGCCGCCGCCGCTCTTCGTTGACCTCTACGAGTTGACCATGGCGCAGGTCTACTACGACCGCAACATGACGAGTGAGGCCGTCTTCGAGCTCACCGCGCGCAGCTTGCCCGAGGGTTGGGACTATCTGATAGCTGCGGGTCTTGAGCGAGCGCTCAACTTCCTCGAATCGTTGCGATTTGGCGATGACGAAATCGACCACCTGTCGACGTTGCCGCAGTTTGATGCCGGATTGCTCCATCAGCTTCGCGAGTTTCGATTCAGCGGCGACGTATGGGCGCCTCCCGAGGGAACGCCGGTCTACGAGCATGAGCCGCTGATCCAGGTCATCGCACCGTTACCGGAGGCGCAAATCGTCGAAACAGCGATGATCAACCAGATCGCATACCCAACGCTGGTCGCGAGCAAGGCGGCGCGCGCTGTTGATGCAGCCGCCGGACACCCTGTGATCGAGTTTGGCGGTCGTCGCGCGCATGGTTCGGAGGCGGCGATCGAAGCATCACGCGCCACCTACATCGCAGGCTTCGACGCCACCTCATCGGTGGAAGCTGGCCGACGCTATGGCATTCCCGTGACTGGGACGATGGCGCACAGTTTCGTGCTGGCCAGTGACAGCGAAGGAGACGCGTTCGACGCGTTCGTGTCTCGCTACCCCGGCACGACATTGCTGGTCGACACTTATGGCAGCGAACCAGGCGTCAGCAACGCGATCAAGACGGCAAAGCGGTTCGGTCCCGGTTCCGTCGGCGCGATTCGACTTGATTCGGGCGACTTCCGTAGCGAGGCGTGGCAGGCCCGAGTCAAGCTGGACACCGTTGGTCTACAGGACGTACGGATCGTCGTAAGCGGCGGCCTCGACGAGTACCAGATCGCCGAACTCGTCGCCGCGAACGCACCAATCGACATCTTCGCCTGCGGAACGTCAATCGTCGCGCCGCCCGACGCGTCGACCCTCGACACGGCCTACAAGCTCGTCGAATACGACGGCCGACCCGTGCGCAAACTGTCAGTGGGCAAACCCAGTTTCGCAGCACGCAAGCAAGTCTGGCGGCAGGACGATCACGACTTCATTGGACGTTGGGATCAGCCACCCGAATCTCCCCGCGAACCGCTGTTGAGGCAGATGATCGCGAACGGCGAACGGACCGATGCGTCACATGATTCTCTGGACGCGATTCGTCGCCGGGCAAGCGAGGGCCGAACCTCCAGGCGTGTAGACCTCGCGGACTCACTGATAGACTGAAATCCAAACAAACACAGTTGGAGTACTACGGTATGTCCGAATCAAGAGCCGACACGCCGGGAGTTGTGATTCCGATCTGGGATGACGAACTCGACGACTTTGAAACCGAAGCGACCGCCTTCCGCGCCCAAGAGCGCGAAGAGGTCGAGTTCATGCTTTACCGCCTGCGACAGGGCGTCTACGGACAGCGGCAGGCCGATGTCCACATGAACCGGATCAAGCTGCCCATGGGCGGCGTGACCTCCGACCAGCTAGACGGCCTGGCGGAAGTCTGCGAGACCTTCGCTCCGCTGCAAAAGGGTCATATCACGACCCGGCAGAACATTCAGGTCCACTTCGTCCCGCTCGACCAGATGCCTGACATGCTGCGCGTCCTGGGCGAGGTCGGACTGTCCTCACGCGAAGCCTGCGGCAACACCGTGCGCAATGTGACCGCCGATCCCTGGGCCGGGATCATGCCCGACGAGGTCTTCGATCCGACGCCCTACGCCGGCGCCTTTGTCCGCTACTGGGTACGCAGCTCGATCACCCAGCTCCTCCCGCGAAAATTCAAGGTCTACTTCACCGGACGCGAGGCCGACTCCGCCATCGCCGCCATCCACGACCTTGCTTTTTTCTCGCAGGTCCGCGTGATCGACGGCAAAGAGGTTCGCGGGTTCCGCGTCATGGTCGGCGGCGGACTCTCGACGATGCCGAAGGAAGCGGTCACCCTGACCGACTTCGTGCCGATGTCCGAATTCCTCACGCTTTCGGAAGCCGTAATCCGCATCTTCAACGCGGCCGACGAGCTGCGCAAGAACATCCTCAAGGCCAGGCTCAAGTTCCTCGTGCACCGAGTGGGAGAAGCCGCCTTCCGCGAGATGGTCGATGAAGAGCTGAAAAAGGGCTGGTCGGCTGAGACGCCGCCGCTCGAGGATCTGCTTTACCTCGACGACGAAGCAGCGGACGTACGCCCGGCTCCGGTCTCACCACCGCAGCCCAACGGCGATGCAGCAGCCTTCGAGCGCTTCGCCGCGACCAACGTGCGACCGCAGGTTCAGCCCGGCTATTCCTCGATTGAAGCATCGATTGACCAGGGCGATCTGACCCCTGAGCAGTTCCGCGGACTCGCCGAAATCCTGCGCAAGTACGGTCGGGAACGAGCTCGCACGACGCCACAGCAAAATGTCGTCCTGCGTTGGATCCCCAACGAGTGTGTCTACGCTGTCTGGCGTGAACTCGACGCGCTCGGCATGGGCGCGCCCGATGCGCAGGAGATCGAAGACGTTGTCTCCTGCCCCGGCACCGACAGTTGCAAGCTGGGCATCACTTCCTCGATGGGGCTCAACCGCGCTGTCCAGGAGCGTGTCCGAGCGCTCAACATTGACGACCCGGTGACTCGCAAGATGCGCATCCACATGAGCGGCTGTCCGAATAGTTGCGGTCAGCATCACATCGCCGACATCGGCTTCCACGGGGCAGCGATCAAGGTCGGCAACCGTCAGATTCCCGCGTATCACATGTTCGTCGCAGGGACCTATCGAACCGAGGAAATGCGTCTGGGCACACTCGTCCCCAGAATCCGAATCCCGGCCAAGCGGGTGCCCGACGCCGTGGAACGCGTCATCGACCTGTACCAGTCCGATCGAGATAACGACGAAGAACTGTTCAGCGACTGGTTCGACCGAGCAGGCCTCGCGCCAATCCAGGAAACGCTCAACGACCTCACCCTGCCACCCGAATTCTCAGCCGACACCCTGCCAATGTTCATCGACTGGGGCCGAGAAGACATCTACATCCTCCAACGAGGCGAAGGCGAGTGCGCCGTCTAGTTCCCAAGACCTCTCCTCCTGGCCCAGCGGCTCCCCCTCTGGGGGAGCCGCTGATAGTTCTCCCCACTCCCCTTTGCAGGGCGACCTGTCCATCCTTCTTTCCCGCTCCCCTTTGCAGGGGGAGCTGCCGAAGGCTGAGGGGGTCCGTCTTCCCCACACGAGCACAAAAGCCACGCGAATCTTGCCTGCAGTCATGATCACCGAACGCCGCCTCGCCCGGATGCGCCACGTTCTCGAACACCGTCACGCCGATCTCGTCGTCGTGCTTGAGAACATCCACGACGCTCACAACGCGTCCGCGATCCTGCGCAGTTGCGATGCCTTTGGCGTGGGTCGTGTCGCTCTTGTCTACACGGACCAGGTCTTTCCCGAAATCTCCAGCGGCGTCGCAGCACAGGTCGACAAATGGCTACAGATCGACCGCTTCGACAGCGCGGAGTCGTGTGTCTCAACGCTGCACGATCAAGGCTTATCGGTCTACTCCACCCATCTGACCGATGACGCGCAGGACTACCTCAGCATCGACTTCACCAGGCCCTCGGCCATCGTCCTCGGCAACGAGCGCGCCGGCTGTTCCGCAGAAATGCTCGATCTCGCCGACGGCGCGATCATTGTGCCGATGGTCGGATTCGTGCAGTCCCTGAATGTCTCCGTCGCCGCCGCCGTCATCCTCGCCGAAACCGCTCGCCAGCGCCGAGATGTTACTCCGGATTGGACTGAAGGGAAGGCAGCTCTCGAACGCGCCTGGATCGAGCGTGAGTCACAGCCACGCTGATTCGAAGGTGTCGTGTAGCATCGCGTTGGACACAAATCTTCATATGCGAAGGAGCCCCGCATGGCCGACTACGCTGGCAGGCTGCCCGTGGCGACGCCTGAGTCACAGCCCTACTGGGATGGTCTCAAAGAACACAAGCTGATGCTGCCCACCTGTGACGACTGTGGGCCCCACTTCTATCCACGACCTTTCTGTCCCACGCCTGATTGTTTCAGCTGGGACATAAAATGGACTCAAGCCTCAGGCAAGGGCAAGGTCCACACGTTTGTGATCTCGCACCAGCCAATACCCCCATACAACAGCGAAGACAATCCGCCGCCGTACGTGATCGCCGTGATCGAACTCGAAGAGGGCCCGCGCCTGATGTCGAATCTGATTATCGACGACCCGTACACGACAACGGTCGACATGGATGTCGAGATCGTCTTTGACGACGTGACCGATGAGGTCACGCTGCCCAAGTTCAAGCCTGTTTAAGCGCCGATACCCAGTACTTCTCTGGAACGGAGACCACTCATGGATCAGATTCGACACAAGGTCGCCATCGTCGGCGCTGCTGAGACCGACGATTTGGGCCAGCTTCCGCACATGTCTCGCCTGTCGCTGCATGCGCAGGCTGCCAAGAACGCGCTCGACGACGCCGGCATGTCGCTGGCCGACGTCGACGGCCTGCTTTGCGCCGGCGCAATTCCGAACGAGGTCGCTGAGTACCTCGGCATCCAGCCGCGCTACATCGACGGCACCTCCGTCGGCGGCTGTTCCTTCATGATTCACGTCCGACATGCTGTCGCTGCGATCATGGCCGGCTACTGCGATGTCGCGCTTGTCACCCACGGCGAGAGTGGACGCTCAGGCGTTGACGCCCCGCACGGCGGCTCGGCATCCTCGCCGGGAGGCCAGTACGAGGCTCCCTTCGCGATCGGCGGCGCGCCGACCACGTTTTCCATTCCAGTGCTGCGTCACTTCCACGAGTACGGCACTACGAAAGAGCACCTCGCTCACATCGCTGCGGCGACGCGTTCCTGGGCCAACCTCAACCCGATGGCGATGATGGGCAGCCATCGTCGCGCGCCCGAGCGCGGCGGCGGACCGATCACCCCGCAGGACGTGCTCAACTCGCGGATGATCTGCTACCCGTTCAACCTGCTCGACTGCTGCGTCGTCGCCGATGGCGGTGGCGCCCTGGTCCTGGTCTCGGAAGAACGCGCCAAGGACTTCGCCAAGGACCCGGTCTACGTGCTCGGCGCCGGCGAAGCCGCAGCGCACTGGATGGTCTCGCAGATGCGCGACCACACGACCGCTGACGGCTACCGCATCGCCGGCGAGGCCGCCTACAAGAGCGCTGGTCTGGGTCCGCAGGACATCGACCACTGCATGTTCTACGACGCCTTCACCTTCACCCCGCTGATGGCGGCAGAAGACCTGGGTTTCGTGCCGAAGGGCGAGGGCGGCCCGTTCTTCGCCGAGACCAAGACCGGTCCCGACGGCGAGGTCATTTACAAGTCCGGCCCCGGCGGCGACTTCCCGATGAACACCAACGGCGGTGGACTTTCCTACTGTCACACCGGCATGTACGGGATGTTCGCGATCATCGAGTCGGTGCGTCAGCTCCGAGGCGAATGCGGCGACCGCCAGGTGCCCAATGTGAACGTCAGCATGGCTCACGGTCCGGGAGGCATGTTCGCCTCCGCCGGAACGTTGATCCTTGCAAACGCATAGCATGGACTCATGGTTACAGAGGCACCGCCCAATCTAGTCACCGCCGACGAACTACTTGAGCTCTCCTCGAACGGCTTCTGTGGTGAGCTGATCCGAGGAGAGCTGGTAGAGGAAATGCCTCCGGGCTTCCGACACGGCAAAATCGTCCTGAAGCTGGGTGCGTTGCTCTTGGCATTTGTTGACCCTCGAAGGCTCGGCACCCTCGTGGTCGAGTCCGGAGTCTGGATTGAACGAAATCCAGACACTGTCCGAGGGCCTGATGTCGCATTCTTTGGCGGGAGAGCGTCCCGCTTGATGCCGATATTCTCGGCTACACCGAAGTCGTTCACGATCTAGTCGTTGAAGTCCGCTCACCGAACGACAGCCGAAGGCAAATGCACGACAAAGCCATCATGTGGCTTGACTCCGGCGTTCGCGTTGTCTGGGTCGTACTCCCTGAGCGGCGGAGCGTGGACGTCTATCGCTCAGCCCGGCAAGTTGACACCGTCGCCGAACCCAACGCACTGGAAGGCGGTGATATCTTGCCGGACTTTCGCTGTGAAGTAGCCGAAATCATGGCCCCCGGCCGGCCGCTACCGAGCAACCCGCTGGAGACTAATCAGCCGTTGATGCTTAGGGTCCGCACCGGAGCATCCGGCCGACGCGCCAGCAGCACGCTGAGGGCTGCCGTGAGCAGCAGGCCAATGAAGACGAAGTAGATCAGGTCGTACGATCCTCGGCTGTCGATCACGAGCCCTGACACGAACGGGCCGAATGCGTTCAGCAACAACTGCGGCGGCGCAGTGACTGATCGGATCCGGCCGACCGAGTAGCGACCGAAGTAGTCGGGGAACGAGATTCTGTTCAGCGGCAGTTGCGCGCCGAACGCCAGGCCGTGCCAGATGGCGAAGACAAATGCCATCCAGATGGTGTCGGTCATGACGAACCAGACGAGCGAACTCGTCGTGACGCAGATGATCAACGGCAGCGCATAGCGCACCGCGAGTCGTTGCCGCAGCTCACCACCGGCAACGCCGCCGATGATTCCCATACCCGCCCACAACGCAAGCGCTGAGCGTGCCGTGTCGGCATCGATCCCGTTCTGGGTCATGTGTGAAACGAAGGTGAAGTTCACCGATCCGCCAACAGTCATCAGCATCGTCGTCCCAAACAGCAGCAGCCAGAACGCCCGAGTGCGCATCGCTTCGCGCACCGTCCAGTCGGGATCACTGTCCAGCAACGACTGGCTCTCTCCCGTTGATACTGACGCGCCGGGTCGTTGACCGTCGGGATGTAGACCCACATCCTCGGGCCGGCGGCGCATGATCAATGGAGGCAGCAGGCCAATCAGGATGACGAGCAGCGCCATCAACAGGAAGGCCTCGCGCAGGCCACCGAGCCAGATGCCCGCTGTAATCACAAGAGGAAAGATCATCATCCCGCTGCGAGTGCCGACCATCGTCATGCCCATCGCCGAACCACGGCGCCGGATGAACCAGTTGGCGATCACAACGATGACCGCGATATCTATCACCGCCACGGTGATCCCACGGCCCAGCCCCCAGAGCAACAGGAACTGCCACAGCTCGGAGATGAACCCCAGTCCGACTAACAGGCCAGCCACGATGCCGACTGACCCGAAGAGCAACATCCGCGGCCCGTAGCGATCGGCGATTGGACCGACAAAGGTCGCGATCGCGCCGCCGCCGATCCCGCCGACGACCATCGTGAGGGCGATCGAGGCGGTGCTCCAGCCGTACTCGGCTTGCAGCTCAGGGGTGATGGCGCCCAGGACAGGGTTGAAGAATGAGACTGCGGCGAACGAAGACATTGACGCGGCGGCAGCAATCCACCAGCCCGCAAAGACCCTGCGGAAGACGCCTCGCCTCAACAGTCCTGGCAGGCGTTCGCGTCGACGCGGTCTTCGGTCCATGGCAGACATACGCGCCGCCCTACCCTATCAGCAGAGCGGAGGGTTGCGATGACTGAACTGGGCGGCGAGCCAATGCGCATCGCTGTGACCGTCGAGATGGACCAGAGGGCAGGTGATTCTCTACGAGCTGTCGCACCGAACGCGGAGGTAGTGCTGCTCGATAGAGACGGCGGCTGGTCGGAAGACCCGGGTCAGCTCGACGCCTTCTTCTTTTCTGAAGACCTCTACTACTTGCCAGAAGCGGCAGGCGCATTTATCAACCTGTTGGATACAACCCCGCCGAAGTGGATGCAGACGGCGAGCACCGGTGTCGACCATGCACTGTTTGCATACTTGCTGGAGTCCGGCGCGATCGTGACCAACTCGCCCGGCGTACATGGCTCAACCATTGCCGAGTATGTGTTTGCGTACATCCTCAGCCACGCGAAACGGTTACCCCTACACGCAGCCAACCAGGCCGATCGGCAATGGGTTCCCCTCGAGTCCGTCGAACTGACGAGCCAGACGCTAGGTATCGTCGGCTACGGGGGGATCGGCGAAGCGTGCGCACGGCTGGCTAAAGCGTTCGGGATGCGCACGATTGCAACGAAACGCCGTCCAGTGAGCGATGACTTCCTTGATCAACATTTCTCACCCGATCGACTGCACGAGCTGCTCGCTGCGAGCGATTATGTCGTGCTCTGCTGTCCATTGACCGACCAGACGCTCAATCTGCTCGATGCCGACGCGCTCGCAGCCATGCAATCTCACTCGCTGCTGATCAATGTTGCCCGTGGTCGCGTGGTCGATCACGACGCATTGGGTGAAGCATTGCGAAGCGGCGGCATCGCCGCTGCTGTCCTTGATGTCGCGCCGAAGGAGCCGCTTCCGCCCGACTCTCCGCTGTGGGAACTTCCTAACTGCCAGATCACACCTCACGATTCCTGTCACGTCGATGCGTCGTACCTGCGCACGGCTGACTTCTTTTTCACCAACCTCACTCACCTGATTCGAGGTGAGCCGCTCGAATGGGTCGTGACCGACATCGAGCTGAGCGATCCCAGCCAAGGCGACGTGTAGGAGCCATGATGACCAATAGCAACAGCACTCATCGGCCGGGACCCCTTGCCGGGATACGAATCCTTGATTTGACCTGGGTCCTGGCCGGACCGTATGCGGCGATGATCCTCTGCGACCTCGGCGCTGAGGTTGTCAAGGTGGAGCGGCCGCCGCATGGCGACGTGGCACGCACGACCGGACCGTTTGTCAACAACGAGTCGATGTACTTCCAGTCGGTCAATCGGGGCAAGCGCAGCATCTCGATTGATCTCCGCTCGGGCGAAGGACGAGACCTGTTTCTTCGCCTGGTTGATCAGGCCGATGTAGTCATGGAGAACTTCACGCCCGGTGTGATGGACAAGCTGGGCCTTGGGCCCGAAGCCCTGTTGGAACGCAACCCGCGATTGGTGTTTGCCTCCACATCGGGCTTCGGCCAGACCGGTCCGTGGCGAGATCGGCCAGCACTGGACATCATTGTGCAGGGGATGGGCGGTGTGATGAGCATTACCGGCTATCCCGATGAGCCGCCCGCACGACCAGGCACATCGATTGGAGATATCTGCGGTGGCCTCTACACAGCGATCGGCATCCTGGCGGCGCTGCGCGAACGGGAGCACAGTGGGCTAGGGCAATCGGTCGATATCTCAATGCTCGATTGCCAGATCGCAATCCTCGAGAATGCCGTCGCCCGCTACTTCACGACGGGCACGGAGCCGGGACCGCTGGGCACACGACATCCGTCAGCAACGCCCTTCCAGGCGTTTCCCACAGCCGACGGCTGGATGGTCGTTGCGCTGTCCTGGGGTGTCGCGACGCAGTGGGAGTTGTTCTGCGCCGAGCTTGGTCTACCGGAACTGGTCGGCGACGAACGCTTTGAGACATCGTTCAAACGTACAGAGAACCATGCCGAGCTGGAACCGGTGCTCTTCGAAGCGACACGCAAGCAGTCCACGGACCATTGGGTTTCAGTCTTATCCCGGTACGGGATTCCCATTGGCCCGCTCAACACGATCGGCCAGGCGGTCAACCAGGAACAGATTGCAGCGCGGGAAATGATCACGACCGTGCAGCACCCGATCGCCGGAGACGTCACGATGGCGGCGTCGCCGCTGAAACTGTCGCGCACTCCGGGTCGGGTCTACGGATATGGACCGGTCTTTGGGCAAGACACCGCAGCGGTGCTAGAGGAGTGGCTCGATGTTCCAGCGGAAGAGACAGCCAGCCTCGAAGAGGCTGGTGTCGTACTGACCAAGGGCGGTCCCGATATCGCCGCATACCTGAGTGCATAGGACGCCAGGTGTCTCTCAAGTCGCGACTCAGCAGAGTTCGGACAGCGTTGAAGCAGCGTCTGCGGACGGATCCGATCGAGATCGAACTGGATGTCGTCGAGCAACTAATCGTTCAGCATCTGTTGCTTGTCGAGCAAGCTTCGTTTGCTGAACTCTCGGATGCAGTACTGGCCGCGCGACCGACGGCGGACCAACAGCAGGTTCGTCTGTCGTTGATTCGATTTGAGTCCTTCCGCCTGGTCCAACGCATCCTGCATCCCGAGCTAGAGCCTGGGAAGCAGATGTCGTTTACGCTCACTGCTGATGGTCGGCGGCTGAAACGCGTGATTCCGGACCAGCCGCGATCCAGAATCCAAACCTGGCTGTAAGTCCGGGAAATCGAAGCAAACTCATCACAAGAAGCAGGAGTAGTTGGCAATGGCGAAATTCAAGGTCTACCACGTCGATTCGCGTCCCGATCGGCAACCACATGTGGCGGAAGCGGAGCAGTTGGCCAAGGCTGACGCCGAGCTGATCGCGCTGACACCCGAACAGCAGCAGGACATTCCGGCGCACGTTACCGACGCCGACGGGATCATCTGCGGCTATCGACAGGTCGGCAAGGACGTCTTTGACGCAGCGCCGAATCTCAAGGTCGTCGTTCGCTATGGCATCGGCTTTGACAACATCGACTGGCAGACCGCGATCGATTATGACATCGTCGTTTGCAACATCACCGACTACTGCATCAACGAAGTCGCGACGCACGCGATGTCACTGTTGCTGGCGCTCAACCGGAAGCTGATCGCGCATAACGACGCGGCGCGCTCGGGCGACCGAGTTCCGCTGGGACCATCGGGTCCGCTCTACGGAGAGACGTTGGGCCTGGTCGCGTTTGGTCATATTGCCCAACAGGCGGCGATTCGCGCGCAGGGATTTGGGCTCAACGTGATCGCGTACGACCCGTACCAGGACCCGGCAGCAGCAGAAGCTGCCGGCGTGCGGCTGACCTCGCTTGAAGAGGTGATGCAGGCCGACTACGTTTCGGTGCATCCGCCGTTGAGTCCGGAGACTCGTGGGATTGTCGGCGCGGCAGAACTGGCAATGATGAAGCCGACCGCATACCTAATCACCACCTGTCGCGGCGGCGTGGTGAGCGAATCGGCGTTGTACGACGCGCTCAAGAACGGCCAGATCGCTGGCGCCGGCGTGGATGTCTGGGATCCGGAGCCGGTACACAAGGATCACCCCTTGTTGGAGTTCGACAACGTGATCGCAACACCGCACTCGGCCTACTATTCGGACGCGTCCGCGCCGCTGCTGTTGCAACGAGTGGGCGAAGCGGCCGCCGACGTGCTGCAGGGCTACATGCCGCGATCAGTCGTCAATAGGGCGGTGTTGGACAAGGTGTCGCTGTCGCCTCACCCGGATCGCTAAGGCTCTTCCAACTCACTCGTCATGGCCGCGCTCCAACGCGGCCACTGCTATGCGCGTGCGAACGTCGTGCCGCCCGCATCTGGGTTCCCCGCTCCTCATTGCAGAAACTGATACATGTCTCCCCTTCTCCCCCTTGCGGGGGAGATGCCGAAGGCAGAGGGGGTTCCCTGCCTGTTGGCCCTATCTGGTCGTCGCCAGCCGCCCCCCTCTGTCACTCTGTGACATCTCCCCCCGCAAGGGGGGGAGAGGGGAATTGGAGGTTGTGCATCGGTCTCTTGCAGGGGAACTGCCGACGGCTGAGGGGGTCCCGCTCCCCACCGGCGATGCACTGATCCACGCATGCGACTATTCGCTGCCCTATCTGAACAGACCCTAGCTCTCCAGCAGTTCCACGTCGGCGTACCAGGCGGTGACCGTTCCGCCGCTTCCGTCGTGGTTGCGACTGACCGGCCGCCCGACGATTTCTCCAGGCCGAGCGGCGATCGGTTGGTCGAACATTGGACCATCGACGACGCACGTGTGGAACTCACCGTTTTCGCCCAGCGGATCTGTCCCCTCGGGTAGGTCTTCCAGGAACAACTGATCGAACCACCGACCGGCGAAGCTGCGATCCAACTGCGACGTCGGACTGACCGCCGTCACGATTGCCTTGAGGTTTGACTCCAACATGGTCTGGGCGAGCTCGGCCGTCGGACTTCCCCAGACTGGGAATATCGCATTGAATCCGGTTCCGTTGAGATTCGATTCTCGATACTCGCGAATGTCCTCAAGAAACAGATCACCGAAGGCAACGGTTTCAGCCGTCAAGTCATCAGGAAGGTTGCGGACGCGCTCCAGGAATTGCAACATCGCCGCTTCATACGCTTCGTTAGGGCATGGATACGGGATTGGGATTTCGTAGAGCGGTAGTCCCAAACGGTCTGCTTGAAGTCGCAACACTCGACGGGGCGTCGCCTGGATGGCGACGCGATCGAAATGTGGCGTCACGGTGGTGAAGATTCCGCGAACGTCATATCGCTCGGGTTGCTGGCGCAGCACATGCAGCGCCCACGCAGAGTCTTTGCCCGATGACCAGGAGACCAGAACGGGAGTGGCATTCATGGCAGAAATTTGTCATCTATCGTGTAGGCTTTTTGCAACGTAGATGACAGTTCTAGTTCCCGCTAGCGGAGGTACTTAATGCGACCGAACACGGTGAAACAGCTGTGGGCCGAGGGCAAGCCGGCGTTCGGCGCCTGGCTTGGCACCTGCTCGACACTCGCGGCTGAGTCTATGGCTCACCAGGGCTGGGACTGGCTCGTCGTCGACGGCGAACACTCTCCCGTCGACCTCCAAACCATGATTCAGATGTTCCAGGCCATCTCGACCACCGATACAATTCCAATGGCGCGAGCGCAGTGGAACGACCCGGTGACCATCAAGCGCATCCTCGACGGCGGCGCCTACGGCGTCGTGATTCCCTGGGTCAACAACCGCGCCGAGGCCGAGCAGGCAGTCTCCGCCTGCCGGTATCCGCCCGATGGACTGCGCGGCTTTGGTGCATATCGAGGCTTTCTCTACGGCGGTCCCGACTACGGCGACGAGGCAAACAACGAAATTGCCTGCATCATTCAAATCGAAACGATCGAGGCCGTCGAGCGAATCGACGAGATTCTCTCTGTACCCGGCATCGACGCAACCTGCATCGGCCCGGCTGACCTGGCCAAGTCGATGGGCATCCCGGTCCGACCCGACAACCCTCACCCGGACCATGTCGCCGCATGCGCCGAGGTGCTGGCTGCCTCAGGGCGGATCGACAACCGCGTCGCACCGGGCATCTTCACATCTGGCCCCGTCGAAGCGAAGCGCCGCGCCGAGGAGGGCTGGCTCTACATTCCCTCTGGCAGTGACGGACAGTTCATGGCACAGGCCTCGTCGCAGGGACTGCGCACCGTCCGTAGCTATGGCCAGGACTAGACGTGGCCTGGATCGGGCGAGAAGCGCCCGAGACACGTCATCGCTTTGACGCCTCCGATTTGCGTGGCTTCACTTCGGCCGTGCTGCAATCGTATGGAGTGCCAAGCGATGACGCGGAGATCGGCGCCGATGTCCTGATCGACGCTGACCTGGTTGGCATCGAGTCTCACGGGATCGCACACCTTCCCTGGCATATCGGCTACGCGCCGGGCTTTGAATCGGGCGTCGTCAATCCGACTCCTGAAATCAAGTTGCTGCGCGAGACGCCGGTGTCGGCTGCCTGGGACGGTGATGGTGGATTTGGCACGATCGTCTGTCAGAAGGCGATGTCAACCTGCATCGAAAAGGCCGAAACGAGCGGCATGGGCATGGTCACCGTGCGCAACGGACGCCATTTCGGCGCCGCCGGGTACTACGCGCACATGGCGGTCGAGCACGATCTGATCGGGATGGCGATGTGCAATGTGCCACCGATCGCGGTGGCCTCGGGTGGCAAGGGTCGCGTCTTTGGCACCAATCCGATCGCCATGGCTGCGCCGATCGCCGGCGGCACTCCGTTCCGGCTCGATGTCGCAACCACAGCAGTCGCGGGCGGCAAGCTGGAGATCGCCGGACGGCAAGGCAAGCCGCTGCCCGAGGGCTGGGCCGTTGACGAAGATGGCAACCACAGCGACGACCCATTCATCCTGCGCAAGAACGGCGGCCTGTTGCCGCTCGGTTCGACGATTGAGACGAGTTCGCACAAGGGCTATGGCCTCGGACTGATGGTTGACATCATGACGGGTGTGCTGTCAGGCGACGGTTCCGGACTGTTCTCACCTCGAGGACAGAATCTTGTCCAGGGACAATGGTTCGCAGCCTGGCGAATCGACCTGTTTTGCGATCCTGACGAGTTCAAGTCCAGCATGAAGGAAATGGCCGATGCGATTCGTGAAATCGCCCCGGTCGACGGCGTCGAGCGAGTCCTGATTCCGGGCGATCCGGAAGAAATGGCCCGCGCCGACCGCGCCAAGCACGGAATCCCGTTGGACGAAGAAACCATCGAGCAACTGATCGCGCTGGGCGAACAACGCGGCATCTCGTTCCCAGCATCAAGAGGCAAAGGCGGCTCATCATGACCACGGTCAACTCCAATATTGACGCCTTGATTGAGAGCATCCTCGACAACTACGGCCGGGCGGCAGGAGTCTTCGACCCCAACCGTCTGGAGGTATGGGAGGAGCTGGGGCTGACGATGTCCCAGCTTCGTGTCCTGTACATGCTGCAGGCCGGTCCTGGCACACCGGCCGGAGCGGTCGCCGCGCAGCTCAAGGTTCGACCGTCAACGGCAACTGGCATCGTCGACCGCCTGGTCCGCGACGGTCTGGTCCGTCGCGAGCGCGATGACCTGGACCGGCGACGGGTCCGGATCTGGCTGACGGAACGTGGGATGCGGGTGATTAATGAACTGCGGGCTCGCAACCGGGCCCAGATATGGAAGATCTTCCGCAACTTCAGCCAGCAGCAACTCGACGATATCGACCGCACCTTCACACTGCTGACAGCCGAGGCAGAGCGCCAGGGCGTCCTGGCGCCGTGGCCAATGGATCCTGAGGTGATGTAATGTCTGCGGGGCCGCCGCGTTCGACGAACGGACAAGGGGGCGCCCCGACAGGACCGCTTCCTACAGCTCCAGGCGGGCCTCCGATGGGCATGCCGGGCATGGGAGAGGTCCCACCTGGTTGGATGTTGCCACAGCGCCGCAAGGTGCTGATCATGATCTGTGTCATGCTGGCGCTGTTCCTGGCAGCGCTCGACCAGACCATCTGGAGCGTGGCAGCGCCGAAAGCCGTCGGCGACCTCGGCGGGCTTGACCTCTTCGCCTGGCCGGCGACCTCCTACCTGCTCGGCTCGACCGTCATCGTTCCGATCATCGGCAAGCTTTCCGATGTCTATGGTCGCAAGCCGTTCCTGCTTGTTGGCATCGTGATCTTCCTGATCTCCTCTGCGCTCTGTGGTGCATCCGGGAGCATGTGGGAACTGATCGGATTCCGATTGCTGCAGGGCTTCGGCGCTGCATTCATCATGGCCAACGCCTTTACGACGATGGGCGATTACTTCGCGCCTGCCGAGCGCGGCCGCTGGGCCGGGATTATCGGTGGGACCTTCGCGCTGGCCAGCATCATCGGTCCGCTCGCCGGCGGGGTACTGACCGACGAACTTTCCTGGCGCTGGGTCTTCTACATCAACATTCCGGTCGGTGGTGTGGGACTGCTCGCGATCACCATGCTCATGCCGCGGCAGAAGCCGCAACATCCCAACCGGCAGCCGACCGACTGGCTAGGCGCGAGCTTGCTGATCGTCGCCGTGACGCCGCTGTTGCTGGCCTTCTCAATGGGTGGCAACCAGTTCGGCTGGCTCGATTCGCCGATCATCGCCTGTTTGATCGTCGCTGTGGTCGCGGCATTCATCTGGTGGCGGACCGCGCGTCGCAAGGGCGAGCACGGCATCATGCCGCTGCCCATGTTCCAGAACCGGATCTATTTCCTCTGCACTGTGGTGATGTTCGCCGTCGGGGTCGCGATGATGGGCGCGATGATCAATCTGCCCTTCTTCCTTCAGGGAGCACAGGGAATCTCCGCCACAAATTCCGGTTTGGTGACACTGCCGATGAGCCTCGGCGTCGTTCCGATGTCGATCATCACCGGACAATTGCTCGCGCGAACAGGACAGTACAAGGTCCTCGCCGTACTTGGCGGCGGCGGCGCGGCCGTTGCGCTGTTCCTGCTCTCGACGCTTGAAGTCGATTCCAGCCTGACGCTCGCTCGCGTCTACATGTTCATCATGGGCGCCTCGATGGGCACATTGATGCCGCTGTACTCGCTGCTGATGCAGAACTCACTGCCCTTCAATCTGCTCGGCGCGGGCACCGCGACGAACCAGTTCTTCCGGCAGATTGGCGCAGCGATCGGCGTTTCGCTGTTCGGTGCGATGATCGTCAGTGGATTCTCCGGGCAGCTCACCAAGGCGTTCCCAGTTGGATTTGACGCGCTCAAAGACCGTCCGGAAACGCTGCTCAATCCGGACGCGTTAGAAGGCTTCCGACAGGGATTGGAACGGCAATCGCCTGGTAGCTCTGATGCAGTGATCATGACGGCCCGCGAGGCCTTGGCTGTACCGGTAACCGATGTCTTCCTGTACTCGTCGATTTTGATGCTGGTCGTGCTGGCAATCGCGATCATTTTGCCCCGAGTTAAATTCCAGACACAAGCGGAAATGATGGCCAATGCTCGCGCGATGGCGTCCGCCAACAGGCCGCCCGGCGCTGGTCCGGGTCCGCCCGGAGGTCCACCAGGGGCAGCACCTGTTGGAGCGGGCGCGTCGGGACCTCCAGCCATGCCAGCGGCTGCCGTTACCCAACCGACGCCCGCTTTGCCGACGCCGGCCGCTCCAGGCCCTACAGTAGGTTCCATACCGCGACCTGCAACGGTCGAAACCGCCACCGAGAATGGCGGCTCGCGTACCAGACGGCTGCATGATTCGGTCCCGCTGATCGCTTCCTGGGCCAGACAGCGACCAGACCGATTCGATTCAGACGGTTAACCGGAGCTCCGATGTCGACCCCCAACGGCAACCACCCGCACGAACCCAACGGCGCAACCAGTCAGGCGACCAGCACCGTGCTCGCCCTGGATGGCTGGGGGCCTGTTGTCGCCGAACCGCCGTCCAATGGCGCAAATGGCAGCGAACCTGAAGTCATCGTCGAAGAAGCGATTCCAGTCGCTCCCGTCAGTCAACCTGGCAACGATTGGCGTCAAACCTTCAGGTCCGGTTCGAAGAATCAGGTTGCGAGACCGTCAATCAACGCTCGCATGGTTCGCGTGCTGGTGCCGGCAGTCACCATGACCCTGGCCATCGTCGTAGCGCTACGGTTGGGCGACACATGGCGTCAAGCACAAGTGCCGGCGCCCGAGCCCGCACCTCCAAGCCGGATCACGATGCTGCGTCGGCGCATAGCGCTGACTATCGACCCGACCCTTGAGCCCATCGAGCCGCAGCGCAACAGACTGCTGAGCTGGCTGAACTAGCGGGTGTGTTCACATGGATGTTGACAACCCATGCTTGGCGCGCCAGCATTCCCCACTCCCACTGCAAGAGAGCGGTGCGTAACCTCCAATTCCGCTCTCCCCCCCTTGCGGGGGGAGATGTCACGGAGTGACAGAGGGGGGGTCGGTCGGTGGGTACCAGAAAGAAGCTGCGGTCAGGACCCCCCTCTGCCTACGGCATCTCCCCCGCAAGGGGGGAGAATGGGAGTTGTGCATCAGTCTCTGCCAGGAAGAAGCGGGGAATGCGGACGCGCCAGGTATGGACCGGCGGATTCGAAGAAACCAGGTCCCAGTCGATAGAGTTCCTGTACTGAGCCCCGAGCTACTCCTGTGTGGCCAGGGCCATCGCCCGTTCGGCCTCTCGCTCTCTCAGGACTCGCTTGTAGTCGCGAGGAATGACCTTCACGATCTGGCGCAGGACCACATCCCAGTTTTCCAGCACTTCCTGAGCGAATGGACTGCCGGTGCGCTCTGAGTGCGTCTCGATCATCTCCTCGAGCATTGTCGCTTCGAGCGGATCGGTGACCGACTCAAGGTCGACCATGGCCGGATTAATCCGGCTTTCGAGGTCTCCGTCGGCGTCCCAAACGTAGGCGGTACCGCCGCTCATACCGGCGGCGAAGTTCCTGCCGACCGGACCGAGTACCACGACCGTGCCGCCAGTCATGTACTCGCAGCCGTGATCGCCGACTCCCTCGACCACCGCTCGCGCTCCTGAGTTGCGGACCGCAAATCGTTCGCCGGCGCGTCCAGCAACCCAGAGCGTTCCGCCCGTCGCTCCATAGAGGACGGTGTTGCCAACCAGGACGGCGTCGCGACCGCGGAAGCCGGCGCCATGCTTGGGCGCGACCGAAATCATGCCTCCGGCCATGCCCTTGCCGACGTAGTCGTTCGCCTCTCCGCGCAGGAACAGACGCAGTCCGCGCACCAGGAATGCGCCGAACGATTGACCGGCCGAGCCGGTGAAGTGCAGCTCGATCGTTCCGCGCTGCATTCCTAAATCGCCGTATTGCTGCGCGATCCGGCCAGAGACCCGCGCGCCAACTGTGCGATGCTTATTCGTGATGTCAAACTTCGCCGAGATGTGCTCTTCACCCTGGATGTGCGGCTCGAGAATCTCCAGCAACTCGTCGTCAAGTCGGACGTCGTCCCGACGATCATTCCGCTCCTGAGTGCGCATCCTGGGCAACTCAGGGGCAGCTTCGATCGGGGCCAGCAGCTTCGACAGATCGACAAGATTTGCGCGTTCACCGGACCGTGGCGGAATCTGTTCAAGTAGATCGCTACGGCCGATGATCTCCTCGATCGAGCGATAGCCAAGCTCGGCCAGGATGACTCGAACCTCTTCGGCAACGTGCAGCAGGAAGTCAATCAGCATCTGCGGCTTGCCGAAGTACTTGGCCCGTAGATCCTCACGCTGTGTCGCGACGCCCACCGGGCAGGTGTTGAGATGACATTGGCGTGCCATCTTGCAACCGAGGGCGACGAGCGCAGTAGTCCCGAAGCCGTATGCCTCGGCGCCCAACATGGCAGCCACGACGACGTCGCGGCCGGTATGGAAGCCGCCGTCCGTGCGCAGCCGAATTCGTCCGCGCAATCCGTTGACGACCAGTGCCTCGTGCGCCTCTTTGACTCCGAGCTCCCAAGGCGCGCCGGCGTACTTGACCGACGACAGGGGCGATGCTCCTGTGCCACCGTCTGCGCCGGAGATGTGCACGACATCGGCATATGCCTTGGCGACGCCGGTGGCGATCGTGCCGACACCCTCGCAGGCGACCAGCTTGACACAGACCCGCGCCCGCGGGTTGGCGATCTTGAGGTCGTAGATCAACTGCGAGAGGTCTTCGATCGAATAGATGTCATGGTGCGGAGGTGGAGAAATGAGTTCGACGCCTGGTGTCGAATGCCGCAGCATGGCGATGTACGGCGTCACCTTGTGGCCGGGAAGCTGGCCACCTTCGCCCGGCTTCGACCCCTGAGCGATCTTGATTTCAATCTCGCTTGCGCTGCCCAGATAAGCCGGAGTGACGCCGAAACGTCCTGAGGCAATCTGTTTGATGTTCGAGTTCGCGTCGGACTTGTCGCCAGACTCAAGGAAGCGCCGCGGATCCTCGCCGCCCTCGCCCGTGTTGGACGAAGCACCGAGTTCGTTCATCGCACGGGCAATGTCCTCGTGAGTCTCGGGACTGAGCGCGCCAAGCGACATCGCACCTGTACTGAATCTTGGCGTGATCTCCTCATGCGCTTGAACGTCGTCCAGCGAGATTGGTTCTCGGTCCGACTTGAAGCCCAGCATGTCGCGCAACGCGGTCGGTTGCCTATTGTTGGCGCGCTCGGCGTACGTCGCATACTCCTCGGCGCCGCCACCCTGGACGACCTTGTGCAAAGAGCGCCAGATCGGCGGTTCATTGGCGTGATAGTCCGCGTTGCGGCGATATCGATACCAGCCACCGGCATCCAGGCCGTCGGCCGGATAGGCCAGCTCGTGGCGCGAGAGCGCGTCAGCGCCGATCTCTTCGAATCCAACGCCACCGATCCGCGAGAGCGTGCCGGGGAACGAGCGCTCAACGACCTCTTGTCCGATACCCAGGGCTTCGAAAATCTGAGCTCCGTGATAGGAAGCGCGCGCTGCGATTCCCATCTTCGACATGATCTTGAGAATCCCCGAATCGACGGCCTGCACGTAGCGATCAATCACTTCGGCAGCGTCCATACCTTCGAACTCGCCTTCGGCATGCAGCGAGTTGAGGGTTTGCAGCGCCAGATACGGATGGATCGCATCCGCGCCAAAGCCGATCAGGCAGGAGATCTGGTGTACGTCGCGGGCGTCGCCACAGTTAGCGACGATTGACGCGGACAGGCGTAGTCCGCTGTCGATGAGATGATGATGGACGGTCGAAACGGCAAGCAACATGGGAATCGGTACGCGTTCAGGTCCCACTTCTTCGTCGCTCAGAACGATCAATGAGTGGCCGTCTTCAATCGCGTTGTCGACGTGGTCGCACAGGGCATTAAGGGCCGCCTCAAGTCCGGATGGCCCATCTTCGACAGGGAACGACGCCTCGAGCACCGCAGCAGAGAATCCTGGCTGTCGGAAACCGACCAGCGCGTCGAACTCGTCGCTGAGCAGCAGCGGGGAGCCCAGATGCACAAGTCTCGCCGCCTCAGGGACTTCCTCGAGCAGCGACTGTCGGCGACCGAGCCAGGTGTCGAGCGACATGACGTTGCGCTCACGGATGGAGTCGATCGGCGGATTCGTGACCTGGGCGAACTTCTGCTTGAAGTAGGTGTACAACGGCCGCGCGGGATCATGCAGCACTGAGAGCGGAGTATCGTCGCCCATTGAACCGACCGGCTCTTTCGCTTGCCGGGCCATCGGCTTGAGGACGTATTCGATCTCTTCCTTCGAGTAGCCGTGCAGTATCTGCCGAGACAGCAACTCACCTTCATCCGGCTGTGGAGTCGCCGACGCGTCGATGCTTGCAGTTCGTTCCAACCGACCCATGTACTGGCGCACCCAGCGCCCATAGGGACGTCGCGAGGACACGCGGCTCTTGATGTCATCGTTGCGCAGAATCTCGTGGCGCTCGGTGTCTACTGCGACCATTTGGCCTGGTCCGAGCCGGCCTGACTCAATGATCTCCGACTGGTCCAGCTCAATCAGGCCGACCTCCGACGCCATCACGACCAATCCGCCACGAGTTACCTGATAACGCGCTGGTCTCAGACCGTTGCGGTCCATCGCTGCGGCGGCCATCTTGCCGTCTGTGAAGGCCATCGCCGCGGGGCCGTCCCACGGTTCGGTCAGACAGGCGTGGTATTCGTAGAACCCACGCAGCTCGGGGTCCATGTCGTCGTACTGTTCCCAGGCCTCGGGGATCAGCATCATCATCGCGTGCAATCCGCCGCGTCCGGACGCCACGAGCAGTTCGAACGCTTCGTCGAACGCTTGAGAGTCGGAACTCACCGATCCCAGCACAGGATGCAGCTCGGAGACGGCATCGCCCCAGGCAGCCGACTGCAATGCCGGTCCGCGCGCCCGCATCCAGTGCCGGTTACCGAGCAAGGTGTTGATCTCACCGTTATGTGCGATGTAGCGGAACGGTTGGGCAATCTTCCAGTCGGGCAGCGTGTTGGTCGCGTAGCGCTGGTGGAACAACGCCAGCGCGGAGACGGTCTCGGGATTGGTCAAATCGGGATAGAACTTACTGAGCTGCGGGGCGACCATCAGCCCCTTGTAGACCACCGTCGAGGTGGACATGGACACGATGTAGGTTTCACCGGCGGGATCGTCCGCGCCGGCGTCGCTGAGCGCCCGGTACTCGGTGTCGGCACGGCGACGGGACAGATACACGCGGCGACCATATTCGTCGTCTGAGACGCCTGCGGGTCGCGCGAACAGCATCTGTTCGACGCAGGGCAGCTTGCCCAGAGCCCAATGGCCGAGCACCGACGGATCGGTCGGCACGACACGCCAGCCAATGACGTCAAGTCCAGTCCGTTTGGCGGCCGATTCGAGAATCGCTCGACCGCGCTGAGCCGCCGTCTTGTCCATCGGCAGGAAGACCATGGCGAGGCCAAGATCGGCCTGGCTCACGTCGGCTCGGCCCAGGCGGGCCAGATCGTCTTGCAATATTGCGTAGGGAATGCTGATCGTCACACCGGCGCCGTCACCCGTATCCGGGTCGGCGTTAACTGCGCCGCGATGCGTCAGGCTGACCACGCCCTCGACGGCCTGCTGGACCAACTCGTGGGTCGCGACTCCGTCCAGCCGAGCGATGAATCCAGTACCGCAAGCATCACGGAAACTCAGCGGATCGTGCAGTCCCGCATAGTCGGCCGGCGTCGCTTGGTTGGGATACTGGGTACGTGTCATATCGTCTGCGTCTATCGATCCATGGACATTGACTGTCGGAGTCAATGCAAATGAGGCCATCAGTGCGGATAATACGTGAATAATCCCACAATCGACCTCACCACGCTAGCGACTTCGTTACAGGATTCTGGGGTCACTGCGCGACCCAGCATCCGCTACAGAATCTCGTCCCGGCGCAGGTCCGAGAACGCCCCGCTGAAGCTCTCGATGGTGGCATCGATATCCGCTTCGGTGTGCACACAGGACACCAGAGCGCCCATGCCCATGAGGTCCACTCCGTGGTTGAGCAAGGCGCGACGGAACGGCCAGGCGACCTCGGAGACGGTCATCGGCAATATCGATCGTGCGCCACCATGCTGGCCCCAGTCCCAGGTCACGCCGTCGCCGGGGCGCTCGACATCCTGACCAAGGATGATGTGCACCATCGACGCATCGGCCCAGACGCAGCCGGGTAGCTCTGCCTCGACCAGCGCCCGATTCAACCCGCGTGACAACTGAGCAGCACGCTCATTGGCCACCGCGTTAGGATCTTCCTCGGCCACTGCCCGCAACGTTCGCTCACCCGCGACGGCGGACAGCGGATTGGCGTTGAACGTGCCGGGATGAGCCACGCGTCCGCCGCCGGCTTCGAAGCTGATCTGATCCAGCAGATCGGCACGCCCGACCACTGCGCCTCCGGGCAGGCCGCCAGCGGCGATCTTGGCCAGCGTCGTCAAATCGGGTCGAACGCCGATCCGTTCCTGCGCACCGCCCGCACTCGCACGGAAGCCGGTGACCACCTCGTCGAAGATCAGGAGCGTGCCATGCCGTTCGGTCAGATCGCGCAGTTCTTGCGGCACGGACGGTTCAAGCGGGCACGTCCCCCAGGAGTAGCCAGTCGGTTCCATGATCAATGCTGCGTACTCTTTCGAGGCGAGCGCGGCCGCGATTCCCGACACGTCGGTCTGCTCAAAGACCGAGATCAAGTCTTGCATCGCCTCTGGCTGGCCATTGGCGGCCACAGCGCCTGCCGATGTTCGACCAGCGGCAAAGACGCTGTCGTTCCAGCCGTGAAAGTGATTGGCCAGACGAAGCAAACGGTCTCGGCCGGTCGCTGCCCGGGCGAGACGCACAGCCATCATCGTCGCCTCGGTGCCCGATGAGGTGAATCGCACCTTCTCGGCGCTGGGAATCAATCGTTGGATGGCTTGAGCCCAGCGACGCTCCAGATCGCTCGAACCGCCCATGTGCGTGCCGCGTGCCACCTGTTGCGTGACCGCCTCGACCATGTATGGATGACTGTGACCAAACAGCAGCGCTCCATGGCCCATCACGTAGTCGATGTACTCGTTGCCATCGACATCCCACTTTCGCGGCCCGATTGCACGATCGACGACGATGCCGAATGGCTCGAAGTGGCGAGCGTCGTGAGTTACCCCACCAGGAAACACCGTCCGCGCTTCTTCTGCCCGTCTCGCCGACTCTGCGTGCTGCGAAAAAAACTGTTGGTCAATTGTCGTCGTCCCGCTCATAGTTGACCTCCTGCGTAACCCATGATTCGACACTAGCGCACAACAGCGAGCGCATCCGCTGGCTAAGGGTCAAACTAGAGTGACGACATGCAGAACTGGCATATCAATCGGCGCCGAGCAGCGCTGCTCTTCCTGCTCGGCGTTGCTGTCATTGCCATTCTGATCGGCGCGTATCTCGCATACGAGCGCTGGTTCCCCTGGGAGCAGGCCGAAATCGAGGAATGGATCGACGGTTTCGGCGTCTGGGGACCGATCGTGTACATCGTGGTGTTCGCGCTGTCGATGCTCTTCGCTCCGCTGCCGACCGCCCCGATGCCACTGGTCGCCGCTGCGGTCTTCGGTCCAGCACTGGGCTTCCTCTACACCATTACAGCGACGGCCATCGGTTCGACGATCTGCTTCTGGGTCGCAAGGCGCCTGGGCCGGCCGGTGCTCAGACGGCTGACATCGCAGGCGGCGCTTGACAAGATCGACGAGCTCGGGGCCCGACTGGGGATTCGACTACTCATCGTGCTCCGGCTGTTCCCCGTGGCCGGCGTCGATTACGTCTCTTATGCCGCTGGACTCACACAAATGCGCTTCGCGTACTACATCGTGATTTCTGTGCTGGCCTCGGCGCCGATCCTGATTTTCGCGGCCGTGCTCGGCGACGCAGTACTAGAACGCAACCGAGAGATACTGATTGGCGCATTCGTCGCGATCGTGCTGTTTTTCGCGGCTCCGGTCGTCTGGGTCTGGTGGCGACAGCGGCGTCGCGCGCAACCAACCGAAGTGGAGCGTTAGCCTCCGGACATGCCGCTCTCCGATGCTCCCTCGCTACTGACGCTGATGTGGTCGCCGCTCACAGTGGTCACCGCCGCTCACAACGGGCAACGCGGCGGTCAGATCGCGGTCGGCGCATTCGCGGCGTCAATCGTTCCCGCTCAACCACGAGTCCTGGTGCAGATTCAAAAGCGGAACCACACCAACTCGCTCATCGAGGCTTCAGGACAACTGGCGGTGCACGTCATCGCCCGCGAGCAATGGGATTGGGTCAAACATTGGGGATTTCGCTCACAGACCGAGGTCGACAAATTCGACGGTCCTGGCTGGCATGATCACGACGACGGATTGCCAATTCTCGATGGCGTGCTCGGCTGGATGACCTGCCGCGTGGTCAACTACATGGACGGCGGCGACATGGCGATCTGGCTCGCCGATGTGACTGATGCATCGCGCAACACGCGCGCTCAGCCGCTCCGCTGGCACGAGGTGCAGCAGGTCCTGCCGCCGGAATGGGCTGAGGAGTACGGACGCAAACTCAGCCACGATGTGCCTGACTCGGGTCGTCGTATGGCTGAGCTAACTGCCAATCCACCCTGGACGCCGGGCTCCTAGCCACGTCCACAGCATCGAGTTGGAGCTATCTCTTGAGCCGTATCAGCGAAGACCCCCGGATTGATCCGCGATTCAAGGTCATCTTTGGAAACATGCCACCGGTCTCTGAGCCGAACGTTTCTAGCCGTGAGGAGGTCATCGAGCGCTTGAACACTCCAGAATCGCTAGAGGCCCGCTATAGAGCCATGCAATCGATGGCCAGCCCCGAGCTGGAAGTGCTGGCCCCGAAGGACGGACTCACAATCACGGACGAGACATTCGAATCCAGGCCTGACGGCAACACCGTCAACGTGCTCCTGATCAGGCCCCAGAGCGACGATCCGCTACCGACCGTTTACTACATCCACGGCGGCGGCATGCAATCCGGATCCTGTTACGACCCACTCAGCAGCGCATGGGGACGTCTGCTCGCGCAGATGGGCGTCGCCGTGGCCATGGTCGACTTCCGCAATTCGGTCGTGCCATCTTCGGTGCCCGAGATCGCGCCGTATCCGGCAGGACTCAATGACTGCGTATCCGGGTTGCACTGGTTGATCGATCAGGCGGACGCCTTCGGTCTGGACGCGAATCGCATCATCGTTTCCGGTGCGAGCGGCGGCGGAAATCTTACGCTTGCGTTAGGGCTGCGTTTGACGAGCGAAGGCGACGCCAGCCTGATTCAAGGGTTGTACGCGCTCTGCCCGTACATCGCCGGCAGTTGGCCTCGCGACGACTTGCCGTCCTCCATTGAGAACAACGGTATCTTCCTCGACCTGCACGACAACTCGCACGCGTATGCGTATGGCATCGAGGCATTCGAGGCTCAAGATCCGATGGCCTGGCCGCTGTTCGCGTCAGAGGAAGACGTTCAGGGCTTCCCAGAGACGATCATCTCGGTTAACGAGTGCGACCCGCTGCGCGACGATGGCGTTGAGTTCTATCGGCTCCTGCTCCAGGCAGGACAGAAGGCCAGATGCCGTCAGGTGATGGGTACCGTGCATGGCGGCGATGTCTTTGTCGCTCCGTGCCCCGAAATCTCGAGGGACACGGCACGCGACATCGCCGCCTTCTGCAAGGGCGACTGAAAGCGGCCTAGCGGCCCTTCCAGTTCGGGGTGCGCTTCTCGGCGAAGGCGCGCGGGCCCTCGATCAGGTCTTCCGACTGGCCCATGATGCGCTGCTGGTGGAACGAGTGCGTCAGCGCCGCCGGCAGCGGCAGGTCGAGACCCTTGTAAGCCGCTTCCTTGGAAGCGCGCACGGAGATCGGCGCGCAGAGCAGAATCTCTTCGGCCCAGCGGCGTGCGGTCGCCATCAGGTCCTCCGCAGGAACGACCTCATTCACGAGCCCCCAGCGATGCGCGTCCGGTGCAGGCACGTGTCGTCCGGTGAGCATGAAGCCCATCGCGATCTTGAGCGGGATGTGTCGCGGCAGACGATGCACGCCACCAGCGCCGGCCATCAGACCGACTTTCGGCTCTGGCAATCCCATCACGGCGTGATCGGCAGCAACGACGATGTCGCAGGCCATAGCCATCTCGCAGCCGCCGCCGAGGGCGAAGCCGTTGACCGCGGCGATCATCGGCTTGGGGCAGTCGAAGTCAGCGGTGATGCCACCGAATCCGCCGGCAACCGGATCGAATGTCGGGCGCTCGGACGAAGGCACTCGTGACATCTCGGCCGTGTACTTGAGGTCGTTGCCGGCCGAGAACGCTCGAGTGCCTGCGCCGGTCAGAATGCCAATCCAGGCGGAGTCGTCATTCGCGAAGGTGTTCCAGGCGTCGGACAGCTCAGCCGTCGTCGGCGGATGAATCGAGTTCATGCGCTCGGGGCGGTTAATCGTGATCGTAACGATGTTGCCGTCCTGTTCGTACTTGATGAATTCGTAGTCGGCCATACTCAACCCCTGTTCAGGTGTGTTCCTGTGCGTTGTGCAGTCTCGTCAAGGCAGGACTAATGCTGGACGCAGGTCCCGCCGTCCACATTGTACGACTGACCTGTAATCCACTCTCCCTGTTGCGAGCAGAGGAACGCGGTGATGTAAGCAATGTCCTCGCCTTCGCCAGCGCGACCGAGGGGAATTCGAGTGTCGATCGCGCGCTGCCAGAATTCGCCCCGACCCATGTCATCCATCCGCGACGTGTCGATGATTCCGGGGCAGATCGCGTTGACGCGAACGCCGTGCTTGCCAATCTCCTGCGCCATCGAAGCGGTCATCGCTTGCAGTCCTGCCTTCGAGGCGGCATAGGCCGCCGTGTTGGGACCAAGCATCTTGCCCGCGATTGAGGAAATGTTGATGATCGCTCCGCCGTCGCCCTGTTCAATCAGATGCCGACCAAAGACCTGGCTCATGTAGAATGCGCCGTTGAGATTGACATCCATGACCACGCGCCACAGCTCAGGGTCGATGTCGACGACCGGCACGCGGTCAGATCCTCGAGCGGCGCCGGCGTTGTTGACCACGAAGTCGGCGCGGCCAAACTCGCCGAGCGTCGTCGCCAGCAGATCTTCAACAGCGCCGTAGTCGGCGACATCTGAGACAAGCGCCAGGGCTCTCTGCCCTTCAGCTCGAACCTCGTCTGCGACGGATTCGATATCCCGCCAGCCGACGGCCTTTTCGTCGTCCGGATAGTTCTCGGGCGCGCGTCCGGTGCCGGTCAGCACGACATCGCAGCCTTGCCTGGCTAACTCCACCGCGATCGGACGGCCGATGCTGCGCATCCGTCCAGCGCCTGTCACCACGGCGACCTTACCGTCAATTCCGCTCAATTGCATGTCGATACCTCTTCGATCAATCGAACTTCAGTACGCGGCGAGGCTAACAGCCGACTTAGTCCTCTTCGTCCTCTCGTTCCTCGTCGTTCAAGTCGTCCGCTTCGTCGTCATCCGAGTCTTCATAGAACTCCTCCGACTCGGCCAGATCCTGGATATCGTCAAGAATCTGCTCCAGGTGCCGTCCGTTACCTGCGCCACGCAGGAGAGTCAACAGTGGACCCAGAACGCCGGAAAACTCAAGGACCGCCTCGGCCCGCGTAGTACCGCCGATTCCTCGTTCAAATCGAAAGTCGTACCGAGCGCCGGTCACAGCGGTTGACCATTTGATCGCATAGTGGCGAGGCGCCTCGCTCACAATCTCTTTGAACGCGCCCTCAGTGATCGCCCGCTCGAGGACCTCGACGGTCGCCTCAAAGGCGTCAATCAGCTCAGCGTCAATCTCAATCTCACGCGTGGTCATGCGTCGCTCCTCTTCGGCCGCTGTCTACCAATGCCCGACAATGCGTTTGGGTTCGCGCCCCAACGGTTGGCATTCGCAATACGATGATCCACTGTGGCGCAGAGTAAACCCCGCATGACCGAAATCGATTCAGTTCCCGACCTCAACGCCGAGGAGCAAGCCGCCTATGAGGCTGGGCTTGCGGTCCGTGCTGATGCGGAAGCTCGATCTCCGGGATGGATTGCGCGCACCGTCGAAGTCGCGCTGAACACCAATCACGGCTTTCCTCGGGGCGAGGCGCGGATTGCTCTTCAACTTGGCCCAGCCAAGGAAGTGGTTGCGGCGCTGCTTCCGGCCTTGCTCTCGCCCAACAAACGTATGCGCAGACGCTCAATGACGTTGTTGCCCAGGCTCGACCCGGACGAGGTTTGTCGCCAGCTCGATCCGGTGCTTGAATCCGGACAGCGAAAGTCGCGGCGAGCTGCTTGCGTCGCCCTGGCTGCGATCGGTGCTCCGGCAGCTCCGCTCCTGACACGATTGCTGGAAGATCCAGATCAAGCGATTCGCGACCGAGCGCAACGGGCGCTCGACGCGATCGCCGCACGACCCCCTGACAACGGCAACCGAAACCTTTCTTATGTGCGTCCCTTCGGCTTGCCATTCCGGGAGGCTTCACCGCCCAGGCCTCAGTCGTTTGCTGTCGCTGCGTTTAACTTCTCGTACGGCGTCAACCTGGGCACGCTGATACGGAGTGCCGAAGCCGCAGGCGCTGAGGCGGTCTGGATTGTCGGACGCGACTTCTACTACCGACCGTCAACCAAGGGCTCGGACTGGTGGCTGCCGGTGCTGACGTTCGATTCCCCGGCTGAGTGTCTCGAGCAAGCAGCCGCGGACGGATTCGAGATTGTGGCGCTCCAACAGGGACCGACAGCTCAACCGGTCTGGGAGGCCGACTGGCCAGAGCGTCCGCTGATCGTCGCAGGCAACGAGGGTGATGGGCTGCCTCAGACATTCATCGACGCCGCCGCGCTGCAGTTGGAGCTGCCGCTCTCGGGCAACATCGACAGCCTCAACGTCGCCGTCGCGACATCCGTTGCCATGTTCGCGTTCCGAGGTTGGCAGGCTCGTCGGTGACTCGCCGATTCAGCCGCCGAAGCCTCCTTCGTGCAGGAGCATGGTGCGCGTTGACAGCGGCCGTCGGACCTGGAACCTCTGCACTCGCTCGAGAGACCGACGGGATCGCGCTTGTTGCCGGTTGGAATTCGCATACCTGGTGCGGTCCCGATCTTCCGATTGCAGAAGCCACATCCTCACTACCTTTGCGAATCGCCTACGGCTGGGACATCGCCGAACAACGATGGTTGGCTTACGCACCGCGTACTTCGATCAACACCATCGGCGTCCTTCGACATGGACAGCCGTTGTGGCTCCACATGATTGATGACGCCCACTGGTCACAACCGGCCTTCCGAGGCGCGCTACCCGAGGCGGTCGAGTTGCCGGTTGGTTGGTCGTATGTGGGCTGGTCGGGACTACATCAGCCAGTCTGGGATGCGTTCGGTGTCGAGGAATATGGGTCGGTTAGCGAGGCCCGCCGCTGGAACACTGATCTTCAGGAGTGGATCTCATACTCGCCAGGACAGCCCGCCGAGCAACTGTTCGCCGTTCTGCATCCGGGCAACGCCGTCTGGCTGCGGATGCGCGTTGCCGGTGCGCGTTGGAATCCAGCCAACGGCATCGTTGAGGCTGATCGGGCGTCACGAGTCGTTCCCGGTGAAATCACCTACTACCATCCCTCGTTGGCGGGCGGTGTGATGTACTGTCCACCGCACAATCGGTACGACCCTCAGGATGTCACCGTGGGCGCCGCCGTGACTTGGCCATGTGGCACGCGGTTACGGATCTGGCGAGACGAACGATTTGTCGATGTGATCGTCCAGGACACCGGGCTGCTGGGGCACAATCACGTCGACCTGTCCGAGGCTGCCTTCCAGCGATTGGCCATCCTTCCTGAAGGGCGTGTAAGCGTTCTGATCGAAGTTCTCGCAGGTCCCGAATAGTTAGACTTCGACCAGAAATTGCTGACGTACGTTGAGGCCATGGAGTACCCGACATGACCCGACGCGCAACGTTCGTTTCCCTTCTCGCATCAGCAGCGATAGCAGCGTTCGTCACCGCGCTGGCATTCGTCGCTTTCGACGAACAGGAGCCGCCGACAGGTGCGGGGACATCTGTATCGATCCTGAATGGCCGCCCCGAACCGCAGGGGCGTACGGCCACTCCGCCCGTGCCCGCTGAACTGTCGGTCCCGCTATCAAACTTCATACGTTCATCTGTCGATTGGGCCGCCATCTACACGCAAGCTGTGCCATCGTTGGTGACCGTGCAAACCGAAGAGGGCGCTGGCTCAGGCTTCTTCGTCAGCGAAGACGGCCACATCATCACCAACTTCCACGTCGTCGCAGACGCCGAGCAACTGTTCGTGTTCATGCAGGACGGCAGTCGTCTCGAAGCCGAGTACATCGCCAAGGACGCAGGTAACGATCTCGCGCTGCTCAAGGTCGACCCCGAGGGACTGGAAGTCGTCGTGCCGACCTATGGCAGAGTCGATGAACTCCAGGTTGGAGATCCCGTTGGGGCACTGGGAGCGCCATTCAGCCTTCCCAACACACTCACCGTTGGAATCGTGTCGGCGGTTGGGCGAAACCGGCCAAGCGGCGGCCAGACCTGGGAGCCGCTGCGCGACACGATTCAGACCGACGCCGCGCTGAATCCAGGCAACTCAGGCGGCATGTTGATCGACGAGCGCGGCCGCGTCATTGGCATTCCGACTCAGATCGAGAGTCCCGAACGTGTCTCCAGCGGGATCGGATTTGCCGTCAGTGCAGACGCGATGCTGCGCTCGCTGCCGACGTTGCTCGCAGGGGAAGATTTCGAGCGCAGCTATCTCGGAGTCAGTCTGCAAGAGCGCGATGGTGAGCTCGAGATTCTCGATGTGACATGCGGCTCCGCCGCCGAAGACGCAGGCCTACGTTCCGGAGACCACGTGCTTAAGGTGAATGACGAGCCAGCACATTCTCTCGATCTGCTCATCGACGTGATGGCGTCGATCAAGCCCAGCGACGAACTCGTAATCACAATCATTCGTGGCTCGAACGAAATGACGGTGGAAGCGACAGCAGGATCCTGGCCGACCGAGCCGCCGACAGGTGGTTGCGGCTAGCGATCTCCTTGACTGGACCTCAACCAGTCTTCCTTCGACACATCCGCGTACATCTGTCGACGCCACAACCACCAACGTACCCGCGGCGTCGACAAGGCCAGCAGCGCGCAACCCAGGAGACAAGCGCCCATCGTCAGGAGGCCGACTCGCGGTCCCAGTGAGTCAGCCAGGGTTCCGGCCAGCAGCGCTCCGATCAGAATGGTGCCGAGAACCACATTCATCAGGGTCAGCGCCTGACCTCGGAGGCGCTCTGGCGCGTGCGCCAGCAGCGCCAGATTTGCCACCGCCACCATGTTGTTGACGCATGCACTGGCGAAAAAGACGCAGACTGCAACCACCGCCAGATGCGGTGCCTGTGACAGCACCGTAAGCGCGACTCCACCAATCACGATGATGCCAACCATCAGCGCGTTCGGCGATCGAATCTCACTCATCGACGCCATGATGATGGAGCCCAGTGTGGCTCCGACGCCCCCAATCGCGATCATGTAGCCAACCCAGGAACGGTGTTGTCCGAGCTCGTCAATCACGATTAGGGGCACCATCACGCCTTCATAGGGCTGGAGGAATACGAACAGCACCGCGGAAATGGCCAGAACCGCCAGGGGCCATCGAGTTTCGATTGCCCACTTCGCTCCTGCGCTGAACTGACGAACAATCGACTGCCTCTCTTGCTCCGACTGGTCTCGTGGCTCCTCACGCGCCCGAATCAGGATGATGAAGATGGCTGCGATGACACTGAACGCCGTCATCAGTCCGAAGATCCAGGTGAAGTCCGCGAAATGCAACAACAATCCTGCCAGCAAAGCTCCACCCATCCTCATTGAGGTCTGTCCAGTCTGCGAGAGCGCCATTGCCGAGCGCAGATGGGATTTGTCGACCAAGATTGGCAGCATGGCTCGCCTGCCTGGATTGAAGAAGCCGGTGCTGACCCCGGAGACGGCAGCGAGCACAATGACCTGCCAGCCCTCGGCCTGGTCCAACAGCAAGAGCACAAAGAGAATCCCAGACGAAACGATGTTGGCGACGAATGATCCGACCAGCACCACTCGATACGGGTAGCGGTCGATGATGACCCCAGCGAACGGCGCCAGCACCAGGTTTGGCGCCATCCAGGCGGCGAGGACTGCACCCAGGAGAAACGCAGAGCCGGTCAGTTCAACGATCAAGACCGGCCGAGCCACCATCTCCAGCCACAACGCAGCGGAGCGGATGAAGATTGAAAGCCACAGCACTCGGAAGTCGCGGTAAGCAAACGGTGCAAAGGTCTCGGGATTCAGTAGCCCAAACAGCCGCTGTTGCGGCGCAGAGTCGGCGTCACCATTCGGGTCTGAAGTCACCGCGCACTCTCAAACGACTCCCGAGACGCTGCGTCGGTTGAAGATCGAGCGTGCTGGAAGTGAGCGCATTCTAGGAGTCGATGAGTATCAACATACACATAGGGAAAACGAAAGTACCGAGACGTTATTCCTAGTACCGCTCGCTGTGTGTCTAGTTCACAGCCCCATCTTCATCACTCACTCGACGGGCCAGTGGCGATGCCAGCATCAGGGTGGCGCATAAGGCGAGGCAGACCCCCATCGTGAGCAGACCGGTCCGCGCGCCGAGCAAATCGGCAAGACCGCCTGTGACTAACGCGCCGACCAGAATCATCCCGCGTGCAACGTTCATCAGACTCAGTGCCCTCCCGGCCATGCCTTCCCGGGCTTGCGCGAGCAAGGTGAGATTGGCCAGGGACATTACATTTGTCGAGCACGCGGCAGCAACGAATACGCAGACGCCGACCACGGCAATGTGCGGCGCTCCGGACATCGCCGCCATTCCGAGTCCGGCAGCGATCAACAGCATGGCCATCAGCCGACCCGGAGCGGGGATCGAGCGAAGCCCAGCCAGGACTAATGAACCGCTGGCTGCTCCGATTCCTCCAATCGCCATCAGATATCCCACCCAGGACTTTGGCTCTCCCAGCACATCCACAACGATCAGTGGAATGAACACGCCCTGATAAGGCACCAGGAAGATGAACATGACCACCGAGATCGCCAGCACTGCCATGGGCCAACGCGTCTCGACGGCCCAGCGAACACCGGCTGTCGTCTGTCGCCAGAGCGATCCGCTCGCTCGCGAGGCCGCCGCAGCGGCCGTGCCTCGAGTGCGGATCAGCGCCGTGCAGACCGCCGCTCCGACGTAAATGCCGGTCATGGCGCCGTAGATCCAGGTGAAGTCGGCAAACGCCAGCAACAGTCCGGCCAGCAACGCGCCACCGACTCGCATGATGGTGTTTGCGGTCTGCGACAACGCCACGGCCGGTCGCAAGGCCGAGTCATCGACGAGCGCAGGCAGGATCGCCTGACGGGCGGGCTGGAAGAAGGCGATGTTCACTCCGGCCGCTGCCGCCAATGCAATCACGTGCCAGGCTTCGACGACGTCGAACAGCAGCAACGCGAACAGTGCTCCGGATGCCACCACATTTCCGACCTGCGATAGCGCCAGGATCATCCGTCGCGGATAGCGGTCCACGACTGCGCCAGCGAACAGGCCCAGGATCAAATTGGGCGCCATCCGCACGGCGAGCACGACACCCAGGAGAAACGCCGAACCGGTCAGTTCGGCGATCAGCAGTGGGCGAGCGGCCTGGTCGAGCCACAATGCGCCGGACCGCAGGAAGATCGCCAACCAGAGCACTCGGAAGTCGCGAGACGCGAAGGGAGCAAACATGCCCGCTTCGCGCCGGCGCAGAAAGGCTTGCCGCCTGCCGTCGGTTGCTGCTCCCTCTGGAGTTCTTGAAGTCGAGGTCTACTCCTCGTCGGCGTAGGGCGCCCGACCCTGCATCACATTCAACAACCCTTGACGCGAAAAGTCTTCAGACTTGGCGTAGTTGATGATCACGCGTTCCCGGTCTTCAACAGCCTGTGCTGCGGCTGCGACTTCCGGAGCAATGTCCTGCGGAATTCCAGTGACCCCATGCTTGTCGGCATGCAACAGGTCACCGGGGTGCACCGTCATGCCGCCCACCGTGACCGGCTGTCCGATCTCGACGATGTGTACGTAGGCGTGGGAGACCAGGATTTCCTTCGACAGGAACTGGAATCCAATCTCTTCTACTTCGTCCAGGTCGCGCACACCGCCGTCGGTGATCAGTCCAATCGCGCCCAATGCCTTGTGGATGTTGCCGTTGACCTCGCCCCAGAACGAGCCGATCGGAGGCTGATCCAGATCTTGGATAACGATGATTCGCGGCTCGGGGATCGACTCAATGTGAGCCCACCAGTCCGGCGCCGACTTGGTCTCTGGATCGTCTCCTGGTGGAATTGAAGCGCGAATCTTACACGTCGCGGCGTAGCCGACGATCGGATCCATGTCCGGGAACCGGCAGAGGATATCTGGGGTCATGAACCCCGTCGCACGACTCTGCACATCGAACGTTTCGATCGCGTTCGCGATGGCTGGCGAGGGCCAGGCGCGCAATTCTGCCAGTTGTGCGTCATTCAGTGGTTCGGTCATCACTCACCCTTCACAGGTTGGTTCTTTGATTGCTTAGTCGCCGTTGACCGAATGGTCCACGCAGCGGAGCGGCTACGGCGACAACGAGTACTCACGCTCCAACGCCGACGGCTTCAGGATTGTCACGCGTTGCCGGTTGACGTCCACGATGTTCTGCTTGCGCCATTGCTGCAGTTGTTTGTTCACCGCCACTCGCGAGGCGCCGATCATGTTGGCCAGCTCCTGCTGCGACACGCGCAGTCCGATGTCAATGCCTTCGTCGGTCTCTTCGCCGTGCTCTTCAGCAATCGTCAACAACCGACGTGCCAGGCGTCCGGGAACATCGAGCAGATACGCATCCTGTATCGACTGATTCGTCGCTCGTAGGCGGGCAACCAGTACATCGATGATCGCACGCTGCGCTTCAGGATGGCGGTCGAGCACTGAGAGGAAATCATGCCGGCTCAAACTAACCGCTTCGGTGTCTTCGATTGTCGTCGCAGAAGCCGACCGAGGATGGTCGTCCAGCAAGGACATCTCGCCGAGGAGGTCGTACTTGCGGTGGACGGCCAACACGACTTCACGTCCGTCCAACGACGGAATGAAGATCTTCACGGCGCCCTTGAGCACGATGTAGAGGGTCGCGCCTTCGTCGCCTTCGTGAAAAATGTCCGTGTGTGCGCGATACCGCACAGGCCGCAACTTCGATGCCAGGTCCAGCAACATCGAACGCGGCATGCCTCTCAGCAGCACGACGTTCAACAACAGGTCCAGGGCTTCGCCACCTCTATCGCTAGCTATCGCTCGTCTTGTAGTCATTACACGCTCCGTGGGCAGTCTAGGCGCTCATGCCTAGTCCGCAATTGTGAAGCATGACTGTTGACGATCAACAGTCAAGACCCTGGAGACATGCGCGAGCTGACGTCAGCATCGACATTCAGGGCCGCAGATGTCGGCAAGGACCGAGGCCGCCCCACTGTTGTAGGCGCCATCCGGCGGCCAGCGAGGTGTTCAGAGGGTGCCAACGCACCGGTTCGCCATTCCCACAGCAGCCAGATCGATGCAGCCAACACCAGCAATGTCACGATCACCATGTCCAACCTCATTCGTAGTACCTGCGTTCTACTAGGACACTAGAACAGATGTCCGTCAGGATGCAACCCAATACGATGTCCACGATCTGTTATGCCCGCCAACTTCGACTCGGCTGGCGACTTCGAACGGAGGCTGCGACGTGCCAGAGACCATTGCGGTGGAAAACGTCGGTCGTGTCGCGAGGATCACGCTTAACCGGCCGGAGAAACTCAATGCCATTTCTCGAGAGCTACAACGCGAGTTGGTCGAGGCGTTGGTTGAGGCCGAGCGCGACGATGCAATCCACGTCGCTCTGGTATCCGGCGCCGGTCGCGCGTTCAGCGCCGGCTATGACCTGGTCGGCGGATCCGGGGTCGCGGCCAACCAGTCATCAGCGATCTCACGGGACCGCGACGGGCTGGAAGAACTGAATCGAAACTGGTTGCGCATCTGGGACCTGAGATTGCCCGTCGTCGCCAAAGTGCACGGCCACTGTCTGGCTGGCGGCACGCAACTGGCCACTATCTGCGACGTGACCTTTGTCGCCGACAACGCTCGTGTGGGAGCGCCGCAACTGCCGCTGGGCGCAGGATTCGTCGCGTCGTTCTGGGCCTGGCAAGTCGGCGCAAAGCGCGCAAAGGAGTTTTTCTTCCCGGTCGGCAGCATGATCTCGGGACAAGAGGCGGCAGAAATCGGGCTGTTCAACCGCTCCATACCGGCCGATGAACTGGACGGATTTGTTGATGATTATGTCGAGCTCGTCGCCAAGACACCGAAGGAAATCTTGGTCTTGCAGAAGAAGGCCATCAATCGCACACAGGAGGTTCAGGGATTCCGCGAAGCGTTGATGGGCGGCGTCGAGATCGACGCCATCGCCCACTTCACCAATCCCGTGCTCGAAATGAACCGTTCGCTGAAGGAGCGAGGGCTCCGGGCCACGCTCGATGACTTCCACAAGCAGAAATGAGCCGCCGACTTCGCTCGAGGAAGCCAGGCTGCCGGAGGATCATGCGGCGCGGCTGCTCGCCATTGCCGACGGCCTCTGCTCGATCGGCCAACTGAGAACGGGGGAACGAGGCGGACAATTCTCCGTATTCAACTTCCTGATTCGCTGCGCCATTGACGAGGAATATCCTGCGCCGGGCGATCGCGTGACGCATGTATTGCTGATGCAGGCGGGCGTCATCAGGCGCCACGGCTGGTACGCGTACTTCTGGCTGCCGGACGACGAACGGCCGTTGCGCTTGGCTGTACCCTCGCCGATCGGCAAATCATGGCACTGGTATGAGGACATCGTCGAGATCAGCCGACGGCTGGAACAGTCCGACACCTGGGTCGAGGCGGTGGGTCAAAGCGTCGATGAGCACGTCGAGCAGTTTGCGCTCGCCCTGGAATCAGCCGAAGTTGTCAGAGCATCGAAGGCGTAGCAGGCATCTCTGAGGCGAGCGGCACGCCTTCCGGGCGTGACGCGATGATGCCGGCGGCTTCGAGTGCAGACCGTTCCTCGTAGGACATCCCCAGCAGGCCGCCCAGCACCTCGGCATTGTGCTGACCAAACTCAGGGGCCGGCGCCAAAACGCAGGGACCGGCTCCGTCAGTACGCCATAGCCAACCATGCACCGCCCAGATGCCCACTTCGGGATGTCGCAGCGGCTCGTAGAAGCCTCGCGCCTTGATGTGTGGCTCGCGCAACACTTCGAGCATCTTCCAGACCGGCGACGAGGGGACTTGCTCCGCGTGCAGTGCATCGAATACGTCAGTTTTCGACATCGTTGACGACCACGAGCCGACGAGTTCATCGAGTTCTTGCCGATGCTCCCAGCGCAGGATCTGATCGGTGAACTCGGTGCGCTCGGCCCATTCCGGCGACCCCATCGCCCGCTTCAGCCCTTCCCATTCGCCGTCGGTTCGCACGCAGATCGCGATCCACTCGTCCTCGCCGGCGCAGGGATACACGTTGTGCGGCGCCATCCAGTCGTGTCCATTTCCCATGTGTTCGGGCAGTCGCTGGTTCATCGACCAGTCCATGTAGAACTCGCCGAGCAGCGTCGACATCACTTCCCTCTGTGCCAGGTCGATGTATTGTCCCTGTCCGGTTCGTTTGCGATGAATCAGTGCAGTCGCCACGGCCGCAGCAGCACAAACGCCCGCGATTGGATCGCCGTATGAGATACCGCTCTTGTAAGGAACGCCGTCATCGCCATAGCCGGACGTGGATGTCATTCCGCTCATCATCTCGATGATCGGTCCGTAGCCGACGGCGTCCTTCTCCGGACCCGTCTTGCCGAAGCCCGCCATTCCGACCACGATGATGTCTTCCTTCTGCTCTCTCAGCCACTCATATGAGAGACCGAGATTGTCCATCACGTCGGTGCGATAGTTCTCGATCACGACATCACAGTGACCCAGCAGCTTGGCGAAGATCGCCTTGCCGTCGTCGGACGCCAGGTCGAGACTGAGCGACTTCTTGTTCCGGCTGTACTCGTGGAAATAAAAGTTCGTGTTCCACCAGTGTTCGCCGGGCGCAACCGGGGGCGGAAGCAATGTGCGGATGTTGTCCCAGGCGCGCGGCGACTCGATCTTGATCACTTCCGCGCCCTGGTCGGCCAGGATCTTCGCGGCGTACGGACCAGCCCAGATCATCGTCAGGTCGGCGACTCGCACACCAGTCAGCGGACGGCCGGGATCAAACATCAGATCGCATCCAATTCGCGTAGTCGGACCAGGTCTTCGCGTTCATACCCCAGCTCGCTGTGAATGACATCGACGTTGTGTTCGCCCAACAAGGGCGCGCGGCCCATCTTCCAGTCATGCCCGTTGCTGAGCCACAGGCGTCCGGGATAGGTCAACGAACCGGCTCGGTCGTCGTTCAGTTCAGCGAAGAAGTCCCGGCTGTGGAGGTGCTCGGAATTCGTCAGATCTTCCATCGTCGCGACGAATCCGAAGGGCACGCGATTCTCGATGCCCAACTGCAACAGATCCTCGCGAGTCTGGCCGATGAACCAGCCAAACATGATTGCCATCAACTCGTCGTTGTTGAGCAGTCGCTGGCCGGGATCGGCGAAGCGGTCTTCCTGCAGTTCCGGAAGTCCCACGGCCTCCGCAAACGCCGGGTAGTTGCGCGGCAAGGCGCAAATGCCGCCGTAGCCGTCGGAGAGCTCGTAGACGCCCCAGAGCGCGTTGAGATTGTTGCCCGAGCGCTGCGTTTCGATTCCAAGCTGGGATGCTCGGGTGTGGAACGCTTCGGCCATCGCCGCGTAGGTCTCGCGCATCGACAGGTCGATGTATGAACCCTGTTCATGCATCACAGCGCCGTAGTAGGCGCCAGAGATTGCGGCAAAGGCATTCAAGCCAGCTTGGTACGACGGCTGCGATCCGCCGTTCTTTAGCGGCGGCCGATCCGGGTGACCTGTCAGCCACATCTGTCCACAGGCGGCGTACAAGGTCAGTTCGGTCGCCGGAAGATTGGCGTTTGGTCCAGTCTGTCCAAACGGCGTGATTGAGATCATCACCAGCGAGGTGTTGTCCTTCGACAGCGCGTCGTAGCCCAGTCCGCGATCGGCCAGGTAGCCCGGTTCGAACGACTCGATCACGATGTCTGCTGAGGCAGCGAGCTCGCGCAGGATCTCGCGCCCGTCGGACGTGTCGAGGTTCAGCGTGACCGAGCGTTTATCCCCGTTGAGGTACAGGAAGAGTCCGCTGGTCTCGTCGTCGGGCAGATCGTCGGGCCACGGACCGAATGCCCGCGAAGGATCGCCGGTCGTTCGCTCCACTTTGACAACATCTGCTCCGAGCGCGGCTAACCAGCGTCCTGCGTAGGGACCGGAAATCCCCTCGGCGAGTTCGAGGACTCGCACGCCGTCATATGGCTGGGAGACATTGGGCTGGGATTGATCGTGCTCGCTCATCGCAGGCAGTCTATGAGCACCTGCCACTGCGTTCTAGACTGTCTCGGAATGACCACACCATCCAGCGATCCCACGCAAGCTCCTGAAACCCTCGGCCCGCCGCTGCTGGAGGGCGTGCGTGTCGTCGAACTGGCCGAAGAGGTCGCTGCTCCTTTTGCGTCCAAGCTGTTTGCCGACGCAGGCGCCGAAACGATCAAGATTGAGCCTCTGACTGGAGATGTTGCGCGGCGCACGGCTCCGTTTGCCGAGCCGTCGCCACATCGTGAAACCTCGACGACGTGGCTCGCCTACAACACATCCAAACGAAGCGTGGCGCTCGACCTGGAGAGCAACTCTGGCCGCCGTGTGCTGCAACAGCTGATCTCCGAATCCGATGTCTTCATCACCGACCGCACACCGAGGCAGTTGTCGCGACTTGACCTGAGTCCTGAAGACCTGCGGGAGCGTTACCCACAGCTCATCATCGCCGCCGTGACGCCCTTTGGGTTGATCGGCAGCGCCGCGGAATGGCCGTCAACCGCCCTGACCCGAGCACACGCCTCAGGCTCCGCCGCAGGCGTTCGGCGCAACCTCGGCGCAAACACCGGCGCTCCGCTGATGGCTGGCGCGAACGTGCACGAGGCCGATGGCGGCACTGCGCTGGCATTGGCTACGTGGGCTGCCCTGATTGCACGCGACCGGTTCGGTCACGGCCAGATCGTTGATGTCGCCTCGACGGACGCGATGATGAACATGGACCGAGTCGACATTTCCATCGCCCATAACGACGGCGGACCACCAGCGCGTCCACCGACCAAGGGCGGCAGCGCCTTCGGTGGTCGTCTCGAATGTTCAGACGGACACATCATCGCTGTGACGCCTCAGGGTCATCAGTGGGCTGGCCTGATCAAAGCGATGGACGATCCAGAATGGGCGTTTGACGCAGAAGGCAAGCTGATTGATCGATTGGAACTCGGAGAGGAAGCTGGCGACGCGATCGCCGAATGGGCCCTTGCCCGCACACGAGACGAAGTGTTTCGCGCGCTGCAAACCAACAGCGCCCCGGCCGGACCCGTCATGCGTCCATCCGAAGTGATGAACTCCGAACAGGAGCGTTTCCGCGGCTTCTTTGATCTGCTTGATCACCCGGTCGCGCCGAGCGGCCGGTATCCCCAGTTCGCCGCACAATGGACAGGCACGTCTCGCAGCCCCAGAGCCTCTGCTCCGCTGCTCGGATCATCATCTGCCGACGTCACGCGATCCCACCTCGCACCCTGGAGCCCCGCGCAAGCCCGTAGAGCCGGAGTCATTGGATGACCACCACCAGCAACGGAATCAACACACTCAACGGTCAGCATGATCTGAACGGCCATTTCGGTCCGGTTGCGCCCGCGACGCGTCCTGGACCGCTCTCGGGGAAGCGAATCATCGACTTCACCTGGGCATGGGCCGGACCGTACGGCGCGATGCAGCTCGCGCTGCTCGGGGCTGAGCTGATCAAAATCGAGTCGGCGACTCGGATTGACCACTCACGCCAACGTTCACTGGCCATGGGTTCGTTCAAGGGCGGCGTCAACCAGGCGCCGATGTTCAACGAGGTCAACCTGAACAAGTACTCAATCCAGCTCAACCTCAAGATGGAGGGCGCCAAGCAGGTCATCCGCGACCTCGCCCGGACCGCCGACGGCGCGATTGACAACTTCCGACCCGGCATTCTCGATAAGCTCGGGCTGGGCTACGACGATTTGCGCCAGATTAATCCCGACATCGTGATGATCTCCGCCTCTGCGCTCGGCGCGACCGGCCCGGAGCGACATTACACGGGATACGCGCCGACGTTTGCGGCGATGAGCGGACTCTCGTACCTGACCGGCGAACCCGAGGAGCCGCCAGTGATGATGGGCGGCTCGATCGACCTGCGTGCCGGCACAGCGGCCGCGTTCGCGATGATCGCCGGATTGCACTATCGCGATCGCACAGGAATAGGACAGTTCATTGACGCTTCGTCCTCGGAAGCGATTGGTATGCACATCGGCGAAGAGTTCCTGCACGTTGACCTGCTCGGCAAGGACGGCGACCGGCTCGGAAATGGACACCGATCTTATGCCCCGCACGATGTGTTCCGTTGCGCTTCCATGCGCGCGCCTGAGGCGTACTCCGAGGATCACAAAGGCGCGAAGTCGGGTTGGCTCGCGATCGCCTGTCGCTCGGACCGAGAATGGAACGCGCTCTGCGAATGCAGTGGTCTTGACCATTTGCGAGACGATCCTCGCTTCCGCACGGGCCTCAAGCGTTGGAAACATCGCGACGAACTGAAACCCACGATCGAGGCCTGGACATCGGAACAGTCAGCCGTCGAAACGGCCGAGACGCTTCGCGCTGCCGGAGTTCCGGCCGCTGCCTCGGTCTGGGGCAGCGACATCCACCACTCCGAGAACTTCCAGTCCCGTGGCGGCGCGGTCAGCGTCAGGCCGCCCGAGACGCATCTGCGACAGGTCCTCCCGCCGCCCTGGAAGCTGTCCGAGACTCCGGCGGAAATCGTCTCGCCAGCGCCTCGGCTCGGTGAAGACACCGACTACGTGCTGAGCCGAATGCTGGGTTACGGCCAGGACCAGATCGACGCTCTCGCGCGAGAGGGCGCGCTGGAATAACCTGTGAGTCAATAGCCACTCAGAGCGAGACAGTGGAGGGGAAGACCATGCGAGACGTCCTGCGAGCAATCATCAAGCCGATGGCCCGACTCTCGCTGGCCGCCGCGCTGGCGCTGATTGTCATCTCCGCCATTCAACCGGTGTTCTCGGGCGACGGCGACCTTCTCGCCGCCGAAACGGCGCCGGCTGAGACGTCGCTGTCGCTGCCGCAACAAGCCGCCCCGGACGAAGGTGGCACTGGTGTGAACAACTTCGACCGTGAAGAGTGGTACGAGTTCTCCATTCTGCTCGCCCCGTTCATCGTGCTGGTCACCTTCATCCTGATCCTGACGTTCGCCTGGGATCGCTCGACCGGCAACGAAGACTAGCGACTACAACCTCTCAGCGGAGAGCTGACCAAACGATGGCCGAACCAATCGCGCAGCAGCTCATCGACACGCTGTCCGAGCGCGAGCTAACGCTCGCCACCGCTGAAACCGACACGGGCGGACTGATTGGTCACTGGATTACCGACATCGCCGGCTGTTCCAAGGTTTGGATTGGCGGGGCGTCTCCGTATCACAACTATCCCAAGATCGATCTGATCGGCGTCTCACGCGACCTGCTGCGGGAGCATGGCTCCGTCTCTGAGGAAGCCGCCGTGGCCATGGCTCACGGCGTACGTGAGACGCTTAACGCGGACATCGGCGTCTCTGAGACCGGCATCACCGGCCCCACCGGAGGATCCGAGAGCCGACCGGTCGGCACGGTCTGGATGGCCTGTGTCGGACCTGGCGACCGCGTCCATGCCGAGCGACAGGTCTGGGACTCGGATCGCGAAGGCAATAAGCGACTGACGGCCCTCCGTTGCGTCGAACTGGTCCTTGAAGCCGCGCAAGCGTCGGTCGACGACTAAGCCGCTCACAGACTCCGAACTCACAGTGCCATTCCTCCATTGCAACGAGATTGACCTCTACTACGAGGCCCACGGCGATCCCAACAACCCGGCGCTGATTCTCGCCCATGGCGCAGGCGGAAATCATCTCGTCTGGTGGCGCAATGTGCCGGTTCTGAGCGAGAAGTACTTCACCGTCACGTTTGATCACCGTGCCTTCGGTCTCAGCCGCGATGTTCCCGGAGGTCCTGGCCGACGCGCATTTCCGCATGATCTGCACGCCCTGCTGGATCATCTGAACATCGACCGATTCGCGATGGTCGCGCACTCGATGGGTGGCCGCACGGCGACGCCGTTTGCATTGATCTTCCCGGGGCGCATTGAAGCGTTGATTCTGTCAGGCACACTCGCTGGCGCAGTCAATGATGAGGTCCGCGAAATCCAGGCGGCCCACTACAAGACCGTCGAGGGCATGACGCTCCGTCAGCGCGCCCTCGCTCCATCGACCGAGGCAAACGATCCGCAACTCACCTGGCTCTATCGACGTATGAACGGCTGGAATCCGAAGCGGCCGTCAACCTTCCTCGCTCCCACACCCGGGCTCGCGACCTGGCGGGGCTCGTCGATGCCGCTGCTGCGCCAGTTCGGGATGCCGATGCTCTACATCGTCGGCGAGCACGACCGCATCGTCCCAGCTCAGGCGATGGAAGCCTCCCATCGCGCGATGGACGGCTCCGAGTTCGTCGTCGTACCTGAGGCCGGTCACTCTGTGTATTTCGAGCGACCAGATCGCTTCAACGAAGCTGTCCTCGACTTCCTCGATCGCCGCTGGAAGCCGTAGTCAGCGCTCTATCATCGAAGCATGAAGAATCCTACACCCATGGTCCGCGATTTGATCGATGCCGTTGGCGATCAAGCCGTGGTCTGGCACGATGAAGACCTGCTGGTCTACGAGTACGACGGCACCATCGATCGTGGCAACCCTGATGTCATTGTGTTGCCCGCGAACACTGACGATGTGATCAACCTCATCAAGATCGCCAACAAGTACGAAGCGCCCGTCACTCCGCGAGGCGCTGGCACCGGATTGAGCGGCGGAGCGCTCGCCGCCAAGGGCGGCGTGATCATCGGTATGAACCGCATGCGGCGAATTCTTAACGTCGATGTTGAGAACAAGACCGCGATCGTTCAGCCGGGCGTCGTCAATCTCGACCTCGGCGCTGAGGCCGAGCGTCACGGCCTGGCATACGCGCCCGACCCCAGTTCTCAGCGAGCTTGCACGATCGGCGGCAACATCGCCGAGAATGCAGGCGGTCCGCACACGTTGGCCTGGGGCACCACGACCAACCATGTCCTGGCGCTGGAGCTCGTGACCGCCGACGGTGAGGTGCAGTGGATCGGGCATGACACCCGCGACGAACCCGGCTACGACCTCGTTGGCTGTGTCGTCGGTTCCGAGGGCACCGTCGGAATCGTGACCCAGGCGCTGGTCCGCCTCGTCCCCAAGCCGACAGCGGTTCGGACCATGCTTGCGGTGTACGACAGCGTGCGACAGGCATCCAACGCCGTTTCGGCCGTTGTTGCATCTGGGATTGTGCCCGCCGCCCTGGAGATGATTGACAAGATGACGATCGCCGCAGTCGAGCCGGTGCTCAACACGGGTTTCCCGCTCGATGCCGAAGCAGTGCTGCTGGTTGAGGTGGATGGTCCGCAATCGCAAGTCGACGCCGAAGGCGCTCGAGTCGAGGGCATCCTCAATCGCTTCGAACCGCGCGAAGTTCGGTCGGCGACCGACCCGGAGGAGCGCGAGCACCTGTGGGCCGGGCGCAAGGGCGCGATCGGTGCACTGGGCCAGATCATGCCCAACTACTACCTGCTCGACGGCGTCGTGCCACGCACCAAGCTGCCCGATGTGCTGGACGCTGTTTATGAGATCGCTGAGCGATATCGCCTTCCGGTCGCCAACATGTTCCACGCCGGCGACGGCAACCTGCATCCCTGCCTGCTATTCGACGAGCGGGAACCCGGCGCCACCGAACGGGTACTGGATGCCGGCGGAGAGATCATGCGCGTCTGCGTCGATGCCGGCGGTGCGATCACCGGCGAGCACGGTGTCGGACTGGAAAAGCGCGACTATCTTCCCTGGATCTTTACCGACGCCGACATGGACGCCATGAAGTCCCTCCGGGCCGCGTTCGGTCCCACCGACAACTTCAATCCCTGCAAGATCTTCCCCAAGGGACACGGCTGCGGAGAGGCCGGTCACCAACACGCGCAACAGCAAATCGCCAAGTTCGGCCCCAAGGCGTTCGTGTGAGCTTCCTGGCAAATCGGGGGAACGCCAGTGGAACACGCTGAGGCCGTCTCCATCATCGGCCTCGAACACTTGACGGCTGATCTCGGTTCAGGTTCTAAAGAACTTGCCTCTCCAGCAGTCGATGGCAAGATTGCTGGCACGGTGCTCAGGCCTCAATCCATAGCTGACGTTGAGCGGTCAATGGAGGTCGCTTCGTCGGCTGGACACTCAGTGACTCCGCTCGGTGGTCGCACGATGCTTGACCTCGGCATGCCACCGACCCGATACGACATCGCTCTCGACCTTTCCGGTCTGACCCAGATCGTCGATTACGAGCCCAACGACTTCACCATCACTGTGGAAGCCGGCATGACGCTGGCGGATCTACAGCGACATCTGGCGATGAATGGACAGTTCCTACCGCTCGACCATCCTCAATTCGAACGCGCGACGTTGGGTGGACTCTGTGCGGTCGGACGCGGAGGACTTCGACGCAACTCGTTTGGCGGTCCTCGCGACTGGCTGATCGGCATGCGTATGGTCAAAGCCGACGGCACCGCCATCAAGGGCGGTGGCCGAGTCGTAAAGAATGTCAGCGGCTATGACTTGCCGAAGCTCTTTGCCGGATCGCTCGGCACCCTGGGCATCATCGTCGAACTCACTTTCAAACTGCGACCGGTACCGGCCAGCGACCAGATCGTGGCGATAGCGGCCAACAGTTTCGATTTGGCCCTGGCAGCCGGTCGCGCGGCCTCACAGGCGGCGCCGTTTCTCAATGGCTGCGTCGCCCTCTCGGGCGAGGCTGCAGCCAACGCCCGATCACACGGTGCAGAGATTCTGAGCGACCAGCCTGCGCTCTTACTCCGAGCCAACGGCCTGGAATCTTCGGCCAACGAGGTGCTTGCTCAGGCTCTGCGGGCGGCGCGTCAGAGTGGTCTGGATGGTCCAGAACTGAGAACCGCCGCCATCGTGGAGACCTGGCAAGCGGTGACGGACCTTGAGTTGCAGACGCCCGAGAACCACGTGCGGCTCCGTCTTGGATTGCCCCCTGCAAACCTGATCCAAGCCCAAGGAGTCCTAAATCGACGACTTCCCGATGCCACGACGTGGATTGCCGCCGCGGATTCCGGACTACTCTTCCTCGACGTGCCAGGTGTGGACGCAGAAACTGTCAAGTCGCTAAGAAACGAGCTCGGGCCGCTGCAGGGTCGCTTGACGATTGAATCCGCGCCGATCGAGTTGAAGCAGGCGTGCAACGTCTGGGGACCGGGCGGGTCCGGGGTTCGGCTAATGCACAGCATCAAGGAGACGTTCGACCCTCAGGCGATCCTCAACCCGGGCCGCTACGTAGACGGAATCTAAGCTGCATACATGAGCATTGCTCCGACTCCATCGAATGCCGAGACGATCTGGCTGACCGAAGATCGCCCCGATGTCGCCGAACTCGGTCTCTGCGTCCACTGCGGCTTCTGCCTCAATGCCTGTCCGACGTACCACGATCTCGGCGTCGAGACCGATTCGCCGCGCGGGCGCATTGCGCTGATGCGAGGCCTCGACGAAGGACGAATCGAGTGGTCTCCCAGAGTTCAACAGCATTTCGATCAATGCCTGCAATGCCGCGCTTGCGAGACTGCCTGCCCCTCGAAGGTACCCTACGGACGGCTGATGGAAGCAACCCGGGCCGAGGCATTCGCACAGGACAAATGGCCGCGACGCCAGCGAATCATCTGGCGATTGATCATGCGCGGACTGTTCCCCTATCCGGGACGAATGAGATTGGCCGGTTACGGCCTGAAGCTCTACCAGCGGACAGGTATGCAGACGCTAGTTCGCAAGACTGGATTGCTGAAACGGCTTTCCCCGAAGCTCGCAGGCGTGGACGAACTCTCACCAATCGCCGACAAGCCGTTCTACTCGAATCGAGAGGCGGCTCGCGTTCCGGTGACGCAACCCGCTCGCGCAAGTGCTGCCTTGATCACGGGCTGCATGATGCCACTGGCCTATCCCGAAACGCACCGGGCGACCGTGCGCGTGTTCGCACGAAACGGCGTCGCGGTCAACGCACCGGAAGCCCAGGTCTGCTGTGGCGCGCTCCACGCGCACGGCGGCGACGTTGAGGCAGCACGCGATCTCGCCAGACAGAACATCGAAGCCATCACTCCGGAATCGTCCGACCTGCCCGACGCCATCTTGATCAACGCGGCCGGCTGCGGATCTCATCTGAAGGAGTACGGTCACCTGCTGCGAAACGACACTGAGTACGCCGCACGCGCGGCCGCGTTTGCGGCGCGGGTCCGCGATGTGCATGAGTACCTCGTCGAAATCGGCTTTGCCGCTCCTGGAGGCCGTGTAGAGCGCGCGGTGACATACCAGGACTCTTGCCACCTCTCACACGCCCAGAATGTTCGAAGCGCGCCGAGAGACGTCCTGCGCAGCATTCCGGGACTCACCCTGAACGAGATGCGAACGCCGGACAAGTGCTGTGGCTCGGCAGGAATCTACTCGGTCGTTCAGAGCGACATTTCGCAGCGCGTGCTGGCCGAGAAGATGGAAGACGTGCTCGCAACGGGCGCCGAACAGGTTTGTACCGCTAATCCCGGTTGCATGCTGCAGCTCGACGCAGGCATTGCTCGCTTCGATGGAGAACAACGGATGATGACCCGCTCGACCCACGCCATCGAGCTTCTGGACGAGTCATACCGGTTAGGTGACGAAGAACGCACTCGGTAATCCGCTAGCCTCCCTACGGCAGAACAACGTTCAATTGCACTGGGAAGGCGGCAATCATGGGACAGTTCCAACAGCTCGAGGTCGGCGGAGCAACGCTCATCGCGGTTCAGGACTCATGGGCCGCCATGCCACCGACGGCATTCTTCAACAAAACCGAAGATTCCGACTGGGACAACTACCGAGATCTGCTCGACGACGACGGGAACATCACACTCAACCTTGGAGCGTGGCTCGTCATCTCGCAGGGGACCACGATCCTGGTTGACTCGGGCATCGGCGGACGTCCGACCATGATGCCGCTCAAGGAGCCGCCCGCACTACCGACGGTGATGCAAGAGGCAGGCGTATCGCCCAACGACATCGACGTCGTGGCGTTCTCACACCTGCATTTCGACCACACCGGCTGGAACACCTACGACAACGACGGCACCCCCGTTCCCCAGTTCCCCAACGCGCGACACATCATCCAGCAGGCCGAGTGGGATTACTGGACGAGCAGCGACGAACTCAAGCAGGGCGCCGGCTACGACAACGTGCTCGCTCCGATCGTCGATGCTGGACTGGTCGACTTTGTCGAGGGCGAACACGTGCTCACTTCGGAGGTCGTCACCGTGCCAACGCCGGGCCACACGCCGGGCCACGTCTCGTTTGTGGTTTCGAGCGGCGGCGAGAAGGCGTACGTCCTGGGCGACGCTGCGCATCACCTCGTCCAACTGACAGAGACTGACTGGTGCCCGGGTGCAGACGTCAATACCGACGATTCCACCGCCAGCCGTCACAAGCTCTTCGATCAGATCGAAGCGGAGAACGCGCTGATCGCCTCCGGCCACTTCAACTTCCCCGGCATCGGGCGAGCAGCGCGACGCGACGGCACCCGTTACTTCGCCGCCGAGTAGGCGCTAAATCGTCGCCGCTGCGGGACGCTTAGTCCCGCAGGCGGTCGGCGTGGCTGGCGATATCGATGTAGCGATCGGCGACCTGACGCAGGTCGGCCGATGTGCTCTTGCCGAACGCCATCACCTCGACCCTGACCCCACGCGCCCCAACGATCTCCACGAGACGACGGAAGTCGCCGTCGCCCGAGACCAACACGATCACATCAACGCGATCAGACATCGTCAGCACATCGATCGCCAGTTCAACGTCGAAGTTTGCCTTGACTGATCCGCCTGAGAAGCGCTTCAGCGGCTTCGTCGCGATCCGGTAGCCGTGATCGAGGAACGGAACAACGAATCGTTCGTTCTCGGTTCGCGCTGTCGGATCATCGGATATCGGCGCATATGCGATTGCGCGGACGAGGGTTCGTCCGTGGGACAGGAAGTCTGCCACCTTGCCCCAGTTCAGTCGCACGCCCGACGATTCGGCCCCGTAGAGGATGTTGGGCACATCGACGAAGATGGCCAGCCTCGGCAACACCTCGATGCGCGCCGGCGCGTCCGCGTCGCCGCGGCGACCCAGCAGGGTCTCGGTCAACAGCATCTGCGACTCGGCCAGTTGCTCGATCGTGCTGCGCTGCTGCTCCAGCAAAGCCGTCTGGCGTTCCAACAACGCCAGCATTTGCTCAGTTGGATCCGTTGGCTTCGAGTCTTGCGCGGGTCGTCGTCCACTTCGACGTTGTGGAGGTTTCGCTGTCGAGGCCGAAGCAGAGGATGATGCCGGAGCATTCGAACCGTTGGAGGGTGAGCGTCGGCGTCCGCCGCGACGCGACGGACCGCGTGACGGGGGTTCAACCGGGGTCTGCAAATTTGATCGGGTCTGCGCGGGCGCCTGCGTGGGCGCGGCCGGCGGATTGGGCTGTTCTGGTTGTTCACTCGCGGGTGCTTCAGTCGAAGCGGACCGCCTCAAAAACCTTGCCATTACCTAGCTTTCCGTTCATAGGACGGGAATCGTGACTGGCTGGAGCAACGCCGATGCGGCCGCTTTGACCGCAACTCGGTTCGCTATCGAGACGAAGGCTTCGGCAGCCGGATTCTCGGCGTCGAAGGCCACGATCGGCTGTCCGTCGTCGCCGCCGGCGCGGACTTCCGTCGCCAGGGGCACTTCGCCCAAAAAGTCAATCTCCAGATCATCCGCGGCATCCCGTGCGCCGCCATGTCCGAAAATCTCCACTCGCTGACCGGTGTCCGGCGTAATGAAGTAGGACATGTTCTCGACAATGCCGAACACCGGCACGTCGAGCTTCTCGAACATTGTCACCGCCTTGCTTGCATCCTCCAGCGCTACCTGCTGCGGAGTCGAAACTACGACTGCTCCCGCAATCGGAGCCTCCTGTGCCATCGACATTGACGCATCGCTAGTCCCCGGCGGAAGGTCGATCAGCAGGTAATCAACCTCGCCCCAATCCACATCGTGCAGAAGCTGTTTGATCGCGGAACCGATCATCGGTCCACGCCAGACCACCGGCGCGCCCGGAGGCAGTAGAAATCCCAGCGAAATCACTTTGACGCCATATCGCGCGACCGGGTGTAGTCCCTGCTCGCTTTGCGCCTGGAAGCCGTTGGGTAAACCAAACATGGTTGGGAGATTGGGTCCGGTTGCATCTGCATCGACGAGTCCAACCGCCGCGCCCGACTCTGCGAGTGCGACAGCCAGGTTGGTTGCAAGCGTTGATTTGCCAACACCGCCCTTGTTGGAGGCAACGGCGATGATGTTCTTGACTCCGCCAATTGCAGCCTGCTGCCCGCTGCCCTGCCAGGACGGCACATCGACACGGAACTCGAACGACACGGACTCAGCGCCGGCTTCGCCAAGAGCCTTGGAGATCCGCTCTTCTAGCTCGTCCTGCGATGGGTATCCGTGAATCGGCAGCGTCAGGTGCACAGTCACGGATGCGCCGTCAATCACGGCTCCACCAAACATACGCAGCGAGATCAGGTCGCGACCCAGTTGCGGATCGCGAACGGTCCGAAGGGTGTCGCGGACCGATTCAACCGTGAGCGCCATGCCACTGCCTTTCCCGCCGGGCTGTTCCCGACCCTCGCCTCGACCTGTCAGCCGCCGCCAGACCACTACTGACTCAGTTCCAGGTCCGCGTTACCGCGGTACTGTGAGATGAGACGGAGTGTCGATTGAGAGGAATCCAGCGCCTGAATCGGCGGTGGCGTGGCATGCAAGGTCGGTTGTGATTGTGTGTAGGAATCAAGGTTGATCAATGTCGCAGAAATCGTCGCAGCGGTTTGCTGCAGGATCGACTCTCGCTGCTTTCATCGTACTCCAACGTGCAGACGCGCTTGAACGTGGCTCAGCATCGAATCACACGGGACGTGCCGATCATGCAGATTTGGGTTCTCTTAGTGAATCTCTGGAACAAAATCGACGCTCAAATCGTCAAGTAGTTACAGCCGCGTATTCCACTTTACAGGCCCAAATGCCGTGTGTTGCCCGTTGTATTGCCCAGCGTCCGAGCCGTACGTAGCGTCCTGCTCACGTGGGACTGACAGAGAGCGGGTTGCGTCCTCAACCCGGTTGCTCAGCCCCAGGAAGGTTCCTTGAATGCCAGCCAAGACTCGTATGAAGAGCGAAGCGCCCAGCCACATTCACCACTGGGTGATCGACGCCCCCAACGGACCGATGTCCGAGGGCGTGTGCAGTTGTGGCGAGACCAAAGAGTTCCGCAACTCGTCTGAGGACTCGATCTGGGATCGCAACGAGGGCCGCTCGCGCTGGAACGACATGGGTATCTCGAAGCGCCGCCGCGCCGCCGGCGACGACAACTAGTCACCCGTTCCCCGGCGCTTTCGCCGCCACCGGATTCTCACTCCGCCCGCGCCCTAGCATGCGCGGCAGGAGGTCCGATGTCCTCGCCCATCGCTGAGACGATTCCACCGGCATCCATGCCAGGCAGGGATGCGATGCCGAACCTGAGCGTCGATCTCGCACCAGGCGCAAAGCGTGAGCTGATCCTCCGTAATCCCGTGATGACGGCCTCAGGCACGTCGAGCAACGGGATCGAGTTCGCCCGTCTCTTCGACATCAACCGCCTCGGCGGCGTCTTGTCCAAGGGCGTCACGCTCAAGCCGCGACGCGGCAATCCAACGCCGCGCATCGTCGAGACGCCCGCCGGCATGCTGAACAGCATCGGCTTCCAGAACATCGGCGTACGACGCCTGCTCAGCGATGTCGCGACGGTCTGGGAGACATGGGATGTTCCAGTCGTGGTCAACATGCTCGGCGACACCGTCGACGAGTTCGCTCGCCTGGCGCAAGTGCTCGACGGCGCGCCCGGCGTCGCGGGACTCGAGGTCAACATCTCGTGCCCCAACCTTGATGTCGGAGGCGTCGCATTCGGCCGAGACCCTGTTGCGGCTGGTCGAGTGATTGAGGCGGTGGTCACGTCGACCACGCTGCCGGTCATCGCCAAGCTGACTCCCGATGTCACCGATATCTCGGTCATCGCCAGAGCGTGCGAAGACGCCGGCGCAGACGCACTCTGCGTGGCAAATTCTTTCGTTGGTATGAGCATCGACGTCAACACTCGCCGCCCGCGTACCAATCGTCCGGTCGCCGGTCTCACAGGACCGGCAATCAAGCCTCTCGCGCTCAGGCTGGTCTGGGAGACGGCTCGTGCCGTCGATATTCCCGTGATCGGCTGCGGCGGCATCGTCGACGGGCGTGATGCAGTCGAGTTCTTGCTCGCAGGAGCAACTGCAGTGCAAGTCGGCACGGCCTCGTTCCGCGATCCCTTCGCCGTAATTCGCGTGTTGGAGGAGATCTTCGAGTATTGCCGAGACAACGGTGTGTCGGACATTTCCGAACTGATCGGCGCGGTCCAGGTCGACTGAGCCGCGTCAGCCCATACAGTGATCAAGACCGGGGTGTAGCTCAGCTTGGCAGAGCGCACGGTTTGGGGCCGTGAGGCCGGCGGTTCAAATCCGCCCACCCCGACCACTTTCTTGCACGAGACTCACAGATCTCGTCATTCCCGCGCTCGCCGCTGGTTTGACAAGAGAGCTACTGCGCGCCTGAACGTCGCTAGCGACTCTTAGATTCTTGCTCGCCCCAGCTCCGCCATACTCGGCGGTCGATCGGCGATGACGCGGTCTTCTGCCAACATGGCAATCTCTTCTTCGCTCATCCCCAGAACCTCTGCCAACACTTCGACGTTATGTTCACCGAGACCAGGCGCGCCACGTCGGTATGTGGCCGGCGTCGCACTGAGACGGACCGGACATCCGGGATAGCGCAATACACCCATGTCGATTCCGCCGACTTCCGCCCAGAACTCGCGCTCGGCCAGGTGCTCGGATTCGAGTAGATCTCGGGCATCTGCGACTACGGCGGCGATCACTCCCGCTTTCTGCAGTTTCGACGCAGCTTCGGGTGGTGAGATTGACCTGCTCCAGATGCTCAGCGCCACATCAATCTCGTCGTGTCGCGATTCTCGCTCCCACAGCTCCCAGCCAGCCCATCCATCAGGCAAGGACACAACATCGCACAACGACTGCCATTCGGCGTCGGACGTGACCGAGATTGCGATCCAGCGGTCGTCGCCGAGACAGCGATAGACGCCCTGTGGAGCGACACCAGGCTCGCGGTTGCCGCGGCGCGGCGGCGGATGACCGATTACTTGTGCTGTGAGCAACTCGTCGCCGGCGAATGAGCCCATTGACTCGATCATCGCTGTCTCGATCCGCAGTCCGTCGCCTCCCCTCGACATGCGATGCCAGAGGCCGACCAGCGTCCCCGCTACGGCACTCATGCCGGAGACCGGATCGGGCCAGGCCACCCCTGAGCGATAGGGAATGCTATCGGGATAGCCCGCCATCATCGTCATCCCGGTCGCCGCCTCGATCACCGGTCCCAGCGCCACGCGATTCGCGCCGGGCCCGGTCGCGCCGTAGCCCGGCATTGAGGTGTGAAGGATGTTCAGATTGATCCGTTGCAAGGAGTCCCAGTCCAACTCCCACTGCGGAAACACGCGCGGCGAGTAGTTCTCCAGCACGACGTCAGATTCGGCGATCAATCTGCGGAACAGTTCCTGGCCCTGCGGAGTCGAGAGATCGAGCGACAAGCCGCGCTTGTTTCGCGCGAGTTTGTTGAAGCCACCATTGCGATTCCAGGGCCGATCGCCAAGCTCATTGTCGGGAAACAGGTGGGTCAAGTCCGCCAGATCGTCCGGTACCTCCAGCGGCCCACGATTCCAGGGAGATTCGATGTGAATCACATCCGCGCCCAGGTCGCCCAGCAACCGCCCTGCGATCGGTCCGGCCCAGACTCGCGTCAAATCCAGCACTCGCAGCCCTGTGAGCGGGCCGGCCGACAAGTCACGCGACTCTGCGGGTATTGCGCCATCTAATTCCCAGTCGGTCAGGTCGTCAAGGGCGGCAGTGCGAGGTGGCTTCGGCGATGCCCCCGCGTAGTCCGCGCCCAGCCTGAACAGGCCTCGGGGAATCACCTCCTCGCCGCGCTCGCGGTCCAGCGGGACGAAGAACTCCCTGGCAGCCATGTGAGGGTCGGCCAGGAATTGATGAGTGTCCCAGACAGGTCCCATCGGCGAGAACGTCGCTTCGCCCAGTTCACAGATCTCTTCGACAGTGTGCGACATCAGCCAGGGACGGATCGCGTCGTCGAAACCCTGCTTGTTTCGCGCTCGCGACTCGTTCGTCGCAAGCAACGGATCCTCAAGCACATGTCCCAATCCGGCCGCTTGCAGGAACGGATCCAACTTGGCCGCTCCGGCGTGTCCGAGGAAGACGTAGCCGTCCTGACACTCATACACGCCCGCCGGATGCCACATGCCGGGCTGTCCATTGCCGACCCGCGTCAGGACGTGTCCGGCGTGCGTCCACATGGTCGTTGTGTGCTGGTGCATTGCCACCATCGCCTCGATGTGAGCAACCTCCACCGTCTGACCGGCGCCGGTCGACTCGCGCGCAATCAGCGCCGCCATCGCACCGATGAAACCGTACATGCCAGCCGCGAACTCCGTATGCCGACCGAGCCGGCGGAACGGATGTCGGTCGGGTTCTCCATTGAGATACATGTGCCCGCTGGCAGCATCGTCGGTGAAGACATTCGAGCGGCGCTCAGACCACGGCCCCTTCAGTCCAAACGGCGACAGGTACACCTTGACCAGATCAGGAGCGTCGACATCAAGCGTCAGAGGAATGAGCGGATCGGGCGCGGAGCTCTCGATCACGACGTCGGCGTCCAGGATCAGCGCTCTCACCTCGGTCGAATCCGGTTCGGCCTCGACGATCTGTTTCGACGTGTTGCAATACGCCCAGATCGACCCAACCTCGCCATCGCCCAGCGCATGCGACGGCAGCAGTTCGCCATGATGCAGCAGCGGATCGCCGCCAGGCGGCACAACCTTGACCACACGAGCACCATTGTCGGCAAACACTTTCGCCGCAAACGCGCCCGCGTGAGAACCAGCCAGCTCCACCACTCGTACCTGCACAAACGACTTCGTCATCAATTCCACCTCTTCATCACGACTCAACTTCTGGCTGCAGCTTCAATGGCGGGCCATTCGATGCTCACGGCAGTGTCCGTTAAGCTATCGCCCGTAAGCAGAACACCATCCAGGAAGGACCCATCAGTGGCCACCGACCGATTCCCCGTCGAGCAGGGACACATCATGTTGTTCGCCCGCTCGGTCGGCGACGAAAATCCCATCTACCACGACCCCGAGGCCGCGGCCGACACCGAGCCCGGTCACGTCATCCCGCCGCCCACATTCGTCCAGGCGTCAGCCCAGTTCACCGACGGCTACAGCTTGCGTCCAGTGACCGGACAGCCGTGGTTCGGCTCGGGCAAAGAGCCGACCGGCGTCAAGCGCGAATCCTCCGGTGGTGGCGGCGGCACCGGCTTCCACGCCGAGCAGCACTACGAGTACCACGCACCGATCCAGCCTGGAGACGTACTTAAGGCCGTCGACAAGCCCGGCAAGAGCTGGACCCGAGAAGGCCGTCGCGGTGGCAGCCTGAGCTTCAACGAATCAATCACCGAGTACTACAACCAGGATGGCGTCCTGGTCGTCACCGCCCGCTCGGTCGGCGTGCAGACCTCACGCGTCGTCGAGTAACCACACCGGCAACCACACGGAAAGCAATCGTCATGGCTCTCAGCAAGTCCAACATCAGCGTCGGCGACCAGCACAGCGAGCAGGTCGTGGACAACCTCACCCGCACCCAGATCATCCAGTACGCCGGCGCATCGGGCGACTACAACCCGCTGCACACCGACGAGATCTTCACAACGCAGATCGCCGGCTACCCGACCGTCTTCGCGCACGGCATGCTCAGCATGGGCCTGACCGGCAAGATGCTGACCAATTACGTCGGCGACGGCCGCCTGACCAAGTACGGCGTGCGCTTCGTCGCCCAGGTCTGGCCCGGCGACTCGCTGACCGCGACCGCCACAGTCGAGGATATCCGCGAAGAGGACGGCGTCAGCCTCGTCGATCTAGCAGTCTCAACCGTCAACCAGGACGGCGCAGAGGTCGTTAAGGGATCAGCCACCGCTCGAATCGACGGTTAGCGGACCCGACTGAGCAATCTCAGACAGTTCGTCGCCCGCAGCGATCACTCGCTGCGGGCGAACGTCGTTAATCCTGATCCTGTTGCGGTGTGTTCTCAGCCACCCATTCCGAGACATCGGGAATCAGCCGGTCGACGATGCTCATCATCAACATGAACGGCACGAACGCTACGCCTGTGCCGATCGCCCACCACCACTCGGCAGCAACGAGCGCCAACACGCAGCCTGAGAATGTCAGACCCATGCCAAGAATCGATACCACCCGCAGCACTACTGCGACTGGAGGAATGGGCGGAATCTGAGGTGGTTGCGCCGACATGGCGTCCACGCTTCCCTGATCTATGAGTTAGGACTCAGTGATCGTAACGGACTTCATCTTCGGGCCGGGCTCGCGTGCCCGCTGCGGGTCTCGCTCCGGGAATGCCTTGACTACCTCAATGCCCGAGGTGACCTTGCCGAACGCCGTGTACTGCTTGTCCAGGAACGTCGCGTCGGCGTTGCAAATGAAGAACTGGCTGCCGGCAGAGTTTGGGTCCTGTGCGCGCGCCATCGAGAGCACGCCTTCGACGTGCGATGTCTCGTTGAACTCGGCAGGCACGTTGTAACCGGGGCCGCCGGTGCCGGTGCCTGTCGGGTCGCCGCCCTGGGCCATGAATCCGTCGATGATCCGATGGAACGTCACGCCGTCGTAGAACCCGTCGCGAGCCAGGAAGACGAACGAGTTGACATGCTCCGGCGCGAGGTCGGGCCACAACTCGAGTTCTATCGTTCCGCCGTCTTCCATCTCGATCGTGGCGCTGTAGGAAGCGCCCTCGGTCAAGGCCATCTCGGGCCGCTTGTTGTACTGAGCCATCTAAACCTCCGCCGCGATGCGGCACTGTTGGGCCCGAGCGCTATTCCGCGCGGGCGATTTCGCTGATTGTGATCGTGGCAATCTGCGGACCAGGCGGTTCGCTCGGATCCGCCGGATCGCGCTCTGGGAACGCAGCCACGACATCCATGCCCGATGTCACCTCACCGAAGGCCGTGTACTGACCATCCAGATGCGGCGCATCGTTGTACACAATGAAGAACTGACTCCCGGCCGAGTTCGGATTGGCCGATCGAGCCATCGACAGCACTCCGCGCACATGCGGCGTGTCGTTGAATTCCGCATCCAACAGATATCCCGGACCACCGGTACCGGTGCCGGTCGGATCGCCGCCCTGGGCCATGAAGCCGTGAATGATGCGGTGGAACGTGACTGCGTCATAGAAGCCCTCACGTGCCAGGAAGACAAAATTGTTCACATGGCTGGGCGCGAGTTCTTCGTACAGATCGATCTCGATCGTTCCACCGCCGACCATCTCGATCGTCGCACGATAGTCAACGCCGTCCTCAAGTGAGAACTCCGGCGGCTCGTCCCAGCGCAACGCCAGATTGGGAACGGGCGGCGGTTCGTCTTCGCCGGACGGAGTGTCGGCCGATTCAGTGGCCGTTGCAGCTGCGCCGTCTTCGGTGATTCGAATCGCGACGATCTTCGGTCCGGGTGGAGGAACCGGAATCCTGGATGGGTCCCTGGAACCGAAGCCATGTAGCACTTCGATGCCCGATGTCACCCGTCCGAATGCCGTGGCCCCGTCTTCCGTTTCCGATTGCTGGGCAGCCAGGGTGATGAAGAACTGCGACGACGACGCGCCTGCTTCACCACGCCTCATGGCCAACAATCCCTCCGAGTCCAGGACAGTCGCACCGCCAGTCGTCGGTTCGTCGGGCAGCACGTAGCCAGCGTCATCGGGGTACTCAGCATCGGGATCACCGGCGGTCGGATCGCCTGCGTGGGCTCGCAATCCCGGCAGCACCTCATGGAAAGTCAACTCGTCGTAGAAGCCCTCGTTGACGAGGAAGACGAAATTGTTGACGTGCTCGGGAGCCTGGGTCTCCAACAGGTCGACCACGATCACATCGCCACTTTCGAGTTCGATTTCGGCGCCGTAGTCGACGCCCTCGCTCAAGGCGAACGCTGGCGGAGCACTCCAGGTCGGTTTGCCTTCGACGGCACCGGTGATGACATCGGACCCAGTGCGGCGAACCGGCGGAGGATCTGTCGTCGGCGATGGCCCACTGCTATCGAACGCCGTCAGCGCCAGGCTGACCACCAATGCAGCCGCCAGGACGAGCCCGACGGTGGCAATCACCGGGCGAGAGAACAACCTGGAGCGGCGGACGCCGCCTCGATCAAATCCCTGCACTTCCGCGCGTCGGCGGGCTAATCGCTGCGGACGCCGTCGGGCGCTGCGACCTCGTTGCGACACCGGCCATCCCCTCCGAGCGCACAGCACACAAGCGCACTCAAGGCCTTACGCTATCACCGCTCCACGTTATGACGATGTCACTGGAACGCCCAACGCCAGTCGAATCGCAACGGTGAGGAACAAAGAATCATGAACGCGGCAGAGCGATACAACGCGATGGTCAAGGCCCGACAAGACCAGCAAGCACGGTTGGCCACACCCTTCGGCGAGTGGTACTGGGAACGATTCGCGCACACATATCGCTTTGATCCCTACCGCGAGCCAGAACCGCAGCTCGCCGAGACGCTGAAGTACATCGAGACGGGCGACGACATCATCGAAATCGGCGGCGGCGCCGGACGAATCGGATTGCCCCTGGCCCAGCGAGCACGCTCAATACGCAACGTCGAGCCCTCGGCGGCGATGCGAGAGCAGTTCGCTCTCGCCGTCGAAGACAACAACATTGCGAACGCCGAAGCCATCGCATCAGCTTGGCCAACTGCCGACCAATTCGCTGCGGATGTGGTTCTTACTGTTGATGTGACGTATTTCATCACCGACATCGAGCCGTTCCTTCGAGCCATGCACGAATCAGCGAGTCGCAGAGTCATCATTCTGACCTGGACCGTTGCGCCTCCCAATGTGAATGCCGAACTGTTCCAGGTTGGATTCGGAGAACCGGAAGCGCCGTCCCCTGGATTCCAAGAACTACTTCCGGTGATCTGGGATATGGGAATCGTGCCCGATGTCCAGGTCGTTGATCAGCCCTTCACCTGGCCTGAGCGCTTACCGACGACCGAGGATGAAGCCGTCAAATTTGCGGTGTCCGAGCTCGCCGCCTTTGGTCAACCAGACGTTGAAGAGAACATTCGTCGAAGTGTCGAGGCACTGTTTGAGCGAGGAGATATCTATCGGCCTGCCTGGCGGACACCATCCAACGGCATGCTGATCACGTGGAAGACAAGCTGAGATGGAAACGGCGGGCTGGTACCCCTAACGAGACCGAACTGCGAACTTTTTTCTTGGAAGTCGCGCTCTAGTCACCAACTCAGAATCTCAGGAGCTCACAAATCCCCGCTGGGTTCGAGTCCCCTTACCTGGAGTTCATGGGCGATTATCCGGCTCATCTGAATGGACTGGCTGGCGTTGACCTTGGACGTCCAGATGCTTCGTATCCACATGCGGAGCGGCCACGCTTCGGTTCGCTACGGGACTACTCCTCTTGTCGCGTCCATGCGCGCGTCCATGCGCCCGTAGCACGCTCAGCTCCCCTTGAACATGCTCACGACTGACTGTGAGCAACTGCTATTGGCCCCTCCTCCCGAAGGAGACGCCACCCATGGGGCTAAGTTATGGCGTCAACACACTGGCCGCGCCTGGGCCGCCGACTTCGAGAATCGTTGCCTGTCCACTCACTCCGTCAGGATCACGCCTTTTGCCGCAACTCGGAAACAGGACACTTGAGCTTCCGTACCGCCAAGTCGAATCAGTCGACCGGCATCTCTCCCACCACCCGCAGCCAGCGCCCCTCTCCAATCACCGAATCTTCCAGGAGCACCTGGCAGAGTTGCTCGCGGTCGTCCGGACAATCCACGACTGCGCCGGCTTCTGCCTCGGGTGTGGCCGACTCGATCCACTCCAGGTACTCGGCGCCGTTCATCACCTTGACCTCGCCGGTCGACACGTTCGCGATCGAGATCACGTCATCGTTCATGACGTTAACGACTCGTTTCTGTTGTCTGTCGAAGTAGGTCCGCTCTCCGCCGCTGATCCAGAAAACCTGCTCCGCTGAGTGCCAATCATGGAGGTTGGTGTAGGGCGGTGCACCAAGGATTTCCGAGCGCCAGACCACTTCTCCGCTTGCGTAGTCAAACACGTGCAATTGCGTCGGTTCGTTTCGGTCCGAGTAACGGAAGGGACCACTGGAGTAAGCGTCTTGGTTGACCATCCAGACGCGCAAGCCGTGTCGAAAGTCGGGCGAGATGTCGTCCGCGAAAAACCGCTCCGTCGGCGGCTTACTGAACTCGCCTGTCTCCGGATAGACGGTGCCAGCCCAGAAGACTCCCGAATAGCGGTAGGCGGTCAGGCCGAGCGCCGTACCTTCTTCATTCCAGGAGATTCCATAGGACGGGAAGTCATTCACGGCGGCGTACTCGAAGTCGAGCCGCGCTGTTGTCCGGGCCGATGCGATCTCGACCACGAGGACGCTGAACGATGCGGGAGCATTCCCTTCGCCCGGGTGTACATAGCCAACCGGCGTCTCGTCCCTGTAGAGCATGATCGCGACATATCGGCCGTCTGGAGATACCGCCACACGCGCGATCGACTCCCTTTCGCGCAGGGCTTCTTCGAACAGGATCGATCGGCTGACTCCCTGAAGATCGGCGAAGCGAACGACGTCTCCTTCGATCACGACAAACCCATTCAGCGTCAACCTGAGATCAAGCGGGCTCGGCTCCCCAAACGGCACTCGCCAGTCAAAAGCGGGCCATGTTTGCCCTGTGCCCGCATCGTGCACCATCAGCCGGTCGCGCCGAAACCACTGCATGCCCGACTGCCCGACCGCCCCCCGCTCGGCAGTGCGCAGCGTGTAGCTGACCAGCGGACCCACGATCTCGTCATTCGGCCGCGAGTCGGACACGGACGTGAGTTGCTCCTGTTCCCGCAGGATGATGCCGCGCAACGCGAGCGGCTGTTCAGGCTGAATCACCCCGATCAAATGTGGACTGCCCTGCCAGAGGACCTGTGACTCAACGGTCAGCAGACAATCGCCCCCTCTGCCTGAGTAGAGACAGGGCCTCGAGATCAGATTGTGACTCTCTTCCATTGCGATCCATTGATGGTGAGTGAGCTCACGGTTTATCCCGCTCTCCAGATCGAGAACATGGGCCGTGATCCCTGTGTCGGTCTCAGCGCCATCCCAGGCCCACCAGGTACGGGCGGCCGCCTCTGCCAGGTCCTCATAGGCATGAACTGGAAGTCGATCTCCATACTCGAAGTACACGAGACGCTCCAGCTCAGATCCCCAGATCACGCGCTTCAGGTCTCTCCAGCGACCCCAGACGCTTGGGTTGGACGGGATAATCCCCTGACCTTGATCGACTTCGACAGTCCAGAGCAGTTCACCGTTCTGCATGTCGACCACGTCGAACTCGCTCCACAGATACTTGTCCGACTCGAAGAAGCGATCCGCCCCGACCAGCTCACCCGGGTTCAATCCGTATCGCAGGCCTGCCGACAGGAGCCAGCCTTCAGGCAGGACGGACATCTCATCATCGAGCGAGATGATCGCCAGCTGTTCGGGCAGGCCGAAGCGCTCGTCAGACCAACGGAAGTTGCGATGCGCACGCAGGTTGAGTTCATCGCTGCCCTCGCTCCACTCGCCCAGGGTCAGCGACCGGCCAGGATTGTCGTCGCTCAGCCATCCGATCTGCCTCAGCGACAAGAGGCGCGAGTCATCCGCCTCGACGGTCAACAGCTCTTGACCCGATCCGACCTCGAACACCGTGAGATTCAGCGGTCTGCCATACGAGACAGCCAGCTTGTTCATGTCCGGCGAGAGCCGTAGCTCCTGGATCTCCTTGTGCTCGAACAGCAATCGTTCCGTGTAGCCATGCAACCCGACGCGGAGGATTTGATCCCCGCTCCAGACAATCAGCTTCTCCCCGGCCACCAGCACTTCTGTCAGGGGTATCCGGTCCAGCGCAATCCAATACTTGCCCAGACCAACGTCATAGACGAATACGCTCGACCCGTCGCCCGCAATCCACTCCCGAAACACCACATATGGTCCCTCCGTCCAGACGAGTGGCGTATCCAGGCCGCAGAGCGGATGGAACGGCAGCACTGGCGTGGATCCGGCGCTAGGCGATCCCATTTGCAGAGATTCGTCCGCTCTCGCTCGCTCGACGAGCGATCCCGATACGGCCGCAGCGCCAGTTCCTACGCCAGCCGCTGCCATCAGCAGCACGCACCCTGCAAGAAAAACTCTCATCAGAGTTGAGACGACGCTTAAGGGTCAGGAGTTCCCGCACCGAAGCTCAGCGCTCAGAACCGGTCCGAGCGTTCGGATACGGGAAGAACTCGCTGAGCCATCTGCCTCGTCACGAGGCCCATATCACTCGGCGTGCCACTGGTATCACTGAAAGTCATCGCGGGGCCAGCGTCATCTCAACGGTCCAGTCGGAACGTAAGTGAGAAGGTCCTTGACTTTGTCCAGTTTGGAGGAGCGAGCTCCGCCAGAGATATCTGCCAAGTCCAGACGTCCGGCCAGTGCTCGCGTATCAGAGCAAGTGATACTACTTGACTGCTCATGGCAGCGTCCTCCAAGGATTAGTGGGGAGTCAAGCGACAGCTTCGCTACGGCACTCTTCGACAAACTTGGCATAGACAGCAGGACATCGAGGGAGTCGATCTTGCCTGGAGAGTAGGTGGTCGTGCCCTCACTGGACGGCTAGCTACAGCGGAAAGTCGCGATCCGCCGATTGGCAAATGCTTCAGCCGTATGGGGCATTATCGGCCTGCATATCGGGGTCCAAGAGCTGTGACCCAGCATCATCAGCGCAATGGCCTCGTTCGTCTCCACTAAGACGGTGCTGATCTCTGGCTCACTCGAAGGCGAAATCAGCCGACACTCCGTTGCCCTCACCTCAACCATTCTTGGACACCTTCTCCACCAGCGTTGAGCAGGGAGACCAAGAGGGCATTCTGTGCGTGTAGGAGGTACTCTTTCGCCTCGTACACGCGGCAGCCAGGCCAGTTCATCGCCCCTGCAGATACCTCCTCGCCTCTGTGAACGGGTGGACAGGGAAGGAAGAGGGCATCCTGCGGACTTACCTTCAGTATCTCCTCCGTGACTTGGTAAGGAAGGAACAGATCCCTGATCTTCTGTTGATCTTCGGCGGTTCCTCTTGCCGGCCAGCAGTCGGTATAGATCACATCTGCATCGGCTAATGCAGAGTGCATATCCTGAGAAACGGACACTTCTCCTTTGGCCTCGCGGGCGATCCTTTGAAGGAACTGGGCTTCGACCTCATATCCCGCCGGGCACACTTGGACGACGTGTATTGGAAATCTTGCCGCAGCCTCGAACCAAGAATGCCCGAGGTTCGTCGCCTCGCCAACGAAAGCGACACGCAAGTCGGTCAAGTCGCCTCTTTGTTCCTTGATGTAGGCCAAGTCTCCCAGTATCTCGCAGGGGTGGTTGAACGGTGTTCTGGCGTTGATCACCGGAACTCGAACCGAACGAGCCAATCTCAGCATTTGGTCGTGGGTTGCTGTCCTGGCGACGATCGCATCGAACCAGTTATCCAAGTACCGGGCCACATCTTCTAGAGGTTCGTTCACGTCGACAGTGCCGAGAATTTCGACAGACCCTCCACCGAGATCGGCTATGCCCAACTCGAACGCAACTCGGTTCCGGAATCCCGTCGCACCCCACATCAGGGCGATGCGCCGCCCCTTGAGGGCTGGTGGAGATTTACCCCTCACCCACAACTGGCGGAAGTTCTGTGCCGCTTCCACCAGGTCGCTCAGTTCGCCTGCCGACCAATCAAGAAAGGTGATGAAGTCCTTTTGCATAGCGTCGCCTCCCTGCCTCGTTTGGATATCCTGCAACATATGGGTCCCGAATCTATTCGAATGTGCGTGAGTGGACCACGGGAGCAAGCAAGACTCAGGTTGGCTGGCGGGGCGGCTGGCCCCTTTCCTATAGGACATCCTCCATACCCATGGACGGCGGCAAGCGGCGGACCAGCTGGGCCTCAGCGAACGCACACACAGACGGGAGGAAACCGGCGGCCTGAGTGAATAGCTCTGCCGGGCGCTGGGGCAGTACGAGGCGGACCTGGCTGGCTCGGACGCTGCCGAAGGAGTCGGCACTGGAACTGGCCGGTTCCAACAGGCGTCCGGACACAGTGGAGGTGGCGGTGTCGAGAGACCTGCCCGAGATCCGAGCGGCGCTGGAACAGCTCGGGGCGACGGTGGCAGCACTGCGGGAACAGGTGGAGGTGCTGCAAGAGAGTAGGGGTGCCACGTGGCTGGCTGCGTCGGACGAGGCTTCGGCGCAAGCGAGATCACCAGCGAGGGCGGCGGACATCCTCCATCGCCCCTACCCCCAGCTGGTCACAGCGGAGAAGGAATCGGGGGAGGGACGGGTCTACGGCCGGGCCGCGCCAACGATCACCGAGTGGCGGCGGGCGAGGCGGAGACGCAAGCGAGCGTCTAGCACGTTGGAGCAGCTGCAGGCCGATGAGCGGCTGCTTGAGCTGGAGCTCGTGCTGGTCGGCGAGCACCACCTGACCCTGCCCCCCGCCGAGCGCTCATGGGACGGACTCAGGCGGCAGCGCGAACTGCGCCTGCTCAATCAGTCGCTGGATCGGGTGCGGCGCCGACGGCGCTGGGCTCAGCTTCGACGCTGGGCTTGCGGTTGCTGACCCTGGGGTTCTGGGGGCAGCACTCGGTCTAATGCGTCAGTCGTAGCAGGAACGGCCGTCCTGGTGCTTCGTGTGTCGGACTGACCTTAAGCAGTCGCAACGGGAGCCCGCTTCGCCCCGCAGGGCGTCGCACTCAATCGACGAGGAACCCGACTGCACTCCCCGCCACATCCACGACAGTAGGTTGGTCATCGAGGAACGTCCGGGCAACCTCTAGGTCTGCGGCGACGACCGGATGCTGAGCGTCGTGCGTCCCAGCGAGGGTTCGAGGTTCAACGAGCAACTGCTCAAGCTGTGGGGCTTGGATGTTGAACCGCTGACCGTGCAACTGGAGATTGAACCGATCAGAGAGCGCGAGCTGACCCTGCCAACGCGCTAGCCCCCCGGGTTGGTCCCGGCGGCGGTAAACACTGCTGAGGCACAACCAGCGGATCGCGACAGCTCGATGCTTGTTATCACGGGAGGAATGTTCATTGGCTCCGACTTCGTATTGTTTGATACCGAGTCGGGGTCGTTGGACGGCGATTCGTGATGCCGCCTGAAGCGCGCTTCAACCAGCCGAGGTCGGACGCCACAATCCAGGCTCCGCCGCGACCAGCCGCTGCACAATCTCACTCGCTTCGCATTGGCCTTCCTTGAACAGCTTCCACTGTTGGTACAGGTCCGTTGTGAGCACGCAGGCCGCACCTACTATCTTCGCGGTTTGATCAACATGCTGGTCCGGCGCGGGACGGAGCGAAGGGTCCATCTCACGGAACGGGTTGACCAACCACATGGTCAGATCTGGCGCTCGTCTTGTTTCCGCGATGTAGCGATCTCTGTGCATCCGCACCTTGTTGGCGTCGTTGGTCTTGATGCCTTTGCCGTAGCCCTTGACCTCTACGATGGCTTCCCAATCGGGTCGGCCAGTGAGGGTGAGCCGAAGATCTTCACGCCTCGCTTCGTTTGGCTCGATCGCATCGTCCATTCTTTCGACGATGAAGCCGATCTCTCCCAGGAGCTCGCTGACCGCGGCTACTAGCTCGTCTCCGTATTCGGTGATCGCGCGCCGAACGGTTGCGTCGGCGGTCTTCCCCGCTCTTGCGAGCTGCGCTCTTGCCCGAGTCCGGTCGTTCTTCAGTCGCTCAATCTCTTGTTCGATCTCTGAGATCTGCCGTGCAAGGGAAGTCTCCTCTGGCGTGTACCAGTCAGATGAATCGCCGAAGAGATGGAGATCTTGGGGCACTCGTATTGGATCGAACTCGCTGATGTCGGCCAAGAAGGTTCTGAACCAATGTGAAAGGTTCGAGAGCAACGGCAGGTACAACGCCACGACATCTACCTTGATGATCTCGGAGGAATGCCCCCAATCGCGGTCGGCCCACTGCAATCGCAACGCCACCGGTTGATCTCCTGAAGTCAACACCACGGGTTCCCGAAGCAACTCACCGGCTTCAGAGACGGTGATCGTAGGCGGCGGCTTTTGGTCGCTGCCCAGCGATTTCGCGAGTGTCTCGGCCAGATTGCGGTAGGTCGGCGGGCATTGGTACGCAACTGCCAACTCCCGTGCGCGGCTACGGGTGTGCATACGCACCAGTTCTCGAAAGTGCTGGCCCGGCCGACTGCGATTTCGCTGCCACACCCCAAGCGAAATCGGTCCAACCGTCAACAGATGAACTCCAGGATCTATCACGGCCTGGTCGAGACTACTTGCCACAACGACGTCAGTCTCCCACCATTCGAAGTCTGCCAGATATGCCTGCACGGATTGCGCCGGTCTGAGATCTCCGCAGAACGGGCGGATCTCGGCCAGTTGCGAATCGTTCAATCCGATCGCAGCCACTCTGGGGCGCTTCTTCTCCGTAGTAGGCCAGCCTGATGGCATTGGCGAGGGTCTGCTTTCTACGGGCTTGTGGTGCCAATCACTGAGCGTACTAGCACCAACTTGCCAATAGCCAGGCTCGATTGACCACACATGGCCACAGTTATCTGATCAGATGAGCGGCCAGTAGATGGTTGGATGTTAGTGAGCCTAACGAGACCGTACTGCGAACCTTCGTTTGGGAGGTGGTTCTCTGAATCCTGCTGCCTTGGCCGTCCTAGATGGCCACGCGCAACGTGCCCGATCCTACTGTGATTGTCCCGTCGGCCTTCCAGATCGGCGGCTCAACGATGAAGCGCGAGGCCTAAGTGAGTATCCGCCAGCCTGACCACGAGTTCTCTGGAGGCTAGCGGCATCGCACGGAGAAGTGTCGCTCGAACGAGTCGGTGACATGCGCATGCCAGGACAACATCTGGATCGCCCGTCTGCAGAACGTCCAGTCGATCTTTCTTGCTGCGGCTTCGAGCTTGACCACAACGGTCCTGCTGAGGAACCCCCCCGAGGCTAGGCAGCTTCACTCCCGACTACGCTCTTTACTGATACCGATGACCTAAGGCTGCGTAGTCTAAGCTTCGCGAGCTAAACTGCCATGCTGCATACGTTCCTCCAAACTTCCGCAAGCGCCATTCCATTTTGCTCGAGGGTGTACCGGAAGAGGACGTACTGGAAGTGGTGAGAGTTCATTTGCGCAACGTCACTGTCGAGACCTCCGCCACGGTGGCCTATCAGATGGCCGAACTGCTCGGTCCGCGACAACTGGTGCTCGATATGGGGTCCGGCTCAGGGACCCTTACGGCGGCGGTGGCCACGCGGTGGCCACGCACGAAAATCGTGGCGGTTGACATCACAGAGAGAAACGAACCGGAGGAAGCTCACCGATTTGTGCGAGGTGACATTCTCACTCTCGATCTTGGCGTCAGGTTCTCGGGCATAATCTCGAATCCGCCATACGAGAGAGCCGTCGACATAGGCCATGCCAGGCGAAATGGACTTAGAGATCGCTTCTACTCGGCGCGGAGCCAGTTCGACTTCTGGTTCGCCTTTGTCGAACGTGCGTTGCAAATTCTTGAGCCAAGAGGCCGGGGGGTCTTTCTGATACCTGCCGGACTCGAAACACGTCCGGCTGCCGCGCGACTGCGGGACGTCTTGAATGCCTACTCTCAATGGAGGATCAACCGGGATGTTCAGTCCGCATTCGCGAGCGATGTCGCAGTCATCCCTGAGCTTCTGATCTTTGATCGCAATGATGAGCCATGGGGACCTTTGCATCAGTGGGCTTCGCCCCTGTTTGATGTGGATGCACAGGTGAGCGTCGGCGTAGCCACTGGAGCAAACTCGGTGTTTGTTCGGGAGGAGAGTGACAATTGGCTCAAGAAGCTCCGGCCGCACCACGTACGGAGCGTTGTACGGGGACGCGACATTCGCCAAGGTTGGCTGCTCAAGGATCGGCCTTTCATTGTGTTCCCGTACGTCGAGTGCGACTCACGAATCAAGCCAGTAGTGGCAAAACAGCGCTCGGACCTGGCGGCGTTCATAGCCGCGCACCGAGGCTCGTTCAGTTCCCGTGCCGCCGGGCCAGGATTGTTCATCCAATGTCCTCCGCTCGCCGTCCTCGGAACTCGACTGGTCTTGCCAGAGATCTTTCGCGAACCTCGCGGAGCCATCGTTGAGGATGGTGTGGTCATCCTCAACTCCGCGTTCGCAGTGAAAGTCGGCACGCCAGTGGATACGCAGGCAATGCTCGATTGGCTGATGTCTGGTGCGGCATCTGCCACCTTGGTTCGGCACTCTCGGCCGGTGAGCGGCGGCTACCGAAGAATCACTGCCTCGGGAGTCAGCCGCCTTCTTGCTGACTTCCGTTCTCTACCAAAGGGCTGATAACGTGGATCCGGGCGGACGTGAAGGATCTAGCTCCAGCACCATGATTCACTTGGCAGGCCGATTGCAAGCGACCGTCGAAAGTGGAGGATTTCAGATGCTCGCGCCGAGTGCCGTTACAGAATCGACAGGGTAAAGGTCACCCATGGGGTCCCCTCACTTCACTGTCGATACTCACTTGTTCCGCGAGTTGGGCGAACTCTTGGTGGGCCGCGACTCGACGGCCCTCAACGAGCTGGTCAAGAACTCGTATGACGCCGATGCGACGCACGTCACCATTTACGGCAAATCGCTCGCAGATCCCGAAACGGGCGTCATCGTAGTCACAGATGACGGGAATGGCATGACCGAAGAGGAGTTTCGGAAGGGTTTCCTCCGCATTGCTGGCCGCTCCAAAAGAGAAGACTCACGTCGCTCTAAGAGGTTTGAGCGTCAACTCACTGGTGAGAAAGGGATCGGCAGGCTTGCCGCCCATAAGCTCGCTCGCAGCATTCGCATTCTCTCCATCCCAAGAGATGAACAGAGTGACGGAATCGATGCGACGATAGACTGGGATCGCATTGAATCTGTTACGACCCTGGACGAAGTTGCGTCTTCCAACGCGATCACTATAAGCGCAGTTGAGAGGCGCTCTGGACAGACCTGCGGTACACAGATCACGCTCAATCGCCTCAGAAGACGCTGGACGGATCGAGAGCGATCACGATTCGTTGGCGAGGTTAACTCGGCAGCCCCACCCGATGTGCTCACGCAACCGATCGAGAGTTCGTTATCCTCATTTCGGCCGCTCTTCAGCACTCCTCTAGTTCGCGATTCATCTCGCGTCGATCAGGGGATGACCGTAGCACTTGAAGGCGACTTTGCTGTTGGTGACGAGTATTGGCGCACTCTCGTTGACAATGCAAGCTGGATTATCGACATTGACGCCACCTCGGTAGATGGCACTGTTCGAGCGCGTAACCTCCCAACACGTCAGCTCGAGCGTGACCACGGGGAAGTAAAGCCCATTGACTCGTCGTGGCAGTTGCCGTATGACGTGACGCGCCCGAGGTTTCAAGCGCGCTTGTTGGTAAGGCTGGGTGCTGCTGATGCTCCTGCAGAGGCCCGCAGATGGCTGGATGGCGTTTCCGGTGTGCGTGTTTTCATGGAAGGCTTTCGGGTACTCCCATATGGGGAGCAGGGAAATGACTGGCTCTTTCTCGACCTTGAGAGCACGCGGCGGCAACGATCGCTAACCCGCCTACGAGATCTAGCGGGATTCGATACGGACGCACTGGTTCGGCATGTTCAGGACAATGAAGGTCTGCTCACGCTCCCCAATCGTCAATTGCTAGGAGGTGTTTTCCTCACCGAGCAGAATGCACCAGACCTGAAGATGTTGGTCAACAGAGAAGGCTTCGTACCTGGGCGGTCGCTAGACGCCGTAGAGACGATAGTTCGCACAGCAATCGATTTCAACACGAGAGCCCGCCAAGCCTTGCGATCAGCCAAAGCGGAACAAGTACTTACAGAAAACCCGCGAAACGGTAAATCTCGTCAAGCAGCCAAGCTAGATGAGGTTTACCACACTGGTATAGACGCTGCCACAGCAGCTCTAAATGATGTGACGACGAGCTTGGACGATGGCGAAGTCAAGCAGGCAAGAGACAAGGTGATGCGCGCGAGTAATGCACTCCGAGAGGCTAGTGAAGCAGAAAGGGAGAGGCTCAACCGATGGGCGGCGATCCTTGTTCTGGCTTCGTCAGGATTACAGCTCGCGGCCTTCAGTCATGAAGTCGGAGGTCTGGTAGGCGTGGTGCAAGGTCTCGACTCACGACTGGCAAGACTTCGCGAGCGCGGCGGGCTTACCGGACCAGAGTCAGCAGCGCTTGGACAAATCGCCCAAGCGGTTAGCGATATCCGACAAGGACTGGAGCGGCAGGCTTCTTACTTGGTCGATATCGCTTCGGCGGATGCTAGGCGTCGGCGGAGCAGACAACGGATGCGCAGTGTTTTCGATTCTGCGTGTGAGATTCTGCATCCTTCAATCAATGCGATGGGAGTATCGGTTCGTAACCGCATCGACGCTGAGCATCGTTCGCTTCCTATGTTCCGTTCCGAGCTTGTAAGCATCTGGCTCAATCTTTTGACGAACGCCATTAAGGCGGCTGGCCAAGGAGGCCAGATCGACGCAAGTAGCCGGCTTGTGAAGCGCGAAGATAGGGAGACAGTGTTGGTATCCCTACAAAATACTGGGGCAATTGTTGACATCGCCGAGTCAGAGCATTGGTTCTTGCCGTTCGAAACCACCTCGGATCGTGTTGATCCAGTGCTTGGCCAAGGTATGGGGCTCGGCCTTCCGATCACAAGAGCACTACTCGAAGAGTACGGTGGCACGATTCGTTTTGCAGAGCCAAGCGGAAACTACTCAGTTCACGTTGAATTCACATTACCTACACGAGCTCGAGGGTAATGGCGTGACTTCCGAGCTTCCGACAATCTTTGTGATTGATGATGATTTGCCCGATGCTAGTGCAATCGCCGGCGACCTCGTCGGGCAGCCAGCTGTTGTTCTTCCCAGGACACCCGACAGCATAGAAGCTGATGAGTTGGAATCCGCACAGCTTGTCGTTGTGGACTATCGCCTGGACAAGTGGCAAGAGAGGGATAGCTTAGGCAATCCCGGGCTGAAACCCATGAATGGATTAGCTCTGATTGAGGTGCTGCGGTCGCACCTCTTGGCAAAGCGCGTCGAGCGCGGGGACACACCGCCGGGCTTTGTTCTGTACTCGGGCGATGATGATGCGTTCCCTGAAGCGAGGCTGCGATATGGAGAACGTCACGAGCACCTGATCGCGAGATTGACGAACTTAGACTGGTTCGTTTTCAAGGGCCGCGATCAGCCAAGGCGCAAGAAAACCCTCTTGTCGCTCGCTGCAGGGTTTAGTCAACTTGGGCCAACATGGCCAGACGCGAGTGAGAGTGAAATTGAGGTCTATCGACTTCTTGGCCTCGGAGACAAGGAACCTTGGGAGGTCGATGCGCGAGAGGATGTCGTAACCTGCTTTGGACCAATTCACGGTGACATCTCTCAGGTAGCCGCTCGTCATCGGAGCGCAGCGCCATTCATCCGATGGCTCTTGCATCGCATTCTTCCATATCCGAGTTGCCTCTGGCCCATCGAGCATGTGGCCGCACACCTCCGCATGGAAGTTGAAGGACTAGCGGAACTCATAAAGACCGGCACGAGCGAACTCTCGGAAGAACTCGGGAAGGTGCGCTACATGGGGCCCTTCAATTCTCTGCTTGGCGATCGTTGGTGGAAGGCTGGAGTGACGGACCTCGTGTGGCGGCTCACGGATGGCAATCCATTTTCCGGTGATTTGGTGAACCGGCGTGTAAGCGAAGCCGCCGGCTCAGCGAATGGGATTATTGCAGGCACACCAGTTGTTCCAGTTCTCAATGAGGACTTTGACCCCGCTGGTGAGCTCTCGTCTGTGGATAGCGTGGTTCGCCTGCAGCTGGATGAATGGCCGTCTTTCGCAACGCTGCCCGTCATCAGGATTGAGACCGTAGACGACCACCCCGATCTCAAGAGCTATGTGCTTCCTGATGACCGGCATCGCATCGAGGATTCCAATGGATAGCGAGCGCTCGGGATTTCTGGAGCTCTCGTTCAAGGATCTCGAGCAAGAAACGAAGGCGTTTGCGGCAAACGCTGCAAAGTTCTTCGAGTCGACCCATCAGCTCTTCGCCGTTGCCGGCGCCCTTCGCCAAATCGCTCGCACGCCCAACAGATCGCCTCAAGTATTGCAGATCACAAGAGAAGATCCTCTACGCACCATCCCCACGAAGGGATTCAGGCGTAGATCCGGCTCAAGGCAGACTGTTCAAGCTGAGGTTTCGACGACTTGGGACATTACTCCGCTCGAGGAGGTGGGGCCGAAACGGCGGTTCTCTGTCCAGAATGCCAGTACGACGGCCACGGTCTTCGACCTATCGAGGGAAGACTCGCCAAGACTTGTGTATGAGTGGCGGATGGAGATCGCTGCCGGAGACCCGCCTGGATGCTTCTTCCACGCGCAACTAGGCGAGCCTCTCAAGCAATGGTTGGAAGTGCCAAGGCTGCCGTTCATCGTGGCTACGCCAGCTGCATGTGCTGAATTCGTCCTTGGAGAACTTTTTCAGGACGAGTGGCCAAGGCATGTTGACAGGAAGAGCAATGGAGGTAGCGGCACTCAGCGTCGTTATCTGCTCCAGTGGCTGGAGTGGCAGTACAAGGCAGTGAACGCTAGTAGTGGGTCTCCGTGGCTCGGATTGAAGGCAGCTCTTCCACAGCCAGACAGTTTCATCTGACCGGCAAGGGGTGAATCAGTTTCTCCTCATGCCGGCTCGCTTTGGGATGGCGCAGCGTTCGTCTGAGCGCGATAGCGCGCTATAGGCAGGTGCGCTGAGTTGGACAAGTTCGGCTCATTGTTCGCGATGTGCCGATGTTGTGCCAATCGGTTCCACATCAGTCTCCTCGCGGCCAGCGGCGTGAGGAACAGAGATAGGCGATGGTGCTCCATGACCAGTCAGAATGGTGTAACCAACAGGAGTCGCACTCGCGGCCGGCACCCACTATCCCGCAATCAGCGCACTTGCCCGCCGCTGAATCCAGAAGTCAAGATCCTCAGATCTCCGACAAGAACTACAAACCAAACGCGCTGCGTTATGTTAGGGTGATGGCCCTCACGAGACCGAACTGCGAACTTTTTCCTGGGAGGTCGCGCTGTAGTCATGAACTCAGAGAATCAGAAGCTCGCTAATCTCGGTTGGGACCGAGTCATCCTTACCTGGCTCTTCGGTTCCAGCCGTGCAACGCAACACGGCAGCCAGTCAGAAGGAGGGGTTTCTCTTCCCGTGAGGATCTGTCTCTAGGTCGGCCTTGCGGCTGCCGTCCAACGCCCGATGGTCAATGGGCCAGAACGAGACTGGCCGCCCACTCCGACGACGAGACCATGGGTACGATGTGCTAGGCGGAACCTGCAGGCGGAGCACAGCACTGGGGAATCCGGGAGGAAGCGGACAAATCCATGCTCAGACGCCGGAACGTTCCCGCCTTCCTGGTCGTGAGTCGCCCTTGCTCACCAAAAGCTGATCGAGCTGCTTCAACAGTGCGCTCAACTCAAGTGGAATCTCGGCCTCCGTCATATGCGTGGACAAATTGCCTATCGTCAACGCCTTCCGGCCTTCAGCTTGGAGCAGCCTGTTAAGTCGGCGAAGCACTTCCTTGCCAGATACCAAGTCCAGTCGCCCGGGCAGTGATGACCAGCGTACCCGAAACTGCGCGAGCGCATCTTTTGTCAGTGTCGAATGGTCAGTACCTCGGCGCGTCTTACCTCCGTACTCCAGGTATCGAGCCAGAAACTGGCTTTCGGCCGTGTCGCGCAGGTCGTCTGTGATTGACTCGAGCAGTTCGATGGCCTTCTCTTCGCTCGTCGGAGATTCACTTCTCCGCGCAGTGATTGTCTTCGCAACCAGCTTCGGGTTGAGGAAGTAGTTTTCGACCTCTTTCCTCCTCAGCACGTGCGCCACATGGAACTCCCGCTGCAGTTCCTGCTCCCACGCAACTATCTCTTCATCCGACCGATAGTCTCGGTCCAGCACCACTGACACCCGAACGTCCGCCCCGATGAAGGTCTTCATGGCCCTTGCAATGTCGGCCGCCTTCCCTGGCTGATGTCCTCCCAAGGGAATGACTGGCGGCACTCTCCTGCCATTCAACACGTTCAACGACATTCGCTTCCCGACCGCGTTCAGGTACTGTTTTGATCGCTCTTGATCTAGGCCAGTTGATCGGTCTAAGACTAGGCCACTCGGAGGCGGACGTGGTCTCTCCCTATGGTGGTTGCTAGGCCTCACCTCCCGCCTGCTGCGGCGACGTGGTGGTTGG
>MPNM01000024.1 GCA_002239025.1 Chloroflexi bacterium bin125 | reverse complement strand
CTGATGGGCGAGGAGGCTCGCGAGATCCTCGAGCAGCTCAAGCAGTTACTGGAGCTGTTGGAGGAGGCGGGCTACCTCGAGAAGAAGGGCAACTCGTACGAGTTGACCCCGCGAGGCAACCGGCGGATCGGCGAGAAGGCGCTGGCCGAGATCTACGCCAACCTCAAGCGTCAGAACTTCGGCAAGCACAATGTGCCCGAGACCGGTCGCTACGGCGATCGCGCCGACGACACCAAGGCCTACGAGTTCGGCGACCCCTTCCACCTGAACCTCAAAGACACGATCTCGAACGCCATCCTGCGCACTGCGCCCGAGGGCGGACCGCAGGTGCCGGTCAATCTCACACCCGACGACTTCGAGGTCTACCGCTCGGAGACGCTGACCCAGACGGCGACCGTCGTGATGCTCGACCTGTCCTGGTCGATGGCGCTACGCGGATCGTTCCAGGCGGCCAAGAAGGTCGCGATGGCGCTGAACAACCTGATCCGCATGCAGTACCCGCGCGACTCGCTCTACCTAATCGGCTTCAGCGCCTACGCGCGAGAGCTCAAGGCCGACCAACTGCCCTACGTACGCTGGGACGAGACGGTGCTGGGCACGAACATGCACCATGCACTGCTGATCGCCCAGCAACTGTTGGCCAAGCACAAGGTGGGCACGCGGCAGATCATCATGATCACCGACGGCGAGCCGACGGCGCACCTCGAGCAGGGACGCTCGTACTTCGCCTATCCACCCTCGCCGCTCACGATTCGCGAGACGCTCAAAGAGGTCCGGCACTGCACCAAGAAGGACATTGTGATCAATGTCTTCATGCTCGACCGCAGTTACTACCTCAAGGAGTTTGTCGACCGGGTCGCGAGGATCAACGGTGGCCGCGTCTTCTACAGCCAGCCGGACGAACTGGGTGAGTACGTCCTGCACGACTTCGTCACGAATCGGCGAAAGACGCTGACACGGTCCTGACCTTGTCCTGACTGGGTCCTGCCTGGGTCCTGACATGGTGTGCCGGGTGCAGCGGGCGCGACGTCTACGCTGCGGACAGCCCCAGCACCAGGTCTCGCAGCGTGACCAGACCCAGTGGTGTTCCCTCATCGTCGACCACCAGGGCGCGTGACACTCGAAACTGGGTCAGCAGCCGCACTGCGTAGCGCGCCAGCATCCCCGAGCGCACCGTTAGCGCCGGCTTCGACATGATCTCGTAGACATTGATCCGCTCAGGGGCGCGGTTATGCGAGATCACCTCACGCGCGATGTCGCCCACGGTGACGATCCCCGGCTCATCGTCGGCGTGCCGCCGGTTCACCACCAGCGAACTAATCTGAAACTGCTTCATCGACGCCATTGCCTCGGCCACTGTCGCCAGCCCGTCGATTGTGTGCAGTTCAGACCCCATCACGTCGAACACGCGTAACGCCGCGGAGTCGCTCTGATCGGTCATAGGGTGTCCTCCAACTCTTTCTTCAGTTTGGGCAACTGGGTCGAGAGGCCGACCGCGTCCTCGATCGTGATTTGAAATGCGACGCCGTCGCCATGCTCGCGTTCCATGCCGCCTGCCTCTGCGATGCGCTCGAGGATGTCCCTCGCCCGCTGCTCCGCCACCAGGAACAGCACCATGTTCCGCTGCGACGTCAGGTCCAGCCCCAGAAAGGTCTTTTCTGGTTGCAATCCCTCGCCGCGCACGCCGCTGATGATCGTGTCGCCCGTGGCGCCGCCTGCCCGCGCTGCATCGATCACATCGTTTGTCTTCTCGTCGCTCACCAGCGCGACGACCAGCGACATCTTCATGATTCCATCTCCTGATGCTGCTTCCGCCTGCGCCAGCGCCCGACCCAATCGGCAGTGATTGCATAGCCTAGTACGGAGATTATCGGGAAGACACTGGCAAACGCGATCAGCCCGAAGCCGTCGATCAGCGGGCTGCGTCCAGGCACGTTGGCGGCCAATCCAAGCCCCAGGGCAGCCACCACCGGCACCGTCACGGTCGAGGTTGTGACGCCTCCGCTGTCGTAGGCCAAGGGGATAATCATGCGACTGCTCAGGATCGTCTGCACGATGACGATGATGTAGGCGCCCATGATGTACCACGGCAGCGCAGTGCCTGTCACGATTCGGAAACAGCCCAGGGACACGCCTACGGCCACCCCAATCGCCACGGCGATCCGCAGCCCCCAGGCATTCACCGCGCCACCGGATACCTCCTCCGCCTTCAGACCCACCGCGATCAGCGACGGCTCGGCCACGGTTGTCGCAAATCCGATCGCCGCCGCGAACAGATACACCAGCCAGTAGTCCTCCCAACGCACGGTGCCCGCCACCGACCGTGCCTCCTCCGTGAGCTGGCGCGCCATCGTTTCCCCAATCGGGAACAATGCCTGGTCCAGTCCGATCAAAAACAGCGCCAGCCCCAGCAGCACCATCACCGATCCCGTGACGATGCCCCAGACGTTTGCGGGCTTGCGCCGCAGTACCGCCGCCTGGAAGACCAGGAGGATCACAATGATCGGCGACACGTCGCGGAGCGTGTACATCAGGGTTTCCCCGAAGAGCTCGAGAGACTCCAGCATCAGGTCACCATCCCGTAACCCAGCACGCAGATCATCGGCGTGAGACTGGCGAACGCGATCAGACCGAAACCGTCGATCATCGGGTTGCGCCCGCGGATCGAAGAAGCCAGTCCGACCCCCAGCGCCGTGATCAACGGCACCGTGATAGTGCTGGTGGTTACCCCGCCGGAGTCATAGGCGACGCCGACAATCTCCTCGGGCGCGAACACGGTCATCACCATGATCACGACGTAGCCGCCGATGATAAAGCGGTGAATCGGCCAACCCTTCAGAATGCGCAGCACCCCCAGGACGATGGCGAGGCCGACGGCGACCGCCACGACCAGGCGCAACTCAAGCGCGTACCGATCCTGGGCGGCATCGCTGTAGCCGATGAACCTCGCCTCCGCCGCCACTTCAGCCGCCTCGGACGCCACGGCGATCAGCGCCGGCTCTGCGACCGTCGTGCCGAAGCCGAGACTGAAAGCCAGCGCCAGCAACGCCGTTGTGCTTCCCTTGTGCGCCATGCCCTGCGCCAGCGCTTCGCCCAGCGGGAACAGCCCGCTCTCCAGGCCCTGAATGAACAGTGCAAGCCCGACGACGACGCACACCAGTCCGACCGCCACGCTGACCACATCGGGAAACGGCTGACGGATCACCACCACCTGGAACAAGACGATCACGGCGAAGATCGGGAGCAGATCTCGAAAGGCGCCCAGCACCCGCTTCACCATTGCCAGCGCGAAACGCAGCAACTCATACTCCTCGCGCGTGGCTGCACGGGGTCGATGCGCCTGCGCAGTGCGACTGCACGATACGCAGCGGCTGGAAACAGGGCAAGCGACAATAGAGGACGCAAGCCACCGTCGATGTGCGCAACACTCCGCTGATCAGCCTGCGCTCCGTGTCGCTCCGCTCGATGCCCGCCATTGAGCCCAGCGCTTGGCGAACATGTTCAGTCCGGCTCGATAGGCGAAACCCTGGATCAGCACATTGCCGAAGAAGACGCCGGCGAAGTATCCGCCGAGTACCAGGAACACAATCGCGAAGACCTTGGTCCAGCCGGGCAACAGCAGGATCATCAGGATCGAGAGCGCCGTTGCCAGCAGAATCCCTGACCAGGCAGCCAGATGTACGTAAAGGCCTTCGCGCTTGCGTTTGGCCTGGTAAATCTGAGCAAGTTCGCGATCGATCTTGTCGACGGCAGGCGTCACATCCGTGGTTTCCCCACAGACCAGGCACGTCTCTTTCTGCCCCAGCGGCGCAGAACAGTAACCGCAGAAGCGTCCGATGTTGGGCGCCTGGCCAGCTCGGATCTCGGCGATCAGCTCATCCAGTTCCGATGAGAATGGCACGTCGTGGGTCGGGACGAAGTCGCCGTCCTGGTAGGTCGGTTGGGGAATCCCGGACGCTGCGCTGGTAGCCATCGGCGTCAATCGGGCCAGTCGGCCGGTCGACGTCCAGGTAACCAGGAGTAAAGCTGTACAAGCACGCCACCGGTGTCGCGAGGGTGGATGAAGAACTGTTTCCACTCATAGTCTTCGTACGGTTCGCCGAGCGGTTCGATGCCCAGTTCCTCGCGGATGTACTCGCAGGCGGCGTCGGCATCCTCCACCTCGACTGTGATGTGGTGCATCCCGGGCCCGCGTTCGTCGATGAACTTCTGCACGAACGATGACTCATCGAACGGTGCGATCAGTTCCAGTCCCGATTGTCGATTGGGCAGATGGAACTGCGCAACGCGGAAGCCGCCGTCGTGGGAGATTGTCCAGTGGTCCAACTCAAGCCCGAACAGCCGGCCCCAGAAGTTCGAGGCGGCCTTCGGATCTTCTGCCGCGATCGCGACGTGGTCCAGCCTCACCCAACCCAGGCCCTTTTTGTTGGACATGTCGCTGATGCTCCAATCGAGACAATCTTATCCCACGCTTGACTCCGCCATATGTCAGCCCGTTTAGCAGCGAATGAGCATATCGTTCATAGATGCAGATCCAGCCAGACGACATTGTCTTCGTCCTTAATCCAAACTCCGGCAACGCCCTTCATCCTCGGACGCTGACGGCGATGTGTCATGCGGCATGCAACGAAGCCGGCCACCGCGCGCACGTGGTCGCGACGCGCAATCCGCTTGAGGCTGCGGAGACCGCGCGTGCCGCGCATGAATCCGGGGCTGCGGCGATCTTCGGTTGCGGCGGCGACGGCACATTGTCGGCGCTGTTGCAGGGTCTACCCGTCGGTTCGCAAACGGCGCTAGGCGCCGTTCCACTGGGGACGGCGAACGTCTGGGCCTACGAAACCAATCTGCCGACAACGCCGTTCGCCGCGGTGTCGGCGCAACTGGCCGCCCTCGATGGCATCAGCGGTGAGGTGGCCTGGGTCGACACGGGACGAGTCTGGTCGACCAATCCTGATGGCTCGATTGGCCAGCAACGATTCCTCCTGATGGCTAGCTGGGGGCTGGACGCTGCGGCGGTGAGCGGGATCGTTGGTAGCGATCGTCGGAGCAGGATGAAGCGGATGTTGGGTGAACCGGCGTACTTTCTGTCGGCGGTGCAAGAGGCGATCGGTCGCCAAGCCTGGCCAATCGCGATCAGCGTCGACGGCGGTGAGCCGTTCCAGGTCGACGCCGCCATGCTGACGGTTGGCAACACGCGAATGCTGGGCACGTGGCTCGAAGTCAACCCGAAAGCCAATGTCGTCGACGGTGAATTGGACATGCTGCTCGTCGAGGGAGCGCCATGGAAGGCGCTGGCGTTGTCGCCTCTGGCCCGTTACGGCTGGCTGCCTCAGGGACCAGGCGTCAGGAATCTACGCTTCCAGCACCTGGAGATCGCCATGCTCGGCAATCCAATGCCAACACAGGTCGACGGCGATCCGGGACCGCCAACTGCCTACGCCGTCGATGTGGAGCCGCAAGCGTTGCTGGCGCTGTGTCCCGTGCCAACATCCGAGGTGCTCGGCGGCTAGCGCTGATTCAAGAGTGCGGACGCGGCAATCGTTTCACAGCACTTTGTCGATGATTGTGATCGCTGCGATCACAAACGCGCCGACGGTCATCATCCAACGCATCTGGCGAGCCTCCGACTGCGCAATCAGCGCCGCCAGCCGAGATTCAACTCCTGCGAGAGCCTCATTCGTGGCATGACCCTGCGTCGATTCAGTCACCATCGTCGTAACGACATTGGCGGTCTCTTCGGCAGCATCCTCGTCGAACTTGCCCCGGATCAACGCTTTCACCAGCGTCATCCGATCGACTGTGCGTCCTTCGGGAAGCGAGATCTGCGCCACTGTCCACTCCTTCTACTTGGAGTGTACAGAAAGGACCGTATCGCCTGATTGCCGTGGGCGTCCGGAGCCTAGTTCTGTGCCACCGCCCGCACGGCGACGATGCCGCCTTCCAGCGGATCCTTGATCTGGCCGACGAGGCCTGGATGTGCGGCAGGTCGATCGAAGTTGATTGAGGCGAGGTTCTCCATGTAGGAGTCGTACTGCCGCTGACGCAGCGTCTTCAACTTGTCGACGCCGGCCTGGAGATTCTCGACGCCACCTGCCAACAGGACGATCAGCGCCTCGCGCTCGGTGGTTGAGAGCCGCATTTCCTGCACCATCGCGGCTTCGGCGCGAAGGAACTGGATGTTGAGCCGCTTGTCCGCCTCGGGCTTGTAGCGCGTGTACCAATCGAGGTGGGCGATACCGTAGTCGAGGTGTCGTCGCGAATCCTTCGCAATCAGGGCGAAGATGTCACGCTCGACATCTGTCTGCGCCCACTCCGAGGCCGACTCGAATAGCGTGACTTCGTAACTCTTGTAGACCACGTCGAGCGCGATGATCATGTCGGTAAAGGTGAGGCCCTGGTACCACCCGCGATAGATCTGGCCCAGCGGCGCCTGGCCAAGTCCGCCGCCGTTGATCAGGGCGCGCTTGCGCAGCACCTCGACTTTGCGGCCGGCGTCGTAGACCTGCGTCGCCAGGAAGAGCTTGACTTCGTGGAAGCCGTAGGAGATTTCCTCGAGCCAGCGCCCGATGATCTTCTGCTCGACGAGCCCGTTGTTGGAGTAGATGGTGCAGATCTGCCCGACAGAGCGCTCCATCTCTTCCGGTAGCTCAGCCAGGCCGTTCTCCCAGTCGAGTTCTGTCGCAGGGATCCAGCGGTCCTTGATTGCGTCTTCGTACAGGTCGACGGCGTTTTCGGACCAGACTTCGGCCTTATCGAAGATCGAGTAGCCGGCGGCCATGATCTGACCGGTCGACTCGGTGCCGCGAGGCGCGTCGTTTGGCAGAGCCCACTGATCGGGCACGACACCGTAGCTGCCGATGTTAATGTCGCGCAGTCGCAGACCGTCGGGGCCGGGCGTCGCCTTGAGGCCGATCTCGGCCGGGGTCTTGAAGATGTTGAACGGCGCGCTGCTGAACGGGTTGTCAGGGTGGTTCTCCATGAACTCCAGCCAGCCGCTGATCTTGGCTTCGCTGAGTTCGCCGCGGGCCAGATTCTCGACCTGTTGGTCGGTGGCGGCCGAGGCTTCAATCCGCTCGATCAGATCTTCCGACCAGCCCGCCTTCTTGGCGCGCACTTTGGTCATCGTCGACAGTTCCATGTCAAAACCTTCTGCCTGCTGAATTGTGGTGCCAGTTGGGCAATTGCAAAATGGGGTGACCGACGCTCATCGCGACCGATCACCCCATTGGTTCGCGCGCCAGGCCCCCTCTGCCTTCGGCATCTCCCCCACAGGGGGAGAAAGGGGAATCGATGAATCTAGTTGTCTTCGCCAAGCAAGGAGAGCACTTCCGGCGCGAAGCGGTCGTGGCGGTCGAGCCCGATCACTTCCAGTCGGTGAGCGTACTCAATGAACTGCTTGCGACGCATCAGCATGACCATGTTGTAGCCCTCGTCGAGGTGCTCGATGCCGCCACCGGAAAGGATGGCGAGCGCCTCACCCGTCAGCGGGTTGGTGGTCAGCGAGGTCTGCTGCGACTGCGTCAGCAGCGCTTCCTGCATGTCGAGGATGTGGTGCAGTTCTTCCTTGCGCCAGGGCTCGGTCTCGACGGTGTACTTGAGATGCGTGACACCGAATGCGAGGTGACGCGACTCGTCCTGCGCGGAGAGTCGGAACATCCGCTTCTCAGCTTCGTTCTGCGAAATCAGCTCACCCATGCGGAAGAGCGTCTGCACGAAGCCCTCACCGACGAGGTGGAGCAGCGCGGTCATCTCAGTGAAGTCATCGGAGCCGAGCAGTTGGACTGCGCCCAGGCCTGCACCGGACATGCCGCCGCCGTTGATCAGCGTGCGCTTGCGGAACACGTCGAGGTGACGCGCTTCGTCCATCAACTGCGTGCCGAGGAAGAGCTGCGACTCGAAGAACTCGGGGTGAATCTGCTCCATGAATCGACCCGGCACGTCACCGGCGATGAACTCGACCTGGGTCAGGAACGTGCAGAGCGTACACATTGCGTGCTCAAGATCGGGAGGCAGCTCTTCAATGGTGTCCCAGGGAATGTCCCGAGCGGACGACCACTGGCGCTGCAGCGCCTCTTCGTAGAGCAGCATCGCGGACTCGGTCCAGACGTCGGCCTTGTTCAGGTGCTGGACGCTGTTCGAAGGAGAGCGGGGGTCGGCGGCGGCGCCGCGCGGCGCCCACTGACGCTGGCGTGCCTCGTCGCGGTCGTCAACGCCGTAGGTGAGCTGGTTGATCGTCTCCAGCGTCAGGCCTTTGCGACCGGTCTCGATCTCCATGCCCTGGTCGGTATCAACGTTGAGCCAATCAAGGTTGATTCCAGGAACATCGTGCTGAATGGTGGCCATGGATGCACTCCAGTGGTTGGCGGGGCGTCCGCAAGTGAATTTGGAACATGGTACACGCTCAGCCCCATCTGTGCAGGCCGCCAGTGTGGCGGCGGTGCTGGAACGACGAGGGGTACAAGTTCCCTTTGGGGTACTACTCACGTTTCTTATGCAGAACGGATATCCACAATTGTTTGCCCGCGGTCTCACGAGGTCGATACATTGTGGATATGGCGTTCAACCCTCTGGCCGCATTCGACAACTTGCGCAACGCTGGCTTTGGCGAAGCTGAAGCCAGGGCGATTACTCAGACATCTGAAATGGCTCGCGATGGTTTGCCGACCACTGCAGATTTGCTTGCCATGGAAGCCAGGCTCAAGGAGCACAACTGGCGCGTAGGGGTGGCGTTTTCGGCGATCATTATCGGTGTAGTGGCGGTTCTGATCGTGGTGCTCTGACCGACCCATACACTCCGACGTGTGTACCTGACTCGACTGCAACTCTCCAACCTCCGTTCCTGGTCAGAGCTTGAGCTTGAGCTTGATCCCGGAATCACGCTGATCAGCGGCGCAAATGCGGCGGGAAAATCCAACCTGGTCGAGGCGATCTACATGCTCGCCGCGTTGCGTTCGACTCGGGCGCAAACCGAGGGCGAGTTGATCCGCTGGGATGCACCTGAGCCGCAGGTGATGCGCGTCGCAGGGACCGCGCAGACCGTTGATGGACAGGCTGAGGTCGAAGTTGCGTTGGCAGCGCGTGTCGGTGGGTCGGCAAGCAGCGCCCGACAACGCAGCGGGGCGCCGCTGACGACGAAGCGCATCCGCGTGAATGGCGTTGCGCGTCGCGCCTCGGACGCTCTCGGCGCGATTCGGGCCGTACAGTTCACCACGCTTGATCTCGATCTGTTGACCGGTCCGGCGGCGATGCGCCGGCGCTATCTCGATGTCGCGATCGGCCAATTGATGCCGTCGCATGCTTCGAACTTGAGCCGCTATCAGCGAGCGCTGACCCAACGCAATGCGCTGTTGAAACGAATTGCCGAGGGAAGCGCGGCGCAATCGGAGCTTCAACAATGGGACGACTTGCTGATCGCAGCCGCTGAGCCGATTTGGCGAGCCCGTTCCGATGCAGCGTCCGCATTGTCGAGCGATGCCGCCGAGCGGCATCTGTCGCTGCGCTCTCCCGAAGATCCCGCCGAAATCCTGCAACTGACGTATGCGCCTGCTCGCGAGCAGACGCTGCAAGAGTCGCGCCGGCGCGACCTGGCGCGCGGATCGACCAGCGTCGGGCCGCATCGCGACGACCTGCTCATCGACCTCGATGGTCGTCCGGCCGCCAATTTCGCCTCTCGCGCCCAGCAGCGAGCGGTTGCGCTGAGCATGAGGCTGGCCGAGGCTGACTATCTTGAGGCGCAGGGCGGCGATACTCCGATTCTGCTGCTCGACGACGTGTTCAGCGAGCTCGATCCGCCCCGCCGGTCTCGGACGGCCGACGCGGTTTCGACCGCTGAGCAAGTCATCCTGACCACGGCCGATGCCAGCGTGGTGCCGTTCGCGCACACCGACCTCACCGCGTCGTTAATGATCACAGATGGCACGATTCACGAGCAGTAACCCTCCCGTCTCCCCCGCAAGGGGGGAGAAGGGAGTTGGAGCTCAAGCCATGGTCTCCCTGGTCGGCCGGCTTCACCGAGGCAGCGGCGTTCGCTGGCCTTGCTTGCATCGACGACACTTCCAGACGATGGTCATGTACTGTTCGTGGTCCTCGACCTGGCAGGCCAGCGCTCCGCGTTCGGCGTGCCGGCGGCTTGGGCAGTTGGGGTTGTTGCAACGGATGTCGTGTGTTGACGTCACGGGTAGCTCCTGTTCGTTGATGGACTCCCTGCAAGCTGTGAGCTGCGAAATTCGACTAGGGACGGACCGTCCGGTCGTCGTCCGACGCCGTCAGGGAACCCAGGGGACTGAGATGTCCTGTCAGCCGGCTCGACGCCGGCACACTGCGGCCGCCATTGGACGACGATGGCTGCGGTTGATCTCCCGTGAGTTGGGCAACCTCCTGCTCGAATCGCGCCTGTTCCAGACGCCATTGACGATGCCGCGCGAGCACCTGGTCGGCATGTTCCTCGCCGATGTACTGCTCGAGATAGGCGCGTTGGTCCAGTGGATCGAGTGGATCGTTGAGTCGCGCCCGACCGTGTTCCTGCACGGCGATCCGCTGAGCGGAGGAGTAGGGATCGATCCAGACATCAATGTCCAGCGAAGGAATCCGCGACGGCTCGACGCAGACCGTCTCGCGACGCTGGACGCGTCCGTTATGGCCCTTGGCGAACACCCAGATCGGTGCGCCGAAGCCGCCTTCGGCCAGCGGCTTCGACATCACCAGCGCCATGTTGCGCAGCATGGTGCGCACGGCCAGGGTCTGCGCGCGCTTGAGCTGCTGGACCTGGAGATTGCGCGAGCCGAGCAGCAGGTTTAGCGTGTGCGGTTGCGTGTTTGGACCAATCTCACCGCGCTCCACCGACCCTGAATCGGGCGCTGCGGCAATCAGCTCGTCGTGCGACATGCGCAGAAACTCGACAAACGCCGGATCAATGCGGAACTCGACCCGATGTAGCGAGGCGCCGGGCGGCAGCGCTTGCGCTGAGGCGGCGTCGGGGGTCAGTTCGACGCGATTGCCGTCATCATCGGTCTGCCAGGAGCCGTCCGCGAGCTGGATCCAGTAGAGCGGGATTGCCGTCTGTTCGGCCAGGAACCGGCCCAGCGATCGCTCGTAGTCGTAACCCGGCTTGGCCCGATAGATGCCCTCCATCGTCGGCTCCCAGCGCCGGACCATGTCGGGATGATCGTTCGTGTCCGCATCGGCGATGGCGAACGGCGGCATCTCGTACGGATGCGGATGCGACTTGATCAGCGTCCATTCGTGACGCGGGTTCGACTTCGTCGATTGTGTTGTCTTGAGCGCGTTGCGGTCGACCGCCGCCAGTTCGTAGTACTCGTGCCGCGTCCAGACCGATGCGACGCGCACCCGGTCGCCCCAGCCGGCGCCGGACGGCTCGTGTCGCAGCGGCGCATCGACCGCTCGCGAGACACCCAACGACGCATCACCACCAATCACGGACATGCTCAGCTTGAGTCCGTCCTGATCGCGCAGCCGGTCGCGATATTCGAACAGTCCGACCTCGCGCAGTACGACGGCGATGCCCAGTCCATTGCCCGAACCGTGGTCCTCGACAAAGGCGAACTGGTCGGGCCGGATGACCTCCACGTCCCAGGGGAATCCGGCGGCGGCCTGTCGTTGTCGATCGCGGTCGCGCCTGCTCTCCTCGGTCTCGATCCAGGGCAATGACGGCCCGTCCTCGGAACGCGCCCGTCGGAAGCGGCGACGCTCCTCGGGATCGTCGGGTCGAGCGCCGCGTTGCTCGCGAGCGGGCAGCGATGGCAAGCGGTCGGCGGCGCGCTGCCAGTGCAGGACGCCGAAGCAGAGGCAAACCTGGCCATAGCCGAGGTCGGCCTGCAAGGACAGTTGCGAGCGCTCCTCGACCTGCCGTAAGCCCTGCTCAAGCACGTGCTCAAGATTGTCGGCGGCCTGACGAGCGGTCGGCGAGTTGTCTGGCGGCTCGACGTGGACCCGCAATGGATGCTCGGTCAGTCGCTGTCGCAATTGCGACCACGTCCGTCTGGGCAAATCGGTCTGCCAGGGTTCGGCGTCGAGGTGCGGCGCCGAGAATCGGGGATCGGCTTCGCGAGTGTTGTAGAGGTGAGTCTCGCGATGCCGAATCCGTTCATGCAACGCCGAGAATCGGCTCAATGCGCCGCGAACTGCTGATCGCCCGCCGCCAAGCTGGTCCAGCATGTGGTTGAGGTCGGCCTCCGACAGGGACCGGACAAGAATCGCCGGCGTCGATTCCTGAGGTTGCGCTTCAGTCGGTTGTGCAAGTGCGGGCAAGACGCCCTCCTTTACTCAGAATGTCAGTGCGAATAGATGGAATCGATTATGAGAAGATATGTTCGGGTTTGTCAAGATCAGAAAGATTTATCTACATTCGGAGTCGTGCTCTGTGGATAAATTGTGGACAAAGTGGATAACCTTCGGCCGTCATGGCTGATGTAGCTCGTTCAGATGGAAGCACAAATCACGAGGCAAGCGTGGCGGCGCGCCCCGCGTTCTTTGGGGAAGACCGATGCATAATCTCTCAATCGCCCCCGCCTCCGATCGGGTGTCTCAGCAGTCAACCCAGTTGGATGAATCTCAGTCCCCGCTTCTCGCGGGGACCTGCTCCTTCCCCGTTGAGTTACCCACCACCAGATGGCCCGCACCGCCCGAGCGGGTCCCCGCGTGAAGCGGGGACTGAAAAATTTACTTCTGAGACATCCTGTCCGAGCGGGGGCCTGCACAATCCCCGGCTTCCGCACGGCGGCCATTCTTGCTGCTGACACTTGGTCAGCACGAACCATCGAGAACGGCCTCGGCCAAGCCAAAGCGGGTCCCCGCTCGGGGGCGGGGACGGGAATGTGAGTCGTGCATCAGCCTCTTAGCGGGGGGAGCAGACGAAGAGCGGGACCTCGGCTTGAAGAAAGGCTGAGTGGGTCTGGCTCCCTGGTTGCTAGCTCAAGAGCCTCTGGTTCGCGGTCCGAACCTCGATGTTCACTCGATCAACGAAGGATGGTCGCGTATAGCGATTTGGCCTATACGTGGCTAAAGTCGCTATACATCGCAGATCGCAGACCTACTTTCGCGCTCGCAAAGGCCGATACATGACTCCCCTTCTCCACCTGCAGGGGGGAAGGGAGCGACTGCCTCGTTCCGCTGTGTTACCTCCCAGCAGCCGCGAGCCTAGCCCTCGGCGAGCTCCTTGACCAGCTCGATCAACGCGTCGGCCGAGGTGGGGCCTCGTTCTCCGTTGACCAGGATGGTCGGAGTGCTGGAGAGGCCCCGAGACACCGCGTCGGTGTGCTGGTCGTAGATCAGGTCGAGGTGTGCCTGGTCGTCCATGCACTGGCCGAACTGGTCGGTGTCGAGACCGAACTCCGCAGCGACCGCGACGGCGCCGTCGCGCGTGTAGGCGTCGCGTCCGGGGCCCTCGAAGTAGTAGTCGTGGAACTCCCACCAGGCGCCCTGGTCGCCGGCGCACTCGGTTGCCAGCGAGGCCATCTCTGACGACAGGCCGTGATTGATGATGTGCCGGTACTCAAACCGAGCCAGTCCGGTGGCGATCAGTTCCTCTTCGATGCGCGGCCCAACCTGGGTCGCGAACTGTCGGCAGCCGCCTCAAAGGAAGTCGGAATACTCCTGGATCACGACAGGAGCGTCGGGGCTACCGAGGAACGCGCGATCGCGGATGACCTGCACCCGCGCTTCTGGTTCGGCCTGCTGGGTCTGTTCAATCTGCGCAGGCTGATCAGCTTGCTCCGCTTGAATAGCCGACTGAGCTTGTGATGCAGACTGTTGGTCTCCGTCAGCGTCGCCGCAGGACGTCAGCAATAGTGCAATGAACGCGACGGCCAGCGTTCCGGCCAGGATTCGTATTCGATTCATGTCTAGCCTTCCGCTTCCAGTTCTGCCGCCAGCGTGAGCACTTGCTCGATCAGAGCATCGGCAACGATGGCGGCGCCTTCGCCGTTGATTCGCACGGTGGGAGTTCGGTTCGCGCCGTCCGCAACTGCCTGTCGATGTTGTCCCTCGACCAGCTCGAGGTACTTTTCGCTGTCCAGGCACTGGGTGAATTCCTCGGTATCCAGTGACAGCGATGCTGCGTAGGCGATCGCACCCTCACGCGAGAAGTCCCACTGACTCATGTAGTGGTCGTGAAAACTCCACCACGCGCCCTGGTCGCCGCCGCATTCCGTGGCCAGCGCGCCGAGCATCGACGGCCGACCATGATTGATGATGTGCGAGTACTCGAACCGGGCCACGCCGGTGCGAACCAGTTCCTCGATCACGCGCGGCTCAACCTGAGCCGCGAATCTGCGGCAGTTCGGTCAAAGGAAATCGGAGTACTCGGTGATCACGATCGGCGCGTCGGGATTGCCAACCACATTGCGATTCGCGATCAGTCCGGCGCGGTGACCCGACTCGATGATCATCCCGACCATCGCCTCCGCTTCGCCTCCGTCGCCGCCCTGAGCGGCAACATCCTCCTCGTCCCCGCCTTGAGAGACTACTTGCTCCGTTTCCCCTTCCCCGTCCCCGCCTTGAGCGGGGACCCGCTCCTGCTCCTCTTGCCCATCCTCAGCCTGCGATTCCTGTACTGCTTGCTCGGCGCCCTCACCGTCCCCGCTTTGAGCGACGACCGCGTCAGTGTCCCCTTGCCCGTCCCCGCCTTGAGCGGGGACCCGCTCTGCTTCCTCTTGCAGAGCCTCGCCCGACTGCTCTGCCTCTACCTCCGACTCCTGCTCCGCCGATTCGCTCTCGCCGGCCTCATACGCCATCGCCGACTCCTCCTGTTGCCCTTCCGCCATCTGAGCCGACGACGGCGGCGGCTCGTCAGACTCCGACGTACACGCCGCCAACAACAACGAGGCGCTGACAAGGACCAGTCCCATCCTCAGCAACATCAGCTTCCCTCCTCGTTCTGCGCCGCCTCAGCGGCCGCGTGCACCTGCTCGATGATCCCACTCAATGACCGAGCCCCAGGCTGACCGTTGATCCGGAACGTCGGCGTCCCGCTCACACCGTCCGCGATCGCCTGCTGTTGCATCTGCAAGATTCGATCGTGGTGCTCCTCGTTGTCGACGCACTGAGTGAATTGCGCCACATTGAGTCCCTCGTCGCGGGCCAGCTCAATCGCTCCGGCGCGAGTGAACGTGCGCGCTTGCGCCTTGAGCAGGTAGGCGTCGTGGAACTCCCACCAGGCGCCCTGGTCGCCCGCGCACTCGGTCGCCATCGCCGCAAACTGCGAGGCTGAGCCAAAGATGATGAAGTGCCGATACTCATATCGAGCCACCCCGGTGCTGATCAGTTCCTCCATAATCTGCGGCTCAAACTGAGCCGCGAAACTTCGACAGCTCGGTCACTGGAAGTCGGAATACTCAACAATCACGACCGGCGCTTCGGGATCGCCCACGACATTGCGAATGAAGGGCAGTCCCTCGCGGTGGCCAAAGTCAATCTCGCCCAGCTCGTTCGCTTGCAACTCCGACGTGTCGTCGGATGCATCAACCTGATCGGTCTGTTCGGATTCGGCAGCCGCCTGTTGGTCCTGCTGCTGCATGATCGAGGCCTGGCGGTCGGCGCGTTCGCTGCGCTCGGTGCCGGTAGCGGTTGGCTCGTCGCTCTGATCGCCAGACTCGCCGCCCGATCCGCAGGCTGATACGAGCAAGCTGACTCCCACTGCCAGAGCCGCCAACGCCCACAACCACGTCGATCGTCGAGTGCCCACGCCCATGAATCGACTGTACTCCTGTCGGGAACGGATCGCGTTCGCGATACGCATCACTCCCCGCTCTCCTCTGCCGCCTGCTTGACCGCTGCTTCGATTGCTTCATAGGTGGGATCGACAGATTCACCGTTGACGAATGCCGCCGGAGTGCCTAGCACGCCGCGAGCGAGTCCTTCGTCATATGAAGCGCTGACCTGCGGGAAGGTATGACCCTCGGTCACGCAAGTGACGAACTCTTCATAGTTCAGGCCCTCAAACGTGATCTGTCGCCGCAGTCCGGCTTCGGTGAATAGGGTCTCATCACCGGCCATGAAGCGGTCGTGCAGCGGCCAGAACGCGCCCTGGTTGGCTGCGCACTCGACGACGACAGCCGCAAAGACCGCCTGATCGCCGCGGATCGGGAAGTGACGGAAGACGAAGCGGGCCGTACCTGTCGAGACCAGCTGCTCCAGAATCAGCGGCTCAACCTGAGCCGCAAACCATTGACAGCCGCCTCAAGTGAAGTCCCCGTAGTACAGAATCTCGACGGAAGCGTCAGGGTCGCCGAGCACATTGCGCTCCGAGCGAACACCCTTGTGTTCGCCGACGACATCTTCGGGCAGGACAACGACCTGCTGGTCGTCGGGGGTCTCCTGTGGAACCTCGACCTGCTGCTCGGCTTGATCCTGTTCGGCTTGAGCCTCTTCACTCTCAACTTGCTGGACCTGAACTTGCTCGACCTGTTGCTCGGGCTCCGCCTGGTCGTCCGCAACCGCGACCTCTGCCTCCTGCTCTTGTTCTTGTTCCAACACCGTCGCCTGCCGTTCGGCACGCTGAGAGGAAGCCGTCTCGGTCGCAGCCGGTTGCGGCTCAGCATCGCCCGAGCCACAAGCCACAATCAGGAGCGCCAAAGCAACCAGGGCAATGAGCAGGCGTTGCATAACGTCAGCCTATCGGCTGAGTGCTGATCGTTTGACGAGATCGGAGGGCGCATTTATCTTGGGGTGTACACCCCCTGTACGCCTCGGCTGCAGGGCGCGAGGCTGCCGTCAGGCAGCCTCAGCTATTTCCGGGATCACGTCATCCGCGCGAACCTATACATTGACGGTTTCAATCTCTACTACCGAGCCCTGCGCGGTACACCTGATCGCTGGCTAGATCTTGGACAGCTGGGACGGCTCCTCCTTCCCAACCATGAGGTCAACCGAGTTCGCTATTTCACGGCGCGAGTATCGAATCGCCCTGGCGACCCGACTCAAGCGCAACGCCAACAGGCCTACATCCGAGCGCTCAGCACTGTTCCCAACCTCAGTATCCACTATGGTCATCTGCTTTCGAAGCGGAAGCGAAGGCCGTTGGCGGGGCCTCCCGTTTCGGGTTCGAGAATGGTGGAAATCCTGGATACCGAGGAGAAGGGCTCTGATGTCAACTTGGCCTCGTATCTCTTGCTGGACGGCTTCGAGAACGACTATGAGCTGGCTGTCGTGGTCTCTAACGATTCCGATCTTCAGCTTCCAATCAGCATGGCGAGAGAGCAGCTCAGCAAAGTGGTCGGTGTGTTCGATCCCAGCCGCAGGCGCAGTTTTCAGTTGTCACAGGCTGCGTCCTGGTATCGGCGCCTACGACGCGGCCCATTGACCGCCAGCAAATTTCCCGACAAGTTGGCCGACAGCCAAGGCGTCATTACGAAGCCGTCGGGTTGGTAGTTGCCGATTGCCTAGCCCCGCAGCCGCGACATCTCATCTCTGAGCTGCTGCAAACCCATTGGCCCAAGGTCCAACGCCGCCTTGTGGAATCCCTTCAGATCGAAGGCGCCGCCCAACGATTCCCTGGCCGACTCCCTCGCCGCTAGCCACTCTCGCTCTCCGACCTTGTACGAGATCGCCTGACCCGGCCAGCCCAGGTAGCGATCGACCTCGCTGGCCAGCATCTTTTCGGGGAAGAATGAGCGCTCGATCAGGAACGGCAGCGCCATTTCCGACGTCCAGGTCTCACCGCCGTGGTACTCCTCGCGCTCTGGGATCGGCAGCTCGAGGTGCATCCCGATATCGATCACTACGCGCACCGCACGCAACGCCTGGCTGCTGAGCAGTCCCATGTAGAACGCCGGATCCTCGAGGTAGCCCAGCTCGGCCATCAGACGCTCGGCGTACAGCGCCCAGCCCTCGACATAACCTGATGTCCCCGCCAGCAGCCGCTGATACCGCGTTAACTGATCACCCAGATACCGAGTTGTGCCAATCTGTAGATGATGCCCCGGGACGCCCTCGTGATAGCAGACCGAGAGCTCCCGCCAGAGCGGGAAGCGAGTCTCGCCGCCCGTCGGATACCAGGTCCGGCCGGGCCGCGAGAAGTCCTCCGACGGACCCGTGTAGTACATCGCCAGCGCTCCGCCCGGTGGCGCGATCATCGCCTCGATCTGCTGCACCGGCTCAGCGATATCGAAGTGCGTGCCCAGCAGCGACTGCATCGTGTCGTCCTGCGTGTGCTGCATCCATTCGCGGAACGCATCCTCCCCGGTAATCGCGCGCGAGTCGTCCGACTCCAGGATCGCAATCGCCTCAGCCGCCGACGCGCCCGGCGAGATCCGCTCCGCCGTCTCAGCCATCTCCGACTGAATCCGCCAGACCTCTTCCCAGCCCCACTGGTACGTCTCCTCAAGGTCCAACTCAATCCCGTTGAATCCCCGGGAAGCAGCCTGGTATCGCTCCCGCCCAACGGGATCATGAGGATTCGCGCGAGGCAAGTACTCCGTCTGCAACCACTCAGCCAACGCCGCATAGCCCTGCTCCGCCGCCGTCACATTCGACCCACCATCAATCCCCAGGCTGTCTACGAGATTCGAGAAGAATCCCTTGGCTCCCGCTTCCCCCCTTGCGGGGGAAGCTGTCGCGGAGCGACTGAAGGGGGGTCCCGCCCCAGCCCACACGCGACACTGCTCTATCCCACCCAGCACCTGACGCTGAGCCACCACGATCCCTTCGTCCATCCCCGCCGCCAGCGAGGACCGATACCGCTCCAACGCCTCCGGCACCGCGCCCATTCGCTCAACAATGTTCGCCTGATCCTCCTCCGTCTCGCGAGGCATCAAATCAAACACTTGTCGAGTATTCTGCAACGGAGACGCGAGGATGTTCAGCGAGCGCAAATGCTCCTGCTGAGCCTCAAGCTCCGCCTCATAGTCAAACCGCTCCAGCATCACATCCCGAGCCACCCGGTCGCGCTCAGACTCCACATTCAGCAGTCGAAGAGCCGCCTCCGCCTGCCGCCGAATCGCCGACCGCTCCGCATGCCCATACGGAGAGTAGTCCGTCAACTCCGTCTCCCGACCCGGAATCCCCAGAGAAGTCGCCATATTCGGAGAAGCCGCCGCCAAAGCATCGACATACCAGTCAGAAATCGCAGAAACAGTATTCAGTTCAGCACTCACCACAAAGCTCTTTCCCAGGAGCTCCCCCCTTGGGGGAGCTGTCACGAAGTGACTGAGGGGGCCGCCCAGCCCGCTCGTGATTCGCATGTTACGCGCCTGTTTGATATGAGTACATACGTTCATATACTATCGACCACATCCACCAGAACAGTACAACGCGAGCCGCCTGGCGAAGGCGCCTTGCATCCCGACACGAGGATCACCATGCCCAAATCGGAAGCCGAACCAGTCGAGATACCCGATGGCCCGATCACCAAGACTGAAGTGATCGCCGGCATTCGACGCATGGCCTACGGCGAAACCGCCGACACCACGAGATTGCGTGCCTGGGAGTTGCTAGGCCGGACGATCGCGTTGTTCAAGGACAGCCCCACCGACGGTGGGGCGCCGGTCGTGCGGCTGACGCCTGAGCTCAGCCGACTGCCTGCTCCTGCTGTAAGGGATGAAGTGGAGGCCGGCAATGACGACGAATAGCATTCCAACCGCACTTCCGATGCTGCCTTCCGATCAGCGATTCACACCGACCGAGCGGCAGCTCGCTGTCTACGACGCGCTCCGCCAGACGCCCATCGGCGGGATGACGCTGATTGGCTACGGCGGGGCGATGGGTGGCGGCAAGACCCGCGCCATCGCTGAGCTGGCAATCGATACAGCACTCGCATTCCCGGGCACCAACATCCTGATTGCGAGACAGCACTACTCCAACCTGCAGACGACGACGATGCGGGAGTTCTTCGAGTGTCTGCCCGAGCGCCTGATCGTTGAACGGCATCGATCATCCCCGCAGTGGGTCGCGATCCGCGACGCCTCCTGGCCGTACGGCGTTCGGTCGACGATTCACTTTCGTCATCTGACCGAGTGGTCGGGTCTGGGCTCGGAGCAGTACGGCGCGGTGTTCGTCGACGAAGCCGGCGAGGTCGCAGAAGAAGCCGCGCAGATGCTCCTCACCCGACTGCGACATCCAGCCCAGCCGCAACGATGGTTCGTCGCAGCCTCCAATCCCTGGCCTGGCTGGTTCGAGCGCTGGTTTGCCCGACGCGAGCTCGATGAGTCGGCCTTCGCCGACGCCGACGGCCGGATCGTCTACATCCCGGCGAAGATCCCCGACAATCCGCACCTCCCCTCAAACTACGCCGCCCAGCAACGAGCGCTCCAGCCGGGCGAATGGGTGCAGCGCTTCATCGAGGGCAGCTTCGATGCGTTCGAGGGTCAGATCTACCAGCACTTCGGCCCCGACACGCACCGCTGGGACGCGCCTCTGCCCAGCTTCGCTCGATACATCGGAGGACTCGACTTCGGCGGTCAGTCGCCCAAGGACCACTACACCGCGGGTATTGTCGCAGGACTGACAGCTGGCTCCAATCTCCTTCCCTCGCAGGGCGAGATGCGGACAGGCACCCACTCTCCTCTCCCCCCCTTGCCGGGAAAGATGCCGATAGATACCCACTCTCCTCTCCCCCCTTTGCGGGGAAGGATGCCGGCAGATACCCGCTCTCCTCTCCCCCCCTTGCGAGGGGAGATGCCGACAGGCAGAGGGGGGGTTCCCCCCAACATCCTGATTCGCCTCGGCGAGTTCGAGGAGCGCGGACCCGGCGTCACCCAGCGGCTCGAACAATGGCAACAATCCTGGCAGCGCAAGCTGGGCGCCATCCAGTGGTGCGCCGACCGTTCACAGTCGGCCTGGATCGACCATCAACGCCGGCAGGGCCATCACGTCGTGCCCAGCAAAGGCGGCCCCGACTCCGTCAACTGGGGCATCGCCCTGGTCCAACAGCGACTCAACGGAGATCCGCCCAGCTCCTACTACGCGCCGTCAATGTCCGTGTTCCCGTCGCGGATGCGCGAGTACCAGTGGGACCAGTCAAGCACCGACCACAGCCCCAAACCAAAGAAACGAAACGACGACCTGGTCGACGCCGACCGCTACATGCACGAGTTAGCAACTTCGGAGCGAGCCAAACGGACACCGTTCAAGCTCAGCACTCCGTCCAGAGGCCGGGACGCTCGCTGGAGTGATCGATGAACTTCTGCGATTCAATCGACGAAGGCCACCAGAAGTCCCACAGCGCCGATGATCAGTCCGGCCGCAAGCATGATGGCAAGCACAATCTGGTTGCGAATCTCTGCCATCTCTGCCACGTAGTGGTGCATCTCGGCGATTTGCCACCGCATTTCAGCCATCATGCGACTAAAGCGCAGATCCGATTCGTGACGGTCGTAGCCGTATTCGCTGATCGCGTCGGCCGCCTCTTCTGCCAGATCGTCCGCCCCAACGTCGGTCAATGCCAGGCGCAGTCCCAAAGCGCGAAACGCCCGTTGCAGTCGCAAGATCGGACTCATCGCTGCCATGTGGTTCGTGCCCCTCTCTCAGGCCACGAATGCAAGAATCACCCCAACGGCGATACTAAGCAGGACGAACATGCCAAGCAGGATCCGGTTGGTCTGATCGGCCATATGCTCACGCATCTCGGCCATCATCTGCGCATGACGCAGATCGGCCTCACGGCGGCTATAGGAATAATCGTCGACCGCGCCAGCGGCGTCGTCTGCTTGTTTCGCATCGGCCCCTATCGAGCGAAATGCTCGACGCAGGCGCAAGATCGGATTCATCGCTGCCACGATCGACCCTCTTCAATTGACCAAAGCAAGGACGCCAACGCCAATCCCAACAATGATCAGTACTCCAAGCAGAGATTGATTGCGATTCTCGGCCATGAGCCGAGCGATCCGTTCCTCAAACTCCTGGCGACTCAGATAGATTTCGTCAAGCACCGTCGACAGTTCATCCGCCTCTCGAGGCTGGGCCCCGACCTGGCGAAACAAGCGTCGCAATCGCAGGATCGGGTTCATTCTCGACATCGCGCCCTGCCTTTCCCCGATACCAATATACCTGACATACCGCCTATCTGTTCTAGGTTAAATACGCTCCCCGTTCTCGATAACGATCAGCCCAGACCGCTTCCCAACATCATGTTCAGGCTCATGACTATCGGGCCGCAGGATAGACTCGCTCCATGACCGACCAACATGGGCCACTTGAAGGTGTGACCGTTCTCGACCTGACCGAGCACATCGCCGGGCCCTATTGCACCAAGCTGTTTGCCGACTTTGGCGCTGATGTCATCAAGGTTGAGCCGCCTGGCGGTGACCCGTCGCGCTCGGTAGGGCCCTGGTATCAGGGCATGCCTGGCGTAGAGCGCTCGGGGACGTTCTTCTACTTCAACACCAACAAACGCTCGCTCGTCCTCGACCTGGAGCACGATGGCGCCGGCACGGTGATTGAACGGCTGATCCAGCGGGCCGACATCGTGATCGAGTCGCAGCCTGTGGGTCGGTTGGACTCGCTCGGACTGGGTTGGGAACGGATCTCCTCGCTGCGCGACGACCTACCGCTGGTCTCGATTTCTCCCTTTGGATTGGACTCGCCGTATCGCGACTACCGGATCTCGGATCTGGTGCTGTATGGCTTCGCCGGCGAGATGTACTCGATCGGCGTGCAGGACCGTGAGCCGGTCAAGATGTTTGGTACTGCTTCACTCGTTGAGTGCGGCGCCGCTGCGGCGACCGCCACCATGGGCGCATTGACAGCAGCCGAGTTGCAGGGCATCGGTCAGCAGGTCGACTTTGCAATGGCCGATGCGCAGTTCAATGGCGTTGACCGTCGACATGCCGCGACGATGGGCTGGGAGTTCGCAGGCCGAAAGTCGCTGCGCGCTCCCGGTCCGGCGGCGGGCATGCTTTCGGGCGTCTATCCCTGTGCCGACGGCTACGTCGAGTTCTCCGGCGCAGCGATTCGCATCCCTCGATTGAATGACATGCTGGGTCGTCCCGATTGGCTGCAGGAAGAGAAATGGTGGCGGCCGGGCGCCGGCGTCATCCCGGAGCTCGTTGAAGAGTTCAACGCACATTTCCTGCCCTGGGCGCTGGAGCGAACCAAGCGAGAAATCTGGGCAGAAGCGCGTGAGGCAAAAGTGCTCTGCGGACCGTTGTTCTCGGTTGATGAATTGTTCGAGGACACGCACTTCAGTGATCGAGGTTTCTGGGCGACCGCAAATCACTCAGAGCTGGGAGACGTACAGCTCCCCGGCCGTCCACTGATCATGCCCGCATCGCCCTGGAGCTTGAGGCGTCCACCACCGCTGCTCGGTGAGCATACAGATGACGTGTTGTCGGAGTGCGGGTTCGAGGCGTCGGAGATCGAAGCGATGCGGCGTTCCGAATTGATAGGCTGAACAGGAGCAGAACGGGCGTGGATGTGAGGATCGTATGGCGTACGGATTAAGTGGAATCTTGTACGACAATGGCGAGCCGCCTCCGGGTCTCCTCGTCTATTGCCCGCAGTTGGATGTGTTGACGCAGGGGGACTCGATTGAACACGCACGAGCGATGATTCAAGACGCGGTGGAAGGTGTGCTCGAGATCTTGTCGGCTGAGGAGATTGAACGGCGCTTGAGTGGGCCACTGTCGTCTCTGGAGGAGTCCTTTGCGGAGTTTGATGAGATATCGATTGTTGAAGTTGGCCGCTTCACGTTTGCAGTAGATGCTCCTGCGATCGAGAGCACCCTTGGCTAAGCTGCGGCCGCTATCGAGTTGGCAGGTGTGCGAGATTCTCTCACGGAATGGTATCGAAGAAATGAGCCAGCGCGGCAGCCATGTGAATCACATGCCGCCAGACGGCGATCTCGACAGGCCGCTCACCGTTCCCTTGCATCGAACGTTACGCCGAGGCACACTCGCTGCGATCATCCGGCGCTCGGGGTTGCCCCGGTCGTTGTTCGAGTAACGAGTAGCATTCCCTTCATGGCTCTCCCGCTTGAAGGCTTCCGTGTCCTTGATCTCACCGTTGTTTGGGCGGGGACGTTCGGCACGACCCTGCTAGCCGACCTTGGCGCTGAGGTGATCAAGGTTGAGAATGTCCACGTCTGGCAACCGATGACTCGCGGTGGACAGGCGCGTCCGTCGGCCGAGGTGGTCAAGGCCGGCGCCGGCTGGGCCGTTGGATATCCGAACGCCGAGCCTGGGCCGCGTCCGTGGAACTATGCGCCAACATTCGTCCAGCAGTTTCGCAACAAGCACTCAATGACCGTCGATCTGCTGTCGGACGAGGGACGCGAGATCTTCGCGAATCTGGTTTCAAAGTCGGATGCCCTGGTCGAAAACAACGCGTCTGGGACATTGGAGAAGCTGGGCATTGGCCCCGATTTCCTACGCGAGGCTCGAGAAGACATCGTTGTCCTACGAATGCCGGCCTACGGTTCGAATGGCCCGTATCGGTTTGCACGCGCACTCGGCGTGCACCTTGAGTCGGTCATGGGGCACACGTTGCTGCGCGGTTATCCCGATCTGGACCCGTCGTACATCACTTCCATCTTCTCAGGCGACTATGTCGCAGGCGCACACGCCGCGTTTGCCATCATGTCGGCTCTGCGCCATCGGCGACGGACCGGCGAGGGCCAGTTCATCGAACTGGCGCAGGCCGAGTGCGCGGGCGGGATGCTGGCTCAGGCGTTCATGGACTACTCGATGAATGGCGTGGTGCAGGAACGAATCGGCAACAGGTCGCTCGATGGACGCGCCCCATACGGCCTGTATCCGGCGCGATCAGAGGGCGATGGCTCCGATGCTGGCGATCGCTGGATCTCGATCTCGGTGATGGACGACGACCAATGGCTGGGTCTGCGCGAAGCGATGGGTGATCCGGAATGGGCTCGAGATCCAGGCTTGCGAAACGAAGCGGGCCGGCTCGAGCGGCACGATGAGTTGGACGGTCACATCTCGGAATGGACATCGTCTCAGGACGACTACGAGTTGATGCACCTGTTGCAATCGCACGGCGTTCCGGCGGCGCCGGTGCTGGACTCATCCCGCGTTCATGACGATCCACATGTTCAGCATCGCGACCTCAATGAACCGCTCGATCTGTATGACGATGTTGGAACCTTCCGCTACAACAGACCGTTTCTGCGCTACTCGGAAACGCCGCTCCGTATTCGTAAACCGCCAGTCGCGTTGGGCGAGGACAACGAGTATGTCTATCTCGACGTGCTGGGCTACTCGAACACCGAGATCGAAGGCCTGCGGGAGCGTGGTCACATTGGTATGGATTACGACCCAGAGATTCCGTAAATCTCTCAAGACATCATCATCGATTCTTGACCGCGAGTTGACGCGACGCATACCGAACGAACCGCATTCCCTTACATGCCATGCGTATGTTTCTGGCATCGAGGGCGTTCCTCGGACTGGGAAGGGCATTGACGATGGATGAAACGACTTCTGGACGAAGCTGGTTTCAGCTTGCATACCGGTGGCTGATGCCGGTTGCGCTCGTCGCGGCGATCAGCGTGGCTGCGGTCACCGTGATCTCGGCTGGGTCGGATCGTGGTGGTCACGGCGAGCCTCAGCGCTGGTCGGAGGGAACCGAGGACGAGGAACAGGATGGCGACTGTGACTACGACGGCAAGCGCAGCACGCGCTGGACGCGCATTGCGGAATTGGTCGGCACGGACCTTGACGGACTCAAGACTGCTCTCGGCGAAGGCCAGACGCTGGCCGAAATCGCTGAGTCGAACGACGTGGAGCCACAGACGGTGATCGACGGCCTCGTGGCAGACGCGAATGATCGCATCGACGAATGGGTTGAGGCCGGCAAGCTCACCGAGGAAGAGGCCGAGACCAGGAAGTCGGAGGCCGCAACGAAGATCGAAACCCTCGTCAATGACGGCTTCAACAAGGAGAACCTGCGTGGCTGGGGCAAGGGTCGCTGGCGCGGTCACGGTCATGGACTAGGTGGAAACGTCGAGACCAACTGAATTTCAGTTCCTGACGATTCCTGTAGGGGCGCCCCTTGTGGGCGCCCTTCTTACTCAGCCAAGCGTGCCAGCGGCGGCGAGACGGACCATGTCTTCGTCGCTGTAGTTGAGGATTCCTTGCAGGACTTCCTCGGTGTGCTCTCCCCAGGTCGGCGCTCGACGCGCCGGGAGACGTTCGCCGTCCCAGAGGATTGGCTCTTGCTGGATCTGGAAAATGGGGCCCTCCGGCGACTCGGCCGGGTTGTAGTTGGCCCGCATCGCTACGTCTTGTCCCAGGAAGAAATCTTCGAGTCGTTCGACCGGGCTGGCGGGTACACCGGCGTTAACGAGCAGCCGCGCGGAAGTCCACTCGTCCTGAGTCCGCGTCCATGCCGATATGGCTGCTTCCAGCTCGTCTTCATGCGCCTTGCGACCGTCAACATCGGCCAACTCTTCGCGTGACGCGAGGTCGGCGCGAGCCATGACTCGGCAGAGGTTGCGCCAATCTGCGTCGTCGCGGCAGGCGATGGCAACCCAACGTTCCTCACCGGCGGCCGGAAAGATTCCGTGCGGCGACATGAACGGCGAGCGGTTGCCCATGCGGGGGCGCTCGCCGGCGCCGTTGAGCGCCTCGATCAGTTCGGTGTCGAGCAACTGGACGGCCGTCTCGTACTGAGCAATCTCGAGGTAGCGGCCTTCGCCGGTGCGCTCGCGATGATCGAGGGCGGCCATGACTGAGGTGGCCAGGTAGTACGGGACAGTGAAGTCGGTGTGCAATGTGCCCAGACCGATCGGCGCTTTGCCGGGGAAGCCGGAGCGATGCGCCAGGCCGCACATCGCGACGATGCCGTTGCCGTAGGAGCGCCACTCCGCGCGTGGGCCCTCGATACCCATGACGGCGACGTTGCAGACGATGATGTCTTCGTTGATCTTGCGCAGATCGTCGTAGCCGATGCCCCAGCGGTCGAGCCGGTATGGGGTGTAGTTCGAGGTGACGAGATCGGCTTCGCGCGCGAGTTCGCGGACGGCATCGATGCCTTCCTCGGTCTTGAGATTGAGCGTGACCGACTTTTTCCCGCCTGAGCAATCGTTGAATGTGCCGTTGGTGTTGATCGAGAAGTGGTCGGGTGGTTGGACGCCTCGATAGCGGATCGGATCGATTCGCGACTCCGACTCGATCTTGAGCACTTCCGCGCCGAGATCAGCCAGGAGACGAGTTCCGAGCGAACCGGCGATCGCCCAGGTGAAGTCGAGGACGCGGATGCCGTCGAGGGGTCGCCTGGGAGGTGGTGGCGATCCGTTGAAGAGCGCGGAGTGTGGGAAGGGGACCCCCTCAGCCTTCGGCAGCTCCCCCTGCGAGGGGGAGCGGGAACCAAGCGGGTCCCCGCTCGGAGGCGGGGACGGGACAGAGCCGCTCAGGACTTCATCAGTGTGTTCGCCGAGCGTGGGAGCTCGTTTGGCCTGGGGCTGTTCGCCTCGGGTTCGGACGGCTGAGCGTGGCAATGTGAGAGATGTGCCGAGTTGTGGATGATCAACTTCCTGGAAGTATCCGCGAGCCTTGAGGTGTGGGTCTACGGCGACTTCTTCGACCGTGTTGATCGGCAATACCAGCAGTCCGAGTTCCTGACCTCTGTCGTGTAGCTCGGTGACCGTCAGCGATTTGCAGAGCCGATCGATCCAGGGCTTGATCTCGTCCTGATGTTGCTCCCGCCAGAACTCGTCGTCCCAGTCCTCGCCGCGCAGCTCGCCCTCTTTCAGCCCCAGCACTTCGTCAACCCAGTTGACGAATCGGTACCAGTGCGGCGGATGAATCGTGAATGACAGCCAGTGACCATCCTTGGCCTGGAATGTGACGCCTGAGCCGATTGGGATGTGTCGGTCGGGCGAGATGCCGTGCCAGCTCCAGAAGTTGCCGCTCGCGGTCTGCAGCGTGGTGAACGTGACCGCCTCCTGCAGCGACACGGTGATTCGTCCCACTCCGCCACCGCGACGGCGCTGCATGATCAGTGCCATGGCCGCCTCGGCCATCGCGATTGAGCCCTGCTTGTGCGAAAGGTTGCCCGCCGGCCAGACCGGCGGATCCTCGGGATGACCATTGAGAACGACGTGTCCGCCGGCGGCCATCGCCGTGATGTCGGTCATCGGCTCGTTTGCGCCGCGACGGAAAACGGCGTCGACGATCGGAATCTCCGACGACCACTCGCCGTTGCGTCCCCGATCAAGCCACGCGGCAAGTTCGCCACTCGACTCCAGCGGGGCCAGGACCGCGTCGAACTGCGGCAGCATCGCCTCAATCCGGCTCCAGGTGTCCGGGTCATTGACGTCTACCGCGACAGATCGTTTGCCGCCGTTATAGAGCAGATGCGCCCAACCACGCTCATGGCGCGGGGCGTCGCCTTCAATCGCCGGTTCGCGCATGCGCAAGTGATCGCCGCGGGCATCTTCAACGCGGATCACTTCAGCACCAAGGTCGGCCAGCAGCCGCGCGCCGAAGGCGAGTGGTTCATCGGTCAGGTCGAGAATTCTGGTTTCGTTGAGCATTGCCACAGAATAGTGGGCGTTGTGGGGAGTCCTGATTCTCCGGACTTGAAGGCCGTTCCGAGAGCCAACGCTCCGTCATTACCGCGATCCGTCCTTGCCACACTCCGTCATTGCCGCGCTCTGCCGCGGCAATCTCGCGGGGTTCACCACCAAAGTCAGTGCGCGCAGCGAGATACCCGCGACGTAGCGCGGGTATGACGGAGTAGGGATGCTATCGAGAACAACGCTTGTTTGCTATACCTATACGGTTTCAAGTCATCAGGACCGATGTCACTTAAGTAATACATAGAACTTGTGTTCCTTATCGAAACCACATATCTTCGACCACCTAGCCCGACGGACTGCGCGCCTCCGAGCGCCGAACGGATGATTGCCGTCGGCGCTCAGTTTTGTTGGAGGCGCAGATGGAATCTACACAACCCACACAGGTGCTCGACGGCGGGCCGCCGGAGTCGGACTCGAACGACGCGACGTCGATTCGCACCACGGGTGACGCGACCTCGATTCGCATGGCGGGAGACGCGACTTCGATTCGCGAGGCAATGCTCAGTGCGATTGGCGATCTGTCGGACGAGGAGCGTGAGCGACTCGGTTCTGCCGAGCAGCCCGACGAAGTCGCTCAGGCCTGGCGCGACCTGATTGCGGAACGCGCCGCGCAGGAGCGCGAGGCCACCGTTCGCACCGAGTTGACCCGGGAGTTTGAGTCGCGAACCCGCGCTGCTCAGCCTCGACCTACTAGCGGATTGCGAGGCGGACCGCCGGCGCCTCAACCGGGCACGGTGTCCGAGTGGACCGACTTCATTCGGTCGACCGACGCACAGCCGCTCAGGCAACAGCGACGGGCGCAGTTTGCCGACTGGCTCGCTGCACATCCCGAGGCATAAGGAAGCCCTCACCCTCACCCTCTCCCAGGAGGAGAGGGGACAGAAGGAAAGGAACACAGAATGGCTGACACTCTTTCGGCGAACATTTCGTCGTCTTACGCCGCGATGGTCGAGCGGACCATCGCGCAGATGCCGCAGACCGCGCCGATGCTGTCTCTGGCGCGCAAGCTGATCGTGCCCAAGGGATCGAACAGCGCGCAGATCCCGCGAGTCGCCAGCGTCTCGACTGTACAGACGCCCAACGAGAGCTCTGAGCTGAGCACAACCTCCCGGTTCACGCTGGCCAGCAATACCATCTCGCCCACCTTCCGCGCGATCTACGTGCGCATCCACGTGCGGGCGCTGAACTACTCGCAAGACGACCTGATCCGCTTGGTGTCGGACGAGATGGCGCTCTCGCAGGGTCAGGACATCGACACGGACCTGACCGGCGAGTTCGGTAACTGGCACACCGACAACGACATCGGCGCGACCGGTGAGACGTTGACCCTGGCCAAGTTGCGCACCGCGCGTCGCGTCCTGCAGACCGTGCCACGGTCGAAGGGCGGACCTCCGCGCGGCGACATCGTCACGGTGCTCTCGCCGGTCGTGGCCGAGCACCTGCTGGAAGATTTGGGCGCTGGCGGCGTCGGTTCGGGATCCAACTGGATCCCGGCTGGCATATCCGAGCAGCTCATCCGGCGCTTCCATGTTTCGGAGATTCCGCTAATGGGCACGGCCGTGTTCGTCGACGGATACATGGGAGCCGACGGCTCGGGCGACTACATCTGCTCGATGTTCGGCACCGAGGCGCTGGTCTGGGCCTGCTCGATGGACTGGGAAATGTCCGTCTTCGAAGAAGCCGAGTGGCCCGGCGTGACCTTGCGCTCGCTGGCCGACTACAACGCCGGTATCGCGGGCTTCAATCACCACGGTTGCCAGATCACCGCGGACGGGGGCTAGCCATGCCCCTGGACGACCGCGGCCTCTGGTCGCCGGCCGACTTCTCCCAGCTGCGGTCCGAGACCTTCTCGGCGCCGCGGCTGGGACGCGGCCTCCGCGCACAACGAGCTCACCTGCGCGAGCCCAAGCGTGACCAGCACGGACGGGAGTACCTGGGCCGCAATCACACGCTGCTCGGCAACGGCTTCCACGACGTCCGCGAGGCCGAGCGCTTGCTGCTCGACGCCGCCAACGAGCAGGGACTGCCGCATGAGGCGGTCTCGATTGAGGCGCAGCCCTGGCTCGAAACCGAGATCAACGCCGGTCTCGGTCCGAGCTGATCAACGAAACCACCACCGAATCTGAACAAGAGAGGAACGAAGCAATGGCTGCAACGAAACCAACGAACGAACAGGGGGCTGTCATGGTCCACCCCGGAGAGCGAGCCGTGCTGCTCAGCCACTTCGAGTATCGACTGGCTCGCAAGGTCGGCAAGGGCCTGGAGGACTACGACATCCTCATGCGCCAGCCTGACGAGGACGACGCGCCGGGCGAACAGGTCGCGGAAGGGGAGCGTTGGCAACTGGTCCGCGCCGACAAGTACCTCAAGCATCGAGCGACCGGCTGGCGCGAGGCCGAATCGCTGGAGGAACTGCCCGAACAGTGGCGACCGTCGGACAAGAGCAGAACGCTCTTCCCCGACTCCGCCTGACCTCGGCTGACCAGGCCGCCGCAGAAACATCGAGACGAATGAGAGGCAACGATGTCACGACCAAACTTCACCCGAAAAACGTCGCAGCCGCCCGACCCTGGCTCCTGTCCGGGGCCGGGCGGCTGCCCCGCTCCCAACCACTCCACCGACCACACCGACGCGCTCTGGCAATACCTGCGACGGATCGAGAGCGGCCTCGACCAGATTGACGCTCGGATCGACCGGCTCTACGTCGCGCTCGGCGGCGGAACCGTCCTGCTGGCGGCAATCGGCCTGGGATCGGCATTCATCGTCAGAGGAGGTTGATTGAGCCGAACCCCATCGACTTTCCCCGATCCCTGCTTTACGGAGACCTTTGAGAGACTCCGAAATCCCCTCTCCCCCCCTTGCGGGGGGAGATGTCACGGAGTGACAGAGGGAGGGTCGGCTGATGATGACCAGATAGGGCTCCCGAACATCGGACCCCCCTCTGCCTTCGGCATCTCCCCCGCAAGGGGGGAGAAGGGGAGTTTTTCAAAGGTCTCCGTAAAGCGGGGACTGGGATGCAAACAGCCAAGGTGACTCTTGAGACACCCTCTCGATCCAGTTGCCTGAAGCGGCATCTCCCCCGCTGGGCGGAGGGAGAAAGAAACAAGAAAGGAACGACCATGATCCAGGAAACGAACCCATCTGATCCGCCCGATGCAGAAGTGGCCGGCGACACACCTTTGCCCAATCCGCTCTGGTTGCCTCGAGGCAGCGTGCGCGCCTTAATCGCGCTTGGCATGATCGCCGTCTGGGCTGCGCTCGAGACTGGCGTCGTTGGTATTCCGGCCTCCGACGCCGTGCGCTCAATCGCCGTCGGCGTGGCCGCCGGCTACGGCATACTGCGCAGTCGCGAGCAGCGGACGGGAGGCGCAGAGTGACAACCGCCAGTATCTACTCGCCTCCCGATCTCGGCGGCATTCGCGGCATGCCCGAAGGTGCGCGAACAGTTTGGAGACCGGCGCACTCGTCGAATTTCTCGACCGCAGCGTCGAAGCCGTACTCCGGCGCTCAGCGCCGGTTCGTCGCAATCTGTTACCACACGCCCGAGGAGCCGTGGGATGACAACGAAGTCACCCCGGCCTGGTTCGAAGACCCGCGAGCCAATGCGAGCACCAACTACTACGCGGACTCGGACGGTGACCTCTACCAGATGGTGCGAGACGAGGACTTCGCCTGGGCGCAAGGAGTCCGTCGCAAGGATCGGGTGAGGCCGCGTCCGGCCTGGTGGCGCGACGAGTACGTCAGCTACAACACGTGCATGTTGTCGATCGAGATCGAGGGCTACGCGCACAAGATTGGCGAGACGTTCCTCGTCGGCAGCCGTCAGTTCGAGACCGTAGCTGCCTGGTCGGCCTTCGTCTGCAAGAAGTACGGCATTCCAATCGATCGAACGCATCACATCGCCCACAGCGAACTGAGCCGTCAGAAGGGAGATCCCGGTCGGGACTTTCCCTGGGAAGCGCTGCTGGATCGGGTGAGTGAGTTGAGCTCTGACGACCGCGGAAGCCTCGCGGAGATTGAAAGAAGGCTATCGGCCCTCGAGCGTCACACCCACGGCACTCCGGTGCTCGGCGCGTAAGTTCAATCTCTCCCCCTGCGGGGGGAAATGCCAAAAGCCTGCCCCGGGCCTGACCCGGGGGCAGAGGGGGTCCTCAGCGCGAAGCTGCCTGAAGAGCGCCGAAGGGACCCCCTCAGTCGCTTCGCGACAGCTCCCCCTGCGAGGGGGAGCAAAGTAGGCCAAGAGGCCCATCACGTAAGCGTCGAGATCACAAGAATCCGATGCCCCGCGCTCCGACGCGGGGCATCGGAAGTGAGCGGCGTTGCTGTTTGTGCTCAGGCTCTGCCTTCAGACGCCAGAGGACATACGCCAGGTGTCAGTTCCGGAGCTTTTGGCCCGACATCAAGGCCACAGGACGCAGCATCGGCGGTGGCGGCATCGTCGGGGTTGCGACGACTGCATCACCGTTCGCGTCCTCTGCGACGGCGAGCTGCGCTCCGCGGATGTCCGTCTCGGGCGTGAGACGAATCTTTGGCGCCCTCGCTTCGTACTTTCGAATCGCCAGCCAGCCCAGTATGCCGATGCCGACCGCCACGAACGTTCCCAGCGCGACGCCCGTCAACACCTCTCGTTCGCCCAGCCAGTCGGCGATGATACCGGCCGGGCCGCCGCTGACCGATGACACGCCCCAGGACATCATTGTGAATGCGGTGACTCGGCCCAGGTAGGCTGATTCCGTGTTCATCACGATCTTGGCCTGGAGCAACAAGGTCGGACCTTGGAGTCCCGGTCCGAGCAGCGCCATCGAGGCAACCGCGACACCATAGGTCTGCGCTTGCGACATGATCAGGTAACCGAGTCCCATGACTCCCATGAGGATGAAGATCAACGGCCACGACCAGCGCGAGGTGGCGAGGCCGGCGACGCCAATCGCCAGCACCGCGCTGGCGATCCCGTTGACAGTCATCATCAGACCCATATCGGTCGACGGTCGGTCGAGATGGTGTTCCAGCAACGCCGGCGTCAAGACACGGAACATGAAGCCGATCACGACCGTGGCCATGAACAGCAGGATCATCAGGCGCAGCGGAGGCCGTTGCGCGACATAGCGGACGCCATCCAACAAATCCTGCAGCGGACTGCGTTTACCCGACTGCTCTGGCTTGCCTTTGTTCGGCATCACGGCCATCGAGAGCACGCCAACCGAGACCAGGATGCCCATCACGACGTAGGTACCGCCGCCGCCGACCGATGACTCGAGCAGCAGCGCCGCAATCATTGGCGCGACCGGCATGCCCCAGCTATGCGCGAGCTGGTTCAGTGCAACGGCATTGCCGATCAGCCGTGGTCCGACGATGTCGGCGGTGAAGGCGTTGCGGGCCGGTCCCATAAACACGAACGTGGCGCCGAGGATCAGGGTCAGGATGAACATCAACGGCAGGTTGACGAGATCGAGCAAGAGCAGCACGCCCGTCAGCGCCAGCATGACAGCACCCGCGCCCTGGCCGAGCACGATCAGATACTTGCGATTCACCCGGTCCGCGATCACCCCGCCCCAGGGCGAGCCGATCAGCATCGAAATGCCGGTGCCCATCGAGACCAGCCCCACAGCCGAGTTCGTCCCGCCCAGATCGAAGGAGACGACCGACTGAGCGACAAACATCATCATGTACGCGAGCGTCGCGAAGAGCGTGCCAGCAAACAGGATGCGGAACTGCGGATGCTCAAGGGCGAGGAAGGTATTCGACTTCCAGCCCTGAATACTTCGCCTCATACGAGCAGTCTATGAGCGGGCAAAGGGAGTAGTCGGCGTTGGGCGTTGTCGGTGTCTACGTCATACCCGCGCTCCGTGGCGGGTATCTCGATGTGCACAGCAACAGAGTCTGGGAGGGATTGATCCATGCAAGCGAACAGAGTCGACCGTCTCTAGCGAAGGTGCGACAGGCGGCGAGATTCCCGCGACGGAGCGCGGGAATGACGAATGCTACATGGAGGGCACGAGGCTCAGTTGTCGATCTTCTGACCCGACATCAATGCGACCGGGCGCAGCATTGGGGGTAGGGCGACCGATCCAGCGCCGTTTCCATTGCTCGAAGCGGCCGCTGCGACTGGCATCAACGAGGGCAGGGCGGGTCGGTCGTCCTTGCGGATTGCCAGCCAGCCGAACGTTCCCAGTACGGTCACGGCAAAGGCGAGCAGACCCATCAGCGCGAAGACTTCGCGCTCGCCGATGATATCGGCCAGGATGCCCGCCGGCGCGCCGAAGACCATCTGCACGCCCCATGCCATCATCGTGAACGACATGACCCGGCCGTAGTAGGCCGATTCGGTGTTCATCATGATCCGCGCCTGCAGGATCATCACGGGTCCCTGCAGTCCGGGCCCCAGCAACGCCATCCCGATCATGGCCTGACCCAGGCTTTGCGACGCCGCCAGGACGAGGTAACCAATGCCCATGACGGCAATCAGAACGAGCACGATCGGCCAGGCCCAACGCGTCGTGGCCGCGCCGGCGACGAGGAACGCGACGACCATGGCTGCGACCCCGTTGACCAGGAAGAGCATGCCGATGTCGGTCGTCGGTCGGTTCAGGTGCTGGTCAAGCAGCGCCGGCGTGAGGATGCGGAAGAGGAAGCCGATCACGACCGCGCTGACGAACATCAGCAGCATCAGTCGCAAGGAAGGCCGCCGCCAGACGTAGCGCGCGCCGTCGGCGATGTCGGCGAGAACGGATCGCTTAGGCGCCGACGCGTCCTCTCCGGCAGCCGGAACGGCCTGACTCCGTCGATTGGGCATCATCGCAACCGTGACGACGCCCAACGACACCAGTACGCCCATCAACATGTAGGTCCCGCCGGTACCGGCAGCAGACTCGATTACCATCGCTGCGATGAACGGCGAGAATGGCTGGCCCACCGTGTGCGCGAGCTGGCTCAGGACCATGGCGTTGCCGATCAGTCGAGGACCAACCAGATCGGCGGTGAAGGCATTGCGTGCCGGTCCCATTACAACGAAGGTGAAGCCCAGCAACATCATCAGCACGAACATCAAGGGAAGCGTCATTGCATCGAAGAGCAACAACACCCCGGTAACCGTCAGCATCACAGCGCCGCCACCCTGGCCGATGACGATCACCCACTTGCGATTCACCCGGTCGGCAATCACGCCGCCAAACGGAGCGAGCAGCATTGACAGTCCGACGCCCGTGCCGATTACCCCGACCGCCGTGTTCGTCCCCGACAGGTCGTACGAGACGATCGACATCGCCACGAACATCATCATGTAGGCAACGGTGGCGAACAGTGTGCCCACGAAGAGGATCCGGAAGTGCCGGTCATTGAGCGCGGCGAAGGTGTTCCCTCGCCATGTGGCAAAGGCGGAAATACTTCGTGTCATGCGAACAGTTTACGGTTGGCGCCGGCGGATCAGGTATCGCCACGAACGCGCGTTGGGCTTGTGAGATTGCTTCAGATCGGCATTTCTTTCACTTCCGTCATACCTGCGCTCCGTCGCGGGTATCTCGCAGCGCGCTAGTCGGCGGACAGAGGTCGCCAAACAGTTTGCCGCGGACGGAGGACATCTCGGAGCGCCAGTCGAGCAGATGACTTCATTCCCGCCCCGGAGCGCGGGAATGACAGCTTCCTTGCTGCTCAGAAATGCCCTAGCGCCCACGCGATCCCTCGATAAGCTGACTCGATGAAGATTCCCGACCTTAACTTGGCGGCCTGGGTGCTGGTAGCGATTGTCGGTGCCATCATCGGCGCTGGCATCTGGGCGTTTGGCGTCGACAAGCCGAGTCGCGTGACCCAGGTGCAGATCGCCATCCGCAACATCGATGAGCACCGCGCCGAGCTGGGCGTGCTCGAGACCGACCACGTGGGCGTTGAGCGGTTCTATGAAGCGGACGGTCCCGATCTCGACTTCTCCCTGGTCAATCGTCCGCGCTCGATCTACAGCGAGCCGATCACACTTTCGAACGATCGCGAGAACGCGCCAAGCAAGGTGCGGATCACAATCCGGGGTCTCTCGGATGACGAGATCAAGCTCGGCCTGCGCGTGATCAAGCCGAATCGTACCTGGGACAGCACCCGCTTCCCCCGACCTGAACCGATCACGATGGAAGAGTTTCAAAGCGAGGACTGGCTCTACATGAGCCCACTGCAGGTGAGGATTACCTATCACCAGCCGTTGGTCGACATTGTTCGACTATTCATCTACATCGCCGGTGCGTTCGGAGTCGTGTTCGCAATCTGTTGGATCGTCTGGCGCCGCTGGCTGAGTTAGAGCGCAGTCCAGCTTCGCTCAGCAGTACCACGCCCCACGAAACATCCTTGGGTATCTCGCTGATTCGAGCCCGGTTGTCTGTGCCACATGCAGCGAGATGGCCGCATCGGAGCGCGGCAGAGACGGAGGGGTGCTTTGCAACTAGCCGCCGCCGACCTGGTAGATCGTCCGATGCCGGAGCCTCGCCAGGTCCTCGCCCGACTCTGAGCTGATGGTCACGTCAAGCAGGCAGTACTCGTGCAACTTGCGACGGTAGCCGTCGGTCACGTGGCCCGAGACGACGAGGGTTTGGCCTGCCTTCGCGGGCGCAAGCATCTGAATCTGGCTGCCGGCGTGGATGCCCGCCGGATAGTTGTACATGTGTTTGGTCAGGCGGACGCAGCGCCCCGCGATCCAGCCAGGGTGCAGACGCGCGTTCTCGCCCCGCCAGCGAGCATGAGGATCGCGCGCGAACTGGTCGGCGTAGTCGGCGGCATCCTCGATCGACATCGGAACTGCCATCGCCGGCAGATCCTCGCCGATCGGCAGATTCTGCGGAGTGAGCAGCGTTGGAGGATCGGCAGGGGGAACCGGGCTGCGGTCCTGCGCGACGGCGAGGTCGGCGTAGAACTCGGCGCGGCCGAGCCCGGCCGTTCCGGCGATGCAGACTTCGCCGTCGGCTTTGGACATGCTGAACTCGATGCTCGAGGACCCCCCTTCAGCCTGCGGCAGCTTCCCCCCGGAGGGGGGAAGCGGGAAAACGCGCGTTGTGATTTCGTCGCCTGGATAGACAGGCCGGCGCAGGCGGAAGTCGATCCAGCCCGAGTCCAGCCACTCCTCGCCAAGTCCCTCGATCAACGCCGGCACAGCCCAGGAGTAGACCGTCACGCCTCCTACCAGCGCACCTTCGAATCCAAAGTGCGCCGCACCCTCGGTCGAGTGGATGATGTTGTCGATCTCCAGCGAATCCTCGCCGTCGAGGAAAGCTGTGATCGAGCGTTCGATTGTTGGGGTGGTCATAATGTTTAGCGTTCCCCCACCTGATAGATGGTCGGCTGGCGCATGCGCACCAGTTCTTGGCCATCCTCCGAGGTGATTGTCAGGTCGATGACGGCATACTCGTGGCCCTTGCGCTGATAGCCCGATTCGAGCCGTCCGCTGACCAAGAGTTGCTGGTCGGGATGGACCGGTGCGAGGTGCTGAATCTGGCTGGAGGCATGAATCGCGGTGTAGCGCCAGGTGTGGGCGAGCAGCGCATTGGCTCGCTGGGCGATCCAACCCGGATGGACGTGGGCGTTCGCCTCGTGCCAGAGCGGATCAAAGTCGCTGGCCTTCTCTTCCGCATACCGTGCTGCTTCGGCGGCACTCAGATCGATCGCCATCGCCGGCAGGTCTTCACCGAGCGGCGCGACGTCGCGAGTGATGAACGGCCGCTCTGGTCGTTCGGGCTGCGGCGTCCGATTCGTTGCTGAAGTGATCTCGGTGTTGAAGTCGGCGATCCCGAGCCCTGCCGTACCTCGAACAGCGATATCGCCGCTGTGCTTGATCATCATGAACTCGACATCATTGTCATTGGGCGTGACACGCGTCGTGATCACCTCGTCCGGGTAGACGGGTTTGCGAATCTGGAACTCAACCCAGCCCTCGTCCAGCCAGGCGTCGCCCAGAGCCTCGACCAGCGCAGCCACCGACCAGGAGTAGACAGTGGTTCCGCCGACCAGCGGACCCGTATAGCCAAAGCGAGCGGCGCCCTCGGTCGAGTGAATGATGTTGCCAATCTCCAGCGAGTCGTCGCCGTCGAGAAATGCGGTAATGGTTCGTTCAACAGTCGCGGTAGTCAAGTTGGTCGTCCTTCGAGTTCAGTCAGCGTTCGCATCGTCGGCGAGCCGCCAGATTTCTGCGCAATCGACTTCCAGTCCGACGAGCACGTCTTCGCCGTCAAGCGTCGACGGACGCTCTAGCAGTTGCGGTTCCTGCTCCGGTCGGTAGATCCAGACGTTGCAGGCATCCAGATCGACAAGCCAGCCGAGGCGAACGCCGAAGTGCATCCAGATTTCCATCTTGGTCTGTTGATTGCTCAAACTATCGCTGGGCGAGCGGACTTCGACGACGAAGTCTGGATTGAACGACATCGCGCCCTTCACGTCTTCGCGTGTGGCCGCGGCCAGCCGTTCAGGACTCACCCAGGAGACATCCGGCTCCAACAAACGAGTACGTCCATCCGCATCGGTCATGCGGTAGCCAGCGCTCGCGTCGCGAGCTCGCCCTCCGCCTCCGCCGACTCGCCAGTTGCCGACTTGCCGGCCCAGTTCCGAGCCCACATCTGCACTCTCGTCACCGGCGTACACGTTGATCACCAACTCCCCGTCTTCGTCGAGCTCGAACTTCCATCCTGGGTTCTCTTCACATATGCGTTCGAGTTCCTCGTCGCTGATCGATCCGAGGCCGCAACCGATGCGGATCAGACCGGGGAGTGGTGGTGCGTCGGCAGGAGCGGTGGTGATCATGCCATCTCCAAGGCTTGCCGAGATCGTAGCAATGCGTGAGTCCCTAGATCACACCGTCCGCCGACAGCTCAACGAGATCCTCGTCGCTCACACCGAGCATCTCGCCGTAGATTTCGCGATTGTGCTCTCCCAGTGTCGGCGCGCGATGCTTGACGGCGCCTGGCGTCTTCGACAGCCTCGGCGTGATACCTGGCTGAGGCAGATCTCCGTGCTGCTCCGACGGCACATCTACGATCTGCTCCCGCGCCTGGTAGTGCTCATCGCCCATCACGTCCGAGGTCGCGTAGACCTTCGTCGCCGGGACACCGCATTTGTCCAAGAGGTGCTGGACCTGCTCCAGCGTCATCGACCCGATCCATTCGCCCACGATCTCGTGCAGCGACTCGTAGTTGCGACGACGGTCGCGGTGGACCTCGAAGCGCTCGTCCGTGAGCAGGTCGGGACGCTGCATCGCCTCGACCAGGCGGACGAAGGTGCCCTGCGTGGTCGCGTTGATGATCAGGTGGTGAGCGTCGGCGGTTTGCCATTGCTCGGCCGGCACGACGCCGGGCCAGTAGTTGCCGGAGCGCTCGCGATTTTCTCCAGTCAGGAAGAATTGCGACGCATGCGTGCCCGACTGCTTCCAGATCGCCTCGTAGAGCGCGACATCGACGTCTTGTCCCGCGCCGCCGTTGACGTCGCGAGCGCGCAGCGCCATCAGCGTGCCCATCGCAGCGAAGACGCCGGCGCTGTAGTCGGCAACCATGTAGCCGGGACGCACCGGAGGTCCATCGGCCCAGCCGGTCGTATAGGTCATGCCGGCAAAGCCCAGCGCGACGCGGTCGAAGCCAGCCCGCTCGCGATACGGACCGGTTTGCCCGAAGCCCGAGACACGCGTCACTACGAGCCCCGGATTCAGCTCACGCAGCGAGTCTGGCGCCAGGTCCATCTTCTCCAGCGTGCCCGGGCGAAAGTTCTCAATCAGCACATCGGCCCGCTCACAGAGTCGTCGGAACAGGTCTTTGCCTCGAGGGTCGGCCAGGTTGCATGTCACCCCGCGCTGGGAGCGGTTTTCCTGGACATAGGAGATCGTGCCGTGGTTGGGCTCACCCGTCCCAGGGCGCTCAACCTTGATCACGTCGGCGCCAAACTCGGCCAACATCGTGGCGCAATGTGGCGCGGCGAGAATCTGTCCAGCATTGATGACGACGATGCCGTCGAGAGGAGGGAGAAGGTGGTTGTCAGTAGTCATGCAGAGGAGGATACGCGGGCTACTGGAATAGGTCGCGAGGGAGTCCTGACTGGCGAATGACGTCGGCCAATGTGCCTGGTTTCAGCGTTCTGTGACGTGGCACGCTCACATCTCTCACTTTGCCGTCGACCATGCCCCGATATCTCATGTGACTGCCGCGTTGCCGACGAAAGACAAACCCCTGTCGCTCCAGAATTCGGCAGACTTGCCGCCAGGAAAGCGGGCGCATCGTTAGCGCGTCAGGACGAAGGGCAAGTCGGCATTGACTGTGATCGAGGAGCTTTCGACGAACTCACAACCCTCAAGTACTTCTTTTTCGGTGAAGGCGCTATTGGAGAAATAGGCTCCGCTCAGACGGCCCTCATATTCCCGTTGACCCATGTCTTCCAGGGTCAGTTCCACTGCCTCGATCAGCATCTCCCGTGCGTGTTCGATCGTCTCACCCTGACTGCCGATTCCCAATGCTGAGCAGCGCGAGATATACCATCCGTCCTGCAGGTAGATGTCAGCGGTGAGGGTTAGGCGTTGCACGGTGATCTCCTGAACATCAGATTATCAGGATGTCGGTTCGAGAACGAACGCTGAGGTTTCTCCGCCGCGCCGCGCACTACGATCCAGAGAGCGGCCGCCTTGACTCAGGAATGTGAAGATCTGCACCATGTCATACGACTACGACCTGGGCTCCTACAGCCGGACCATCACGACATCTTCTCGCGAAGCTCAGCTCTGGTTTGATCGCGGTTTGATCTGGACCTATGGATTCAACCACGACGAGGCGGTCTACTGCTTCCGACAGGCGGTCGAGGCCGACCCCGACTGCGCCATGGCTCACTGGGGCATCGCCTATGCGATTGGGCCCAACTACAACAAGCCCTGGGAGGCGTTCGGCGGCAAAGAGGTTGCCAATGCGCTGAAGACGGCATTCGAGGAGACCAACCTCGCAGTGTCTCTTTCTTCCAGTTGCACGCGCGCCGAGCGCGACCTGATTGCGGCTCTGCAGCGCCGATATCCACAGACGCAACCGCTCGACGACATGATGCCCTGGGTCGACGACTATGCCGACGCCATGCGTGACGTCTACCGCGAACATTCGGACGATTCCGACATCGCATCGCTGTTTGCCGAAGCGTTGATGAACCGCACTCCCTGGTCTCTGTGGGATCTGACATTGGGCGAGCCGGCCGACAGCGCCGACACGGTCGAGGCGCGCGCGGTGCTCGAGGGCGCGATGGACCACATCGCTCATTGCGGTGAGCCGCCGCATCCCGGCATTCTGCACATGTACATCCACTTGATGGAGATGTCGCCGTTCCCCGAGCAGGCGTTGCGGGCCGCCGACCAGTTGCGCGGGTTTGCACCGCACTCCGGACACCTGCAGCACATGGCGACGCACATCGACGTGCTCTGCGGCGATTATCTGAACGTCGTCAACTGGAATGAGCGGGCGATCCAGGCCGACCGCCCGTACCTCGAAGCGCGTGGGCCATTCAACTTCTACACGATGTATCGCTGTCACAACTATCACTTCAAGATCTACGGCGCGATGTTCCTCGGCCAGTTCGGGCCGGCGATCGAGACGGCGCGTGCCATGCAGGAGGTCATTCCCGAGCAACTGCTGAGGATGGAGTCGCCCAACATGGCCGACTGGCTGGAGGCGTTCGTGCCGATCGACCAGCATGTGCTGGTCCGTTTCGGCAAGTGGGAGGAGATCCTGGAGCAGGACCTGCCCGAGGATCGCGCTCTCTATTGCGTCACCACCGCAACCATGCGCTACGCCCGCGCGATTGCCCTGGCGACGCTGGGCCGCACCGATGAGGCGGTCGCCGAGGCGGCGGAGTTCGATCGCGCCTATGCGCTGGTTCCCGAGACTCGGTATCAGTTCAACAACCCCTCTCGTGACATCCTCGAGATCGCGCAGGAGATGATGCGCGGCGAGATTGCCTACCGACAGGGCGAGTTCGACGCCGCCTTCGCGCACCTGCGCCACGCGGTCGAGCTTGACGACCACCTGCACTACGACGAGCCCTGGGGCTGGATGCAGCCCGTCCGCCACGCGCTAGGCGCACTGCTGCTGGAACAGGGGCAGGTTGAGCAGGCGCTTGACGTCTACCGAGCCGACCTCGGCTACGACTCACAGGTCAGCCGTCCAAGACAGCATCTCGACAACGTCTGGAGCCTGAGCGGATACGTCGAGTGCCTGGAAAGAACCGGTCAGGAAGAACTAGCCGGAGTCGCCAGGCAACGCCTAAACCTGGCCCAGGCAAGAGCCGACACCACCGTCCAAGCCTCCTGCTTCTGTCGCCTCGATGTCGAAGAGGAGTGCTGCGACTAGTCGGGCGTGGTTGGCCAGACCCTGCGGAGTCAGGGTCTGTTGAATGGCTGCGAAAAAAATAATGGGGCGGATTCGGCTCACTGGATTACAAGGGGTCTTCGGGTTCGTCGAGAGGTTCTTCCTCTGCGAGGCGGGGCGCGTCGGCTCCGCCGCAGGGCTCCGGACAGGGTGAGTCGGCGCGGTCGTAGAGTTCGCGGAGCTTGTGTCGGGCGAACTCGAACGGGTTGGCTTGCTGGAGCAACTGCTGCGCCAACCGGGCACGGGGAGTGTCGACCAAGAGCACACGGGCCAGCCTGACCGTGGCGGCCAGCCGGACAGCAGGCGGATTCTGAGGTCCGGCGAGTCGGGAAAGCCGGTTCATAGCGGCTCGGAAGTAGAAGGGATTGGGCATGGGAGCGACCTCTCGCTGAGACATGTGTTCTCATTCTAGAGAGATCAAGGGGTTGGGGTTGCTCGGCGATGACGGCCGAGGTGTCGCTGGCGGCGAGTGCTCGGTAGTGGCTGAGGACGAGGTAACGCCTCCGTCAGGAATTGGTTTTCGCCGACCTCAAGGTGGCGTAGATGATGCTATGCATAAAGGAAGAACGGGGCCCCGAACCACGAAAGATAGAGCAGGTACGATAGTCCGCGAGGGGAGAGGCAATGGCGACTGCGCGGCAGCCAGTCCTAGCTAATGGCGAGGTGCTTGCCTGGGCAAGGGAGCGCTGGGGGCTGGACCGTGCGCAGGCAGCGAAAGCTCTCGGCCTCGCGGATGAGAGGCTCGCCGAGTACGAGACGGGAATCCACGCTATAGAGCCCGAGTTACTGGAGAAGATGACCAAAGCTTATCAGCTTTCGGCCACAAACCTCATTTTGCGAAACCCACCACACGAACGGGGTGTTGATACTGATTTTCGGACTGTGGGCGGGCAGTCACCCCGCCGAACGACTGAACTGATACAGGCAATCACGACGACCGTAGTTGACCAGGAGTTGGCTACTGCTCTCGCGGTCGATCTAGGTTTGGAAGTCACGCCGAGAATTCCGCAGGTGACCGCAGAACAAGACGCAGAGAGCGTAGGCACGACGATCCGGCGACTTCTGGAAGTATCAGACTCTCTTCAGAAGGAATGGGGTAATTCAGCTGAGGCATTTCGCCAATGGCGCTGGCGAGTCGAAGCCCTAGGCATTCTTGTCTTTCTGCGCAAGCTGACCCCCCCCGAGGAAGAGCGACTGAATTGCCGCGGGTTCTCCAATTTCGCATCTGGCCTATTGCCTGCTATTGCAGTGAACGCTAATGAGAGTAAAGAGGCGCAGTGCTTCACTTTGATGCATGAATTCGTGCATTTGCTACGCCGTGAGTCAGGAATATGCGATGAACATGAGAACAGCGACGCAAGGCAAGTCGAGAGATTCTGCAATAGGGTTGCTGCGGCAGCTCTAATGCCCCGATCGCTCGTAATGGAACGAATCCAATCGAAGGGTCTGCCTACAGGCACCGATTGGTCAGAGGAGAACGTCAATATCCTAGGGCCTGTTCACATCGATGGCAGCAGATCGTAGATCAGCGCCAGGTAGATTCCGCTGAGGAAGATCACGTCGAGTTTGTCATAGCGGGTGGCGATTCGTCGGAAGCGCTTGAGCCGTCCGAAGA
>MPNM01000063.1 GCA_002239025.1 Chloroflexi bacterium bin125 | reverse complement strand
CGAAGCCGAAGCCACGGCGGCGATCACAATCACGACACCCAGCGCAACTCCGATGACTCGAGTCATCATTCCAAATCGTTGCATTTCAGCGTCCCTTTCTGTAGGTCGCTTACATCGGCAGTGTTCGCCGCCCCCGATTCGTCGGGGGCGGCGAACCGCTAGCGCTGGCTAGTTGCTGATGTAGAGGATGTCGTCGTCGGCAACCGTGAAGTCGCTCGAGCCCGGCACCGTCGTACCGTCAACCACTGAGTAGCGGACCCACGAGGAGCCGTTCCACAGGTGGATGGCGGTTGCGCCGCGGCCGGAGACCAGAGCGAAGAGCTCGGAAGCCGAGCTACCCGTGCTGCAACCGTAGACCGAGAAACCGCTGGTTTCGCTCAGGCAGGCGAGGGTGACGACCTCAGGCTCGGGCTCCGGATCGGCAACTGCACCAGCGGAGCTAACGATGACAGCCACGTTCACGGTCGGAGTGGCGTCGTCAGACACCGTCGACGTTATGACAGTGGAACCATCACCAACGACCACATAAGTGACCGTGGCGTCGCCGCCCTTGGTGGCCGGCGTGGCGCTCGTGATTGCGACAATCACGGCGTCAGTGTCGCCAGTCTTGTCAGGCGAGGTGAAGGTGACGGTCGTGCCGTCGGCAACTGCATTGCCACCAGCGTCGGTGACGGTCGCGGTGACGGTGATCTGCTCACCGACCTCGGACGGAGCCATCGTGCTGACGTCAAGTGCCAGGCTGTCGGAAGCGCCAACGACCGTGAAGTCGCCGGAATCGCTCAGTGCGCCAGCGGTGACCTTGAGCGTGTACGCGCCGGAAGCGAGCGCCGCGGTGGCCGCGGTGTCAACGTCCAGGTGCAGCTTGTTGTTCAACGCACCAGACTGGCTGGTCTCGTACTTGGTGTTCGAAACCGTCACGCCATCGGGGTCGGTGATCTTGACAGACAGGGCCGGGGTGCGAACGGCGTTGCCGTTCTTGTCCGCCGCGTCGACCGCGAAGGTGATCTGGTCGCGAGCGTCCATGCCCTTGTCCGGATCCTCGTCGGCGTCGTAATCGGACTCCTGATCGTCGCCCGTGTTATGGGCGAGAACGGTACCGGAGGCGTCACCCAGAGCGAGCGAGTCGGCCGGACCGTAGAACGCGATGGTAATCGAATCGGGTGTGAAAACCTTGCCGCCGGCCACTACGATGGCCGAGACGACAGCCGTGCCTGGCGTTTCGGGGGCGGACAGCAGGACGCGCAGGGCGCCGGGAACCGGCTCGCCGGCATCAGCGAACTCGCTGATGTCGATCTCGCACGCGTGCGTCTTGTCAGCTTCGCAGTGATAGTTCGTGTTGTCGTCATCCAGGGGGTTGGGGTCGTTTTCGGAGAGCGTGCCGCCGGTCGTGCTGATCACGATTGAAGTGATCGAACTCGCTTCGGCCGGCTTGCCATTGGCGTTCAGAATGCTCAGGGTGAGTTCTGTGCTGTTGCCGCCACCGACCGAGATGCTCGCGGGTTCCTTGGTAGATGCGTCGTCGGCGTAGTTGTCGGGCTGGTCGCCCCTGGCGCCGCCGCCGGCTTCGTCAACGTCCTTGGGATTGAGCGTCGTCGCTGACTGTCCGGCAATCCGCACCGGGATGTCAATACGGCGCGGTGAACTCAAGTCAAAGCTGACCGTATCCACCTCAACGGGCGTGCCCACAGTCAGAGTCTTGGTCGCAACCAAGCTTCCGATACGGGCTTCTTCGTCACGCTTACCGATCGCTGAGACGACGTAGGCGCCTTCCGCGGTGCCAGCGGGAATCGCTAGAACGAGCGTTCCGGCTTTGTCTCGCTGTTCCGCAGCAGCAACATCAGTCGATGAGCTACCTCGCAGCGTGCGCGTACCGTCATCACCAATCGTGTAGAAGTCCAGACCTCCGGAGACGCCGATGCTAACCAGCTCAGCACCGCCGGCTGGGGTGATCTTGATCGTCACGTTGATGGGAGCGGCGACGACATTGTCGGAGTCGCCAACAAAGTCAATCTTGAACGCGGGGTTGTCAACCGTGTCATCCTCGACCACAGCGGCTCCCGGATTTGGATCGACGACAGTGATTTCGAACTCGTCGTCAACCACAATGCCCTCAGAGGAACCGGTCACAGTCACGGTCGCCGTACCCGCCTTTGCGGCTGTAATGGTGTACGAGCCAATGGTTGCGCCAGTACGCGCGATTGTCACGGCGTCGCCATCTACATCGGCGATCACGGACTCATCCGTATCTGCAGTAATGGCGTAGACGAGCGTACAAAACTCAGCAGCGGTGTCTGCCTCATCCTTGGTCAGGTCGGTCTCAAGCTCGATGCCATCCTTACAGATACCCTCTTCTTCCCGATCTTCCAACTGGCCCAGTCGAACGCTGACTGGCTCAGACCATTCGCCTTCGACTGCGTCGGTCTCGTCGGTAATGAAGCGGATGCGGAAGTCGACTGTTTCACCATGCAGTTCCGAGTCCTCCACATCGTCTTGGGTATCAAGATCGGAGTTGAGGTTGTCAACTGTCAGCGTACGGGTTTCACCAACGTCCGTGTCGCTGGTTGTTTCACCAGGGACATCACGCCAATCGTCTCCGCCATTTACACCAGGCGCACGGTACTGGATGTCGTAGTCGACAACGGCAACCCCATCGGCAAGGGTAGGGGCAGTCCAGGTCAACACGGCATCCGGTGCAGTTCCATCGACTGCCTCTTCTGCTGTCGCCTTTAGCTCTTCTGGTGCGGAAGGCGCGGTCTGTGCCGACACCATCACGGCGAACATGGCGGTGACCAAGCCGATCATCACCGCCAGAGCTGTCAAGTGAGACAGTCTCAGATGAACCTGTCCCAGATCTGCCCAATCTGGCTGGATTCGGGCCCGATTCGGCCCTGCCGTTCGGTAGTTCGGTGGGTTTGAGGCTCAGGCACTCGGTCTCGCCGAGGGCTGGCTCGTGAGCCGAACCG
>MPNM01000023.1 GCA_002239025.1 Chloroflexi bacterium bin125 | reverse complement strand
GCAACGGAGCCAGCCGCGCGTACTGAGCGTCGCTCAACTTCTTCTGGTTGCTCATCTGGTCACCAGGACCGCGCCGCCAACTGTCCCCACTCTGCCACAACTACGCCCCGAAGTGAACAGACCCTAGGCGACAAGTGTTGCAGCCGCCAAAGAGCCGACAAGGAGTAGCCTCCGCTCCAACGCCGGGACTGGCGAGAGTATCTGCATCAGCCTCTTGCCGGGAGAGCTGACGAAGGCCGAAGGAATCTCGCTTACTATCGCACTGTTCAGTCATTCGGGACCCTATCATTTGGCTTGCTACTTGAACATGCTCTAGGTCTCGAGGCAGGCACATGGCTATCAGCATCGTGGTCGCAGTTACTGATCTTGACTGGCACTCCTTCCTAAGCAGTCAAAGTGATCTCACTGAAGTAAACTTCTGGTCTCCATCGCCAACGGCATTTCGGTCTCTCATGGAGGGAGAGTTGTTTCTGTTCAAAGCCAAGGCACCGGTCAACAAGATCGTCGGTGGAGGAATCTTTGCGCACTCGACCGTCATGCCATGCTCGTTCGCTTGGCATGCGTTCGGAACCAGCAATGGGGCCACGTCGCTGATTGAAATGCGAACGCGAATAGCCAACTTGAGAAGCACCACTCCGGACGTTCAGAAAGACTTCGAGATAGGCTGCAGGATTCTGACTCAACCCTTCTTTCTCGATCACTCGGAATGGTTCGACCCTCCCCCCAGTTGGAGCCAAAACATCGTTCGACACAAGACCTATCGCAGCGACACCGATGAGGGCTACAACCTGTGGAGCACCGTGCAAGACAGGCTCAGGCGCCGGCAGGCCGTTGGCATCGCTGAAGACGCACCCATGTACGGCGCTCCTCAACCTGTGGCTCCGAGACTTGGCCAAGGGGCGTTCAGGCTGAAAGTGGCTGACATTTACGATCGCAAATGTGCTGTGACTGGCGAACGTACCCTGCCTGCGCTGGAAGCCGCCCATATTCGACCCTACGCAGATGGCGGCCCACACGATGCCAGCAACGGATTGTTGCTCCGCCGTGACATTCATAGCTTGTTCGACGCCGGTTACGTGACGGTGAACTCGTCCCTCCGCTTAGAAGTCAGCAGGTCAATCCGTGAGCAATTCAGTAATGGCCGCCATTACTACGCGATGCACGGATCAAAGATCTACGTACCAGGAGATCCGGGTGAACGTCCGAATCTCGCATCGTTGGAGTGGCACAACGAACGTGTCTACAAGGGCTGATCGATCAGAGCTGCCAACTGTCGAAAGCGCCTGCTTCCTCAATCCCTGCCCTCAATTCGCAAGGCCGGCGCATCGAGGCGTCCCGTCCCGCCTTTCGAAGCCAAGGAAGAGTGGGCCCCACGCCCCACGCGCACCGGACGCCGTTTGTCGCACTTCCGCTTCCGGTCTAGCCGTATGCTCCGTGCATGGCAGTCAAGTTCTACAGTGACGATGAGTTGGCCGAGCTTCAGGCGGTACCCAAGATGGTCACGAATCCAGGCGCACGTTGGGTCTCGAAGCCGGGCCACCGTCAGCGGAACTTCCAGGTCATCGCCGGTGACATGGACGAGATCGCCTTGGCGATTTACCAGCGACAAGGTGAGCTTGACGACGACGATTTCTCCTGCGGTATCGCATTCCTCCCACCAGGTGGCACGCGTCTGACCTTGGCTCGATACAACGGCCCCAGCCACATTCACGGCGAGATCGAATTTCGTCCCCACATTCACCACGCGACCGCGAGAGCCATCGCTGCGGGCAAGAAACCAGAGTCCGAGGCAGACGAGACTGACAGATTCAATACCCTCGACGGCGCATTCCGATGCCTGCTCGAGGACTTCCATGTCAGCGGGGTTGTGCCTCCGGAACCTGATCAAGGAAGGTTGCTATGACCCTGAACGCCGAGGCGCTTAAGGACCTGCTTTGCTCCCGTCTCTGCGAGGATGTGGGGGTTGTTGAGCGCCCGGGTGGCGATCTCATGTTGCGCACGCACTTCAAGTTCCCGGATGGCGACGGCTATCCCTTCCACTTGGCTGAAGCCCCATCAGGGGGACTTCGTCTCTCGGATCTTGGCCACACCCTGATGCACATCAGCTACGAGCACGACATTGACGGTTTCCTCAGCGGTACCCGCGGCATGCTGTTGGAGCGAATCGTCGGAGAAAGCGCCATTTCATACGACGAAGGCGTGTTCGCTGTCGAAACATCAGCAGAACGCTTGCCGGAAGCGCTCTTCAGCTTTGGGCAGGCGCTCACGCGCATCTATGATCTCACTCTGCTCTCGCGATCCAACGTTGGGTCCACCTTTTACGATGACTTGGCCGACTATCTGGCAAGTTTCGTGGACGAGTCCAAGCTGGACAAAGACTATCTGCCCGAGGTGCCCAATGCCGACGCATATCCCGTTGACTATCGAATCGAAGGCAAGAGCGGCGTTCCACTGTTTCTATACGGCGTTCCCAACCGTGACAAAGCACGGTTGACGACCATCATGCTCGGCCATTTCCACCGCCACGAATTGGATTTTGAGTCCATCATCGTGTTCGAGAACCAGTCCGAAATCCCCAGGAGCGACCTCGCCCGGCTCTCTGACGTTGGAGGGGACATGGTGTCGTCCCTTGAGTCCACCGGCGATCTTGGGCGCAAACTGTTGCGGCGCGTCGCTTAATCCGACGCAAACTTGCCCGAGAACCACAGATCCACGGCGGCAAGAAGTCTCGCGTCGTCTTCACCGACGATGGCGAGAAATCGGTCAAGCGCACCGACCGCGGCTAAACCGCTCGGCCAGACCCTAACCTGTCGCCGCAGCCACACATCCGCCTCATCCGATCCGCAGTGCGTTACAGTACACTTGTTCTGTATAAACGCCAGCAACCGGAGCCCGCCGTGCAACACAACCTGTCGACACCGCCACCGACCGCCGTTCTTCGGCCGGCGCCTCCTCGCCATTCGGACATGCAGCCCCAACCTGAAACAACCCGAAAAAACCTGAAAGAACCTGAAAGAACCTGAAAGCTCAAATCCACGATCTTCAGCAATGCACTGGAGATTCATCCGCTCGAACCCCACAGAAAAAAGTTCGCTGAAAAACCTGAAAGTCGCCGTCCGTTCCCGCCCAACAGCGCACGATTCTCGCACAGCGATCACCCAATCCCGTACCGGTCCGCGCAAAATCGAACAGAATCGAACAAAACCGAACAAGAATCCGCACGATCCGCTGCCCACGACAGCAAATCAGCCCATCTGGACGGATAATTTGCTCCTGCAACTCAGAACAATGCCGATTCGCCGTTCCCGAGCGCTTACCGCACCGTCACCACGACCTTGACCGGCTGGCCTTCTTCGACGTTGACTCTCCAGCCCCAGACGTCGGAGTCGGCGAACGTGTAGACGTCTCGACGGGGAATGTGCCGCTTGTCTTCCTCGTTGTAGACGCGCACGATGAAGTCTTCGAAATCGTGCTTGCTGGTGTTGCGCAGCTTGAAGTAGTGCGTCGAGAACCAGCGCGTCTCCTCAATCGACGAGAGGCCGGGGCAGTCGTTGCGCGGGAACTCCCGGGCCAGCAGCAGCTCCACACCATCGGGCGCTTCAAGTTCCCACTCGACGGTGGAAACGGGAGACAGCGGGCGCCTCGGCTCGATGCACACGGCTTCCGGCGTTTCGTCGGGACGGTACTCGACGATGAAAATCTTGTCGCCAAAGTCACAGGTATCCGGCCGGCTGCCGTCATTCTCATAGACCCTCCAGACGTCCGGATTGTCGATGTTGGAGACATAGACCGCGAAGTACTGGCGATGCCGTTCCGATGGATGGACATCGCAGATTCTGCCTGAGAAGTCAGGCTGGATCGGTCCTGCGTACAGCGGCTGCCCATAGGCCGCAGCAGAACCATGCGCCGGCGGGCCGTCCTGCGAGTAGTCCGGCCGCTCCGCGCGGTCTCGCATCGCAGCCAGCGAAGCCTCGACGACCTCCGCCCTGAGCAAGTCGTCGCCGCCAATCGAGACGCCAAGCAGCTCACTGGTGCAGAGATCCAACAACGGAGCGCCATGCCGACCAATTCCGCTCGGTTCGGCCCTGAACACCCGCTCGGTCACCGCGCTGACATTCAGCACGCCGAGGTTGAAGCGTTCGGCGCTGCCGCTGGGATAGGAGAGCAGATGCACATTCGTCCCCAGCATCGACTCGTCGGTGCCGCCGAACACTGCCGACGCGCCCAGCTCAACCTCTTCGTCGGGATCAAACACTTCGACCAACGCGATGTCATTGCGAGGATCGTTGGCCACACGAATCACAGCAACGGATGTCTCGCCACGGGAAATGACTGCCCAGGGCGCGGTGTCGGGCAGCCGACCTCGGTTGACAAGGAATTGGCGCTCGCCCACATAGACGGCAGTCCCAGTGCCGGCCAGGGAGTTGAACTGCCAGGCGTACAGCTCGGCGGGGTCCCGGTACGAGCAAGACAACACCGGTTGGCTGAGATGCTCGGCAATCGGCGTCGCTTCGATCGAGATCGGAGAAGTCCAGACCACAGGCGCCGACTCGCGCCAACGATTCTCGACGCCCGGATAAGGGACAGCGCCGCCGTCTGTGGGACAAGCGATCGTGCCGTCGATATTGAGACACGCGGAAATGGCGCCGGAACTACCATCGACGCGAACCATGATGCGAAGGCGTTGGTCCAGCGTCAGTTCCGGATACACAGTCGCAACCACTGGCGCATCGGTGAGAGAAATCAAGCGACGCTCGTCACCCAGGGCCAGCCTGAGCGCGACCGGCTCGAAGTGGGCGGGAGCGATCCAGTCTTGCCAGAAGCTCACGACCAGCGCATCAGGAGCGTCGGTCACTCCCTGGTACGACCTGCCGCGCCAGTTGCCGACCAGCAGAGATCCATCGCGGCCAATCAGCGTCGCGCCCAGGTCGGTTCCAGCAACCTGCGGAGAAGCAAACGTCAGACGCAATCCAAACTCATTGCGCTCAGGACAGTCAGGAGTCGGCTCGCTGGCCAGCAGGCGGACATCGCCAATGTCCAACGCCGATTGATAGATCACCGATTCGGTTTGACTTGCCGGATCCAGCACACAATCGAGGGGGAAGCGTTGATCTTCAGCCAGTGGCTCGAGGGCGGCAACCCAGGTCCGGCCGTTGTCGAAGTCTTCGGGACCGGCGGCGCCGCAGACGCCGACCTGACGCCATCCCGCCCGACCGAGATCGGCGCGCACACTCGCTTCGTCGGCGACACCGGAGACGCCGATCCACCAATCGCCGTCCAGCTCTGAGCAATCCACTCCGGGCGGCGGTTCGGCGTCGTAGTGCCAAACGAGACGGTTGGCCGCCTTGAGCGATTCGGGCAGCGATTCCGGCATCCGCGGCCAGCTCGGCCAGCGCTCATTGATTTGCTGCAAGGATCTCAGAACGGCACGGCCTGAGTTGGTGTACGCGAACGAGCTACCACCGGCCCAAACGACGCCGATGACATCGCCACAGGCGTCAAACATCGGTCCGCCACTGTTACCGCCGCGCACGGCGCTCGAGGTCTGAATGTTGTCGTCCCAGACCTGCGTGACCACGCCGCCGCCGGACAGGCTGAGCGCCTCGCCGCCGGGATATCCGACCAGGTACACAGGTTGTCCGACATCCTCCTGGGTCGGCGTTCGCAGGTTCATCACCGGCACGTCGTGCAGCAGTTCAGGCGTCTCAACCTCGAGCAACGCCAGGTCGTGTTGCGCATCGAATCCCAGGACAGCAGCCCCGATCGTGCGCTCGCCATGAATCAGCGAGACAAACGGCGGCCGGCGCTCAATGACGTGATGCGCAGTAATGAAGCGGCCACCGCCGATATGGAACGCGGTCCCCAGGCTGCGACTCGTTTCGACTTTCCATGTCGCGGCAAGCATGCGTTCAAAATCGGGTGCGCAGGTCGAATCGTCTGGTGGTGGCGTCAATTCTGGTACGGAGTAGATGATGCGATCGACGTCGATGGGCGCTTGCCAGGAGATCTCACTGCTGCGCAACCAGCGATCTGGGTCAACCGTTACGGGCCGGAGATATCGATTCTCCGGGCACAAGACTTCGCCCTCGTCGGTGCGCAGACAAAGTTCCACCATGCCACTCGGAGTGACACGAGAGAGAATCTGCCCGCTCAGCTCATAACGGGGCTCAGGCAGCGGGGGATTCTGTGCAGACGCTGAGTTCACGAACAGGTATGCAAGGGTGCCAATCAGGCCAACAAGTCCAATACCGAGAACGGAGGCGTACCGGATGGAGAACAGCATCTCCATCACTGTATGCCAGAACGTCGGAGCCTACTGCGCGCGGTAGCGCACCATCTGTCGCTTGATCCCACCAACATGAAGCGAACTGGGAACCATCTCGGGCTCGCCGGCCAACTCAAGATCGGGCAGGATCGGCAGCAGCGAATGGAAGATCGAGCGCATCTCCCAACGGGCCAAGTTCGCGCCGAGGCAGAAGTGCTCGCCGTAGCCGCCAAAGGCGAAGTGGTCGTTCGGGTCGCGGCGGATGTCGAACTTGTAGGGATCGGGGAAGACCTCTTCGTCGCGATTCGCCGAGGGATACCAGATGACAACCGAATCGCCCTTGCGAATCTGTTGGCCGCGAATTTCAAGATCCTGCGTGGCCGTGCGCTGGAACTGAATCACGATTGATGTCCAACGCAGAATCTCCTCGACGGCGGAGGGAACGAGCTCGGGATTGGCCACCAGATCTTCAAGCTGATCGCGGTGGTCGATCAAGGCCTTGATTCCGCCGGTGATGGAGTTACGTGTCGTTTCGTTGCCGGCCCCAAGTAACAGACGGAAGTAAGAAGAGATCTCGCGCGGAGTCAGCTTCTGTCCGTCGATGTCGGCGCGGAGCAGGTCACTGAGCAAGTCGTCGCCCAAGCCGTTCGCCTGTCGATCTCTGACGAGGTTTTCGTTGTACAGGTTGAACTCAAGATTGACGCGACGGATGGTCTGTTCGCGATCTTCGCCGGGCAAGCGGAACTCGGGATCGGCGGCGCCGATGCCGGCTTCCGTCCAGTGGAAGATCTTGTCCCAGTCTTCCTCGGGCACGCCGCCCATGTCGCAGATTGCAGCGACGGGAAGTTTGGCCGTCAGTTCGTGTACGACATCCACTGCCGATCTGGAACCGCGGTCGGTGAAGTCGGCAACGATTGAGTCTGCAAAGTCTGAGACGTAGTTCTCGGCCATCTCTCCGAAGTGATCCTCGAGCTTCTTCATCATCCGCGGTGTGAAGTGGTGTGCCACAAGCTTGCGATGCTGCCGATGCTCGGGCGGGTCCATGAAGATGAAATCAGGCGGATCGGATGGGTGCCCACCGTAACGATTGGCGTTGATCTCGCGACCTCGCTCGCCGATGCCGATCGACTCGGTGTCGTTGATCCGCAGGATCTGCGTGTTGGAGAAGAGTTCCGGGTGTGAGGAGATGTAGCGGATGTCGGCATGCTTCGTCACTGCCCAGAACGGCTCGAAATTCGGCCGCTGATACCAGTAGACCGGCGCCTCACGTCGCAGGATGTCCCATGCCTCCCACGGGTAGCCGTAGTCGACGTACAGCGACGTGTCGGTGATGTTCAGGGTGTCAAGCGTCAACGCGGGTCGTTCAGCGGTAACCATTCGAGTCCTCCATGGCGATCCCTGTCCTAAGGATCACTGTGAAGATACTTGTTCCGAGCCAGCGAGTGATACTCACGAAGGCCGGTAGCGGACCATTTGCCTCTTGATGCCGCCGACATGGAGGAAGCCGATCACGTGCTCGGGGTCGGCGGTGAGCTCAAGTTGCGGCAGGATCGGTCGCAGTGCGTGGAAGATGGCTCGCATTTCCCAACGGGCTAAGTTGGCGCCCAGGCAGAAGTGCTCGCCGTAGCCGCCGAAAGCAAAATGATCATTGGGGTCGCGGCGGATGTCGAACTTGTAGGGATCCTCGAAGACATCCTCATCGCGGTTGGCCGACGGGTACCAGAGCACAACCGACTCGCCCTTGCGGATCGTCTTGCCGCGCAGCTCGACATCCTCGACGGCGGTGCGTTGGAACTGGATTACGATTGAAGTCCAGCGCAAGATCTCCTCGACTGCCGACGGCACCAGCGACGCATCATCCACCAGCATCTGCATCTGCTCGGGATGATCAATCAGGGCTTTGACGCCGCCGGAGATCGAGTTTCGCGTCGTTTCGTTGCCGGCGGCGAGTAGCAGGACGAAGTAGCCATGAATCTCGGCTGGTGAGAGCTTGCGTCCATCGACTTCAGCACGGAGCAGATCGCTGAGCAGATCGTCGCCCAGATTCTTCTTGCGCTCTTCAATCAGATTGTTGTTGTAGTGGAACCACTCGACTGAGATCCGGGTCGTGGCCTGGCCTGGCGTCTCTCCGGGCAAGCGGTACTCGGGGTCGTCCGCGCCGACCAGCACTTCGGTCCATTCGAAGATCTGGTCCCAGTCTTCCTCGGGCACACCGCCCATCGAGCAGATCGCCGCAACAGGCAGCTTGGCCGAGAGTTCGTGTACGACATCGACAGCCGACTTGGAACCGCGTTCAGCGAAATCGGCGATGATCTTGTCGGCGAAGTCGGAAACGTAGTTCTCCGACATATCGGCGAAGTGGTCTTCGAGCATCTTCATCATCCGCGGCGTGAAGTGTTTCGCCACCAGGCCGCGATGCTGTCGATGCTCGGGCGGGTCCATGTAGATGAAATCGGGCGGATCGTCGGGGTCGCCGCCGGTGCGATTGGCGCCTTGCTGACGCTGACGCTGCGCCGAGCCCAGCTTCGACGCTCGGTTGAGACGCAGCATCTGCGTGTTGGAGAAGAGTTCGGGATGCGAGGAGATGTAGCGAATGTCCGCGTGCTTGGTGATCGCCCAGAACGGCTCGAATCCCGGCCGCTGGTACCAATAGACAGGCGCTTCTGCACGCAGGACGTCCCATTCGGCCCAGGGATAGCCGAAGTCTCGGTAGCGATCCGCATCGGTGATGTCGAGTGTGTCGACGCTCAGTGCTGGGGCTTCTGCGATCACCATGTCTGCTCCTCCACGAGGTATGGCTCTGGAAATGTGACTTGAGACACAGAGTAACGTCGTCGCTCTAGAATCTGAACGATTTGAAGCCGAGCGGCGATCAATCAGGCTCAGAGACGATGCAGGAGGCGACCGATGGCCGATGTCATGCGACCCGACGGCACCACGATTCACTATGAGGTCTTTGGCGAGGGCAACAGCGAGATTCCGCTGCTGCTCTTCGCACCCGGCGGCGTGAACTCGGAGATTGGGTTCTGGCGGCGTTCGATCATCAATCCGATCGAATCGTTCGCTGACGAATTCACTGTGATCGGCATGGATCAGCGCCACTGCGGTCAATCGAAGACCGGTCTCACCGCATTCAGCTACGACGAGGCGATGAAGGACCAGATAGCCGTGCTGGACGATCTCGGGGTCCAGCGAGCTCACGTGATGGGTGGCTGCATCGGCTGCGCTTACGCGCTACGCATTGCTGACCAGGCCCCAGCCCGCGTCGCCGGCGTGATCATGCAGGATCCGGTCGGGCTCGACGAGACCAACTCGCCCGAGACGTTCTACGACATGTTCAATCCCACAATCAGGCTGTGTCGGGCCGAGGGCCTGGAAGCAGTGATCGAGGCTGCGCAGCGAGACCCGATCTTCATGCAGAACAACGAAGGCGGTCCGTTCGCCCAGCGCATCCACGACGAACCGCTCTTCGCCGACGCGGTGCGCGGCATCCGTCGCGAGGGTTATATCGCTCTCGTCGTCGAGTTTCGGGACGGCATGTGGCCAATCAATCCGCCCTACTTCGCCGTCAATGAGGTCGCGGTGCAGCGGACGTACTCGCCAATGCTCGTGATTCCAGGCGCCGACCCATTCCATCCCACAGGCATCGGTCGGCGAATCTGCAACGAGGCCCCAAACGCGCGCTGCCTCGATGTCGACGCCCGCTCTCCGGAGAAACTGCCAGCCACACTCGACGCCATTCGCCAGTTCATGCGCGACTGCAGCTAAGTCCGCTCCACAGGGAGTGAGGGAACTGTTGCGATACGCCTCACGGCTCCGTGCCCCGCCCTTTGACTAATCCTCCACTTCTCCCCCCTTGCGGGGGAGATGCCGAAGGCAGAGGGGGTCCGAGTTCGAGACCCTCATCTGGTTGCTGCCTGCTGACCCCCCCTCTGTCACAGAGTGACATCTCCCCCCGCAAGGGGGGGAGAAGGGAGTAGGAGGATCCGCGACAAGCGCGGGCATGACGACTGGGAAGAGAAGTGACACCGGTACTGCGTGAAGACATAGAGTGAATCGAACACCCTTCAACGCAAAGGACTATGACAAGTGCAGTACGAGATTCTTCACCGACCTTCTTACGCCCTGGGACGCATTGAATTGGCCTCGGGTGAGAAGCTGCAGGCCGAGGCTGGGGCGATGGTCTCGATGTCGGCCAGCATCAAGATCGAGACGGAGATGAAGGGTGGGCTGTTGGGTGGACTCAAGCGGTCGGTGTTGGGCGGCGAGAGTTTCTTCATCAACACGTTTACTGCTGAGCAGTCGGGGGAAGTCACGATCGCGCCAGGGCTGCCCGGCGACATCCAGGCGCTGGAGATGAACGGCGGTTCGGTTCTGGTCCAGTCCGGGTCTTTCCTCGCAGCGACGACCGATGTCGAGGTCGACACTTCCTGGAGCGGCGCGAAAGGCTTCTTCTCCGGCGAGGGTCTGATCCTGCTCCGCTGCAGCGGACACGGTCTGCTGTTCCTCTCCAGTTACGGTGCAATCCACCTCAAGGAACTCAATGTCGGCGAGGAGTACACCGTCGACTCGGGTCACATGGTCGCGTTCGACGAGTCGGTCAAGTACAGCGTCGGACGCTCGGGCGGCTGGAAAACGACCCTGCTTTCGGGTGAGGGCCTGGTCTGCAAGCTCGAGGGGCCGGGCCGTTTCTACATGCAGACACGCAGCCAAGATGCCTTCCTCAGTTGGCTACTGCCGAAGATTCCAAAGCAGTAGGGACCGTTTCGGTTCTTCATCTTTCTTCGCTGGCCCGTCGTAGCCTGCGTGGATGGAGCCCCTCACCTTCGTTGCGCTGATTGGCGTCGGTATCGCCGTTGGCGTCTATGCGACGGCGGTGGGCGCGGGCGGCGGGTTTCTGTTTGCTCCGGTACTTCTGACCCGGCACGTTGAATCGAGCCCGGCTGAGGTCGCGCTGGCCTCGATGTGCCTTGTGCTCGCGTCTTCGGGGCTGGCGACCGTGCGACTGGCGAGAGAGAAGCGAATCGACTACCGCGCCGTCGGTATGGCCGCGGCGATCGCGGTGCCTGCTGGTTTGATCGGCGCGACGGGAACAGCCGAACTGCCGCGTGAGGTGTTTGCGCTCGGATTCACAGTGCTACTGGCCGGACTGGGCGCGTATCTGATCTGGCGACCAACTGGCAACGCTGGCGCCGTCGGACAACGAGGTTGGAGACGGATGATCCGCGATGGTCGCGGCGAGCGATATCTCTATTGGATTCCCGTCCGGAGGTCGCTCGGCGTGATAGGCCTAACCTCAGTGCTCACCTCTTTGGCCGGTATCGGCGGTGGACTGTTCTTCGCAACCATCACGATCCGCGTGATGCGCATGCCCGCCTGGCTGGGAGTACCGGCGTCCCACGCAATCGTGAGCTCGATCGCAGTCGTGGTAGTCATCTATCACGTGGCGACCCAGCACTTCGGCGACCCGCTCAACGATGTCCCGCCCTTGCTGATTGGCGCCATGATCGCCAACCCGATCGGCCTGAGAGTCGCGTCGAGGATTCGCGAGTCAGTGCTCTCACGACTACTCGCATTTGGGATGCTGATCGTCGCCGTCAGGGTTGCCTTCGAAGCGTTCTAGCCAACCGGGTCAATATCGACGGACCACCCGCGTCCAAGGTCCAGCCTTGAGAGCAGCACTGCCGGATTATCTCCTTTGAGCAGGACCTGCCGTCGCCACTGGTTGCGGCGGCGCGCTGGATTGGCAGGGGCCGGTCCTATCACATCCCCGGCCGCCCCCGGCTCGCTTGCTCTCAGGGCGACTAGCTCTCGGACGACTCGGTCCGCCTCCTGAATCGCCTCAGCGGCTGAGGATCGCGACACCGTCAGGCGTGCCAGTCGGCCGTAGGGCGGATAGTCCAGGGTCGCGCGCAGGCTCATCTCATGTCTGTAGAAGGCTTCGTAGTCGTGCGCGGCCGCTGCGACGACGGCGAAGTGGTCCGGCGCGTATGTCTGCACGATCACCCGACCGCCCAGCGCGCCTCTTCCTGCGCGACCCGCTACCTGCGACAGCAGCTGAAACGTCCGCTCCGAGGCCATGTAGTCCGACTCGCGCAACGACAGATCAGCATTGACCACTCCGGCGACGGTGACGCGAGGCAGGTCGAGTCCCTTGGCGATCATCTGTGTGCCGATCAGAACCTGCGAGCGTCCCTCGGCAAACTCCTTGAGCAAGGACTCATGCGATTCGCTGGACGAAGACGTATCGCGATCCCAGCGTGTGATTGGCACCTCGCCCCATCGGCGACGGACCTCCGCTTCCAACTGGGCCGTACCGAAACTCATGGCCCCGATGCGCGGATCGTCGCAGGTGGGACACAGCGCAGGTACCGATTGCCGCTCGCCGCACTCGTGGCACTGGAGGAATGGCCCGGGTCGGTGCAGGGTCATGGAAATGTCGCAGCGCCTGCATCCAACGGCCTCACCGCAGGCGCGGCAGACAAGCGCCGACATGCCGCGTCGATTGAGAAAGAGCAGCACTTGTTCATCACGCACTAGCGCCTCCGAAATTGCCGCATCGAGCTCGCGACTGAATACCGAACGTACGCCAGCCACCAACTCATCGCGCATGTCGACAACATCGACAGTCGGCTGTGGAATGACGATTGGTTTTCCGGCGCCCGATTGGATGCGGTCGGGCAACTTCAGCAGCTTGCTCTGGCCCGACCGCGCTGCCGACATCGAGACGATGTCCGGCGTCGCGGAGCCGAGCACTGCGACCACTCGCCAGCGGTGCGCCATTTCTCGCGCAACCGCGCCAGCGTGATATCGCGGTTGCGGATCGGTTTGCTTGTAGGTCCACTCGTGCTCTTCGTCGACGATGACCAGTGCGAGGTCCTGCATCGGTCCAAACAATGCCGAGCGAGCGCCCACGACGACACGTTTCTCACCCGTTGCCACCTGTCGCCACTGTTCGCGTGATTCGCTACGCGACAGTCCCGAATGGCGCACGGCGACTTGTCCCGGGAATCGCGCTTCGAATCGAGCGATGGTCTGCGGCGCGAGCGCGATCTCGGGGACGAGCACAATCACTCCGCCACCCGTCGCAAGCGCTTGTTCGGCGGCTGCCAGATAGACCTCCGTCTTGCCGCTTCCTGTGACCCCGTGGAGCAGGAACGTCTCACCCTGGCCAGCTTCAAGAGCTCGAGTTATCACGTCGGTGGCGTCCTGTTGGTCTCCGGTCAACCTAGGTGCAGGAATCGGCGAGGCGGACGATTCCGTTGTGACCACAGCCCGACGCCGGACCACTCCCGTGTGCTCGAGTGCGGCGATGTCAGCTTCCGTTGCCTCACACACTCGTTTCGCTTCCGCTTCATCCACATCACCCGAAGCAAGAAGTCTCAGCAATGCAAGTTGCCTTCGTTCCGCCGCCGTACGGCGCAGCGAATTCGCAGCTTGCCGAGCCTCTTTCGGATCGATGGCCAGACGAACAAAATCACCTCGACGGATGGCCAACAACGTTGAATCCAACCACGCATCCAGCGCCCTGGTACCACCGAGCGTCCGTGCGGCGTCGGTGATCGCCACGTCGCCATCGCTCAACAGCAGCAGAAGTTGCGCAGGTCGCGAGGGTTTGCTCATTGGCCGTGTATCGATGAGTTCTCGAAGCTGCTGATCCGTTATGGAAAGTTCTAGTCGCTTCGGTACTGTCGGCGCTGCCGGCGTGATCGATCGAAACGTCGACGCCGACTGGCGTGGTCTCGTTGGTGTGCCCGGCGGCAGAAACAGGGATACGCATGCGGAAATCGGGGCCAGGTACTCGGCGGCGAGCCACGACGCGAGTTCAAGTTGCTGCTGGCTGAGCAACACCGACGCATCGAGCACGTGGCTGATAGGTCGAGGACTGGTCACTTCCGACTCGGAGGACACCTCCAGGACGATGCCGAGAGCCCACTGCGTGCGCCAGGGCACGACAACCGACATGCCGCGCCGGATCTCCAGGTCGGCAGGGACGGCATACGTGAACGCTCCGCGCTGCGGGCTGCCATTGAGCACCGCGATTTCGGCGTATCGAATCTCATCGGTCATAGTGCGTATTGTCGCGCCGGTGCTAGCGTCACTCCCAGCGCGACCAGTCAACGGTGGATGAAGGCGAGTACCGGATGCCCAGTGATGTCTCAGAGGATGCAGTCAGCGAGCAGCCGTTCGACGGTATTCGGGTTGTGGAGTTTGGACAGTTCGTCGCCGTGCCGTTCGCGGCGCAACTGCTGTCCGAGGGTGGCGCAGAAGTAATCAAGATTGAGTCGCTGGAAGGCGACCCAACGCGTCGCCTGGCGCAGCTCGCGCCGATGGAGTCGCGCATCTACCTCTCGCGTAACCGGGGCAAACGCTCACTGCCATTGCACCTGCGCCACGACGACGCTCCGGCGATCATCGACGCACTGCTGAGTCGTGCCGACGTGGCAATGATGAACTTCCGGCCTGGCCTGGCAGCTCAAATCGGTCTTGACGCCGACACGCTGCGCGAGAAGTATCCCCGACTCGTGATTGCCACGGTGACGCCATTCGGCCGCTACGGTCCCGACGCCGGGCTCGCCGGGATGGACATCGTTGTCCAGGCGCGCAGCGGCCTGATGGTCGCCAACGGCCGTCAGCTTGATGGTCGCCCGATGAGCGGCGACCCGGTCAGCGCCGACTACATGGCGGCGATGTCGCTCTCATTTGGAGTCGCCTCGGCATTGCTGCGACGCACGAAGACCGGCAAAGGCGGCGAGGTGCATGCATCGCTGATGCAGGCCTCGATGACACTGAACAACAATCAGATGATGCGAGTGGAATCGGTCGACGGACCAATCCATGACGAATCGAGAGAACGGCTAGCCGGTCTACGCGAACGAGGCGCCAGCTATGACGACCAACGCGCGGCGCAGCCGTCGGCTCGAGCGCGGACGATGGCCGACATCTACTTCCGCACCTACACGACGGCCGACGGCTGGCTGGCGATCGCCTGTGGCAGCCGCCGGCTGCGAGCGTTGTTCATCGAGGCGATCGGCCTGTCGGACCCCCATGCCGGTGACGAGGTCGATAGCGAGGATTACTACGCCAATCTCCAGAGATCCGCCGAGCAGCGCATGTCGGAGCGCACAACCGCCGAATGGGAAGCAACCCTGGCCGAGGCAGGAGTCCCGGCGTCGCGAGTGTTGCTGCCCTTCGAAATCCTGGATGACCCCCAGGCAACCGCCAACGACATGCTCTACGACCTGGAACACCCACAGATCGGCACAGTGAGAACCCTCGCGCCGCCGGTCGCGTTGGACAAGGCCGGATTCCGGCAGCCCTCCGCCACGAAGCCGTTTGCGAGTGAGACACGTGAGATTCTCGGGGAACTCGGATTCGAAGAATCGGAGATCGACGTGCTAGTAGAGTCGGGTGTCACGCGTGATGCGATCTGAGTCGCTTCAGCATCTGTCTCCGACGCCCCATGCTTGACACGGGGCAACGAACACTGAGGCTAACTTCGTCTGTGCGCTCGAAGCGTCGACAGGTCCGGAGCCACTGCCTCACTGCCGTGCTACGACGGTCGCGTAACGGGTGCCTAGCCCGACAGCTTGCGCATCTGCGGGAAGAGGATCACGTCGCGGATTGACTGTGAGTTGGTTAGCAGCATTGCCAGGCGATCCATACCCATGCCCAGACCTCCGGTTGGCGGCATCCCGTGTTCGAGCGCGATGATGAAGTCTTCATCCAAGAGTTCGGCCTCGTCGTCGCCGGCGTCTTTGAGCTTGAGCTGTTCCTCGAAGCGCTGACGCTGATCGACGGGATCGTTGAGCTCGGTGTAGGCGTTGGCCAACTCCCAGCCCCCGACGAAGAGCTCGAAACGCTCGACCAACGTCTCGTCGTACTCTGTCCGCTTGGCCAGCGGCGAGATCGCGACTGGGTAGTCGAGCAGGAACGTCGGTTGCTGCAGGTGCGGCTCGACCCGCTCCGAGACCAGCTCGTCGAAGAGTTTGCCCCACCCGGCGTCGGGCGGAATTCCGACTCCGTGCTCGCGCAACAGCCCTTCCATCGCATCAACGGTCGGATAGTCGCGGAAGTCGACGCCCACGTGTTGCTTGACAGCGTCAACCATCTTCACACGGGCAAACGGCGGCGTGAAGTCAATCTCGCCGTCGCGCCAGGGAACGATTGACGAACCAGTGACCTCAGTGGCGACATACGAGAGCGCCGCTTCGACCATCTCGGCGACGCCGTGGTAGTCGGTGTAGGCCTCGTAGCTTTCGAGCATCGTGAACTCGGGGTTCCAGCGATTGCCGACACCCTCGTTGCGGAAGACGCGACCGATTTCGTAGACGCTGTCGAATCCACCGACGATCAGCCGTTTGAGATGAAGCTCAAGAGCAATCCGCAGTTGCCGCGGCTCGCCTAGCGCGTTCAGATGCGTGAGGAATGGACGCGCCGCTGCACCGCCGGCCTCGGACTGCAAGACCGGCGTCTCGACTTCCAGGAATCCTCGATTGTCCATGAACCGTCGCATTGACGAAACGATTTGCGAGCGTGCGCGGAGAATCTCCTTGGCTTCGTCGTTGGCAATCAGGTCGAGATAGCGCTGGCGGTAGCGGGTTTCGACGTCCTGCAGGCCGTGGTACTTCTCGGGCGGCGGCCTGAGCGTCTTGCCGAGCATCGATACGGCGTCGGCCTGGACCGAAATCTCGCCGCGCCTGGAACGAATCAGCGGTCCGGAGGCTTCGAGGAAATCCCCGAGGTCAAATGCGTCAAGTAGTGGCCAGGAGTCTCCGAGCGCCTTCTTGCTCGCCAGGATCTGGATCCCGCCCGAGTCGTCCTCGACATCGATGAACGCGATCCGGCCCATGTTGCGCATCGCCGCGATCCGTCCAGCGAGGGCCACTCGCGGACCGTCTGTATCGGGCGATTTCGCTTCGTGATTCTCGAACGTATTGATGGCTTCGCCGATGGAATGCGTTCTGCCGGTCCGCGGCGGATATGGATCGAGACCCTCGCCTCTCAGCACCTCTGCCTTGCGCTGACGTTCGGAGATGATTTCGCGCAGACGGCGGCTCTCGGCGGCTGCCGATTCCGGCGTGTCGACCGTCTCAGGTATGGGTTCGGAGTCTGTCGCACTCACTTTGGACACTCCCTGACTGCCGGAGCGCTATGCGCACCGACGCCTGTCAGCGGTCTCCCGACCGCCGTTCTGAGGTTGAACAGAGGCTGCGCAGGGAGACCGCACGCGGTTACGAAATTGCCTTGACCTTGAACTTGCGCACGCCGGTCGGCGTCGCGACTTCCACAGTGTCGCCGACCTTCGCGCCCAACAATGCCTTGCCCACGGGCGACTCGTCGGAGAGGAACCCATTCTTCGGATCAACTTCGGCCGGCCCGACGATCCGGTAGTCCACGTCTGTTCGTTTAGGCAACGGCCGTACCGTCACAGTCGAGCCCACTCTGACGACATCGGAGCCCTGGATCTCCTGCTCATCGATTACTTCGGCGGCTGAGATGACAGCTTCAATCTCGCGAATTCGTCCTTCAATGAAGGCTTGCTCGTTCTTGGTCTCGCTGCCGTCGCCCTCGTCGCGAGCACCAGGCGAGTCTTCGCGAGATTGCTGGATCAGCTCTGCCGCTTCGCGGCGGCGTTCTTTCAGCTTGACCAGTTCGCTTCGCAACCGCTGCAGACCATCTGCTGTGATTGGCACCGACCGTCTGAGTACCACGAGTCCTGCCTGACCGCTCAATCTTACGCAAAGTCGAACAACTTTATGGCAGGCTACGATAGCATTCATGGTCGAGAAATTCGCCTCACGCACTGAGGCATCGATGTAACGTGCGTCACACTTTCACAATCATCGTCGTTTCGGCCTTGATCGGCGCAATATGTGGCGCCGTTGTTGTGTTGATCGTTGGTTCTGACGACCAAACAACGGATGAGGAATTGAACGCAGCCGTCTCTTCGGCTGTGGAGTCGGCGGTCGCCGAAGCGGTCGAACATGCGATGCAACAGTCGGCCGAAGAACTCGCTTCGCAGCTTGACGACACTATGTCGACCGAACGCCGTCAGGTCGCCGACATCTTCGCGCAAATCTCCCAGTCGGTTGTTGTGATTGACGCTGAGGGGCCGGAGCGCACGAACGACCAGGGCGTGGTCGTGGTCTCGGCTGCTCTGGCGACCGGATTCGTGTTGGACGAGGCGGGACACATCGTGACGGCGGCCCACGTCCTCGAGGGCATGACCAGCTTCACCGTGATCCTGCCCAACGACGAACGCCTACCTGCCCAGCGCGTTGGAGATGACCGTCCATTCTCGGATGTGGCCGTGCTTCGCGTGAACATTGAAGAGACGGACACAGAACTGATCGTCCCAAGTTTTGGCAGCACAGAGACCGTCGACGCCGGTGAGACGGTGATCGCGATTGGCAATACGCTTTTGGGAGAAGAGATCGCCGTGACGGTCGGCGTGGTCAGCGACCCTGACACGACGTTTTTCCGAGAGCGCTACGAACAGGACAATCTGATCCAGACGGACGCGGCACTCAATCATGGCAACTCGGGAGGCATCCTTGTTGACCTGGACGGCAAGATCATCGGTATGACCGCAGTCATCGCGCGCGAGACCCATGATGGCGACTTCGTCGACGGCGTTGGGTTTGCCGTGCAGATCGATCCGGTGCTGGAAGTGGCGCGCGCCATCGCTGAGGACGGCTTCTATCCGCGACCCACGTTCGGTGTCATCAATGAGCGTCTGCTGACACCGACCGCAGCAGTGCAGCTCGATCTGGAAGTCACCGAAGGATCATTCTTGATTGAGTTGGAACGCCTCGGCGCATTCGCCCGGGCAGGCATCAGGCCTGGAGATGTGCTGCGCAATCTCAATGGAGTGGCGATCAACGCCGAGACTCCGTTCCTGAACGCGCTCAAGACGTTGCGTCCCAACGTGCCGGTCATTGTCCATGTCCACCGCGGCGGCGAGGAGTATCGACTCAGCATCGCCCCCGATTTGCGAGCGCCGTGACGACCCCGGCAGGCGGCGACTGGCAGCCGCGACCGGTACGACGAATCGGAGAGTCGCCGCAGCAACCGGCGAATCGTCCTCGAAGGGCCCGTCGTCCACCGCAACCCGCGCCATTCCAACAAATTCCCGAAGAGCCTCCGCCTCCTGTCCCGACGCCGGCCCGTCGTGTACGGCAACCTGGTCCTCCAGGGTCAGGGATGGGGCGCCCTAGAGCGCCATCGGGCGGTCGTGGTCTGGGCATCATGCTGATCCTGCTCATAGCGGCCCTGCTGGTCGCTGTAGTGATCGTTTTGTTCTTCGAGCCAGGACTCATCGACACCAGCTTCAATACCGATGACGATTCGCAGTCCCTGACTCCAGGTGAAACCGCCGGAGCGCCCGCGCCAGTGCTGTTCGAATCGCGACTAATGGAGCAAGCGCCGCCAATTCCCGACGTGCTGGGTGCGGCCTCGCCGATCTACGAAATCAAAGCGCCGGACGGCCGGATTGGGCCATTCGAGTTCCAGCTCAGCTTGACCAATCCAACGCAAGATGATCGCAATCTTGGTGTGTACACCTGGAACGGTGAGGACTGGATTCGGCTCGGCGATGCCGTGCTGACCAGTGATCGCAGCGCCGCCCGCATCGCACTCAGCGAGGTCCCTGAGAACCTGGCGATCTTGCGGCGTCTGCAGTTCCGCGACGTGATCGCTGGTCGGGTGCCTCGAGGGGAAGAGCCTCAGTCTATTCTGTCCGGCTCACTGACGATCGTGCATCCGGACGGTTGGCAACCGGGCGGCGACGGATCGTTGCTGGGACTGGTCGACCTGCCGGCGGCGGCGACCACACAGAGTGTCTGGCCGACAGTCTCGGCGACCGATGATCAGACAGAACTGGTCAACGACATCTTGGCTTCCGACAACCTGCGACGGCAGCACATCGCCAACATTCAACACGCGATCAAGAGCGGACTTCACGATGGTGTCGACATTCACTATCTAAACGTCTCGCCTGCGCTTCGATCGCAATTCACATCGTTTATCAGTGAACTGGCGGATCGGCTACACCGTGAGGATCGCGGGCTGGCTGTCCACATCCCGATTAGCGCCTCCGGCGGGATCGGTGAAGGCGCCTATGACCTGTCGCAGCTCGGAGCATCTGCCGATTTCATTGTGATTGAGCCGCCGCTTGATCCGACGATCTTCCAGGCTTCGATCGATGCATCGTTGCCCACGCTGTTGCAACGGGTGCAATCGAACAAGCTGTTGCTGGCGCTTCGATCGAATGCGGTGGTGCGGACATCAGCCGGATTCAGTCAGACCTCACAGCGAGACGCATTGGGCATCGCGTCGGAGCTCAGCATCCGCGAGCCTGGGCCCTACCGGCCCGGCCAACGCGTGACGCTCCAGGGCAACTCGATCATGCTCGACTCGCTATCTGGCGGCCTGCGCTGGGACAACGTCAATCGCGTTATGAGTTTCACTTACCCCGACCAGACGGGAGCGGCGGTGACAATCTGGCTTCACAATCGCTTCAGTGCCGCCTTCCATTTGCAGGTCGTCTCACAATATGAACTGGGCGGCGTATACGTCAGCAATGCATCCGCCGACCCGGCAAATGCGAATCTCTGGCCGGCGATCGCTGCATTCTTCGAAGCAGGCATTCCCGACCTGCGCCTGCCCAACGCGATTCTGTTCGATCCCATCTTCAGCGTCGAAGCCGGCGAGCTTTCCGGCAACAGCGGCAGTGGCTGGCAGTTCTGGGACCTGCCTACGACACCCGGCGACTATCGCGCGCAGCTCGTCGTGTCAGATGGTGACGTCCGCGTGGGACACGTGATTACCGTGCCAGTGCGAGCCGAGGATGGGGAAGAGTAATGGCCCAGTCGCACGCCCGGGTCGTCGGCGGAGAGCTGGCCGGACGACGCCTGCGCTCTCCGGCCAACGGCACACGTCCGGCCACGGCGATCATCAGGTCGGCAATCTTCGATCGGCCCGAGATCGGCAACCTCGTCGAGGGCGCGCGCGTCCTGGACTTGTATGCCGGAGCCGGATACCTGGGTATCGAAGCCCTCAGCCGAGGCGCGGCCTCGGTTGATTTCGTCGAGCGCAACGGTCCAGCCTGCGCCGTGATTCGCCGGAACCTGGACGAACTCGGCCTGACCGACCTGGCGCGTGTGCATCGCCTGCCGGTCGAGCGTTGCTTCTCACGGATTCCGCTGGACCCTGACTTGATCTTCATTGATCCTCCGTATCGGGTGGACGCTCGGCCCGTGATCGAGACGTTCGCAGAGCGGGCCGACCTCGCGGCCGGCACACTGGCCATCTGGCGGCGCCTGACTCGGGCTTCCGGCGGCGTCTCTCCTCCACCGGAGCGGATCGGGACACTAGTCAGAGTCGATCAACGGCGCTATGGTGACGGCGCTATCGACACGTATCGCGCGGAGGCACAATCATGACGATCGCGCTCTACCCCGGCGGCTTTGACCCCATCACCAACGGACATCTCGACATCGTGCAGCGTGCGGCTTCGATGTTCGAAGAAGTCGTCATGGCGATTTATCCCCGTTCCAGCGAGACATTTGGCGTCGATGAGCGCCTGGCCATGATCGAAGGCGCCACGGCGCACTGTCCCAACGTACGTGCCGCCAAATTCACCGGCCTGGTCGTGAACTTCGCCGACGAGGTAGGCGCCAGCGTGCTGGTCCGCGGAATCCGCGCCGTGACCGGCTTTGAAGCCGAGTTTGACATGGCGTTGATGAACAAGAAGATTGCGCCACAGATTGAGTCGGTCTTCCTGATGGCCGGTCACGAGCACCTGTTCATCTCGGCCAGCCGAATCCGCGAGCTCGCATCCTTGAGGCATCCTGTGGACGATCTGGTGCCTCCGAACGTCGCCAAGATGCTTGTCGAGCGGTATGGCCCACCGGTCCGCTAGGGTCTCCCAACTCCCCGATGGCGCCCCGTCCACGATTTACGGCGACCTTTGAATAACTCCCGAATCCCCTCTCCCCCCTTTGCGGGGGGAGATGTCACGGAGTGACAGAGGGGTGGGGTCGGCTGACAATGACCGGATAGGGATCACGAACAGAGGACCCCCCTCTGCCTTCGGCATCTCCCCCGCAAGGGGGGAGAAGGGGAGTTCTTCAAAGGTCTCCGTTACGCGGGGACTGGAAGTTGTTGGATGGACGCCTATTGCCCAGCATCTCGCTGCGGTAGGTACGGAATGCGCGTTCACTGAGCTTCGACAACATCTGCGCTACAGTCGAAACAGGCGGTGCAATAGGCGGGAGTTCACCATCGACCTCCTTGAATTAATCGATCAGATTGAAGCAGCGGTTGTCGCTGGTCGGCGCAGCCGATTCGGCTCCGGTTGGACAGTCGATCGCGAGCAGTTGCTCGACCTCATCGACCGATTGCGCATGGCTGCGCCGGCATCGGCCGATCAGGCTCAACGGTTGCTGGAAGAGCGCGAGCGCTTACTCAGGCAGACGCAAGAAGAGGCCGCCGTACTGGCTCAGCAGGCCCGACAAGATGCCGAGCAACAGATTTCAGTGCATGAACTGGTCCAGGCTGCCGAGTCGCGGGCACAGAGCATCGTCGACCAGGCGCATCACGCCGCGACCGAGACCGTGACCCGCGCAAATCAAGAAGCCGCGTCCGTTCGCGGTCAGGCAACGACAGAGGCCGTTTCGCAGGCACTCGAAGCCGACCGCTACTCGATGGAGATGCTTCGACGACTGCATGACCAGTTGAGATCAATGCAGACGTCAGTCTCCGGCGCGCTTGATCAGCTCGAACTCAAGGTGGAGCAGGGCGAGCACTCGCAAGCCATCGACGAACGTGACGAAGCCGCTCGTCGCGCACTCTCGACCGAGTTCTAGCGCGACGAACGGCTTCGACTGACGTTGTTCCGGGAGCGTCCGCGTTAGTCGCCGACGGCGGCCATCTGCGGCTGCGCTGCGAGCGGGTGTCCGACCGCCTCTCCGACTCTCTCCAGCGATTTCATCAGCGAATCGAAGTTCTCGAGCGTCAGTGATTGCGGACCGTCCGACAACGCGTGGTCCGGGTTGGGGTGTACCTCAACCATGAGACCGTCCGCGCCCACGGCCATCGAGGCGCGCGCCATCGGCTCGACGAGATACCAGTGACCGGTGCCGTGCGCCGGGTCGCTGACGATCGGCAGGTGGCTGAGTCGCTTGACGACGGGAATCGCGGAGAGGTCGAGCGTGTTGCGTGTCGCAGTCTCGAACGTACGGATACCGCGCTCACAGAGGATGACGTCGCGGTTGCCCTTGGCCATGATGTACTCGGCCGCGAGCAGCCACTCGTCAATCGTGGCCGAGAGCCCGCGCTTGAGCATGACCGGCTTGCGTGCCAGTCCGACCTCATCGAGCAGCATGAAGTTCTGCATGTTGCGCGTACCGATTTGCAGGATGTCGGCGTAGCGGGCCACGAGATCGACGTCGCGCGCTTCCATGACCTCGGTGATCACCGGCAGACCTGTCTCTTCACGAGCGGTCGCCAGGTGCTGTAGTCCTTCTTCGCCCAGTCCGCGGAAGGCGTAGGGCGAGGTGCGCGGCTTGAATGCACCGCCACGCAGAATCTGCGCACCTGAAGCGGCCACGGCCTTGGCGGTCGTGACCATGTGCTCTTCGCTCTCGATCGAGCACGGGCCGGCCATGACGACCATCGTGCCGCCGCCGATCCTCACGCCGCCGACGTCGATGATGGTTTCTTCCTTTTGGAACTCACGGCCCGTCAGCTTGTACGGACGTGAGATCGCGATGACTTCCTCGACGCCGCTCATCCGGCCCATCTGGTGGCGGATGTCGGGATCACCGATCACACCCACTGCGCCAATCACGACTCGTTCCTTTCCCGGGGAGAGGTGTCCGTCGAGATCGAATTCCTTGAGCCGTGCGAGCACGCCGCGAACCTGCTCGTCGGTCGCGCCCATTCTCATGACAATCAGCATGTCGTCACCTTTTCAGTCAGTCGCTGTTCTGATCGGGGTTCCCTCTGAATCTTCTCAGTAGTTCCCCGACTGAACGTGATGGTTCTGTGTTAACTGTTAAGTCTGTTCGCAACACCCTTGCGCCACGCAAGTAGACGTGCTGGACCTGGTTCTGTCTGAGCGGAGTGTTGACATGCAACAGGATCCGCAAACAGGACGGCAATGAACCCGGAACTTGCATCTCGTGCCCGCACATCAAGGCGGCATGACTCCACTTGAACGTGAGCCGCGCCGCGACCGCCGGAAACTCTGCGTTGAGATCTGGAGTCGTCGTGAACCAGGCTGAGGCCACTTCGCTCGACTCGATGTCGTTGGCGACGATCATCTCGGCGAGCAACTCTTCGGTCGCCTCGATAATCCCGGCGCGCGTGTTTTCCTCAACGGTCGTTGCGCCGCGAATGCCGCGTAGACGCCAGACAGGCTCAGAATCAGGTGGGGCCATGGTCAGGTGCTCAGTGGTTCCCGGGAAGCGGGAGTCGGTGCGGTGGTTGTTGCTACGGTGCGATCAGCGCTTCGACGGTTCTCGTCGACACGCGATCTAGCGACCGGCTTCAAAGATGCCGGCCGCGGAGATATAGACGCAGTGAGCGAATAGCGGCGTTCCAGACGGGCGGCGGCTGTTCATGTTCTGGTCTCTTCGCTCCGGCGGCCGGTGACCACCCCAAGATATCGTTCGACGGCCGCAGCACGGCCGTCAACCGGCGCCGACGCAATCGTCGAGGTCAGCGCTGAGCCGATGATAGCAGCCGGAACCAGTTTTCCTACTTCCTCAACGTGCGCACGCTGACTGATGCCGAATCCAACTGCCAACGGCGTGTCAGTCAACGATCGTACGCGGGCGACAAACGCCTCGAAGTCGGCAGCGACCTGATCGCGAGCGCCAGTTACACCCGTCAAGGAAACCAGATAGATGAAACCGGATGCACGCTCCGCGACGGCCGCGATGCGTTCCGCAGTCGAGGTTGGCGCGAGTAGGTACACCATCGATATGCCGTGTCGGGCGAACACTTCTCTTGCCGCATCAGATTCTTCGACGGGGAGATCGACCACGATTACGCCGTCAACGCCCGCCTCGGCAGCCCGTTTCGCCAGTGGCTCCATTGGATGTCCAACTGCGGCGCCGGGATCGTCGGTCGTGCTGTCACTCGCCGTCCCGTACGAGAGGAAGGGATTGAGATAACCCATCAGTGTGATAGGAACATCGGGCGAAGTCTCGCGCGCCACGCGGACCGCTTCGAGCGCCGTCTCCAATGTGGCTCCGGCAGCCAGCGCCACGGTGTAGGCCTCTTGATGCACTGGACCATCCGCGATCGGATCCGAAAACGGCACGCCAATCTCGAAACCAGCCGCACCGCCACGCAGCGCTGCCCTGACCAGGTCGGGCGTTTCTTCCGGCGTGGGAAATCCAGCCGTCAGGAATGGGAAGACCAGCGGTCCATCGCCACTCGCGGCAGAGGCCGCAAATGCTTTAGCAAAGCGTTTCCCAAGTTCAGTCATCCCACACCCTTCAACCAAGCTGTTGGTACAGCGTCGCCGAGAATCCGATTACGTTGAAGCCGAAGTGAGCCATTGACGCAGCAGTCAGCGATTCGGTGCGCAAGTACACTATCCCCAGTATCACCCCTGCAATCGCAAACGGAATCAGGCTGCCCAGGTCGGCGTGCAATGCGGAGAACACAGCAGCCGAGACCACGAACGCCGGGATCATTCCCCAGTAGGGTTTCAATCCGCCAAGCACGAAGCCTCGCGCAAACGCTTCCTCGTAGATCGGCGCGCAGACAATCACCAGGATGCCCAGCGCAACCATGACCGAGGTATGGACGAACAGGCGGTCATCATCAATCGTCGACTGCGGCTCCAGTGATTCCAAGCCAGCCGCACTGACGATCGCGATGTAGGCATACAGGACGGCGTAGATCGCGATCAATCCGCCGACTGCCCAGCGTGCGTCGGTAGACGTGGGCCGTCGCCATGTGATGATTTCAGTTCGCTGCTTGCGGCGCAAAACCAAACGCGGCAGTACCAGCCAGCCGATCAGGCCTGCCGTGCCTTGCCCGATCACGAACGCGAGCAAGCCGGTCTCGCTGATCGCCTCGCCCGAGTCATCGATCATCCTGACGATCAGACCCGTCACCAACAGCACCACAAGCCAGGCCAGGGTGCATAGCAGCCCCCAGCCAACCAGCTTGAATCCCTCCAGGCCGCGATCCTCAGGCTGCTCATCATGCAGCGCATCATTGACTTCCGGGTGCTGCGTCATCCCACTCCGTACTCCATCAACAGGAAGACTGTGACTCCCAGGTTCCATCCGGCGTGTGCCATTGCCGGGGCGGTCAAGTGCTTCGTGCGAAGGTACATGGCGCCGAAGATCAGGCCACCGATGGCGAACGGAATGATCAGTCGAAGGTTGAAGTGGAGGGCTGAGAACACCACGGCGCTCAAGACCAGCGACGGGACCAGCCACCAGACACGATTCAACGCGCCCAACATGAAGCCGCGGAAGAATGTCTCCTCCACGTAGGGCGCGACGATTACGACCTGAATCGCAAGGATCGCGGCGTGCCACCAGGCAGCGAAGACCACCACATTCGCATCATCAGGAGGTCGGACAGGGAGCGCCCACTCCCAGCCGCTCCAGGGAATGATCTGCCAGTACAGGAACCAGAACCCGACGAAAAGAGCCAGCCCTATTGTCAGCCAGCTGAAGTCCTGTCGCGTCGGTCGACGCCAGGCGACTAGCTCGCTCAAACCGTGCCGTCTGAGAATCCAACGTGGTAGCAATACCCAGCAGAGGATCGCGAGCACGCTAGTACCGGCCAAATGGGCAACGAGATACCACTGCCAACCTAGCTCGTTGTAGGCATTGGTCTCTCTGAGCAGGTAGAACCAGCCGGCTAACGCTGCGGATCCAACCACGACAAGAAACAAGACCCGCACCGGCATGCGAATCCGGCCCAGGCTGCGAGGCGTGGGCTCGACAGCTTCTGGTTCGACGGTGACCGGCGCCCTGAGATCGAGCCAGGTGTCGGGAACGTACGAGAGTGGCGCCGATTGCGATTGACCGGCTGGCTGAGCGTCCAGCGTTAGTGTCGACTGTTGGTCGACAGGCTGCGCGATGAGCCGCAGCGCATCCTCGGGCATCAGTCGTCGCGCGATGCCAGCGCATCGCGCACAATCTCCACGTCCTTGTCGCCACGACCCGACAAGCCGAGCAACAGCGTCTGATCGGGACTCATTTCGGGCGCAATCTTAGCTGCGTAGGCGATTGCGTGCGCGGTCTCGAGCGCAGGGATGATGCCTTCGGTCTCGGACAGCAACTTTAGTCCGTCGAGCGCCTCATCGTCGGTCACCGACACGTATTCTGCGCGCTCGGTCAGCATCAGCCAGGCGTGCTCGGGTCCGACGCCGGGATAGTCGAGACCAGCCGAAATGGAATGCGCCTCGGTGATCTGTCCATGCTCATCTTGCAGCACATAGCTGCGAGTGCCATGTAAGACGCCGGGCGCTCCGGCGGTCAGCGTCGCCGCATGACGGGCATCCAATCCCTCGCCGGCGGCCTCAACACCAATCAACCGCACCGGGTCGTCCATCAGTGGATGGAACAACCCGATCGCATTGCTGCCACCGCCGACACAGGCCACCGCGACATCGGGCAGCTTGCCAATCTTCTCCTGCAGTTGCTCTCGAGCCTCACGACCGATGCAGGATTGCAGCTCGCGCACGATAATCGGATACGGATGCGGACCGATCGCGCTGCCGATCAGGTAGTGCGTCGTGCGCACGTTGGTTACCCAATCGCGGATTGCCTCGTTGATCGCGTCCTTGAGCGTCTGCGCGCCGGATTCCACGGGCACGACCTCGGCGCCCAGCAGTCCCATGCGGAAAACGTTGAGCGCCTGACGGCGGACGTCCTCGGCGCCCATGTAGACAATGCATTCGATGCCGTATCGAGCACAGGCGGTCGCCGTGGCGACGCCGTGTTGCCCGGCGCCGGTCTCGGCAATGATCCGCGGCTTGCCCATACGTTTGGCCAGCAGGACCTGTCCCAGCGCATTGTTGATCTTGTGCGCACCAGTGTGTGCGAGGTCTTCACGCTTGAGCCAGATCTGCGCTCCGCCGAGCTGCTCGGAGAGTCGCTCGGCATGGGTCAGCGGCGTCTCACGTCCGACGTAATCCCTGAGCATGCCGCCCAGCTCGGCCTGAAACTCTGGATCGGCCTGAGCGTCCAGCCAGGCTTCTTCCAGCTCGGCCAGGGCCGGCATCAACGTCTCCGGCGCGAACTGTCCTCCGAATGGACCGAATGCTCCGCTTTCCTTGACCACTGCGCTACCCACCCTTCGCCGCCGCGATAAACGCGCGGATTTTGTCTCGATCTTTGACGCCATCAGTTTCGACACCGGAAGACACATCGACAGCCCAGGGGCGCACGGAACGAACGGCGTCCTTGACATTCTCAGGATTCAGTCCGCCGGCCAGCACGAACGGCCGCTTGGCGGCCAGCTCTGCGGCAACCGACCAGTCAATCTTCTGTCCGGTCCCGCCGCCCTGCTTCGACTTGGCATCGAGCATGGTCACGGTATTGGGCGCACGATCAATCTCTCGGCGCACGGCGTCAGCGTCCATGCCATCGGCCACGTGGACGGCACGCACGACGGCGCGGCAGATCCGACTGGCGAGCGCCGGATGTTCTCCACCGCTGAGCTGCACGAGGTCAAGGTCGACCCGATCCAGCACGCGCTCAATGTCGTCTACCGACTGACGAGCAAACACCCCGACGAGCAGCGGCTGACCGGAGGCTTGCCGTTCACGCTCGACAGTTGCAGTGCTCGATTCAAGGATTTCGACTCGCGGCCCGAGCTCACGCCTCACCGCACGGGCAACCTTGATGTCGATCCGCCTGGGCGCGTCGGCGAAGATCATGCCGACCAGATCAGCTCCTGACTCGCGGGCCCAGACGGCGTGCTCGACGGCGCGCACTGAGCAGATTTTGACAAACGTCATCGTCCCAGCAACTCTCGTGCTTTGGCATGTGGATTTGCAGCCGAAGCCAATGCTTCCCCGATTAAGACCGCGTTGACGCCGCAAGCTTCCATCCGCTGCATATCCTCTCGCGTGCGCACGCCGCTCGCGGCGACGACCGGCACCGAGGCTGGAATCTTGTCTCGCAATCGTTCAGTCGTGCCAAGGTCCTCTTCAAATGTATGCAGATTGCGGTTGTTGATCCCGACGGCGGCCGCGCCAGCGTCGAGCGCCATCGCAGTTTCCATCTCATCGGTGACCTCAACAAACGCCGTCAATCCAAGCTCCTCACCTGCTCGCGACAACTCCGTCAACTCCTCAGCAGTCAACGTCTTGGCAATCAACAGGTACGCGTCGGCGCCGAGCGCTGCCGCTTCGGCGACCTGGTACGGATCGACATGAAACTCTTTGCGCAACAGCGGAAGTCCACTGCCGTCGAGCGCCTGCGATGCAGCGCAGAGATCATCATCAGAGGCGAAGAATGCGGGCGAAGTGAGCACAGACACCGCGATCGCTCCGATGTCTCGATATGTCTGAGCGAGTTCCGACGGCACAAGATCGGGAGCGAACAGGCCCTTGGATGGTGAACCGCGTTTGATCTCAGCCATCAGCCCGACGCCCGGCTGCTGCAGCGCCGCGATGAAGTCGTTCCGCGTCGCACGCTGAACCGCGATTCGTCGCAACTCCTCAACCGGCGCGCTGCGTTTGCGCTCGGCGACCGAGGCGCGAGTGTCGGCCACAATGCCTTCGAGAACGGTCGCCATTATGTCGCCTTCTGCGCTTCGGTTGCGATGGCAATCGCCTGTGATCGCTCAACCCAGAGTTCCAGCTTGCGCAATGCGCGCTGATCGTCGATGCATTCCGCCGCTCTGCTCACGCCCTCGGCGAAGGTCGGCACTTCCTCGGCGGCCAACAGTCCGGCTGCAGCGTTGAGCGTGACGAAGCCGGTCAGCGCCGATGTCTTGCCTCCTAGCACCTCGCGCATCATCTGCGCGGACTCGCTGGCGGTCTCGCCGCCGCTAACCGCGGACAGAGGCACAGGACGAATCTGGAAGTCCTGCGGTGAGACAGTGAACTCGGTCAGCTCACTGCCATCGACTTGCCAGCAAGTAGTCTCACCTGACGGCGAGACCTCGTCCAGTCCTTCGTGTCCGTGGACGACCAGGCCTCGCTTCACGCCAAGGCGTCCTAGCGCAGTCGCCATCAGCGGACCGAGCTCGGGACGCGCCACTCCGATGAGTTGATGCGTCGCGCGGGCGGGATTGGTTAGCGGTCCAAGAATGTTGAACACTGTGCGAACACCGATCCGGCGCCTGACCGGGGCTACGAAGCGCATCGCGGGATGAAACGCCTGGGCGAAGAGGAATCCGAAGCCCACCTCTCGAATCAGGCTCGCGGCCTGGTCGGGACTGACTGAAATCTGTCCGCCTAGCGCCTCAAGCACATCGGCACTGCCGACGCTCGAGGACATCGCCCGATTGCCATGCTTGGCCACGGGCACGCCGCAGCCCGCCAGGACGAATCCAGCAGCGGTCGACGAGTTGAACGTGTGCTTGCCCGACCCTCCGGTACCGGCCGTGTCGGCCAGCCGAGGCAGATCCGAGAGATCGACGCGCAGGGCATGCTCACGCATCGCACGGGCCAGGCCGACGACTTCGTCGACCGACTCGCCCTTCATTCGCAGGCCGGCGAGCAGCGCCGACGCCTGGATTTCGTCGGCCTCACCCGACATCAAAGCATCCATCGCGCCTGATGCCTCGGTGTCGGACAGACTGCGCCCGTCGTCGATCACCGCAGCCAACGCTGGACCCAGGTCTCCACTAGTCACGGTGGTACGCCTCGGACTGGTCGAGGAAGTTCTTCAGGATGGCGTGGCCGGTTTTGGTCCGAATCGACTCCGGGTGAAACTGCACGCCTTCGATTGGAAACTTTGTGTGGCGCATGCCCATCAGAATCTTGCCCGACCCGTCGACCCGCTCACACCAGGCGCTTGGAACGATCTCCTCCGGCAAAGTGTCGGGCTCGACGATGAGCGAGTGGTAGCGCGTCGCCTCAATCGGATTAGGAAGTCCGGCGAAGACTCCCTCGCCGTCATGCTCGATCGACGACACCTTGCCGTGCCGGATCTCGCCTGCTGGTCCCACAGTCGCGCCGAATGCAGCGCCCATCGCCTGGTGTCCCAGACAGACGCCGAGCGTGGGAATCGTGGGGCTGAAGCGCTGCAGCACGGGCACGCTGACGCCGGCTTCCACCGGCGTCTTGGGACCCGGTGAAATCACGATCCGGCGCGGCTGGAGCGCTTCGATTTCGTCAAGCGTGATCATGTCGTTGCGGTGTACAACGACATCGGCGCCCAACTCGCACAGGTACTGGTACAGGTTGTAGGTAAACGAGTCGTAGTTGTCGATCAGTAACGTATCAACCGCCATCAGAGGCAGCCTCCCGTTCGCGGAGAATGCGGCGCAACGTGCGATAGCCCTCGACCGCACGCGGGAATCCGCAGTACGGCGCGGCTGTTGCCATCACGCCTTCGAGTTCGGTTTCGGTGACGCCGTGGTTGAGCGCCCCGGGGATATGGAATTGCAACTCGTCGGGCTTGACTAGAGCGACCAGGATGGAGACCACGACCAGCGAGCGGTCGCGCCGCGAGAGCTGCGACCGCGACCAGAGGTCGCCGAAGGCAAACTCGAATGCGAGCTTGCCCACCGGCCCGATCCTCTCCATGCCGGCCAACGCCTCGGCTGGATCCTGCGCTTCCTCACGACCGGCGAGCGTACGCTGCACATCGACCGCGTCGCGGTGACGCTGGTCATCGTCCTTGTACTCAGCGGGAGGAATGCGGTACGGCTCGCCGTCGGCTTTGCTCCACATCTCGACCAGGACGTTGACCATCTCGTTTCCAGCCGGGAATCCGGAGTAGCCGGCGATTTGTAGCGCGATCTCTATGATCTCCTCGCGGCTGACGCCGTTGGCCGGTCCGAAGCTGGCGTGGAACTGCACGGCTTGCAAACGCTCCAGCGCCCCGAGCATCGCTAGCGCCACGATCGTTCGGTCACGTCGCGAAAGCTCTTCGCCCTGCCAGACCTGGCCAAAGATGTAGTCGACCACATAGCTACCGAATGCGCCCGTGCGCTGCTCGGCTGCCGAGGCGAATCCGACCGGCTGACCGGTCATCTCGGCCAACAACTCACTGCCTGCCTTGCGTCGTTCTGCGTGGGTCGGCATCTCAGTTCCTCATTCCCGAAGTCTGTTTGCGTGTCATCTGTTGGCGCGCATTCTAGGAATCTCAGCTCGATTGGCTGCGCAGTCGCTGCAGGATGCGCGCCGCATCGGAGGCTCGCGGCAATCCGCAGAATGCTGAAGCGATGGCGATCACGCCATCAAGCTCGTCCCACGTGCAGCCAAGTCGATGCGCGGTCTGCAGATCACGTTCCAGTTCACGTTCCCGACCGATCGCCAGGTGCATGGCCAACACGACCAGGGCGCGATCGCGCGACGAGAGCTGGTCGCGGCTCCAGACATCGCCCCAGGACCAGTCCACAGTCAGTCGCCCTAGCGATCCAAGTTCGCGCTGCGCCTCATGAGCGATACTTCCCGCACTCAGCGGTCGTCCCAACAACGTGTCAGCAACGGACGCAGCGTCAATGCGTCTCTGTTCATCATCCTTGCCCATAGCCGGCAAGGACTGATACGGACTCCCCGACTTGGCCCAATCCGAGAGCACCGTTGTTAGGCACAGATTGCCAAAGGGGAAGCCGCACTCGACGGTCAGTTGGACACAAACTTCGACGATCTCGTCGCGCGTGACGCCATTGCGCTCGCCGATGCCGGCGTTGAACGCGAAGCCGTCGATCTGCATCAGCGCTCCGGCGGCAGACATCGCCGCCAGGCTGCGATCACGTCGTGAGAGCAAACTGTCTTGCCAGATGTCGCCCCAGATGTGATCAACGAGGAACGAGCCGAATGGCCCCATCCGAGCTTCAATCACTTCGGCAAAGTTCTCCAGACCGGTAACCTCCGAGAGAATCGCCTCACCGGCTGCTCGCCGTTCTGCATGAGTGGCGTTCGGCACCGACACTTCGGAATCCTCATCGTCACCAAACAGCGCTTCGAAGCTGGAGTCGGCGTCGAAGTCCCAACCGGACTCGACGCGCTCAATGATGGCTGTCAACAGTTCCGATTGCCGTTCGGGCAACTCGGTGATGGCGGCGGATACGTCCCACCATTCCATCGCGTCAAAGGGATTGGTCTCGTCCGCCGGCGCAGAGTCCAGCGCCTGCTCCACGGCCACCACGTATCCGTTGTGAATCGTGTGTCGACCGCTCGTCGGTTCCTCGCCATAGACGGTATGGGCATATGAGACTCGGACGCGTTGGCGCAGGAGGTGTTCGAAGATTCGAGGGACCGTGTCATCCGGCTCTTCTTCGAGCGGCGTGACTTCGCCTGGCAGCCACCATTCGCCCGGCCAGAGCTGCTCGCTCTGACGACGGCGCAGCAACATCACCCGACCGTCGTCGTCAAAGACGACTCCATACCCGATGATCAGTGATTCGGCCATCAGTAGCCCCGAGACCCCTCGGCGCCGACCGTTGCGCGTGAGCGTTCCTCGGCCAGATCAAGGGCAGTGAACATGCCCATCGCCTTGTTCACGGTCTCATCGAACTCATCGTTCAGCTTGGAGTCGAAGACGATCCCGCCGCCGGCCTGCACCGAGGCGACGCCGTCTTGCATGATGATCGTGCGGATCGTGATCGCCGTCTCCATGTTGCCGCCGAAGCCGAAGTACCCCAGAGCGCCCGCATAGGGTCCGCGCTGATCCTCTTCCAGCTCCGAGATGATCTCCATCGCCCGGATCTTGGGTGCGCCTGAGACCGTGCCTGCCGGGAATGTCGCCCGGACGGCGTCAAACGATGTCGCACCTTCGGCAAGCTCCGCCTCGACGTGCGAGACCAGGTGCATCACATGGCTATAGCGTTCGATATCAAGCTCTTGCGTCACCCGCACCGTGCCCGGCTTGGCCACGCGGCCGATGTCGTTGCGGCCCAGGTCGAGCAGCATCACGTGCTCGGCCACTTCCTTCTCGTCGTGTCGCAGTTCAGCTTCAAGCGCCAGATCTTCGTCGTTGTCGAAGCCACGGCGACGCGTGCCGGCGATCGGATGCGTCGAAACTTTGCCGTCCTCAACAATCACCAGTAGTTCCGGAGATGTACCGACGATTTGGTGATCGTCCATCTCCAGGTAATAGGTGTACGGCGACGGATTCACCGTACGCAGCGTCCGGTAGACGTTGAACGGATGCACAAACGTTTCTCGTGAGAACCGCTGCGAGTAGACGCACTGAATGATGTCGCCGGCGATGACGTAGTCGATGATCTGCTTCACGTCGGAGAAGTAGCCTTCACGCTCAATGTTGGAGCGAATGGCGCTGGAGTGACCGATGGGTTCTGGCGCATCTGCAGGCGGGATCGGTGGGCCGGACTGCAACCGCTTGACCAGTTCGTCGATTCGGAACTCGGCCGCGCGATAGGCAGCTTCGATGTCTCCATCGAGACGTGCGTGCGTCACGACCTTAATCACGTGTTTGAGATGGTCGAAGAGCAGGACAGTATCGACAAACTGGAACAACGCCTCGGGCAGTCCGTGGTGGTCATGTTGCGCTGGCTTGACTCGAGGTTCAAAGTGCCGAATCGACTCATAGCCCAGATAGCCGACTGCTCCTCCGTGAAACGGAGGCAGGTCCGGATTGGGGACGAGGTTGTATCGATCCAGTTCAGCTTCGACCTCATCGAGCGGATCGACTGCGCCGCCCGATGGTGCGCGGAACACCCGATAAGGCTCGGTCCCGATGAAGGAGTACCGACTGGGACGCTCTCCGCCCTCGACCGATTCAAGCAGGAACGAGTACGCGCCGCGCTTCACCTTGAGGAAGGCGGAGACGGGCGTTTCCAGATCGGCGAGTACCTCGCGATAGATGGCGGCATAGTTGCCGCTGGCTGAAGCCCGTGCATCGGCAGCGAGCTGTTTGAATTCTTCAAGGCTGGGGGTAGGTTGACCGGCTGAGGGCATGGGAACAGGCTCCAGGGGATGTGGCGCAGTCCAGGGAGTGAGATGGAGTACAGAGGGACTGCGTCGTCGTGGCGACTCAACTTAGAGTTGGTCGCGCCAAGCCCCTTGCCCGCCCGAGGTGTGGCAGTGCGCGGCGGGACGCACACGCGTCCCCGATTCACCGCTGTACAGCATGGCCGACATCGCGCGCTCCCACTTCTGAGCAAATGCTACGCCAGTTCAGCCCGCAGTCAAACATCAACGCCGACACAGAAGCAATCCGTGTGCTCGTCATTCCCCCGGCAAGCGCGGGTATGACCTTGATGTGACGGCGCACAGTTGGGCAGCTACTGTCGACGTCGCCGCTCCGCTTCGATCACGTCAACCAATCTCTGCGCCGCTTGGTCCTGACGACCATCCGTGTTGACAATCACCTCATCAAACCATGCCGACTCCGCCATCTCCGCTTCCGCCTCTGCCAGTCGCACCGCAATCTCCCGCTCGCTTTCGGCTCCACGCGCGCGGATTCGTCGTTCCAGCGCCTCGGTGTCGGGCACTGTGACGAATACCAGCAACGGTTGATCCAACTGCTGTTTGAGCGTCTCTGCACCTTCTACGTCGGTCCGCAGGATGACTGTGCGACCCTGAGCCAACAGCTCGGCGACCGCTGCTCGTGGGACTCCGCTGCGGTGGCCGTATGACTCGACGTGCTCGAGGAATGCATCCTCAGCCACCCAGCGTTCGAATTCCTCGTTGGACAGGAACACGTGGTGTATCCCGTCGACTTCTCCGGCTCGAGGGGGTCTTGTCTTGGCCGTCGCGACTTTCGCCAGCGAGGCGTCCAGAACCATTGCCTGGTTAATCACGGTGTCCTTGCCCGCTCCCGACGGGCCGGAAATCACGACCACCAACGGCACGGACTCAGACGGCGTCGACATGACGCAATCGATCGAGGTCCCGCCAAAAGGCCGGATATGAAATCTCGACCGCGGAGGCCCGCTGGATCGTGGTCGGACCGGATTCCGGATCGGCCGATAACGCGGCCACGGCGGCGGCCATCGCGAGACGGTGATCGCCGAACGAATCAACCTCGCCGCCGCGCAGCGTGCCCGGGACAATCCGCATCCCGTCGCTCCATTGCTCCACGTCGACGCCCATCGCGGTCAACATGGCCGAAGTCGTCGTGATTCTGTCGGACTCCTTCACGCGCAACTCGGCCGCGTCTCGAATCTCGGTCGCGCCTTCCGCCACGGCGGCAGCGACCGCGAGGACGGGAATCTCATCGAGCGCGCGGACGATCATATCGCCGTCAATAGTTGTGCCGCGCAACCTGCCACCACGAACGATCACGTCTGCAACTGGCTCCCCCGACATCACCCGCCGGTTAGACAGCTCAATCTGCGCCCCCATCGATTGGAGCACATCGATCACGCCGGTGCGTCTTGGATTTACGCCAACGTTAGGCATGACGATCTCGGAACCTTGCGTCATCGCCGCTGCAACCATCCAAAAGGCCGCCGCGCTGATATCGCCCGGCACATCGACGTCCTGAGGCGTCAAAGAGGCGCCTGGCTGCACGGCGATCATCGCGCCACCAACGTCGATCGACGCGCCCATCGCCGAGAGCATTCGCTCGGTGTGATCTCGCGACGGACCCGGCTCGACGATCCTGCTTGGCTGTTCAGCTCTCAGTGCGGCGAAGACGATGCAACTTTTGACCTGCGCGCTTGCGACAGCCAGCTCGCCATCGAAGCCGCGAGACAGTCCGGCGGAACCATCGATCCAGAAAGGCGCGGTTTCGGAGTTGTCCACGTTTGCGCCCATCGAAGCCAGTGGCTCAAGGACTCGTCGCATGGGACGCTGCTGCAGCGACTCATCTCCGTCGAACTGGCTGCGAAACGGCAAGCCCGCCGCGACGCCGCTGAGCAATCGGATGGAGGTGCCACTATTGCCGCAGTCCAGCACGCTTGGCGCAGATCGAAATCTGCCCTGTCCTGGACTTCTGACCACGACGCGGTCGCTCGTCTCTTCAAACTCGACGCCCCACTGACGCAGACACGACATCGTCGAGCGACAATCGGCGCTGTCGAGCAGGCCCGTGATCTGCGCTTCGCCATCGGCGAGTGCGTTGCAGATCAAGGCACGATGCGAGATCGATTTGTCGCCGGGGACGCTCAATTCCCCACGTAGCGGCCCGCTCGGTGCGATCGAGATGTCTATCGACATGGATCAACCGCGACCCCAACGACGACTGCGAGATTCGCGCTGCTTTTCTTTGTCTTCGCTGCGCTTGGTCATCGTGCGCACCTTGTCGTACAGGCGTGGACTGACGAGCAGCGCCGCCATCTGCGATGTTGCGTCGGGAATGTCCGGTTGCGCGCCGGCGTCAGGATCGAGGTCGTCTCCGCCGAGGAATTTGGCGTGATTAATTTGCGCCGCCGAGTACTCGCGGAAGACCTCCTCCTCCGGCTCGTCGAGCAATTCGCGGACCCGACTCAATTCGAGCACCAATCGGTCAATCCAGTGCTGGACCTGCTCCTTGTTGGTGACCGCGATCTCGGTGGTCATGCTGGGATCGCCCGAGTTGAACGCGGTCATGGCGCGGAACGTATCGCCGGCCGCGCGTCCGAAGTCGGGCCAGCCGTCCGAGCTGCGCAGCATCGTGAACAGCGCTGAAGAGACTACTAACGGCAAATGCGAGACTCCGGCCATCACGTAGTCATGCTCGGTGGCTTCGAGAAAGTGAGGCGTCGCACCGAGTTCGCGGACCATGCCGAGTACGGACTTGACCGCGCTGTCGGATGCGGTTGGCGACGGGCTGACAAACCAGCGCTTGCCCTGGAACAGGTCGGGACTGGCGTTGTCGATGCCGAACGCCGACGCGTCGCCGGCCATCGGGTGTCCACCGACGAACGACACGCCAGTGGGGAGGTGCTGCGAAGCCCATGCCTGAATCTGCGTCTTCGAAGCTGCCGTGTCGGTCACCGCTGCGCCGCGACCGAGGGATGGCGCGATCTCCTCCAGCAACTCCGACGTAGCGGCGGGCGGCGTGGCGAGAATGACGAGACCCGCGCCGTCGACCGCTTCGCGTGGATTGCCGACCACCTTGTCAACGGCGTCTTGCTTGCCGGCGGCATTGCGCGCCGAGCGCCAATCGTCGAACCCGACGATCTCGGTGTCGCGCAGTTTCGCTGCTCGCAACCCCATCCCGATTGAGCCACCGATGTAGCCCAATCCAATAATCGCAATGCGCGCCATCGGCGCCTCCTGTTCTCGCCCTGAACGGCCTGCGCTGAATCGCTCGTCGATGCCGCATGAGTCGCGGCCGCAGTGTCCATGCGCCTGTTGACGCTCACAGTATCGCAGCGCGGCACGAGCCGCGCCTCTCCGCGTCGGTTCACACGACTTCGAGCTGGAGACATCGTGGTAGAGTCGGAACGCGTGTGAACACACGACATGGTGGGGCCTGGCGGGGCCGACGGGTCGATGCTGCGAGTGGATGCGTCAAGCTTCAAGCCACGCGGGCGGCGACGCCTGATTGTCTGGCTGCTATTGATCTTGCTCCCGATCGTCGGGCTGTTGCTGGGGCTATTGATACCCCAAGGCGGAGCGACGATTGAGCTCGGCAGCGGCGCACTTGAATTCTCAAATCACGTGTTGGAAGGGCAGTACATTCTGGCCGAGTCTTCGCTGGCTGGATGGTGGGTGGGGTGAGAGCGCTGCGAGCCAAGACGCTGCTGATCATGCTGCTCGTTCTCAGCGCAGGGCTGGCTGTGGATCAGTTGCTTGAGGGCGGCTCGGTCCAGGCGGCTCTGTCGAGCTGTCCATACAGCGGCGGCGGGCCTCCGTTCTCGCTGGAGGCGTATGAAGCAGCAGAGTCTCGACTGACGTATCTTGACACGCTGCGTTTGGCGGCCGCCAACCAGCTCTTTCCTGAGGACGAGGACTTTCAACTGCCGGTGTTGACGATCGGCGAGGATCGAATCGAAGTGCCATCGGCGGCGATACCACCGCAGATTCTGTACGCCATCGCCTGGGTTGAGAGCAAGATGGCGCAGGCTGCGTACGAGGTCGACTGGGGCACACTGGGAGCGCCCAAGCTCTCGATCGACTGCGGCTATGGGATCATGCAGATCACGAGCAGCATCAATAACGACGGCGGGCTGCCTTCGCGGTATGAGGCGTTGGTGGGGTCGCACTTCGCTTACAACATTGCGGCCGGTGCGCGAATCCTGGCCGAGAAGTGGAACGACACCTTTTTCCCAATCGTCGGTACGCATGATCCAACCTTCATCGAGTCGTGGTACTACGCGTTATGGGCGTACAACGGTTGGGCCGGGATTAATCATCCCCAGCATCCGTCGAAGCAGCCGGGACGTGGGATCTACGGTTGCGACGAGGAGCGACGCTGGGAGTTCACTTATCAGGAACTGGTGCTGGGCTGCGTGATCAATCCGCCGATTGAGCGTGGCCAGCGGCTGTGGGACCCGCTGGCGATCTCGCTGCCGAACCTGGCCGCGCTGAGCGCAACCGGGATGCCGTTAGACTTGGATGTGTTCTATGCCGGTCTGGATGCGATCTATGTGGAGATCAGTGCGGCCTCGGCGTTCGCCGAAATGAACATGCCGCTGCCTGGCGGGGCGCAAGCGCGCGCGGCATCCGGCGATCCTTCGGCGGATACGACACGGGCTCGGATCCTGGGTCAGCCGGTGCTGCGTCTCGACGAGACAACGCTGGAGATCAGTTCGTCGCAGCTCGAATCGGGTGATGTACCGCTGTTGATTCACAACGACGGTTCGGGACTGCTGGCCTGGCATGTGGTGGAGACACCGAGCTGGCTGAGTATCAACGTGAGCGGTGGCGTCGCGCTCGGGGAAGGGCATGGGTTTGCGCCGCAGCCATCGCGGTTGAGCATCTCGGCAGCGGCCGGCGGCGTGCCCGAGGGATCACATCGAGGCCGGATCGCGTTGGAGTTCCACTACCCGGACGGGAGGTCGGAGACGGAGTCGGTCAACATATCATTGGATAAGCGGGGCGCGGCCTTCTACGAGGCGGGCCGCCCGCAAAGCTGACCCCCCGTAGCTCAACCGGACAGAGCAACGGACTTCTAATCCGTAGGCTGGAGGTTCGAGTCCTCCCGGGGGGACCACGCGAAGGACTGGGTTTGCCAAGGGTGCGGAAGCAGGGATTGGCGTTTGCACGTTGAGCTCACCGATGCGTGGATGTTCCCGGCGGTAACTCCGCGATATGGGGAATGAGCGTTCACTGATACCGTCGAGCAAGACGTATGGATCATCTTTGAATCCCCACGCAAGATCCGAATTTCACTTTTGCTTCAATTGGGCCGCCAGCCGGCCCCGATTCACTCAACTAACACCGTCCCCTGAGGAGTCTTCTAACACATGCCTACAGCATCCGTAGCCGCTCGACGACGATCGCGGGCGCGCAAACCTCGACACTCGGTCACCTGCGCAGACTGCGGCGCTTCAGCGAGTGTTCCATTCCGTCCTCGCGCGGACCGGCCGGTGTATTGCAAGTCGTGCTACGCAGGTCGCCAGGGCAGCACCAAGTCAGCACTGCCGTCTGACAACCTCCAACGAGCCAAGCCGGCAGCGAGGCCGGAAGCAAGGCCGGCGGCGCCCGATCGAGCAGACGAATCCATCGGCGACGGTCCAGGAGAAGTCGGTCCGGTCTCGGCCTTCTCCGAGATTGGGCTGAGCCGCTCGACGATGACGGCACTGGCCGTGATGGAGATCTCAGAGCCCACGCCCATCCAGGACCAGACGATTCCCCTGCTGCTCGGCGGTCGGGACGTGATCGGGCAGGCGCGGACCGGCTCGGGCAAGACCCTGGCGTTCGCGATCCCGTTGGTCGAGCGCTGCGACCCCTCCGTTCATCAGGTCCAGGCACTGGTGCTCACACCGACCCGGGAGTTGGCAATCCAGGTGAGCCAGGTCACTGACGCTGTCGCCAACGCAAACGGGCTGCAGACGACCCTGCTGTATGGCGGCCGCTCAGCGCGCACCGAACAGCAGGCGCTCAGGCGCGGCCCGCAGATCGTGATCGGCACTCCGGGTCGCACCCTGGACCACATCCGACAGGGCACGCTCGACCTCCGATCTGTGCATTTCCTGGTGCTGGATGAGGCCGATGAGATGCTGGACCGCGGTTTCGCTCGCGATGTTGAGGCAATCCTCGGTCACACACCTTCCGACCGTCAGACCGCGATGTTCTCGGCGACCTTGCCCGACTGGGTGGCGAAGACCGCAGCCAAGCACTTGCGCCAGCCCGCCACGGCGGAGGTCGACGCAGACCTGCAAACGCTGCCCGGCGTCATGCATCTGATCTACACGATTCAGCGCGACCAAAAGATCGACGCTTTGAGGACGTTGCTGGACGAGCGCGACGACGAGGCAGTGATTGTCTTCGGCAAGACCAAGCATGGGGTCAAGAAGCTCGCCCGTCAGCTCGATGCGCTGGGCTACCCGGTGGGCGCGCTGCAAGGCAACCTGCGCCAGAACGCTCGCGAGCGGGTGATGCGCGACTTCCGCTCCGGCGAGACGCCGATCCTGGTTGCGACGAACGTGGCCGCGCGCGGGCTTGACGTCGAGGGCGTCGGCCAGGTGATCAACTACGACCTTCCCGAATCCCCGCAGCTCTTCACCCATCGAGTCGGCCGCACAGGTCGGATGGGCCGCGAAGGCGAAGCGATCACGTTTGTCACCCGCGAGGAAGAGTCCAAGTGGCGAGAGATCGACCGAAACCTGGGAGTCCCCTTCACTCGTCAGCCCTGGAACGAATCCAAAGCCGCCGGGGACCGTTCTAGAGCAAGGCGAACGCGATAGGGATCGTTGGTCCGGGAGCGCGTCAGCGGGGGAACCATGCCGCTTCTGTCGCCATCTGGCTATCACTTCCCCGGGAGCGCAGCTAGCTGCTTCTGAGTCCTGACCTGGGCGAGTTGACCGTCGTTTCGTTCCGCGGCCTCAAACTGCCTGGTGAGGCGTAGGACCTCGGCTTCGATGTCGAGTGGGAGGCCCCCTCTGTCACTCTGTGACATCTCCCCCAGAGGGGGAGAGCTGGAATGTTGGGGATGGCAGTGTTTGCGCTTCTGTCCGCTGCCGCAGGGACAAGGTTTGTTGCGTCCAGTGTTGCGGGGCAGGTCAGGATTCAGGTTTTCGGGTGAGTTTTTTTTCTGGGTCTCTGAGGCTTTGATCTCCTGCGTTTTCTGCGGGATGGCGGCCTGAAGGCTTTCAGGTTTTTTCAGGTTTACTCGGGTTCGTTCAGGGTCGGCGAGTTCGTGGTCTGGGTAGTCGGCGAGTTCGATGTCTATGACTTCGCCATTGGCGGGCCGAGCGCTGGGCGAGAGTTGGCGGAGGAGCAAGCGGAGTTCGCGGTTGGCTGCGTTGAGGTTCTGGGTAAACAGTGCCTCGAGCCGGAGGCGGTCTTCGATGGTCCGGCAGAGTTCGTGACCTGGAACGGGACTGTTGCTGAGCCTGCTGATACGGCGGTTGAGTCGTGTGATTTGCTGGAGCAGGAGGTCGTTGTGAAGCGATTGGGCGAAGTCATCCCAATCGGTTTCGAGCGCGCGGAGGTCGGCGTGGACGGTGGCGACGGAGACTTTGAGCTTGTCGGCGATCTGTTGGAGGGTGTATCCATTCTGGCGAAGCTGGTGTTCGCGCTGCATACGTCGGCGTCGCCGAGGTGAAATGGGCATGGTTGGGCTCCTGTTCTTAATAGAACATTAGAGCGTGTTAGGGGATGGGGTGGTGTGTCGGGGTTTGCTGAGAGGGTCTGTGATTCAGGTTCGCGATACGGTCGAGTGAGAAGGAAACGCTGTGGTGTTCACTCGGGACTTCAAGGACACGGTGCGGGCTCGGGCTCGACGTGACTCCGCGTTTCATCGGGCGTTACTGCGGGAGGGGATTGAGTGTCTGCTCGCGGCAGAGGTGGAGACCGGGATTGTTGTGCTTTGGGACTATGTAGAGGCGTCGGATGGGTCTAGGAAATCTCCAGCACATGAGGCGGAACACCTCGATCACTGAACTCACGTGGCTTGTTTGGAAGTGCGAAGGACTTCTAGTTGGTCGGGTGACCGTCCGAGTTCCCAGGGAGACCATTCCTCGTCAGTGCAAATGCGCTTGAATGCCTATGCTCTTTGCGGCATACTGGCTACATGTTCTGGCGAGTCGACTTCGATCCTCATTTCCTCGTCGAGTTCCGCGCACTGGAGACATCTGTCCAGGACGCAATTCTTAAGCACACAGTGGCGCTACGCGAACGAGGACCCGCTATGGGACGACCGAGAGCAGACACATTGAACGGATCGCGCCATTCGAACATGAAGGAGCTTCGATTTCGAGTCGGCGCCGACGTGTGGCGAGTCGCTTTCGCGTTTGACCCTGCACAGCAAGCAATCCTGCTCGTAGGGGGCAACAAGCGGGGGCAGAATTAGCGAAGGTTCTATCAACGATTGATCAAGCTGGCGGACGAGCGCTATGACGCTCATCTTGGCCGGCTGAGGAGAGCGAGAAGCACGCAATGACATCACTAGAAGACATCCTGCAGGAACTGACTCCTGAGCGTCGAAGGGGGATCGAGGAGGGCGCGCAGGCGATTATCGCCGAGGAGATGACGCTGCAAGACCTTCGCCGTGCGCTTGAGCTGACGCAGGTCAGCCTGGCGAAGCAACTGGGTATCAACCAGGAGAACGTCTCGCGGATCGAGAATCGAGACGATCTTCTGCTGTCGACGTTAAACAAGTACGTCTGCGCCACAGGCGGCAAGCTGAGCCTGGTGGTCGAGTATCCGGGCAGGCCACCGGTCGTGCTGAAGGGGATATCGGCACTTGATGAAGAGGCGGAGGCGGATTGGTCGGGGTTTGTGGTTGCGTCGTCGGAGTAGGGTTGGTTTGTGAGTTGTGTTGTGGATTACCGACTTCCAGAAACGTCTGCTAGAGCGGCCTTCAAGGCTTGAAAGCAGAGATTCCCAGTATGTTCATCAGGAGTGAATCCCGAATTCAATTGCTGGTAAGGATGAATGTAGTTTCTGAAATCCCGTAGTCCATGACTAAACTTCTGGACATCTGGCTTGAGCAGGCCGACTTCACTCGCGACATCGATTAGCTCTGACAGTTTCCAGCCATGGAACTGTTTGACCTTTCCGTTTTCCTGCTTCGGTGAACGGGTCGCTTGATTGAATGTCTGCGGGTCTCGCGCAGCAGCTCCCAACAGCACAGCTTCCAACACGCTGCCGCAAATGTATTGATCGCTCTAAAACTCGGCCAGTGATCGGTCTAAAACCAGACCACTTGGTGGCCAAGCCCGAACCTGTGATCGGCGGGCGCCGACACCGGTCGGGAGAGAGGGATGCTCGGAGTGATGGAT
>MPNM01000022.1 GCA_002239025.1 Chloroflexi bacterium bin125 | reverse complement strand
TCTTCGGACGGCTCAAGCGCTTCCGACGAATCGCCACCCGCTATGACAAACTCGACGTGATCTTCCTCAGCGGAATCTACCTGGCGCTGATCTACGATCTGCTGCCATCGATGTGAACAGGCCCTAGGTATTGGACCACATTGTTAGGCGTGATTCTGGCAATCGGAGGGTGCGCTCTCGCGTGCCAGATTGCGTGTATGGGAGATGACTATGGGGAGCATTGTGAGTTTGGCAACGCTCGCCCTATTCCTGATTGGTGGGATACTGGCTGGCTGTTCAGACGAGACGGAAGTGCGCGACCTCTGGAAAACACTGCCTCACCCTGATGACATCGTGTTGAACGGCTCCATTCAACAGATTGCGACGGCACTGAGTGGATCGGTGGAAATGCCGACAGGTTACGGCTGGACTTGGGAGCACGTTGAGAGAGATTGGGATGGAGATCATCCGCTCATTGAGCTGAGGCACGACCTGCCGTTGAATCCGCATGGTGTGCCCGGTGACGGAGGGCTGCCGGGTGAGATTATTGATCTGATCGATGAGATGTCGTGGCCCCTGGCTTTCGAGGACTTTGATCGCTATGGGGCGCAAGGACACCGAGTAATCCTGCTCTATATTGGGCCGGATCCAAAGCCTGAGTCAAACTGCGTAACCGTAGCCTTCCTCGTCGACGTCCGACTCGTCATAGGCGGCGGTCAAGAAGAGGAGCGCTGGGAAGTCAGGCAAGTCACTCCGCTCTCTGCGTGTCCCGATGACTAGCAGGCTGCTGAACTACGGATGATAGGCGCCAGACCTGGCCATCTTCGATGAGTGAGCGCAGGCTGAGCAGCGTTCGACTGGAGGTCCTGAAGGTGAGAGGGCGGGATCGAGACCGCAGTTCCGACGCCTGAGGCCGCGCCGACGTGTTTCAGGTACGCGGCGGCTGCCTTGAGGTTGGTGAGGCGGGTGAGGTTGTAGGCCGCGGCGGTCAGTTCGAACCAGAGCTTGTTGCGGGCCCTGCCCAAGTAGCGTAGTTTGCCGCCGGCCCCGACCGTCTTGATCCAGCCGAACACCTCTTCGACGATCTTGCGCCGACGCTGACTCTGCGTGTAGCCCGGATGCCGGGTCGTGCGACGTTCGATCGCGCTGCGCCGACCGCGCTCGTTCTGGGCGACATGGGGAGTCACCCCCAAGGCCGCGCAGGTCCCAGACGAAGTCGCGCGTGTCGTAGGCCCGGTCGGTGCCCAGCGTGGCCGGCGAGACGCTAGAGCTGCTCGGCTCCGGTGAGGTCAACAGTTGTTACGCAGTCGGCGACGATCTTCAGGCTCGCCCAATCAGCCCCGCACAGTACATCGCTCACGCCGCATGTGAAGTGGATACGCCGGCCGAACCCCTGCCACCTGGCACGAACGACCGCGTAGGAGCAGCGTCCCAGAGGTTCGCCAGGGAGCTTGGGCAGCGGCTCGGAAGGGCGAGGCGACCGCGCAACACGAGGGCGCGTCGGTTCGTTTCAAGGCATCTCACCCTCGCTAGGGAAGAGGTGCAGGGAGACCCCATCGCAGTACGGCGGATCGATGATCTTCGACAGATCTTTGGCGGACTGCAGCCTGCTCGAGTGGAGGCGGCGCTCGGCGAGGTCTACGCGATACAGCCTCAAGGGCGTGCGCTGCTCGCAAGATTGGAGGCAATGCGCGAGACCTACCGGCTCTCTGCGTTGGACGGCTCAGGAAGATCAGACGCTGTCGAGCCAGCAGTCATTGGAATCGTTTGTTCGGATGGATTGGTCGACTAGAGCAAGAGGATCGATGAGGAACCTCATCATTCGCAATCACGCACAGAGCAGACAAGGCACCTAAGAGGCAGGGCGTGATTGGAGGCCGAGGCGTTCTGCGATTTTGGCCAGGCCCTGCTGTTGGAGCAGGGCATGGCGATCAGAGACTCCATCAATGATCGCGAAGCCTAGGATAGCTTCAGAGGACAGAGCTATTGGGCGGATGGTCCAGCAAGAGGTGACGGTGCTGCCGGGCGGCAGGGTTGAGTTGGCAGGCCCGGAGTTAGAGGCGGGGCGGACAGTCGATCTGATCGTGCTTCACGAGCCTGCCAGGGCGCGGCGCTCGGCCGGCCAAGCAATCAACGACCTCCCGCGCGAGCGGCTCATCAAGACTGCCAAAGAAGTTGATGACGGTATCGCCGAATACCCCGCCTCGTGGGATCGCTGACGGCGCCCAACAGTGAGAGCGTCGATCTGGACAATTTGGCGACGAACGTCAATCAAGGTCTGATGCTGCCGCAAGCGAAAGAATCTCCGTCTCTGCGTACCGCTTGAACATCGCGACTTCGGTGAAGTGCCTGAATCCACAATCGTTGGCGATCTGCAGCGTCTCCTGTGGTTCGTCCAACAAGAGTGCAACCGGTTGGCTGAGACCTTCCTGCAGTCCGTTCGGCCAGGCGAGATCAAGAATGGCAAGGGGCGTGCCAGAGTCAAGATCCGATAGCTCCAGTTCGACCTCACCTTGCGGTAGGCCCCGCTCTTGGAGCCACTCGTTGATCTCCTGCAACAGTTTCTCCTCCTCGTCGGCGCCAATGCCACCAGGCACGTCCTTCAATGCCTCCGGTGGTTCTTCACTGAGGATCTCGGCGGCCAGGGGAGCCGCGATATCCGCAGTTCCTTGGAGCAGTTCATCCAGCAATGCGTTGGCCGCTTCAGCAAGCAGCCGCTGGCGGACCTCCAGGAACTGCGGGTAGTTCTCCGTCTGCCACAGCTCTCGATCCAAAGGGATCCACTGAGACTCGAGCGACCCCGGCAAGCGTTGTTCAATCTCCGCGAAGTACTCGGAGGGCGGTCGCGCGCTGATCCTGAGGTTGGTGTCCTTCGTCAGATAACAGAAGTTGGCGATCGCGTTGACTTCGGGTCTCTTGTACCCGTGCTCGTAGAGCAAGGACTTGGGAAAGATGTGGTGCACTTCGAGCGAGTTCATCTTGCCCAAGAGGCTGCGCTTGAGCGGCAACCCGGTACCCCAGTCCTGAGCCTCTCCGACCCGAGTGAGCGCGTACAGGACTGGATAGAAGCGGGCGCCCAAACTCCAGCCACGGAAATGGGCCGGCTCGACTTGCAGGCTTCCGTGCCAGAGTCGCAACTGCTCCAACAGTCGGTCGATCGCGCCGTCCAGTTCCTCGGTCGCCTCGAAGTCGACGTTCAGCGTGGACTCGGTAGACCCCGAGAATCGGCCCCACATGCCGCTCTGGAAGTACCAATACAGGAGCCGATCACGTTCCTTGGCACCTGAAAGATGGCCGCCCCGGCGATCGATGTAGCGCGCCATCACCGGCAGGGCGTAGCGGCCGAACAGCACCCGGTCGTGGTCAAGACCGAATCGTCCCGAAATCAGATTGAGGGAAGCATCGATGGCTCGTTCAGCGCGGGCGAGTCCGTCTTTGATCTCCACGGTCGAGCGGTCGTGAAGATGAATGAATCGGGCCTCACCGGTGACAATCCCGTTGAGCACTCGCAACAGCCAGTCGAGGGAGAAGTGGTAACCGCTTTGCCGCCACTTTGCGAGACTCTCTTGCATTCGCTCGCGTCCCTCGGGCCATGAGCCGCAGATCTTGGCCAGGGCCAGGTCGCCCTGGGAGAGCTTGGTGCCGCCGCTGTTGACCCGATTGAAGATGTCGACCACGACGTCGACGGTCTTGTCGGCCCCGGTGACTTCCTCGACATGCAAGTCGGTGTCTCGGACTCCAAGTACCTTGTTCAGCCGACCGATGTACTCTCCTAATCTTTCGCCGACCTCTTGAGCCTGAGACAAACGACGAATGTGCTGACCGATGCCTGCGTTCCCCTGTCGCAGAAGGGCGGACACTTCAATCCAGAATGGATCGCCCTTCATGCGCTGCGCCTGGTAGAAGCGGAACTCTTCAGACTCGATGTTGAAGTACAGGTCGCTGAAGGCACGAGCATTGCCGTCAAAGAACTCGGGCGGCTTGCCTCGAATGATCCCATAGAGCGACGTGATTCGTTGCTGGCCGTCGAGTAACAAGCGAACGACTCCAGGAGCGAGTTCATTTGAACCGCGATGGTCGGCGCCCTCAGCCTGCGTAACCCAAACGAGCAAACTGCCTACGGGGTGTCCGCGGTACATGGAGTCCATTAGGCCGCGAACTTGATCGCGATTCCAGACGTAGCCGCGCTGGAATTTAGGCAGCGCCATATCGCCGCTATCAATGTGATCAAGGATGGTTGAAACTCTCATCGCGGCCCCCTCGTTGTCTGGTGTCAGTATCTCAGACGCATTCCACGGGCCGGCCATCGGCGGCGTACGTTGTTCCGCCATTCGTCTATGAACGTGTGTTCTTCGAGCTTCTAAAGAAGGGAACCGGCGAGCCGGTTACTCCTTCGGAGCCAAGCATCGCCCAGCGGTCCACATTCCTCAAGCATGCGCTTACATGAAATCGCTAATGGAATCTGGGTGGTTGTTGATTCCAGTCGTTCGTTCGCAACACGCCGCGAAAGCGTGCTGCTGCGTCAAGACCGGCTGCGCAATCTGCGGCGAGAGCGCCTCTGGGCCGAGCGCTGGACTGGGCGCTTCGGCTCCTGACCCTGGGGCGCTGGGGGCGGGGCGTGAGCCTGGAGCGACAGATGCAACGCGAGTTCGAGGCTCGCCGAGCGGAGCTGCTCTCGGCGGATGCGGGACGTCGGGCCGGGAGAATCCGAACTTGCGGTCCCTCGCGCGTGGCTTGATCCGACGGTTGCTGAGGTGTTGTTAGTGTCAGCAACGGACTACAACGAGGTCGCCGGGATCGCATCACCGGGCGACCGCCAACTAGGACGGGTGGTCGGGCGGCATTTGTTCCTGGTCGTTCCCGTCCGCGCCACGTCGCCGCGCCAGCCAGACTCTGGCTCGGGCGCACAGGTTGATAAGCACGATGCTGAGGCAGACGGAGGCCATCGTCATCCCGGCGAAGATGACGAAGCGGACGGCCGGCTGATCGGCTAGTAGTTCCGAGAGCACGTAGGCGAGCACTGCGCAGAGCGTGAACCAACCGCCCCAGAGCACGGGCGACGGCGCCCTGCTGTCGCCGCCTTCGACGAAGGAGTTAGACCGGTGCATGCGGGAATCGTACCGCGTTTGCGCCGGTCGCCACTGAACCTGAGCCCGGGTACCGTGGTCCGGCACAGTCTGACCAACGCCTCGGCGGCCCGATCCGGGCGGCCTCGCGTGGCGCAGGATCCGGCGACGCCTGCAACTTGAGCACGGTTACCCGCAGATCCAGTCGGACCCGTGAGCCAGGCGAGGCCGCCCCCCAAAGGCGGCAGAGCAGGACATCGGTCGTGTCGGAGAGCTCGTGTAGATCGTCGTTGAACTCGGGTTCCACGCCCCGGGCGTCGACGATGGCGGCGATCCGTTCGCGCCACTCGGCTCGCTGATCGGACGGTGTGATGGTCATGTCGCTGCCATCATGGCCCTGACGAAACATACGGTCTGGCGTATCAATGCTGGTGATCGCTGTATGACCATGTTCAGGAGCTTATGGTGTCGGCAAGACCGAGGAGGCAACAGAGAGGAGGAACGCCATGACGTTCCGACACGCCACCCTCATCCACAAGCACGCGACGCAGCAGCAAAGACGCATCATCCCCGGAATCTCACTGGCGACCGCCACGCTTGTGGCGGTCGTGTTGATTCTTGTGACCTCGGGGCGGCTCGCGCTGATGCCGTTGAAGAGGAGAGCCCGAGGAACCGTTGCGACGGTTTGTCCGCTATCGTCCTCACGGCCCGCTCCTCCAATGGGGTCAACAGGAGCAGCGCCGCGCCCTCCGCTGCCTGCGATTTCACATTGGATCTGAGTCGATCGCCGCCAGAGCAAAGCATGGAACCATGCGAACTTCCATGAACACCTCCCGGTTCTTCCGGATCCGCGTGCAAGGACCAAGTTGATGGTTTGGTTTGAGGCTGGTGGAGGCTTTGCCTGCAACTTCAGCAACAAGGTTACAAACCACTACTGGTTCGGGTTGGTGTCAGAATGCGCCTCGGGGCGCTCATCTTCGTGATTGAGGAGGCAACTGCGCGACGATTTCGATTCAGGCCTGCGCTTCAGAGAGTGACGGATGGTCAGCCAAAGAAAGGAGCCAACTCGTGACACCGCCGAATCCAACCCGCAAGAGCAAGCCGAATCTCCGCACCGTGATGTCGACCTTTGGCATCACACGTCCGCGTGTCGGAGGCGCCCTATTGGCAGTTGGCCTTGCGCTATGCGTCCTCGGGTTGGTGACAGTCGTCACGATCGGTTCCGGCCTGATGTTCCTCTCGCTGTTCTTCATCGGGCCCGCTCTGACGGTCCACTACAGCAAGAGGAGAGCATTGTTGGCGCTGCCTGGCCTCGTGTGCGGCATCGGTTCTCTCGCATGGATCATCGTCTTGAACACTTGGGGGGGGGGCACACAAGAATGCCGGAAGAACAGTGCCCGAAGTCAGTCAACCCAGCCCGCTCAGGCTCTCTGGCTTGGGCGGGCGAGGTGCATAAGCACGACCGTCCAAGAATCCCATCCAGTTCACGGAGCGCGACTCTACGTGGTCGCGCTCCACTTTTGGGGAATTCATCATGTTCGAGCGAGTTGAGATCCAGGTCGCGCTGATGCTCGTCGGCCTGATCATTGGCGCATCTTCAATGGCATGGTGGTTCTTGATTGGCAGCGCGGCGGCCGTGTACGGGTCTCTGCTAGTGGGACACGTAACTGTCTGGGTTGGCTTCGCCCTTGAACGGTCCCGCCAGCGGCTGGTGGTCACTTTGCTGTTGACGCTCGTGATGTGGTGGCCAGCGGTGTTCGGTGATCTGCTTTGGGCCTGAGATGTTACCCCCATCACCGCTCGACGATAGCCCCCGCAAGAGGCGTCATCCGCTGAAGCGAATGACGCTCCCAGACTCCCTGATTGTGATCGGGGGCTTGCTCGGCGCGTCGCCGGTTGGCTGGTGGCTTGGCGGCTTCTTTGGCGCACTGGGCGCCGCACACATGGCGATCATCGTCGGATTCTTGATGGAGCCGACGACCCGGCGATTCTGGTTGGCGGCGGGATTCACCTTCTTGATGTGGTGGCCCGCATGGTTGGGCCAGTGGTTCTGGGACTGAACGGCGAAGCGAGCTAAGCCATGCAGACAGTCATCGGTGCAGCACTGCTCAATGTCGGTCTGATGTTGATGCTGGTCTCGTACCTGTTCGTCTACGGATTGGGTCTCAAGTCGGGGTTGATTGCGGCAGTCGCCACTCCACTGCTGGTCATCGGGATCTGGCTGGAGCGGACCTGGGCGCGGTGGGTGGTGTTCGTCGCCGGAACGATATTGGGTTGCGGTTGGCTCTACATGGCCCTGGCATGGGATTAATGATGTCGGGCCTGATGCTGGCCCGCTGGCTGTTCGGCGGCGGCGTTGCGCTCATGCTGGCCAGCGTTCCGCTGCTTGCTGGGATCGGGCCATACACCGTTGTGACCGGAATCGTGCTGATTGCTGCGGGTCTGGTATTGGCTCCACGAAGCGGCTCCCGCGACTGGGAGAGGTCGACCGTGACGGCAACAGATCGGCGTAGACGCCAGTCCAATGCGCTCTTACTGATTGGAGCTGCCGCTGCGTTCATCGGCTTGGCCAGCGCCCTCAGCAGCGTTGGGCTCATCATCCTGGCCTTGGCGCCATTGCCAATCACCGCAGCGGCCGTGCTCCTGCCCTCGCGCTGGCGACTGATCGCGGCACTAGTCGTCTGGGGCTGTTGGTGCGTCGGCCTCTATCTCGTGCTCGCCTGATTGAGGGCGAATCTCCCGCCTGCGATTGAAGCGCTGACTGTCGTATTAGATCGACGACGAACGCGCACACATCCGCCATCGCAACCAACCCAATGTGTGACTCATCGAGGAGCTGGCGGGCGACAAGGCGGTTCGTGGCGACATCGTGTCAGCGACCGGCGAGCGGCGCGGCGAAGACTCGGTGTTTAACGGGCATAAGCTCGAGCTACAGGGATTGGAGACTGGACCGGGGATGTCGAATGCGGCCTTCAGAGCAGAATGGCAACTGACCATGCTGCCCCGGAAACACCAATGAGACGGCGCGACTGGTGACAGAGCGGGACAGCGGCGGCTGCGGACACTCCGTGGCGGAGTTGGAACAAGCCAGGTGAGGCATGGTCGGGGACAACGACGAATGCCTAACGTGTCGCCAGCGAGTCGGGCACCGCGGTCGGGCTCTCAGGCCAGCAGTACACGGCGCCCGTGTTGAGGATGACGCAGGCATGTTCGTGACCGGCGTCGACCGCGACAAAGCCGAGCTGTTGCAACGGCTGGGGTGGATCGTCGAGTTCGCCCCAGCAGCGGACGACGCCCTGCGCCGTCAATCCGCAGCCGTAGCCGGCGGCGATCTGCTGGAACCGCCATCCAGCCGGCGGGGAGGATTGGCCGCGCTGATCGTCGCCCCAGCAGACGAGCCGGCCATCGCTGGCGAGCGCGCAGCCCTGATCATCGCCCACGACTAGCACGGCGTACTCGCCCGCGGGCGGAGTTGATTGAGCCCAGCTGTTGTCGCCCCAACATTGGATCGCGCCGTCCTGGCGCAGACCGCAGGAGTGGTCCTCACCGACTTGCACGTCGAGCCAACTCCCGTCGGGTGGACTGGCCTGGCCGTAGCGATTCCAGCCGAAACAGTGCAGTCGGCCGTCCTCGCGCACGGAGCAGGTGTGGTCCTCGCCGGCGCTCACTGTGAGAGACCGGCCGACCGGATTCGCGGCGCCGGCGAACTTGCCTCCGCCCCAACAGCTCAGACCGCCGTCGAGGTCGATAGCGCAGGTATGCGTATCCCCGGCGCTGACCGCCGCGTAGCTGCCTGCGAGCGCATCGAGTTGGCCGTGCCGATTCGAACCCCAGCAGTGGACCCGATGCTCGGCATCGATGGCGCAGGAGTGCTCAACGCCGGCGCTGAGCGAGACGGCCGTCACACGGGGTTCGTTGGAGATCTGCGGGCTCACCTGAAGCGCGAACGTGAGCGCCAGCACGAACGACACGAGCAGATATGCAAACACGTCGAGCGGCGCTCCAGCTTCGACAGACCCGACCCGGCTTCAAGACGGTTTCGGCCGGGCGGGCGGCTTATGCATCGCCTCCCGGCCCACCTCACGAGCGTAGTCGGGTTGCACCTCGCAGGCGGAACCGAGCGGGACAAACAATCGAGTGCACGATGCCGAGGGTCGTGGGTCCCGGCGCGCCGCAAATCGATGAGCGCCACGGGATCGAGGGGCCGGGCGCGGGAACCGTGACGTGTGTGGGAACCGTCGCCGTTCCCGCGCCGCAGCGGCCGTCCGGGTGTCTGCGCCGGTGCGGCTGCCTGCCTCGCTGCAAGGCGGCTGGTTGGCGGTTCATTGGTCGCGGTGTTCGCCTTGCACCGCCACTCTAGTCAATCAGGGACGGCCTCCGAGAGGAACGTCACCGGTGACACCGCCGATCTACCCGGACCGCCGTTTGACATTGCTTGCTGTCGGGGGCGTGTACAGGAATCCGGACTCGATTGACAATTGCAATCGGCACCCGATCTCCAGTCCTGCACTGGACTTGACCTCTCCTACAGGAGGTAACGGGCAACCAGTGGGTGTCTGGGGCTCCTTCCCCCCGGATTGCAGTCAGATTGCAGTGAAATTGCACTCCGATTGCAGTTCTAGCCAGGTTGCCGGGGGTTGTCCGGGGTTACGGACCGCAGACGGACAGCGACCGGACAGCAGCGCCATCTGCGCAGCACAATAGCGCCGGAGAGTTGGGGCCGTCGCTGGACGGGTGAACGGCGGGTCGGATCGCGTGCCCAGGGTCGGCTGCGGGCCAAGCCTCGACAGCCGGAACTGAACTCGCAGTCGGTCGCCGAACTCGTTCTGGCCTCACAGTGGTGTCGACAACTTGGTTGCGGATCGGGGACACTCATCATGCGTCACGGCGGTCGGGCTGCTGGCGCGAACAGGAGGCAGCGGTGACGCGCCGACTCACGCTCCTATTGGCGATTGTGGCGCTCGGTCTCGCGTGCTCGGTTCTGGCCGAGGCGGCAACGCCAGCGAACGTCGTGAACGAATCACTGCAGGTCACGGCCCATGCCACGCACGACGAGGCGCACCTCAGTTGGGACGCGCCCGCCGGCCGGGTCTACGATGTGCGGCTCTATGAAGGCCGTGAGTTCCTAACTAGCGGCTTCCCCATCTGGCCCGTAGCTGAGTTCAGCGTGGGTCCGCAAGCTCCCTACGAGTTGACGATCGACGGATTGGATCCGGACCGCGTCTATGTCATCGAGCTAGCCGAACCGGCGCGCTCCAGACGCTACTCGACCGTTGTTTCGTTTCGAACTGAGCCAGTGCCGCCGCACTGGTGGGAAGCGAACATCGCAGAGAACATCGGTGCCGCTGTGGCCGGAGATCGGATCATCGTCTATTGGACGTGCTTGCACAGCGCGTTGGACCGTGAACTCGAAGTTGAGATCAAGGAATACGGTGCGCCGCAGGCGTCCCAATCCCGCACCTTGGCATGCCGCTCGCAAGCCATCCTGTCCAAGCCCCTCTTGCGCGGGACGCGGTACGAAGTCGCGATTCGGCCATCTGGCCTGGAGGGCTATGGCCGGACGATGGAGGTTGCGATCCCAGGTCCAGTCGGCGAGCGCGCCGCCATCGCGAACGCGCTGCCGCAGTGGGACGTTGCCGTCTCCAGCTCACGCAAGATGCCAGGTTGGGCGTTCACGGTGTCAGTCGAATCAGACAATGCAGATCCGCTCGAAGTCGAATGGATTCGGGACGGTCGCCGGATGTCTCGGGTCGGACCGGGGCCGACCTTCGTCTACTACAGCGATGATCCCGGTCCCTATCCGTTTCGGATCAGGTGGGTCGACCGTCAGGGCGCATCGTCAGCATGGTCGCCGGCCCGCCTCGCCGGCGCTGAGCCTTGGCCGCCCTCGCAGTCGGGAATCCGCTATCAGCGCCGGGGCTCGGAGCTGCACGTGACCTGGCCGTATGGCGGGCACCCATCGGGCAGCGACGGCTATCGCGCCTACCTGATCGCCGAGGGCGCCGCGCCGCAGGTGATTGACACCGGGCGGTCGAACCGCGCCGTGTTTGAGCTTGTTCCGGGGCAGACGAGCTTCGTCTTCCTGGTCGGCGCCTACCGCCACGACCTCGGCCTGGGCGACCTGGCTCGACTGGAAGTCGATCTGCGAACGCCACCTGAGCTCGAACTACGAATCGACGATTGGCAGTCAAGGTGCAAGCTCCGCTCGTCGACTCCCGCGAGAGCCTTCTGGCAGGTTCGACGCGGCGTCCCGCCTTATCGGGTGACCGTCGGCGATCTTGAGCCGATCACGTCGACTCTCCCCGTCGGCGCGTTCGAGTCGGGTTGCGCGTCGGGCGACGGGCGTATCGGCCCAGACGGCAGGCGCGTGATGCAAGTCGCTGTCCAGGTTGATGACGACCTCGGTCGGCGGATGAGTGAGACGCTCGTCTACGAGATCATCGAGGACGGCGGGCGCAGCGCTGCAATCCCTACAGCGCTCAACCGTGCACGATCCGTGGCGCCCCAGCTCGGAGACATCACCAATGGGAGCGACCGCGTCGGCGTGCTCGTCTACGGCGAGCGATCGCCAGTTTGGGAATCGTGGGAGCTGCTCGGCGGCTATCGCTTCTGGATCAGGTGGCGGGTCGGCGGCCAGGAGCAATGGACCTACGAGCGCGACAGCGTCAAAATCTGGGCCGCTCAGTACCTGGCCGTGGCATGGTCGGGGCTTGCGCCCGATACCTCCTATGAGTTCCAGCTGGCCCTCGATTTTCCTGGCCTGCGCGCCGAAGAGATTCCGGCCCAGGCATGGTCGAGCCTGCAGGAGGTGCGGACCTGGCCCGAAGCGGTTCGCGCCGAAGTCTCGCGGGTTGGGACATCGATCACCGTGCGCTGGAACGCGGTGCCGGGCGTCCCGACCTACAGCGTCGTGCTGCGAGGCACGGGCGAGAGCTGGTGGCAGCGGCACGACGCGAGCGGGGCGGATGTCGAAACGATCGTGTTCAAGGGAATCCCCGCTGGGACGAAGCTCGACGTCGAAGTGATCATGCCGCCGGTGGGCACTCCCCAGTGGGTTGGCTAGCAGCAGTCCACCCGCAGTCACTGCGACCGCTCGCCGTCCAGCCTCCCACATGGGCGGCCCATTGCGACATGGGGTGGATTCTGGACGCGCCGAACCCATCGACCTGGTGATCAGTGCGCCCCCCCCATCGCTCGGCAGCGTCCGGACACGCGTGACCTTGCGGTGTTGCCGGTCCGAACAAGCGGATCAAACGTAGTTGGCCAGCCGGCGGAGGGTGACTCAGCCGTGCCCGCGCACGCTCATCCGCCGAATGTTGGAACTTGATGCGCCGCAAAGCGAACGACTGGTGGCGGCGCTGCTCAAGGCAATGGGCTGCGCCGCGGTGCGGAGAACAGGCAAGTCCGGTGACGGCGGCGGCGAAGTCCGTGCCAAGCTCAACGCTGCCGGCTTGGCCGAACTCCAGCTGTTCGTTCAGGTCAAGCGTTACCGCGCGACCGGGATCATCGGACCGGCGATGCTGCAACAGTTGCGCAGTGCGATTCCAACTGGGGGACATGGTCTGTTCGTGACCACCAGCGCGTTCAGCCCAGACGCGAAGCAGGTAGCCGTGCAGACCGGCTTCCCGCGGATCGAGCTGATTGACGGCGCACAGCTCGAGCGACTGGTCGCGGAACACGCGGGTTCATTGCGGCAGGACCTGCGCAAGCTGTTGGACTTCGGTGACGCCACCGGTTGATCCTGGTTGACAGGCCGCGCGGCAGGTTTAGCTGAAGTCTTCGTCTCAATCTGCCTCCGCCGACTGCCCCACAACGCTTGGCGGCCAGAACTACCTTAGGCGAAGGGTATGGAGAGTTAAGAAACGCTGCAGATGGCTTTCGTTGGTGCGAATGTATGTCCGGGCGGATGGGTCGCCGTGCGGATCGACGACAATCTCGCCAGGCCAGCGAGCGCCGAGGTCTTTCCCGACGTGACCTCGCTCATGGGCGCCTGGGGCGACGCCTCCAGCATCCTGGTCGGTATTCCGATCGGGCTGCAAGACGCTGGGCATCCGAGGCGAGCGGCGTTCCAACTGGCCAGGGACTTGCTCAAGCCACAGCGCCACCACTCGGTCTCCCCGGTCCCGAGCCGCGCCGCCGTGGAGGCGTTCCGCTCTGGGGAGGCGAGATCATACGAGGCGCTGTCGGAACGCAACCATCGCGCACTGGGTAAGAAACTCAGCAAGCAGTCTGCGGCGATGGTGGCCAAGATTGCCGAACTCGACGCGCTCATGTTGACCGACGCAGATGCGCGCGGGAAACTGCGCGAGGCGCACCGCGAGTTGTGTTTCTGGGGGCTCAACGGCGGGCGTCCGATGTCGTGCTCGAAGGCGCAGCCGGAGGGAATCGCAGAGCGCCTGGGAGTGCTCGTCGAGTACCTGCCCTGGGCTCACGAGTTCTTCGACGATGTGTGGCGCGGGTCCCGGCCCAAGGTCCCCCTAGCCGTCGTCGTCGATGCGCTGGCCACGGCGCTGACCGCCGTTGGCACTCACCCGTTCCTGGGCGACCTGCAATCGATCCCGCCCGAACCGCAACGCGACGCTCGCGGGCTGCCGATGGAAGTGGTCTACCGCCTACCTCGCGAGCTGGCCGACGCGGACGGAGTCTGACAGCGTCTTGCGCTCGCCCTGATTTCGCTCTGCACGCGACTCAGGTAACGCCGACCGCGGCCATCCTCCCGCACCGCCGCGGCGCGCAAGTGTCGGCTCCGCCCGGCGAACTCGGCGGCGACTGCCGAGGAACCAACCAAGCGCCGCTCGACCGATGCTGGACCAGGTCCAGGAGTTGATCGCAACAGCGCTGCAGCGTCGAGACACGGGCCAGTTCGGATCTCCTTCGGGAACGCTTGGCTCGGAACCAGTCAGGCGCGGATCGTGGAGCCGCTGCGCGTCAGCGAGCGGCCGCGAGGACCTCCTGTTGTTTCACCTGCTCACCTACAGGAACCGCCCAGGGGCCAGCGCCGGCTGCGCTGATGTCCATCACGTCCCGGTCTCGCCGCACCCGCCGGAACTTCAGCTGCCGACGCCAAAGACCCATCGCTGCTGATTTGCTACAGACACCGTCTGCGAGTTGCCCGTGGATGACCGGGACAGTTGACGGCGTGAGCGGCCACCACCAGAGTGCGAACTAATGCGGGGGCGGGGACTGCTCCACCGCGCGCCAGCGATCTCGGCTGCTCGGGCGTGCCGCGTTTCCGCCGAAGGCGAGGACCGATGGGCATCATGGTGAGACTCTTCAGCAAATTCATCGGTGATTCCGACCTGGCCCACGCCAACCTCACGGTCGGGGTCAGCCCCGTGCTGTTGATCTTCGTCGGCTTGATCGGCGCGAATATCTCGTGAGTCAACATGCCAGCAGGCGAGCCTCCCCGACAGCGCTCGATCAAGGCAGCCAGGCAGCAACGAAATGGCAACCGCGCGCCTGTGCGCAGCCAGCCACTGACCTCGAAATGTAGGGGATCGGCGCGGGACTCGGCGTTCAGACCGATGATCGGCGCCACCTGCTCGGGGATCCTTACGATGTTCGGCGCGTGCGGCACGATGGGGTTCCGGGGCAAACGCGCGCCGGCCTGGCTCTGGAGCGATCGATTGCCCGCTGAGTCGACACCGGGAGGCCCGGTGGGCTCGCCCTTGGAGCGCACTCCTATGCTGAAACGCGCCTGATCCACGGAGATCATCACTGAGAGGACGAACGCCCATGGCTGACCCATTCGCCGTTCAGCTGCGAACCGAACTCGACGGCATCCAGGCGCAGTTGGACTTGCTGGCCGCGAAACGGCGGTTGATCGAAGAGCTGTTGAGCCTGGGGTCCGGTCCGCCTAGCTCGACGGCGGCAGACAAGCCGACCAGACGGCGCGGCGTTCGACGTCAGGCGCAGTCCCCCAAGCGCTCGCGTCTGCCGCGCGGGCTGATCAGCGCCAAGATCCGTGAGTTCCTGGGCCAGCAGCGCGAACCGGTGCACGCGACCAAGATCCTGGCCTACCTCGAACAGCACAACGCGGCGCCGCGCTCGGCCCAACCGATGGCAACCCTGCAGTCCAGCCTGCAGCGGCTCAAGGAGACGGGCGAACTGGAGAACACGGGACGCAACCACTGGCGGCTGGTCTCCTCTCCGGAGGCGGCGGAGACTCCGGCCCCGGTTGCACCGAGTGGCGGCCCACCGGTTGTCGTCTCGACCAAGTCGTTCGGCTCAGGCCCGAGCATCGGCATCTGATCACGGTCCCGGCGGCAGCCGTGTCCGGCTGAAACCAGCTCAGCACGGACCGGCACCTCCACCCAACCGGCTCGGGTGTCGACGGCCGATTGCGCGTACGGCCAGCCCGCGCAACAATCACAGGCCGACCGACCCCGAACGAACAGGAAGCGACCGCCATGACCGACGCCCCAGCCAAGACCAAGGCGCAGCTGAATCGCGCCGTCGCCGAACGCACCCACCTTGAGGCGCGCGAGGTCGAGCGCGTGCTCGACGCGCTCTCCGAGGTGGTCCTGGAAGAGCTCTCGGCGGACGGCCCGGGCGCGGTCACCGTCGCCGGGCTGGTCAAGGCCGAGGTGCGGCCCGAGGCGGCCCGGGCGGAGCGCGCCGGCCGCAACCCGGCCACCGGCGAGCCGATCACGATTGCGGCCCGGCCCGCGCGAGCGCGGGGCAAGCTCAAGCTGCGCCCGCTCAAGCGCCTGCGCGACGCGCTCTGAGCGGGCATCAGGCAGCCGCGCGAGAGCGCAGATCCTGCTCCACCCAACGCCGTACTCACTGTCGACACTCGGCCCTCAGCCGACCGCCGCGCAGTCTCCCCGTTCTCTACTATCGGACCGCTCACTCGGGCAGCACCAACAGCTGGGAGACGTGACAGCTCTCGCACCAAAACAGGCAGCCCAGGGAACTGGGCTCGTCGGGTATCCGGCCGACCGGCTCCAGGCTGACCTCACGGCCCGCATGGCCCCAGCGCCGCAGCTCGCGCTCACCTCACGGGCCAGACCGGGCGCACGCCTTGCGGTGAGTGGGGGCCAGGCGCGTCGCAATGCGGCGGCCAGTTGCTCGGTCGTGTTCATGTGCTTCGTCGCGTCTTCGGCGCTGAAGCGGCGATCTCCGGGAACCGAGTATCCATCTCAGCTGCACTATTGTCGCCGATTGAACATTCGTGCGTGCGACGACTCGATCCGCTTGCGTCACACGGTTGCGATCTCGTCTCCGGCGGCGTTCTACTGAACGTGGTTTCCGGCCTTTTGGCCAGCGTTTCCTCCTGAGAAAGCTGGCGGGTTCGTCCTTGACCCGGAACCGCGCCTCGGGCTAGAGCCAAGCTCTCCCGCTGGTCCGGCACACTGAGAAACAAGCGCCACCGCTGCGCGAACTCGTCGACGGATCGAGCCTTGCTCTCCTGAGACTCGCTCGAAGTGCGGGACTGGTCTCCGAGTTGGTGGCAACGAATCGCTGACTGCTGAGTGGACGACTGACCGGACTGCCGTCACATGACCTGGATGATGTGGCGCTGCGCCGTCCGGTCGCTATGTGCCCAACCTGCGACTGACCGCCCGACGATCCGAGCACATTTGCACCCGACGGGACCCAATTGCGGCGTTCCCACCCCTATCTGCGCGCGCTGCAGGCCGGTCTTCTCATGCCCGCGCCCTTCCGTCACAGCGGCCAACCGGCCTGCTGTTGATCTCGGATCGCGTCCAACACCCCAGATCGCGCCCAGTTCCACGTGTCCGCACCGCGCCGCGGGACAAGTGCGTCCAGTCCAATCCACCCAGTCACACCATCAACCGCGACGAACCGCGCCAGGCCTGCACCGTACGCGATACGGGGATGCCGGGTCGGTTCACCATCCACAGGGTCCTGCCCACAACCACGGCTCAACTGAGAGGAGCTCACGATGAGGGAGAAGAACGACAGGAACGAGACGAACAGAGTGAGAACGAGATGGCGGTACGTCGGCCCCACAGCCGCCCGCATCGCCGAACTGATTGCGCCCCGGCAACGGGTGCGCTTCGAGCTCGGCTGGTTCTGGACGGCGGCCGCCTGCCACGGATCGGAGCAGGACCTGCTGGGCTTCCGCCAGCGGCCCGATGGCGACGGGATCGACGTCCGCTGTATGTCGGCGGGCTGCTCGCGCGAGCGGGTCAACCGCTGGTTGGAGACGACGGCAGGCGAGTCGATCTGGTCGGCCTACCGCGCCTAGGATGTGCCGGCTGCACCATCCCCGAGCTCCGATTCGGAGGCGGCGCCGGTGACGAAGCAAGCAGGCGGTCGCTCCTGGCGGGTTGTCCTGGCGCCCTTCGTCATCCTCCTGCTGGCCGTACCGCCGGTCCTCGGCTACGACCTACAGGTCGTGGCGCTGAACGTCTTCGGCCTCGGTTGGGCCAGCTGGCTCGCGCATCGGATCGTGCTCGGCCGCCTCGTCTTGGTCGCACGCGCCGGTCGCCGCACCTGACCGTTCATCCCCATCCATCCACATGCAAGAGCCGCCTCCCGGGGCGGCCTTTCTTCGTTAAGCCGCAGTCGCACGTCGACAGGGAAAGGAGACCTCATGACTGCAACCGCGACCGCGACCCGGCCCACGCTGGAAGAACTGGTCGACCGCATCATCGACGCCGTCTTCGAAGACGACGCAACTACACCACCCCGTGCTTCGCTCGCGCGGGGGATTCACGAGGCCCGATGCCTGAGACAGTCCGGGGATCTCGACGCGGCGCTCTCAGTGTTCGCCGGACTGGAACTCTTCAGCGCCACCGAGGGCGAACGGCGTTGGGCCTACGCCGTGTTCCTCGACCTGGCCCGGCGCCGGTTCCGCGATGAGCAAATGTTCAGCTACAGCCCGACCACGGGCCATTCTGCCGTCCTCACCCCGCAAGCTGACGGGACGCTCGAAGTCCGGGCCGTCTTGGGCATGCGCTGGCACCGGGGCAAGCGCGTCTCGCGCCGCAGCCTCAGAGGGCTCAAGCCGTTGGGCAAGGGCGGTGCGTCATGACCACTCGAAGGGCGTCGGTCGACATTCCTGCGCTCAAGCGCCTTTACCCACTCCGGGACGTAGTCGAGGCCTTTGGTGTCAAGCTGCGCGGCCGGGGTCGCGTGCGCCAGGGCAAGTGCCCCTTCCACGATGAGACCGAGGGTAGCTTCACCGTCTACGCCGCACCCAGCGGTTCTACTGCTTCGGCTGCGGCCTGGGCGGCCATGACACGGCGATCGAGGAAACGATGGACGGTGCGGAAGAGCTCAAACAGAGCAGTAAGATTCGCCACTATGGTGTCTCGAACTTCAATGTTGACATGATGGAAGAGTGCGAGCAGTACGGGCACATCGCCGCCAACCAGGTCGGCTACAACATGTACGACCGTCGCATGGAGTCGCGCGTGCTGCCCTGGTGCATGGCCAACGGGTCACTCGGGTTCGGTCTGCTGACCGGAGCCTTCACACCCAAGACCACGTTCGAGGAACGCGACAGGCGTCGCAGCGGCATGGCGTTCAACTTGCCGGTCTTCCAGGAGGAGCACTTCCGCAAGGAAGTCGAAGCGACCAACCGCTTGGTCGAGCTGGCCGACGGTTACGGCAAATCCGTGGCGCAACTGGCCCTCGCGTGGGTGCTTGACCATCCCGCTGCGTGGTGTGCGCTCGTCGGCATGAGAAACGAGCGAGAGCTCGAGGAGAACGTCGCGGCCACCGACTGGAAGCTGAACGAAGAAATCCGCAGCGCAATCAACGAGATCTTCAACGAAGTCGGCGTGCCGACCTACCAGAACGCCCCGCTGGCGATCTAGCAGGGCGCCGGAAGCGACTCCGGTCTCCAGCCCTACTCATCCGTCATTCCCATTAGAGGCGAGAATCTCGCTCTATCGGATCGGTGCGGATACACAACAAGGTCAGGTTTCGCCTGGATTGGTGAAACAAGCAGTCACACGGAGGTTTCCTAGTGGGGAGGGATGTACCGCTGGAATCCTGGACCGATCAGCGGCTCCCGGCGAAACTTGGGCGGCGACACGATCTCAACATCCACATCGTCGTCGACGGGGATGTCCTCAAAGATCGCGCGCTCCGAATCCTCGCCGTTCGGTCGATAGAGCTTCCACCAACTGGAGTGCTCGCCGCGTAGGATCACCTGGTGCAGCCAGGCATGCGGTTGCGCATCCCAGGTGACCTCAACGTTCGCACCAACTCGTCGGACCACGACGTTTCGAGCCTCACTCAGCGTGGTGAAAGGCTCCGGGTGAGTCCAGTGCAATCGTTCTGCGCTTTTGCTCTGGCTGCGAATAGCCACATGGGCGATCTGGAATTCGTAGGCCGTTCCCGGAGCCAGGTCCCTCCAGATCCAGCGGCACACGTCTCCCAGTTTTGGTCCCCACGTCCTCGTCACGATCTCCTGATACGACCAGTTGGAAGACTCCCGGGTCCGCCAACGAAGCTGGAAGACTGCCGGCGGCCTGGGTCCCCAACCGAACACGCTCCAGGCCGAACACGGCCAGCCCAGGTGAGCTTCGCTGTCGGTCACGCTGTAGACGCTGACAGGAGTGATTGAGACACTTCGGTCTTCCTCGTCCTGGTGCAGCGGAATCGGCGAGACCGTGACCTTGAGTTCATTGCGTCGCCCGTAAGCGTCCTCCACCGAGAGCGTGACCGACTCTTTCGAGAGCGTTCCATCTTCGGCGACCGCCCCGCAATGCACCACCATTTCTCCGCTGGACTCCACGGTCTCGAACGGCCTTTGACCTTCCAGATGGATCAGAAACGGAGCGGCGCCCCCCAAAATCTGCCAGCGAAGGATGCCCGGCAATCCGCCATAGGGGTCGCACCTCACCTGGTCTGTCTTGATGAGACTCGGCGCAGCCCCTGTGTGAACTGCTACGGGTTCCGATCGTGGGCCGACGCCATGTTGCTCGCTCACCGAGGCGATCTGCACTTCAATCGAGTTCTCCGGCCTGGCCAACGGAATCCTCAGCCCGGTGCGGCCAGAGACATCGAACACCTGCTCGATGTCTCCAATGCCTCTGACATACACCCGGTACGCATCCACCGGGGTCAGCGAGTGACTAGACTCCGACCACTCGAGCTTGATCGCCCCTGCTCGTTCGGATACGCGGACGGAATGGTTGGACGGTGGTTCGGGCTTGGTCGTCTCATGCTGCCACGCGGTCCACTCCGACCACCGATTATTCTTGAGGAACCTGGCTCGAAACCGATAGCTCCCCGGCCGCGCGACTTCTATGACCACCGGCGCCTCGCCGTACCTGTTCATCGTGCGCCCGTCTTTCTGCCACTGAATCTGGACGTATCCATCTCGATACTGCGGCTCCCAGGTCGCCACAAATCCCCTGCGCTCTCTGCCCGACACGTTCCAGGTTCGCCAACTGACGTACAGATTCGGGATTTGCCACCGGTAGACGGATTTGTCCTCAAACGACTCTGCGGGTGTCCGAATCAGGACCTCATCGCGAGTCCGATGCAAATCGACGCGTTCCACCACTACCCGGTAGAGCGTGTCCGGCCGAATCCCGGTGATCAGCGTCTGACGACGATCCGATCCAACCTCGGGTGCGTCGTGCCAGTCGATAGGTGTCGCGAACTCATGCGCGTACACCCGGTACGGCGTCTCGTTGCCGGTCGTCGGCGAGTCCCATTCGGTGATCAGTCCGATCAGCCCCCGCGCGCCGATCGATGGCGTGACCGACGTGATCCTTGGACCGTCGTCCGGATGCGACGCGTCGAACCGCTCCGGTTCCGTGCGAATGTCAAACGTGGCCTCCGGGAGTGTCGAGGGCGAGTCTTGCCTGAGCATGATCGAATACGCAGTGTCTGCTCGGAGTCTGTTGAACTCGACCGAATATGAGTGCTGACCCTGCACTCTCACGGTCTCCTGAGACCTGTCAGATGAACGGTCTGGATCAACTGGTGAGATCTGGATTTGCCAGCCGGTTTGGTTGCGATTGGCCTGCCATGCGACGACCGCGCTATGGCTCGTCGTCTGAACCGTGACATCTCGGGGTGGTCCAGCGCTCACGGCATTCAGGACCCGGGTCCAACGCAGCGCTTCGGGCGTCTCGTGCTCAATCAACACCCTCTGCTGGCTCAGCTGCACTTCATACACCGCGTTCACCGGGATTCGTTGCAGGCTTCGACTGAAGTAGACTCCAGAGTCGGGCTCCTCTTCAACCAGATAGCTCCAGGATGTCTCTCCAGCCGGACGCCAGCGAATCAGGAACAGCGACGGCGATGCTGAATGCTGCCTGGAACCCCCGGACCACTGCCTGTCAACACCGGCGTACAGTGAGGCGACCCGGTAGTCGGACCATTCTTGCCAAACTCCGGCGAACGCTCGTTCGGGAGGTGGAAGCGCTGGACTGAGCCGGATCGAAATGACGCCGGAAGATGTCTGGTTCTTTCCGTCCACGACCGTCCCCCGGACGACCGCACGGTTGAAGGCGTTGAGCTGCCCAGGGTCGTTGAGCCCCTCCGCTAATCCACACAGAACTCTCTCGGAAGTGCGTTCAGGATCGATCGCCGAGCCATTGATGGTCAGGGTGTACGGGGCAATCCCGCCTCTGATCGCCCACGTGATCTCGGTGAAGGTCCCAATCGTACAGACCTCGCGCGAGTTGGATATCTCGATCTCCAGCGGTGCGTGTGAGGCTGCAAGAGCGGAGTGCGCCAGCGTCGCGAGCAGCAGACACATCGGAAACAGAAGTAGTGTTCGCGGCCGAGTCACCATGTCCAAGAGACGATGGCGAGACGCCAATTGTTCCGGGCAGCTCGCGGCGCTCAGACCCCCAGCGGCGAGTCGATCAGGTCGGCCTTCCGAGCTGAGAACTGGTCATCGTCGCAACGAGAGCCACAATCCGTGAACCGGCAACTCGCCTGGACCGTGGTCGTGCTGGTCGGCCTGCTGCTGGCAACGGCGGTCGCGTTGTTCGCCATCATCCGATTCGACGGCTTCGAGGCATGGCCCGCCGCTTACCAGTTCGAGTCCGTCGGCTGGACGTCGTGCCCGCCGGACACCGACCCGATCTACACCTGCTTCACCTTCTGGGACGACCCCGCCCAGCTCGATGCCTGGGATGATCTGGGCGCCACCGCCGCAGAGCTGCAGGAGCGGCTCGATGACGTTCCCGAGTCCGAAGCGCAGCACGCCGACACCCGCCGGATGGCGATCGATCTGCGCTACCGCTTGCTGGTGATTGACCGACAAGTCAGCGCAGCGTGCATGCCCGACTATGACTGAGACTGATGCTGCGCTGAGTCAGTCGGGCCAGAACCCCGCCGGCCCGTAGGCGGCGCGGCTGGCGAGACCAGGTCTGAGCAACTGATCACGTTCCCGGCGCTGGACGCAGCCGACGGAGATGCTCCGGGAGTGTTCCAGCAGCGCCCCATGACAGGCTCAACCGGCCTCAACGGCGCGGTGCGGTTGCGCCGCGCAAGAGGCACTCCCGGGACCGTCGTCGGTCTACCGGGAGCGCCTGAGCGAGAGTGCGGCGGGACAAGCGGCTCTCGGCGGCCGCGGGCGGGGTCAGCGCGCCGCACTTCCGCAGGCTAGCCAATGCGTAGTCGGTTCGTTGGCGGCTCGGCGGCCGCTATCAGTTGTCCGCTTGGGCAAGCCAGGCCAGCAGATTGACGGCGGTAGAGCCGCCGGCGCCTCCTCCGATGACGATGACCGGCGCATCAGGTCTTTCAGCCATTGAGTTCAGCGAACTCCCGAATGCAAGTGTCCAACTCAGCGCCCATCGGTTTCGCGAACAGCGCTGCGCCTCGCAAGCGGACCTCGATCGGCGCGGCATCAGGCAGCTCAACGGTGACGGTGAGCTCCTCCGACCCGCGCAGCGCATCGATGAACCGCAGGTTCTCGGCCGCTGAAGGCGGGTGCATCCAGCTGTGGTTCACCTGCCAAACCGCCGTCCCCGCGTTGCCGTCGTCATCCACCCATGACACCGTCGCGGATTCGACGACAGGGGCGTTGGCTTGTTCATGGTCGTGCTCGGAATCTTCCACGAATCCCATCAGCGTTGCGGCGGCGTAGACATCACCCTTCGCCTCCCGGATCCAGGCCGGCGCATCGTCGTCGGTCCATCCCTTCGGACTGCAACTGATGATGACCCTGCGATCCGCGGCAGGATCGCGTTCGATCAAGGTGATGCTGTGCCGCTCCCAGTCAGGCAACCAGTAGGCGTACGCCGAGTGATACGCGCCGGCGTGCTGTTCGATCGCGCCACCGTCGCAGTCGTCAATGGCGAACTGCGCCGGGGTGCCGAACAGCGACGAGAGATCGAACGTGATGCTGAGATCATCCGCTCCCTCTCTGCTGCCGATCAACTCAGCGGTCTGGGCCCGCTGAAGATCGTCGAAGAAGGCCGACTCCACTTCTTCACTCTCCGCAACCAGGTTCGCAGGTCTGGTGTTCGTGCTCATGCGCCAGCGACCCCCTTGCCAGGGCTGCCCGTCGAGCTGCCATGCCCACTCGCGCCCCCACACGCTCTCAGGATCTGTGATGTCCGACGGGCTGACCGAGCTACTCCATGAGTACTCGCCCTCCTGCTGTTCGCCAGGTGACGCATCGACGTTGATACCCGTGTGGCTGTCGCCAGCGTCAACCCCCGGTTTACCTTCCTCGGTAAGGCACAAGACCCTGAGCGACGAGTAGGGACGGTCGCCCGAGACCATAGCGCCCGCGTGCCAGCGCTCGGCCTGCTCGTTGTAGACAATGGCGGCGGTGATCTGCTCAGGCAGACGAGCTGGCGGATCGGCGCTGCAGCCGACCAGAACGGCGGCCAGCGCCAGGATTGGCAGCGCCGCTTTGAGCAGGTTTAGACAGTTGGTCATGGCGCGCCTCCAGGTCGTGTGTCAACCCTATCGAGCTGTGAGGCCCGAGTGGGCCGAGTGACCGGCCGACCACCAGGGTCGCTCCTCATGCGATCCGATCGGTCGCCGGGCAGCTCCTCGCCGACTGTTGTGGACTTTGCCGGCCAGTGAGCTCAGGGGGACCCTGCGGCTTCGCGAGGCTACAGCCGGCTTCGACTTGCCCGTTCTTTGCCTACCGGAGTTCCACCTCGTCCAGCACCGTCAGCTAGGAGATGTGGCCGCTCTCGCACCAGAACGGGCAGACCGGGACACCGGACTTGCCGTGCTGCTCGCGCTCGATCCAGTTCTCGCCCTGCTTCATCCATTCGAGATCAACGCCCCAGAGCGGCATCGCGATCATTGCGGCGGTGCACCACCCGGCGGCCGCGCCCCAACGCCACCCCTGGCGGTTACCCGCTCGCACCTTCATCGATCCGCCTCCTTGCGCAGATCGATGCTCTGTTGATGTGCTGGCGATGCTCTGGAGTGTGTTCGCAGGCGGACTGCGGGACAACAATCAGGGACGACGCCATGCCCTGGACCCCTAGCCGAGATCGGGCGCGCTGTGACGTCATGGGCGTGTACAGGAATCGAGGGTCGATTGCACAGTGCAATCTGGCCTCGATCAGTAGGAAAATCAGGGGCGAAGCGCGTCCGACAGAGTGCAATCGGCAAACGATCTTTGTCCACCTCTGGTTCACGGTTGATTGCAGTCGATTGCACTCGATCGCGCCTGGTGGCGCTCAGTCCAGGCAGATCAACGAATCAGGGGAGGCGGACAAGTGGACCACAGCAGCCAGCAAGACGCATGGCGGGTTGGGGACGGCGGAACTGCTTGATGTCGACGTGCACAACACGGACAACATGGAGGACGACGAGGATGCGGTGCTGCGCGAGGAGGTCGCACGGGCCCTGGGTCGGTACGAGGAGCGGGGCTACCTGGGAGCACTGCCGTTGATCGCCGAGTGGCGCTGGACATGGATGCTGCACTGGTCGGCGCGGCTGCACACGCTGGGACTGTGGGGGGGGGCGGTAGCGGGTACCGACAAACCAGGGCTGGGGGGATGGGCAACTACAGGATCTGAGCTAGCAGCGAGTGCTTGGCTGGCTGGGTGACCCAAGGAAGTCGGGGTCGATCTCTCAGCTGGCGGCCGGTCGCGAGAGCAGCGCCAGCTGGGAGACGTGGCAGGTCTCGCACCAGAACGACCAGCGCAGCACGCGCGGGTCGCCGTAGAACGGGACCACGCGCTCCAGTGCAACCTCGTGACCCGCATGTCCCCAGGCGGCAAGTTCGTCGTTCGCCCGCTCCGCGACCAGGGTGAAGTCGCTGGGCGCGTAGCTGCCCTGCGGTTCAACCAGTTCGAGTGCGAGCTGGACCTGCTGCGGGGTGATCAAAACGACGGCCTCCGCCCGGCAGCGTATCGGGCCACCGCGCTAGGGACGTGGCCAGATACCTCGCCGTCACACTGTCGGCACATCGCGGCAAGCGATCGGCCGGCGACAACCTTCGTACCGTTGCCATCTGCGGTCGGCAGGCGTACTACTGGGGGTGGTTTCCGGCTTTTGCCAGTTGTTCTCGCCTAGAACACTGGTGGGTTCGTCTCCAACCCGGGTTCGGCCAGAGGATTGAGCTTTGCTCTCCCGATGGTCCGGCCCACTGAGAGACAAGCGCCCCCGCTGCGCGAACTGGTCAAGGGATTGAGCCTGGCTCTCCTGAGACTCGCTCGAATTGCGGAACCGGTCTCCGGCTCGTGGCAACGACTCGCCGACCGCTGAGTGGACGACTGACCGGACTGCCGCCATATGATCTGGATGATGTGGCGATGCGCAGTCCGGTCGCTTCGTGCCCGTACCGCCACTGAGCGCCCGCCGATCCGAGCGCAATTGCACCAGATTGCACCTGGATTGCACTCCGATTGCAGTCGATTGCAGTGCTCCCACCCCTCTGTTCGCGCTTCGTCTCCCATGCGTCCGGCATTCGACCATGGGCGGAGCGTGCTTGAGATCATCCACCCAGTCACACCGTCAAGCGCCGAGGACACGCCGGCATCCAGGCCGATCCACGAAGCGCGGCGATTGGGAGGGCGACAGGGCGTGCGCCATGACACCCGTGACACGGCGTCCGCGCCCTTTTCGAGCCAGGCGGGTCCGTGGTGTCATGGGCGTGTACAGGAATCCCCGTCCTGGGGCAGGGGGACAACTGGGCACGATCGCCAGTCCAGGACTGAACGAACGCTGTCCCAGGCAGGGCCAACTGGGATGGGCGGGGTGGAAGGGCTGGTTCCGGAGTAATGGGGCAATCTGGGGCTGATCTGGGGCAGTTGGAACATGCAGGGCGGGGTGGGGCGGCCGCCTACCGGATACCTGCCCCCGACTGCCCCCGACTGCCACGGGCCTTCTGTCAACGGGGCCACACGATCGGGGACGGTGGCGCCGGTGACCGACGGGCCTCGGACGAACAAGCGCCCCCATCGCCCACCTCAGGGAGGCAGCTGTGGATGAGTCGAGGCGCGATGCTCAAGACCCGCAGGAGACAGGCGCTCGCTCAGGGGCGGAACCACCTGACCCCTCGGGCGTGGACGATGGCCAGGACCAGGACCCGCTGCTCCAACTCCTGCGGCTGCTGACCGAGGAGCAGGGCTCGTCCAAGACGGCCAATCAGCTGGGCGTCGACCGCAAGACCGTCTGGCGGGCGCTCGATGCGGGTCGGCTCACGCCCAGACTGAGGGACGCGCTGGAACGAATACAGATTACCGCCGAACGTGAAGCGCCGAGTGGCGACCAACTGCAACTGCGAGTGGAAGGGTTGGAGCGGCGTCTACAGGAGGTGCAGCAGCGACTGGCCGATGGTCTCGCAGGCCTGCGCGAGGACCTGTCGAATCTGCGTCAGGAGGTCCGCGCTTCGGCTCGGTCGCTGCCAGACGAGACAGGGTCGGAAACCGCTTCGACGGCGCATCGATCTCCCCACCGCAACCACCCCGAGGTCGTTATGGTCGATGTGTTGCCCGACGACGCCGAGGTCTTCGGCGCGGCGATGCCGCTGATTACCGAGTGGCGCCAGCAGCAGGCTCGGTTCGACCAACACTGGCCCTCGCTTGAAGGGCTGGAGTCCGAGGTGCGGATGCTGGAGTTGGAACTCGAACTGATCGAGCAGCGCCGCCTCACCCTGCCGCCCGGCCAGCTGCCCCGGGCCTGGGACCAACGCCGGCGGGAAGCGCGTCGGCGGACCCAGCGGCTTGGGACGGCTCGCTCGGCGCTCAAGCGGGCGCGGCGTCGACGCCGTCTGCTGCGCCTGGCGACGCTTAGCTTCGTCAATCGATGGAGGTCTGCTTGAGCTGGTCTCGCGGCGGCTCGGTCTGGGTCTGGACCTCCTTCGCCCGGTGGCGCGGACCAACAGCTCGCTGCGACGGGAATATTGCCGGCGACACCCTCGATCTGGCCGGACAGCGGGATCGGCACGTTGGGAGTCGGAGGCGTGTACAGGAATCCGGACTCGATTGATAATTGCAATCGAGTCCGGCTCTCCAGTCCTGGTCTGGACTTGGGCACCTCTACAGGAGGAAATCGGCAACCAGTGGGTGTCTGGGGCTCCTTCCCCCCGGATTGCAGTCAGATTGCACTCGGATTGCAGTTCAGGCCAGGTTGTCCGGGGTTGCGGACAGTGAGCGGACAGCAGCGGCCATTGTTCTTCTCAACAAGACGGGTGAGCTGCGATGAGTCGGCGGGGGCGCAAGGGGGCTCCCAGCGACGAGGAGTTGCTGGCGGCGCTGGACCGGTCGGTCGAGGTCGAAGGCAACGTCAAGGCGGCTGAGCTGCTGGAGGTCAGCTACCGCAGGGCGTCCAACTGCCACGAGTCGCGGCACGTCATCCGGCGGATGCGCCGGGTGCTGGAGAAGCACTTGGGCGGCTAGAACGTGAAGCAGGATGCGGAGCTACCAATGCCAGCGGTGAGTGAGCCGGAGGATGAGCCAGGGCCTTGCAGAGACACAGGTGCTGCTCATTTGTGTTGGCACTATCACGCTCACCGACAACGATGGTGCTTCGGCCAGCGACGAACGCGGTCGCGTCCACCAAACGCCCGCTGGCCGATTCGCGATGGTCTGCGGTCGCAGCCGACGCCAGAACGTCAATGCTCGCGGTTCAACCGCTGCTACGCACGCGCAGAGCCCAGAGCGACCCGCCGATCGTGACGAACGCAATCAGATTGAGCCAGAACCCGCTGGTGCCGACGATCAGCCCCGACCCCGCCTCGGCCTCGACGGTCAAGAGGATGACGCCGACCAGCTGGATAACGAAGAGCAGCGGTCCGGCGAACAGGATGATCGCCAAGACAGAGCTCGGCAAGCGCGCCAGGTTGAGCCAGCCGACCAGTCCGACCGCGGTCGCCAGCGCGGCGAAGGCGATCGTCCCCCAACCGAACTGCCAGGCGATCTCGGTGCCGCGGCTGATGCCGTCCTCGTTCGCCTCCAGCAGCCGGGCCAGATCCTCGAGCGTCGCGCTGGCCGAGCCGAACTCGCCGAACGAGACGGAGAACATGGGCAGGGTGAAGGCGGCGATCAACAGCAACGCGCCGCTGACGGTCAAGGTCAGCCAGGCATTGAACTGGGGCGAGGCCAGCGCGGCCGTTAGCCGCGCGAGCGGGCTCGGTTGATCGCCGGCTGCCCTTTCGTCCTCGGCCTCGGCGACCGCCGTGTGTTCCGCGGCAGCGGGAACGGGGACAGGTTGACCGTTGGGTTCGTCCGCTGGAGCGGCCAGGGACGGCAGCAGGGGGCGTTCGATGCGGCGCGCCACCGCGACCAGGTCGCGCGCGATGTGCGGAGCCCAAGTGTTCATCGCCGTCAGGCGCCAGGAAATCGCGAGCAACAACGTGGCGCCGGTGGTCATGAGCGCGTCGTTGGCGCGGTCGCAGAGCAGCGCCAGCCCGGAGACGACGAGCAGCACGATTAGGCCGGCCGCCATCTGAGCTGAGCGCCGGGTCAAGGGTCGATAGGCGAGCAGCCAGATGCAGAGCAGGCCCAGGCCCAACGTGGCGATCGCCTGCAGGATGAAGAACGACTGTCGATGCCCGGACAGCCAGTCCCAGAGGTTCGCGTGGCGTTCGAGCCCGACGATGAACAGGATGAGCGCCAGCAAGGTGAACACGGCGGTCCTCGCCCAGCTCCCGCTCGATGTCAGGGTCTGGCCGCCCCAGCGAGCATGGCGCTCGTAGCCCCAGGCGCCGAACGCGTCCCATTGCCGCCGCAGCGACTCCGACAGAGCAGGAGGATGCGATGGTTGGGGCAGGTCAGCCATGAGCACGGGTCCCTCGGTGGGGCGCTCAGGCTAACAGTCCAGTCACGAGCCTGCCGGTGAGAACCGATGCTCGGTGGCGCGGCGGCCAGCGCCGGCCGAGCGGTTGCCGGACCCTCGTGCCGACCTGGCCCTCATCGACCGCTCCGTCGACGACATCTTCCGTTGCTACCGCCGTCTCGACCTGCGATCATCGACGATCTCGGCCTGCGCTGGCTCAACCGCCGACGCACGATCAAGCTCAACGCACTGGTCATCCGCCGCGGGCGCAGCGCCTGGCCCCGACTCCGATCGGGGGTGGCTTCGCACCTGTCCCGCACTTGATTCAAGGATCACCTCTAGCCGCACAGACGAGGGACGGCTGGGCCTGTTTGACGCCCCAATTCTCGCAGGCGGCGCCCTCGACCGGCTGGCCAAGGCCAGCTACCAGATCGAGACCGAGGATGAGAGTTGCCGTCGACCGCCCTCGCTGCACCGAGCCCTGCTCGAACACAAGGAGGTGCTCGACCCGCCAACCACCCACTAACATCCGACCATCTACCGGCCTCCAACATGGCCCAGTGACTCTGGTAACGAGTGGCCTATTGACCCCGGCCATCGACAGATAGCCGGGGATGGCGTCCTGGCTTCCTCCCTCACAGGGTCTGCCATTGGACATTAGGACGCATACGAATTGCCGGCGCTCGATCCACGCTGTCCGAACGCTCTGCCTGTGCACGCACTGTCGCCCCGGCAGCAGCCGATCATTTGCCGCGGATCGGGCGAGCGCGCCCTGTTTGGCGTCCGGCGACCGGAGTACAACTGGAGATGGTTTCAGGCTTTGCCAGCATTTCCCGCCTTGAAACGCTGGAGAGTTTCGTCCTTGACTCGAGACCGGCAAGTGGATGAGGTCTGCTCTCCCAAGCACCGGACTCACGGAGGGACAAGCGCGCACCTGCTGCGTGCAGCGGTCACGGAATCTGAGGTTTGCTCGACCCTGACTGCTCGGAACGCAGGTCACGCCTGAGCGATGCGCACTCTGCGCTTCGGCTCGGGAGGACACCAGCACCGGCGCCGACATCGCGCTCGCTGCTCGTTATCCAACTGCTTGATCGGACTGCGTGGAGCGCAGGCCGGTCTTCCCATGCCCACGTCCGTCGTTCATAGCGTTCACCGGGCCTGCTGATGACCTCCGATCGGCCTCCAGCGCCCTAGATCGCACTCCTACTCCGCGTTTCCGGCAGCCCCCGATCGAGTACGGACAGGCCGATCACGCCCGGAGAGCGTTCTCGAACATCCACCCAGTCACACCATCAACCGCGACGAACCGCGCCTGGCTTGCTCCGTACTCGATCCGGGGAAGCCTGCTCGGCTCACCATCCACCACGTCCCGCCCAGACACACGGCTCAAGCGAAAGGAGCTCACGATGAGGGACACGAACGAGACGAACGGATCGAACAGAACGAGAACGAGAGGGCGCTACATCGGCCCGACGGCCGCGCGGATCGCCGAACTGATCGCGCCCCACCAGCGGGTGCGCTTCGAGCGCGGCTGGTTCTGGACCGCGGCCGCCTGTCACGGATCGGACCAGGACCTGCTTGCCTTACGTCAACGGCCGGACGGCGACGGAATCGACGTCCGCTGCACATCGGCGGGCTGCTCACGGGAGCGGCTCATCCGATGGCTGGAGACTCAGTGCGGCGAGTCGATCTGGTCGGCTTACCGCGCTGAGGACACGCAGACACCACAATCCCCGAGTTCCACGACGCAAGCAATGCCAGCGGCGCAGGCAGCGGGCGGACGCTCCTGGCGGGTCGTCTTGCTGCCGTTCCTGCTGCTCTTGCTGGCGGCCCCTGTCGCGATCGGCTACGACCTCCAAGTCGTCGCGCTGAACGCCTTCGGCCTCGGTTGGACCGGCTGGCTCGCGCATCGGATTGTGCTTGGCCGCCTGGCCGCGCTCACCCGCGCCGCCCGTCGCCGCTGACCAACGATCGCAACCCATCTGCACAACAGGGCCGTCTCCACGGAGGCGGCCCCGTTGGTCGCTGCCGCTCAGCAGGCAGCGACCAACTCGACCGCAGTCACACACCACCTCAAGAACGGAGACCACCATGACTGCCGCAATCACCACCTCGACCGCTCCCCGGCCCACGCTGGAGGAACTGGTCGACCGACTGATCGACGCCATCTTCGGCCTGGACGAACCGGCGCAGCCTGCAACCTCCCCGGCCCGGGTGATTCACGAAGCGCGACGACTCGGACGCGCGGGAGAGCTCGACGGCGCGCTTGCCGTCTTCGCCGACATCGACTTGAGCAGTGCAACCGAGGGCGAACGGCGCTGGGCCTACGCGGAGTTCCTCGGCCTGGCGCGTCGTCACATCGGCGACGCGCGGGCACAGCTCTACAACCCTGGCATCGGGCGCGCCGCCGTCCTGACCCCAAGCGACGACGGGACGCTGGAAGTTCGAGCCGTCCTGGGCATGCGCTGGCATCACGGCAAGGTCGTCTCGCAGCGCAGCCTCAGAGGGCTCAAACCGCTGTCCAAAGGCGGTGCGTCATGACTCTGAGCAGCACTATCGACATTCCCGCGCTCAAGGCGCGTCACCCTCTGGGCGGCGTGGTCGAGGCAGCCGGCGTTCAGTTGCGCGGCCGAGGTCGGGTCCGCCAGGGCGTCTGCCCCTTCCATGAGGAAACCGAAGGCAGCTTCACGGTCTACGCCGACACGCAGCGGTTCTACTGCTTCGGCTGCGGCCTGGGCGGAGACGTCCTGGACTTCATTCAGCGCTCGGAGCGGCTCAGCCTGCCCGAGGCGATTCGCAGCCTCGATTCCTCGCCCGTGGTTGCAACGATGCCGGACCCTCCCCTCCGAGACGCGAGCGCGCAACCACGTGCGCCGATCTGTGACCCAACCCTGTTGACGGCGGCGATGCGCTGCTACCAGCGCCAGCTGCAGCTCAGCCAGGCCGCCCAGGCGTACCTCGCCGGACGTGGGATCAGCCTCGCGACCGCACGACGCCTGGGGCTGGGCTACGCCAGCGGCCACGGGCTGCGCGATTGGCTCAAGCAGGCCGGGTTCGATGACGAACGGATCCTGCGCAGCGGCCTCGTCCGGGAGCGGCGTGAGCGCTTCGGCGGCATGATCGTCGTCCCCGAACTGATTGGGGAACGAGTCCACTGGCTCGCCGGGCGATCGATCTGGCCCGAGGTCAGCCCCAGGTTCCAGGCTCTGCCCGGCCCCAAACCGGTGCTCGGCCTGCGCCGGCTGGACTGCCAGGCCCCTTGGATCGTCGTCGCCGAAGGCCTGTTCGACTGGCTCCTGCTGACGACATGGGGCCTGCCGGCCTGCGCAGCGCTTGGCACGCAGGGAATGGACAAGCTGGCTTCCGCCCTACAGGGGCGACCGCGCGTCTTCCTCGCCTTCGACGCCGATGAGGCCGGACGCGCCGCGGCAGACGAGCTCGCCGGACTGCTCGGCGCTCGCCGGGCCGCGATCGTGAACCTGCCTCGGGGCGTCTCCGACGTGGGCGAGCTGGGCGCTCGCCCGGACGGCCGCGCCGTCCTCCTCGACCAACTCCGGCTGGCGGCAACCGCCGCTCGCTAGCGACGACATTCCCAGCGGGACCCGTCCCGCTACCACCCAACTCCCCAAGTCAATGAAACGGAGGGCCTGCCTATGGCCTCTAGCTGACCGTGCCGGCCCCGCATCCCCTGGTCAAGCCAGGGGCAGGCAAGTGCGGGACAGGCGGCACGGCGCACGGTTGCCGTCACTGGCAACCGCACCCAACAACCACGAACACCACTGAACAAGGAGCACGAAATGAGCAGCAGCAACGGCAACGGAACCGCGACAGCGGTTCGCAGCAACGGCAGCAGCAACGGCAACGGCAACAGCCTGCCCCCGGCCCGAACGGGGGGCAACGGAGCGCGCCCGCACTTCGCCCCGCAGACGGTCTCCGCGCCGACGGCGCCGGAGGCGCTGCACTGGGACGCGCTAGCTCCGGTCGTCACGGAGGCGCTGGGGCAAACGCTCGACCCGCGGCTGGTCTCGCAGCGCAAGGGCCGCGGCGGGCGCAAGTTCGACTACATCGAGGGCCACACGGCTATTGATCAGGCCAACCGGATCTTCGGATTCGGCGGCTGGGGCTACGAACTGGTCGGCGACGTGACCCTGCGCCAGATCGAGTCCATGGACTCGCGCAGCGGCGAGGTCACGAGCAGCACCGCCTACTCGGCGATCGTCAAGGTCACTGTGCCGGGCGCGCCCTCGCGCACCGACGTCGGCTTCCAGGCGGTCACCGACGAGTCCGCCGACGGCCACGAGACGGCGTTCAAGGGCGCCGTGACCGACGCGCTCAAGCGCGCCCTGCGCAGCTTCGGCGATCGCTTCGGCAACGGCCTCTATGGCGATCCGCCGACAAGCACCCGCAACAGCCGACCACCAGGACCGGCCCCAGAGTCGCGCCAGCAGCCGCAACCCGAACGCCGTAGCGAGCCGCAACCGCGACGCCGGGTCGTTCAGCCGACGGCCGAATCAGCCAGCGTCGATGAGCGCGACGCCGCGAACCTGCGCGCGCAACTGATCGAGTTGAGCACGCAGCAGGGCTTCTCCGAGGCGCAGGTCCGCTCAGCGGTCGAGGCGAAGACCGGTCGCCCGCTGGATGACCTGGGTCCCGACGCGATCAACCCGCTGATCGCCTCCGCCGCCGAGAAACTCGAACAGCGGCAGCGGTCGCAACAGGGCTGAGCCAGCTCAGCCAGCCAACCAACTGGAGCGGGGCCGCGGACCTAAGTCGCGGCCCCGCGTTTCCTCCCTACAGGTATCCCGAAAGGAACCCGACATGACCCTTAGCAACCCACCCCTGACCCCGAGTCGCTCTCGCGTGTTCGACCGCCCGGCGGCGCGGTTCACCGAGGACGAGCGGCTCGAAGTCCGCGCCTCGGCCCTGGGCCAATGCCGCCGCGCTCTCTGGTACGCGGCCACGGGCCAGGAAGTGACCAACCCAATGACGGACGAGACCAAGCTGGTGCTCGAGGCCGGACAGGCGCTCGAACCGGTCGTCGTCCGCGCCATGCAGCGCCGATTCTGGACAGTCACTCCGGCTGACCCCGACGCGCCGCTGCGGGTCGAAGTCGAGGCCGTACCGGGACTGACTGTGACCGGACATCCGGACGCGACCGGCGCGATCGAGCTGTTCGGCGACGAGTCGGTGATCGAGGTCAAGACGCGCGGCCCCGAAGCGTTCAAGCGCTGGCAGACGCTGGGCGCGGAGCGCAGCCACCCCGAGTCGGTCGCCCAGGCGGCCTGTTACACGCTCGGACTCTACGGCGACTTCCGCGAGACGGTGATCGCGACGCTCGACACCGGCTCGCGGCGCTGGGACTACGAAGTGATCCCCGCCGGCCGCGTCGAGCGAGCCTGGGACCGCGCCTGCGAGCGGCTGGCGCCGCTGGCCGACCGCTACCGGACATGCGGCCCCGACCCTGAGGCCCTGCCGGAACGCGACTTCGGGCCCTCCGACTGGCAGTGCCAGCGCTGTCCCTACCTCAACGTCTGCCAGCCTGGCGAGGCGATTGAGGCCTCTGAAGAGGCCGAGGCCGAGCCGGTTGATCCCGTCTCCGATGACGATGCGCAGGCGGCGCTGCACGAGTACGAGCGCATCCAGCAGCAGCTGAAGTCGCTCGACGCCGACAAGCGCGGAGCGCTCAAGACCCTCCAGCACTGGCTCACAGGGAAAGGAGAAACCAAAGCCAGGCTGGAGGGCTCGGCCAAGGCCCGCACCGTGGGCATGGTCACGAGCCGCCGCTACTCGGTCGACCACAAGCGGCTCAACGCGCTGCTCGAACCCGAACAGCGGGCCGAGATCGTGACCGAACAGACCTCGGAGTACCTCCGGGTCAGCTGACCTGCCACCTCATTGCATGGACGCCCGGCCGCCGGCCGCGCGCATCACAGGCCCGCTGCCTCGAGTTGGCAGCGGCCCTGCCCCATTTCAACAGGCGCGGGCAGTCCGCGCCGCCTCACGCTCTCTGAAAGGAGCACGACGAATGTCACGCACGATCAACCGCATCGAACTGCTGGGCCGAGTCGGGACCGACCCCGAACTGCGCCAGACCAAGAGCGGCACGGCCGTCTGCCGCCTGCGGCTGGCGACCGACCGCCGCAACGGGTCGGGCGAGAGCCAGACCGACTGGCACAACCTCGTCTGCTGGGGCAAGACCGCCGAGGCGGTCGCCGAATACGTCCGCAAGGGCGACCGGATCTACGCCTCGGGTCGGCTCGGCTACGACGACTGGGAAGACCAGGACGGTCAGCGCCGTCAGACGACCGAGGTACACGCGAACGAGGTCGTCTTCCTCGATTCGCGAAATGGCAATGGCAACGGTCGCCGCAACGGCAACGGCGGCGACCAGCCCTTCTAGTCACGCTCTACGCCAATCGACGCCTCTCCAGAGGCGCACCACGGGGCCGCTCTCCCATCAACGAGGGGAGCGGCCCCGCTTCGTTCCCGGCACTCAGTCCGGGACAGCCACCAGTACCTGAAAGGACACCGAGATGACCACCCAGACCGAACCCACCTCCGCCAAGCCCGAACAGCAGGCCCTGCTCGACGCCCTGCGCCAGAACCTCAACCTGCTGGGCGAACTCGCGATCCGCTACGAGGTCGAGACCAAGCCCGAGCGACCCGAGGACATGCCCACCATCTTCCGGCCCGAGACCGTGGTCGACATGCTCTCGGATGAGATGTCCGAGCTCGCCCAGGAACAGGTCCGGGTGCTGCTCCTGGACCGCAAGAACCGCGTCGTCGGCCAGCGCACGATCTATCAGGGCAACGGCTACGCCGCCCTGGTGCGCCCGGCCGAGGTCTTCCGACCGGCTGTGATCGAGGCCGTCCCGCACATCGTCGTGGTGCATAACCACCCCTCAGGCGACCCGGAACCGAGCCGCGAGGACATCCAGCTGACCAAGGACCTGGTCGAGGTTGGGAACCTGCTCGGGATTGAACTCCTGGACCACGTCGTGATCGGCTCCGATGGCTGGGTCTCGCTCAAAGGCCAGGGCCTGATCGACTGAGCCCTGCGCACTCCAACACCGCATTCAATGAAAGGACGAGCCATGCTCGACACCCCAACCACGCCTCCTTCGGGAGACGACCCCGCATCAAGTGCGGGGCAGGCCGCCGGATCAAGTCCGGGGCAGGCCACTCAGCTCTACACGATCACGGCGGGCGGCTTCTCAGCCACCTGCGACGCGTTCGCCGCCGACCCCGAACAGAACCAGCTCTGGTTCGTCTCGATGGTCGGCGCCCAGACCTCGCTCAAGGCGATCTGGGCGGCGCTGCTCAACTCGCCGCCCAGCCCGGCCTTCCTGATCAAAGGCGCCGTGGACGACCTGCACGAGGGCGGCTACGAGCGCTGCCAGATCCCGGAGCACAGCATCGGCACATGGAAGACCAAGATCGCCAGGCTGCCGCAATCAGGCGCTCATCACGCGATGGTCTACACGCAGATGGCGGAGCTCTCGTTTGAGCGCGACGCCTTCTTGCTCTTGACTCCGGACGCTTCGGCAGCGCCGGCCCAGCACCTGCGCTTCCTCAACCAGCGCAGCGAGCTGCCGCTGCACCACAGCTGGGCCGACTGGCTCTGGCAGCAGGGGCTGGAGAACGAGGCGATCCGCCCGCTCAAGTCGGTCGGCCTCAACGCCTGGGCCTGCTACCACGACCCGCAGCTACTAGAGACCGAGCTCTCGGCGGCCGTCAAATACGGCGCGCTCAAGCTGCCGCGCGAATTGAACGGAGGATCGGCATGAGCCACCGCTACGTGACCGTCACGGTCGAGACCCGAGCGGGAGAGGACGACATCGCCGGCGAAGAGATCACCGCGATCTACAACTTCGACCTCGAAGAAGACGGCTCGCAGATCGAGGAGGGCGTCCACGAGGACATCCACGACCACCTGCTCAACCTGCTTGAGCAGTACCAGGAGGAGCACCCATGATCGATGCGACCTACGACCAGATCATCGTCAGCGTCCGCCTGGGCGCCGACGAGACAGCCCGCTGGTGGCTCCAACCCGAGGAGTCCGGCTGGCAGATCGCCCAGATCGCCGCAGACCTCGAAGACCACCTGGTCGGCCTCCTTGAGGCCGACCACGAACGAAAGGACACCGAATGAGACTCGCCGGACAACTGAAGGGCGGCTACTACCCGACGCCGCCGCGCGTGGTCGACTACATCCGCTCGCTCTTGATGGCGCCGATCCGCTACGGCCGCCAGCGCGACGACATCGTCCGCTTGCTCGACCCCTGCTGCGGTCCGGGCGACGCCCTGTCGCAGTTGGCGGGGTCGATGAACCGCCACGTCCCGAACGAGACCTACGGGGTGGAACTGCACGCCGCGCGCGCGCAGGAGGCTGCCGAGCGGCTCGACCACGCGCTCTCCAGCGACCTCTTCCGCTGCTCGATCGCCAACCGTGCGTTCAACCTGCTCTGGCTCAACCCGCCCTACGACCACGACCGCGAGGACAAGCGGGTCGAGCACGCGTTCCTCACCCACTGCTCGCGCTACCTGGAGCCCGACGGGCTGCTGGTCTACATCATCCCGCGACCTCAGATCGCGACCTCGGCACGGTTCCTGACGACCAACTACCGGCGCGTCCGGGTCTGGACCTTTCCTGAGCCCGAGCGCGAGCAGTTCGACCAGGTTGTCGTCATGGGCGTGCGCAAGCCGCAACCGCGGCCCGACGCGCGGGCGATGGCCGACCTGGTCGCGGGCGTCGACGGGCTGGAACCGCTGCATCACGACCTGCGGCCCGAGTACGACGTCGGGATGTCGGCGCCGGGTCCGGTGATGTTCACGACCCGGGTGATCGACTTCTCGAAAGCGGTCGCCGAGGCGCGCAAGCGCGGGCTCTGGACCCAGGACGAGATCACGGACGCATTCTGGCCGCCGACCGACCGCTCGACACGCCCCTTGATGCCCTTGCGTAAGGGCCATCTGGCCATGCTCGTCGCGGCCGGCTTCCTCGACAACCTCGAACTGGAAACTCCCGAATCGCGCGTCCTGGCCAAGGGGCGCACGACCAAGGAAATGGTCCTGGTCGAGGAGGGCGAGACGCACGACGTCTACCGCGAGCAGCTGCACACCAGCGTGGTCACGCTCGACCTCGACTCGGGCCGGATCGAACGGATCGAGGCGTAGCTGGCCGGAACGAACCCAACCTCACGACTACAGCGCGGACGGGCGGACGCGCACCAACACCGACACCGCCCACACCTGAAATGGAGACCCAACATGCCCCGACTCAGAGTCCACTACGCCTGCGACCGCTGCGGGCACACGTCGTCCGCCGAGTACTTCGACTACCGATACCACGAGACCGAGGTCGTCCAGGCGCCCTGCGGCGGCTGCGGCTACATGACCCAGCACACGCCCCAGAGCGCGGAACGGATCACGGACGAGAAAGCGAAGCGCCAGACCTGGCGTCGATTCCACCAGCACGGGTTCACCCGCTGGGAGTGCTCGGTCTGCGGCCGGATCGAACAATCGCTGGAGTCGCCCGATCCCTGCGACTGCAACAACTGAACCAAGTGAGCGGGCGAGGGGATGCATCCCTCGCCCGCTCTAGTCAGATACGGAGAACTGACATGACCCAGACTACCCAGTGCGGCTTCTGCCGCGAGATCTACGAAGTTGGCGACCAGACCTACACGCCCGACGCCGACGCGGCGCCGCTCAACCAGTGTTCGACCTGCGCCCGGCGCGAGGCCCGCGGCGTCCGCGAGCGCGAGTACCCGATCTTCGACGTGCGCAACGACGCACTGACGTGCTGGCAGCCCGAGGACCGGGTCGAGCTGGTCGACTGGCAGCCCACGGACCTGGTCTGGCTGGCGGCTGATGCCTGAGCACACGCCGTCGCTACCGGACTTCAACGCCTACGTCACGATCGGACAGGTCATCAGCGAGCTGCTCGAACTCGAGTGGATCGATCCTGACGACATCGCCGACCGCCAGGACGTCCGGCTCCTGGCCCAACGCCTCGACGCCGTCGCCCCCGAGCGGCAGCTGACGCTCGCGCTCACGGCCTAGACCATCACCAACCCGCCCGACCCGCCGCTTGCGCGGGTCGGGCTAGAACGGAACCCGACCATGAACCCCTGGCTGAACGACGAAGGCTGCCACATCTACTTCGACCGGATCGCGCCGGTTGACGAGCACGGAACCGAGACCGGCAGCTTCACCTACCGCTACTACTGCGCCAACTGCGGACGCGACCAGGACGAGTACGAGGACCTGGCCGACTGCGTCCGCGACGCCCGCCGCCACATCGAGGAGTAACCACGCATGAACCTTTGGAGCAACGACCGCGGCTGCGAGATCTTCTTCGAGGAACTCGTCGCCATCGACCACCACGGCAACCAGACCGCCGGCCGTAGCTACAGCTGGTGGTGCCGCTGCGGTCTGCACCGAGACCAGTACGAACGACTGCCCGAATGCGTCCAGAACGCCCGGGCCCACATCGAGGAGTAACCGTGAACCTCTCAGAGTTCATCGACACCTACCGCGAGGCGATCACGAAGCGGATCGTCCACAGCTACCCACCCCGTTACCGCCCGGCCGCGGACGACCGACCCATGCCCCAGCTCAAGCGCCGGCCGATGGGCGCCCAGGAGACCGCGATCCGCGGCGCCGCGCTGAGCCTGAGCGAGCAGCGCGGCACGACCGTGGTCGGCGAGATGGGCGTGGGCAAGACGTTCATCGCCATCGCCGCCGCCCAGCTGGCCGGCTTCCGCCGCGTGCTCGTGCTCTGTCCGCCACACCTGGTGGGCAAGTGGCAGCGCGAGATCGAGGACACGATCCCGCTGGTCCGCACCGGCATCGCCGACTCGATCACCGACCTGGAGCAACTGCGCCGCCAGGAGGGCCACGGCCCCCAGTACGTGGTCATGTCCCACTCGCGGGCCAAGCTCGGTCACCGCTTCCGTCCCGCCTACTGGACGCGCCGGCTCAAGGATGAAGACGGCAACCCCGTCCGCGACGAAGAGACGGGCGAGTTCATCATGACCCCGGCCTGCCCCGACTGCACCGCGCAGATCGTGGATGCCGAAGGCGTCCCGGTCCCGCACAAGCAGTTGGACAAGAAGCGTCACCAGTGTCCCAACTGCGGGACGCCCCTGTGGACGGCGGAGGCGCGACCGGTACAGACCGTGACGACCGATTACAACGCCGGTCTGATGGCGCGCCGCAGGCCCGGTCAAGGGCCGCGCAAGTATCCCCTGGCCGACTACGTCAAGCAGCACATGCGCGGCTACTTCGACCTCTTGATCGTCGACGAAGTTCATGAGCACAAGGGTCGCGGTTCCGCCCAGGGCGTCTCGGCCGGCATCCTGGCCGACGCCTGCGGCAAGTCGCTGGCCCTCTCGGGCACGCTCATGGGCGGCTACGCCTCCACGCTCTTCCACCTGCTCTACCGGTTCTCGCCCGAGATCCGGTCTGAGTTCGGCCGCTCCGAAGAGCACAAGTGGGTCGAACGCTACGGCTTCCTTGAGCAGCGCGTGCGCCACGACCGCGACGACGACCCGACCGAGGACGGCTCCGTCTCCCGGCGGCGCAACTACCGCAAGCAGACGAAGGAGCGGCCGGGGATGGCGCCGGCGGCGCTGTTCCACATCATCGGCCACTCGCTCTTCCTCAGGCTGGCCGACGTGGCTTCGGGACTGCCCGCCTACGAGGAACAGATCCAGGTCGCGAGCATGGACACCGAGGAGGGCGTCCACGGTCTGTCGCAGGCTTCCGCCTACCGGATCCTCGCCACCGATCTCAAGCGCGCCCTGCTGCAGGCGATCGAGCGCGGTTCGGCCCGGCTGCTCTCGACCTACCTGCAGGCGCTCTTGGCCTATCCCGAGGGCTGCACCCGGGGCGAGTCCGTGTTCGACCCGGACACCGGCGACCTGATCGTGCAACTGCCGCCGCTTGACGCCGAGCGCATCTACCCCAAGGAGCAGCAGCTGCTCGACCTGGTCGCACGAGAGCGCCTGGCCGGACGGCGAGTGCTGGTCTACGCCACCCACACCGGCACGCGCGACATCACCGGCCGGCTGGAGACGCTGCTCACGCGGCACGGGTTCAAGACAGCGGTGATGAAGGCCGACCGGGTTGAGCCGAAGCAGCGCGAGGCCTGGGTCGCCAAGCGGGTCAAGGAGGGGATCGACGTCCTCATCTGCCACCCCCGCCTGGTGCAGACCGGGCTCGACCTGATCGCCTTTCCGACGATCTGCTGGTACGAGACCGACTACTCGGTCTACACCATGCGCCAGGCCTCGCGTCGCAGCTGGCGGATCGGCCAGACCCAGCCGGTCAAGGTCGTGTTCTTGGCCTATCGGAACACGCTGCAGGCCGACGCGCTCAAGCTGGTCGCGCAGAAGCTGCAGTCCTCGCTGGCGGTCGAGGGCGACCTGCCCGAGGACGGGCTGGCCGCCTACGGCGACACCGGCGACGACCTGATGATGGCCCTGGCCCGCAAGCTCGTCTCGGGCGAGACCGACGACGCACCCGTCGAGGACATCTTCCTCCAGGCGCAGCAGGTCGCGGCCCAGGCCGAGCAACTGCTGGTCGACGCCGATTGGCAGCGGCCGGCTCCGGAACCGGAGACGCTGGTCCCGGCTGTTCCGAGCGACGGGGAAGCTGCGCCAGTGGTCGAACTGGTCCCCTGCGCGAACCATCACGGCCAGGGGGAGCAGCAGCAATCCCTGTTCAGCTGGGCCGAGTTCCTGGCCGATGGGTCCGAACTACCGAAGCCTCGACGGCGCAACCCGCAACCCTCGGGGCCGTCGCTGTTCGACTGGGCCCTGGAACGTGAGCAGCAGGCCGGCCTCGTGGCCGCCGGCGGCTGACAGCGAACGGCTTGCAGGCCGCATCCTCGGAGGAGGTCACCGCCGAAGCGGCGGTGACCTCCTCCAGGCGCATCTGTGCGGTCTCTTTTGCGTTTAAGCGAGGGCGGCGCTCTCGCTCATGCATCGCCTTCGAGCCAGCGAGTCGATCATCATGGCGGGCGGGAAGCAATCGGGCCGACGGCGGCGGCCGGCCCGGCTCCCGTCTCGATCAGCGTGACGAGGCTTGGAAGGCCGCTCTGAGCTTGAGCAGATCGGCGAACGAGAGCGTCGTGCCCAAGTCCGGGATCGCCGCGTTGTACTCGTCGAGACTGATCTCGCCGTCGCCGTTGGTGTCGTAGCGCGTGATCACGTCTTGCACCACCAGTTGCTGCTCAGGTTCACCTTCCAGACCGGAGTCCTGCTCCTCGGGCTCGGACGCCGGCGCTGCGTTGACGGTGACCCTGAAGCTGGCGCTGGCTCTGCCGCCCTGGCCGTCGTCGGCCGTGACCGTGATCGTCGCCGTGCCTGCCGACACCGCGCTGAGCGTCATGCTGTAGTTCCGGCCGTCGACCGAGACCCGGACGACCGTTTCGTTCGACGACGACGCGGTCAGCGTCAGCGGGTCGTTGTCCGCGTCGCGGAAATGGTCGGCCACCAACACGCGCCGCGTGGTCCCCGCAGTCAGCCCGTTGACGTCGTCCATCGACCTGACGGCTCTCGGCGCGGCGGTGGGCGCGTCTTTGGCCGCCGCCACCATCACCGTGAAGCTGTCCGAGACCGTGCCGCCCTTGCCGTCATCGGCTGTGACCGTGATCGTCGCCGTGCCCTCGGCCACCGCCGTGACCGTCAGACTGGCGTTAGCGGACGCAACGCTCGCAATGGCGCTGCTGGAAGACCTGGCGCTAAACGTCAGCGCGTCGCCGTCAGCGTCCTGGAAGACGTTCAACAGCAAGACCTGGCGCGTGTCGCCCTGCCTCAGTCCGCTCAGGTCGCCAATCGCAGACGCGACCCTCGGCGCGGCGTTGGCCGCCGCCACCGTCACGGTGAAGCTGTCCGAGACCGTGCCGCCCTTGCCGTCATTGGCTGTGACCGTGATCGTCGCCGTGCCCTCGGCCACCGCCGTGACGGTCAGGCTTGCGCCGCCTGAGGCGACGCTGACCGTCGCCACCGCAGCGGTGGAGGACTTGGCAGTGATCGTCAATGAGTCGCCGTCGGCGTCCTGGAAGACGCCCGCGAGCGAGACCGCGCGCGTCGCGCCGGGCGTGAGCCCGCTCAGGTCGCCAATTGCGGACGCGACTCTCGGCACGGCATTGGCCGCCGCCACCGTCACCGTGAAGCTGTCCGAGACCGTGCCGCCCTTGCCGTCATCGGCTGTGACCGTGATCGTCGCTGTGCCCTCGGCCACCGCCGTGACGGTCAGGCTCGCGCCGCCCGAGGTGACGCTGACCGTCGCCACTGCAGCGGCGGACGACTTGGCAGTGATCGTCAGCTCGTCGCCGTCCGCGTCCTGGAAGACGCCCGCGAGCGAGACCGTGCGCGTGGCGCCGGGCGTGAGCCCGTTCAGGTCGCCAATCGCGGACGCCACGGTTGGCGCGGCGTTGGCCGCCGCGAGGGTCGCCTTGGCGTTGGCCAAGTCGACCTCGACCGTGAACGAGTCGAGCGCCGTCGCGCCGTCCCCGTCATCGGCGCTCACGGTGATCGTCGCCGTGCCGCCGGACACGCCGGTCACCGTCAGACTCCCGCCGCCGGCCGCGACCGCGACGGTCGCCACCGACTCGTCGGTCGAGCGGGCCGTGAGGGTCAGCGAGTCGCCGTTGGGGTCGCGGAAGACGCCCGCGAGCGAGACCGTGCGCGTCGCGCCGGGCTTGAGCCCGCTGATGTCGCCCAGCGGCGAGACCAGTGTCGGCGGCGCATTGGCGGCGACCGTCACCGTCAACCGGTCGGAGACCGTGCCGCCCCGGCCGTCATTGGCCGTGACGGTGATCGTCGCCGCGCCCTGAGCGACGCCGCTGACGGTCAGGCTCGCGCCGTTCCCCGCCACGCTGACCGTCGCCACCGCGACCGCCGATGACCTGGCGCTGATCGTCAGCGCGTCGCCGTCGGCATCGCTGAACACGCCGGAGAGCGAGACCGTGCGCCTCGCGCCGGGTTTGAGGCCGCTCAGGTCGTTGATCGCCGAGGCGACCGTTGGCGGCTGGTTGGCCGGCGTCTGCCGCTGACCGGCTGCCTCGATCTCCCGCAGCGCCGCGACCACGGGGTTCCAGCGGGTTGCCATGTGTTGCGCAGCCATCTGCTCCGCCTCTGCCGTCGTCATCGGCGTCAGCGACGTGTCCGCCACCGTCTCGCCCAGCGCCAGCAGCGCCCGGTCCCAGCGATCGGTGTGGCTCTGGTTGTTCACGCCGTTGGGGTGGTTGCGCCACTCGACCACCTGCGCAATCAAGGCCGCGTAGCGCTTCTCCACCGCAACCTGGAACGTGTCGCTGACCCGCTCGCCGTCGGCATCCTCCGCCGTCACGGTGATCGTCGCCGTGCCCGCGGCCACGCCCGCCACCGTGAGCTTCGAGTCGTCGGCGGCCACGGTCACGGTCGCCCTGGTTTCGTCCGAGGACGCGGCCGTGATGGTCAGGCTGTCGCCGTCGGCGTCGCTGAACACCCCCGACAGGGAGATGTCCCGCGTTGCTCCCACCACCAAGCCGGTCACGTCGGCGATCGGCAAGGCCACCGTGGGCGCGGATTTCACCGTGACGGTGAAACTGTCAGAAACCGTGCCGCCGTTGCCGTCTGCCGCCGTAACTGTGATGGTCGTCGTGCCCACGGCCACGCTGGTGAGCGTCAGCTTCGAGTAGTCGGACGCCACGGCCACGGTCGCCTTGGTTTCGTCCGAGGACGCGGCGGTGATGGTCAGGCTGTCGCTGTCAACGTCGCTGAACACCCCTGATAGGGAGATGTCCCGCGTTGCTCCCACCACCAGGCCGGTCACGTTGGCGATCGGCGCGGCCACCGTGGGCGCGGACTGCTCTGCGTCGCCCGCGCCGGCATCACCCCGCGTCACCGTCAGCGTGTACACGGTCTTGCGAGCCAGCGTGCCAGCGTCAGCGGGGGCAAAACCGCGGTGGTCGTCAATCCGGGTCTTGTACACCGCGATCTTGATCACCGTGGCTGCATCCGGCGGCAACGCGATGGTGTGCACGCCGGCGGTTCTCTGGAGGTTGGCGACAATTGCCCTCTTGAAGTAGTTGGAGACATATTCCCCGTCATACGGGGTCCCCTTCCCAAAGCCGCGGTTGGACAGGAACAATTCATATAGCGTCAAATCCCCGGGCTCGACCACGAGAATGGACCAAGCCTCGCCTGAGCCTGGGGCCTTCATCCGCTCAAAACGGCCGGCGAAGGTCAGCCGGTCCACGTCGTTAGGAACGGTCAGCTGGTAGCTGTGGACGCCGGATTGGAACGCGGGGTCCATGGTCACGCCCTGGGGCAGCGACATGCTCCGCAGGATCGCGTCATCGTAGCCTGCCGCTTTGAGATCCAGGCTGGCGACCAGGTTGACGCGTTGGCCCGCCGACGGCACGGACGGGGTCAGGCTGGCCGACGGCTCCGGGGCAGTGGTGGCCGGGGGCGCATTGGCCGGGAATCCCTGCCGTTGAGCGTCGACCGAACGGATGCCCCGCTTCAGGACCGGATATTCGTCCGACTCGCCGAAGTCCCACGGGTCGTCGGGGCTGCCGTCGCCGTTCAGGTCCACGTTCCAGCTCGCGTAGATGCCCGCGTAGCCGCTGGGGCTCTGCAACTCAGCGGTGGGCTGGCCCCAACTGCCACTGCCCGTGAACCGTGTGTCCCAATAGCTGTCCATGATCCTGTGGTCCAAGATATGTCCCACCACGCTGCCCACCTGATCGCCGCCCGACACCTGGCCTGCGAAATAGCTGGCTGCAACCCTTCCCTGGTTGACGCCCAACAGTCCGCCCACTCTCCAGCCACTGCTGGATACGTTTCCGTACTTGTAGCTGGCGACGATGGAGCTGCCGTAATCGTTGAAGCCGACCAGGCCGCCGGTGGAGCGCGCTTTGCCCGAGACAACGCCGGTGGAGTAGCTTCCCAGGACATCTCCCTGGCTGTAGCCCACCAGCCCGCCGATGAACCCGCCTGGCATACCGGCCAGGGTTCCCTCGACGCTGGCGCTGGAGTAGCTGTCGATGATGACGGCCTTGCCGCGGGCGAACCCGACTAGAGCGCCGACGGCGGCCTGTCCCTTCAGCGCGCCGCTGACGTAGCTCCGGCTGATCAGCCCGTCGCTGACGCCGGCCACGGCGCCGGTCCGTCGAGAGTACGCGCTGGTGTCCAGGTACGCCGCTTCCAGCCCAAGGTTGCGGATGGCGCCGGAGTTGAGCAGGAGCCCGAACAGGCCCGCGGAATGCTCCACGGTGTCCTGTACGCTTTGCTCAGACCAACCGGCCGTGGGTGCTGGGGTCAGGCTCACCACGTACAGGTTGCGGATCACGTGGGAGTTACCCTCGAAATCGGCGGCAAATCCGCCCAGCCCTTCGCCGATGGGGATCCAGCCCCGGCCGCCGTTCCAGTAGGTATCACCGGCGTCGGCGACGCCGCTTCCGTTGCTGTCGAAATCCAGGTCCCCAGTCAGTTCGTAGCCCTGGCATCCACCGGCCGGGCAGCCCATGCCGGGCACGGAGCCGGCGAACGCTCTCGCGTAGGCCGGACTGTTCTCCGCCCAGCCGTGTTCCGCGTCGCCCGGGTTCCCGTTGCCATCCAGGTCCCAGCGAATGGCGTTGAGCTGGGCCAGGCAGGACACTTCGATGAGGCCGTCGTTGTCAATGTCGTAGTCGCCGCCGGCGGGGACGGAACAGCCGTCAGCGGCCACGGGCGTCGGCGTCGCCAGCGGGTCGTTGTCGGCGATGGTTAGGGTCAGAGGTCCGGCGGTCAGGTTCGAGCCGGACAGCGCGGCGTTCAGCACGATCGTCTCGTCGTCGTCGTCCAGCGCGTCGTCAATCACGGTGATGGTGGCCGTGCCGGCCGTCGCTCCCTCCGCGATGACAACGATGGTGGACGACAGGGTGTAGTCGTCGCCCGTGGCCGTGCCGGTCGCGGTCAGGGTCACGCTCGCGCCCCCGACGCCGGCCGGACTGCTCAGTCCGACCGTCACGGTCACCGGTGCGCCGCCCTCGGCGGGCACGCCGTCGGCGAACAGCATCAGCCCGGCGGCGCAGGTGGGCGGCGCAGTCAGTTCACCTTGCAGGGTGCCCGTGGTCTGCGTCAGCGAGTAGTTGGCGGCCTTGAACGAGCCCTGGTCGCGCAGCGCATACGTGACGGCCAGGTTGTGCCGGCCGGCCGCGGCCGTGGGGAATGAGCCCGTGACCTGCAAGCCGCCGG
>MPNM01000021.1 GCA_002239025.1 Chloroflexi bacterium bin125 | reverse complement strand
TCGCCCATACGATTGCCGACGCCGAGCAGAGTCATGATGGCGCCTTCACTGCAACGCTGCTGGCGCTATGGGAGCGCTATGTCCCAGGCTTTGACAGACAGCGCGCTGTGGAGCTTGCCGAGCGCTACCAGTTCGAAATAGGACCGCCGCCGCCCTTCGAAGCAGAATCCGGGCGCACGACGCATGTGCGCCAGATGCTGGCCAAAGAAGCGCCGGTGTTGCCTTCCGACCATACGCCGATCGACGCGGACGAGATGCTGCTACGGGTCGTCCTGGAGGTTGGCCAAACGTACACCTTTGCTTCGAACAAGTTGGTGGCAACCCCGCAAACGGCTCCGAATTGCACGGTGGCAGAGCAATACGCCGACGGCACGACCAAAAGGTTAAGCCACAATCCAAGAACCGAGTTCAGCGTCAATCCCGGAGGCGAGTGGAACGGGTTGTCGCTGTCGGACTTTATCAGTTTCAGCGACGACAGCGAATACGGCGTATTCATCAAGGGCACCCCGACTGTCGCCGACCGCGTCCGGGTTAAGGTCACAACCAAATGTCCTGGAGGCTTTGCGCAAGAGCCAGCCTTCGTCGGCTACTCCGAGGTCATCGTCCGCGATCCGCAGTCCCCCAATGGAGCGCCGACGTCCGCGAACTGACCGCCGCCCCCGTCGTTGAGCGCTTCCCCGGTATGAATGAACTCCGAGAACTTGTCTATGCCCACCAAACTTCCTAAAGGCAAGAACCTTTGAGTTGACGTTCTCACTCAAGCTGTAGGCAGTGCGACCTGCAGTAGCGGACGATCCTTGCTCTCAGTGGCTTATCTGGTCCTCAGGTTGGCTAACGTCGACTGTTCCGCTTCAAGAACCCTGCTGTCCAGAATCCGAGGGTGAGTAGAGACCTGCTCGCTCTGCCCGACCTAGCATGATCCGGCACCGGATGTCGTCGCCAACACGTGCATGTCATCGAACCAGCGCTGCTCAGGAACGACCATTGGCCGCGAACGACCATATTCGTTACGAACCGGAGGATCCGGCTCCGCCGCTCTTGACGGTCAACGTGGCGTTCCAGGGCGCGGTCCTGATCGTCTCGAACACGGTGACCTTCGTCCTGATCTTCTCCGCCGCCTTCAACGACGACGGTAGCTACGCCGCCTGGGCCATGGTTGGTGCGCTCGTAGTGGCGGGCTTGGCGACGGCGCTGCATGCATCGCGTCTTGGCCGCCTCGGACCGGGGCACATCCTCTTGATGGGTTCGGGCGTGCCCTTCCTCGCGGTCTGCGTGCTGGCCGTGAATGAAGGCGGCCTGGCGCTGATGTCCAGCCTGGTCGTGGCCGCTTCGCTGATCCAGTTCGCGGTGGCCGCCTGGCTGGCCCAACTCAGGCGGCTGATCACGCCGGTCGTCTCCGGCGTCGCCTTCATGATGATCGCGCTCTCGGCCATGCCGATCGCGATCGAGCGGATGAACGATGTGCCCGCCGGTGTCTCCGACCTGGCCGGCCCGGCGGTCGGCGTCGCGGCCTTGGCCGTGGTCGCGTTGCTGATGTTGCGTGGGGTAGGGCTCTGGAGCCTCTGGGCGATGCCGATCGCGATCCTGGCCGGCTGTGTGGTCGCCATTCCGTTGGGTGTCTATGACCTGCAGCCGGCGGTCGACGCACCCTGGATCGATCTGCCGGAGGTCGCCGGCTGGCCCGGGTTTGCATCGGTGCTGAACGAGGACTTCTGGGCGCTGCTGCTCGTCTTCTTCGTAGTCAGCGCCGTGGTCGCCGTCCGCTCCAGCAGCGAGGGCGCCGCGATCCAACAGGTCTCCCGCCGTAGCCCACGTTCGATCGACTTTCGCGGCGTACAGCGAACGCTCAACGTTGGCGGCATCGCCGTCCTCTTCTCGGGGCTCGCGGGCACGCCGCCGACGATTGCTTACCTCCCCTCGACAATCTCTCTGTTCAACTTCACCGGCGTCGCCTCGCGGCGTGCGGGCATCGTCATGGGCGCGATGCTGATCGTGCTCGCGTTGCTGCCCAAGGCAGTCGCCCTACTGCTCACGATCCCGCGCCCGGTGAGCGGGGCGCTGCTGATGGTCGTGATGGGCCTGCTCTTCGTCGAGGGGATGCGCGCGGTCTTGCGCGAGGGCCTCAACCGCCAGCGGGCCTTCATCGTCGGCATCTCGCTCTCGATCGCCGTCGGACTGCAGAGCCAGTCCGGACTGCTGGAGTCGGTCGGCGGTTCCTGGGCCGGAGTGTTGGGCAACGGCGTGCTCGTTGGCGTGCTCGTCGCCGTCCTCCTGACCGTCGTGCTCGACCTGACCGGCGGCCGGCGTAGACGGCTGGAAACGGCACTGGACTTCACGGCCCTGCCCGAGCTCGACACCTTCCTGCGAGAACTCGGCTCCGGCATGGGCTGGAACGATGCCTCAGTCGAGCGCCTCTGCGCCGCTGGGGAGGAGACGCTCTCGGCGATGATGTCGCTGCGCGAAGATCACGAATCAGATACTGCCCCGCGTGTCGTACTCAATGCACGACCCGGTGCGGGCTCGATCGAGCTGGAGTTCCTGGCACTGTTCTCCGAGGAGAACCTCGAAGATCGCATCGCCTACATCAGCGAGCAAGCCGAGGCGCCTGATGTGGGAGATATCTCGTTCCGTCTGTTGCGCCTCTACGCCAGCAGCGTGCGGCATCGCAAGTACTACGGCATCGATATCGTCACGGTCGAGGTCGAGGCGGCTTCGTGACGGCTCGCTAGGCGATATCTTCTGAACGGCATGCTGCTTGCTCAGTGAGACATTTGCGATGGAAAGGATGGCAGCGATGAACGGCTACGTTGTGATTGACACAGAGGTCATCGATCAGCACGCGTTCTCGGAGTTCGTCGAGCGGATCCCAGGGGCGATGGCCGCGAACGGCGGTCGCTTCGTCGTCCGAGGCGGGCAGAGTCAAGTGGCCGAGGGCGACTGGACGCCTAAACGTCTGGTGATCATGGAGTTCGAGAGCTTAGAGGCGGCGAACGCATTCCTCGATTCGGACGAATACACCGCGCTCGATGAACTTCGCCATCGGGCCGTGAAGTCCAACGTCGTCGTCGTGGAGGGCTACAGTACCTGAGACTGAATGGCGGCCAGGCCACGCCACCAAGCTGCACGAAATCAAGAACTTTCGAGTTGTCTTTCTCGCTCGATCTCTGAGGATGTCACTGAGGTGGGGCAGCTTCGGTCGAGATCCACTGATGCATTGCTGGTGAAGTGGCGGGGCAACAGGCGATCCCTGCGCCTGTCAAGCGATATCTGAGTCGTTCACCGTCGACAGTCATCATCGCTCGGAAAGTGATCCACCACATCGGTGAAGAGGTGATCCACTTGGGTTGCTGGAAGTGGTCGGGTTGTGGTTGGCTTCGCCTCTGCACAGGATGTTGTCCGACCACAAGTCCGATAGGACTGATCGCAGGTGGTGAGGATGTGGGCGTGGTGGCCAAGGCGGTCGAACAGCGTGGTGGTGCGCTTCTCGTCGCCGAAGACCTGGACCCATTCGGAGAACGCAAGGTTTGTGATGACGATCGCGGACCGCCGCTCGGAGCAGTCGGCGAACAGGTTGGAGGGCAGTTCGTCTCCGGCCCGCTCGAAAGGCACGAAGCCGAGTTGGTCGACGATCAGCAACGCGACGCGCAGGTAGCGCTGTTGCAGGCGGGTGAGCGTGTATTCGTCTCCCAGTTCGCGGGCGATATAGGCTGCCCGGACGAAGGCGACGCGCGGGGGCGCTGGACGGCCTCGATCCCGAGCGCGATCGTGCGATTGGTCTTGCCAGGCCGACCGATTCGGCGACTGAGACGTCCTTGCCGCGATCGATGTGGTCGTAGGTGGGCCTGAGCGGAGGGTAGATGGCACCGTTTGCGGGTCGTTGCTAAGAAGGCTGTGTAAGCCGTGCCCAGGGTTCATTGCCCCAGGTTCAGAGGGCCTGTTTGAAAGGAAGTGGGCGCAACCTGAGACCGTAGGAGGCAAGGATGAAAGGACGAAGCTTGGAGAAGCCGCCAAGTAGGCAGCAGGTCGGAATCGGGCACTTTCCCGTGCGCTCGATCGCTTCTTTCGCCACGACCTCGCCGAATCATTGCTCGAACACCCCTTTGGTACCTGAGGCACTTAGCAATTCGTCCACAGCTCGCCCGAGAGGCGAGTCCGTTCCCTCCTGAGCCACCACCTGGTCCCTACTGTATTCCCATTTCAAAGGAGTGTCGCTGATGCCGCCACAGCGCGCCAGCCACGTCAGGCACACGCCCGAATCCACCGGCGGCTTCTCCTAGCTCCTCCGGCCCTTGAGGTGCTCAAGGTGCGACGGGCCTACTTTGCCGGACAGAGCTGATCGAGGGAGCAATGCGAGGGGCGGACCCGGCTGGCCTCCGCTTAAACGCAAGAAAGGCCGCACAGACGCAGTTGGAGGAGGCCGTCGTCGTCAGGGCGATGACCTCCTCCGCGTGCGTAACTCTTCAGCCCCCAGCGGCGGCGAGTCCGGCCTGCTGCTCGCGCTCCAGGGCCCAGTCGAATAGCGACGGTCCTGAGAGTTGCGGGTTGCGTCCGCGAGGCTTCGCTTGCTCCGGGTGGTTGGCCAGGAACTCGGCCCAGCTGAACAGGGATTGTTGCCGCTCCCCCTGGCCTTGATGGTTCGCGCAAGGGACCAGTTCGACCACTGGCGCAACTTCCCCGTCGCTCGGCAGCGCCGAGACCAGCGTCTCCGCTTCCGCGGCCGGCCGCTGCCAGCCGTCATCGACGAGCAGCGCGTCGGCCTCGGCGGCGACCTGCTGGGCTTCGAGGAAGATTTCCTCGACCGGCTCCGAGTCGGTTTCGCCCGAGACCAGCTTGCGCGCCAGCGATCATCGTCGCGATCAGGTCATCGAATACCAGAGGGGTCGCAGGGCCTGCGGTCGTCATGAATCGTCTTCGTCTTCTGCAAACCACCATAACCGTCCTAGTCTTACGACCACGAGAGCATAGGCATGACCCGCGCTACCTTCACCATCGGAACGAACTGGGTGTTGACGAAAAACTGGAAACGCGCCAAGGCCGCCGATCATGGCCAGGCGGTCCTCAAGACCTTGCGGACAGGACGATAAGAACGCCCATCTCCCCACAAGGGGAGATGGGCGTTCTGGTGAGACTCGCAACTAGTCGGCGCCGTGGCAGTCGCAGTCGCCGCTGGCGCAGTTCGAGTCCTCGCAGCAGCAGCAGTGCTCGGAGTGGTCACAGCTGCACTCGTGCTCGGTCTGGCAGTGGTCGTGTTCCGCCACTTCGCTGGTGCTGTGCGCGTGATGCGCACTGTGCTCGTACTGGTGCGTGTGGGTCTCTGTCGTCATGGGTGCTCCTATCTATCGCCGCTGTTGGCGATCTGTACGCAATGGTTGGGCCAAGCCTCAGTCCGCTCCTGCCCGCGTGGTCGCCTCGAGATGTCCCACGTGATGGTCTTCCGTGCAGCCCTGCACTGAGGTCTCGACCTGGAAAGTGATGTGGCTCAGGCGATACTGATCCCGTGCGATTTCCTTCGCCTGGTCCAGCAGGCCCTGACGGTCCGGATGCTCATCGTCGATCAGGATGTGCGCCGAGATTGAGTCGTAGCCGGAGGTGATCGTCCAGGCGTGGACATCATGCACAAGCGTCACTCCGTCAAGCGATTCGATGTCATGACAGAGCGCGTAGAGATCGATGTGCGACGGCACCCCTTCGATCAGGATGTGGAAGATTTGCTTGGCGGGCCGGTAGGAGAGCGCCAAGATGAAGATGCCGATCAGGATGCTCACGATCGGGTCGGCCAGGTCCCAGCCGAATGCCAGCACGAAGATGCCTGAAACGATCACGGCAACCGATCCGAGCAAGTCGCCAAGGACATGCAGGAAGGCTCCCTGGACATTCAGGCTGTGCTCCGAAGAGCCGTGCAGGATGTAGGCGACGAAGATGTTCACGAGCAGGCCGACAACGCCGACCACGGTCATCAACACGCCTTCGACCTCCGGGTTGCCGCCGATCCGGTGCACTGCTTCCCAGATCACCCAGCCTGAGATCAACCAGAGCGTGAGGATATTGACGAAGGCGGCCAGGATCTCGGTTCGGGCGAATCCGAAGGTGCGGTCGACCGAGGAGGGACGGTCGGCGATCCACATGGCCAGGAGCGCGAGAGCGATGGCGCCCGCATCCGTCGCCATGTGTCCGGCGTCGGCTAGCAGCGCCAGCGAGCCGGACAGGATGCCGCCGATGATCTCAACGACCATGAAGAAGATGATGATGCCGAGCGAGATGACCAGCGTGCGCCGGCTCTGATCTCTCAGGTCGTGCGCATGGTCGTGGTGGTCATGACCTGAGTGATCGTCGTGGTCGTGGCCGGCATGATCATCATGATCATGCCCTGAATGATCATCATGGTCGTGGTGGTCGTGGCTGGCATGGTCATCGTGGTCGTGACCGGCGTGATCATCGTGGTCGTCGTGCGAGTCGTGATCGTGCGATGTCTCTCGGGGCGTGGCGTCGCGTCTGCTCACGGTTACCCCGCTTTCGCTTTGATTCCGGCTTCTAGGACCCCATGTCCGGGGTCGGTATCGAACGATCTTTGCGCATTGTATGATATTTCGCAGAGCACCGGATGGGTCCTGCCATTCAGGCCATCCGCCCATGCGGCTTTCAGCCGCCTAGACGGTCGAAGTTCTCCTCCATGTCCCGTATTCGTTTGTTGGCGCTTGGCGGCGTCCTCCTCGTGTCTGTAGCTCTTGCCGCCTTCAGCTCGCTCGCCTGCGGCAACGACGATGCCGACGAGGCGCCGATCCAGGTGGTTGTGTCGACGCAAGTGATCGCAGATTGGGCGCGCCAGGTCGGCGGCGATCTGGTGGATGTCCGTTCGCTGGTGCCGGCCGGCGCCGATGCGCACACGCTCGAACTGAGCGTGGACGATATCCGCGCCGTTTCCGAGGCTGACCTCGTTGTGATCAACGGTGCCGGGCTGGAAGCGTCCTATGAGGATGCAATCGAAGAGAACGCGGAAGACATCCTTGAACTCGCCGATGCGGTCGAAGCGATGGGGCATGAGTTGCACCCGTTTGAAGGCCTGCTCGGTTCCGACGAGGAGCACCACGAGCAACAGCAAGAGGAGCAACAGGCGCAGGAGGACGAACACGGACACGACCACGCCGGCGAAGATCCGCACTTCTGGTTCGACGCCGATATCGCTCAGGCGTCCGTCACGGCCATCGCTGCTCGCCTGATTGATCTGAGTCCCGACGACGCCGAGGAGATCGCCGACCGCCGCGACCAATATCTCGCTGAGATCGCCGAAGCCGACGAGGAGGTCCGCTCGCTGCTTGCTGATCTACCTGCCAACCAACGACTGCTCTTCACCTTTCACGACGCCTTCGGTTACTTCGCGCGCCGCTACGAGTTGGTCGTCGCCGGATTCGTAGTCGAGGGACCGGAGCAGGGGGCCAGCGCCGAAGCGATCACCGAACTGATCGAGTTGATCGAGCACGAAGGCGTGCAAACCGTGTTTCACGAGCCGCAATTCGACTCCGCCATCCTTGACACGATTGCGGACGAGACCCGCGTTGAGCGGCGGATCATCTGGTCGCAGCCGACCGATGACAACCCGACCTACATCGGCATCCTCGTCGGCAACGCGAAGGCCATCGCGGAACAATAGCTGACTCGATAGGCCGTTAGGCTGAGACGCGATGTCAGATCGCCTCTCAGCCTGTCAGCCGACGCAGTCCAAGCACAACATGGTCTGGATCGACCTCGAAATGAAGGGGCTCGATCCGGGCCGGGATGTGATCATCGAGGTCGCCGTCTTGATCACCGACGGTGACCTCAACATCATCGCCGACGGCCCCGACTTCGCGGTTCAACGTACCAAAGAAGAGCTCAACGTGATGAATGCCTGGAATCGGCGCACTCATCACGGTTCCGGCCTGATCAAGCGAGTCAAAACGTCCGAGGTGTCGATCGAACAGGCTCAGGCGGAGATCGTCGAGTTCGTACAGCAGTGGACCGAGAAAGGCAACGCACCGCTCTGCGGCAACTCCGTCCATCAGGACAAACGCTTCCTCTATCTGGAGATGCCCCAGTTGGTCGACTGGCTCAGCTACCGAATCGTCGATGTCTCGACCGTCAAGGAGCTGGCCAAGCGTTGGTACCCCGACCTGGAGAAGTTCGTCAAGCAAGAACAACACCGCACCCCGGGCGAAATCCACGAGGCAATGGACTATCTGCGTTGGTAACGGCAGCACATATTCAGAGCGCCGATGCAAAGGACGCTCAACTCGACCGCCAGAAAATGAGCAACGCCCCGACGCGGCGGCATGCTCGCCAGCAGGCAACTGGAATTCGCTGCCAGGCAGCAAGTGCTTTGAGCGGGACATCATCTGGCGAATCGGCCATACCGAATACATCGGAGCGTATCGCGCTGCGCAGCCCTCTTGGGCTGAGGAAGAAGATCACTCCCAGTGAAAGCACCGCGGTCAGCACGATTGACGGCCCGGCTGCGAGATCGAGGTTGAAGGACGCATACAGGCCCACAACGGTCGAGACGATACCGACTAATGCGGCAAACAGCATCATGTTCGTCAATCGGTTTGAGATTAGCAAGGCGGCTGCAGCCGGAGTAACCAGCATCGCCATTGCCAGGATCACGCCAACCAGTCGGAACGCGACCACTGTCGCCAGGGCAATTATGACCAGCAGTCCGACTTGCATCAAGGTCACCGGCACACCAGAGACGGCTGCCACTTCCGGGTCGTAGGCGATGAATCGTAGTTCCGGAAGGAACGAGAACACGGCCACCAACACGACGGCCGTGAGGATCGACATTACGATCAGGTCTGTCCACGATGCTCCGAGAATGTGACCGACTAGCAGCGAACCGAGATCGACGGAAAATGTCCGCTGCCGGGAGATCAGGAGGACGCCAAGAGCGAAGAACCCGGCAAACATGATCCCGATTGCAGTGTCTTCTCTGAGTCGACCCCGAATCGTCAGCAGCGCCACTCCCAGAGCGGTTAGTACCGCCGCAATCCCGGCGCCGAGTGTGATTAAAACAGCGCCGCCGCCCAACACCAACGCCACCGCCGCACCCGCGAGCTGCGTATGAGCGACTGCGTCGCCCAGGAATGCCAGGCCGCGTAAGACGACAAACACACCAACCATACCCGCAGCCACCGACACCACGATGCCTGCGAGCAGCGCGCGCTGCATGAATTCAAACGTCCAGGGCTCCGTCAGCCAGTCCAAGCAAACTCTTGCTAGGCCCCAACCTGCAACTCAGTAACACCATCTGGGAAGACGGGCAATATCTACGGCGGAGGCGCAACCATGGTACTGGAGAAACAGGTCACGCTCATCACCAGTGTGTCGCGAGGCTTCGGCCTTGCCACGGCGGAAAAACTGATCGATCGCGGGCACTCACGATGGGAAACCCGACCTGAATCGGTCGACGGCAAAGAACGGATTTCCCTGTGACGTACCGGGAGACACAGCCGCTTCAGGCGTGGGACCGGACAGGAGAAAACAACCCACATGGGCGCGTCAGGGGAGGCCGCCGCATACGCGGCGGCCTCCCCCTTGATGTCCGGCTTCAGCCTCCGGCGGCGACCAGTCCGGCTTCCTGCTCCCGTTCCAGCGCCCAATCGAACAGCGAGGGACCCGAGGGTCGCAGGTTGCGACCGCGAGGTTTCGGCTGCTCCGGCTCGTCGGCCAGGAACTCGGCCCAGCTGAACAACTCCTGCTGCGTCTCCGGTAACCCGTGATGCCCGCCGCAGGGAACGAGTTCGATGGCCACTGAGCACTCGGCAGGAGCGCGCGACGCGAGCTCGGCCTCGTCCTGATGTGGCTCCAGCCGCTCCCATCCATCATCGACCAGCAGCGCTTCGGCGTCTGCGGCGACCTGCTGCGCTTCGCGGAAGATGTCCTCGACCGGCTCGGAGTCGGTCTCGCCCGAGATCAGCTTGCGCGCCAGCGCCATCATCAGGTCGTCACCGGTGTCGCCGTAGGCGGCCAGCCCGTCCTCGGGCAGGTCGCCCTCGACCGCGAGCGAACTCTGCAGCTTCTGCGCGACCAGTTTGAGCGCGTCGGCCTGCAGCGTGTTGCGGTAGGCCATGAACACGACCTTGACCGGTTGGGTCTGGCCAATTCGCCAGCTGCGGCGCGAGGCCTGGCGCATGGTGTAGACCGAGTAGTCGGTCTCGTACCAGCAGATCGTCGCAAAGGCGATCAGGTCGAGCCCGGTCTGGACCAGCCTGGGGTGGCAGATGAGGACATCGATCCCTTCCTTGACCCGCTTGGCGACCCAGGCCTCTCGCTGCTTCGGCTCCACCCGGTCGGCTTTCATCACCGCCGTCTTGAACCCGTGCCGCGTGAGCAGCGACTCCAGGCGGCCGGTGATGTCGCGCGTGCCGGTATGGGTGGCATAGACCAGCACCCGCCGTCCGGCCAGGCGCTCCTGCGCGACCAGGTCGATCAGCTGCTGCTCCTTGGGGTAGACGCGCTCGGCGTCGAGCGGCGGCAGTTGGACGATCAGGTCGCCCGTGTCGGGATCGAACACCGACTCGCCCCTGGTGCAGCCCTCGGGATAGGCCAGCAGCGCCTGCAGGTAGGTCGAGAGCAGCCGCGCCGAGCCGCGTTCGATCGCCTGCAGCAGGGCCCGCTTGAGGTCGGTGGCGAGGATCCGGTAGGCGGAGGCCTGGGAGACTCCGTGCAGGCCCTCCTCCGTGTCCATGCTCGCGACCTGGATCTGCTCCTCGTAGGCGGGCAGGCCCGAAGCGACATCGGCCAGCCTGAGGAAGAGCGAGTGGCCGATGATGTGGAACAGCGCCGCCGGCGCCATGCCCGGCCGCTCCTTGACCTGCTTGCGGTAGTTCCGCCGCCGCGAGATGGAGCCGTCCTCGGTCGGGTCATCGTCGCGGTCGTGGCGCACGCGCTGCTCGAGGAAGCCGTAGCGCTCGACCCACTTGTGCTCGTCGGAGCGTCCGAACTCGGAGCGGATCTCCGGCGAGAACCGGTAGAGCAGGTGGAAGAGCGTCGAGGCGTAGCCGCCCATGAGCGTTCCCGAGAGCGCCAGCGACTTGCCGCAGGCGTCGGCCAGGATGCCGGCCGAGACGCCCTGCGCGGAGCCGCGACCCTTGTGCTCATGCACCTCGTCCACGATCAAGAGGTCGAAGTAGCCGCGCATGTGCTGCTTGACGTAGTCGGCCAGGGGGTACTTGCGCGGACCTTGTCCGGGCCTGCGGCGCGCCATCAGACCGGCGTTGTAGTCGGTCGTTACGGTCTGCGCCGGCCGCGCCTCCGCCGTCCACAGGGGCGTCCCGCACTTGGGACACTGGTGACGCTTCTTGTCCAGCTGCTTGTGCGGGACGGGGACGCCTTCCGCGTCCACGATCTGCGCGGTGCAGTCGGGGCAAGCCGGGGTCATGATGAACTCGCCGGTCTCTTCGTCGCGGACGGGGTTACCGTCCTCATCCTTGAGCCGGCGGGTCCAGTAGGCGGGACGAAATCGGTGACCGAGCTTGGCTCGCGAGTGCGACATGACCACGTACTGGGGGCCGGAGCCTTCCTGGCGGCGCAACTGCTCCAGGTCGGTGATCGAGTCGGCGATCCCGGTGCGGACCAGCGGGATCGTGTCCTCGATCTCGCGTTTCCACTTGCCGACCAGGTGGGGCGGGCAGAGTACGAGCACGCGCCGGAAGCCGGCCAGCTGCGCGGCGGCGATGGCGATGAACGTCTTGCCCACGCCCATCTCGCCGACGACGGTCGTGCCGCGCTGCTCGGACAGGCTCTGCGCGGCGCCGCGGATCACGGTCTCCTGGGCGCCCATCGGCCGGCGCTTGAGTCGGGGCATCGGGCGGTCGTCCGCGGCCGGACGGTAGCGGGGTGGGTAGCTGTGGACGATCCGCTTGGTGATCGCCTCGCGGTAGGTGTCGATGAACTCTGAGAGGTTCACGGTTACTCCTCGATGTGGGCCCGCGCGTCCTGGACGCACTCGGGCAGGCTCTCGTAGTCGTCCTGGCTGCGGTTGCAGGTGCACCACCAGGAGAAGGCGCCCTGACCGGTCTCGTTGCCGTGCTCGTCGATCGGCACGGTCTTGTCGAGATAGATGTGGCAGCCGCGATCGTTGATCCAGAGGTTCATGGTCGGGTTCCGTTCTAGCGCGACCCGCGCAGACGGCGGGTCGAGCCGGTTGTGTTGGTTTAGGCCGTGAGTGCAAGCGTCAGCTGCCGCTCGGGTGCGACGGCGTCAAGCCGCTCGGCCAAGAGGCGGGCGGAGTCGCGGTCGGCGAAGTCGTCCAGGTCGATCCATTCGAGCTCGAACAGCGCGGTGATCACCTGGCCGATCGTGACGTAGGCGTTGAAGTCCGGTAGCGATGTTGTGTGCTCAGGCACCTGAGGCCAGCCAGACCAGGTCACTGGGCTGCCAGTCGACCAGCTCGACCCGGTCGTCTGGCCGCCAGTCGAAGATCGGGTACTCGCGTTCGCGGACGCCGCGGGCCTCGCGCCGGGCGCAGGTCGAACACTGGTTGAGGGGCAGCGCGCCAGTGTGGGGGGTGAGGCTCTGGTCGCCGACCTGGTAGTTTTCGCGGCAGGTGCCGCACTGGGTAGTCTGGGTCATGTCAGTCACTCCCTGTCTGACTAGAGCGAGCGAGGGCCGTTATCCCTCGCTCGCTCGCTTGGTTCGTGGGAAGCTCGTTCAGTTAGCGGTCGTCGTCCTCGATCCGTTCCGCGCCCTGGGGCGTGTGCTGGGTCATGTAGCCGCAGCCGCCGCAGGGCGCCCGGACGACCTCGGTCTCGTGGTAGCGGTAGTCGAAGTACTCGGCCGATGACTGGCGCCCGCAGCGGTCGCAGGCGTAGTGGACTCTGAGTCGGGGCATGGTGGGTCTCCTTGTCTCGTGTGGGCGGTGTAGGTGCTGGTGCGCGTCGCGCCCGGCTGCGCAGGGGTCGTGAGGTTGGGTTCGTTCGGTCCCGCTACGCCTCGATCCGTTCGATCCGGCCGGTGTCGAGGTCGAGCGTGACCACGCTGGTCTGCAGCTGCTCGCGGTAGACATCGTGCGTCTCGCCTTCCTCGACCAGGACCATCTCCTTAGTCGTGCGTCCCTTGACGAGCACGCGGGACTCAGGCGTCTCCAGTTCGAGGTTGTCGAGGAACCCGGCCGCGACCAGCATGGCCAGGTGCCCCTTGCGCAATGGCATCAAGGGGCGCGTCGAGCGGTCCGTGGGCGGCCAGAAGGCGTCCGTGATCTCGTCCTGGGTCCAGAGCCCGCGCTTGCGAGCTTCGGCGACCGCTTTCGAGAAGTCGATCACCCGGGTGGTGAACATCACCGGACCCGGCGCCGACATGCCGACGTCGTACTCGGGCCGCAGGTCGTGCCGCAGCGGTTCCAGCTCGTCCACGCCCGCGAGCAGGTCGGCCATCGCCCGCGCGTCCGGCCGCGGCTGCGGCTTACGCACGCCGATCACGACCACCTGGTCGAACTGTTCGCGCTCGGGCTCGGGGAAGGCCCAGACCCGGACGCGTCGGTAGTTGGTGGTCAGGAACCGCGCCGAGGTCGCGACCTGCGAGCGCGGGATGATGTAGACCAGCACCCCGTCCGGCTCCAGGTAGCGCGAACAATGGGTCAGGAACGCGTGCTCGACCCGCTTGTCTTCCCGGTCGTGGTCGTAGGGCGGGTTGAGCCAGAGCAGGTTGAACGCGCGGTTGGCGATCGAGCAGCGGAACAGGTCGCTGGAGAGCGCGTGGTCGAGCCGCTCGGCCGCCTCCTGCGCGCGCTCGGTGTGCAGCTCCACCCCGTAGGTCTCGATCGGGACGTGGCGGTTCATCGAACCCGCCAACTGCGACAGGGCGTCGCCCGGACCGCAGCAGGGGTCCAGCAAGCGGACGATGTCGTCTCGGTTGCGGCCGTAGCGAATCGGCGCCATCAGCAGCGAGCGGATGTAGTCGACTACGCGCGGCGGCGTCGGGTAGTAGCCGCCCTTCAGTTGTCCGGCGAGTCTCATGCGTTGTCTTCCTTTCGGTTGTCGGCCTCAACGAGGCCGATCAGGTGGTCTTCGAGGTCTGCGGCAATCTGCGCGATCTGCCAGCCGGACTCCGGGGGTTGGAGCCACCAGCGGGCCGTCTCGTCGGCGCCCAGGCGGACGCTGACGATGATCTGGTCGTCCGAGGGTTCCGTCATGGGTGCTCCTCTCGGTACTGCTCAAGCAGGTTGAGCAGGTGGTCGTGGATGTCCTCGTGGACGCCCTCCTCGATCTGCTCGGCGTCCGTTTCGAGGTCGAAGTTGTAGATCGCGGTGATCTCTTCGCCGGCGATGTCGTCCTCGCCCGCTCGGGTCTCGACCGTGACGGTCACATAGCGGTGGCTCATACCGATCCTCCGTTCCATTCGCGCGGCAGCTTGAGCGCGCCGTACCTGACGGCCGCCGAGAGCTCGGTCTCGAGTTGCTGCGGGTCGTGGTAGCAGGACCAGGCCTTGAGGCCGACCGACTTGAGCGGCCGAATCGCTTCGTGCTCCAGCCCCTGCTGCCAGAGCCAGTCGGCCCAGCTGTGGTGGATCGGCAACTCGGTGCGCTGGTTGAGGAAGCGCAGATGCAGCGCCGGCGCCTCCGAAGCGTCCGGGGTCAGCAGCAGGAAGGCGTCGCGCTCAAACGAGAGTTCCGCCATCTGCGTGTAGACCATCGCGTGCCAGGCGCCGGCTTGCGGCAACCGCGCGATCTTCGTCTTCCAGGTGCCGATGCTGTGCTCGGGAATCTGGCAGCGCTCGTAGCCGCCCTCATGCAGGTCGTCCACGGCGCCCTGGATCAGGAAGGCCGGGCTGGGCGGCGAGTTGAGCAGCGCCGCCCAGATCGCCTTAAGCGAGGTCTGAGCGCCAACCATCGAGACGAACCAGAGCTGGTTCTGCTCAGGGTCGGAGGCGAACGCGTCGCAGGTGGCGGAGAAGCCGCCCGCCGTAATCGTGTAGAGCTGGGTTGCGTGGTCGTCTCCCGAAGGAGGCGTGGTTGGGGTGTCGAGCATCGCTCGTCCTTTCCAATGAATCCGAAGCGGGGTTGGGAGTCAGTCGATCAGGCCCTGGCCTTTGAGCGAGACCCAGCCGTCGGAGCCAATCACGACGTGGTCGAGCAGCTCGATCCCGAGCAGGTTCCCGACCTCAACCAGGTCTTTGGTGAGCTGGATGTCCTCGCGGCTCGGTTCCGGGTCGCCGGAGGGGTGGTTGTGAACCACGACGATGTGCGGCACGGCCTCGATCACCGCCGGGCGGAAGACCTCGGCCGGGCGCACCAGCGCGGCATAGCCGTTGCCCTGGTAGATCGTGCGTTGGCCGACGACGCGGTTCTTGCGGTCCAGGAGCAGTACGCGGACCTGTTCCTGGGCCAGCCGGGACATCTCGTCCGAGAGCAGGTCGACGACGGTCTCGGGCCGGTAGATGGTGGGCATGTCGAGGGGTCGCTCGGGCTTGGTCTCGACCTCGTAGCGGATCGCGAGTTCGCCCAGGAGGTTGAGGTTCTGGCGCAGGGCGTCGAGCAGCGCCTGCCTCTCGTCGGTTGCGGGAATGGATTCGGTCAGAGTGGTCACGTCTAGTTCCTTTCTGGTGGTGAGCACGAAGCGGGGCCGCTCTCCCACCAATGCGGAGAGCGGCCCCGGGATGCGCCTCTGGAGAGGCGTCAAATGGCGTGATGAGGGACTAGAAGGGCTGGTCCCCGTCATGGTTGTTGCGGCGGCCGTTGCCCCCCGCTCGGGTCGGGGGCTGGCTACTGCTGTTGCGAGAGTCGAGGAAGACGACCTCGTTCGCGTGAACCTCGGTCGTCTGGCGGCGCTGGCCGTCCTGGTCCTCCCAGCTGTCGTAGCCGAGCCGGCCCGAGACGTAGATCCGGTCGCCCTTGCGGACGTACTCGGCGACGGCCTCGGCGGTCTTGCCCCAGACCACGAGGTTGTGCCAGTTGGTCTGGGCGTCGCCCGACCCGTTGCGGCGGTCGGTCGCCAGCCTGAGGCGGCAGACGGCGGTTCCCTGCTTGGTCTGGCGCAGCTCGGGGTCGGTCCCGACCCGGCCCAGCAGTTCGATTCGGTTGATCGTGCGTGACATTCGTCGTGCTCCTTTCAAAGAGCGTTTGTTGGTGCAGTCAGGCCGCACCGTCTGGAGATACGAGCAAGGCCGCCTTCCGTTCAGAGGAAGGCGACCCTGTTGAGCACCCGTCTGGCGGGCGTCGTGACTTAGTGGTTTGGGGTCCGTTAGAAGGGTGCATCCTCCGTTCCGTGGTCCGAGTGTCGGCTGCCCGCGGCGTCGAGGAAGACGACTTCGTTCGCGTGAACCTCGGTCGTCCGACGGCGCTGGCCGTCCTGGTCCTCCCAGCTGTCGTAGCCGAGCCGGCCGGAGACGTAGATCCGGTCGCCCTTGCGGACGTACTCGGCGACCGCTTCGGCGGTCTTGCCCCAGACCACGAGGTTGTGCCAGTCGGTCTGGGCGTCACCGTTCCCGTTGCGGCGGTCGGTCGCCAGGCGCAGGCGGCAGACGGCGGTTCCCTGCTTGGTCCGGCGCAGTTCGGGGTCGGTCCCGACCCGGCCCAACAGTTCGATTCGGTTGATCGTGCGTGACATTCGTCGTGTTCCTTTCAAAGCGCGATGTGTCGGCGCGGGCTTTCCGCGCCTGTTTGGGTGAAACGAAGCCGGGCCGGCCTCCGATGGTTGGAGACCGGCCCTCGGTTGTGACCTCTTGAGAGTGAGGTCGTCTAGCTGACTCTGAGGTACTCCGAGGTTTGCTCGGTCACAATCTCGGCGCGCTGTTCTGGTTCGAGCAGCGCATTGAGCCGCTTGTGGTCGACCGCGTAGCGGCGGCTCGTGACCATGCCCACCGTGCGGGTCTTGGCCGAGCCCTCCAGCCTGGCTTTGGCTTCTCCTTTCTGTTGGAGCCAGTGCTGGAGGGTCTTGAGCGCTCCGCGCTTGTCGGCGTCGAGCGACTTCAGCTGCTGCTGGATTTGCTCGTACTTGAGCAACGCGTCGTGGGCGACCTCGTCCGAGACCGGCTCGGTCGGTTCGGCGTCGGCCTCATCGACCGCCTCTGCCGCCTCGCCGGGTTGGCAGACGTTGAGGTAGGGGCAGCGTTGGCACTGCCAGTCCGATGCGGTGAAGTCTCGTTCTGGCAGCGCCTCCGGATTCGGGCCGTGCAACTCGTAGTGCTCGGCGAGCGGGGCGAGCCGCTCGCAGGCGCGGTCCCAGGCTCGCTCCACCCGCTCGGCCGGGATCACCTCGTAGTCCCAGCTGCGCGCGCCGGTGTCGAGCGTGGCGATGACCACGTCGCGGCACTCGCCGTAGAGACCGAGCGAGTAGCAGGCCGCCTGGGCGACTGAGTCGGGATGGCTGCGTTCGGCGCCCAGGGTCTGCCAGCGCTTGAACGCTTCGGGTCCGCGCGTCTTGACCTCGATCACCGACTCGTCGCCGAACAGCTCGATCGCGCCGGTGGCGTCGGGATGCCCGGTCACGGTCAGACCCGGTCCCGCCTCGACTTCGACTTGCAGCGGCGCGTCGGGGTCGGCCGGGGTGACCGTCCAGAAGCGCCGCTGCATGGCGCGCACAACGACCGCTTCGAGCGCCTGGCCGGCCTCGAGCACGGTCTTGGTCTCGTCCGACATTGGGTTGGTCACGTCCTGTTCGGTGGCCGCGTACCAGAGCGCGCGGCGGCATTGGCCCAGGGCCGAGGCGCGGACTTCGAGCTGCTCGTCGTCGGTGAACCGCGCCGCCGGTCGGTCGTAGGTGGCCGAACGGCTGCCGGTCTGAGTTGGATGGCTGAGGGTCATGATTGGTTCCTTTCGGGATACCGGTATGGAGGAAGAGCGCGGCCCCCGGGTCGGTGCCCGGGGCAGGCGCGCACCTGAGTGGCGGCCGCGCTCCAGTTGGTTGGCTGGCTCGCCTGGCTCAGCCTTGTTCGGACCGCAGCCGCTGTTCGAGCTTCTCGGCGGCGGAGGCGATCAGCGGGTTGAGCTCGTCTGGGCCGAGTTCGTCCAATGCGCGTCCGGTCTTGGCCTCGACGGCGGCGCGGACCTGCTCCTCAGAGAAGCCCTGCTGCGCGCTCAACTCGATCAGCTGGGTGCGCAAGTTCGCTGCGTCGCGCTTGTCGACCCCGGCTGATTCGGGCGTCGGCTGAACGACCCGGCGTCGCGGTTGCGGCTCGCTGCGGCGTTCAGGTTGCGGCTGCCGCCGCGACTCTGGGGCCGGTCCAGGAGGTCGGCTGCTGCGGCTGCTCGTCGGCGGATCGCCATAGAGGCCGTTGCCGAAGCGGTCGCCGAAGCTGCGCAGGGCGCGCTTGAGCGCGTCGGTGACGGCGCCCTTGAACGCCGTTTCGTGGCCCTCGGCCGACTCGTCCGTGACCGCCTGGAAGCCGACGTCGGTGCGCGAGGGCGCGCCCGGCACGCTGACCGTGACAGTCGCCGAGTAGGCGGCCGAGCGCGTGATTTCGCCGCTGCGCGAGTCGGTGGACTCGATCTCGCGCAAGGTCACATCGCCGACCAGCTCGTAGCCCCAGCCGCCGAAGCCGAAGATCCGGTTGGCCTGGTCGATCGCCGTGTGGCCCTCGATGTAGTCGAACTTGCGCCCGCCGCGGCCCTTGCGCCGCGAGACCAGCTGGGGGTCGAGCGGTTGCGCCAGGGCTTCGGTCACACGCGGTGCCAGCGCGTCCCAGTGCAGGGCCTCCGGCGCCGTCGGCGCGGAGACCGTCTGCGGGGCGGAGTGCGGGCGCGCTCCGTTGCCCCCCGTTCGGGCCGGGGGCAGGCTGTTTCCGTTGCCATTCCTGCGAACCGCCGTCGCGGTTCCATTGCCGTTCCTGCTGCTCATTTCCTGCTCCTTACTCAGTGGTGTTCGTGGTTGTTGGGTGCGGTTGCCGGTGACGGCAACCGTGCGCCGCGCCGCAGGCACGGTCGGTTAGAGGCCAGAGGCGGGCCCTCCGTTTCGTTGTTTGACGGGGGTGTTGGGTGGCAGCAGGAAATGTCCCGCTGGGAGCGGCGTCGCTAGCGAGCGGCCAGCGCCGCTCGCCTGAGCTGGTCGAGGAAGACGGCGCGGCCGTCCGGGCGAGCGCCCAGTTCGCCCACGTCGGAGACGCCCTGAGGCAGGTTCACGATCGCGGCGCGGTGAGCGCCGAGCAGTCCGGCTAGCTCGTTTGCCGCTGCGCATCCGGCCTCATCGGCGTCGAAGGCGAGGAAGACGCGAGGTCGTCCCTGTAGGGAGGAAGCCAGCTTGTCCATCCCCTGGGCGCCGAGCGCGGCGCAGGCGGGCAGGCCCCAGGCCGTCAGTAGGAGCCAGTCGAACAGCCCCTCGGCGACGACGATCCAGGGAGCCTGTTGGTCCAACCGCGAGAGTCCGAGCACCGGCTTGGGGCCGGGCAGGGCCTGGAACCTGGGGCTGACCTCGGGCCAGATCGACCGACCGGCGAGCCAGCGCACGCGCCCCCCAATCAGCTCGGGGACGACGACCATGCCGCCGAAGCGCTCCCGCTGCTGCCGAACGAGTCCGCTGGAGAGGATCCGCCGGTCGTCGAAGCCGGCCTGCCTGAGCCAATCGCGCAGCCCATGCCCGCTGGCGTAGCCCAGCCCCAGCTGCTGCGCGGCCTGCGGGACGATGCCGCGTCCGGCGAGGTACGCCTGGGCGGCCTGGCTGAGCTGTAACTGGCGCTGGTAGCAGCGCATCGCCGCGGTCAAGAGCGCCGGATCCCTGACTGTTGGGGGCGGTTCTTGGCGGTGTGCTGAACTGGCGGGCTGGGCGGTCGCCGGAGCAGCAGCCTGGGGCCCCAGAGGCGGCGCGCGCTCCAGGCGGCGAATCGCCTCGGGCAGGTCGACCCCGTCCGTGCGCTGGACGAAGTCGAGCATGTCGCCGCCCAGGCCGCAGCCGAAGCAGTAGAAGCGCTGGGTGTCGGCGTAGACCGTGAAGCTGCCTTGCGTCTCTTCGTGGAACGGGCAGACTCCCTGGCGGACCCGTCCGCGTCCGCGCAGCTTGACGCCGGCCGCCTCGACCACGTCGCCCAGGGGGTGGCGCGCCTTGAGCGCGGGAATGTCGACAGTGCTGGTCAACGTCAAGAGGCACCGTCCCTGGCTAGCGGCTTGAGCCCCCTGAGGCTGCGCTGCGAAACGATCTTGCCTGGTCGCCAACGCATGCCCAGCACAGCTCGGACTTCGAGCGTCCCTTCGTCTCGAGGTGCGAGGACAGCGGCTCGCCCCGTGCCAGGTCTGTAGACCTGTGTTTGCTCCTCGCTGAACGTTCGCCGGGCCAGGTCGAGGAACTCGGCGTAGGCCCAGCGGCGCTCGCCGTCGGTCGAGCCGCTCAAGTCGAGCGCGGCGAAGACGCCGAGCGCTGCATCGTGCTCACCGGTGTGCCTGAGGCGTCGCGCCTCGTGAATCGCCCGGGCCGGGGATGTCACCGGTTGCGCCGGTTCATCCAGGCCGAAGACGGCGTCAATCAATCGGTCGACCAGTTCCTCCAGCGTGGGCCGGGGAGCGTTCGCGGTGGTGGTGTTTGCAGTCATGTGGTCTCCTTTCCTGTCGACGTGCGACTGCGGCTTAACGAAGAAGGGCCGCCCCGGAAGGCGGCCCTTGAGTGGTGCGTTGCTGGGCTTGAACGGTCAGCGGCGGCGCCCCGCACGCGCGACCGAGGCCAGGCGGCCGGTCCAGACCCGCCGCGCCAGCCAGCCGGCCCAGCCGAGGCCGCATGCGTTCAGCGCCACGACCTGCAGCTCGTATCCCAGGATCAGCGGCGCGGCCAGCAGGAGGATGGCGAAGGGCGCCAGGACGACCGGCCAGGAGCGCCCGCGTGCGTCGTTCGACGTCAGCATGGCCTCGGTCGCGGAATCCCGGGAAGCTGAGGCCGTTGCGCCCTCAGCGCGGTACGCCGACCAGATCGACTCGCCGCCGAGCGTCTCCAGCCGGCGGATGATCCGCTCACGCGAGCAGCCGGCCGATTTGCAACGGACATCGATCCCGTCGCCGTCGGGCCGCTGGCGGAAGGCCAGCAGGTCCTGTTCCGATTCGTGGCAGACAGCCGCCGTCCAGAACCAGCCGCGCTCAAAGCGCACCCGCTGCCGGGGCGCGATCAGTTCGGCGATCCGCGCGGCCGTGGGACCGACGTAGCGGCCTCTCGTTCTTGTTCCGTTCGTCTCGTTCGTGTCCCTCATCTTGAGCTCCTTTCAGTTGAGCCATGTGCTTGGGCGGGACCTTGTGGATGGTGATCCGACCTGGCCCGGCGTATCGAGTACGGGGTAGGCCGGGCGCGGTTCGTCGCGGTTGATGGTCTGAATGGGTGGATGATCGAGAACGCTCTCCGGGCGTGGTCGGCCGGTCCGTACTCGATACGGGGATGCCGGACACGCGGAGTAGGAGTGCGATCTAGGACGCTGGAGCCCGATCGGTGGTCATGAGCAGGCCGGAAGACCGCTGTGGACGACGGGCGCGGACGTGAGTAGACCGGGCTGCGCTCCACGCAGTCCGATCACGGAGGTGAATGACGAGCAACAAGCGCGATACCGGCGCTGGTGCTGGTGTCCTCCCAAGCCGAAGCGCTGATTGCGCATCGCTCAGGCGTGACCCGCATTCCGAGCAGTCAGGGGAGAGCAAACCTCGTATCCCGTGACCACTGCACGCAGCGGATGCGCGCTATTCCCACACTGCGTCCGGCACTGGGGAGAGCAAACCTCTGATCCCACGGGCCAGACACGGGTCGGGGACAAACCCTCCAGCGTTTCAAGGCATGGAAATGCTGGCAAAGCCTGAAGACCATCTTCATTAGTACGCTCAGCCCGATGCGATTGCAAGCGCATGAGACGAGGCAGCAGTTGCTCCAGCCGTACTAATGCTCAAAAGGCGACACCGATGTCGCCAGACTGGATCCCAGCAGCCCGGGTAACTTCCGGAAAACCCGCTGGCAGTGCAGCGACTTAGTGAGAGCGCACGATGGAGGGGCTTGCCGAGCTGCACGAGTGAGCTGGTCAAGACTGTGGCGAATTGGTCAATAGTCCCTGGCGATCTACGAGGAGCACTGCGATCCGGGTGCAATCGAGTGCAATTGCGCTCGGATCGGCAGGTGCTCAGCGGCAGTTTGGACACGAAGCGACCGGACTGCGCATCGCCACATCATGTGGAGGCAGTCCGGTCAGTCGTCCACTCTGCGGTCAACGAGTCGTCGGGACGACCCGGAGACCGGTCCCGCACTTCGAGCGAGTCTCAGGAGAGCCAGGCTCAATCCCTTGACCAGTTCGCGCAGCGGGGGCGCTTGTCTCTCGGTGAGCCGGACCATCGGGAGAGCGAGGCTCAATCCTCTGGCCGGACCCGGGTTGGAGACGAACCCACCAGTTTTCTGGGCGAGAAGAACTGGCAAAAGCCGGAAACCACCCTCAGTAGTACGCCCCCGAAACGACGTACGCAACGGTATGAAGGAGGCCGTGCTCTGATCGCTTGCTGCGATGTACCAACGATGTATCGACGATGTATCGACGATGTAGCCAGCCGCAACTCTCGACCGCCTCATCTCGATACGCTGCCGAGCGGAGGCAGTCGTTTTGATCACCCCGCAGCAGGTTCAGCTCGCGCTCGCGCTGGTCGAACCCCAGAACAGCTACGCGCCCAGCGACCTCACCCTGGTCGCGGAGCGGGCGAACAACGAACTGGCCGCCTGGGGACATGCGGGTCACGAGGTTGCATTGGTGCGCGTGGTCCCGTTCTACGGCGACCCGCGCGTGCTGCGCTGGTCGTTCTGGTGCGAGACCTGTCACGTTTCCCAGCTGGCGCTGCTCTCGCGACCGGTCGCCCGCTGAGCAATCGACCCGGACCTCCCGCCACCCGGCAACCAGCGGCATGGCCTCCGGTAGACCCGCTCCTCGTCCACCCCCGGTTCCGTCGTGACCACCTGCGGATGGAAGCTGGGGTGTGGCGGGGTGGGTTGGGGCGTGGTCGAAGCAGCCTGGTCTTGGCCTGCCCTGGCCTACTCCAGCCGGGCCAGACGCTCCTCGTGCCGACCGACCGCCTGTGCGAACTCCTCGCGCAGGCGTCCTCCTGCCTGAGTTCCCCGAGCTGTCAAAGCAGCGCCAACTCGTCGTCGGCCCCTTGTCGCCGCCATCGTCGTCTTGCAAGTCGTCCGTGCTGTTCACGTCGTCATCAGGCAGTTCCGCCGTCCGCAACCCGCCATGCGTCTGGGCGAGGTCCTGTAGGGGGAGCCCCGCCGCCCCGCCCTCGCCCGTCGTCCTGGGTACTGCTTGCTCCCGTGGTCCGCCTGTCCGCCTGCCGTCACTCGCTCAGCCTCCTCGCGTGGTGCGTCACCCATTGAAGTCGAGTGCAATCGGAGTGCAATCGAGTGCAATCAACCATGAACCAGCAGTGGACACAGATCATTTGTCGATTGCACTGCACTCAACCCGCTTCGCCCCTGCTTTTGCTGGTCGCCGAGGCCAGATTGCACAGTGCAATCGATCCTCGATTCCTGTACACGCCCGTGACATCACATCGCAGCCGATCTCGGCCATGGCTCAGCGGGGGCGAGGCCGGCGTCGCCGCCCCTGAGCCGCTACTCCGCAGCACCTCTGCAAACACACTCCAGTGCATCGAGCGAGAACCGAAGTGCATGAGGAGGCGCATTGAAGAGAGCGAGATGGGCAACCGGAAGCGGTGGAATTGGATCGCCGCGGCGGGTTTGCTTGTGGCCGCAACGATCGCGATCCTGGTCTGGCGGTCAGTCCAGGCTCAGGTCCCGCACTCGGGCGATGAGCTGGTATGGGTGATCGATGACGAGGACTGGATCAAGCGCGAAAAGCTCGGCGAGTCTGGTGCCCTGGGCTGCCGTTCTGGCATGAGAGACGCGGCGGCTCTCAGCTGGTGGTACTGGGTGAGGGGGAGGGTCCGGTAGGGAACGAGCGTGAAGCTCGTGGGCCACCTGGACGGGAGCAATGTGCAGCGTGGAGAGGCGCCTACGTCAGTCGGACCGAGCGGATCGCTGAAGGATCGGTCGCCCCATTGCCGGTGCGAGTTGGATCTTGGCCAGGGGTTATCTTGTTGCCGGAAAGCGGTGCAGATGGGTGTGAACGATCGAGAGACCGATTCCTGGCAGAGGCCGGCAGCGAAGATGCCGGTCCAGCGGAACGCGCTCGTGCACGTCGATCAGGGGATGACAGGCGATCTGCAGGCCTGGGGACACGCCGGCCACCTCGTCTTGCTGCAGCGGGTGGTCGGGACCGACAGCGGAGCCCCGGCCGAACGCTGCCTGTTCTGGTGCGAGAGCTGCAAGCTCTGGCTGCTCGCCCGGCTCGCCGAACCGGACGACGGATAGCGGCCAGCGGACCGCTTTCGCCTTGGCTAACCTGCGGAGGTGCGGCGCGGACCTCGCCAGCGGCGACCATGATCCGCTCGTCCGGTCGCACTCTCGCTCTGGCGCTCCCGACGGACCGATGAGCGGTTCCGGGAGCGCCTCGTGCGCGGCGCAACCACGCACGGCCGTTGCGGCCAGCGCGCCGCGTGGGTGACTGCTGTAGACCTCCTGCGGTCGCCTCAAGCGGGCGCATCCTCCGCTGGGAACCTGATCAGATGCCGATGCTCGGGCGCGAGCCGAACGACGTGGTCGAGGTGATCACCGGTGGGGCATCACTCGGCACGGTCGGGGCCGGTACGGCCGCCTCAGTCTCAGGTGGGCGCAGCCGCCAGTGGTTGCGTCCCGTGTTTTCCAGCTCGCCCGTTTCCTTGAGCCGCTGCAGGTTGGACTGCAGGGTCGCCATCGGCTTGTCCGAGCGCGGCGCCGCGTCGTGTTGTTCCAGGTAGGCCAGGATCTTGGTCGCGTGCGCCGGCTCGCGCTGCTGGCCCAGGAACTCGCGGATCTTCGCGCTGATCAGCCCGCGCGGCAGGCGGGATCGCTTCGGGGCTTGCGCCTGACGCCGAGCCGGGCGCTTGGCCTGCGGTTTCGTGGTTGCGGGCGTAGCAGCAGAACCGGACTCGAGGCGCAGCAACTCCTCGATCAGCCGGCGCTTGGTGGCGAGCCGCTCCAGCTGCGTCTGGATGCCGTCGAGTTCGGCGCGCAGCTGATCGTCGAACAGATCTGCCATGTGCGGAGTCCTTTCGGTGATGACGGACATGCCTTGCGCAGGGCTCAGCGATGGGCCTCGGGTCGTCTGCCAGATGGAGCCAGCATAAGCGTGCCTCCGGAGCCTGCGCGACGAGCAGCCGCCCGGGGCGGGACGCCAACGTGTGGATCATGTTCTGTCCAGGCCGCAGCGCCGCCCGGCCTCTGCGGGCGCCTGGTGGGGGATCGAGCAGGCGGGCGACTGCCCGGGCGTCCTGTAAGGTATGGGCCTCTAAGATCGCCTACAGGAGCATCATCGACGTGGATCTGGTCGGTCAGAGAGATCCATCCGACGTGAAGATCCAGCAGAATGAACTCTATTGTCGTACTTACGACTGGGACTAAGGTGCCATGACCACAATCTTCGTCGAGGCGTTTGGTCGCCTGTCCATTCACAAGGACAGAGCAGTTGATGTCCTCGACGAGGACTTATACAGCGTCTTCTTGGCACGATCGCAACTGATGGGTTGGTCCACGATCCACTCGTCCGCCTCACTTAGGGGAATACCTTTGCTCTGGGGCATGAACGAAGCGGAGTTGACCGATGAGGACGACGGACCCCGCATCGGGTTCGCTCAGGTAGGACTCGATGTCGGTTGGGGTGCCGACATTGTTGACCAGAGCGAACTGGAGTCCCCTCGTTTGAGTGGCCAGCGGGTTGGGGAACCCGCACCCTTCCCGAACCGCCCAACCGTCCCGCCCACTGACCCCGTGTTGGCAATCCCGCCACTGATTCAGTGCCTGGATGACTCACTCCGATGGTTCGGAGAGGCTGAGGTCGCAGCGGCTCAAGTGACGGCGATTCACATCGAACCCAGGCAGCGCTCCTACTTGCACCGCCTGGTATCCGTACTCAACTGGTTCAACATCGGAACTGCGAGTGAGCGCCCGCGCGCATTGGTGACCGTGGCGGCCGATCAATGGGATGCGGGCAAGGAGGCGGACGTTGTTGCCGCCATCCACCAAAGGAACACCGGTTCATTCCAGTTCGGTTCACTAGTCACCGCTGCGGCAGAGTATGCAGCCGACACCGATTGGCCCTGGCCTCAGCTTGTTCGCACGAACATGGGTCTTGATGTGTCGATGCCAGAGTGGTCAGGCGGCGCGGTCGGATGGGTGATCGGGACGGTGTTTGACGCCGCACTCTCACTGGAACAGGCGCCAGGTTCGCTATCCGTCCGGGTGTCGCGCACGTCCGAATGATTCGCCAATCATGTGAGCGCAATGTCGTAGAGGCCGAAGAACCAACAACCCCACACGAACAACGCAGATCCCACGCGCCAGCGTGAACGCACGAGTATCGCTGCCCCAGTGACCGGGACAGGCACCAAGGCAACAGATGTCAGGCCAATCATGCTGAACGAAGCAAGGTAGCCGAAGGCCACAAGAGCGATGCCAACGCCCAACAGGACATTCGAGTGGAGTTGTGGGCGATCAGAGGGAAACATGGGATGCTGGATTGATCGCTCAAAACTCTGCCAGTTGATTGTTGACGAGCTGCGACTTTATCAGTGTCGGGCCGCTCCTGTCAGGATGCAGCAGCGCTCGTTCTGCGTCCAGGCACGCCGTTGGCGTGGACGCAGTTACTCACGGTGACGCACGAGATCCCGAGCAGGCGAGCGGTCGCCTGGACCGAGAGCCTTTGCCGCCGCGCTCGCTGGATCGCCTTCCGGCGGGCGAGCTGGCGAGGGGTGGGCGGCGGCAGCGCACGTCCATTCGCGGCCGCTTGGGGCGCCGCGCCGTTGTTCCGCTGATCGGCGGCCTGGCCGCTCAACTGGCTGGGCAACGCGCCGCCGGAGGCGCGGCCGGAGACGATGCGTTCGTGGTCGGGATGGCTGGCGAGTTCGGCCTGGACCGTGCGCAGGGTGCTGGCCAGCGGCGGGGCCAGGCGGGTGGCGATCTGTTCGCTGTGGTGACGGACCGAGAGGGCGCCGTCGGCTCGCTCGGCTACTTGGACCCGCGCGCCGGCATAGCTGGTCCGCTCGGGGCCGGGCAAGAGCTGGACTGTCCGCCAGCGATACTTGACGGTGTTGTCCCCCGGTCAAGCCGGGGGCAGGCTCCGAGCGACCGTGCGCGGCTGGCGGAAGGCGAGGATCGCGCCCAGGTCGAGCGCCAGGTCGAGCGCCGGTGCGAGCGCGCGGTAAGCCGGCTCCGCGTGCGCCGCCTCGACCCTGAAGCGGGCATTGAAGCGGGGTAAGAAGCGTTCCAGCACGGCCTGGGCCTCGGCGATCGTCGCGGCGGCGGCGTGGCGCAACTCGGTCGCCAGCCGGTCCTGGAAGGAGCCTGCGAGCCGTTCCACGCGCCCCTTGGCCTGCGGTGAGCGGGCGAAGACCTGGCTGATCCCCAGTTCCGTCATCGCCCTCGCGAACTGGGTCGGGGGACGCTGCCCCTCCCGTGCGGGCGGCGCCTGGAAGACGCCGTGGCGGTCCGTATAGAGCGAGAGCGGCAGGCCGCGCTATCGCTGATCCGGCTTCGCCTGTTCGCACGGATCCCGGGCTGTCGAGCGGGAGCGGTCGCCTGCCAGCCGGTGGCCCGGCTAGATGGACGCGCCGATCAGGCCGACGCAGACCAGCAGCGCGAGGCTGCCGACGATCGTGAGGTTAACGCGGGCCAGGTCTGAATCGCCAACAATCCAGGCGTAGAGTTTCGTCATGACGCCCATCCCTCCGCGCCTGCTGCGATACGCTTCGATGCTCAAGGGGAGGTGGTCGAAGTCGCGCTGCCGAGTGTCGTCGCACCCCATCAGTCTGCACTCTGGGGCCCGCCGCTGATGCTGTCAACCGCCCCGGTGATCAACGCGTACCGCGCGGTCAGAGTCTGCAATCGTTCACCGGCGAACAGTCGGTTGCCGCAGACGGTCAAGATGCGGATCGCGAACGCAGTAACCGGGAGGTGATTGCGGCTTCGCTACGCCAGGGTGGGAGGACGACCCAGAACAGGTCCTGCTCGCTGTCCCTCAGGACCAGGCACCCTTGGTTGCGAGCGAGACCACGCCCCATCGTCTCTGGGAGGCTGGGGACGCTGAGGCAAACGCCCGCTCAGGCGTTGAGCGTGAGCCGGCAGCGCTGGGCCCCGCGTCCAGGATGCACTCTGAGCGGGCGACCCAGGGCGGATCAAGCGATAACGCCGGCCACACATAACTCACCGACCGCTGCCTTGATCGAGCCCGAACGCCGCGACAACGCGACCGCTCACGCTGCTTGACCTGAGGCGCATCTGACGAAAGCAAACGTTGATCGCTCGATGCTCGTGTTGGGAGACATGGGGTCTGTTGGCCGCCGCTGGGTGGACGCTCACCATGTCGTGCGCCAGGGTGCGATTGGCGGCCCCGGACCCGGCAACTGCCGGGTCAATCCCCACGTGGCCCGCGGCCGTTCCCGATTCGGCCGGCCCGACGCCCCGCACCCGCCGAGAGCAGCTCGTCCCGCCGCGCCTCGAACTCGCCCTGGAGCTGTTGTTCCAGGCTCACGCCCCGTCCCCAGCGCCCCAGGGTCAGGAACCGAAGCAACCAATGCAGGGGCGCGGTCCACAGGCGCTCTATCCGCAGTCTGCGCAGTCGGTCTTGTCGCAGCAGCAGCTCGCTCTCCCGGCGCACATCATCCCAGGGGACATCGGCCGGTGGCAGGGTCAACCGGCGGTCGTCGATCAGCTGGATCTCCAGTCGTAGCAGTCGCTCGGTCGAATCGAGCCAGGCCAGGGTATGGGGCGGCGCCCCCAATGCGCGCAACGCCCGCCGCCACTCGGCCACGACCGGCAGCGCCTCGCCGTACACCTCCGCGTCGTCGGGCAGGGGCTCGACTGTCAGCAGGCTGTCAAATGCGCGCAGCCCGTGTCCAACCGCCCCGCGTTCCGGGTGGGGTGCGTACGCCGCGCGGATCTGGTGCAGGTCCTCGCCCGCCGCCCAGAGCTCCTCCAGCTGATCACCCGCGATGTGCTCCAGTTCAGCCAACCGGCGCTCCAACTGTTGCAGCTGCTCGCTGAGACTCACGGGCTGCTCTTCCTCCGGCTCGGCCCGCTTCTCCGCATCCACCTGCAGTTCGCGCTGCAAGGCCTCGACCATGAACGGGCTCAACTGGGGGGCGGCCAGGGCCCGCCGCAGGGTCCGCTGGCTTACTCCCAGCCGCTCCGCCGTCCGGCCCCGGCCCTCGCGCTCCAGGAGGTCCTGTAGGAAGCCCCGCAGGTGCCCCTCCCCACCCGAGCGCCCCGCTTCCGCCCCACCCTCTGTCCCGCTATCGCCCCCCACCACGTCCTCCCCGCCTGTCCGGTCACTGTCCGGACAGTCCCCGGACACTGCAATCTCCGTGCAGCCAGCCGGCGCGGAATCCTCTGTTACCTGTGCATCCATTGTCCGCTCCTCACCCGGTAAAACACTGGCTGTCCGCCCCTCCTGTCCCATGTCCCATTACTCCTGATTCCTGTTCACGGGTGCGATCTCCAAAGCGCTGCAATCCCTGTCCGGACAGGCGGACAATGTAGTGAATGTAGCACGTGCGGTCGCATAGGATGAACCTATCGTCTGGCACCGCCGATGGGAGGCCAGAGGCAGACGACAGAGCCGGGAGAGGGCCGGGTGAGGGAGATTGAGCGCGACCTGATCAGGCTGGTGGCCGAACTGCCGCTCGCCGACCGGATCGAACTGGCCCGGCTTTCGCGCTGGTCAGAGCGCGCCGTCTACCAGCGCCTAGCCGGTCTTCAGCGGGACGGGTTAGTGGAGGGCCTCGCTCACGCCTCAGAGTTGATCAGCCCGACCCGCCGGTTCCTGCTGACAGCCGACGGGATCGAGCGGCTGGCGCTGAACAGCGGACGGAGCCGTGAGCAGATCCTGGCCGAGCATCCGGTCTCACAACGGTGGCGGCGATTGCTGCTGGGGCGGCTGGACTCGGTCGCGGTGATCTACCGGCTCGCCTCTGCCCTGGCCGATCTGGAGCGTCCGCTGCGGCTGCGCTGGTACCGCTCGCAGCCGGCCGATGCGGCTATTGGGCTCCCCGACGGACGCACCCTGGCCGTCGTCCGCTGGGGCCGCACGGCCGACCGCACCGCGTTCGCGATTCGCTTGCGCCGGCTGCGCGAGGGGCCTTCGTACTCGGGCGCGCTCGTGCTTGCGCCGGATGAGGTGCGGCTGCGGCACGCCCGGCGAATGCTCAGGCGGTCGCCGTTCATCTGTTTCTTCGCCCTGGAGCGCGACGCCGCCTGGGCGAACAGCGATTCGGAAGTCTGGCGTGGGCCGACCGCGGCAGTCGGGCTCAGCCTCGATGAGGTTCTCGGCTACGTCCGTCCCCAGGGGTGGTGGGCGGTTGAACCGGCTCCCAGGAGGGTGATCTTGCCTCGATCGCTGGATGTGGGACGACACGGACCAGCGACAGACTGGTTGTTAGCTGATCGGCTCAAGCCGACCGAGAAACGCACGCTCGACCTGGTCGGCGACTGGTCATGGATCAGGGCGGATCACCTGGCCTCGCTGCTCGGCGTCGCCCGGCGCCGCGTCTCCCAGCTCATGGCCGGCCTGGAGCGTCAAGACCTGCTCAAGGCTCACCGGATCGAAGGCCAACGCCGACTTGTCTTGAGCGACCGCGGTCTGGCCCTGCTCGCTCGCCGTGATCGCGCCTCGGTCGGCGCTGCGCGCAAGCGCTGGAGCTCCACCCTGCTCGATCCTGAGCGGCCGCTCCACTGGCGCAACCTGCGCGGCCGCCGCACCCGTCAACTGCTGCGCAACCTCACTCACACCGAGGCCGTGCACGCCTTCCTCGCCGCCCTGGCCGAGCAAGCCCGTGCGCAAAGATGCCGAGTGACTCAGCTCGATCAGCCGCAGCGCGCGTCTCGCTACTTTCGCTTCGAGGAGCGCTTGCGCTCGATCCAGCCCGACGCGTTCGGTGTGCTGCACCGCAATGGCGAAGACCAGCCGTTCTTCCTCGAGTGGGAGCGGCGCGCGATCCGGCCCTCGACCATGGCGAAACGGATTGCGCCCTACCTGCGCTACTACGCCGCGAGGCGGCCGGTCGAAGATCACGGAGAGATCCCGCTGGTGCTGGTCGTGTTCGAAGATGTACTGGCGGCGGACCACTTCCGGCGCGTCGCCCGTGAGCAGATGGAACGTGCTGATGTGGAGTTGCCGTTGTTCGTTTCAGATCAACGCCTCCTCGCGCAGCACGGTCCCCTCGGTCCTGGCTGGAGGGATGTGTACGACTGGCAACCGGGAATCGCGTTCTCAGGGAGCGGCTAGGTGGTGCACGGGCGTGAGAAGCGCCGCGGCGAACGCCATGACCGAGCTCAGCCGCATTGGCCGTCTTGAGTCATACGGGACACCGATTGCGCAAGACCGCTGGTAGCGCGTGACCCGAGGCGGCTCGCAACGACGAGCGTCGAAGCCCTGACATTCGAACAGGAGCACCTCTGCGCAGGGATCTTCGTCCGAGACATTCCAGACCCTCGCTTCTTCCCTGATCAAGTTGTTTGCGGGCGGTGTTCGCAGAAGCGGCTGAAGGAATCTCAATCGGTGCATGGATTGTGACGAGCTGCGCGGCTGAGCAGACCATCATCGAGAAGATAGGCGTCGTCAATCTAGAGCAACGGGTCGAACAGGAGGCCGCGCGCCCTGAGGTTCGGATCGAGGTGATCGCGAAGCGGACGAACGTGGATACCAAGTTGACACCGATAGCTTGTTGGCTGGTCGAAGGGCGCCGCGGCTCCGAGGAGTTAGTGTCAATTCATGATCTGGAACAGGGAGTGCGATTCTCCTACGGGGGATTGCTAGACATTGAACAACCGCGACTTGAAGCCGCTCTCGAATGGAACAGAGACGCCCATCCGGCAATCCACAGGTGGGCCAGTCGTCTTGTGGAGGACTTGGGAAGGATCGTGCGCCGGTACCGCGAGAGCGATGAGGAAGAGAGACTGATACGAGAGATCGCTGGAAATCAGGCAATCGGGCGGTTCAGGCTTGGCTCTCCTCCTCGACGAGGTCGTTCAAGACGACCGTGGGCAAATCCTCGACACGGCGGAAATCGGCGTCGTTGGTAATGAAGAGAGCGCACTCAGTCTGCAGGGCGGTGACGGCGTGCAACGCGTCGGAGATCCTCAGACCTGTGCCCGCGCGCAGTTGGGCGCAGTCGTCATCATCAAGAGTTAGTCGGTCACCTCGACCAGGGCGACGGCCGCAATCAGTGCTACCAGTATCAGGCGTGGGCGATGTGTCATGGGAACTTCCTGTGAGGGCAAGCTAATCGACGATGCGCCCGATCAAGTAATCGCCGTCACCGAAGTCCGATGGCCGGATGCCTTCGTACATCCCGCTCCGGCGCTGGTAGGGGGGATTGTCGCACCAGACCTCAAACGTCTCGCCCACCTTCACTGTAAGCTCACGGCCGCCGTAATCGACGCACGCTTCGCCGCGTTCCAGGATGGTCTCAAAGGACACATCGGTGTCGCGGCCCAGTCCCTCGGTCACCGCAACCACAATCATCACGACAACCAGCACGGCGGCTAGCCCGAACCAAATGCGGTGCATCAGCGGTCGGTCCGGCGCTCGGCCAACTCGCGCGGGCTGCGCGAGGTGCCTGTGCCCGCGCGCAGTTGGGCGCAGTCCTCCCAGAGCTGTCGTGTCGCGGGCATCTGGCGCACCTCGGGAGTAGGGAAGACGTTGCGGAACGCCGCTTCCGTCCTGGGGCGATTTCTTCGAATCGGCTGGACTAACGCCTCTGCCAATACGAGCTCGCTGCAGACAAGGGTGAAACTGCCCGCTTCAGCTTGTCGCCAGACCGGGGCCAGCAGCGTCAGATACGGTTCGATCTGCGCGACGCTGTAGATCACGACTGAGCTGTCCAGATAGATGCTCCCTCTGTCAGGCAGCGTCAGCGATCCCACGAGGCGCGTTCTTCGGCGAGGTAGTCGTCAACTTCCTGGGCGGTCTTGAAGAGCCGCTCGCGCGGGCCGGCGTTGATGATTTGCCAGGCCGAACGGTGCGGTAAGGCAGGCTCGTGGAGCACGACCACGTCGACTGGCTGGCCCGCCTCTAACTCCGGACAGACCAACTTAACCCTGCCGCCCGGCTGCACCGTCACCTGACTACTGGACCATCTTTTGTATGGCTCTGCCCTCTGAAGCCAGTTTACTCTTCGCGCACGTCGAAGGAGTCGCTGACCGCCATGCTCAACTCCAGCAGCAGCCGTCCGACATCACACGAGGCGCTTGGTCGACTCGACCTGCCGGATTCTGGGAGTGCTCAAGTAGCGGTGCAGGCCGCTTCCCGGGGGTACCGGAACTCTGCGCCGCGCTCGTGCCTGGCCAGCACCGAACATGCGCAGACCTGCGCCAACTGGGATATTCACAGGCTATCGCGGTCGTCAGCCGATATTGCGGAACGTCACATGACGGGTTAGCGGAGCCAGTATTCCATACTCACGCCTCGGGATTCGCATGCGCGGAGAACGATTTCCGCCGCTACCCGAGCGTCTTCAACCGCCACATGATGCCGAAACTCGATCTCTAGCATCGCAGCAAGTGCGGCAAGCGACCAGCCGCCTCTATCCCGCTGTTGCGGCCAAGTCCGGCGTGCAATCACTGCGCTATCGAGCCATTCAGCCTTGACTCGAGGAAGATGATACTTGCGCATCGCGCCTTCGAGTGCGATCCGGTCGAATGACGTGTGGCTAACGAGGGTGGCACCCTCAATCTGACTGGAGAGCCCTTCATAGACTTCGGGTAGCAGCGGGCTGTAGCGGACTGTTTCTTCGCTGATCCCGTGAATGGCAATGTTGGTGGTACGGAATCGTGTCTCCGGGTTCAGCAGGGTCTGCCACTCCTCACGAATCTCGCCGTTGCGGACATGCACGATGCCAATCTGGCAGATGCTCGCGGGATCGGCGTTAGCCGTCTCGACATCGATCGCGCTGAAGCTCGCCTGCTCCATGTTGTCCTCAATGGTGATCACGGCCAGACGCGCGGGGCCGGGAGCAATACTCTAGTTTCGCCGAGTCGTAGCGGCGTGGAGGAGCGACTGCCGTGTCGAACGATGAGTTCACAGCCGCTGAGCGGCCTCGTTATCTGGATCAGTTCTGGGCAAAGGCGCTGCCTCACCGCGCTCAGGGGCCGGAGCGAATTCACCTGCTCGAACACCATCTCGCCGACGTGGGCGCTTGCCTGGAGGCTCTACTACGCCAGCCCACAATTCGCCGACGCTTGGCGCGCACGGCGGGGCAAGAAGGATTGGACGGTTCCACGATTTCGAGGCTGTGCGTGTTCGCGGCGTTGCACGACATCGGGAAAGTAAACGTCGGTTTCCAAACACAGGTCTGGCGGCAGGCAGATCTACCCCAACGGCGGCCGCGGCGAGCCGGGCACACGCTCGACCTGGTGCCCGTGTTGACAGGCGCGCGCCCAGAGTCGGCATCCTGGTTCTTCGACGCCCTGGGATGGCAAGAACTGGAGCAGTGGGACGCAAGCGGCGGTGAAGTCGTTAGCGATTTGCTGATCGCCGCGCTTTCGCATCACGGACTGCCCTTGCAGCTTGACGGCGGCCGCCAACCCAATCCAGATATCTGGCACGTCTACGAACAGCTCGATCCAGAGCAATACGTTCGCCGCATTGGACTCCTGCTGAAGGACTGGTTTCCGGCCGCTTGGGATTCGAACGCGCCCCCATTGCCGCAAGCGCCTGTCTTCCAGCACATGTTTCTCGGCCTGTGCACGCTGGCTGATTGGATCGGCTCGAACGAACGCTGGTTCCCGCTCATTGACCGACCGGCGGACGGGTATTTCGAAAGCGCCCAAGCGCAGGCGCAAGCAGCGATCTCAGCGATCGGATTGGACATCTCGGGACAACGCCGCGCCATTCGTGAGCGAGACACTCTGCCCGGATTCGCCGGGTTATTCGGCATTGCCGACGCGTCAGCCAATGCAATTCAGCGGCAAGCGGCGATCGAGACGGCATTGGATGAGCGGTTAATCGTGATTGAGTCCGAGACTGGCTCGGGGAAGACGGAGGCGGCGCTCTGGCGGTTCATCCGCATGTATGAAGCCGATCTGGTGGATGGCCTGTATTTCGCTCTGCCCACCCGCTCTGCGGCAACCCAGTTGTATCAGCGTGTGCGTCGTTTCGTCGATGCGGCATTTCCTGATGAGCATCGCCCAGAAGTGGTTCTGGCCGTCCCGGGTTATGCGCCCGGAAGCGGTGAAAGGGGACAGACGCTGCAACCCTACGAGGTCTGGTGGGACAAACATCTGGACGACGCGATGAACGGGCGAAGATGGGCAGCACAGGGGTCCAAGAGATATCTGGCCGCGCAGATCGCAGTCGGAACCGTGGATCAGGCAATGCTGGCGGCGCTCAAAGTCAAGCACTCGCACATGCGCGCCGCGTGTCTGGCCCGCAATCTGCTGATCATGGACGAGGTGCATGCTTCCGATACCTACATGGGCGCCATCTTGCGCTCGTTGCTAGAGGCTCACCTCGGCGCGGGCGGATATGCAGTGCTGATGTCGGCCACGCTGGGTTCGACAGCGAGGCGAAGGTGGCTGACGGCCGGAGCTGCTGTCGACGCGAGTGATCTGCCGCTGGAAGAAGCGATTCGTGCTCCATACCCGGCCGTGAGCATTCCGTTGGATTCGACTGAACAGGTGCTGAGCGTCGGAGAGAACGGGCGTGAGAAGGCTGTCCAGGTCGATGCCCTGCCGTTGATGGAGCAATTCGGGCAGGCAGCCAAGCTCGCCCTCGACGCTGCACGCGACGGGGCAAAGGTGCTGATCGTGCGCAACACAGTGGATTACGCCGTTCGCACACAACGATCGGTCGAGGGTGCCGCCTTGGGTCGTGCAGAGACGTTGCTCTTCAACTGCGGTGGGATTGTCACGCTCCACCACGGTCGCTTCGTAACAGGCGATCGCGCGCTCCTCGATCGGGAAGTCGAGGCTCGGCTGGGCAAGCGTCGGCCCGAGCGAGGCCTGATCGTGGTCGGGACTCAGACGCTGGAGCAGTCGCTGGACATTGACGCCGATTTGCTGATCACCGATCTCTGTCCGTTGGATGTGCTCTTGCAACGGATCGGCAGACTTCACCGTCATCCGCGAGACGACCGTCCAAGGGCACATCGTGAGCCAGTTTGCGTCGTCCTCCTGCCCGATTCGGAAGATCTCGCTCCTCTGCTGCAGCGGGGCGTCAATGGACTCGGCCAGTACGTCTACGAGGACCTTCGCATCCTCGAAGCGACGCGCCGGCTCATTCTTCAACAACCAGAATGGGTGATCCCAGGCATGAACCGAGAACTGGTCGAGCGGGCCACGCACCCCGAGGCGCTGGAAGCCATCGTTGCGGAGTTGGGCGGGGCCTGGCGCGCGCACGCGAACGAGCTGGAGGGCGGAATGCTGGCCGAGGGACTCACCGCGCGCAGTGCCGTTGTGCGACGCGACGCCGCGTTCTGCCGCGACAATCGGGAAGTGCTGTTTGGTTCGGTGGAAGAGCGGATTCGAACACGCTTAGGCGATGAAGGCATCGAGTTTGATCTCGATTCTCCGCAGCAGAGTCCGTTTGGAACAGATCCGATCGAGCGCATCTCCATCCCTAGGCGTTGGCTCGCTGGTTCCTGGGAAACTGCCTCCATGTCAGTCGAACCGGACGCGGAGGGCTTCACATTCCGTGTCGGTAACCGCGCTTTCAGATACGATCGCTTTGGCTTGCGGAGAGAGACTCCAGTCTCGTAACCCCCGCGCTCAGACCACGCAAGCCGACAGCTCGCCGGAACGGCTCTAGTGCTCAATCTACTTGCTGAGTCATTGATTCGATTTGATTCCGTCCGCGGCGAACGCGTGTGGGCGTCTCTACCCGAGGTCTACGCGGCGCTAATGGCGGACGAAGTGGCGTCATTTCCGGCGCTGCGTCCACATCAGCGCCACGCATGGCATGCGTTTCTGGTTCAGGTGGGCGCAATCGCAATGCACAATGCGCGCTTGGCTGGCGAGCCGCCCGACGCACCGGACGACTGGGCGTCGCTGATTCGAGGGCTAACTTCGGAGTATGAGGACGATGCGCCGTGGCAACTGGTTGTTGACGACCTCACTCGACCAGCGTTCATGCAACCTCCGGCGACATCGGCTGCTCTGATCAAGGAATATAAGAGCACCGTCAGCACGCCGGACGAGTTGGACATGCTCGTCACTTCGAAGAATCACGATGTGAAGCGTTCAGTTGCTGGGGAAGCGGGCGTTGACGACTGGCTGTTCGCGTTGGTCACCCTCCAGACGATGGATGGCAATCCTGGCAGAAACTACGGAATTTCTCGGATGAACGGTGGGCACGGAAGCCGCCCTGCATTGTCTCTAGCGCCGATTGGCGGGATCGGAAGCCATGTTGCCCGTGACATCATCGCGCTGCTGGGCGCAAGAACAGCAATTCTCGACGACTACCCCCTGAGCGAGACGGGCACAGCGCTTATCTGGACGGTTGCATGGAACAGCCTGAAAAGTGAGGCCTTGCGGATCAACGAACTCGATCCGTTCTACGTTGAGGTGTGTCGTCGTGTTCGCTTGCTCGTGAGCGTCACCGGCACAGTCTCTGCAAGACGTGCTACGACTAAGGCGGCGCGGATCGAGGCGAAGCAACTGAATGGCAGGACAGGTGATCCGTGGACGCCGATCAACGTCAAGGAAGGGAAATCGCTAACGCTCGCCTCCGGCGGCTTCACGTACAAGCGCGTGACCGAATACCTGACACAAGCTGATTGGCACCAGCCAATCTTGCTGCGCCCGACCGAAGCCGAGTCCCGCTCGACGGATTCAATGCGCCTCGTCGCCAGGGCGATGGTCCGCGGTCAAGGCAAGACTGAGGGCTACTACGAGCGGGTCGTGCCGCTGCGCCGCGCAACGACCCGCGCCTTGGGCAGCGCTGTTGAAACTCAGGATATCGGCGCGATCGCTCGCGAGCGCATCAACCAAGTTGCGATCATTCAACGCATTCTCAGCCACGCAGTTCAGACCTTCCTGAGCAACGGGGAGGCCGACAACGCCAGCCCCGAAGACCGCGAGCGCGCCCGTGCGTGGCTGAAACGGTTGGACGAGATCGTCGATGCGGACTTTTTCGCCGCGCTCCAGGACGAGTTCGAAGCGCCCGGCTCGCAGCGCGAACCGATCCACGAAGAATGGTTGCTCGGCGTGGTAGACAGCGCACGCGAATTGCTGCGAGATGCGTGCGACACGCTTCCTTGTCGCACCATTCACCGCTATCGGGCGCGGACTCGGGCAGAGTCGCTGTTCGAGGGGCGACTGCGTGGCAACAACGGGCTGCCGTTCCTGTTTGCAGGAGACCAACGATGACGATGTCACCTGAAGCGTCAGATCTTCAAACAAAGAGCGATCGCAGCTGGGGTGGAATTGCAGTGCGCATTGCCGGGCGTCTGGCTCGCGATGACTTTCCACGCGGCGACCTCGCCGCGCTGCGGCGGATGTCGCCGAACAGCGGCCGGGAGGCTGCCGCCTTCTGGCGGCTGGCGGCTCGCTACGAACTGCTCGGCGCTCCGTCGATCGAACGCAAGTGGGCATTGATCATCCATGGGATAGCCCTGATGACGCCGACCGCGGCCCACGATGGGGCAGGACTCGGCGCCCACGATCCGGGCACATCCGTAGGCGCGGCGCTGTTTGGCGGCAACGACGAATCTTCCCGCGAATCCGGGTTCTACAGCGAATTGCGCCTGAATCGTCTCTTGGCCGCCCGCGGAGATGTCTTGCAGGTCCTGCTGGCTCGGATGTTCCGGATGCTCGGCGCAAGTGGCGTCGCGTTCGACTGGCGTGAGATGGTGCGATTGATCCTGCTGGACGGCTTTGATCAAGCTGGCGCCGAAGCTGCTCGCCAGCGGATCGCCCGAGACTACTTCCGCGCAGAATTCCGGGCCGAACGACAAGCTGCCGGGACGGCCAACCAATAACGGATTACAAACGAGGAGACGAACGTGACCAACGCCCGATTCTTGCAGGTGCACAGCCTACACTCGTATCCGGCCGCGCTGATCAACCGTGACGACAGCGGCCTGGCCAAGCGCATGCCGTTCGGCAATGCAATCAGAACACGCATCTCCTCGCAGTGCCTGAAGCGCCACTGGAGAACGGCAGAGGATGAGTTTGCGATCCGCGATGCGACCAGCGACGGCTTGGCAATCCGCTCGCGCAACATCGTCGAACGTGAGGTGATTGACCCACTGCGCGACGCAGAGCGGGCAGAAGAAGACGTGATCGAGGCGGTGGAAGAGGCGTTTAATGTCGGCGTCTACGGCGACAGCGGCACCACGGAGCGCGGTCGTCAGCCGTTGCTCTTGGGGTTGCCCGAAGTCGAGTATCTGCGAGCCAGGGCTGCGGAGATTCTCGATGCGCATCCAGACGACGCCAAGGCGGCCGGCGATGCGGCAAAGCAACTCTTCCAAGTGCGAGCCGGCGAAGGCGAAAACTTCCGCGCGTTTCGCAAGCAGGCCGGTCTCCCTGGCGGCATTGAGGGAGCCTTGTTCGGGCGCATGGTCACGTCTGACCCAGCCGCCAACATTGAGGCTGCCGTACATGTCGCTCATGCCTTCACGGTGCACCAGGAGGAGAGCGAGAGCGACTATTTCTCGGTCGTTGACGACCTGCAAACGGACGATGAAGACGCCGGCGCTGCACATATCGGCGACACTGAACTGACGGCCGGGCTGTTCTACGGCTACGTAGTCGTTGATCTACCTGGGCTCGTGTCCAATCTTGAGGGCTGTGAGGCCAACGACTGGATCGATGCCGATCGTGAACTGGCCGCCGATGTCGTTGAACGGTTGGTTCATCTGATTGCGACCGTCTCGCCCGGAGCCAAGCGCGGCTCAACCGCGCCGTACAGCTACGCCGATCTGATGCTGGTCGAAGCCGGTTCGCGCCAGCCGCGCAGTCTCGCCAACGCCTTCCGCAATCCGGTCGCGCCCCAGTTGGCTGACGCCGTCCCCGCCTTGGGCGCGCACCTCGACCGGCTTGACGCCGCGTACGGCGCGCACGAGCTGCGCCGCTGGATGTTGGTCGATGACTTCAGAGCTCCCGACGCTGAGCAGGTCAACCTGGACGAACTTGCCGACTGGGCAGCGTGTGTTGTTCGCAACGGCGACGCGAGCTAAACCGATGCGCCACATCGCTCTACGCCTCGAGAGTCCGCTGATGTCGTTCGGCGGCGAAATCATCGACAACTACGGCGTCACGCGCCGCTTTCCGTCTGCCTCGATGCTCACAGGGCTGATCGCCAACGCACTGGGTTGGCGCCGAGTTGAACGAACGTCACATCAACGCTTGCAGGATCGGCTGGTGTTCGCTGTGCGTATCGACCGCGAGCCGGCGGGTGGGGCGCCGATCCAGGACTTCCAGACGGCGCAGTTGGGCAAGAACGACAATGGTTGGACCACGCGCGGAACACCAGAGGGTCGCGCGGGAGGTGCAGCCACATACGAATCGCCGCACCTGCGCTACCGCGACTACTTCTCAGACATGCTGACCACCGTCGCCTTCAGGTTGGAACCAGCTGACGAGTCGCCGGACATTGATCAGGTGGCTGTCGTTCTGCAGGAGCCGGCGAGACCGCTATTCATTGGCCGCAAACCCTGTCTTCCGTCAGAGGCTATGTTTGCAGGCTTCTCCGACGCTGACACGGCGCTCGCCGCCCTCCAGGCCATTCCGCTGTTCGATCCCGAGTCGGCTGGCGAGACCGTATCCGTGCTCTGGCCACAGCGCGAGCCGGCAGGCACCGCACTCGTAACGCGAACCTACGCGCTCACCGATCAGCGCAATTGGGACGGATCGGGTCTGCACGGCGGTGGTCGCATGGTCTGTGAGGGGATTATCGACCGTGCCCAATTCACCTCCCCGCAAGCTCCAACCGCCAAGGATGCGTGAGCGCCTAACGATGTCTGATTCTCTCGGCGATCGGGAAACCAACGCGCTCCAGATGGTTCGAGCCGAAATCCGGTTGCACGAGCTGCAGCGCTGGATGGGTTCGCGGCGGATCGATGACATGGACCGGGCGATGCACGCCATGTTGACCGAATGCTTCGGTGACTTGGCCCCGAAACCCTTTCGTCTCATCGCCCCTCGAAGCGGAGGCCTGGCTGTGCTCTACGGCTACGGGCAAGCAGGTGCTACTGCACTTCAAGAGCAGGAAGCCATATGCGCAGATCCGCTTCAGATTCAGGCGATCCCGCTCGAAGGGATCCGGAGCAAGCCGATGCCGTTTGCCTGGCGCTCAGGGCTACGTGTTGGATTCGACACTCGAATCCGACCCGTTGTACGACGCTCGCGGGGCGCCGAAGGGCTCGGCGGGAGTGAGCAAGATGCGTTCCAGATTGAAGCAATGCGGCATCCTACCGGCGCGATGCCGCGCACCAGGGAGGCGGTCTATATCGACTGGCTGTCTTCGGAGGTCGAACGGCGTGGCGGGGCGCGGCTAGAGGCGGAGCACTCGCGGATGGTGTCGTTTCAGCGCCGACGGTCGCAGTACAAACCGAACAGCCGACCCGTTGAAGGCCCCGATGCAGTCATGCGCGGATCTCTGATCGTCGCCGACTCGGAGGCGTTCGTAGGCCTACTGTCCCGTGGGATCGGTCGGCATCGCGCATACGGCTACGGAATGCTGCTGTTGCGTCCGGCGCGTCGATAAGAACAGGTGCAGTCCGCTCAGGCTGCGGTTAGATTGTGCGCTGATGGACGTGAGCAACCGCGGTTCGTCGTACTTGACAACTGAAGATTCCGAATCGATTCGGGGGACCTGTGGGCGGCGACGGCGGTCCCGCGACAAGCGCGATCGCTGCGCCGCCCGCGCCCTCGCATGTCTTTGGAGGTGACTGGTGTTGAAGGGCAGACTGGGGCTGGAAACGGCGAGAGTGCCGCACGCCGATCGACACGGATTGCTGTGGCTCTCCCGCGGCGCACTGACGGTGCGCGACGGGACCCTGCGATTCTTGCGCAAGGCCGATGTCGACGAACAGAGTCCGCTCGAGGCCGGAGAATACGGAATCCCCTTCCAATCACTCTCGATGATCCTGCTCGGTCCCGGTTCCACTGTGAGCCATGACGCCCTACGCCTGATGGCCCGGCACGGCACCGCCCTGATCGCGGTCGGGGAGGACGGAGTGCGCTGCTACACCGCGCCGCCGTTAGGTCCCGACGCTTCCGAGGTTGCCCGGCGGCAGATGCGAGCCTGGAGCGATGCTGACGGCGAACGGATCGAAGTCGCCCGCCGAATGTATGCCCTGCGTTTGGGTGAAGTTCTGCCCAGGCGTGAACTCGCCGCCCTGCGCGGGATCGAAGGCGCACGCATGAAGCGCACTTACCGACTGGTCGCCGAGCGATTCGGCATCGACTGGCAGGGGCGCCGTTACGATCGCTCGAATCCGCTGGCGGCTGATCTGCCTAACCAGGCAATCAATCATGCTTCGGTCGCCGTCAATTCGGCAGCTGCGATCGCAGTCACGGCGATCGGGGCGATTCCGCAGCTCGGTTTCATCCACGAGCACAGCGGCGAAGCGTTTGTGCTCGATATCGCCGACCTGTTCCGCGACACAATCTTGCTGCCTGCCGCCTTCAAGTCGGTCAAGGCGGTGGACGACAATCCCAGACTGAGCATCGAGCGACTAACTCGTCGCACGACAGGCGAGATGTTACGCAGCGAGCGGGTGATTCCGAAAATGATCGAGCGAATCAAGGGACTGTTTCCGGACAGCACACCTGCCCCATGACCAGTGAGCGGAAAGGCGAACCCTCGTGACTGTCATCGTCACTGTCAATGTTGAGGCGCGCTACCGCGGATTCCTCACCTCGGTCATGTTAGAGATTGCTCCCGGCGTTTACACCTCGCCAGCCCTGACTCAAGGGATTCGTGATCGCATCTGGGGGGTCGTCGCCCGTTGGTACTACCAACTCGGCACTGGATCGATCGTCATGACCTGGAGGGACCCAAGCGCTCCAGGTGGGCAGCAGATTCGCATCTTAGGTGAGCCGCCAAAGGAGATCGTCGAAGCCGATGGGATCCACCTGGTGCGGTACCGTAGCGCGGAGCCCGCCAGTTCGTAGGCAATCCAGCTTGGTCAGATCAAAGCACAACCCAGCCTGATTGCTGGAAGTCAGGCGCCCCCTTGAGGCAAGATCCTTAAGGGGTTCCCCCGCACGCGCGGGGATAGACCCATGGTCCCGCAATGAGGACAGGGGTCCCCATCGGTTCCCCCGCACGCGCGGGGATAGACCGTTGGCGGCGTATTCGTCGCGCTGGGCGGCGCGGGTTCCCCCGCACGCGCGGGGATAGACCGGGCTCGACCCGCTTCCGCACCTCGGAGCTCAAGGTTCCCCCGCACGCGCGGGGATAGACCTTTGGCCGAGACCTTGAGCGCCTGCCCCACGCCGGTTCCCCCGCACGCGCGGGGATAGACCTCACAATGAGGCTGGGTGGTTGCCTGAGGGACAGGTTCCCCCGCACGCGCGGGGATAGACCGTCATGCCCGTCGAAGTCGCTCCGCACCTGCATGGTTCCCCCGCACGCGCGGGGATAGACCGTTTCTTACGTCGTGCCCATGCACGCCGACTGCGGTTCCCCCGCACGCGCGGGGATAGACCCCGGGAGGTGGAGGTCTGGATGCGGCGGCGGTTGGTTCCCCCGCACGCGCGGGGATAGACCCTTCGCCGGCATCGCCACGATCGATTTCACCCTGGTTCCCCCGCACGCGCGGGGATAGACCCTCAATGACCTGTTCACCGGCGCGGTGGTCCAGGGTTCCCCCGCACGCGCGGGGATAGACCGTCCATCCATCCCGCGTACGCCCCGACGACATCGGTTCCCCCGCACGCGCGGGGATAGACCGGGGTGCTCGGCGTCTGCCCGGAGCAGCTGGAGGGTTCCCCCGCACGCGCGGGGATAGACCGACAGGCGGCGGCGGCTATCACCGATGGTTCCGGGTTCCCCCGCACGCGCGGGGATAGACCCCAAGGACTCATCATGATCGACCTCACCAACCTGGTTCCCCCGCACGCGCGGGGATAGACCCTGTCGAGGGACGTCGACGATGCGGCCGTAGCGGGTTCCCCCGCACGCGCGGGGATAGACCGGTGGCGACGGCACCACAGGCGCTGCATCTGCCGGTTCCCCCGCACGCGCGGGGATAGACCGACCCGCGAGGCCCCACGTCTGCCGGCAGATGCGGTTCCCCCGCACGCGCGGGGATAGACCCATCAAATGCACCCGCGCCATCGGCGACGACCGGGTTCCCCCGCACGCGCGGGGATAGACCGACAGAGTTGTTTAGCAGCAGTTTGGAGCGTGGGGTTCCCCCGCACGCGCGGGGATAGACCCGACGGGCGGCGCTCCGCAGCGGGCGTAGGCTTGGTTCCCCCGCACGCGCGGGGATAGACCTTCCTCGACGCGCTCGACCAGCTACTTACCCAGGGTTCCCCCGCACGCGCGGGGATAGACCCCGCTGGCCCGCGGCGGTGGCCACGGTCACGTCGGTTCCCCCGCACGCGCGGGGATAGACCCAGGTCATGTGCGCATGGTGATAGCTCCGACTGGGTTCCCCCGCACGCGCGGGGATAGACCGCGGTTGCGCACGATGATTCCGACGCTCCCGCCGGTTCCCCCGCACGCGCGGGGATAGACCGTCAACACTGGTCGACGCGCTCACATTCGGGCTGGTTCCCCCGCACGCGCGGGGATAGACCCTACAGCACCGTGCACATCTGCCCGGTCATCACGGTTCCCCCGCACGCGCGGGGATAGACCGCTGCTCGATTACGCGCTTCTGACTTCCGCCAAGGTTCCCCCGCACGCGCGGGGATAGACCCCACGGAAACGGAGGACGCCCCGCCGCCAAGCCGGTTCCCCCGCACGCGCGGGAATAGACCACCTGAAGGCGCTGGATGCCAGTGGTCGTGTAGGGTTCCCCCGCACGCGCGGGGATAGACCGCTCAGTTTCGCGACGATCCAGAAGATCATCAAGGTTCCCCCGCACGCGCGGGGATAGACCGTCCTTTCTGTCTGAGCCAATCCGACATCGAGGGGTTCCCCCGCACGCGCGGGGATAGACCCCAGCTACGCGAGTGGTCGCTGTCGCCAGTCCCGGTTCCCCCGCACGCGCGGGGATAGACCGCATGACCTACGGCGAGATGATCGCCGCCGGCGGGTTCCCCCGCACGCGCGGGGATAGACCCCATCCGAGGTTGCGCGGATCGGCTGAGCGCCAGGTTCCCCCGCACGCGCGGGGATAGACCCCTGATATTCAGATCAGCATCGCGCTTGTCTGGGGTTCCCCCGCACGCGCGGGGATAGACCGCTGTTCCTCGAATCCAAGGAGCACACCATGCCGGTTCCCCCGCACGCGCGGGGATAGACCGCTGCGTGCGCTGATGCGTAGCGCCGTTGCGCTGGTTCCCCCGCACGCGCGGGGATAGACCGAAAGCGGAGCGGTGAATCATGGCTAACCAGGGGGTTCCCCCGCACGCGCGGGGATAGACCGACGATGTACGACAAGTTCAGCGACGGCGACGAGGTTCCCCCGCACGCGCGGGGATAGACCCGCCTGCACCTGTCGGCGTGCGCGGTCGAGATCGGTTCCCCCGCACGCGCGGGGATAGACCTCATGGCCTCGCTGGGAGTGATCTCGCGGTAGCGGTTCCCCCGCACGCGCGGGGATAGACCCGCGAAGGTGTCTTGCTGAGGCATGATCGCTCCGGTTCCCCCGCACGCGCGGGGATAGACCTATCGTCGCCCGCTTTGTCCGCTTGACGACCGGGGTTCCCCCGCACGCGCGGGGATAGACCCGAATTGCTCGAGACCGGGTCTTATCCATCGTTGGTTCCCCCGCACGCGCGGGGATAGACCCTCTTCGATCCGGTTTCTGTCTCGTTCGTCCATGGTTCCCCCGCACGCGCGGGGATAGACCCCCCTTCCAGCACCAGTTCGCCCACGTCCTGGTGGTTCCCCCGCACGCGCGGGGATAGACCGTCGTGGCTCTCGCGGCGATTCGACAAGCTCAGGGTTCCCCCGCACGCGCGGGGATAGACCGCATCGAGTGCAGGCGGAGCTGATTCGCGTGCTGGTTCCCCCGCACGCGCGGGGATAGACCCATCGAGCCAACCGGGAGCTCATTCCACCCCGGGGTTCCCCCGCACGCGCGGGGATAGACCCAGGATGTATCTGTCCAGGTGCTTCCAGTAGCCGGTTCCCCCGCACGCGCGGGGATAGACCCAGGGCGGTCGAGAGACGGCCGAGTCCGTAGGCGGTTCCCCCGCACGCGCGGGGATAGATCCTCGTCGACGTACTGGTCGTTCGGCCTGCTTCCGGTTCCCCCGCACGCGCGGGGATAGACCCTATGACCGTGAACGATCACCGCTGGAGCCTCAGGTTCCCCCGCACGCGCGGGGATAGACCCCAACTGGCAAACGCCGGCGCTGCGCCGGCGCCGGTTCCCCCGCACGCGCGGGGATAGACCGCCGTCCCGTATCTCATGGCGGCTTCGGAGCTCGGTTCCCCCGCACGCGCGGGGATAGACCCGGTGTTGTAGTCGTCGATGCCGACAACCAGGTGGTTCCCCCGCACGCGCGGGGATAGACCCAAGGCCAAGCGACCCCACTACGCCGCCGCTTGGGTTCCCCCGCACGCGCGGGGATAGACCCTTCCCGCGGACTACGCGAGCTACAAGAATTTTGGTTCCCCCGCACGCGTGGGGATAGACCGATGTCCTCCTGCAGTTGGTCCTGGTCGACGCCGGTTCCCCCGCACGCGCGGGGATAGACCGCAGTCATGGAGATGCCCCTCACCATCGTCAAGGGTTCCCCCGCACGCGCCTGGCGTTGTCCTGCCACTTGGCGGCGACGTCAGCGGCGGAGAGTCCAATAGACAAGGTGTCGGCTCGTTGTAGGTAGCTGTCAAGCGGGTTCAGGCTACTGCTACTCGATGGTCACGCGACCGCCCTCGGTGACTCTGATGTGCAGATCGTGTCCTTCCAGCATCGCCATGCCGACAAGCGGTGTGGTGTCTGCTTCGTCAACCTGGATAGTGCGATCTTGCCCGTACCATTCGATCACGGATTGGTACACGTCAAAGCTCACTTCGCTCCCATCGGCAAGCGAGGCGGCGCCTCTCCCCAGCCGAGGCAATGCCAGTGTTTGAATGAGGTCTGGAGGCAGCGTCAGGTATCCGCTGTAGCCAGTGTCGATTACTGCGGCGACGCCGTGCGATCGACCATCGTATCCGCTGAGCTTCAGCGAGAGGACGGCTTCTAGTCGGTCATTGACAGCGCCCACAATCATCCGGCGGTTCTCCATGGCCGTCCGCCGAAGTTGCGTAACGTGCGGAAACCAACTCGGACACACCAGACATTCCCTGCGTCAATGTCGGACACTTGATGGTCAAGCCGCATACGCGCATCCAACAGATCGGTGGCAAGGCCCCAGCAGCCGCTGTCGACGTCGATGGCGACGTACTCGCCGTGGTGGTTGGCCTCAACCTGGGGACGAATGTCGCGCTCGTAGATTTCGTCGCCGAGGCGGGCGACTTCGTCGGCGGGTCGTGTGAGAGTCATTGCGGCGTCTTCGCTGGCGTGGCGGATGGATGCTGCCAGAGTATCGCGTTCAATAACAGGCGACACCCGAGACCAGACGCCCGCGCCATTGTCGAAGTCGGGAATCTGAGTACATACTCGAATCTACGCCACCAACGCCGACTGGTGTGCGGGAGTCAAGGGCCTATGCAGCGACCACGTGATCCAGAACTGCTCGACGCAATCCGAAAGTATCTGCGCGTCCGTGTGCGGCGACAGGGGCATCAGCAGACGGCGGAACGGCATGGCGTGTCGAGATACACGCTGTGGCGGTTCCTGTGGACGGAGCACGTCAGCCAGCGGCCCATCGCCGTTGTCACGGCTGGGAAAGATGATCTGTGTTGGCCCCGGTTTGATCCTCGTAACTGGCCCCTTACCTTCGAGCAAGGAGCGGGTTCCCGTTAGTGTGTCGCTAAACAGTTGTCTCGCGACTGTCGCCCGTTAGGTACGGATTACCGGCGTGATAGAGCTCAAGCAAGCCGTCAAGCAGTATCTGGACGCGGTCTCAGCGGTTAACCGCGTCGGCACCCCGGAGCTTTCCCACTACACCGCCCTCGACAACCTCTTCGACGCCATTGGCGATCAACTCTCGCCCAAAGTGCGCGCCGTTGTCCAATACAAGGAATCGAGCAGCGGACAGCCCGACCTTGGGTTCTTTACCTCAGATAACGAGCAACCCGACCGTGGCGTTGTCGAAGTCAAACCGGCCGACCATGA
>MPNM01000062.1 GCA_002239025.1 Chloroflexi bacterium bin125 | reverse complement strand
GCCGTCCGGCGTCAAGCCCAACATCATCGCCGCCTGCCGCTCACTCTCGCCACGCATCGCCAAGCTCCCTCATCTATCGGCTCCGTACCTCCTTCATGATCTCACACATTCATTTTTCAGCAGCCTGATAGGTGATTTTCTCCTCACCCTGCTTCCCTTGCAATCCAAGTCATCTCGAATCGTCATAGCGCTCGTCCTTTTGGCCGGTGCTGGCGTTCGCGTAACTTAGCGCCGAATTGCCCAGAAGATCGCAGCCAAGATCGTCGTGAACACGAACACGAAGAGCACGAACCAACCGCCGCCGATGAAGCAACCCACGGTCACCGCGAAGCCGGCGAGCAGCAGGAAAGATACCTCAAGGGTCGTCATGGGTGACTAGCCGAGCGGTCATTGAGGCAATCTCTCACTCGGCGAGGTCAGCCTCGCCGCAAGTCGACTTACTCGACATCTTTGCTAGGAACCAAAGCGAGTCGTTGGTGATCAATCTGACCGTGCTGCGAGTGACCTGGAGCCCGAGATGTCTTGCCGCTGCTCCGCCAATGTCCACCGGCTCAGGCTCCCAAACCACCCCCCGGCGGTGTGGGTTGCCACCGCCACCGGCTACAGATTCTATGAGATACGGCTGGTCATCGCGGGCCGTGCCAATCAGTACAGGACTCCTGCTTGGCGCCGCTGGTGTCACAATGTGGTCGCCGGGCTCGATGGCGCAGAGGAATCTCCAATTTCGTTCACGTCCCGTGATCATCGATGGCGCAGTCTGTTCGCTCTCTCCCTAGAGATACGCCTCGCGGATGTTCGGCCAGACAACACGGCTTGTCAGATCAGTGGTCAGTCGGTATCCGATGCTAATGCAGCCGCAGTCTCGAAACTCCTACCAATACTCGCCAGACCCGCCAGCACGGACCATCCAAACACGTGCCACTCTCTTGCCTTTCGGCTTGCTCCGTTAGCCAGATTGGGGTATGAAGCGCCGAACCCGAGGATTTGGCTGGCCGAGGTGCTGCTCGTCGACACACTCATCGCTCGGAACGTGATCCACTTCGGGACACTACCCAGCAGGTCCGGCGGCGGGCCGGACGCTGGGGGAGAGGATGCTACGGATGCAGGATGTGCACGTGCTACGGCATCAGGTCCTAATCGAGGGCCGGAGCCGGAGGCAGGTAGCGCGCGAGCTGGGGATCAGCCGCAACACGGTTCGGCGCTACCTGGAAGCGCCGGAGCCGGTGCGCCGCGAGCGGATACCGAGAAGCCGGCCGGTCTTCGATGCGGTCCAGCCGCGGCTGGATGGGTTGCTGAGCGATTGGTCGGAGCGGACCACGCCGAAGCAGCGGCTGACGGCGACGCGGCTGCGTCGGCGGTTGCGCGAGGAGGGCTACACGGTCGGCGTGACGACGGTGCGCGACTACCTGCGCGAGTGGCGCCGGCAGCAGGCCGAGGTCTACATCCCCCTGGTCCACCGGCCGGGCGATGAGGCGCAGGTCGACTTCTTCGCTGTCACCGTCGAACTGAAGGGAGAGCGCCGCCGGGTCTGGAAGTTCCTGGTCCGGCTGGTGCACTCGGGCCGCGACTTCTGCTGGCTCTATGAGCGCCAGGACCAGCTCACCTTCCTCGACGGTCACGTGCGCGCCTTCGCCCACTTCGGCGGCGTGCCGCAGCGAATGGTCTACGACAACCTCAAGCCGGCCGTGCGCCGGCTGCAGTTCACGCGGAGACAGCTGACCGAGCGCTTCCAGGCGCTGGCCAGCCACTACCTGTTCGAGCCCTGCTTGTCGCGGCCCGGCGAGGGCCACGACAAGGGCGAGGTGGAGGCGCGCGGTCAGGCGATCCGCTTGCAGCACCTGACCCCGATCCCGCGCGGGGCGTCGCTGGACGAGCTCTCCGCCTGGCTCTTGTCCAAGGTCGAGCGACACGCGCCCGCGAGGGTCGAGGGGGCCTTAGCGTTTGACGCGCTCATGCGCCGGGTACTCCGTGCCCAGTCATTGGGCCGGGTTGCGGGCAACAGTCCGCATCGGCGTGGACGAATTCACGCTCAGCTGCCGGGACGAGCAGGTCAGCCATCCGCGTGCACGCTACGGCGGCCGCTGGGTGCGCTACCGCCGCTACCTGGACGAGCAATCGCGCAGGCCTCTGGCCGTGTGTCAGGTGGCCCCGGAGCTGGTGGTCGAGCTGAGTGAACCGTTCGCTCGACTGTAGCAGCTCTTGGAGTCGGGGCAGGTTGCCCAGGAGGCGTCTCGCAGCCTGGCTCGGCTGCTGCACACGCTGGCCCATCACGGCGAGCAGCGCATGCGCCAGGCGCTCGCGCAACTCGATGCCGAGGACGGGTTCGATCCGCTCAGCCTGGAGCGCCTGCTCGCAGATCAGAAGTCGCCCGCGCCGGTCGCGGTCCCGGAAGCCCTGCGAGGCTTCGAGGTGGAGACTGCCTCAGCCGCCGAGTACGACCGGCTGCTTGAGGCGGCGATCGGATGAGCGGCCCGGTCGATGATGCGGCCCTGGGGGCGGTGCTCGACGCCAACCTCCGCGAACTCAGGCTGCCCACGGTCCGTCGCCAGTATCCCGAACTAGTCCGCCAGGCCGAGCACGACGGCTGGGACTATGAGGCGTTCCTGCTGCAGTTGCTCGAGGCCGAGGTCCTGGTCCGCCGCGACGGCGCGGTCGCTCGGCCCTTGCGCGGGGCCCGCTTCCTCGACCTCAACACTCTGGATCAGCTCGAATGGGATGCGCCGCGCGGGATCGAGCGGCCGCAAGTCGCCCAGCTGGCCACCTGCGAGTACATCGAGCGCGGCGAGGACGTCGTGATCGCCGAACCGATCGGCACCGGCAAGACCCATGGCTCGATCACACTCGGGGTCGAGGCCGTCCAGCGCCGCCCATGAGTCGCCTTCGTCCGGGCTGCCGACCTCGTCCGCAAACTGGTCGAGGCACGCGACGAGCGCACGCTCACCCGCCTGCATCAGCGCCAACTGCGCCTCGCCCCGTTGATCGTCGACGAGCTCGGCTTCGTGCCCATTGACAGGGCCGGCGGCGAATCACTCGACAACCTGCTAGCCAACCGCTGCGATCGCCGCCACCAACCTCGCGCTCTCCGATTGGGTCCAGATCTTCGGCGACGAGAAACTGAACACCGCCCTGCTCGACCGATTCGGCCACCACGCCCACATCTTCACCACCCGCGGTCAGTCCTCCCGGACAGGGCGCGTGCATCCAAAACCACATCGCCACAGCAAGAAAGAGACAAGGCCTAGCAAACACCGTCGGGAGAGACCACGACTGTTTCCCAGTGGCGTGCCTTAGGGCCTGTTCACATGAACTCAGTGAGCCCACGCCTTGCACATCTGGGTTCTCCGCTCCCCCTTGCAGGGGGAGCTGCCGAAGGCTGAGGGGGTCCCGTTCCCCATCGGCAATGCGCCGAACCTCACATACGGCTGTTCCCTGCCACATGTGAACAGAACCTAGGCCGAGCAACTGGCCTAGGGTCTGTTCACTTCGGGGCGTAGTTGTGGCAGAGTGGGGACAGTTGGCGGCGCGGTCCTGGTGACCAGATGAGCAACCAGAAGAAGTTGAGCGACGCTCAGTACGCGCGGCTGGCTCCGTTGCT
>MPNM01000005.1 GCA_002239025.1 Chloroflexi bacterium bin125 | reverse complement strand
AGCAACGGAGCCAGCCGCGCGTACTGAGCGTCGCTCAACTTCTTCTGGTTGCTCATCTGGTCACCAGGACCGCGCCGCCAACTGTCCCCACTCTGCCACAACTACGCCCCGAAGTGAACAGACCCTAGCTCGATCACTTCATCTGAGTCGTACTGCCGTGGCAATTCGCCTCGAGGAAATTGGCGTCGTACACCCGGGGCTTTGGGACAGGCTTGGATTCAACCGCGACCAGGATTCCTTGCCGAACGCCAAACGCTTCCGTTTCCCGAAGGGCAAATCATTGCCTTACACCCGCCAACATGTTAACCGTCTCGGGAGTTACTACGTTGGGCTTGTTTTTGACGCACTGGATCAAGGTTTGCTGGATCTGACTGACGCAGACTACCATCTAGATCTGCGTGTCAAGCACTTTGACTCGCTACGATCCGAGCTGGCCAGAGCGGTCAGTGAGAATGCGGGCGGGTCACGTGTCCGGCGCTGAGCGGAGACGTAACGAGTACTCGTTCGACACGTCCGCATTTGCTGGAATCCAGCGCCTGCCTCTGATGCCTGATCAGCGCGACGCGATTTGGACCGGAGTGTTGCGGATCGCAGATGAGGGCCGATTACAGATCATCGATGTAGTGTTCGAGGAGATTGACAGGAACAAGGATCACCCGCATTTTGAGCCGTGTGCCATAAACCTTAGGCAGTATCGTCGATTTCCGGTCACTATAGATCGCAATGTGTTGCAGCGACCGCTTGATCCATCAATCCTCCAGGAAGTGTTTGACGAGTTCCCCGGTATGTCTGGGGTGCGAAGTCGCAATCTTAAGGCCGATCCCTACGTCCTATCTCTCGTACATATGGAGAACTTGGTCGTTGTGACGGAGGAGCCTCAAGACAAGAAGAACAAACTACCTGATGCGTGTCGACACTTTGGCGTCAGATATCTGAGTCTTGGACAATTCATCGAACAGGAGAATCTCGGCTCTACATTTCACGTGTAGCTTGGGGTGAACTCGCGTTTGCGTTCAAGCCAATGCTCGTTGTGCGCATTGCTTATTCAGGCCACTTCCTGGGACAGGCGCTTGCGCAGCTGCGCCATCGTCACCGAGCCTTTGCGGACGCTGCACGTTCGACGGAGGAGTTGCACATTGGACTAGGTGAGAGACCGCCCTTTGAGCGAGCCTTGATGTGGTCCTCATCCATCAGATCCGCGAACTTGGGTGGGGAGTGGGCTCGTCTTTTTCGGCCGAGGTGTCGCCGGCGGCACTCAGGCTCAGCTTAATCGTCTGGTTTGTGGGCGTAGCGGCGAAAGAGGTCGCCGGAGATCTCGTCGGACGTTACGAGGCGACAGTGCTTTTCGGAGACGACCGAGAGGTCCAGTTTGTTTGTCCCGCGCTCGAACTCGAGCAAAGCAATGAGATCGTCAGTGACGCCCTGCTCGCCGATGGGGCGTGGAACAGGCTAGGAAACTTCTTGTGGGCGAGTGCGAAGAGGTTCGATACCAGTGCCGCGCCAAAGCTATCAGTTCGCGACTTGACTTCTATCGACAAGATGTAGTGGGTACCCCCGCGGTCAATGCCGACACTGAATTCGTCGATTTCGACCTGGCTAGCTGCCAATCCGGGCGCTTCGCGGGAACTAAACTGGCACAATGAGGGAGGCGTCATGGGCGGCACCGATGTTCAGCTTGGGGGCGCCGATCCGCGAGCGCGGTTTGTCGATTTCGACGGCCTCGATTGGGATGAGTTTCCGCCGCTTGCCGAGTGGACGGACGATCACTGGCGCGACGCCATCTTTGATAGTCCCGCGACGATCCCGCCGGGCGATCCACACGCCGACTTTCGCCTTCTGCAGATTGACTTCCGCGAGATAGACCAGGACCAATTCCCGCCCATCACCGAGTGGTCGGATCAGGAGTATGACAAGGCTGTCCGTCGGACCCGCGAAGCTCGGGCCTCGAGGGATGGAGCGTTGCCCGAGCGAGCCTTTCAGGACGAGTCAGTCCAGCTCAATTCCATCCCGATCAGCGAACGGCTTGCGCTCGTCGACTTTCAGCTGCTCTCCCTCGACCAATTCCCGCCGATCGGAGAGTGGCATGAGGAGCATTGGTGGCAAGCGATGATGTCTTCGTACTCGGCTTGGATGCATCTTCGCATCGAAGACGGTGAAGAGGAGATGATCAGCCTCGATCAGGCATTCGGCAGCACGTTGGCCTCCGCTGACTGATGCCGGAGTACCGCGTTGAGATGCCGCGCAAGTATCAGCGCCGCATCGCTCGCTTTCCCGACTACGTTCAACGCCGTATTCGCGCCCGGCTGGAAACACTCCAGACCGATCCGAACGCGCAGTTTCTGAAGGCGCTGAAGAATCGGCCCGAGCTATCGATTCGAGTTGGTGGGTATCGGATTCTGGTAATCCGGGATGATGCCCGGCGTGCCTTCACGGTCACAGGCGTGGACAGTCGCGGCCACATCTACTAGCTCAAATGCGGGAGACGATCCAAGCCACTCGATCCGTTCGCCCTCAACGAACAGGCCCGCGACACAGTCGAGCAGTACCTTCGCGTTGAGGACATCGCGAGCCGCGCTGACGAAAGAATCGAATCCTGACGGTGCATCAAGCAGCTCGTTGAATGCAGATTGGTCACGGAGGTCGGCCTCAGCGAAGGCGTCGGATCAGATTGGGATGGAAATCGCCATCGTGGAAGACTAGCCACCCAGCCAGCTTGACTGAGCGAGTGATGCGATTTCTTCGCCGATTAGCAGGCTGGCCGTGGCTCCGGGGCTGGGGGCGTTCAGGACGTGGATCATTCGATCCTGGTGGGCGATTTCGAAGTCGTCGGCGAGGGTGCCGTCTCGGCGGAGGGCTTGGGCTCTGACTCCGGCTCCTCCTCGGGTGAGTTGATCGGGTTCGAGGTTGGGCATCAGGCGCTGGAGGGCGTTGACGAAAGCGGGTTTGTTGGCGCTGCGCCAGATTTCTCCTAGGCCGGTCTGCCAGTTGCCCTTGGCCAGACTGAGGAAGCCAGGCCAGGTGAGCGACTCCGCCGTGTCGCGGGCGGAGATGTCGCGCCAGCGGTAGCCCTCGCGCTTGAGCGCCAGGACGGCGTTGGGGCCCGCCTCGACGGTGCCGTCCAGCCGCCGCGTGAAATGCACGCCGAGGAACGGGAAAGCCGGGTCGGGCACAGGATAGATCAGGTTCTTGAGCATGTGCCGCGCCGAGGGCACGAGGTCGTAGTACTCGCCGCGAAACGGGACGATGCGCAGGTCGCGTGCTTCGGACGCGCCCGCCCGCCGAGCGATGCGGTCGGCCTGCAGTCCGGCGCAGTTGACGACGTGCTTCGCCCGTACGACGCCGGTCGTCGTGGCGAGCCGGACGCCGTCGGCGTCGACGCGAACGCCCGAAACTCGAGAACGCAGCCGCACCGATCCGCCAGCCGACTCCAGCAGCTCACGGTACTTCTCGCAGACGCCTCGGTAGTCGGCGATGCCAGTCGAGGGAATGTGCAGCGCGGCGACGCCGGCCGCGTTGGGCTCGAACTCGCGGAGCTCGTCGGGCCCGAGCTCGCGGATGTCGGGCACGCCGTTGGCGTCGCCGCGACGGTGCAGCTCGCGCATCCGCTCGATTTCGGACTCGTGAGTTGCGACAACGACCTTGCCGCAGCGCTCTGCGCCGATGCCGTGCTCCTCGCAGAAGGCGTACATCCGCTCTGCGCCGGCCACGGCCATGCGAGCCTTGGCCGAGCCTGGTCGGTAGTACAGCCCGGAGTGAATCACGCCCGAGTTGTTGCCGCTCTGGTGTCGTCCGACGCCGGATTCCTGCTCCAGCGCGACGACGCGCAGGTCGTCGTGCGATGTGGCGAGGGCCATCGCAGTGGAGAGACCGAGGATGCCCGCGCCGATAACGGCGATATCGGCGTCCCCGCTTGCCGGTGTGTCCGATGTGTCAGACACGCGGGGTCTCCGTTGGGCGGACGCTCAGTCGCCCGCCTGTGGCGGATTCAATCACGCGTGCGACGGGCGTCGCCTTGACGCCGCGTTGCTGGAGTTCGTGGATCAGATGCGGCGCCTCGATGATGCCCGCAGAGATCAGCAGGCCTCCGGATGTTTGCGGGTCGTAGAGCAGAGCTTCCTCGAAGGCGGTCAGTTCGCGGTCGCCCTCGACGGTCAGGCGCGCGCCATAGTATTCGCGATTGCGACTCTGTCCGCCGCTGCCGAATCCGGCTGCCACGGACTCCGAGAGTCCACCCAGTGCCGGCGCTGCGCCGAGGTCAATCTCGATCGCGGCATCGCTCAGTTCCGACATCTCATGCAGGTGTCCAGCGAGTCCGAAACCAGTCACGTCGGCGATCGCGTGGACGCCCTGCGCCAGGTCGGATGCTGATGAGACTTCGGCCGCATCCCGGTTCAGCGACATCATTTGCGAGACGGCGCCGTCCCAGTGCTCTTCTGACACCGCGCCCTGCTGGTTCGCGCCAATCAGGACGCCGGTGCCGATTTCCTTGGTCAGGATGATCGTGTCGCCCGGCTGTGCGCCGCCGGTTGTGCGTATCAGTTCGCGCGCGACTTCGCCAGTGACGGCAAGGCCGAACTTGGGCTCCTCGTCAATGATCGTGTGTCCGCCGGCGACGACGGCGCCAGCCTCACGGACCTTGTCGGCGCCGCCGCGCAGGACGTCCGCGATGACCTCCGGCGGTAAGTCCTCGGGGAAGGCGGCGATGTTGAGCGCGAAGAGGACGCGCCCGCCCATTGCGTAGACATCCGACATGGCATTGGCGGCCGCGATTGCGCCGAACTGGTACGGGTCGTCGACCAACGGCGCGAAGAAATCGAGCGTCTGCACAAGCGCACGTTCGTCGTCGAGCGCGTAGACCGCTGCGTCGTCGGGTCGGTCGAGGCCGACGAGCAACTCGGGATGCTGCTCGGGCGGAAACTGCGGGCCGAGATGGCGCAACACGTGCGCCAGCCCCTCGGGGCCAAACTTCGAGCCTCAACCGCCGCAACGCGCCAGATCGGTCAAGCGCACGGCTCGGTTGTCACGCTCCGACATGTCGGCTCCCAACTGCCCAACGGCGATTCTGCATCGCAGCGTATCGCGCAACTCGTCCTCGTACGGCAGCATAGCACTTGCGTTCTACTGACATCTTTCGTAGGCTATCCGCAACTCGAAATCCGGAGGCGAGAACCATGAATGAGCAATGCTGGGTCGAGACACCGCTGGGCACGATGTATCTGGCGATCCGGGATGGCGCGTTGCGAGAGGCCGGGTTCGTGGAGACCTGGGCACGCCCGGTCGTCGAGCCCGACGAAGCCCATCAGGGAGAGGACCTGAGCGAGGTTGCCGCGCGCGTGCGCGACTCGGTGGCGGCCTATTTCGCGGGCGATGTCGAGGCACTTGATCAGATCGAGATAGATCCCGACGGGACCGAGTTTCAGCGGGCTGTCTGGCAGGCCATTCGTGATGTGCCGGCAGGACAGACCGCGTCGTACCAGGAGATCGCGCAGGCCGTTGGGAAGCCGTCGGCGTATCGCGCCGTTGGAACTGCGACCGGGCGCAATCCGGTTGGGATCGCCGTACCCTGCCACCGGATTGTCCGCTCCGACGGCGGCCTCGGCGGCTACGGCGGTGGGCTGCATCGCAAGGAGTGGTTCCTCGATCACGAACGCAGCCACATCACGACCTCGGAACATCAGCGAAACGGAAACATCATATGAGCTCAGCATCCGACCCTGGAATCGCCTGCGCGCTGGCGAACGATCTGGTGATCGACATCACTACGATCGGCCGCAGTAGCGGCGAGCCGAAACGGCTCGAGATCTGGTTCCACAACGTTGACGACCGCTACTACATCACGGGCCGTCCCGGTCCGCGTTCGTGGTACGCCAACGTCGTCGCGAATCCGGCAATCACGTTCCACTTCAAGGAGTCAACCCAAGCCGACCTCGATGGAACTGCCAGGCCAATCACCGATCCGGCCGAGAAGCGCAGCGTCTTCCTTTCAGCCAAGAAACTAAGCGAGTTCATCAACGAGGGCAACGTGCAGGAGTGGGTCGATGGTTCGCCGCTAATCGAGGTGGTGTTCGACTGAGCGAGGCCCGACGCGAATTCGAGTTAGCGAGAAGAGCATCGGTGCCTCGTGCCTAGGTTTGTCAATGACTTGACGTTCAATGTCGCGTCAATTGAGGAACTCTTCGGTCACGGATTGGATCCAGATGACGCGGATGCGGTTCTTCGTGGAAATCCCAAGTTCCTACCGAACAGGGGTCGTCGGGCTCGACGACGTGCGAATGAGTCAAAGCGCTGGAAGATGATTGGCCCGGGGCGGACAGGCCAACTCCTGACGATTATCATTGAACATCCTGACCGCGCTGGTCGAGCGCATGTTGTTACTGGTTGGCGGTCCAGCCAGGGCGACCAAACGAGATATCAACAACCAGGCGGCAGGCGAAACCAACTATGACACACGACGAGAGATTTCCGGATTCTGACTTCGAAGACGAGCCGGTTGAGGTGATTGTGGCTGAGAACCCAGGCGTGATTCTGGAGCTACGATTCTCCAGTGATGAAATCCGGGAGATTGGCGAAGAATCGAGAGCAACAGGGCTCCGTAGTGACCATCTGATTCGCGACTACACACTCACCGCGATCCGATCCAAGCGGCGCGATCGCGAACAGGGACAGGCAGAGGTCGCTGACTAGCGGGTCGCTAGTACGGCGATTTGGGTGAACATGAAGAACGGCTGCTCCGATTTCGCCCAGGTTGCCCAGCCGTCCGACAGTTTCTGTAACTCTGCCCGATTCGCATAGCCGTACTCGATCGCCTGGTCGGCGATGCCGCTGTAAAGAATTCGCTGCGACCAGGTTCGACCCCAGATTCTTGCGTCTTCGCCGTCCATCGCCACGACGTTCGGGTGAATCTCGATTTGGGGAAAGCCTGCAGCGCGCACCCAGGCGGGCAGCGTGCGGCCAGCGTCGGGCTCGGCCTGATTTCGGTAGGCAACTTCGTGATAGAGACGGTTCCAGTCGAGAAAGTCTGGGAATTTTGGATGCGGCGACATCGTTGCGTAATCCGCATCGCGGACCGCGAGCATTCCGCCAGGTTTGAGCACCCGCCGCATCTCGCTGATCGCGCGCACAGGATCGGTCAGGTGTTGCAGTAGCTGGTTCGCATAGACGACATCAAACTCTGCGTCGGCAAAGTCGAGGGCGTAGATATCGCCCGCAACGAACTCCACGTTGCTTACCGATTCCTCTGCGATGTGAGCGCGAGCGTGGTCGAGTACCGCGTCAGCAGCGTCGAGACCGACCACCTCACCAGGCGAGACCGCGCGGGCCAGTCCCGCCGTGATTGTGCCGGGACCGCAACCTGCGTCCAAAAGTCGCATTCCCGCGCTGAGGCGAGGCAGCAGAAACCAGGCTTCGACCTCCGCGCGACGGCGCGCATGAGACTGCACCACCGACTCATGGTGACCATGCGTGTAGCGGTCCCGCGGCGTCTCACTCATCGGCGAATCCATCCACCAGCCGACTCAACGTCTCGACGGCACGGTCGGAGAGCGACAGCCGCCGCGCCGCAGCTCGGCCATTCGGCGACATCTTACGCCAGGTTCGGCCCAGCGCTCGGCGAAGTTGGCGGTCGTCGAGGTCGTCAAGCAGCGGCTCAAGCTGCGTATCGAAAAACACCAGCGACAAGGCGTCTTCAAGCGTCTGAGCGTCGGGATCGCCGCTTTGCAGCAGGTTTGCCTTTTGCACGAGCGCGGCCACACGCTCAACGGTCGCGCGCGAGTATCCACACTCCTCCAAGATCGCGGCGGTCAGCTCGGCGTGGACGGCATGTAGCGCTTGGCGCCAGCGCAGATAGGACGTGCGCCCGGCTGGAAACGTTGACCGAGGAATCATCCAACGTCGGATGTGATGCGCACGTGCGGCCAGCAGCAGCTCTTCAGACGCTTCCGCATCCAACTCAAGTACCCAACGAGTCATCATTGCCGAGTGTGTTAGCTCCTTGGGCAACGTTTCGCCGTCGACTGTGAGTGTGAATGGGTCATCGCCGTTGGCCGCGTCGATGGCCTTGATGGCTTGTTGAAACTGGTCGGTGTCTGAACTGGCTGGCACTTGCTGAGGTCTCTCTGTGGAGATCAGCGTATCGCCGTATGTCCGTCGGGCTGATCCGGTGTCTGGTTACGTGTGGCGGTGACCTAGGCGAGCGAGCCCTAGCCAGGACGCGCAGATGGCCAATCTGAGGCGAAGGCGTCGCATACGTCGACTGCGCGTGAGAACGTCACACCCGGCTGTGCCTGCATGTAGCCGATCAACCGCTCCAGCATCGCGACGCGACCAGGGCGGCCGATGATGTACGGATGCATCGTCAGTGTGAAGACTCCGCCGCGGCGACGAATCTCGTCGAAGGCATCGCGCCAGGTCGATTCCACCTGCTCGGGCGACGCCTGCAGGCGGCGTCCATCTGTGGGGGCAAAGACGAAGTAGGGATAGTCGTCGAGGGCCCAGTGGATCGGTAGCTCGACGAGCGCGGAGTCACTTGCAGCGACCCAATAGGGCGCGTCTGAGCCCATGAGTGAGGAGTCGTACCTGAAGCCGCGTTCGGCCATGAGCTGCAACGAGACATCGCTCAGCTCCCACGAGGGCGAGCGATAACCCGCCACCGATTCGCCCGTTATGCCCTGCAAAATCTCGCTGCCCTTGTCGAGCACTTCGGCTTCTTCCTCGGCCGAGAGCGTCGCAGGCGGCTCGTGCAGGTATCCGTGATGGCCAATCTCGTGTCCGGCTGCGGCAATCCGCTCGACCGTCGCCGGATTGCGCTCTGCAACCCAGCCCGGGACATAGAACGATGCAGGTACGTCGGCTCGCGCCAGCGCTGTCAAGATGTGCGGAACGGCAACCGTCGGGCCGTAGTCGCCAAAGGAACGCGCCGATGGACGGTGCTCGACGCGTGGATCGCGATTGATCATGCCAGACGAGCCGTCAACGTCAAAGGAGAGCACTACGGTGCATTCCGCTGCGCCCGCGTCGCTGTCGGGAGACCAGAGCGCCGCGCCACAGGCCGGGCAAAATCGGCGCTCGCCACTCCATCTGCAATGGGGACAGTTGTTGGTCATCGTCGCCGATTCCGACTCCGGGAGATGGCTACGTCATGCTCCCTCTCCTTCTGGGAGAGGGCTGGGTGAGGGTCGGCTGCTCTCCGGTGGCGCCTGGGCCCTCACCCTCACCCTCTCCCTCGGGGAGAGGGGATCAGAGGGGGCGGGTGTCCGTGAAGATCAGGCAAAGTCCGTGATCGTGACGAAGCCTGTCGTCTGGAACGTGGTCATCGAGTCGACGACCTCGGGCACCTGGTCGATCGAGATGGTCTCGGTGACGATGGTCTCCGGTACCAGTTTGCCCGACGCGACCATGTTCAACATCGCCGGGTAGTTCTGGTTGGGTAGACCCAGCGAGCCGCGAAACTCGATTTCCGACATCGTGATGAAGTCGATCGGCAATCCAACTTCGCCTGACTCATCGGCCGACGTGATGCCGATCTGCACATGGACGCCACCCTTGCGCAGGGAGTTGACCGAGTTCAGCATCGTCGCGCGAATGCCCAGGGCGTCAACCGAGACGTCGGCGCCGCCGTCGGTGATTTCGCGCACGCGCGTCGGTACATCAGTCTCAATCGCGTTGATCGTCTCGACTGCACCTTGCGAGCGCGCTAGGGAGAGCTTGCCTTCTTCAAGGTCAACGGCGATCACCTGCGCGCCGAGTGCCGCCGCAACCTGCACGGCCGAGAGGCCGATGCCGCCACAGCCGTTTACGACGACCCAGTCGCCGCCTGAGACTTCGCCGCGGTCGGCGACGCCGTGGTAGGAGGTCATGAAGCGACAGCCCATCGCCGCGCCCGCCTCGAATGAGACGTTGTCCGGCAGCGGAATGGCGTTGAAGTCGGCGTTGAAGATGGCCGCCTTCTGTGCGAAGCCGCCCGCGAACCCGCCCTGCGTGTCGCAGATGTTGGGCATGCCGCTGCGGCAGATATTGCAGTTGCCGCAGCCGTTGTGGAACGGGGTCAACACGCGCATGCCAGGACGGATGTGTTCGACGCCCGGGCCAACTGCCTCGACCGTGCCTGCCCATTCGTGGCCCAACACGCAAGGAGTCGGCAGTTCAAAGCCAACCCACGACAGGTCGCCTTGCCAGAGGTGCCAGTCCGAGCGACAAACACCGCAGGCCTCGACCCGTACGAGCGCGTCGTTCGGCCCGATTACCGGTTCAGGGAAATCCTTCACGACCAACGGCTGGCGGACACCCTCCATCACGACGGCTTTCATTTGTCTGGTCCTTTCTTCTTCTGCACCATTTTCTAGGAGTGGTTCAGTCAGTGAAGAATCTAACAGCTTCAACACTATCCAGAATCAGAGGAGATGACCCAGACGAAGTCGGGTTGGAGCACTTGCAGCGATCCAATCCGAACGAACTCGGAGCTCGAATAGGCGCTGAGTCCTGCGCGATAACTGATCCTGCGCTCAACTGCCGACACCGGCAGCGCCAACACCGATTCGTCATGCACATACGCGAGCGTCGATCCGTCACCAATCGGATGGGTCCGCACCTCTTTGCCTTCGCTGAGTGCTCCCAGTTCCGCCATCAAGTCCTCGACCGACGTGCTACGCCTCCTGACTTCCGAACTGTTCACGAGCGCAGAGAGGGCAAGCCCGTTGATCTCGGAGATGACTGGCTGCAGCGCGAGCGACGCAATCTCCCGAGGCAGCGGAATCACATATCGCCGGCCGCGCTCAACCTGTTGCCAGGTGAAGCGATAGGTCCAACGGAACGTCTGAACGTCGTCCGATGAGTCGGCCAGCGGAGCGGATGGCACAATAAGACGCGAGCGAATGCCGACGACTTCCTCGATTTGTTCGAGTTCGCCGATCAGAAATGGCAACAGTGGGTCGTCGGGATCGGTCATTAATTGGTCTCCAGCACTTCCCTAAGAGACTGATGCATAACTCCCCTTCTCCCCCCTTGCGGGGGAGATGCCGAAAGCCTGCCGCGGGCTTGACCCGGGGGCAGAGGGGGGTCCCTGCCTATTGGCCCTATCAGGTCGTCGCAAGCCAACCTCCCCCTCTCCCCCCGCAAGGGGGGGAGAGGGGGAGGATCGCCTCGTCGCACTGAACCGCTCATGTTCAGGTCAACAAGGGGGACTTGTTTGCCCTAACGGAACACCGGGTCACGTTTCTCAAAGAACGCACTGACGCCTTCCTTGGCTTCTGGGCGACGTGATGCGTCGCAGATAGCCCGTGTCTCCCACTCCATCTGCGACTCCAGGCCCTCGTTCCATGATTGGTGGTAGAGCCGCTTGGCTGCGCCGATCGACTCGGTGGGGCCGGCAGCCAGTTGCGCTGCCAGCTCGTGCGCCGACGACTGCAGCTCGTCATCCGCTACGACGCGGTTGATCATGCCCCAGTCCAATGCCTCGGCGGCCGATAGCATGCGGTTCGTCAAGCAGAGTTCGAGCGAACGACGCAGGCCGACCAGCCGGGGCAGGAAGTAGGTCGAGGATCCGTCGGGGGTCAGGCCGATGCGCGAGTAGGCCATCGTGAAGCGCGCCGACTCACCAGCCACTGCGAGGTCACTGAACAGCGCCAGGCTCATCCCCGCGCCGGCGCAGGTTCCGTTGATTGCGGTGATCAACGGCGCGTCCATCCGGGTGAATCGGGAGACGGCGGCGTGCAGATAGGTCGTCATCTCCTTGACGAAGGTGGCCATCTCAGGACCTGCCGGCGGGAAACCTCGCAGGTCGGCGCCGGTGCAGAAGAATCGCCCTGAGCCACGGAACACGACAGCGCGCACCTCGGGATCGTCGTCCACCCGGATCGATGCGTCCATCAATTCTTTGCACATATCCAGCGAGAGCGAATTCGCCGCTTCTGGACGGTTGATCGTGATTGTCGCGACATTGTCGGACAGTTCATATCCCAGGCTCTTGTATTCGGTCACAGCTCAACTCCTTCTCGTTGCTTCGGTACTGTTGGCTCACGCAAACCGCATCACCCGCAGGCTATCGCCAGACAGGAAATGTCCGATGTCAATCCAGGAAGTCAGGATCGCGACCGGCGACGGCGACATGAAGGCTGCGCTGGCACTACCGAGCGAACCCGACGCGCAATCACCGGGAGTGATCGTGTTGCACGAGCTCTTCGGCCTCAACGACGACATCCGCCGCATCACGCAGCGCTTCGCTGACAACGGCTACGTCGCTCTGGCGCCCGACCTGTACTCGGTTGGACCTCGACTAAAGCCGATCTGTATTCGGCGTACGATGCAGGCCTTGCGCAGCGGCAGGGGTCGAGCGTTCGATGATATCGAGGCCGCCCGCACCTGGCTCGCCAGCCGTAAGGATATCGACGAGTCGCGACTCGCGATAGCTGGCTTCTGTCTTGGTGGAGGATTCGCTGTCCTCGAGGCGGCCCGAGCTCCGATTGGTGTGGCGGCCGACTTCTACGGCGCGGTACCGCGCGAACTGGAGGAGCTCGAGGGCAGTTGTCCCGTCTTCGCTGCCTACGGTGAGAGGGATCGGGTGTTCGTCGGACAGGCTGCGCGGCTGCGCGGACACCTGGAGCAGCTTGGAGTCGAGCACAACATCACCGTTTATCCCGGCGCCGGTCATTCGTTCATGAGCCGATACCAGGGTCTCCAGGGGTTCCTCGTCCGTCACTCGCGGATGTCTGTTGGCTATCACCACGAGTCGGCAGAAGACGCCTGGACAACAATGCTCGACTTCTTTGAACGGAACCTCGGCGCAGCGCCTGACGTTTCACTGACATAGGTTGAACAGACTTGAACGGCCTTGTTGCCATTCACCCAAAAGGAGTGACGATCATGAACGATGGAACACGCGCTCGGACCGCTCGCCGGTACCTGGCGGTCGGACTGGCTGCAGCGCTGCTCGCGCTGGGGGCAGTGCTTGCGCTCTCGCTGACCAACTCGGCGCAGGCTGAGTCGCCGGCGGTGGAAATCAGCGTGAATTCCGGCGAGGAAGATCTGACGATGCTGACCGTCGAAGGCGCAGCCTCACGCAGCGTCAGCTACGACGGCACAATCGGTCGATTCACCGTCAGCGTGCTCAAGCCGACTGTGCTGGAGGCGGTCTCCGCCGGAAACACCGCCGCCAAGGCCATCGCCGACGCGGTCGAAGAGAACTGCACGGAAGATGAGCCCGAAGTTGCGGATCACACTGCCGACCCGACCTGTATCTCGCCGAGCGGACTGCAAACGACCCGGATCCGTATCCACGAGGAATTCGACTGGACCGAGCAGGGCCGCGTCTCCCAGGGCTTCCTCTATGAGAACGGACTGAGCATCGCGATCCGGGGCACCGGATTTGCCGGTGGACTGGTTGACCTCGTGATCAAGGCCGGCGGCGACAACGTGCGCTTTGATGGCCTCGACTTCACCACGTCACGACGGGCTGAAATCGAGCGTCTGGCGCTGCTCGATGCCATCGACGACGCTCGCTCAACCGCTGACTCGATCGCCGAACACATGGGATACGAGATCGTGCGAATCGTCGAAATGAGCCCGACCGGAAGCTTCAGCGCGTCAAGGGTGACCGAGGAAGCGCCCGAGGCGGCCTTCGACTCCAGCTACGAACCCACGCCGATCTTCGGAGGCTCAGAGTCGATCACATCGCGAATCCGGATGGTCTTCGAGTTGCGACCACTTCCGGCTCAAGAAGAGTAGGTGCGAAGCGCGGGACATGGTCGGCTTACTCAGAAGCCTTGTCCATGTCCCGCGCTGGCTCCAGGTCCCAGACGTATTCGAACGTGAACGTCAATCCAGCGCAGACTGGCTCAGCCGACAGAGTGTCAGGACGTTCAACAACCTCAACGGGTTCTCCGGGCCGGAAGGCGTAGACAGTCTCCTGTTCAGGAACGACAAGCCACCCCAACTCGGTGCCGCCTGCAATCCAGGCGGCCATCTTTTGTTGTTGGCTGGCCACGGTGTCGGATCCTGAACGGACCTCGATGACAAAGTCAGGGCAGATCGGTTGGTAAGTCTGGCGACGCTGGTCTTCGGTCATCGAAGCCCGTCGTCGCGGACTAGTCCAGGCGGCGTCCGGAGCGGATACATGTCCGTCGCCGCGTACGTATCCGCCGCTCGACCCAGTGATTACTCCGCCAGCTCCGCTGCGAACCCAGTTCCGGAGCTGTCCCGCAAGCTCCGCGCAGATCTCGTCGGAGTCGATTGACGATGCCGCTATGATCACCAGGTCTCCGTCTGCTGTGCGCTCGAATTGCAAGGGCTTGTTCAGTTGGCTGATCTGCTCTAACAACTCGTCCGTCAGCGGCGCTTCGTCCGGGAAGCGCAGCGTCACAGGTAGTTCGTTTGAAGAACTACTGACATCGTCCAACAGACTTGATAGCTCATCTACAGGCTTGGCCGGAGTCGAGACCATGGCGATGTCTGACTTTCCGCTGTCGATCCCTAGCCGGCGGCGGCTGCAGCGGCGTCCTGGCGGACCTTTTGCGCGACATGCTCGGGTACCGGATCGTAGCGCTCGAACTGCCACGAGAATGTGCCTCGGCCGCCAGTCATCGACCGCAGGTCGGTTGCGTAGTGCAGAAACTCCGCCATTGGACCTTCGGCGATCACGACTGACGATCCCGGCGGCTCGTCCGCAGGTTCCATCCCCAGGACTCGCGCGCGGCGCGAGTTGAGGTCACTGATGATGTCACCCGTGGATGTCTCCGGCGAGGTGATCCGCAGCGAGTGGATCGGTTCCAACAGGATCGGTCGCGCCGATGACACGCCTTCCTTCAACGCCTGTGTTGCGGCCAGCTTGAATGCCATTTCCGATGAGTCCACGTCGTGGTGCTTGCCGTCGAACAGCACGACACGCAGGTCGGTCAACGGGAAAATCCCACGTGGCAGCGACTCAACGACGCCCTTCTCGACTGCCGGGATGTAGTTTCGCGGCACCGCGCCGCCGACGATTTCGTCGGAGAACTCGAAGCCCGCGCCTCGCGGCTGCGGCTCGACTCGGAGCGCCACTCGCGCATACTGACCGCTGCCACCGGTCTGCTTCTTGTGCAGATATTCAGCCTGGCCAACGCCGGTGACGGTCTCGCGGTACGGCACCTTGCGGTCTTTGATCTCAACCTCGACATGGAACTTGCTCAGCAATCGGCCCGCCGAGAGCTGCACGTGCGATTCGCTCAGGCCGCTCAGGATGGTTTCGCCTGAGTCGCGGTCGCGCTCGATCTGCAGCGTGGGGTCGCCCTCGACCAGACGCGCCAGCGACGGACCTAGCTTGTCGACATCGGCTTTGGTCTTTGGTTCGACGGCCGCTGCGAAAATCGGCGCGGGCATCACCGGACCGGGGATCAACAGGTCCGATCCCTTTTCGCGCAGCGTGCTGAATGTGCTGGTGTGTTGCAGCTTCGTCACGACGCCGATGTCGCCCGCGGCCAGCTCGCTCACAGATGTCAGCGTCTTGCCGGCTGCTCGTGAGATATTGGCCAGGCGCTCGTCTTCTCCGGTTTGTGCGTTGTCAAGATGGGCATCGCTGTTGATCGTGCCCGACACGACGCGCAGGTAGGACAGCCGACCAACAAACTCGTCGGCTGTGGTCTTGAATACGAATGCGCTAGTGGCGCCATTGACATCGATGCCCTCGGCGACCGCCGGCGCCTCCGACGGCTCGGGCATCACTTCCTCGATCAGACGCAGCAATTCCGCCGAACCAACACCCGACACTGCCGCCATCGGCAAGACGGGTGCAAGCGATCCTGCGAGCACAGCGCTCTTAAGCGCCGCGCGCAGGTCATCTGCCTCAATCGCTTCGTCCTCCAGGTACAGCATCATCAGGTCTTCATCGGCCTCGACGATCTGCTCGACCAGCCCTTCGCGCCCATCAGCATCCTCGTCGCCCAGCACATCGATCAGCTCGGTGAAGCTCGACTCGGAACCGTTCGGCAGATAGAGCGGCTGACACTCGGAGCCAAGAATCGATTGGACGGAGTCGAGCGCTTCCTCAAACGACGAGTTATCGCGGTCAAGACGTGAAATCACGACTGCACGCGGGATGCCGCGCTTGCCCGCCATCCGCCAGACGGTCTCCGTCCCCACTTGCACGCCCGAGGACGCGTCAACAACCACAATCACCGCGTCAATCACTGCCACCGAGGCGACAACCTCACCGATGAAGTCCGCGTATCCGGGAGTATCAAGCAGGTTGATCCTGACGCCGTTGTGCTCCATCGACACCAACGAGGTTGAGATGGACATCCCGCGCTGTTGTTCCTCGGCGTCGTGATCCGAAATCGTGTTGCCTTCCTCTACTCGCCCCAGCCGCGTCGTCATCCCAATCGCAAAGGCCAGAGACTCCACCAGCGTCGTCTTGCCAGCGCCCTGATGCCCAACCACACCAACATTACGAACAGCCATAACAAACTCCTCAGGTCCAAGCCGCCAGATAGTAATCAGGTTAACGGATGTACAGTTCGGCGAACGCCCGGATCACTGCCCTCTCTCATTTGGAGACTGCTGCATAGCCTCCACTCTTCATCTCCCCCCGCAAGGGGGCAGATGTCACGGAGTGACAGGGGGCGGCTGGTGACGACCTGATAGGGCTGCCAAACAGGGACCCCCCTCTGCCTTCGGCATCTCCCCCGCAAGGGGGGAGAAAGGGAAACATGCATCGTTTTCCTCGGGGAGAGGGAACCGGACGCCCAATGTGTGTCAATGTTCTGCAGGGAGATCCATGCGCCGCTTACACCGCCAGATCGATAATCTCCAACTCCGGCCGACCCCTCAGACCCCGCCTCAGACGCCAAACGATGTCCACTTGCGAGCCAACCTCGGCTGCTGCGCTGCCCAGCCTCCATCCGATTGATGACCAACCATCGAGGTCCAACCTCAGATGGGCGCCATCGGCGCCGACCGTCTTGGCCTGTCGCACACCGACTTCGGTACTCAGGAATCTCGGTGCAGGGTTACCTTCGCCGAACGGTGCGAGACGCTCGATCCAACTCACCGTTTGCCGGTTCACAGCCTCGAGCGGCACCTGCGCATCGATCTCAATCCGACCTTCGAGCGCAGCCCATGCGCCCGCCTCGCCCGCGTTCAACTGATCCTGCGCTGCCTCGTTGAACTGCGCCATCAACGCGCCCAACTGCCGAGGCTCGGCCGAGAAGCCTGCAGCCATCGCGTGACCTCCCCCGCGAGTCAACAACTCTCGCGACGAGTCCAGAATGCGGACCAGGTCAAACCCAGCCGCGCTGCGTCCCGACGCGCGCGCTTCACCATCAACGACCGACCAGACGAATGCCGGCCGCGACCATTGATCGGCAAGGCGCCCAGCAACAATCCCCACGATCCCGTGGTGAATCTCTTCCCCACCGACGAACAGCACCAGCGGCGCCTGACCAGACGCATCGAGCTGACCCGTAATCTGGCGTTGCGCCACGTCCATGGCTTCAGTGGTCAGCCGCCGACGCTCGTCATTGAGTCGGTCGAGCTGGGCGGCCAGATCGCGGGCTCGCTCGCTATTGCGCTCAGTCAGCATGCTCAGGGCCAGCGACGCGTCATCAAGTCGGCCGGCGGCGTTTATCTTCGGTGCGAGCTGAAAGCCGATGGTCTCGGTATCGACCGGCCCGTTCCGGCGTTGAGACCTGAGCAGCGCGCGCAAGCCGGGCCGCTCCGTGCCGTCGAGCGCTCGCAATCCTTGATGGACAATCCAGCGATTCTCGCCTCGTAAGGGCACGACATCAGCGACCGTCGACATGGCCGCAAGATCGAGCCAATCAGATTGCTCCTTGTCGAGACCCAGATGAGCTGAAAGGCCGTGCGCGAACCGATACGCCAATCCGCCGGTCGACAGCTCCGACAGCGGGTGGCCTTTGGGAGCGAGTTTCGGCGTGACAATTGACGCGCCCTGAGGCAACGCCTCAGCCGGTTCGTGGTGATCGAGCACGATCACGTCCAGCCCATGCTGCTCCTGCGCCGCCGCGATCTCGTTGAGAGCCGTGATCCCGCAATCTGCCGTGATCAGTACGCGAGCGCCGTCACCAGCAAGCTGCGCGATGGCCGCATCCTGCAACCCATAGCCTTCCCGCTCGCGATGAGGAATAAACGGACGCGCGTCGATTCCAACCTCCCGAAGCGCCTCGGTCAGGATCGCTGTCCCGGTGATCCCATCAACATCATAGTCGCCATAGATCGCGACCGGCTCGCCGCGTTGGGCCGCCCGCGCGATCCGCTCAATCGCCGCCGTCCAATCACCAAGGACCGACGCATCGGCAGGCTGATACCACTCAGGATTGAGAAATTCCTGCGCTGCGGGAACGGTGTCAACGCCGCGTTGTCTCAGCAATCGACCGACGAACGACGGGGCGTCAAGTCCTTCAATCGGAGGGGCGTCGTGTGCTTCGGCAATGCGCCAGGTCCGGCCCAACCAGCCGTCCGATCGTTCCCGCACCACGTCGCGCTACCCGAGTGCCGTCCCGGTCCGCTCAGCCTTCCCAGCGTCTGAAGACGAGACAGGCGTTGTGACCGCCGAAGCCCATCGAGTTGGAAATGGCCACGCGCACATCGCGCTCGCGGCAGACGTTCGGCGTGTAGTCAAGGTCGCAGTCCGGATCGGGATTCTGCAGATTGATCGTCGGAGGAATCACGCCGCTGCGAATCGCCTCGACCGTCGCCAGCGCTTCGACGGCGCCGGCAGCCCCGAGCAAGTGTCCGGTCATCGACTTGGTCGACGACACCGAGAGTCCGTACGCGGCCTCACCAAAGACGCTCTTGATCGCCATCGTCTCAAACTTGTCATTGAGCGGCGTCGAAGTTCCGTGAGCATTCACGTAGTCAACCTCGGAAGCCAGGATGTCCGAACGCTCCAGCGCCAGCGACATCGCTCGAACGCCACCGTCGCCGCCTTCAGCCGGCTGGGTGATGTGATACGCGTCGCCAACCGAGGCGTAACCGCACAATTCGGCCAGAATATCCGCACCTCGGCCTACTGCGTGCTCCGCTCGCTCCAGGACCATCACCGCTGCACCTTCACCCATCACGAATCCATCACGCTCAGCGTCGAACGGTCGCGATGCCGATTCGGGGTCGTCATTGCGACCCGACAGCGCCCTGGCCGAGGCGAAGCCGGCCACGGCCATCTCACAGAGCGGCGCTTCTGCGCCGCCGACAACCATGACGTCCGCCTCGTTGCGACGAATTGTCTCAGCCGCAAGTCCCAGGGCATCGGCCGCCGAGGAGCAGGCCGACATCGGGGCCAGGTTTGGTCCGCGAGCCTGCAGCGCGATTGAGACCTGTCCCGATCCCATATTGGGCAGCATCATCGGCACCGCGAACGGCGAAACTCGGTCGGGACCACGTGAGTCGAGAATGCGGAATTGTTCCTGGGTCGTCGCGATCCCGCCAATGCCGGTGCCAATCATCACACCGACCCGGTCTGAGCCGTCGAAGCCGCTGTCATATCCAGCATTTGCAGCCGCTTCCTGAGAGGCCACAATCGCAAACTGTGAGTACCGGTCCATCCGCCGAGCGTCCTTGCGCGGCATGTAGTCGTCGGGTTTCCAGTCCGACACCTCAGCCGCGATCCGCACCGACAGACGGCCCGGATCAAAGATCGAAATCGTCTTCACGCCCGATTGCCCCGCGATCAGGGATTTCCACGTCTCCGCCGCTGTCCCGCCAACCGCCGTCACCGCCCCCATCCCCGTCACAACGATGCGCTCGTCCATAAGATCCCCCCAAAGCTCAGTTGACGCTCAGCCTACCCCGTTGGCCGGGTAAAGCGTGCACAGCCCACCAGTGCAGTCACTGTGTTCACGGTCCAAAAGCCTGCAGGTTGGTGAACTACTTGCTGGACTCCCAGACCCGAGCAAAATTCACGACCAAGCCCTCACACACGCTTTCCCCGCCAAGCTCCTCAGGTTTGTCAACCTTCTCAGGATCAGAATTGGGCCGGTAGATCCAGATGCTCTCGTCCTGAGGATCCACCAGCCAGCCGAGCAAGGCGCCATACTCAATCCATCGATTCATCTTCTCCTGCTGGTAGGAGAGTGAATCTGAATCCGAGAGAATCTCAATCACAAATTCAGGGCAGACTGGAAGCGAGGTTCCGACATAATCTTCGGGCCGCTGCGCGGCACGATCATCGCTGACCCAAGACACGTCGGGGATGGTGAGTATGGAGTCACTAATCCGAACGGTTCCGGTTGGTCCACCGACACCCCCTCCAGCCAATTCGTCGCTCCAAGCAACAACCTGTGCGCCGAGCCTCATCCCCAGTTTGCTGGTTTCCCAACCCTCTCCCACCATGATGATCAGCATCCCATCGCCGGTGGCCTCAAATCGTAGGGTTTCGTTGAGACGGCGCAGTTCCAGGAACGCATCCTCGGTCACGCGCCACGAATCTGGCAGTCGCAGAGATACCCAGGCACCAGCAGCGCTAGCCTCTATCTCAGGAGAACATGATGCGGGCGCACTTGATTGCGCCGGCGCTATCGGCTTCTCAGGGGTGGAAACCATGGGAACGCCTCGTTCGCGGCGTTAGCCGCCGGCGGCGGCCTGACCGTGGGAGTACCACTCCTCGGTCTCTTCGCCCGGCTCGGGCAGGACCATCCCGCCCTCCATCGTCCACTTCGCCGGACCCTCGGTGATGCGACCGCTGAAATCATCGGACGACACGCCGGTGATCTCCCGGAATGCGCCCATCAGGTCGTCCAGCAACTCAGCCCTGACCTCTTCCGAGCGGCCCGCACGGTTGCCGCCATCGAGGAAGTACGGCGTTTCCCAGCTATCGTCGGCCTCGTCGAAGACGACGTGCACGAAGCTACGCGGCGCGCCGGTGTTGCCGCAGTGAATGTCGGTGAATGCCTTGGCGACGGCAGCACGCTGCTCGTAAGCCACGGAACCTTCGGGAACCACGCATCGGTAATACGGCATCTGAGTCAACCTCTCTCGTGAGTCGAGTTATGCGCACATGTTAGAACACGAAGTCACACGTCGCGAGCCGAGACAACCAGATCATCGACCGTGCAGCCGCTGATTTCCATCCACATGTCGCAGATGCGGCGCATCAAGTCCTCGCGCACGTCCTGAGTCACACCTCCGACGATGCTGCCGCGCACAAGTGATGTCGTCGACGGCTCGCCGCCACGGAATCCGAAACCCGAGGGGATATCGGAGAAGGTCACCGGCACGTCGTCGGGCGACTCGCCCAGCACGTCCTGGGTGATCTGCTGCAGACCCGCGGCAAGCGTGGCCCGGGTCGGCTCGTCGATCTGACCTTCCTGCATCGTGCAGTTGAAACTGACTCGCGACATTCGCAATCTCCTCCGCTGTAGTTACTTCCAGATTCGTTCGAGGCTGACTTCAAGACCCTCGCAGACGTCTTCGCCGCTCAAGCGGTCAGGCTTGTCAAGCTGTTCGGGCTCGGCGTGAGGCCGGTAAATCAGGACCGCGTCCTCGAACGGGTCAATCAGCCAGCCGAGCAACGCGCCGTTCTTGATCCATTGTTCCATCTTCTGCCGTTGCTTTTCCTGGACGTCCGTGACCGATACGATCTCGACGACTAACTCAGGGCAACTCTGCGCAAGCGATTCATCCTTGTCCTCGTCCTGAAGGTCCCACCGTTCTGCACTCATCCAGGCGGCATCAGGCTCCCGCATTGACGTATCCGGCAATCGAACGCCAGCCTGCGGGCCGAGCACGAAGCCGCTGCCCGACTGCCTGTTCCAGAGCGAAACGTCAGTGAGAATCTCTGCACCACGCCGGCCGCTGCCGCGACCCTCTGGCGACATGATCACCAACTCCCGTTGCGCAGTCAGTTCGAATCGCCAGGGTTCGTTCAGTCGTCCAAGCTCAATCAACGCCTCATCGGTGGGATCCCAACAATCCGGCAGTTTGAGCTCGAGCGGAGTGGGCAACAGACCGTAGTCACCGACGGACTCGACTGAGCCCTCCGGCCTGGGCGGTGCTTGGACCATGTCACAGCCTCCTGGATCAAGGCTACAGATCAACCCTGTCCGATGTCATTGCGCCCCTCCGAGCAGACCTTCGAGACCGCCGCCCATGCTTCCGGCTCCGCCCATCTGACCGAGGCCGCCCATGTCTCCGCCTCCGGCGCCCATACCGAAACCACCGAGGGACGGTGATTCGACCGGCTCCTCACCGGCCAACGACCTCGACGCCATCGCCAATTGTTCGGCGACATCTCCAGCCGTCACGCCGATCGTGCCTCGCGTCCGCGCCGCACGATTGCCTGCGTCACCATGTAGGTAGACGCCCAGCGTTGATGCGTCGAATGGCGACAGCCCCTGGGCCAGCAGCGCGCCGATGGCCCCGCTGAGCACATCGCCGGTTCCCGCTGTCGCCAAGGCTGGCTGCGCAACCTCTGAGACGCGCGCACGGTTGTCCGGCGTCGCTACGACCGTGTTCGCGCCCTTAAGCACGACATGACAGTTCCACTCCGCCGCCCGCTCGCGAGCCAGCGTCAGTCGGTGGCTTTGCACCTCGTCGGTTGACAGTCCGGTCAGCGTGCCCATCTCGCCCGGATGCGGAGTCACGATCAGCGGCGCGACCGCATTCACCAGCGATGACAAGTCTTCCGCGACCAGGTTGAGTCCGTCAGCGTCGAGCACGATGCCCTTGACCGACGCCACCTCTTCGGAAATGAGGAATCGCCGAACAAAGACACCACTGTGATCATGCTGTCCAAACCCGCAGCCGAGAACGACCGAGTCAACGCTCGGCAACTCATCCCGCACCACTTCCCACGCGTCGTGTCCCGAGATGACTCCAGCGTCATATTCGGGTAGAGGCAGCAGCGTCGCCTCAGGAACAGCGCTGATCAGGTGCGTCGCGATCGATTGCGGTGTGGCAATCGTGACTAGCCCCGCGCCGGCTCGATACGCTGCCTTCGCCGCCAACACCGCCGCGCCCGGATAACGAGCCGACCCTGCGATCACCAGCACCCGACCAAATGTCCCCTTGTGAGCGTCGGACGCGCGCTCTGGCAACAGCGCCTTCGCCGCTCGACGTTCCAGCACCTCGGTCTGCAGATCTTCGTCCAGACCAGGCGGAATGCCAATCTCGACCTGCTGCACCGATCCCGCCGCCGACGCTCCGGGCTGCATGTACAGCCCAACCTTGGGCGCGTGAAAGGTGACCGTCTCGTCCGCGCCAACCGCGAGCGGATCGAGCCGACCGCTGTCGGCATCGAGTCCGCTGGGCAAGTCTACGGCGACGAGCTTTGGTTTGACCGTCTTCGATCGGACCAACGCCAGCCGCTCCATGATTCCTGCCAGGTCACCCGAAATCGGCCGCGATGTGCCGGTGCCGAGCAGGGCATCCACGATCGCTTCGGCGCCGGCCAGCAGGCCTTCCAGCGCTTCGAAATTCTCGTCTTCGGCAACCGTCCCGCACGGCAGTCCCAGTTCCAATGTCTGCGTCCACTGCAGATCTTCCCGCTCGCGCAACGCGTAGACCCGTACCTGTGCGCCCCACTCGTGCAGGTGACGGGCTGCCACGAGTCCATCCCCGCCGTTGTTTCCCGGTCCGACCAGCACAGCGATCCGGCGATCCTCAAGCGACCCCAACTGCATCCAGATTTCCTGCGCCACCGCGAGCCCAGCGTTCTCCATCAGCGTGTCGGTCGACACGCCGGCTGCATGCGCTCGTTGTTCAAGCTCCCGCATCTCCGCCGATGTCAGCAGTTTCATGGCTTATCTCTCTGAGTCGTTTGGTGTGTTGGTTGTCGTCAGACCCGCGGCCGCGGTTGTCCGACCGCGAACGCGCAGACCATGTTCTTCTCATGTGTCAGGCTAATCTCGATCCGCTCCAGGCCAATCTCGTGCGCCCGCTCTCTCGCCCCGCCATGCAGGATCACGACCGGTTTGCCGCGTGCATTGGCCAGGATTTCGATTTCCTTCCACTTGACGCCGCGTACGCCGGTGCCCAGGCACTTCATCACCGCTTCCTTGCCCGAGAAACGCACAGCCATCTCCGCCAGCCGACCGCCGCAGTAGTCACGCTCTCGATCCGTGAGGATCCGTTTGGGAAAGCGATCAGGATGACGCGACAGCACGCTCTCGAACCGCTCAATCAGCAGCAAGTCAACGCCGCAGGTCAGATCGCCAAACATAGGATCGCAGCCTATCAACGCCTGTCAGGGCATCTTCCGATTCCCTCGCAATACCACGTCACACTTGCCTGAACAGCCCTGCCATACCCTGACGGCATGACAGCCACGATCATCGATGGCGCAGCGATCGCCGCCGGCATCCGAGAGGCCTTGACGCGGCAGGTCGAGGACATGATTGGTCGCGGGCTACTCCCGCATCTGGCAGTCATTCTCGTCGGCGATAACTCCGCCTCTGCCTCCTACGTGCGTAGCAAGGTCAGCGCCGGTGAACAGACCGGTGTCAAGGTCGTGATTCACCGGATCGAGGCCGACCCGGACCCCGCCCAGACTCAGCGCCGGATCCGAGACCGGATCGACCTGCTCAATGCCGATCTCGATGTCCACGGCATCATTTTGCAGCTACCGGTGCCGGAAGGCGTCGACTCCGACGCCCTGCTCGATCGCATCGATCCACTCAAGGATGTCGACGGGCTGCATCCCACGAATCAGGGCCGCATCCTCCAGGGACGTGAACGGTACCTGCCTGCGACGCCTCACGGCGTGCAGCAGCTCCTGGTGCGCAGCGGAGCAGATCCAAACGGTAAGCACGTTGTCATCGTCGGACGCAGCCGGCTGGTCGGCATGCCGCTGGCTGCGATGCTCGCACAGAAGCGCCAGGGCGCCAACGCCACCGTCACCGTCTGCCATACCAACACGACCGATCTGCCGACCATCACGAAATCAGCCGACATCCTCGTTGCCGCAACCGGACGGCCAAACACCATCACCGCCGACATGGTCCGAGCTGGAGCGACCGTCATCGACGTCGGTGTCAACCGAGTCGACGACGCCACACGAAAGCGGGGCTACCGACTCGTCGGAGACGTCGATTTCGACGCCGTCTCAGCCGTCGCCGGAGCCATCACCCCCGTCCCCGGGGGAGTCGGCCCCATGACCGTCGCAATGCTACTCAACAACGTCACCAGGGCGGCCCGCATCTCCCAACAGCGCTAGCAAGGGCCCAAACCCCTTCTCCTCCGCAATAGAGGGAAGGGGAGGCAACCGATCGCTGTGGCCTCCGCTTAGTCCCGACGCGGAGTCAACACTCTGACCAGCAACAGAGCACTCACGAGTATCAGTGCCCCCGCGACTCCGATCAGCGGATACTCCCACGGGAACGGGCCCGAGACCTCGAAGACTGGCCCGGCACGGCGCTCATCCTGTCGACGCTGGATTTCTGTCGTTCGCTCAGCGATCTCATCCTCGGAACGGGCTGACGCCTGTTCCTCTGACTCATCAGTTTCCTCTTCCATCGTCTCCGAAGCCTGCGATGTCCCCTGTTCCTGAACCTGATCTGACTCGGCCTCCTGCGTCGCGGCTTCCGACTGCGCCTGCTCCGATTGATCACCATCTGCGACCTCAGGACCACCGATCACTTCGTCCTCGATTGTTGTCGAACGATCCTCTTCGGACTCTCTCGGACCGAGCCCAACGGAGGCGCGCCACTCGTTGTCCAGCTCGTCTCGGTTGACTCCGTAGACCTTCATCAGTGCGTCGTCGACCGACGAACCTTCCTTGAAGGTGCCGAATAGTTCATTCATCCGATCGGTGCCGTACTCCTGGATCAGGTACAGCACGATGGCGGCCGACTGTCCGTAGAAGATGTCGACAAACCCCGGACGATTCGATGGAGACTCCATGCTGCGCAGCGACAACACCTGGTCGTTGTTGATCGCAAACTGCAGAGCCCCGCCGCGCCGCTCCAGCCAGTCACCCTCGGCGATGGTGGCCATGCCCTCATCGAGCCAGGCGGGGAGGTCGCCGTAGGGACCCTCGCCGGCCAGCTTGGTCAGTACGTGCGTGAGTTCATGACGGACGACCCAGCGCGAAGGTTGATAGATGTGCACAAGATCGGCCAGCACTCTCGTGCCGCCGGTGATCACCGACTCCTCGAAGCGTTCCGACTGAATCCGTTCAACAGCGCGAGCATCCTCCGAGTTCGCCCAGACGTACACCTTGATCGGAATCAGCTCATCCAGCCCCAGGAACGGCGAGATCTCTTCCAGCGCCGCCAAACCGTCTTCAAGCATTGATTGCGCGACGCCTCGGTCGTCGTACCAGGCGATCTCCAGATCACCTTCCTTGAGCGATTGCCAGTCGAATCGAGGATCCTCGTAGCGCCAGATCTGCGGTTCGGTTTCGTACTTTTCTCCGGAAGCAAAGACGAACTCCCAGCGCCATTCAAAGTCAGCGCCCGCCGGAATCCAGAGCTGCGAGTCGCGCGTTGGGAACTCAGCCGTGACCCTCGTCACATCGCCCGGGGCAATCTCCGCCGCCTCACGAGTCAGCGCGCCCTCAGGCAAAATCGCGTACAGGAACGTGGCCGATTCCACTTCCGAGGCGTTATCGACCAGCGCCGACACGACGACCGAATCCGGCCATTGGTTCTCAAAGCGTGTGCCCCGAACCGTCGGACCATCCTCTGCCGACTGCGCGTTGACCGACACCGTCGACGACAATGGAATCAAGGCCAGTGCCAGGAGCAGCCCTACGGCGAGCAGGAGTCCGGATCGTCTCATGCGACCGCTCCCTCGCGCCGGACGTCCTGACCGATCTGATGCTGCAGCGATGCCCGCAGGAACTCGGTGATATCGCCGTCCAGGACGCGGTCGGCGTCCGATGTTTCGTACTGCGTCCGCAAATCCTTGACCATCCGGTACGGCTGCAGGACGTAGGAGCGAATCTGATTGCCCCAGCCGGCCTCGATGTGATCGCCGCGAATTGCGAGGCGCTCTTCCTCGCGCTTCTGCTCCTCAAGCATCAGCAGCCGGGCCTCGAGTACACGCATCGCTGAGTCTCGATTACGACGCAAGGAGCGCTCGTTCTGACAGCTCACCACGAATCCCGTCGGCAGATGAGTAATCCGCACCGCCGTCGAGTTCTTCTGCACATTCTGCCCGCCGTTACCCGAGGCGCGATACACATCAAGCTTGATGTCGTCGTCGGCGATCTCCACCTCGGCAGCACCTTCGGTCTCGGGCATGATCTCCACGCGAGCGAAGGATGTGTGCCGAGCATGATTCTGGTCAAACGGAGAAATCCTGACCAGCCGATGCACGCCGTGCTCGGCCCGCAGCCAGCCATAAGCACCGCCGCCGTCCGCATCGCCGCGGACTTCCAACGTTGCCGACTTCAGCCCGGCCTCTTCGCCCTCGGCCAGGTCGACCAGGTCAACATCGAATCCGGCCCGCTCAGCCCAGCGTTGATACATCCGCAGCAGCATCTCGGTCCAGTCCTGTGAGTCAATGCCGCCCGCGCCTGCGTAGATGGCAATGATCGCCGAGCGGTCGTCATACGGACCGGAGAATGCCAGTTCAAACGAGCGCCGCTCGATTTCGTCACCGATCGAACGCGCTTCCGCATCCAGATCCTGGGCCATTTCTTCATCGTCGGCGAGTTCGAGCAACTCCACCGCGTCGCTGACACGTGATTCCAGGCCACGCCAGACTTCAACGGTTCGTTGCCGCGACGCCATCTGCTTCATCACCTTGCGGGCGCGATCGGCGTCGTCCCAGAGTCCCGTCGCCATTGACGCAGATTCCAGCCGCGACACTTCCGCCTCCACCGCTGTCAGGTCAAAGACGCTCCAGAACGTCGCTCAACCGCTCCGCCAGCGCCTCAAGCGTCTCGCGCAGTTCATCAACATCGGCCACAACACAACTCCGCTTCGGTCATGCAACGCTATGGGATGTTCTGGTTACCAATTGGAGCGTACTACCGATTCGGCACGATCAGGCCGCCCTCGGTACGATGCATCCCCTCCGGTGTCGCCGTTGCCTCCCGTGCACGACCTGCGGCAGCCGCGATGGGATCGGCCGGCGCTGGGCCACGACGTTCGGGTGGCGGCTGCGGCGGACGCCATGCCGTCGCCGTTCCCGGTTGCGACGCCAGCGGATTCAACTGAGCTTTCTCAGGATTCGACTGACACAGTCCGATGTACTCGACCAGTTCCAGCGGCTCGACCATGCCCGCCGCTGCCAAACGATCGTCGATGAACAGCGCCGGGATCGCGCTGACGCCCGAACGCGCCGCGATGTGCTCGAACTCTTCTATGGCGAAAACATCGGTCTGCAGCTTGGGCGAGAGCAATGTCGCCGCGCACGCCGCAAGGGCCGCCTGACCGGCATTCGGATCCATCGTCGAGCCCAGCAGCCGCAGCCGAGTTGGACGACGCAACTTGCTCAACAGTCGTTTCATCTGCACCGAGGGCTTCGCTTGCCGCGTCGCAGCCAGCACCATCGCCCGGATCATCGCAACCAGCAAATGACCATTGGGCGCGCCGTAGAAGCGCAGCGGTCGGTTTAACTCGCCGCGAATTAGGACGCAGGGCACATCGACAACATCGCGCCGCTCGACTTGCTCCGGCGAATCCTCATGTTCATAGATGGTGAGCGAGATGTGATCAGAGAGGTCGGCAATCTCCTCGTACAGTTCCTTGGCCAGCGCGCAGCTCGGACGGTCGGGCCGACCCGGCACCACCACCCGTCGCGGGCTCTGGTGGAAGTACTCCAGTTTCAGCGGACCTTCGATCGCCTCAAACTGCTGACGAATCTGCGCCCGCTCGGAGCCTGCCAGGGCCATGCCAATCCTCGCTCTCTGCTTATCAGACTAACTGTGGATCTCTGTGTCGCGAACAGGCATTGCTATGCTCAAAGAGGAGATAGGTTCGATGCGAGAGAGCGCCCGGAGATATCGAGACCGAGGCCGAAAATACCTATCGCAGGCGTCGGTGGAGTTGGACCAGGGAGATTTCGCCCAGGCGTCGGAAAAGGGTTGGGGCGCGGCAGCGCAGTTCGTCAAGGCGGCCGCCGAAGAGCGCGGCTGGACGCATGGGCGTCACAATCACCTGTTTGGAATCGTTCGCCAGCTGGCAGAAGAGATTGACAATGAGGAGCTTCGCGTGCAGTTCGGTCTGGCCAGCGATCTCCACACGAACTACTACGAAGAGCACTTGGACGAAGAGGATGTGCGATTCAATCTGGATCGAGTCAGACAGCTCGTCACTAGTATCGACAGTGTCTTGAGCAACGGTGCCTGATCGCGCTTCGGACCTTCAGCTTTCACCATCCTGAACGACCCATTCCACCGCTGAGCGCAACTCCGCCTCGGTCACGGCGCCCTCGAACGCGTAGCGAATGATCCCGCCGGCATCGATCACAAACACCCACGGCTCCGACGGCAGACGCCAGGCCACGAACGCCGCCGACTCAACCAGTCTCGTCCGAGTCTCCGGATTCTCAAACACTTCAACATGAATCCCACTGATCGACGGCGAAAACTCGCGCCAGACTGCCTTCACCGCGTCGAGTACCGGGGTACAAGTGCGCGAATGACAGAACGCAGGCGTGGCGAAGGTCAACAGCAATGGTTGTCCGAGTTCCAGCGCCTCTGAGATGGAGATGGCATAGAGCCCGGGCTCGGGGTCGCGATCAGATGTCAGCTCGTTCAGCGACGAAACATCGTTGCGAGTCCGCGAGTCCACCGACGGAGCCGGGTCTCCAACTCGGGGCGCAGCCTGTCGCTCTCGCACCGAGAACTTGAGGCGTACAGACTCCTCCCTATCGTCAGCCGAAATCTCAAGCAACATCCCCCACAGGCCATCGGACGTCAGTTGCACCGGCACGACATACACCCCGATGCCGATCGGCAACGAACGATCCGAGACCGACGCATTCACATGTCCATGCGCCTCGATCCCGACATCAGCCGGATAGGAGAGAAATCGCGCATACTGGACCGCACGAGGCGTCTGCTGGTCTGCTTCGAGCCTGAACAAGGAAACTCGCACAGTTGGAGGATCATCCCCCGGCGTTAGCCCATTCAGTGTGAATGCGACCCGTTTAACGCCCACTGCCAGGTCTTGTGTCGCCAGAACCGGAAGCCAACGAGCCTCCGGATCGACCTGTGAAACGGCCCAGGGGTCGCCAGGAACCTCTTGCGGTGCGCCACTCGGTTCTGCGTTCGATCCACAACCGGTTACCGCCACTGCCGCCCCTGCAAGCAGGAACGTCAGCAGCCCGCTACTTGTCAACAGACTGTGAACACTCGACGTAACGAGTTTCCCACGTTCGATTGACAACGCGGCGAAAATTCGCTTGAATATACGATGTAACGGCATAGGCGCCTGATCAATTGACCGGAGGCTGCCAGACATGGCTTATTCCACCACCAACCGCCGCCACGAGACCTATTTCCTCCACGCGCGCGACATCGAGCTGAGGAATCACCATTCCCAGCGCATCTACTTCTTCGCCAAGTCGGAGAAGCCTGGAGCGATCGACGCCGTGCCCGACGGGTACGAAATTGTCGAGAACCCGCGCACCGGTTTGCCCGTCCTGCGCAAGGTCAAAGCTCACGCCGACGCGGCAGGCTAGCGCATACCTACTGTTCCCGATCGGGAACGTTTCCACAGCGCCACAGGCTCTCTGTTCGTGTGCGCCACTGCTTGTCCACTTTTCCACGACCCGTCAACCGATCCATTGACTGTGTTATCCACACAACCGTGTTAATGCTGCACGATGAAGCGTGTGCGACGCCGACGCCAGTACTTGGTCGCCCGACCCCTGTGTGAGTTGATCGCCGGCCCAGTCAGTCATCTGACCACCGGCGCCCCGCACTATTGGGACCAGTGCCATGTAATCCCATGCCTTCAATGACGCTTCACACACAATGTCCACAAAGCCTGAAGCCAGCAGTCCGTAGGCGTAACAATCAATCCCGTATCTTGCTCGATACAGCGACGACGCGAGCCTGTTCCAGGCGCCCTGTTCCTCGGCCTCGAACATGGTCGGGTCGCTGGCAAAGCCGATCGACTCTCCCAGATCACCTGTTGTTGACGTGTGGACAACCTGTGAATTGTGTGTAGCTCGCAGCGGAAGGTCCGGAAAACTCACGCCTGTCCATCGTTCTGCCAATATCGGTTGGTCAAGTACACCGAGCACCGGCGCCCCGTCACGTACAAGCCCAATCAAGGTCCCAAAGGTTGGAAGCCCGGAGATAAACGCACCGGTACCGTCGATCGGATCGATTACCCAGACCCACTCGGCATCATCCTGATCCGATCCAAACTCCTCGCCGACGATTCCGTGACTCGGATATCGACTGCAAATGCGTTCACGGATCGCAGTCTCGGCGGCGCGATCGGCCTGGGTGACCGGCGAGCCGTCACCCTTCCGCTCGACATCTAAGTCGCTCCGAAACCAGGGACGAATCGCCTCACCAGCGGCATCGGCCAGCTCCTCCGCGAATTGGAGGTACATGTCCGTAACTAGCTCGCGAGGATCAGGCATGCGCTCAGCGTAACTCTCGTACTGGCGTGGGGAGATTGTGGTGCTACCAACCAGGTCGGGGCTGAGTTAGCCATGGGTCTATGTCTCCTGCAACTGCGCCCAGCGATCCCTGCTGCTAGATTGCAGTACTCGCAGATGGGCGACGCGGTCGACAACTTGTGAGTTTCCGCACACGCTCGGCAGATCGACGCGACCGCACCCTCCGCGGAAGGATTCATCTATGTCAGACGACGCAAATGGCGTCAGCCAGTCAGCCGACCAGCCAACGGGCAAGATCAACGTTGCCATCATCGGAGTCGGAAACTGCGCTTCATCGCTCGTTCAGGGCGTAACTCACTACCAGAATGCGGAAGACGGCGACGAGATTCCCGGCATCATGCACGCCGTCCTCGGCGGCTACTCGATCTCCGACCTCAACTTCGTCGCCGCCTTCGACATCGATTCACGCAAGGTCGGCCTTGACCTCTCCGAGGCCATCTTCTCCGAGCCCAACAACACGGTGAAGTTCACCGATGTGCCCAATCTCGGCGTCCCGGTCGAGCGCGGCATGACCCATGACGGCCTGGGCAAGTACCTCTCGCAGGTGATCGAGAAGGCGCCCGGCTCAACCGTCGATGTGGCTCAGATCCTCAAAGACCGCGACGTCGATGTCGTGATCAACTACCTGCCGGTCGGCTCCGAGGAAGCGACCAAGTGGTACGTCGAACAGGTGCTCGAGGCCGGCTGCGGCTTTGTCAACTGCATTCCCGTCTTCATCGCTCGCGAGGAATACTGGGCCAATCGTTTCCGCCGCGCCGGCGCACCCATCGTCGGTGACGACATCAAGTCCCAGGTCGGCGCGACGATCGTCCACCGTGTCCTCTCGCGACTCTTCCGAGATCGCGGCGTGCAGATCGACCGCACCTATCAGCTCAACTTCGGCGGCAACACCGACTTCTACAACATGCTCGAGCGAGAGCGTCTCGAGTCCAAGAAGATCAGCAAGACCAACGCCGTCACCTCGCAGATCGAGTACGAGATGCCTCCGGGCGACGTACACGTCGGTCCCTCCGACCACGTGCCCTGGCTGGAGGACCGTAAGTGGTGCCACATCCGCATCGAAGGCACCACCTTTGGCGATGTGCCGCTCAACCTCGAGCTCAAGCTGGAAGTCTGGGACTCACCCAACTCGGCCGGTGTCGTGATCGACGCCGTGCGCTGCGCCAAGCTTGGCCTCGATCGAGGCCTCTCCGGACCGCTCCTGGCCGCCTCCGCCTACTTCATGAAGTCCCCGCCCGAACAATGGACCGACGACGTCGCCCGAGACGGCGTCGAAGCCTACGCCCGAGGCGAATAGCCTGCCGGATTCCTTCTCTCCTTGGAGACCTGAGCGCTAATGAGCCGCCGTCTTCAACCAGTCCCCTCTCCCTCTGGGAGAGGGTGAGGGTGAGGGTCTCCCATGCACCCCCTGGCCCTCGGCTACCAGACCCTCGGCCGAGTAGCCCGTTCCCTGCCCCGACCTGCGGCCTACGCAGCCGCCCGCCACCTGATGACAGCCGTCTGCCACGCCTGGCCCCAGGGGCGAACCGCAGCACGCCAGAACGCACAACAAGTCCTGCCCCACGTCGAATGGGACGGCAACGCAGACTCCCTCGCCCGAGCTCAGTTCCAGCGCTACGGCGAGTACATGGTCGACGCCATCCGCCTCGACGAACTCAGCCCGGTGGACTGCTACGAAGCCGTCGGCGGTGATGACCCGACCTACGCCGACCAATGGCGGCAACTCGAAGATTGGTACCAGCAACGCCCGATCCTCTTCGCCGTCATCCACTTCGGCAACTGGGACATCCTCGGAGGAGCCTTCACGCACCGAATCGGCCCCTCAATGGTTCTCGTGGACGACCTCGGTCATCCAGCCCTCAACCAGGCCATACAGGATCAACGAGCAAGACTCGGAATGTTACCTGCGAGCGGTCGAAGCGGCCTGCGCCAAATCATCAATCATCTACGAGACGACGGAACCGCCGCAATCCTCTTCGACCGCCCACCCAGACCGGGAGAACAAGTAACCACAGAACAACTCTTCAGCCAAACCATCACAATCCCAAACGAAATCCACCGGATCGCCGAGTCAACTAATGCGAAGCTGATCCCCCTCACCGCAACCCGTCAAGCGCACAATCTCCGCTTCAAGCCGCACCTAATCCTCGATCACCAGGGCAACTCTCCACTCCTGAGAGCGTTCGAGCCAGCACTAAAGAACGCACCCGATCAGTGGTACCAGTTCCGGCACTTCTTCAACTCGTGAGAACATACCCACATGCCGACCGCCACCGCCCTCGCGATCCTCGCCTGGCTCTCCCGATACCTCCCTCGACGCACCCTCTACGCCTTCGCCGAGACCGCAGCCTCTCTCGCCCTTCCGCTTCTGGAGAGACAGCGCATCCGAATTCGCAACAATCTCCAGCGCATCCATCCCGAGCACTCGCCCTCCCAGCTCAACCGCGACGCCGCCGAGGTCATAGCCGAGACGGCCCGGTACTACGTTGACCTCGCCCTCCTGCCCGCAATCTGCCCTCAACGAGTGCTTGACCGACATCTCCATGTTGAGGGATTGGACCATCTGCTCGACGCCCACAAGGCCGGACGTGGCGTGGTCCTGACCACCGCGCACATCTCCAATCCCGAGGTTGCGGTCAAGGCGCTGGCAGCGCTCGACATCCCCGCGGTTGCGCTGGTCGAACGACTTGATGATCCCCGACACTTGGAAGCGGTCAACGCCTCGCGTACTGCCGCCGGGGTCGAGTTTCTCACGGCGACCCAGACTGGCGTCGGCAAGGCATTGCGCACGCTGCGCGAGGGTGGAGTGGTCTGCATCCTTTGGGACCGCGACCGCCAGGGCGGAGGCGCGTGTGTCCCGTTCTTCGGCCGCCAGGCTCGATTCCCCGTGGGAGCAATCGACCTGGCCATCCGCGCCGAGGCCGACATCCTGCCGCTCTACGCCGTCCGACGGCCCGGCCCTGATCGTCTCCAGTTTGATGTCACCTTTCTACCGACGCTTGAACTCTTGCTCACAGGCAATCGAGCCCTCGATACGCGCACCAACACTGCCGACCTCGCGCGACTATTCGAGCCCATCATTGCTGAGCATTCGCATCTCTGGAGAGTCCAAGAGTCGCCCTGGGCGCCTTGCCGAGACACCCCATGGGACGATCCGCATCCACGAGACACCGTCGGAAGCGCAAGTCAATGAGCGCCGACAACGAGTCCATGGGACGCGCCGACCTGCAGATTCACACCGATGCCTCCGACGGCATGGATGACGCCAGAACCGTCCTCGACGCCGCTCACCGGCGAAGCCTGGACGTCATCGCCGTCACCGACCACGACCAGACCCGGGGTGCACACGAAGCACGCGATGTTGCCGTGCGGAGCAATCATCCGGTCGAAGTGATCATCGGTAGCGAGGTCAGCAGTCGCCAGGGACACATCCTCGCGCTATGGATCGACAGTCCAATAGCAGCGTTCAAGAGCGCAGAAGCGACGATCGAGGCGATCTGGAGACAGGGTGGAGCTGCAATCATCGCTCACCCGGCAGCCATTGTGCCGTTCGCCCTCAACATCGGTGATATCGATCGCCTGGTCGCAACGATGTCGCCCGAACTGAGTGGCGATCATCCACCGATTCTCGCCGTCGAGACGGCAAACCCCATCCCCTCCGCCCGCTGGCGCCGACAATCAATCATCAGCGCCAATCAGCGTTGGAGGCTGCCGACCACCGGAGGCTCCGACGCCCACTTCCACGAACAAGTCGGAGCAGGAATCACCAGATATCAAGGTCGAGGAGCGCAAGCACTCAGGGAAGCACTCCGTAGCAACCAAACCAGCGCCGAACTGGACAACTACCCGTCCCTAAGAGATATCGGAGCCGGCAGGCTCCTCCGTCAGCAATGGCGAGGAATGACCGCCACACCAAAAGCCCTCCTCGCCCGCCGCCGTCCTTAGACCCCGGCACCTTGAGAACAGCCAGCCGGTTCCCGTCCTGCCCGCGCTCCGATTCCCCCCCTGCGGGGGGAGATGTCACGGAGTGACAGAGGGGGGGTCGGCGGATGATGACCAGATAGGGCTTCCGAACAGCGGACCCCCCTCTGCCCCCGGGTCAAGCCCGGGGCAGGCTTTCGGCATCTCCCCCGCAAGGGGGGAGAAGGGGAGTTGTGCATCAGTCTCTTGCGGGGAGAGAAATCGCCTTGTGACAGAGGTGGGCAGCCGGGGCACGGTATGTCAGAGATGTCGTACTAAGGAGCCAGCTCCCCAGCCTTCAACATCATCCCGGCCAGGGAGGAGAAGGGGACTTACGCGTCAGTCTCTGCGAGAGGCTCAAATCGGCGCCGCGTGACGCACCGCAAGAGCCTGTCGACACGTACTAGCCAGCGAGCGCGTAATCCAGCGCGTGATTCACACGCTCGCCGATGACATCCAGCTTGGCCAGACGCAGCACACGAGGCTCAACGCGTTTCCGCTCCTTCTTCGACATCAACACGTCGAACAGTCCACTCGCCCGCGCCAGGCTGACCAGCGCCGCGTCCTCGGGCGCCGGAATGGCGTCGCCGTGCAGCAGTTCCATTACATGCTCGCGGATGCAGCCCACCACCACCGGGTCGACCTGCGGGTCCTGTCCCCAACGAAATTCAATCTGTTGCCGCCCGTGATGTTCGCAGACCACCGGCCGAGCGCGAAGGTGTCGCAGCCGCTCGCGGCGAACATTGTGGGCAACTCCCGAAATCTCCGACACCCAGTGATTGATCGACTGGTTCGGCTCCGAGTGCGCAATCCGATCCAACACATCATCGAGCAGCTCATCGCCGGTCGGTTCCGGATCGATCACGAACAGACGAGTGGGATCGCTGTCCAGCCGTCCGGCGAACGACAGGTCAATCAGCGACGCACCAGCAATCGCATAATCAAGTCGCGCCTCATGCAGCCGGTCAAGAGCGCCATGCTCGCTCAATCCAAGCAGCAACAACTGCTCACAAATCGAAAACCCTGAAGTTGAGATTGGCACGTCAGCCCCCGCTATTCGCCTTCACCCACAAATCAATGTCGATATGTGGCAAGCGACATCTTGTTCATCTCGCACGTTAACCATTCGTTCACAAATCAACAACCAAACGATAACAGGAGATAATCCAGTTCTCGAAATCTGGCCTCTGCCCAAGCTGGCAATAACCTCGATCCCGTGCGAATCGCTCATGTCCTGCCCTACGACGCTCGCCAGCCGGGTGGTGTCCAGGTCCACACCCTGGCCTTGTCCGACGCTCTGAATGCGATGGGGCACCAGTCCGAAGTCTTCTCGCCTCGAAAGGCCCTTCGAGTCCAAATGGGTGGGACGCGTGCCGACCTGTCGTTCCATCCGTCGGACTTACTCCGGTTACGAGACTTCCTCCGCACGCCGCACGACATCCTTCACATCCAGGAGCCGTTGCTTCCCTCAATCGGACCGCTCGCCCTGCTCCATCCCGACGCAGCGCCGAACGTGGTCACACTGCACTCAGCCGAGCCCGCCGCTGGAAGCTTCTATCGCCGCGTCGGCCCACTCTTGCGCCCCTTACTGCGTCGCGCCGACTTGGCAATATGTGCCACCGACATCTCACGAGAGATCGCAGCGGAGATCCTGCCCACCCGAGTCGAAACCATCTTCCCCTGCCTCGACCTTGCGCCTTTCTCCAGCGTCTCTCGAAGTCCTGATCCCGACACCATCTTGTTCGTCGGCCGCGACGAGCCTCGCAAAGGACTTCCCACTCTCATCCGTGCACTCGACCTCCTGCCCGATGCTCGACTGGTCGTCGCTGGCCCGGTTTCTTCGGCGACAAAGCGACTCGCCAACGATCGAACAACGTTCCTCGGACCGGTTCCCCACGATGAAGTCCCAAAACTGCTCAGCACCGCAACATGCGCGGCGTTTCCCGCTACCGGTGGAGAGGCGCTGGGTCTGGTCCTGATCGAGGCGATGACTGCAGGAGTTCCGGTGGCCGCGTCAGACATTTCCGGATACCGAATCGCGTCCGATAACGGCAGCGCCGCGTTGCTCTCACCTCCAGGCGACCACGTGGCACTGGCCGAGCAGCTCAAGCGTCTGTTGGAGGACCCCGCGCTTCGAGCCCGGCTGGCGACCAGTGGACGAGAGTCGGCAGACCGGTTTGATGCCCGACATATCGCCGAACAGCATCTCTCCCTATATCGATCTCTCCAACCGTCTTAGTCTGATCTCGTGAGACGTCTTCTCCTCGCCTCGTTCTTGGTCCTGGTCTGCGCCGCCTGGCTGCATCCCAGCATGCTCCAGGCGCAGGCGGTGGAAGTTGAATGGACCTCGGCCGAGCGCGACAACGTCATCCTCTGGCACTACCAGGGCGAGCTACGAGCCGAAGACCTGGCCGACCATGGACAGGGCGCGTACGACCTCGTCAGCGACCTGATCGAGGCAACGTTCTCGGAGCCACTGACAATCATCGTTTGGCCCGAGGGCAGCGATCCAACCGACCCGTCACAATTCCCTGAAGGCATTGAGCAGGACGCGTTCCTGCAACATGTGACGCGCAACTCCTCGGCCGACGTTCGTAACGCCGTCACCAACTCACTGGTTACGACCGCAGCCGGGCGTTACGCCGGCGACGTGCCGTTCTGGCTACGAGCGGCGCTCGGTTTCTGGTCGCAGGGTCCCCTGCCCGGCTTCTACCTGCGCCGCGCCGGTGCCGTCGTCATCTTCGATCACGAGGAGTACTACTCGGTCGAACAGCTCGAAACCGTGCCGGTGACCTGGCAGTTCCAGGCCAAGTACTTCGGTCAGGCCGGCGGAATGCTGAGCTGGATGATCCAGGATTGGGGCACCGAGGCGCTGGCCGAGCTCTTCCGGCTGACCGCGTCGGGTGTCGCGTTCTACGACGCATTCGAGCAGGTCTACGACATTCCCGAGGAACAGTTGATTCCGGAGTTCACCAAGAACGCCGAACGTGCCCTGTTGCTCAACTGGCCCTACATCGAGCCCCAATCTCCGCCATTCTGGGACCGTCTCAACATCAATATTGTCCTTCTCGTCGCCGCGGCGATCCCTCTGGCCATCCTGTTCTTCTTCATCGGTAAACGACTGTTTTACGACTAGACCTGTTTCGCGCCCATCGGCTGTGTACAGTGAATCCACGGCGGTCGGGCTTGCTCTGGGGACCTCGTGTCTCTTCTTCCCCACTCGATATCAACTGACATCTCCGAGCGTCTCGGACGCGCCGTTGCGCGCACCGGTCTTACGCCCAACGCCCTGACGCTGATCGGTCTGCTGGGGATGGGCGGCGCGGCCACGTTCGCCGCTTACGGCATGTTCTGGCAGGCCGGCGTCGTGATGCTGGTCGCAGCCTTCTTCGACCTGCTCGACGGATCCGTCGCTCGCGCGACCAACAAAGCCTCCGACTGGGGGGCCGTCTTCGACGCCGTCTCCGACCGCCTCGCTGACTTTGCGCTGCTCTTCGGACTTCTGATCTGGTACAGCGCTGCCGAGCGTTTCGACCGAACCGCGATCGTCCTCATCGGCATCGCACTGTTCGGCAGCATGATGGTCAGTTACACGCGCTCAAAGGCCGGCGAGTTCGGTGTCAGCATCCGTTCCGGCCTCGGGACAAGGCTCGAACGTGTCCTCATCCTGGCAATCGGCCTGCTCTCTTCGCAGATCCTGCCGGTGCTCTGGCTGCTCGCCGTACTCACCAACCTGACAGCATTCCAACGATGGTTCATCACCTGGCGAGCCATGCGAGCCCTCGAAACCGGCCCGCCAGTCATCGACGAAGATGACGACGAACCTACCGCCAGTCCATTCGGTGGGACCGTGGGCGACTAGGGCCACTTGCGCGACTGACCAGCTCCGTCATTCCCGGCTTGACCGGGAATCTCGCTTCCCCTGCCCCTGGTCAATTGTGACAGGGGACGTGATTCCAGCTTGCGCTGGCACGACGGAGATTCCAGCTTGCGCTGGAATGACGGAGATGTCTGGCTTTTGTCTGCAACTGCGTTACGTGTTGTCGCGGACCAGCGCCGCAATCTCCGTGACCGTCTCGTCGCGCCACGAGGCCCACTCGTCCGACGACTGCAGGTCGCGGTAACCCTGACGGATACGCGCGCGCATGTCGTCTTCCGACTCGCCCTCTTTGCGGCTGAACAGGCGCTGCATATTGGCCATGTGCTCGTTCGCCACGGCCGGGCGCTCGATCCAGTGACCGATGTACTCGTGGTCAAGGGTGTACAGCACCGCAGTTGGGATCGACTCGTGCTGGCCGTCCTTGAGGAACTCGGACATAATGTCGGAGTTCTCGTCGCGGGCGAAAATGCGAAGTTCCCAGCCGGCGGTCGCGGCGATCTCAGCCAGCACCGGCAGGCCGCGGTACACGTCCGGGCACCAGTCCTCGCCCAGGACCAGCATCTTCAGTCGCGGCAGCGACTGCAGCGCTTCGCGGCCCTCTTCCGAGATCTGCCAGGCGCTCATATTGCGGATGAAGCGCTCGACGTTGGCGTCGCCCCGAGGCGAACCGCCCGGCGTCAGCCGCTGAAAGTTCTCCTCCGAGTTGATGAAAGCCAGGTACTGGTTCCAGGTCATGCCCGACTTGAACCGCTCCGGCGTCACCACGGATTCTTTGGTTGCCGTTGTCATCGATTACTCCTTCGTATCGTCGCGTGAAGACAAATCTGCACATTCGCAGTCAGTAGCAGTGTAACCCTGCATGGCCACGGCCGTTAGCAGATCCTAGTGGCAGCCCACCTGATTGCGCGCACTGCGTCGTCGCGCGTCGGCGTGGACTGTGCAGGGCGACCACAAGGGTGGCCCCGACAAGTCAGAATCTGTTGATGCCTATTCTTAGTGGTCCTAGCGGTCCTAGTGCTCCTGGTGACAGGGACACGTGCACTCGTCCAGCGAGTACCTCAACACATCGACGTAGGTCGCCTCGGCCAGGTGCTCAGCCAGGTTCGGAGGCAGACGCAGGCCCTCGGTGGCGCCGGCTTGCGTCACCGACGCATACGCATACACCGCCATCGCCGCCGCGCGGTCGATCACGTCCGCGATGTCACTTCTCAGAACACCCTCTTCGCCAGCATGCCGCTCATCCAACGCCACACCTCGCAGGTCATCCAGCTGCTATCGGGATGCGCTTAGGATACACCTGAGCAATCCACTTGTTCGGCGCGACTCATATCCTTGCGCAAACAGGAAATGAGCCCAACGGAACGGATCCCGCCATGTCACAGTTCGAATTCGGATGTCAGATCCCGGCCTGGCACTGGCATTGGGACGTGTCCGAGCTGCGGGACTGGGCCCAGGGCGTCGAGGCCATCGGCTGCGACTTCATCTCAATGGCTGACCACGTAATTTACGCCTACGCCCGCGACGACCGCCCGCAGACCGGCCCTTACACCGACGACGTGCATCAGCACGAGGTGTTGACCACCCTCGCCTGGATCGCCGCCCACACGAGCCGCGTTGCACTACAGACCAATGTCCTTGTGCTGCCCCAGCGCGAGCCAGTTCTGGTCGCCAAGCAGGCGGCTGAAGTCGACATCCTCTCCGGTGGTCGGATGAGGCTCGGCATCGGCATCGGCTGGCAATGGCAGGAGTTCGACGCGCTGAGCGCAAACTTCCGCCAACGGCCCAGCCGGATGGAGGAATACATCCGGGTTCTCCGCGCCTGCTGGACCGAAGAGCCAATCAGCTTCAGCGGCCGCTACGTCAACATCGACAACATGTCTGTGATGCCCAAGCCGGTCACGCCGGGCGGTCCGCCGATCCTCTTCGGTGGACTCTCCAAGCCAGCCATCGAACGAACCGCCCGCCTCGGCGACGGATGGATCGCGCCAGTCGCCAGCAACCTCGATCAACTAGCCCAACTCTGCACAGACCTGCGAGCCGAGTTGGAGAAGAATGACCGAGACCCCGACGAGTTCCCGATTCAGTGGCTGCCCCCGCTCGACGCCGACATGTCATCAACACTCCGCCTGATGACTGGCGCACGAGACGCCGGCATTACCCGACTCGGCATCGGCATGCCCAATTACGACCGAGAACTCTCAATCCCCGTCGACCAATACCTGCAAACCATCGAAACCGCCTGGCGAGAAGTCTGGCCAGAAGTCAAGGACAGCTAGTCGAGCAAGACCTGCAGCAGCGTCATGATCGCCGTCAGCGCTGCCAGCAGTCCAAACGCAGTCCACATAATGGACCGAGTCATGCGTGTCTCAAGCGCGGCCATCTGCGCCTTGACTTCGGCGAACTGCGTATCGACCTTAGCGAAGCGCGCATCGACCTCGGCGAAGCGAGCATTGAGGTCGGAAGTCTGCAAAGCCAGATCTTCTTTTGTCACCAAGCCGGAGAGCTGTTCTTCGAAGGTCTCATCCAGCGCGGCGACGAACTCCTCAGCCGGCGCCTCTTCCGCGATATCCCCGTTGACGAGGATGTTTCGGAACTTGAGCTTGTCGATGATGGCCATCGATTCGTCTTCCCACTCAATGTTCAGACTAGGGCCTGTTCACATCGATGCTGACTACCCTTGCTCGGCGCGCCAGCATTCCCCGCTCCCCCTTGCAGGGGGAGCTGCCGAAGGCTGAGGGGGTCCCTCTCCCCATCGATAATGTCCTAAACCACCCATACGGTTGTTCGCTTCCTCATGTGAACAGACCCCAGAGAACGGCAGTCACTCGCTATCCCAACACAACCCGCGCGCCCTGAGCATCGACATGACGTAGTGCTGAGCGTTGTCGCAGCGCAATCCAGAGCGATGCAGCGCGGACCGTACACCGCCGATGTGCTCGCTCTCTCCCACCAACGCCGACTCGATGCCATCAACAGACAGCGACAGGAGGAATCTCATGCTCAGCAGAAGTGCGGCACGATACCGTTCGGCGCGCTCGCTATCACCCGCGCGCTGGGCAATGGACAGCGCGCTGGCAATACCTTCGCTGTACGCCGCCGTACCGATGCCCGGCGTATTCTGGAATGCGCCGGCCCAGAGCGGGTTCTCACAGTCTTCGCCATGCTGCTCTTGCAGTGCCCAATCCGCCATGTCGTAGGCATACTGTTTCGACAGTGCATCGTCAGTCAACGCATGCCACTGATCACACGCCTGGATCATCCAGGTCGTGAATGACAGATCACGTTCATCTTCATACTGCCAGCGTGATTGATAGTACTTAAGCGAACGCTCAACTGCCGACTTCAGTCGTGGACGCTTGCGAGTTCCGTACAGTCTCGCCAGGGCCAACACGATCTGCCCGGCGTAGTACGTCTCAGAGCCCTCCAGCTCCATACCCCGAGCCAGAGTACCTAACTGACCATCGTGCGATTGCACCGCCAATAGGGATGTTGTGAGCTGGTCAATCGTCTCTCGAGGAATCTTCAGCGATGGACCCAACTCCGTGATCGCCAGGAGCAGCAGCGGGGGAGCTCCCAGCTTTGCTTCTCCGTACATGTCTTCGAGATAAAACAGCCGTCCCGGTCCATCGCGCCTGAGATGGCGCTCCAGGATTCCACCGATAGCATTGGCCGCCGCCTGGCCGATATTGCGATCCCTGGTCAGCCGAGCCACCATCGCCACCGACCAGGCGCAGCCACACTGGCGCACCAGTTGGTCGTAAGGAGTCCAACCACCGGCCTGCTCGGCAGTGGGAGCCTGGTACTCATAGCCGAACGAGCCGTCCTGACGCTGGTGCCGCAGCAGCCACGCAGCCGCCTGCAACGCCGAGCCGGACACACGATCGGGAAGCACTTCCTCCATCTGTACCAGCCGGAATCCCCCTGAGCGCGCATTGATCCGCTCGCCGTCAGTCGGGGCAACCGTGCCCAGAGCCTCAACCGTCGTAAAGACTTCCACCGAGGTGCTGCCCGCCAAGCGAGCACCTGGTGGCCGGACTTCGCGGTTAAGTCTCTTGACCCAGGCCGCAGTGCGGCCGTCCGCTCTGAGGGCATCGAACGGCCATCCGCGTGCCACCCGATCGCCGTCGGTCAGCAACAATCCGTGGTAGCCCGGCAACGGAGTCTGCAATAGGCCGATCAAGCCTTCCGGCTCCCGAGCCGAGCGCTCCGATTCGACTTCGATTCCCAGCGCGTCGCCCGGTTGATCCGACTTCTCGCCCAAGGCCTCACGCAAGGCGGCGCCGGCGGCCTGTGCGGCAGTCAAGCCGTCAAGCGCCAGCGATTCCGCTTCCGCGACTACGAGTCCGGATCGCCAAAGACGCGCCCTGGCCGCAACGTCGCCCTCTGCCGCGTCAACCGATCCACCCGCGAATCCGGCTCGCGCTGCCGCAAGCAGATCGCCGGCTTCCAGTTTCTGACTCGGCGCCACTTAGTACGCACCCTGTCGTTCAAACAGCGTGCGCGGATTGCCGATCAACATCTGATCAACCTGAGCCTGAGTCACGCCGCGGTCGAGCAGCGCCGGCACCACATCATCGGGGATGTGATTGAAGTGCCAGTTCGGCTGCGCCTGTCGCACGGCGTCGATGTCCGGGATCCAGTCCAGGCAGCATGACGCGTCATGGGCCAGCAGCATCTTCTCGGCGTAGCCTTCCGCCGCCAGCTTGACGACCGTGTTCACCCGGTCATCAAATGGCAGAATGCCATCCAGACCAAACCGATCAAGTCCAACGTATGAACCACGATCCATCAGCGACTTCAGGTAGTCGGTGTCGGCCGTGTCGCCAACGTGCCCAATCACGATCCGCGACAGGTCGCAGCCCTCGTCCTCAAAGACATCCTGCTGTTTGGCGCCCAGCTCGGGTGGACCATTGTGAGTCGCAATCGGCACGCCGGTCGCCCGGTGCGCCCGGGCGCCCGCACGCAGACACTTTTCGTTGTACGAGTCCACGCCGCCGCCTTGATCGTCGGAGGCCAGCTTGATGATGTTTGCTTTGACCTCGGTGCCCGCGATGCCTTCCGTGATGTCCTTGACGAACACCCGCGTCAGCTCCTCCGCCGGACGCCCGCGCCAATACATCGACCGCAGCCAGTAGATACCGGTGCAGATCACGACGTTGAGCGAGGTTACTCCAGCCACCTTTTGCAGGTAGCCCATGTCCCGACCCAGGTCGGCGGTCGATAGATCGACCACCGTGCCCACGCCGCGCTGCTGAAGCGCATTCAACTTCTCCTCGGCCGAAGCCACACAACCCGCCTCATCCCAGAGCTCAGGCCAGTTTTCGGAGATACCAGGCGACTTGATCCCAATGTGCTCGTGAATCAGCGTCCGGCCTAGTTCAGACGTGTCCAACTCTCCATGCAACGTATTGATCGACGGCATTGGCCCGTCCTTTCACAGCGCCTTCCCAGAGGCCCAGGTCTTCTGTCGATGAATGCTAACGCTCATGCGACCTTGCCCGATACGCTGAGTCCGTTCCCGATTCGCCCTTCCACTGCCCGCCGACGGGAGTTCCCATGGACGCCGCCGCCTCCAATCAGTTGATTCAACAAGTCCGCGAACTCGCGAGAGGACCATTTCGTGAGCGCGCCGTTGACGCAGACCGCGACGGCAGGCTCTGCGTCGACAACTACAACGAGATGGCGGAGCTCGGCATCGCCGGATTGCTCATCTCGGAAGCATTCGGAGGCCTCGAAGCCGACGGCGATACCTACGTCCGCGTGATCGAAGAGATCGCTTACGGCGACGCCTCAACAGCCGTCGCGCTGAACATGCACCTCTTGGTTGTGGCGCTCGCCAGTGCGCTGCCGCCGTTTCCCCAACGGGACGCTTTACTCAAGGCCTGCGCCGAGGGCGCATGGTGCTGCGCGCCAGGCAGCATCCCTTCCAGAGAACTTGACAACACGACCACCGGGTTCAGCGCTGTCGAAGATGGAGCCGACCTGGTCATCTCAGGACGAGCCGGATTCGCCTCGGGCTCAGACGCCGCCCAGTTCGCCATGGTCGGCGCACTGGTCGAGCGACCGGCCGAGTCCGACCTGGTGATCGCGTTTCCCAGGCTTGAACAGGACGCCATCACAAATCGCGGAAATTGGAATGGCATGGGCCTGCGCGCCACGGCATCGCACGATCTCGTAATCGAAGATCTGAGGATTCCCCGCGCGGACTGTTTCGTCGTCCCGCTTTCGCTCCTGCGAATGGGCGAGCAGATGATTCCGCAACTGCTCTGGCAGCGGCGCGCGCTGCCCGGACTGGGCATCTGCGCGATCTGGCTTGGCAACGCACAGGCGATGTTCGACGAGACACTCGACTACCTGAAACATCGTCGCGGCTACCTGGCCCAGGCCAACAGCCCCTTCGGCGGTTCTAACGAAACCCGCTCACAGCAGGCCTGGGCGCAGATGGCGCTGGGCGACATGGATAGCTGGCTCGCCTCCGGCCGAACCATGCTCTACCACGCCGTCCAGGAAGTTGAGACTTCCTACCCCGACCGCCAATCCTTTGTCCGCATGCAGGTCCGTACAACCCACCATCTCCGGCGCATGGCCGAGGAAGTTGCCCAGACCAGCATCAAGACCACTGGAGCCCACGCCTACGTCAAAGGCCACCCCCTTGAACGCCTCTACCGCGACCTCACCGGGGGAGTTGTCATGGCCTGGAAGACCGACGAACTCCAACACTCACTGGGTCTGGCCGCCCTGGGAGAAGAAATCACCATCGTCGGCCCAGCCGGGACGTGAGCTGAGGTCGTTGCGTCAGCCGATGTACTCAAACGGGTTGAGCGTCGGCACGGCGAGTAGTTCGAAGTCTCGCTCGTTGCGAGTCACCACGGTCAGGCCGTGTACCAGGGCAGTTGAGGCAATCATCGCATCGATAGTCAGGTCGGCGGACAGGCCGTTCATCAATCGAGCCCATTCTCGGGCGGCGGCGGAATCGAACGCCAGCACCTCGAAATGTTGCAGCACCGCCTCGTCGAGCCACGACTCAATCGAGCTCGCCCGAATCGGGTCGCGATCGCGGAGATTCTCGACCCCTTTCTGTATCTCGCCAATCGTCAAGGCGCTGACCTGCAACTCGTCGCTGCGGGTGGAGCGCAGCCAGGCCAGCACCGCCGGATGCGGTCGATGAAGGCGCGTCTCCGAGACGACGTTGGTGTCAACGAGGTACATCAATCGTCGCTAAAGTCCGGCGCCTCGCGCAACCGAACGCCCTGACGAGGGGGAATCGGGAGGTCGCCACGCGCCTCAGGCGCGAGTAGCCACTCTTTGACGTTCGCATACTTCGGGCGCTGCAGACGCCGCCACTGCTCGAATGGCACGACAACCGCGGTTTCCACCCCACGTCGCGTGACGACTTGAGGGCCCTCCTCTAATGTGGCGTCAATGAGCGCACTGAATTGCGCTTTCGCCTCTTGAACTTTCCAGGTCTTTGCCAAGATGCACCTCCACATCCACTCTAAGCGCTGTGACTAGTCATCAGACTAGTCATCTTGGACAGCGCAGTCAAGCAAAGTTCGCTGATTCCATCTGTTGTTCGCACGACTTCCAGGTCGACCTGGCCACCATCTCAGACGCCAGCAGGAACTACAACGAGAGCATTGCGAGGGCATAGGTCGGACCCGCTCTATCTTGAATCATCGCTTGGCAATCGCTCCAAAGGGCGCTGGTACCATACTGCCAAGGACTCCGTTTTCACGACTCAGAGAAAGGCCGCATATGGCTTCCCCGCTTAAGACTGAACTTTGCGACATGCTCGGCATCGAGTATCCGGTCATGCTTGCCGGCATGGGCGGCGCCGCCGGACCGACCCTCGCTGCCGCCGTCTCCGAGGCTGGCGGTCTGGGCGTCGTCGGCGCGACCGGCTACACGCCCGACGAACTGCACGGCATGATCGCCAAGGTTCGCTCGCTCACCGACAAGCCCTTCGGTGTCGACCTGCTCCTGCCCTCCTCGATTGCCGACTCCGGCAACCGCGAGGACCTCGAGCTCGAGATCTCGATGGAGCACCACCACTTCGTCGACCAACTCAAGCAAGAGTTTGAGATTCCCGACCCGTCCGCGGCGCTTGATCGCCCGCCGCTGACCCAGGACTACTTCCGCAAGCAGGTCGAGGTCATTCTCGACGAAAAGGTCCCTGTCTTCGCCTCCGGTTTGGGCAACCCCGGCTGGATGGTTGACGACGCCCACGCGCAGGGGATGAAGGTCATCGGACTCGTCGGCAACACCCGCAACGCCCGACGAGTCGCCGCTGCCAACGTCGACGCCGTCGTCGCACAAGGCACCGAGGCCGGCGGACACACTGGTCGGATTGGCACCCTGGCTCTCGTTCCGCAGGTGGTCGACGCTATCGCGCCGACCAAAACCATCGCCGCCGGCGGCATCATGGACGGCCGCGGACTGCTCGCCGCCCTGTCGCTCGGCGCTGAGGCAATCTGGTGCGGCACTGCCTTCCTGGGCACCTGGGAGGCATACCAGGACTCCGAAGAACGCGGCGAGACCGACGAATGGACACGCAAGGTCCAGTGGGACAAACTGGTCGCCGCCGTCGACGAGGACACGCGCATCGGCCGCATGTACTCGGGCAAGACCATGCGCCACATGTACAACGCCTGGACCGAGGCCTGGGAACGCCCCGAGGCCCCGCCGACGCTGCCAATGCCGCTCCAGGGACTGCTCGTCGGCGAAGCCCTCCGAGGCGCGCGCGAAGCGCACATCGAGGAACTGATTGGTGGACCAGCCGGCAACGGAGCCGGCCTGATCAAGGCCATCCGACCCGCGACCGAGGTCGTCAACCAGATGGTCACCCAGGCCGAAGCGCTGATCGAAAGCTTCGGTTCGCCGGTCCGCGCATAGTTTGGGGAATGCGTCTTCGCTCACTCTGCAGACCTGCACGTAAGCCCCGTTTCCTTTCTCCCCCCGGCTCTGCCGGGGGGAGATGACGAAGGCAGAGGGGGGCGCCTGATCCCCTCCGTCACTGCGTGACACCTCCCCCGCTCTGCGGAGGAAGAAACACAGTCGAGCCTGCCATCTTGCCTCTGCGATAATGAGCAGCGCCTGATGAAAATCTGCACCGCCTGCCACCGCGAGACCTTCGACGGTCGCTCCGCTTGCCATCGCTGCGGCGCCGACGTGGCCCGACAGCGCCCCATCGCGCTGCCAAGTCGAGACGCTGCAACCCTGGTCGGACCAGTCCCGTTCACCGACCAGCAGGGCGACCTCGTCCTTGATGTAGAAGGCGCGACATTTCTGCGCGAGGACGGCAGACCGCTCCTGCACATTCCAGCATCGTCGGTCGACACCGTCAGGGCCTCTCGCGGTCGAGACCTCGTGATCAAGTGGCTGCCGCCCAATCGCAAGCGAGCACGTCGTACGCGGCTGCGCGTGCGCTGGGCGCCGCAGGCCGATCGCACGCTGCGCACCGAATGGATCGGTTCGCACTACGCCTTGCGACGACCCTACGGCCACCGAATCCCTCGCAATCCCAATCGCAGAACCGGGCGTGATTTCACTGTTGTCCGCGACCGCTGGCTCTCTGCCCTGCAGATGCTCCTCAGCGCCGACCGTTACGCCCTGGAACGCCGCTTCCGTGCCGCGTCGCAATAGAAAAGGCCGCCGAAGCGGCCAGCGTCCCCGCAAACAGGCCGGCCGCTACCACAGCAACAGAGAATCTCGTCGTGAGCGCCGCGAGTTAGCCGTCCTCGACCAGCAGCCCAAGCCGGCCGTCGCCGCAGAGTGCGGAAACTGCCTCGAATGGCTCCCGCCCAAAGCCAACGTCATGGGAGGCAAAGGAACCTGCAATCACCCGGCCAGCGGAGTCCTCGCACCGAGCTCAGACACCGCCGCCTGCCAGTTCTTCAACACTCGCCTGTAAGAGTCCCCATTTCAACTCCCACTCCCGCTTCCCCCCTTGTGGGGGAAGCTGCCGAAGGCTGAAGGGGGGGTCCCAGCCGAGGAATGGCACATCGCTCCGCAACCGACCGGCGCATCCCACACGAACAGAGAGTGGTAGGCCCAAGGGCGACCACAAGGGTCACCCCTACGTTGGAAATGCCGTTTGGAGAGGACTTCGAAACAGCAAGCTCGGCAATGCGACCACTGGTAGAGCGAGCTCTGTCCCTTACTCGTCCATCCCGCCGAGCACCCCGACCACGTGCATCCGACCCGTCTCGCCCGCTACGTCGTCTACCCAGTAGAGCTTCTTCTCTCCGACGTTCACGTAGGTTGGTACGACCTGCTGGCCTGAGCGATTGACCTTTGGCGCCACCTTGAAGGTGGGGCGTTGTTCGTCGATGCCCGGTTGGTCCGGGTCGAGAGCGTGGGGGTGGCCGCTTTCGGCGCACCAGCGGGCAAACTCTCCGTCGAATTCGAACCAGGCTCCGCCCGAGGCCTCCGCGAACTCCTGCATCGCGCCCAGCACCGGCCAGAGCTCACTCGCATCGAGCGAGTCCGGACTGATCCAGAGCGCCACGTCGGCCAGATGCTCGGCGGCTGCATTGACCAGGTCTTCCTCTGACGGGGGATCGATCTGGAACCAGCGCAGCGACGAGTCATCTCGTTCGCGCGCGAGCTCACGCTCCAGCTCCAGCGCGCGCAGTCGAGCAGCTCGAATCGCGTCGACTCCGGGATGCGCCTCGCTCGGCTCTGGCGCGCGAATCGCCCGCTGCTCGGCCAGCTCAGCCTCTAAGGCCTCGATTCTCGCTGTTTGTTCCGGATCAGGCACCACAACCTGCTCGACGTTCCGCTCCGATTCGGGAGTCGGCTCCGGGGATGGAGTATGAACAGGCTCCGGACGCGGCGCCGGCCTCGACGATGTCTGACGCTCCACCCAGAGCAGCGCCGCGATTGCTCCCGTGACGAGCGCCAAGAGGGTCTGGAAGAGCCTCACGACAACCTCATCGATCGCTTCCCCGGACGCCTTCCAACCAGGTCAGGCACTTTGCGTAGGTTGCCTCGGTGATCAGATCTCGCGTGAGCAGATAGTTGAGCAGACCCTCGAGCGTCAGCAGTGAATGCACGGTCACACCTTCGCGTCGCAACCGTTCGACCCCACCCGCGCCTCGATCAATCAGCACGAACGCATCCTTGACCATCAGTCCGGCAGAGCGCAGCAGGTCGGCCGTCTCGGCCAGCGATCCGCCCCGAGTCATCAGGTCATCGACCAGGATCACCGTCTGACCGGGATAGTAGGAGCCTTCAATCTCCTCGGCCACGTGACGAATCTGGCTGGTTGGGTGGACGTAGATCATCGGCACATTGCTGGACAGTGAGAACGCGGTCGCTGCGTGCAATCCGCCCATCGGCACGCCGGCGATCAACTCGAACGGGGCAATTGTTGGTCGCAACATGCCGCCCAACATTCGCGTCTCATCGCTCAGCAGCTCGCCGATCCGACGCAGCGCCCAGGGATGCGCGATCAGTCGGCGCACGTTGATGTAGACCGGGGAACCGAGCGTCGCTCCGAGGTCGAAGTCCCCGAACATAATCCCGCCCGAGTCCCACAGCGCTCGCGCCAACCAGAGGTTGCCGGGTTCGTCACTCTGCGGTGTCCATGCGGCGCGTCCGGAGTCTGACATTATCTGCCCACCGCCACAGCAACCGAGTGTGGCAACGGCCGACCTGCGAGCCCGGCGCGCAAGTTCGCCACCGCAATATCCGCCATCTTGCTCCGCGTCGCCATCGACGCCGAACCAATGTGAGGCAAGACAACGACGTTGTCCATCGTCAACAACGGCGAGTCCATCGAGAGTGGCTCGACCGCCGTCACATCCAGTCCTGCGCCGCCGAGATGCCCACGCTTCAGCGCATCCACCAATGCCTCCTCATCGACGATTGGACCACGTGCGGTGTTGATCAGGATCGAGCCCGGGTGCATCTGCTCAAACGCTGTCGCATCCATGAGCCCCCTGGTGTCATCCGTCAATGCCACGCTGACCGAGACAAAGTCTGAGCGCGACAGGACCTCGTCGAACGGTCGCTGTTCTGCTCCCACGGCGGCCGCTTCGGCTGTGCGCTGCGTGCGGTTCCAGCACAGTACACGCATACCAAAGCCCTGGGCTCTGCGCGCGATTGCCTGTCCGATTGCTCCGAACCCGATCACGCCAAGCGTCGCCCCATGGACATCAATGCCCGCCATCTGCGTCGGGGTCCAGGTCTTCCACTCCCCATCTTTGACATACTCAGCAGCCTCAACAACCCGTCGCGCCGACGCCAGAATCAGTGCCCACGCCATGTCGGCCGTCGTCTCAGTCAACACCCCCGGAGTGTTACCGACTGGAATTCCGCGCTTGCTGCAGGCGGCGACATCAACGTTGTCGACGCCAACCGCCATCTGCGACACGACCCTGAGCTGGGCCCCAGCCGCGTCCAGTACCACCTCATCCACTGTGTCGGTGATCAGGCAGACCAGTCCGTCCACGCCGGACACACCCTGCAGCAGCGCTTCACGCGACGGCGGAACGTCTTCGGGCCAGACTTCCAGATCGAATTCAGGATCATCGCGCAACGCAGCAAACCCGTCGCCGGGCAGCTCACGCGTCACAAACACCCGATGCCGTGCAGACATCCACATCCTCCTGCTCATCGGTCAAGATAGTAGGGGTAGGAGTTCATGGCGAAGTCGCACGGTGAAATTCGGAGTTGCATGAGAGTCAGTGTTGCGGCAGTAGCATTCCTCGCTGCGCTGGCAGCCCTCGCCTGCGGCACGGACGAGCGCCTCACGCTCGACCAATATGCCCAATTCTGTGCCGACGGCGTTGCTTCAACCCAATCACTGATCGAACCAGAGTCTTTGACCTGGGCAGACCTGCAAGAGCTCGGCGAATCGTCAGCCGAGCAACTCAGATCAGTCAAGCCCCCCGAGGTCCTGTCCGATTTCCATCGAGCCAGCCTGAAAACCATGGACTTCGTCGCCGGAGTCGCGAGCGAGCAACCTCCCGAGGAATTGGCAAATCCCCTGGCCTTCGGCTTCCAGGCCCTACAAATCGCCACCCAACTCCGCCGAACCATTGAAGATCTACCGCGAGAAGTTCGTCAGACGTTGTCCGAGGCTGGATGTCTGTAGCCGGATCAAGCGACAGCAGAGGCCGTCATACCCGCGCTCCGACGCGGGTATCTTGACGCCCGCAGCTCCCAGCCCAGAACTTGACACAATGTGCAGCTACTCTTCGTCCCTCTGGATTCAGCGTATGGGGGTTACACCGCGAGATTCCCGCGTCGGAGCGCGGGAATGACGGATCGCTGAGAGCGGGAATGACGGATAGGTGAGAGTGGGTAAGAAGGAACCGGGAGCTACAACAGCCGACGAATCAGAAGCAGCCCCACCGGACCCAACGCCAAACCCAACAGCCATCCCAGGCGCTTCGGCCGGCCCTGACCGGCCGCCATCGCCGCCCCGGCGAATCCCATTCCGATCCAGATCATCAAGCCGAGCGCCAACACACCGATGATCGTCGCCAGGATTGCCACGACAAGGCCGAGCGCCGTCGCGAGCAGACCCAGAGGGATGCCCACCAGCCAGAGCAGCAGTCGTTGCCAGGGACTACGCGACTGGCGATTCGCCCGCTGCGCCTGGTCCCGCGCCGACTCCGCCCATTGCTGCCCGCGACCGACCCAGAGGGTCACGGCGCGACGGCCGTCATGCCATTGCAATGGAGGTTCGCCAGGCTGGCGGCGAGGTCGGTGGCGCGTCATGCGACCCATGGTACGAGCTTGGTCCCGGGTCCCGGACGCCGGCGCGCAATCGAGTTGCAGCACCATTAGGACTGTTCTGCGCCCTGTCGCTCCGTCACCAGATCGATGCGCATTTGTCGCTGATTCGGCTCGACGCCCGAAGCAAAATTGGGCTGATAGTCCGACTGCCGACCCTCGATCTGCGCTGTGTGTTGCCGGTCGTGCCGATAGAACGATCGCAGGTACTGCATCACCGTCAGTTCACCGAAACCCGGCGTAATGGCCGTATTGGAGAATTGCTTAAGCAAGAGCGAACGGATGAAGTGGTTCGTCCGCACCCGCTCACCAATCAGCTCATCCAGCAGCTCTCGAACAGTGTGTTTGGGCGCGTGCTCGATTGGGATTTCGACGGGCAGGTCGTAGCCACCGCTAATGTGTGTGCCGCTCTCGACCAGCGCAGCGCGGCACCAGGCGACGTAGTTACGTTCCATCTCTATCAGGTGGGCCAACTGTTCCTTGGCGGTCCACTGTTCCTCACCCACTGCATCAACCGGCACACGATCCGCGTCGTCGCCGCGCAGACCCTCAGCCGCTGCGATCAGTTTGCCGCGCTCCAGAGCCATCTTCGAGATCAGCGCCTCGACATCGTCCTGCGTGTAAGTCGGCGGTGTCGCCATGGTTAGGTCCTCTCTGATCGCAGCGCGCGTTGGATCTGAGCCAGGTGCGCTCGGTCGTGCTCAATACTCTTGCGCACCAATATCTCGACCGTGTAGAGATCGTGTTCCTCATGTCGGCCCTGACGCGACCAGTCCTCCGCCGCAATCTGCTCAAGAATTGCCCCATTGGACATACGCAACGCGAAGAATGTGCCAACCGACGACTCAATCTGGCGGTCGTAATGCAAGTTGGCCGCGAACAGCTCCTCGTCATAGGCCACGATCAACGGAGATTCATGAGCAAGCATCAGCCGAAGACGCATCGCGTCACCGACTTCGACATCGGCCAGGTGATGAACAACCTGCCGCACCGACCAATCGCCAGCACTCTCCCGAGAGTCCAGTTGAGACTCCGAGAGTTCACCGAGCACCTGCTCAATGTCGGAGGTTGCCTCGTAGTACTCAACCAACAGCGCAGGACGGTCTGGCATTAGCGGCACTCCAAAGCATGGCAAAGGCAACGGCCGGAAGCCAACGTGGGCGGAAGCTTGCTCCCACGCTCCCCCTTGCAGGGGGGGCTGCCGAAGACTGAGGGGGTCCTGCCACCGTCAGTATCGACGTAGTAGTTCATTTTTCGCCGCTCACTTGGCCAGCCAAACACCCATTAACAAGTACCCGTCAGGGCATATCGAATCTGGTCGATGTGCTCCTCAATGTGAACAGTGTTTGCCAACAACCAGTCCTCAACGCTGCGCGAGTTGTTGCCCGGCATCGGACGTGGCTGTACCCACTCATCCTCTAGCAACGAACCGAGGATCGACACCGCCGACTCGATCAATCCCTCAACCGTCTTCAGCGCGGGACCGATGGGGCGTTTGTCGTTGCGCAGCCGTTTCTGCATCGTGTCTTGATCCGTCGGCCACATCTCGACCTCAATGTCGAGCAGCATCAACCGCAGTCTGAGCGCACCCATCACGGCAATGTCGGAAACATGATGCACGTTCTGCCGCGCCGTCCAACCCGGCTCCGGCGGAGCGCCGTCCAACTGAGCAATCGACGATCCCGCCACCGACTCGGCCAACAGCTTCGGCGCGTTGCGGTATCGAGCCAGCAGTTCCGTGCGGGACTCAGCGCTCACGGGCAAGGTCACGACAGCCGACCTTTGACGAGCGCCGCGAGGCGACGCACCTCATCATCATCCAGGTGTCCCGATGGCTCAGAGTCGCCGCGTACCACGCCGAGGACATCGCCAGAAGTCCAGCGCAACTCCAGCATGCGTTGCACGGTGTCGCCATTCTCGAAACGCGTCCATTCGCGAGCCAACAGCCCGCCGCGCTCACCCGCGTCGGAAATCTCCACGCCGGCATCGCCAACGTCAGAAGGGGGCTCGGCCTGCAGCGCTTCAGCCGCCTGCTCCGAGGACTCGTAGCGTGTCAACTCCACCTCAACTCGCCGATGGGGACGATTGCGATTAATCGTCTGCGTCAGCAACCAGTCCATGAACTCACCCAACGAACGTGGGTCGCGGAAGCTCTCGCGATAGCCGATCACTCGTCCCGAGTCGTCCAGTTGCGTGATCGTCGCCTGTGGATTCTCATCGGCCAGCGCCAGTTCCTCCGAGGTAACGGCCGCAGCCGACTGTCGAGCCAGCCCCGCAGGGAGTTCATCCGCCCGCAACCCGGCCGCGCGCAGCCCGGGCACCCCCTCAGCGGCCAACGACCGTCGCCGCTGCACACTGCGAATGATCGCTTGCACAATCGGCACCCCAACCACCAGCAGCAGAATCAGAATTCCAATGATCAACCCGGTAGACATGAAGTCAGCTTAACGCAGCGTCAGTCCGGCGCTCATCCTCGTCATTCCCACGCTTGACGCGGGAATCTCGACGAACCCTCCTCAAATGTCATCCTCACCTGCCGAGGCGTCGCCCTGCCTACCGTTTCAGTCCCTCGGCGCCCCTCAGAGCGCCGCGAGATACCCGCGTCAAGCGCGGGTATGACGGAGGAACTCCAGGTCAAGCGACCTACGTCGGCGAACTCTATTCCAATAGTGCCACCATCGACGCTTGCAAATCCGACAAGTCATCGAGTATCACATCCGCGTCATCAAGCTCACCCGGCTTTGCGTAGCCAGTCTTCACGGCCACTACTTTGGCGCCGATCGCGTGCCCCGCCTCGACATCGTGGCTCGTGTCTCCGATCACCACCGCATCTGCGCCGTCGCTAGACAGTCGCCGCAACCGTTCCAGTCCGATGGCGAGCAGCGCTGTCCGATCGGCCGCGTCGTCGCCGAAGCCGCCATCGACGAACCGGTTCCAGATGCCCAGTGGCGCGAGCTTTGCCTCGGCCGCCCGACGAAAGTTGCCGGTCCCCAGGCCCATCGTGACATCTTCATCGGTCAACGCGTCCAACAGTTCAATCACGCCGGGACACAATTCTGAGTTGCGCTCGATCACCGCCTCGCCCAGGTGTGGGACGTATGCGTCGACAAATCGCTCAAGATCGTCGGCCGAGCAGTCGCGACCGTTGTTGGCCAGAGCCGTCGGCACAATCCAACTGTCGCTGCGGCCGGCAAAGTTCATGCCCGTCAGCGCCCGCTCAATGCCCCAAAGCTGCATGAAGGTGCGAGTCATCGCCTGCGTCCCCGCACCCTGGGAAGTAGACAGCGTTCCATCGATATCGAACATCAGGATCGTCATGCGAGCATCCTCCCGCCGCGACCCAGACTTGGCGGGTCGCTTGTTACTCAAACAGAGCGAAGTCGGTCCAACCGCCTGAGACTCGCAGTTGCAGACCACTGGCGTCGATTGGAATGTCGTACACCGCGACCACGGTGATCGTGAGCTGCGGCTGCAGGATCAACGGCGGCGCATAGGCCACGCCTTCGGTCACCCGCGCCGCCCCCGACGAGAGCGCCGCGTCGGCGAGATATGCCCGACCATCAGTCGTCACCAGTTGCAGACCATCAATAGGCAGTGGAATCGCCTGCTTCGATCGGTTCGTGATCGTCAGTCGGACCGCGGCAAAGCGCTCGGCCGGACTGCGCCAGATTCCATCGGCACGAATCTGCTCGGGGAAGGCGACGCTCAAAATCGACACTTCTATCGCGCCGACGCGGGCCGATTCGCCGAACTCTACAGCGTCGGGAACGAGCTGCGCGGCCTCGCTCAGTTCAGCCGCGGCCTGCTCGTCGTTATCCGAGCCGCCTCCGACCAGGTCATCGAACCCGCCCGAGGCGAACAGGTACACCACCACAACAATCACGACGATCAAGACGAACAGCGCATAGCGCTGCGTCCCGCTCATCCCACTTAGCATCGGTCGCGACCGCTCGTCGTGTCGATGGCGCGCACGCTATATGGTCGCTACTCGGTCGGCAGACCGGCGGCGATCCAGGCCTCGGTTCCGCCCTCGACGTTGTACAGGTCGGTGAAGCCCAATGCCGCCGCGAACTCGCAGGCCACCGCCGAGCGCTGACCCTTGGCGCAGATGAACATGACCGGCTGATCCTTGCCGCCGGCGATCTGCTCCAACTCCTCGGCTCGAGTCATGACCGACATATGCGGCATCAGCGGCGCGCCGGCCGCATGACCGTCCTGGTACTCGTCGAGTTCTCGCGTATCGACCAGCGTCACCCCAGCCTGACGCTTCTCCTCCGCTTCCTCCACCGTGATTCGCTGAAACGGTTCCTGCTGCGCCATCGTCAGACCTCTCGGATCGGCTGCCTAAACAAGTAACCGCATCGTATCACCGCATTGCGTGCGGGGCGTGAACCATCTCCACTGCCGTCCCCCAGAGGAGACCTGCGCGCAAATCGGTCGGCGCGTGTTCGAGCACCTTGTAGGGGCGACCCTTGTGGTCGCCCGCTCTGCAGTGCGAACCTGGCCAGTCTTGCAGTTGCTAACACGGGCGACCACAAGGGTCGCCCCTACAGGAGATCAAAAGTGACCGGAGACAGGAATGCGTGTCGGTCTCCAGACGGGACAGATCATAACTTCTAAACCGCCCCCGCCTCCGGAGGATGTCTCTGAAGTCAAGATTCCCAGTCCCCGCTCTACGGATTCCTTTGAAGAACTCCGGAATCCCCTCTCCCCCCCTCGCGGGGGGAGATGTCACGGAGTGACAGAGGGGGGGTCGGCTGATAATGAGCAGATAGGACTCCTGAACAGCGAACCCCCCTCTGCCCCCGGGTCAAGCCCGGGGCAGGCTTTCGGCATCTCCCCCGCAAGGCGGGAGAAGGGGAGTATTTCAAAGGTCTCCATGAGGCGGGGACTGGAGATGAGATTCGATGTCATGGGTTGCGTGCGGGGCTCCAGAGGGAGGGGACAGATTAGGAGAGCGGATCGGCGGTAGCTCCCCGTCCGGAGGCAGGGACGTTGAGGTCAGGGCGCGTTAGGATTTTCAGCATGACGACCCGTTGATGTAGACGAGGATCCACTATGACAACCGCCGACGCTGCGATGCCAGTCAATGAAACCTACTCACCGCCCGAGCGCGTGCGCGATGGCGCGCTGGTCACTTCTCGCGAGGGCTACGAAGCGCTCTGGCGACGCTCGCTCGACGAGCCGGACGCCTTCTGGACTGAGATGGCCAATGAGCACCTCGACCTGATCGAGCCCTGGCACACGCTCAAGGAAGAGAATCTGGCCGAGGGCGAAATCGGCTGGTTCCTCGGAGCCAAGCTCAACGTCTCCGTCAACTGCCTCGACCGTCATCTCGCCGAGCGCGGCGACCAGACCGCCATCCTCTGGGAAGGCGACGAGCCCGGCGATAACGAGTCGCTGTCCTATCGGGAACTCCACGCCGAGACCTGCCGGCTGGCCAACGAGCTGCGTAGCCGCGGCATCGGCAAGGGCGACCGCGTCGCGATCTACATGGGCATGACGCCTGAGGTCGTTGCGGCGATGCTCGCCTGCGCTCGAATTGGCGCGATCCACTCGGTGATCTTCGGCGGATTCTCCGCTTCTGCGATCGCCGACCGCGTCACCGATTCGCTCTGCAAAGCGGTGATCACACAGGACGAAGGCAAGCGCGGCGGACGCACTGTGCCGCTCAAGGCCAACGTCGATGCGGCCATGGACCAGCTCGACGCGAACGGCGTTGACTGCGTCGAGTTCGTGCTCACCCACCAGCACACTGGCGGCGACGTGACGATGAAGGACGGTCGCGACATCTGGTGGCACGAGACCGTCGCCAACCAGTCGGACGAGTGCGAGCCCGAAGTGATGGATGCCGAGGATCCGCTCTTCATCCTTTACACGTCAGGATCGACCGGCAAGCCCAAGGGCGTCCTGCACACGCAGGCCGGCTACCTGCTCTTCACGATGCTCAGTCATCGTTACACCTTCGACTACCGCGACGGCGACATCTACTGCTGCGCCGCCGATGTCGGTTGGATCACCGGTCACAGCTACATCGTCTACGGACCACTGGGCAACGGCGCGACCTCGGTCATGTTTGAGTCGATCCCGACCTATCCCGACGCGGGACGCTACTGGGACATGATCGACCGCCTGGGCATCAATATCCTCTACACCGCGCCAACGGCGATCCGAGCGCTGATGCGCGAGGGCGACGAGTGGGTCAAGGTTCACGAGCGCACCAGCCTGCGAGTTCTCGGAACGGTCGGCGAGCCGATCAACCCCGAGGCCTGGCGCTGGTACTTCGACGTCGTCGGCGACGGCCGCTGCTCAATCGTCGATACCTACTGGCAGACCGAGACCGGCGGCCACGTGCTGACCGGCCTGGCCGGCGCCAACGACATGAAGCCTGGCTCGGCCTCGCTACCCTTCTTCGGCATCGAGCCGGTGCTGGTCGATCCCGAGGGCAACCAGCTCGACGGCAACCCGCAGAGCGGCCTGCTCTGCCTGGCGCGAAGCTGGCCGGGCATGATGCGCACCGTCTACGGCGACCACGAGCGATTCATCAGCACCTACTTCATCCAGTACCCGGGCAAGTACTTCACCGGCGACGGCTCGTTCCGAGACCACGACGGATACTACTGGCTGACTGGTCGGGTGGACGATGTGCTCAACGTTTCAGGCCACCGACTGGGCACGGCCGAGATCGAGGGAGCCCTGGTCGGTCACGCCGGCTGCGCCGAAGCCGCTGTCGTTGGCTACCCACACGAGATCAAGGGAGAAGGCATCTACGCCTACGTCCTGCTCAAAGACGGCTTCGACCCCGGCCCCGACCTGGCCGTCGAACTCAAGAGGCAAGTGAGAGCCGAAATCAGCCCCATCGCCACCCCCGACCGAATCCAATTCGTCGGAGGCCTGCCCAAAACACGCTCCGGCAAAATCATGAGGAGAATCCTCAGGAAAGTCGCCGAGGGCGAGCCGGAGAACGTCGGCGATGTGACGACTTTGGCGGAGCCTCATGTGGTCGAGGAGATCATCGAGGGAGCGTCGGCGGCGCACTGACCTTCCCTCGCAACCAGCATGTCACTTGTTCGTCTTCGGTTATGGATAGGCGTAGGCAGCGAGTTGGCACAGGCCAGCGTGGTGGTATCGGTACGGATAGTCAACGGACACTTCAGGTGTGTCGTCGCCAGGAGAGACCCTTGGAGGTTGTTTGGTTGATGATGCAAAGAGATACCGATCGAGATAGGCATCAGGACCACCCGGCGGGACGACAATCTCGCGAATTATGCACATGTTTGGGAACCCTGAGCCGTCCGCTAACGGTTCTCGCGCGCGGAAGCTCACATAGAGAGAGAACTTTGCCTGACCGCCAAGATTGGCGAACACCGTGACGGTTCGTGAGTCATTCTGGTACCAATCCCAGAACAGGTGCCGCGTGGTCGTGCCGCTGAGGAAAAGATCGGCATAGCCGTACAGAAAAGGCTCCTGGTTTGTCCACTCGACGATGATCTGATCCGCGCCAACCTGGATCTTGACATCGCTGGGGTCAACTCCAGGAGCGGTCGCATGGATGGGTCTGAAGTGGGTGCTGACAGGCAGCGATTGTTGCGGGGCTCGTCGAAAGGCATGAGGCAGCGGCTCCTGGAAGCGCAGGACATAGTCGGAACCTGCCGGTAGTCCTGCGTAGTGGGCGATGAACGATCTCGATTCGTCAGAATCGTTGAAGCTGGATGGCCTTAGCCATGGAGCGCCGTACGCCCAGATCACGCCAGGCCAATCGGGAGAGGTGAGCCAGGTGAGAACCCACAAGTGTTGCGAGGTACACCCGCGGCCTAAGGTGCCAGTTGCGGGATGCAGCACGGTAATGCTGTTGCCGGCTACTTCAGCAATAGGGCACACAGGTCCGGCGGTCTGAAACGTTTGAGATTGCGACCAACGCGTTTCGTTTAGCGGCATCCAGCGCTGCCAAGCCTCAAACCAGTGCTCCCACTCCAAGAGATAACTGCCCTCGAGAGCCCAGACCCACGTGCCCTGGACTTGATAGTCAGTCATGGGATCGAGCGAATTCATGAGTACGGGATAGTAGAAGCTCGGCGCAGACTGCTTAGTCTCTACGGACAAATCAAAGTAGCTCCACATGTCCGATCCAACAGCCCGATAGCGGCCAATGGCTACATTCGCAAATGGCCCGAGTCGTTCTTCCCCAATACCGCCGAGTCCCTCCGCACCGAATGAGCCGACTACCCAATCACTGGGAGCCACGATTGCCGATGCGTCGTACCAACCCTTCCAGATCGCCATTCCGTCGAAACTCGCTGACGGAGCGTCTGCCACGACGTTGATGGGAAACTCAACTGTGGCCCTGAGGCCGAGCGCGTCCTTGAGTTGAATGGGGACCAGCAAGCTCAAGGGCCCGGTCCTGTTGCCCCTTGGCATCAGATTGCGAATGTCGGTGCAAGGGATCAGCAGTTGTTTGGCGGGCGACACCGCTTCGTGTCCTGCCGCGCTGATTGTGTACGGCGCCTCTCCGCCAAAGACTTCCCAAATCAAGAGCACACTGACGCCTGGTCCGCACCAGAGGACGTCGCTGTCGTACAAGTGGGTGTCGATCACCCGTCCCGGATTATCGCCAAAGGAGTCGCGAAACAGTTGCGCAGAAACACAGCGAAACTGCGGCGCCGCAAACAGTGGGGTCGGACCGGCCGAGCTGATCCACTCGACCACTTGGTCCGAGTCGTAATCACGTGGCTTGGACGTGGTGCGTCGCCAGTGGGAACCGAGGGCGCAGCGGCTGTTGTCTGCGAATGGCGCGGCTATCGCCGATCCTTGGGTTACCTTCTCCGCGGCGTCACTGATCGATGGCTGTGACCACATCAACGCGAACGAGCTCAACAGGCCCAGTACCAATAGCAATCGCCACACCCGGAGTGCTCCCTTGCCACTGGCCAGCCAAGCTGACCTGGCGCCTCAAGGGAGAGACGTCGGTCACGGGTCGATTGTTCCCAACCGAGCCCCTACAACAGCCGGGGCGAGCGCTTTCGTCCTGGCCGGGGGTCGTAGTTTGACTTGAACATCAGCAACTGATCTCTCTCGATCAGGTACTTGCCCCCGTAGAGACGGGCCGGGATTCGGTTTTGCTTGATCAGACGGCGCATCGACTGCGGGTGGATATTCAGCTCCCTCGCCGCCTCGACGATGTCCAACCAGCCATCAAACGGATCGCCTTCGGCCATGACTCGTCTCCTCAGCAGCTCCCAGCAGCCATTGGTTGTCGCGCAACTGCGAAACTGAGTATACAGAATATCCTCTGAGTAGTCTGCCAGAGGACGGCGTGTAAACTGCCAACGTCGATTCGCCATATCCGCCGGAGATGCCCATGACCGCCGAAGTCATTGCCGCCGCGCGCGCCGAGCAGCGCACGCTCCTGTCCGAAGTCGAAGCCAAACAACTGCTCGCCGAGGCCGGCGTCAACGTCACCGAGACGCGCCTCGCCACCTCCATCGACGAAGCCGCCGCCCACGCTGCCGAGCTCGGCTATCCCGTCGCGCTCAAAGTCGTCTCCGACTCGATCACACACAAGACCGATGTCGGCGGTGTCGAGCTAGGCGTCGCCGACGAGGCAGCGCTGCGCGACGCCTATCTCCGCATCCACGAGCGGGTCACCGCCGCCGCGCCCAACGCCGATGTGCAGGGCGTCTCCGTCCAGCCCATGGCTGAGGCCGGCGCCGAAGTCATCCTCGGCATCACCCAGGACCAGCAGTTCGGCCCGGTGCTGATGTTTGGTCTCGGCGGCGTGTTCGTCGAGGTGCTCAAGGACGTCGCCTTCCGTATCGTCCCGCTGGAACCACGCGATGCCTCCGAGATGGTCCGCGAGATTCAGGGCTTCCCCGTGCTCGAAGGTTTCCGCGGCACGCCGGCAGCCAACCTCGATGCGATCGAGTCGATGCTGCTGAAACTCTCCGAGTTCGCCGAAGCGAACCCCGAGATCGCCGAGCTCGACCTCAACCCCGTCTTCGCCCGACCCGACGGCGCGGTCGCCGTTGATGCACGCATTCTCTTGACTGCGGAGTCTTAACGATGTGCTCCCCCTTGCAGAGACTGATGCATAACTCCCCTTCTCCCCCCTTGCGGGGGAGATGCCGAAGGCAGAGGGGGGTTCCCTGCCTGTTGGCCCTATCTGGTCGTCGCCAGCCGACCCCCCTTCTGTCACTCTGTGACATCTCCCCCCGCAAGGGGGGGAGAGGGGAATCGGAGGATATGCATCAGTCTCTCGCACGGGGGCCGATGAGCCTGATTGGCAGCTCTTCCTACATGGAAGAGCAAAGAAGTTGATTGGCAACTCCCCTGCCAGGGGGAGCGAGGAATCTAGGAGAACTCCGATGGCCGTTACACGTGAACGCCTGACTCGCGCGCTTGCTCCCAAGGTTGTCGCCGTCATTGGCGACAAGAAGGCCAGCGGCTACAACTGGCTGCGCTCGCTCAAGCCGTTCGTTGGACCGCTGTACAGCGTCCAGGTCGACGAGAACGAGATTCCCGGCATCGAAGAGCTGGGCATTCCCAACTACAAATCGCTGACCGACATTCCCGAGAAGGTCGACTTCGCCGTCTGCGCAGTTCCCCGACAGGTTGCGCCTTTCATCGTCCAGGGCTGCGTCGACGCCGATGTTGGCGGAGTCACGTTGTTCACGTCGGGATTTGCCGAGACCGGCGAGGACATCGGCGTCGAGTTGCAGCAGAAGGTCTTCGATATCGCCGACCCGGCCGGGCTGGCGCTGATCGGTCCCAACTGCATGGGCCTGCACGTGCCCGGACTTGGCGTGCGATTCAATCGCGATCAGCCTGAGGGAGTCCAGGGCAACATCGGCTTCGTCTCGCAGAGTGGCACACACGGGATGAATTTCTCGCTCACCGGTGCCGCGCATGGACTCTACTGCTCAACCCTGGTCAGCTTCGGCAACGGGATCATCCTCGAGGCTGCCGACTATCTCGAGTACATGGCCGATGACCCGCAGACCGAAGTGATTGGCATGTACATCGAGGGCGCGCGCGACGGTCGCCGCCTGTTCAAGACCCTGCGTGAGGTTGCCGCGAAGAAGCCCGTGATCATATGGAAGGGCGGTCAGACCGAGGGCGGCGGACGCGCCATTCGCTCGCACACCGCCTCGCTGGCCAGCGACCAGGCGATCTGGGAAGCGATGATCAAGCAGGTCGGCGCGGTTGCGGTACACAACCTCGACGAGATGATCGACGTGATTAAGGCCACCCTGCTGACCAAGCGCACCCAGGGCAACCGGCTGGGCCTGGTCGCCATGACTGGCGGACAGTCGGTCGTCCTGACCGACGCCTTCGAGAAAGAGGGCTGGAAGGTCCCGACACTGTCTGACGACAGCTACGCACAGCTCTCGGAGTTCTTCAACATCATCGGCGGCAGCTACCGCAATCCGCTCGACGCCGCCGGCACGATCGGCCAGGACCCCAAGCACCTCGACACGATTTTCGACATCCTCAACGAGGACGAGAATATTGACGCTGTCGGCATGGAGCTCTCGGCCACGTTCATGGCCCGTCGCTGGCAGGACAAGCCGGAGGAGTTCGACCGCCTGATCACTTCACTGAAGAAGTTCATGTCAGAGTCGGACAAGCCCTTCCTCGCCGCACTGCACCCCAGCCACCAGGAAGAAGCCGCCCTCACCGCCCGCCTCAGGCTGCAAGAAGAGGGAATCCCCACCTTCCCCAGCTTCGAACGAGCGGCAAACGCGTTGCGGAAGGCATCAACGCTGGCCGCTGTCTAGGCAGACCTCCCCCCTTGGGGGAGGTGCCCCACAGGGGCGGAGGGGGCCCAGCCTAGACTGGCCTCAAAACAGCAGGTGGCCCCGTCAGTCTCCGCATCAAGCGCGGGGCGGGCTGCTCCGCGACAGCTTCCTCAGAGGGGGGAACTCTTGCGTTGTTAGGACCTCAGACATGCCCAAGCAAATCACCCCCCACGACCTCCAACAACGACTCGACGACGACGCGCCCCTCGCGCTGATCGATGTTCGCGACGCTCCTGAATACAACGCGTCCCACATACCGACATCCAGCCTGATCCCTCGGCGGATGCTCGAGTTCGAGCTGCCCCAGGCTGTGCCTCATCCCAACACGCCGATTGTCCTCTGCGACGACGATGAGCAGCGGGTCCATTTCGCCGCGGCGACCGTTGAGCAGATGGGCTACTCGGATGTCTCTACCTTGAGCGGCGGGGTGAATCGTTGGGCCTCTCTTGACCTGCCGACCGAGTGGGGCGTCAATGTGCCCAGTAAGGACTTCGGCGAACGGGTCGAGGTTGTGCATCACGTCCCCGAGATCGACGCTGACGACCTCCACGCGCGGATCGAGCGCGGCGATGAGCTGGTCATCCTCGATACTCGCACGCCGGAGGAATACCGCCGCGCCTGCATTCCCGGCGGACGGAGCATGCCCGGCGGTGAACTCGCATTTCGGATCACCGATGTCCTAGAAGACGCGCCGCCCGACGCGACCGTTGTGGTCAACTGCGCGGGCCGCACGCGCAGCATCATCGGCACCCGAGTCCTGCAGCGAATGGCGTTGGAGCGCGAGGTCGTCGGTCTCAAGAACGGCACGGCGGGCTGGATGCTTGCCGGACACGAGCTCGAGTTCGGGGCGGATCGCGACGCATTGCCATCGGTGACATCCGAGGGCCAGGCCGCGGCGGAACAGTACGCGCGTCGCTGCGCCGAGGAAGACGGCGTGCAACTCATCGGTGTCGAGGAACTGGATGCACTTCGCGAGCGCAACGCTTCGGAGAGCGTCTACTTCATCGATGTGCGTACCGACGCGGAGCACGAGGCCGGTCACATTCCCGGATTCCGCTGGTTTCCTGGCGGTCAGGCGGTCCAGCGCAGCGACGATGTCGCTGTGGTGCATTACGCGCCAATCGTCTTCGCCTGCGACGGCCTCGCAAGGGCAACTTTGACCGCCTCGTGGTACCGGCAGATGGGTCATCGGCACATCTACGCACTCGTCGGAGGTACGTCGGCGTGGACGGCTGCTGGTCGAACGCTGGAATCGGGCATGCGCCAGACGGAGCCGGCGTTGCTCTCGCGCGCGCGCGAGAATGCTGCGCAGATCGAGCCAGGAGAAATCTTCAATGCGCCCGACGCGGTCCTGATTCACGTCGGGACGAGCCAGGAGTTCGCCCAGGGCCATCCTCCCGGCGCACGCTGGGCGCCGAGAGCGTGGCTGGAACGAGATATCAGAGAACTGGCGCCTGACGAATTGACACCAATCGTCGCGATCTGCGCAGACGGTTCGCAGTCCTTGCTGGCCGCTCAAACGCTCAGTGCGATGGGCCGGCAACGGGTCAACGTCGTTGCCGGAGGGATGGCGGCATATCGTGCGGCTGGCCTAACAATCGAAGTGGGACTGACCGGCGTGCTCTCGCCACCCAACGACATCCTCAGCTTCGGCCCTCAACGAAGCTACGGAGAAATGCAGCACTATCTGCGTTGGGAGACCGCGCTGGGGGAGAAATACGCCGCGAAATCCTGATCCCAAGAGCTCCCCCCTTGGGGGAGCGTTTGGATCCCGTAGCCCACGATCTTTCGCCGTGCGACACTTGGGGCATGGCTCGACTGCCCAAACTTCGACGACGCGGATTGCAACCGCTGACTGACGCTCGACTGATCGTCGGGCTGGGCAACCCTGGCCCTGGATACTCGGGGAACCGACATAACGCAGGCATCCGCGCGGCCGAGCATGTCCGCAGGATGCTGAAGCTGCCTCAGCCGGAGCGCGAGTCTCGCTATCGGGTGTCCCAGGGCACGACGCCGTTTGGTCCGGTCGCGGTGGTGTTGCCGCGCACCTTCATGAACGAGTCGGGCAAGGCGGTCCAGGCGCTACTCGACAAGTACCGCGCCGATCCCTCGGACCTGATCCTGCTGGTTGACGAGCTCGACATCGAGCCCGGACGAATTCGTATCCGACCCTCCGGCTCGGACGCCGGACAACGCGGCATGCGCTCCATCAAGTCAGTAATCGGCGAGTTGGATTTTCCCCGCGTCCGAATTGGCGTCGGACGACCGATGGTGGACGGACAGCCGTCGCGGCACCCTGATGACGTGGCCGATTGGCTTCTTAGTGATCCCGGGTCGGCTGAACGTAGATTGATCCATGAAGCGGAAGTGCGCTCTGCAGAGGCGGTTGTGCATTTGCTTGAGCATGGCGTGGAATCGGCGATGAACTTGTACAACAGAAATCCATCTAACGAAGTTCCTAAAGCGGAGAGTGAATCCAGCAATGTCGAGACGCAATAGTCAACGCAGCGCCGACGCGTTGGAAGCGTTCGCGGCCTGCTTCATCGCTTACACGTTGTATCCATCGGCCCAACAACTGGTCAACTATCTGGATGAGACCGACGATGATGAGATCCGCGCCGACGCCAGGGCTGCAGCCGATTCACTAGCGTCCATTCGGGAACGGATACTAGCGTTAGTTGACAAACCGACAGGTTCCCCGGACAGCGAGCAGGTGGAGGCTCTGCAAGCTCAGTTGAACCAGGTTCAAGAGTCAATCGACGAACAGCGTTCGACCATCGCCGAGTTGCAACAGCGGCTCGATCAACGTGACACACAGATACGGCAGAACAACGAGGCGCACTCGGCCGAACGCGACCGTCTGATCGAGGAATCGCAGGCGGCCAATGCACGTATCAAGGAGCTGGACCGGGCGCTCTCGGAATCGCAGGAAGAGAATCACAAACTGCGAGCCAAGAGTTCCAGCTACGAAGCGGTCCTGCGAGAGCGGACTTCGGTTCCAGCAGAGTTGATCGAATCCGAGGAATCCGAAGAGTCACAACTCACGATTGAAGGCGTCATCGAGATCGCCCGCGAGCAATGTGATCGAGTGCAGCTTCCCGACGCCGCAATGAAAGAGATCGAGGCGCTCGAGGCGGATGAAAAATCGGCCGATTGGGCTCGCGAAATCCTGCGCGGACTGCAGGCGCTGCAGGCGTATGCCTTAGAGGCGCAGCACTTCACGGGCGGATTCTGGGAGTGGTGCCAACACAGCAACCATCCCGACACCTGGAACGCGTCACCGCAAAAGTTGGCGATGAGCGAGTCAGACACCGTCAAGAACGACGGACGTCTCTGGAAACAGCGCCGCTTCCTGGTCAGCACCGAAGTCGAGCCCAACGGCTACAAGCACATGGAAGCGCACATGAAAATCTCGGAGGGCGGAGGTCAGCACATTCCTCGCCTGTACTTCCACGACGACGCCAAGGGTCGAACCGGCCAGATCCACGTGGGGTTTATCGGCCCACATCGGCTCGTATCTACCGGACAGAGCTAGATTCTGTTCAAATCGAATCCCCTTTCCCTTCTCCCCCCCTTGCGGGGGGAGATGTCACGGAGTGACAAAGGGGGGGTCGGCTGGCGACGACCAGATAGGGCCAACAGGCAGCCCCCCTCTGCCCCGGGTCAAGCCCGGGGCAGGCTTTCGGCATCTCCCCCGCAAGGGGGGAGAAGGGGAGTGTTCCAGTGTGTCCGCAAGAGAAGACGAATCCTGATTCGCTGTCCTAGGCTGAACACAGACGTCAGCGGACGGAGATTGCGCGCGTGGGCGCCACCGACCCGCACGACATGCCGCACGACACTCCGCCCGGATTGCTTGCCGGGTTGGGCGACGCTGTGCTCAGCGCGGTGCAGCACTTCGACGACCAACCCTCGCTGGGTGCTCCCGACGCCGCCAAGCCCGCTGTCCTGGCATCGTTGGCAGCCCGACATCCCGGTCCCGTCCTGATCCTCACGCCGACACCCGCGTCAGCCGCCGATCTGCTCGACGCGCTTCCTCTCTGGCTGCGTGAAGCGGATCGTGAACGGCTGCGAGCATTCCCCGTTCGCGAGACCGCACCATATGAGCGCCAGCGACCCGCGCCGGACATCGTCGAGGCTCGACTTGCGACGGTTGAGTCGCTCCGCTGCGACTCGCCGATCGTCGTGGCCGATGTTGACGCCGCAGCGCAGCGCACGCTCTCCACCGTTAGCTCCATGATCACGATTCGCCAGGGATCCGCGTCGCGGCTTGATGGGCTGGTGCGAACGTTGGATTCGCACGGCTATGCGCGCCATCGGATCGTCGTCGAACCCGCAATGTTCGCTGTGCGAGGCGGCATCGTCGACTTCTGGCCGCCCGCCGAGGACAAGCCTGTTCGTGTCGAGTTGTTCGGCGATGAAGTCGAGTCGATTCGCCGCTTTGATCCGTACAGCCAGAGGTCCACTGATTCCGTCGAGCAGGTCTCGTTGCGACCTGCCCGAGAGTGGAGTTATGGCGATGAGTCGAAGCCGCAGATCGAACGGCTCCTGGAATCGATTGAAACCGACGATGGCGCAGATTGCTCGTCGACCACCGAAGAACCGAACGTTGAGTCAGCAGTACTGGCGCTCGACATCGAACAACTGCGCAATGGGAGTTCCACATCGCGGCCCGACTTTTGGACGCAGTTCCTCGCGCCGGGCACGATCTTTGATCATCTGTCTGAAGAGGCCCTGATCCTCGTTGACGAGCCGCACGACATTCAGGCTCGAACCCAGGATCGCGATGAGCGTGCCGAACACGCCAGATGCGAACTCGAACGGGGCGGCCGGATTCCCAGAGGACTGCCGCATCCGTGGTTGACCGAGGCCGAAGTCGCCAACCGACTTGCCGATCCTCCGGGACCGGTCCGCACGATCTCGCGTCTGGCCAGCGGCGAACAACGATTGCCGTTCCGTCCCGCCGAGCGGCTCGCCGGCAAGTTGGCCCAACTGTTTGAGTCGCTCCGCAACAGCGACCACGCCGGAGCACGCGTCCTGGTCTCGCTGCAGGCCGCCCGACTCTCCGAGTTGATGGCCGACCTGGGACTGCCCCTGGCGACACTCGAGGCAGAGGCGCTGCCCGCTCCGAAAGCGATCTCGGTCGGACGCGCGGCGATCGCAGAGGGTTGGCGGCTCGACGATCCCATCTCGGGAGAGCGCCTGGCGACGCTGATCAGCGATACCGAAATCTTCGGCTTTGAACGTCAGAGGCAACGCCGACCTCTCAGGACAAGATCCGCGCCGGTTGCCGATCCTCATTTGTTGGAGACGCTCAAACCCGGTGACTTTGTCGTTCACGTCGACAGCGGAATCGGCAGGTTCCAGGGTGTCGTGCATGAGCGGATTGGGGGTCGTGAGGGTGAATACCTCGACATCCGTTTCGCCAAGGGCGACCGCCTGCTGGTGCCGACCGACAAGCTGGATCGTGTCCAGCCCTATGTCGGGCCGTCGGACGCGCCCCCGTCACTGACACGCCTCGGAGGCGGCGCATGGCAGCGCGCCAAGGCGAAGGTGCGAGGCGCCGTCGCCGAGATCGCCGACGATCTACTTGAGATCCACGCCGCACGAGAGACCGAGCCGGGCATCGCCATTGAACCTGACACTCCCTGGCAGATCGAACTCGAAGCGTCATTTCCATACGTCGAAACACCTGACCAGCATCGAGCCATCGAGGAAGTCCGAAGCGATCAGGAAACCGCCCGGCCAATGGACCGGCTGATCGTGGGAGATGTCGGCTACGGCAAGACTGAGGTCGCCGTCCGTGCCGCGTTCAAGGCCGTGATGTCCGGTCATCAAGTCGCAGTCCTCGTGCCCACCACCGTGCTGGCGCAGCAGCACTACGAGACGTTCCGGCAACGTCTCGCGGCGATGCAGGTGCGGGTCGGTCTCCTGTCACGGCTGAGGACAGGATCCGAGCAACAGGTCACCGTGTCTGAGCTCAAAGCCGGATCAACCGACATCGTGATTGGCACGCATCGACTGTTGCAGCAGGACATCGGATTCAAGAGCCTCGGCCTGTTGGTGATCGACGAGGAGCAGCGATTTGGTGTCGAGCACAAGGAGCGACTCAAGAAACTGCGCCGCGAAGTCGATGTGCTCACATTGTCGGCAACACCGATTCCACGCTCGTTGCATCAGGCGGTCACCGGCATCCGTGATATGTCCACGATTGCCACGCCGCCCGAGGAGCGGCTGCCGATCAGCACCTACGTGATGGAACGGGACGACAGCGTGATCCGCGAAGCGATCCTGCGCGAACTGGATCGCGGCGGACAGGTCTACTTCCTCCACAATGAGGTTCGGACCATCGATCGGGAAGCGCTGGAGTTGGGACGGCTCGTGCCGGAGGCGAGCTTCCTCGTGGCGCACGGCCAGATGCCATCGAACGTCCTGCGCGATCACATGGAGCGCTTCACCCACGGCGAGGCCGACGTGCTGGTCTGCTCAACGATCATCGAGTCGGGCGTCGACATTCCCCGCGTCAACACGATCATCCTCGATCGCGCCGAGCGGCTTGGCCTGGCGCAGATGTATCAGTTACGGGGCCGCGTCGGACGATCCAGCGTTCGCGCCTACGCCTACCTGATGACCGAGCCGTACCGATCGCTGTCGGAGGTCGCGCAACGTCGGCTGGCGACGATCATGGAGGCGGACGACCTCGGCGCAGGATTCCAGATTGCGCTCAAGGACCTCGAGATTCGTGGGGCGGGCAATCTGCTCGGCGCGCAGCAGTCAGGCCACATCGGAGCGGTCGGATTCACGCTCTTCACCCAGCTCCTGTCCGAGGCCGTCGAACGCGCCAGAGCCAGGCGCTCAGGCGAAACACCAGTGCGTCGCCGACAGGGGACGAGAGTCCACGTCGACCTCGCTATTCCCAGGTTCCTGCCCGATACGTACGTCGAAGACATCGGACTACGGATGACGCTCTATCAACGACTGGCCGCCGCCGAGTCGCCCGAGGCAGTCGGAGAATTCGCCAAGGAGTTGGACGATCGCTTTGGTCCGATGCCGTTACCGGCATCGAATCTGCTCGGCTCGGTCAAACTCAAGGTGCTCGCCTCGAGGATCGGCGCAGAGTCGATTCAGTCGGAAGGCGACAGCGTGGTGGTCAGGCTTGCCTCGGGGATCATGTTCAGTCCCGGCCAGAGACGGCTCAACACGCCAAGACAAATCCAGATCGGATCAACTCAACTGCGCTACACCCCATCGGGACGGCTAGTCGATGCTCCATGGGAAGAAGTGCTTTCGGCCACGTTGGAGCAATTGGGCGCAACCTAGTACACTTGTGCAGCGAGGAGAAGAGAATGACGACAATCGTTCGCGAGCCAGTTATCCCAAAGACGAAAGTCGGCGCAAGCATGGCCGACGTTGTGCGGGAAGCATGGTTGGCAACTGCCGAGCTCGATGAAGTCGCAGACGCCCCTACTAGGCGATCCGCGTTCATGCTCGTGCTCGAAGCAATGCTGAGGGATGAAACAATTTCCGCCCCGGAGAGAGAGGAAAGTCAGATTGGATCTGACGATAACGCGAACGGTGAAGGATCGAGCGACGACTTGTATTCAACTCCCGAATTGCGGGGCGACGCAATCTCTTCCTATCTCCAGGTCCCGCGAGATGAAGTCGAGATTTTGTTTCGGCTAGATGAAACAGAGCCGGCGTTGCAGCTAAGTGCGCAGAAGTTATCGTCCGGAAAGCGACCTGCTACGAAAGAAATCGCCCTGCTGGTACTTGCAGGACGAACTGCGTTAGGGTTAGACACCCTGAGCGATGACATACGTGATGTCGCACAACGATATCGCAAGTATGACTCAGCCAACTTTCTCTCGACCCTGCAAAAGAGCGATGAGTTTGCTGTGCTCGGACGCCCTCGCAGTGCGAAGAGAGTTGTTCGACTGCGTGGTGCAGGAGTGACTTCAGCACGTTCGCTTGCCCAGAATCTCATCGCCTGATGGACTCGCCGAATCAAGTTACGATACGGATCTCTGATCTCGGAATCAGTGACTATGCTCTTGGTCTGTTTGAATCTGGATACCCTCGAGATGCGATAAGGCATGAAGCACAAGATCTTCTCAATGAACTGCAGCAGCGAATAGGACGCGACGACATTGATGGGCAAACTCTTATTGAAATCGCCCTTAGGGATAACAAGCCAATCTTAGAGTTCAATCAGCGTTCAACTCCTAAGGAACGGGATGAGCACGCTTCCCTGCGCTTATTCCTCCTAGGAGTTAATCGAGCGGTCAGAAACGTCTACTCGCATGACGTACGCACAGACGTAAGTGCGCTTGAGGCAACGATTTGGCTGGGGCTGTTGGGAAGATTGCGGGACCAGCTAGAGCGCACCTATCTCGTGTCTATCGGACCAGAGAGCCAGAAGGCGGACTGACCCGAACCTACCGTCAAGGTAGGCTGTCGGAGTGAATCTTCGATCATCTTGGACCCTGCTGATTGGCGCAGCCCTGATTGGGTTGCCCGCGCTGATCTTTCGCCTCGGCGGCATTCATGCCAGCACCGAGGTTGAAGTCGCGATCTTCGGCATCGGCATTCTTTCCGCAGCCTTCCTGATCTCGACTGGCGCCGAGGCAGCTCAGCACGACATTCCAGCAGCGCTCTCCGTCGCTGTCATTGCCTTCATTGCCGTGCTGCCCGAGTACGCAGTTGACCTGCTGCTCGCCTGGGAGGCGGGCAAAGGGATTCCGGGAAAGGACGAATTGGCCCTCGCCAATATGACCGGCGCCAACCGACTGCTGCTCGGCGTCGGCTGGGCGACTGTGATTTTCCTGTTTGCCTGGAAGGCGGGTGGACCTCGTCATCTCGTCACGTCGGCCGCACGCAGCTCGTGGAGAGCATTGCGTCGCCGCTCCGCAGACCCGACCGAGCCTCTGCTGCACCTTCCCGGCGGCATCGGCCTCGAAATCGGCATCCTCGCCGTTGCGACGTTGTACTCGTTCATCATCGTGGTCAAGGGACGGATAGCGATCGAAGACACGATCATCCTCGGGTTGCTGTTCCTCTGGTACATCATCCGCTTGACGCGATCACCGGTCGAAGAGCCGGAGCTCGAGGGTCCGGCCGCCACCATCGGCGGCCTGCCGACCGGACGCCGCCGCGCCGTGGTGACGTTCCTGATTGTCTACTCGGCGCTCGTGATTGCGATGTCAGCCGAGCCATTTGTCCACGGACTGGAGCAGATCGGCCGCGATGTTGGCATCGGCGAGTTCTTCGTGATCCAGTGGATTGCCCCATTGGCCTCCGAGTCTCCGGAGTTTTTCGCCGCCCTCTACCTGGTCTGGCGTGGCTCAGCCGGGATGGGCGTCAACATGCTGATCTCCAGCAAGGTCAACCAATGGACCTTGCTGATCGGGTCGATCCCGGTCGCCTACATGGCCGCCGGTGGCGCAATCACGGGATTGGAATCGAGCCCGCTACAACGAGCAGAAGTCTTCATCACGGCGGCGCAATCGGCATTTGGCGTGATGTTGATCCTCGACAGACGGCTCACAGCTCGCGCCGGATTTGCGTTGCTCAGCCTGTTCCTGGCGCAATTGTTGACGCAGTTCTTCTTCCAGGACAACAATCTGCCGAGAGTTATCTTCGGCGTGATCTATCTCGGACTCACTGCGTTGCTGGTCTCGCAGCACTGGCGTAGCATCATGCCGACACTGCGCGAAGCGTTCCGCTCGCCGGGTTCGGCAGCGGCCGCGTATCAAACCCATGACAACAGCGCAGAAGCCGATCTGGCAAATGAAGGCAGGAATGAATGACTGACTGGAACGATCTGTCCGACCAACTGCAGGGCGCATTGGGACTGGCGAGCAAGCCGCTGGCGATCACATTTCACGACTCAACTTCCGGTGTCGCCGGATTCGACAGTCCGATGCCCGCTCCTGCGGACGACGGTCGCACCGGTCGCGTGCCTGCCGGCTGCGTCTTTTGGATGCACGCCGCCGATCGCACGTTCTCGACCGTGGCCGCCGACCACGCCAACTGCTCGGTCGGCTCGGTGACGCACGGATTCCTCGGCCTCGGCGACGTGCTCGAAAACGGCGACGTCAGCGCGTTGCTGGAGTCCGGCTGGGTGACTGCGGAGGCTGCGATGGGCATTCCGGTGGTCGAGGAGAAGCCGGAGGAGGTCGTCTACGGCCCGCTCGGAGAGTCGCCGACGGACCCCGATGTCGTGCTGCTGCGAATCACCGGGCGTCAGCTGATGGTGCTGCACGACGCGTTCCCTGGAATGCGGATTGAAGGTAAGCCGCAGTGTCACATCATTGCGATCGCCAAGGCCGGTGAGATGGCGGCGTCGGTCGGCTGTCAGCTCTCGCGAGTGCGCACACAGATGCCAAACGCCGAAATGACCTGTGCAATTCCGGCGACGCAGTTGAGCGATCTGCTCGATCGACTGAGCGAAACGGCAGGGGCAGATCACGCGGTCGCCCAGTACGCCGCCGACGACATGGCCCGCTTCGCCTAATCTCCAACCCCCTCCCCCAGCGCGGGAAGGTGTCGCGAAGTGTCGGAGGAGACGGTTATGCCTGGATTGTGGTTCGAGGAGCTTGAGCCGGGGCTGGTAGTTAAACATGAGCCCTCCAGGACCGTGACGGAGACGGACAACCTGCTGTTCACGGCGCTTACACACAACGCCCAGCCGTTGCATCTCGATGCCGAGTTCTCGGCTGGAACGCAACACGGTCAACGAATCGTGAATAGCATCTTCACGATGGGGCTCGCCGTTGGTCTGAGCGTCGCTGATACGACGCTCGGCACCACGCTGGGCAATCTCGGCTTCGACGAAACGACATTCCCCAATCCGGTGTTCATCGGAGACACAATCACCTGTGAGACGGAAGTGATCGAACGTCGGGAGTCGCGAAGCCGTCCCGACCGAGGCGTGGTGACGTTCGAGCACCGGGGAATCAATCAGCGGGGCGAGCTGGTAGTCAAGTGTCGTCGAGCCGGAATGATGCTCAAGAGGCCGCCAACTGGGTAGTCAGATGCCGCGCACGATCAGAGCGATTAGGAGCGCAATGATTGTGCCTCCAATCGTGGCGCCGATAGCGACCATCCACCGGAGCAAGCGGTTCACCTCATTCGCGATCGCATGCTCAACGTCACGTTTGGTTGCCAGATCGTTCGTCGCATGTTCGATGCCATCGTCCACCACTTCTGCCAACTTTGTAGCCGTTTCGGAGGGAGCGTCCATTTCGCGGACCAGGATGTTGTGGAAGCGAAGCCGATCGAGTGCCATGTCCACATGGTAACAGGCTGGTCGAACAACTGTGCTCTTTAGCGAACTGCTGCTGTTCTCTTTCGCGTTGAGGCACAGACTCGGTTGGGTGATACGATGAGCCGCGTCGGAGCGTGGCGCAGTTTGGTAGCGCACTTGACTGGGGGTCAAGAGGTCGCCGGTTCAAATCCGGCCGCTCCGACCATTCCACTACCCTGCGTTTGCGGCCGAACGCAACACCATGTTGCTGGCGCAGGTGATCTATGAGACTATCCCGTCCCCGAATCGACCCCGTTCTTGACGATGACGCAACCGATGAGCAGCGCGAGATCCTCTCTGCCTCCGGACGCGGGCGCTCGCCTCTGAACGTCCAGCGGACCATCGCCCAGTATCCGGAGCTGGCTCGAGCTCGTCAGTCGTTCACCCAGCACGTCATGGTCGACACGTCGCTGCCAGCGCGCGATCGCGAGTTGCTGATCCTGCGCACGGGCTGGAATTGTCAGTCGGAGTATGAGTTCGGTCAACATTCCCGCTTCGGCAAATCAGTTGGACTCACCGATGAAGAGATCCGCAGAGTGACGCTCGGGCCCGATGCCGACGGATGGGACGATTTCGACGCGACGCTCCTGCGCGCCGCCGACGAGTTGCACCATGATGCGTTCATCAGCGACACCACATGGCAGGCACTCGCGGAACGTTACACCACCAGGCAACTGATGGATGTCGTCTTCGCCGTCGGTCAGTATCACATCGTGTCGATGGCGTTGAACAGCTTTGGCGTCCAGTTTGAACCAGAAACCAGCGAACGCTTCCCCAAGTAACCAGACATTGGAGTTTGAATCATGACGACAGCAGCAGCTCCGGCGACGGTTGTGTTGGTGCACGGCGCCTGGCACGGTCCATGGTGTTTTGACAAGGTCGTTGAAGGTCTTGAAGCACGAGGCGTACCAGTGGTCGCCGTTGAGCGACGCCGTATGCATGAGGCAAGCGGGACGCTGCGCGGCGTCACCGATTCGGCCGAGAACGAAGCGATCGTGCGTGCCGCGCTGGACGAAGTCGAGGGACCCGCGATCCTGCTTGGTCACTCGTTTGGCGGCGTGCCAATCACGACGGCGCCGCTGGGCAATGACAACGTCAAGCACCTTGTCTACCTGACGGCGATCATGCCCAATACCGACGGTTCGATGCCCGACAACTTCGTCAACCCCGAATTGGCGACCGCTGTAATCGCCGGCGAGGACGGCTCGACAACCGTCCAGGCGGACAAGATCCGCTACGCGTTCTACAACCAGTGCTCGGACGAAGACTACGAGCACGCGCTGACTCAGCTAGTCCGCGACGACGCGGCCATTCCCTTCGACGCGCCGCGAGACACTGCCTGGAACAAGATCACCACGACATACGTCGTCTGCACCGAAGATCAGGCATTGCTCGCTGAGGGTCAGCGAGCCCTCGCCCGTCGAGCGGATCGAGTTGTCGAGTGGGCAACCGATCACTCGCCATTTCTCTCAGCGCCGCACCTGATGGTTGATCTGCTCGATGGCCTCGCGAGAGAGTACGCCGAATGAGCGAACTTGTCGGTTGCGCCACTCCTCAATGACAGAACGCCCGCAGCGACGTTCTCTGCGTCACGCCCACTTTGACTACTCCCATTCAGGTCCGTACTTCATCACAATCGTCACTCAGCATCGGCTCTCGCTGTTTGCACAGATAGTCGATGCAGAATTGCAGCTGAGCGCGGCAGGCGAAATGATCAATGGGCTTTGGCTTACACTTCCCGAACGATTCCCAGGAGTCGCCCTCGACGAGTTCATTGTCATGCCCAACCATGTCCACGCTGTGTTGTCAATCACCGAAGAAAACGATTCTGTAGGGGCGCCCCTTGTGGGCACCCGTCCCCTCTCACATCGCGTCAGGACGATGCGCGAAGTCACCCTAGGAACGGTTGTCGGCGTATTCAAGTCGCTTACGACGGTGGCCTACACCAGAGGCGTCAGAGAATCTCGCTGGAGGCCGTTCAACAAGCGGCTATGGCAACGCAACTACTTTGAACACGTCGTCAGGGACGAGCGGTCCCTCGACCTGATTCGAAGCTACATTCAGGCAAATCCTTCAATGTGGGAAACCGATCCTGAGAACCTTGGGACTGGCGATTCCCTCCAGCACGGGCGACCACAAGGGTCGCCCCTACAGGAGCCTTGGATGGTCTAGCCAATCGTTCCGCCGTCTGTAGTGCCTCTCGACTATTCGTCCAACAGACGATCCAGCAGCTTGGTCGGGCTGGCGGGGAGGGACTCCATTCGGATGCCGGTTGCGTCGTAGATGGCGTTGGCGATCGCGGCTAGCGGCGGGACGATTGGCACTTCGCCGACACCGCGCACGCCGTATGGATGACTAGGATTGGGTACCTCGACCAGGATGGTCTCGATCTCGGGAAGGTCGAGCGCGGTCGGCATGCGGTAATCGAGCAGGCTGGCGTTGGTCATCCGACCGTCGGCCGAGTAGACGTACTCCTCGGTCAGCGCCATGCCGGCGCCCTGGGCGACACCGCCCTGGACCTGTCCTTCCACGTACGACGGATGGATGGCGGTCCCCACATCCTGGACAGCCGAGTAACGCAGCACGTCGACCTTGCCGGTGTCCTGGTCGACGGCCACATCGACGATGTGGCAGCCGTAGGCCGGGCCGGGCTTGGTCGGCAGTACGTCGGCCTGGCCCTGGATCTGACCGCCGGTTGACGGCATCTGGGCGCAAAGCTCCTTGAACGTGAACTGCTTGCCGTCGGGTCCGCTGATCACTCCGTTCTCGTAGGACACCGAATCAGCATCGACGTCCCAGATCATCGCGGCGCGCGCTTCCATCTGCTGACGAGCGTCAAGCGCGGCTTCGTGGACCGCAATGCCGGTTGCGTAAGAGACCCGGGAACCGCCGGTGACGTGAGTGAACCCGATCGAGTCGGTGTCGACGACCTGCGGTCGGACCAGGTCGAAATCGATGCCCATCGTCTCGGCAAACTGCATCGCCAGACCGGCGCGCTGTCCACCGATGTCGACCGAGCCGACCGACAGGTTGACGGTGCCGTCCTGGTTGATAGCGGCGTACGCGGCCGACTCCATGCCGGCGTTGGTCCAAAAGCCCATCGAGACGCCTCGACCGAGCAGACGGCCGTCTTCATCAATGCCGATCTCGGAGCGGTAGTGCGGCGAGTCCATCGCCGCCTGCATCGTCTCCTCTGCGCCAATCTTGGGCATCACGACACCGTCCGCGCGGCGTGTCCCCTCGTGGGCCGAGTTCTGCGCTCGCAGCTCCATCGGATCGCGTTCGAGACGCTCAGCCAGTTGGTCAATCAACGACTCGACAGCGAACGTGCCCTGCGGCGAACCGGGCGCTCGGTAGGCCTGACACTTCGGCTTGTTGGTGACCACGTCGAGCGCGTTCACATACATGTGCTCGATGTCATACGACGAGAACATGCAGGTCGCGCCGGCGCCCACGGGCGAACCCGGGAAGGCTCCGGCTTCGTAGGCGAGCGTGGCTTCGACCGCCACGATCGTGCCGTCATTCTTGGCCCCAATCCGGCAGCGGACGTAGGTCGCCGAGGTCGGGCCAGTGCCGATCAGTACCTCTTCGCGGTTCATGTACATCTTGACCGGACGGCCCGTCATCTTGGACATGACAGCAGCGGTTGGCTCCATGTACGCAGGCAACTTACCGCCGAATCCGCCACCGATCTCCATCGGGATGACCTTGACTCGAGCCAGCGGGATATCGAGCATCTTGGCCACCGTCGCACGGACGGCGAAGGGGCCCTGGGTCGAGACCCAGACGGTCAGCGTGCCATCCGAGTTCCAGTGGGCGGTGCCGTTCTGCGGCTCGATGTAGCCCTGGTGAGCAGCGGCCGTCTCAAACTCGCCTTCGATGACGATGTCTGCCTCTTCAAACCCCTTGGCCGGATCGCCCTTCTCAAACTCCAGTTGTGAGGCGATGTTGGAATCGCGCTCGCCGCGACCCTCACCCGGTACGAACCGGGCGACCATCTCCACGGTCTTCATCCCCTCATGCAGGATCGGCGCGCCTTCGGCCATTGCGTCGTGTACCGACAGGACCGGCGGCAAGACCTCATACTCGACATCGATCAACGAAAGTGCGTCCTCGGCGATGTGCATGTCTGTCGCGCAGACGGCGGCGACGGCATGGCCCTGGTACAACGCCTTGCCAGAAGCGAGAACGTTCTGCAGCACCCACTTGTATGGCGAGACCGACTCGCCGAAGTCGACGTACTCGTCGTCGGCGCCGGGCAGATTGTCGTGCGTGATCACACACTTGACGCCGTCGAGCGCCTCTGCGCGTGACGTGTCGATGCTGAGGATGCGGGCGTGGGCGTGGGGCGATCGCAGCAGGCGGCCGTGAAGCATGCCGGGCAGATCAATGTCGGCGCCGTAGCGGGCACGTCCGGTGACTTTATCGACGCCGTCGGGTCGGATCGGTCGTGTTCCGACGACGCGGTAGCCATGATCGCTGGCAGGTTTCGTCTCGGTGGTCATCGGCGGCTCCTCCGTGGTTAGTCTGACTGTCGCTGACAGGATATTGGGTCTCAGGCCGATTCAGCATCGCCGATTCCACCTGTCTGAGAGTTTCCAGTTGGAAAACAACATGAAACCGAGCGGACTCGCTCAGAACCCAGCACAGGCAGAAACGGAGGTCTTGAACACGGCCTGCTGTTCGAAGCGCTCCACATAGACATCGGCAATCTCGTCGAGTGTCCGCTTGGCGTCGGCCGTTGCCTCGGACGGCACGAGGATGTTCAAGACTTTCGTCCCCTCGCGGTAGAGCCGGTCGGCGTCGGTATCGAGCCACTGCCCCTGAGCATCAAAGACGGTCAGCCCGTCGGGAAATCTCGGAGTGACAACGTTGGCGAGGAACTCAGACCACTCGGCATCGTTGACAACACTGCCGTCGCTTTTCTCCTGTCCGAAGTAGTAGTTGAACGATGTGTACGCTTCCATTCCGTCCGGGCAACTCATCGGGCTGTTGTCGCTACATGCGGCAACCAGCACGGCGATGCCCAGGCCTACAACGACGAGAAGCGTCCATAGTTGTTGAATCACTTGTCTGACCCAAACTGCTTTGTAGTGACTGACTTCGCGTCATGATCGGTCAAGAGTCAATGTCGATCAACGTGCTTCTCAACCAGCGACCGTCGCTGCTCACAGGGAAGTATCTGCCCTTTGGCAAGAACCGCTCGCCACCCGTTGGCACAAACGAGAACTCGATTCGTCCGCTCTTGAGTAGGCGGGCGCTAATCCTTCCGATCCCCACGTCATCCACTTTGATCGGAGTCGAGTTGAGCCACCGTCCCACTCTCGCGGAAGTGGGGAAGAACCGCTTGCTCGGTAGAACGAGCTCTCCGTCTTCAACGCGATAGCCAAACTCGGTGCTTCCACTCGCAAGACGCCGCGCGACAATCCGGCCGACCGGGAACGGATCTCCAGGATCATCCACGGTTTGCGGGTCTGCAGGTGTCGGTTGAGAAGGCGTCGACTGACTCGTAGACGTTGACGAGTCGGAAGCTGTTGTCGACTCGGTACGTGTCGATGTGCTGCATTGCGCGGACAGCGCCACGTTGTTGGCGTTGGCTTCGGCAGCGTCAGTGCTCAGGCTGTACTTCGCCTTGATGGTGCGGGTGACGGCCGCGATGTGCTTGCGTTGTTCGCAGGTGCCACCGCTCCATTCCGCCAGGTCATGATCGGACTTGCTGATGTTCACCGATGCATCGAGACACCAGAGATTCTCCTGATCGTTGGCAAACTGAGACTTGCGCGTGTTCGTCCAAGTTGCCGCACCGGAGTCATAGGCCTCTTTCAGGGCGACGATGTGGTCGACGTGCTCAGAAGAATCACACATCAGCGCAGCCCGAGCTGACGTGGAGTTGAAGCTCCAGTTGTCTCGGTCGTAATCGCCACCGGTTGCAGATTGTGTCGAAGATGAAGACGAAGAAGACGAGGAAGATGAAGGTGGGCCGCCAGGCGGTTCGGGCAGCGTCTCGCAGCCGACTCCATCGCGATCTCCGTCATGGGTGCCGTCGTAGACGCGGTATTCGTGGTGGGTGCTGCAAGTTCCGTGGCTCAGTGCCAGGTCGATGGCTAGCCAAACTCCCAACCCGGCGACGACCAGAGCAATCGCCGAGACCAGCAATCTGCTAAAGCTGATCTCGAACGTCGGCGAAACATGCATGTCGTTCTCCATGAGATACGGGAAGTGTTCGCACTAGAGAATGCGAACTTACGTATCTTGAGGAGAGCGGCGTTTGCAGTCAAGTACGACCGGTGTTTCACATAGCAAACGCAATCGCAGTTAGGATGAACATCCTTGTAGGAAGGCACCTGTCGTCAGCGGCCTAGAATGTGAATCCGGGTGAGGAAGCAACGTGGCGATCATCAATGTGCGGCGCGTTCGGGACGCCTTCGTCAGAGCGAAGGTGACTGATGCAGCGGACGGCCTTGAATTGTCTACGTCATTGGACAAGGAGCTGAGCGAGACGGTCGTCTCGAAGGAGCGGCTCGAGACGATGGAGCAGCGCCTCGATGCCCGATTCGCCGAATCGGATTCAAGGAACAGAGTTCAATTTGCAGAAATGAATGCTCGGTTCGCTCAAGCCGATGCGAACGCCGAACGAAGGGCCAATCGCCACACCACGATTTTTCTTGCCGCGCTGGCGCTCGCGGTGGGCGTCATTGCCCTGTTGATGATTGTTCTCTAGCGGGCTCCGCCGGCCATTGCAGGGAGGATGTGGACCTCAGCGTCTGGTGGGACTTTGGCCAACAGACCGAGGGGCTGTTCGACGCTGTTGACCGCGACGGTCAGGCCGCGGCGCAGTCGATCCTGTTCAATCAACGATTCATGGAAGCCGGGATAGTTGCGTTCGAGGTCGACGACGACCTCTCGGACCGTGCGGCCTGTAACGCGCACGGTTCGTTGACCGCCGGTGAGCGGTCTCATGCCGATCGGGACGAAGACGGTGACATCGGCTGTCATGGCGTCTCCGCGGTTGTCGGAAACTAGAGCTTGAGGCTGCCTTCGGCGACCACAGCGACGACGCCGTTGTCCTTCTCGACCCAGCAGGCGATGTTGCGGCGCTCGGGATCTTCTTCGTTGACGCCTTGCAGGACGCCCTTGACCGCGACGGTCTCGTTGGGCCAGACGATGTTGGCGAACTTGACCAGCAGCTTGCCCGAGGACTTCCAGGCGTCACCAAATCGCTGATCAAGCAGTTCGCCAATCAGCGACATGGTCATTTTGCCGCCGACGACGACATCGGTGAAGCCGAGCTCCTCCGACGCTTCCTTGTCGGTGTGGTAGTTCTTGTTGCCGTGGAAGAACGAGCCGCACATTTCAAGTGAGATCGTGCGCATCAGTGGCCCGAATGCTTCACCCTCGGGCAGCGAGTAGCTTTTCGCTCCCTCTTTCTTTGAGGGATCCCTGAGCGTGACCTCGCCTTCGCTCTGGTAGAGAACGAATGACTGGTGATGACGCTGGACGACGGCGACATCGCCTGCCTCATCCTTGAGGACCGTTTCGGTCAGGATGACGCTGCGGTCGCGTCGTTCGTAGATGTCGAGCGAGCGAGCAGACGCTTCGTAGCTGGCGCCCGGCTTGAGCGGCTTGCGGAAATCCCACTCCTGGCGTAGCCAGAGGTTGCCGAAGTCATTGGCGTAGTGCATACGAGTCGAGAGGTCGGCGTTCGCTGCAACCATCGATGGAGCAGTGTCGGCGCCTTGAGGCAGGTCAAGCTCGAGACCTTCGTAGTAGTCATTCAGCGCGGTGTCATCGACCACGATGGTGGCTGATCCCAGATCGACGCCGGCCTGTGGTTGGTCAAACTTCGCAATAGTCATCTTCAAGTCCTCTCGGCGGGGGTGAGCTGTTCATACAATTCGTCTTGATGATTCGACTTGATGATAGCGAGTGGCGGGTCGCAATCAGTCGGGGGCTGGCTGAGACCAATCAACATCGGGCGTCTCCAGGAAGATCCACAACGGCTGATCGTGGCTGACACTGCGCAGGCTGTTGATTTGCGGCGGCAGGTCTGTCGCGAATACCTGCCACTTCTGAGCATCGACATCCCATGCGTAGGCGCGGAGCGTCACTCCGGCCAGCGAGGCGAAAGCACTGGTGACTCGGGTGTCGGGACCCGACCAGGTGACAAAGTTCCAACCCTGATGCAGGCGCACAACGCGCACGGTTCGATACTCGAACGCATCAGTAGCGATGATCGGCCGAGCCCCGCCGAGAAGCAAGGCAATGTCAGTAAGTCCGGCAGTTGACTGCGGAGTCGTGACACCAACGCACTCGCCCGACCAGAAGTCGACCCGTGCGGATAGATTGCCAAACCAGACGCGGGGCGAGGAGGTATCGGTCGAGATGCCGACACCGCAGATCTGTACCGCCTCGCCACCTTCGATAAAGCCGGTGTCAGGCGTGATGCTGGTGATGGCGCCAGCCGGAGGCTCGCGATGCACGTCGCTTTCTGCGCTCGCTTGTCCCTCTGCCGAGTGCGCGATCACCGAGAACTCCGAGGCCATCAGGTCGACACTGACGTGCTCAAAATCAAAGCGACCGTTGACGACGGTGGTCGATGCCGCGTATCGCCTGGTGGCTGGAGGACCGGCGTAGAGGTGGACGAGGGCCGCGCCGCTGGCCTCGCCGCTGACACTGAGGCCGGACGCGCTCCAGGTCAACCCGTCGATCACCGGCTGAGCAAGGTCCGATTCAATGTTCAGCCGGTTGCGCTGCATCAAGTTGCCCCAGACGAACCGCGTTCCCGCCGGTGATCCAACCGACGGCATGATCATGACTCCGGCCAGATTGTTGCGGAAGAGGTTCGCTCCGGTCAGGTGATCGCCGTAGCGATCGGCGGCTTGCAAGGTGTCTCGGCTGACCGCACGAAGGATGATTGATGTCTCCATTCCTGCCTGGAACTCGACTCGATGCTCGATCGGTACTCCATCGACTGCGAAGCGTAGTTCGGTTCCGGGCCCGGTCGCAGTCGCGACGAACCGCGCAGATTCGTCAACTGCGACCGACGCCGCCAGCCGGCGATCGAGATAGAGATTGATAGTCGTATCAGTCGGCGCTGGCAGTCCGTCGATACTGACGGTGCCGTTGATCGAGTGACTGAGTCCGCTTCGAGGTAGAGGGAACGTTGAGTCAAGTTGTCCGACGGGAAGCTGCAGACTGCTTGCCAGTGTCGGCGCGGGCGGTTCACCCGGCGGACCGATGTTCACATCGCCGGCATTCGGGAAGATCCGGACACCGGCGCCGCGATTGGACTCGATCATGCTGGCAGAGATGGAGGCCGACGCACCGTCGATGATCTCGATGCCATGCGTACGGCCGTTAAGCACCATCGCGCCGTCAATCGTCGCCCGTTCACCAGCAATCCTGATGCCGACCTCGTTTGCGTCCACCGTGATCTTGTTGAGTTGACATTCATCGCCCTCGACCGAGATGCCAACGTCGTTCGCACCGCGCACGGTCAGTCCCCAGATTTCCGTCTCATCGCCAAGTCGAATGCCGACATCAACCTCGGACGCATTCAGTGTCCAGGCGCGACCATCAATGGTCAGTCCGCCTTGAAGGAGTGGCAACGGCGACTCCAGCCGAATAGTGCGATTGGGGCCATTGGACTGGAACAGGATGATCGTCGCATCTCCGTCCAGCGCCTCTCGAAGCGTGCCAGGTCCGCGGTCGGCGTTGGACGTGATCACTGCGATCCGACTGGTCGCTGCCTCGATCGCGGCGTCGGCGTTAATCAACCCAGCTCCGGAGGCCGGATCGTGACCCTCAGGTGGGAGGTCTTGCGCAGTGTCGATCAACAAGTCACGGATCAGACGTCGTTCCAGACGGGCAGTGCCCCCGTCTGCGGCTAGTAGCGCCGGTTGCGCCTCGAGCAACAATGCGGCGACCCCTGCGACATGGGGAGCGGCGGCCGAGGATCCAGAAAATCTGGGAGCGAAGTGAGTGGTGTCCGAGACTGTCACCCGGTCAACGGCGATCAAGTCGGGCTTGGATGCGCCATTGACAGTCGGTCCACGGCTTGAGTACGGAGCGACGGTGTCGCGGCCGACGTTGACAGCGCCGACAGTGAGAGCATCTTGCGCGTCGGATTGGGCCAGGATGCTGCCCGTCGGTGTGCGGTGGTGCAATCTCAGCTGTACGCCGGCAGCATGGAAGGCGAAGAGATCGAACGAAACGGGCTCGGCATCGTTGTTGTGATTCTGAATCACAACGTACAACTCCATGGCTTCGCCCTCGTGGACATACTCCAGGTGTTCGCGAGGCATGTGGCTGTTTGCCCCAATGCCCTGCGTGGTCTCGCTTGAAGCGAGAATCGTCCCAACCCCCGACATCAAGTAGAGGTTGTAATCATTCGTCGAGCGTCCCCATTCGTCATCCCAGAAGAGCGCCAGGCGGATGTGAGATTCCGGTTCGACAGTGAACGCATTGCCGGCCCCGTACAACATGCCCGCCCCGGTGGCGCCATTGAAGCGATGAGTCGCTCCAGGATTGGCGAGGCCGATCATTAGGCCGTCGTTTCCGGGACGCCATTCGCCGGCCCAATGCGACTCCGCCCAGTTACCAGCGGCGGTGACGTACAACCTGAGCGGCCATTCGGGATGACGCAATGCTCTCGTGGTGTTGACTGATACGTCGCTGCGTTGGTCGGCCGGGAACGCGTAGGAAACATCGTCGACGATGATGTCGACTCGTTGGGCGTAGTGGTTAACGGCGGCGATGTGGTCGAGGTCGGTTGTGACGGCGGCGAATGAAATCGCCGCGCCCGGCGCGAGATCATGAACGATCTCGATCATCACGGTGCCCTCTTGGCCGCGATTTAGACTGCCGGCGCCGAAGGCCCGAGCCTCAGTCAGCTTGGGCGCTTCGCCGGCCCGCTGGGCCTGTTGTAGCCCGACGATGCCATCAGAGATCACCGCGACGCGAATGCCGGAGCCGTCGACATTGAACCTGGTCCGAGCTGACGCGGCGTGCAGCGCTTCGTCACCTTCGGTCAGAGCGCTGCCGGAGGCGAAACTGCCGTACTGCGGACTCTCGGCCGAAATGACACCGTCCAGGTTGCGCAACTCGTCCAACATGTGCGACGGAAGCCAACCCTGCCAGCGTCCCAGTTCGGGCACAGATAGCTCAATCTCGAAGCCTGCCTGTTGTAGAAGCTGCTCGATCTCCGGATACGAAGGATCAACATGCACGTCGAGGTGGATGCGTGTTTCACCTGACAGGACCGGCGTCACCTGAGTGGCCATTGCTAACAACAATGCCAGCAGAAACATGATCAATAGGCCCAGGCGCTCGATTCGCCGTACTTGCCAGGATTGCCCATTTCGCATTGCACGAGATTACTTGAGAACATTCGCGGTCAACGTTACAGAATCTCGTTTGGCGTTACGGGGACGCAGCTAACCATCTGGTACGTCTCCTGCCGATCGCTTCCTGCTTCACGCCGGGTGGCCGAGTCGAGGCAGCCCTCCTGGTCGCCTGCACTAACTCGGTGCGCTTGGGCTGAGGTGTAATCGGCGAGATTCCCGCGACAAGCGCGGGAGTGGCGAAGTGAAGCCAAGAGTTTCGATTGGTATGCGATCCAGCCCAATGCGAGTTGATCGACTCGAACGTCATCACCCTGTGAAAGTGCTGGAGAATCCATTCATCGAGCGACTCCCATTCGGACTCCCCAGATACACTCGATCCCGTGACTTGGTCCCTGGCGTTGCGCAATGGGTTTGCCTGGTGGCTGCCAATCCTGGCGGCGGTTGTGGCTGCGCTAATCGCGGTGATTGCATCTCAGTCGTCCGTCGTCGCCTGGGACGCCGATGTCCACCTGTGGGCGCGGGAAGGTCGGACGCCGTCGGAGTATGCGGCCCTGGTCATGGAGCGCTCCGTCCAGGAGTCGGCGACATCGGGCATGCTGGCGAGCGAAGACGGCCTGCCAGAGCTTGACGGCGTGGCCGTCAATGTGACTGACACGCTGATTCGTGTCACGGTCAGAGCATCGCGGCAGTCGGACGCTGAGGCACTGGCCTTGTCGCTGGCGCACGCCGCGGTGGATGAGGCACATGTCCGGTACGGCGACGAAGCAGGACTCGACCTGCTCGGTCTGGTCCGACCGGGCGCACGCAAAGTAGCCCCTGCGACCGGATGGACAGCGGCGTGGGCCTCGGCGATTGGCCTGACCGCAGGGCTCGCATTCGCCTGGGTATTCGCGCGGCAGTCGAGTGGTCCATCAACAGCTCTCGGCCGGCTGGGCCGCATCGGTCTCAAACCGCTGGCGGTGGTCTCTGCAGAAGCCGAGCAGATTGCAGGTCAGGCACCGCAACAGTCGTCCGGGCTGACGGTCTCGGGCACCCTGGAGCGCGGATTGGCCCGGGATGACGCCGTCTTAATCGCCAATGCCCTCAATCCTCTCTCCGGAGTGATAGCGCTTACGCCGCTTGATGACGCCTCGGCGGTCACCTCGACACTGATTCAGGCCGCGCAAACGCTCGCGGCCCGCGGGAATCCCGTGATCTGGCTCGATAGTCGGCGTCCAGCGTTCGAATTGAGCTACTCAACTCCTCCGAACTGGCTGGCCGGAGCGCCATGGAGTGTGGTTGACCGGTCCGAGATGATTCTGCGCGCAGCTCTCCGCGCTGTTCGTCCCAACGGCTATGTCTTGCTGCTCACCGATTCCCTCGAAGACGATTCCACGCTCAACGTTGCGCCTGCGGCGGCCGGCGTGGTCTTGATGGCGCGAGCCGACGTCTCGGAAGAGGAACTGGTGCGAGCGCGACTGTTGCTCGGGTCGTCGCGCCTTCTGGGAGTCGTGCTGACGCAGGCACAGTCGCTCGATCTGCGCGACTTTGAAGTGGCGCAGATGACGGAATAGCGGTATTCACAGGGATAGCGTCCCGCGCAAGCATCCCAGGAGTCCCGCTCATGCACTTTGAACTTGCTGACGATCTGACCGACCTGCAGACAAGAATTCTCGCATTTGTCCAGGCGGACATTGATCCGATCACGGAAGGCGTCGATCCGGAATCGCCTCCGGCCGACCTCCGACGTGAGATTGCACGACGCTCTGATGCGGCGGGCTTCTATCAGTTGGCCGTACCAGAGTCGGACGGCGCACTCGGCGCAGGTCCGCGACTGCTCACGGCCGCGCATGAAGCGTTGGCGCTGAGCGGCAACCCACTGGCGTCACGCGTGCTGGGTTCGGGTCCCGGCATCATGCGCCTGGCAGACAACGAAGCCCAGCGCGAGGAACTGTACTCCCCTGTGATGCGAGGCGAGCGAACGGCGGCATTCGCCTTCACCGAGGGGTTACGGGCAGACGGTCAGCGAGCGCCGACACAGGCAGTGCGCTCGACGCTGTCCGACGGCTCGGATGGATTCCTGGTCACGGGCGCGAAGGCATTCGTCACCGGCGGCGCTTCCTCGGACTGGTTGGTGGTGGTCGCGAATGTGCCCGACGAGGGAACCGCGTTGCTGGTCGTGGATCGAGAAGAGGAGGGAGTGACCGAGGGAGAGTTGGGCGCATCGATAGACGGCAGCACGCATTCCCCGTTCATGTTCGATTCGGTTGCTGTGCCGGCATCGCGGTTGCTGGGGGCAGTCGGCGATGGCCTGCCCCGGGCGATGCAGAACATCGATCGGATGCGGTTGGGTGTAGCCGCCGACTGCGTCGGGTGGGCGCGCTGGGTCACTCGGACGACGCTGAAACGGATCGAAGCGCCGCATCGCAGCGGTCAGCCGCTGGCGGAACAGCAGCAGGTTCAGGCCATCTTTGCCGACATGGTTGCCGACACCTTCGCCGCCCGAACATCGCTGTATCAGGCAGCGGAAGCAAGAGAAGCAGACGATCCAACGGCTGGCACGCAGGTCGCGACCGCAAAGTGGCTCGCCTCAGAGTGCCTGCATCGAACGGTGGATCGGGCAATTCAGCTCCACGGAGCGCAGGCGCTGTTGCGCGGCCACCCGCTCGAGCGGCTCTATCGAACCAGCCGCTCAACTCGTATCGCCGAAGGTCCAACCGAGTTGCTGCGGCTGACGGTGGCTCGGCATGTCCGTCAGAATGGAGCTGAGGCGCTGTGAGCAATCATCGACAACATGGAATCGCGACGACGGTGCGAGAGATTGGTCAATGACGACCGCAGATCGAGCAGAAGTGGAAGACTTCGCGCAGCAATCGCTTCAATTGCTTGAGCGAGCGCGAAAGTACGTAGCTGACGGCGATTTGCACCAGGCGTCGGAGAAAGCGTGGGGCGCTGCCGCTCACATGGCCAAGGCCGTCGCCGCGGCAAACGGTTGGACATACGAGAAGCACAGCGATTTCAGCTTTGTGCTCAACAACACCTGGCTACAGACGGGAGACGATCGGATCCGCGAATTGCGTGGAATCCCCAATGATCTGCACGGGTATCACTACGTTCGCAACCGATTCCTCAATGCCGATGTCATTGCCCCCGACATCGAGAGTGTCGCGGAACTGGTGGAAATCCTGGCTCCTCTGACCGAGTAGCGCTGCGGCTCAGTTACCGACCCCGAGACCTTCGTAGCGCTGCTTGTGATGCAGGCCGACTCGGTCGGTGAGCTGGCGATTTGAGGCTCTCAGGATTCGGCTGAGCAGGTTGAGCTGCTCGACGGTTGACTCCGACTTGAGCACTTCCTGCTTGACCGACGCCGGGGCCTCAATGCTTGATGCGATGTGATTGACCAGCGGATTGGGTCGGCGCGGCAGCCGGTAAGTGCGCTGCCAGGAGTTCTGTAGTGCCAGGGCCAGTCCGAGATGCTCGCGGTAAAGACCGGCGGTGTCGCTATATGCGCTGTAAGCCTCGGCCGATTCGGCGTCGGGAGGATCTTCGAGTAACTCGACGTTTGCGACCCAGTAGGGACGCTCGCCCAGCTTTTCGACGATTCGAAAGCGCTGCTCGCCAATGCAACTGATGTTGAATCGTCCGTCGGGGAAGGCTTCGTTCGACTCCATGCGCACCGTGCAACCGACCTCGTGTGTTGGTTCGCGGTCCTCGGGTGTCGCGGTCTGGCGAGTGCGACGGGTCAGGACGATGCCGAACGGATCGCCAGACTGGAGGGTGTCCTTGACGAGCTGTCGGTAGCGGGGCTCGAAGATGTGCAGGGGTACGGATTCGCCGGGAAACACGACAATCTGTAGGGGGAACAGCGGAAGTTCGGGCATGGAACGTCCTTTGTCGCCAGGCGCCTGGCTTCCGGTTTCCTCGGGCGGGAGGGCCGAAGAGCCTACCTGACTCCTGCCATTCTACCTGCGAGACGCATTACCCGACGCGCGCCGCCGTTCTCGTTGAACGCGCGGAAGACTTGAAGCCGCTCGGCCTGCAATGAACCTTCGGCGTGGATTGCCAGCACTTCCTGGTAGGCGCCGTAATCGGAGGAGGTCAGGTCGCGAACGAAGTTGAGCAGTTTCATCCGTTGCTCGCCGCCGATGCCGTCCCGTCCGGCGAGGTACTTCTGCAGGAACGGCCGCAGTTCCTCGGTTTGCCAGTCCTCGTCTCCTGGACCGGTAACGAGGATGCCGCCGGCGATCTCCTGGACGTGCTGGACGGCCTCGTGGTAGCCGTGGGCGAAGTGCGACTTGGCCAGATTGACCGTCATCGGGTCGGGTGCGACCTGTCCGTTGGGCTTCGCAATGCAGCGCTCGGCCGACTTTTCCAACAGTGCGCGCGTCGTCTCTGCGTAGTCGATCAGGTCGATGAACTTCTCGCGGACGTGTGTCACTCCGAGGATGCCGTTGTAGTCGGCTGCCAGCGCGGCGCAACCGCCCAGAGCGTCCATCAGCGGCAGCTTGTACGAGACGGCAGTGAAGCGGTGGTACTCGACGAACGTCAACGCGAGCTGCCCCGCAGCGTCGGTATCTCCGTCGAGGAAGATGCGTTCGTTGGGAACGAAGACGTCGTCGAAGATGGTGATCGTTTCCATCATCTTGCGGACGGCGGAGATCGGTCGTTCGCCATCGTGCGACGCGCCGTCGCCGAATGGTGAGGCGATGAAGCGCAGATTGGGTGTGTTCACCGGCAGCGCGAAGGCGATTGACCAATCTTGTTCGTCCGGACCCATCGCGCGGGTTGGCAGGACAATCACCTCATTGGTGTTTGTCACGACCGATGTGTGAGCCTTTGCGCCACGAACAACCACACCGTCGGGACGGCGCTCGACGACCCGCAGGTACATGTCCGGATCGGCCTGCTGCGCTGGGCGCTTGAGCCGGTCGCCCTTCATGTCAGTCTGCGCGACCGCGAGCGAGAGATCATTGGATCGGCAATGCTCGTAGAAGGCCTTGACCCGCTCGAAGTAGGTCTGATCCTCGAATTCAGCGGTCACAGCGAGCAGGGCGAAGAGTGCGTCGGTGCCGATTTCTTTGATCAGCACGACCAGCGTGTCGCCCTCGGCGGTGGCCGCCTCGATCAGCCTGGAGCGGTTGAGCAGGTCCTCGGTGGTACGCGGGATGCGGTAGTAGGCTGAGTGTGTTTCGCCGTCCTCTTCGTACGTCGAGAGTTCGCGGTACTCGTCCGACTCGGCCATCTCATAATCGATGCAGGCGTGTTTGACGGCCTTGCTGATTGTGGGATGTGTCGTCACGTCATCGACCCGCTCGCCTCGGTACCAGATTTCTCGACCATCGCGCAGTGATTCGACGTATTCGGCAGCAGTTCGCAATGCCATGTTGTACTCCAATCATGCTGTCTCGTTCAGCGATCCTAAGCCCTATCTGCGTGACGCGGGGTGAGGTGATGGCAGTTGGAACAGAGTTTTCGGCGGTGGTTGACCGGATCTTCTGCCAGTGATGACGATTTGTGCTTTTCTGTCTCCTCTATCTTGCTCCCAATCGCCGCGAAGAAACGCCTTATGCCGCCATTCTCGACTGCTGTCCGCGTTCTCGCGCCGCTTGCTGCGTTTGTGCTCCTTGCCCTGTTGCTCATGGTTCCGGCCCGTGCCGAGACACCAGTCCAGATCGAGATCAGTTCCACTGCGGCATGCGCCCTCATCGACACTGGCGAGATTTCCTGCTGGGGATTCGAGATTCCCCTCGTTCGGGATGTGCCCGACGGAGCTTTCACTGACTTGGGTCTCGGTCCGACTGATGGCTGCGCCATCACGGTCGAGTCGACGGTCGTCTGTTGGGGCGCCGGCTATGCCTATGTGCGATCCACGGTCGACAACATCCTCGACCGCGATCCTGACGCGGACCTCAGCCTCTCCGGTATCGATCAACTCATGCCTCCTGAGCGCAGCGACCTCGTTCAAGTCGTGGTCCATCCCTGGCGGCACTATGCGTGCGCGCTCACGACTGAGGGCGCTATCTCCTGCTGGGGACAACTGCGATCGCCCGGAACTGCACCGACCGACAGCGGCTTCGTCCAGCTGATTAGCACCGGCCGAGAGTTCTGCGCTCTCGACTCGGAGGGCCGCACGACCTGTTGGGGTGGAATGACCTTTGAGCAGTTCGTCTCCGACGCCGGACCATTCACGCGTATCGCTCCGAGCGGCAACGGACTTTGCGGCGTGACTGCCGAGGGCGATGTCCGCTGCCGCACTTATGACTCTCCTCCTGCGCCTGGGGCGCCGGCTCCCTACAACCAGGTCTTCCGCAACGTCCACGTCATTGGCGCGCAAGGCTGTGGCATCGTCGATGACGGGTCATTGCAGTGCCACCAGGCCCATCACTGGTGCTCCCACTTCTTTCACGCGGATGTCGAGTATTGCCCGCCAGATCTGATTCGCTTCCAATCGTGGGCGATCCCGTTTACGACACTGTATGAAGGCGGACCCGACAGGGAGACCACCGCCGCCCGCACCTATGTCAGCCTGTTCGGCGACCAGGCCGCCTGCGCTATCACCATCGAGGGCGAGATCGACTGTTGGAGCGATTTCCACCGTGGCGATCCTCGCCATGACGTGCCCGAGCGTTTCCGCCCCCAACCTCCAGGCGAGGATCCTGAGCCGATTGCCGACGGGGACGAACAGTAACAGTAGGGTTTTGCCTCGGACTGCCGTTGAAAGCTTGTCCTTTTCGTGACCGAGGTATCACTCTCAACCTCCTTCACTAGTGGAGACCCTTGAAACACTCCCCCTCTCCCCCCTTGCGGGGGAGATGCCCCCTGCCTACGCAGGGGCAGGCTCCGGCAGGGGGGTCCGCTGTTCGGGCGCCCTATCTGGTCATTATCAGCCGACCCCCCTCTGTCACTCCGTGACATCTCCCCCTGCAAGGAGGGGAGAGGGGATTCGGAGGATATGAATCAGTCTTAAGCCAAGAGCCCAGATGTTCCGTCGCAGGAACGCGAAGTAGGATGTGTAGCGGACATAATATGCTACTGATTGGACCGTTCAAATGCGAAGATGCCTGGCCCTGTCGTCGATCGTCATTCTGATTGCGGCGCTCGCTGCCTGGGAGCCAGCCGGGGCCCAAGACGTTTCGAATCCTTGTCCGCAGCCCATCGAGCTGGGCGAACTGAGCGACACGCTCAGTACGACCGGCACATGGACAGCCGGCGAGTGCGACGTGTCGCAATTCCTCGAGAATCGTCCGGGCGTGTTGTACCGATTCACGCTGGCTGAAGAAGCGGAAGTGCGGATCGACCTGAGCTCACCACAGCGCGACGCATTGCTTTACTTGCAATCTGAAGACGGCACGTTGATCGACTCGGATGACGATACCGGCGGCGAGGGCGACGCACGGATAGAGCGATCACTGCCCGCAGGAACGTATGGAATCGAAGCGAGTGCACTCGGATGGTCGGGACGGGATACTGGATCATTCGATCTGACACTGCAGGTCGTGACCGGCTGTGATGATGTTGTCGACCTTGGCATCCTGGAAGACGCTCTCTTTGCCGAGTCGAGTTGGTCGCACTTCGGTTGCGAGTCTGAGTTCCGTCCAGATCGATCATCCCAGCGATATCGCTTTGAAGTGACTCAGACGACAAGGCTGCGGATCGATCTCACCTCAGATCTGGCAGATTCGTACGTCTACCTGCTCGACGCTGCCGGCGCGCTGCTGGAGAGCGACGATGACGGCGGGGTAGGATTCAACTCGCGCATCGTCCGTGTACTCGGTGCTGGCACGTACACGATCGAGACCACCAACTGGGGCGATCGTGACCTGAAGAACCTGTTCGAGGCTGACTATCGGCTCGAGATTACTCGCGAAGAAGACGGTCCGATCATCAAGCTTGAAGCAATCGAAGCGCCTGATCGCGTGGTCCTGGGATTGCCATTCGAGATCAACTACCGAGTCGGCAATCTTGGCGAAGCCGCGTTGTCGACGACTGACGGCAGCGTTCAAGTCCGAGTGCGCTGGCCGTACATCTCCGACTGGCGCACTTCGAGGATCGGTACCGGCGAAGGAGACGACGAGCGATGGGGCGTTGGCGCGTCGTATCACACATCGGATTCGGTCGCCGCATTTGGTAGTCAATCGTTGTCGCAGTTGCATCCATTCGACGGCCTCTTCAGATGGCGGACTGGCCACACAGATGTGATGCTCGAGGTGCTGGTCTACAACGAAGAGGGCGACAGCATCAGCGGACACCGGCTGAGCCGCCCCGTCATTGTCTTGAGCGGCATTGAATTCGACCCGGTCACGGTCAGCGTTGACGGCATGGAGTACCAGGTCAGCGCCATCGCCGACGAAGAAGGCATGGTCACGACCAAGGTCTTACCGGTTTCAGCACTGGGTGAGGAGTCGGCCGACGGAGGCGGCGAATCTGACGGCGAATCTGACGAGGAGTCAACCGAAGAGTCGGCAGACGATTCGACCGACGGAGCATCTGAGGAGCAGGAAGACGGTCTCGAACCCGAGATCAGCTCGCGAGCGACCTACGCCGCCGGCGTGCTCAGCGTGGTGCTGGACAACTTCAACACCACGCTCGAATCCCTCTCGGCGACAGCCGAGTCGCTCTTCTCTTTGACAGAACGTGGCGGACAGCCGCTCTCTGAGGTCGCGTCTGCTTCCGCGCCGACGCTTGATGCGCTGGCAGCGACTCTCAACGCATCGCATAGCGAGATCCTGGTGCGAGCCCGATTCGATCCCCAGGAGTTCCAGAGCGTCGATGATGCCGAAGAGATCGTCGTGCGCTCCGGCCGCGCTGCAGCGCGGCGGATCGAACAGTTCGTCAGAACCTGGAACGATCTGGCAGAGCCAAATCAGGTAATCACCGCCTCTGAGGCGCTTCAGGTCCACGCACAACTCGCTTTTGCCGAACAGGTGGATTCGCGCCTCGTTGAGGCTGCGGTGCTCGTGATAATGAAGCGTGAAGCCGAGGACGGCTGGGACGATCCGGACGTTGCTGCTGCGCTGGAGCGATTCACCGACGGCATCGATTGCGACGGCGCTGGAGAGTCGTCATGGTCGGACGACGCGCTGCGCGCTGTGTCGCCGATCTATGGCGCCATGCTGGACCGTGCGCACTGCGGCGCGGTGAGTGCCGGTGAAGACCACGATCTGCTATTGACCGGCCTCGACCTCTCGGTGAATCCCACAATTCCCGTGCCGGAGGCCGTCGATGATCCAGTGGCCGAGCCGTCAGTCTCCGCTAACAGGCTGCTGGCTCGCGTGCTCGAGGATGGCAGGGTCGAGTTCGGCGTCGATCTGACCAATGGTGAACGAGCGCTGCCGGGCCAGCGATTGCTGTCGGTCAATGCGCCCGAGAATGTTTGGCTTCGAACCGCTCCGATACGGGTGGATGGAGTTGAACTCGGCAGGATCCACGCGCGACGCCTGAGCGCCGGCCTGGTGCAGGCGACCTTTGTGCCGGTCGGTGGCAGTCGCAGTGATACGTCCCGTTGGGTCGTGCCGGCGGATGCGCCGGTCGATGCCTGGTTGGTCAGCAGTGAGCTGGAGCGTGGTTCCGGCGCATCAAGAGATGACCTTGTTCAGCGGGTAACTGACCAGTCCGCTGGCGCCGGCACGGCGCAGTTCGGGGATCATCTCACGCTCCTGGCGCTCATCGAGAATAATCTCCAGCGCAACCCATGAGTCGTCGATCAGAGGACTGATCGTTGGGGCGTGCTCGCCGAATTTGCCGATTACGGCGAGCACGTCCTCCAGGCTTCCGCGAGGCGTATTGAGCTTGAGTCCGACTTTGCTGGTCGCGGCGATCGCGCCCTGAAGCAGGGTGTTGATCGCCTCGATCTTCTCGCGACGCACTGGATCGGCCCAGGCCTCTTTGTTCGCCACCAATCTCGCGGTGCTTTCCAGCACTTCGGCGACCACGCGCAGGTTGTTGGCTCGCAGCGACGAGCCGGTCTCGGTGACATCGACGATGGCGTCGATGATGCGCGCCTTGACCTCAGTTGCGCCCCAACTGAACTCGACCCGCACGTCGATTCCACGCTGCTCGAAGTACTGGCGCGTGGTGCGGACCAGTTCAGTGGCGATGACGCCGCCTTCGAGCTGCTCGATTTCCTGCACTTCGGACTCGGCCGGCACCGCGAGTACCCAGCGCGCCGGACGGCTGGTCGCCTTGCTGTAGGTCATCTCGGCAACCTCAACGACGTCGGCGCCGGTCTCTACGACCCAATCGTGTCCGGTGATTCCAACATCGACGACGCCGTCCTCGACGTAACGCGCCATCTCCTGGGCACGGAACATCGTGCAGGTGATGCCGTCGTCGTCGATTTGCGGGAAGTAAGAGCGGGAGTTGACGGAGAGACCAAATCCGGCGCGTCGGAAGAGGTCGAAGGTAGGGGTTTCAAGCGAGCCTTTGGGCAATCCGAGCTTGAGCATGTGGCGGTCTCCGCATTGAGCGTTGCTGGGTCGTGGTGTTTCGATTGTGTTCAGATCATCGCGCATACCACGGGACATCCCATGTCGCGGGATACACTGCCGGCATGACGACCCTCGATCCGCCGCAGGCAAATGTTCCCCTGACCGATGAGCGCCGGGAACGCGTGCGAGAGATGATCGGCGACGAACTCGACGCCGCCTGGCTGTATGACCGGCTGGCCAGCATGAGCGATCCGCAGTCGGGCCAGGTGCTGAGCCAAATGGCGGAATCGGAGCTACAGCACGCCACCCATTGGGTGCGACTGCTCGGCGACGAGCAGTTTCCAACCGATATGCATCGACCGTCGCTGCGCGTCAGGCTGATGGCGCTCCAGGCGCGCGTCTGGGGGCTAGGGTTCATCATCTCCCAGCTCCGGCGTGAAGAACTGGTTGACATCCAGAAGTATGTTTCCGATCCCGACTCCGGCGATCTAGCCGAGGAGGAACGCGAACATCGTGCGACACTCGCCGAGCTCGCTCCCCAATTCGGGGCGGAAGGCGCGATCGGAGAGGGCCATGCCGGAATCGGCACAGCGGGCGCATCGACGTTTCGCGCCGTGCTCTTCGGCCTGAACGATGGCATTGTCTCGAACCTGGCGCTGATCGCTGGCGTCGCAGGCGTCGCGATCGGTTCCGAGGCTGTGCTGGTCGCCGGAATTGGCGGCTGGCTCGCGGGTGCATTCTCAATGGCGGCGGGCGAGTACATCTCGGTGCGCGGACAGTCAGAAGTGCTGCAGCGTCAGATTGCCATGGAACGCGACGAAGTCCTCCTCGATCCTCAGGAGGAACGACGTGAACTGGTCACCATCTACCGGGCCAAGGGACTCTCGAATGAGCTGGCCGAGCAGGTGGCCGCCGAGCTGTCGGCGAAGCCTGAGTCGTTGATCGACACCATGGTGCGTGAAGAGTTGGGGCTCGATCCGGAGCAACTCGGCGATCCATGGAAAGCGGCAATCAGCTCGTTCGTATCGTTCTCGCTCGGCGCGCTGATTCCACTGCTGCCGTTCCTGATCTGGCACGCCGCCGACTGGAACGTCGATTACTGGGCGCTGATCGTTGGGGTCGTTGCCAGCGTCGCAACACTCGGCGTGGCGGGGTTGTTCACGTCGTTTTTCACCAGCCGCAACCCGCTCTACTCGGCGGGACGGTCGGTGTTCGTTGGCATCCTGGCGGCGGGCGTCACATTCGGGATCGGTAGCGCCCTACCGTTCAGTCTGTAGACGGGCTCTGGCGGCGCGTCGGGGTTTCCGTCATTCCCGCGCTTGACGCGGGAATCTCACCTCGCTCTGAGAACGCCCAAGGGTCTGCTCACATGGGGGAGCGAACAACCGCATGGGCGGTTCAGGGCATTGTCGTTGGGGAGTGGGACCCCCTCAGCCTTCGGCAGCTCCCCCTGCGAGGGGGAGCGGGGAATGCTGGCGCGCCAAGTATGGGTTGTCAGTATCCATGGGAACACGCCCTAGAACAGCCGCGAGAGCTCTTCGTCCGGATCGAAGTTGTCGACGTCGACGCCGAAATCTCGCGGTAGTTCGGCACCGAAGGCTCGGGCGTCTCGTTCCAGGTCGAGCTGCTCGATTCCGGGGTAGAAGTCGGACGGGGGCATCCGCTCCGGGAAGCCGAGCGCGGCGATTTGTTGTCCCTGGTCGGGAATGTCGGCGAGTGCGTCGAAGAGGGCTTGTCCGTGGCCGATCACCAAAATGTCGGGCGCAACGCCGTCGTCGCCTCGAAGGGTTCGAGCGCCGAGCAGTCCGCAGATGAACTCCTCGACCACTGGCCGCATCAGTTGGATCCCGTCTGGACGCACGGGAATCGAGGCGTAGCCCAGATCCTTGAGTGCGCGTCGGAATCCGGCGTGTCCGGGGGCGATATGCGCGAATAGCGCCTTGACTTCGCCGTGAGGCGCCTGCGATCGGCTGCGGGCGAACTCGAGCACTGTGCCCCAGTCGGGCCGTGTGCCCGGGTTGGGCTTCTCGCCCAGGATTTCGCCCAGTTCCTTTTCGATGCTTCGTCCGTCGACGACCAGGTAGAACTCCCTTGTAGCTCCCTGCGTCGATGCGGTTGTCGAGCGACTAAACACGGGTGCCTGACGGGGCGTTTCGAGCGCCGGCGGGTCGACCAGGGCCGGCTGATATCCCTGCTCAGGTTGAGGCGCATGGATCTCCTGCCCATCATCATCGAAATCGACTCGAGGCAGCGGCGTGCGGAACAGTGACGCGTCATCTTCGATGTCGAAGAAATCGATTTCGTGTTCCAGTTCTGGAGATTCCGGCAGGAACTCGCTGAAGCCGAAGACCGTGATCCGTTCTGCCTGGTCGGCGAGTTCGGGCAGCGCCGCGATCAGCTCAGGATTATGCGTGCCGACGATCAGTTGCCAGCTCTGGTCGGGGTCGGCGGCTTCATTCAGACGTGCGATTCGTTCGTGGATCAGTTCGGCGCAGCTCTGGCCGGGAACGAATCGGTCGCCGAGCGCGATTAGGAATCCCGATGTGCGCAGGAAGTGCATGAAGCCCTGCTGTCCCGGCGCCCAGAAGACGAAGGTTGCGGTGTACGGCGCGGGTCCGCAGGTCTGTTTGACGAACGCTTCCAACCGGCGCCAGTCGGGTCTCGTATCCGGACCGGGCGGTTGTCCGATCACCTGGCCGAGCGTGCCATCAATCGAGGGGCCGTCGACAAACACGTAGTGTCCACGCGGCGGCGGCGTCTCAGTGTTTGGATGTTGTTGGGTCATGTCAGATGTAGTCCGGGATTATCAGGGAGTCGAGATGGAGCGGCATTGAGGCAAATGAGCCAAAGTTCGGATCGTCGCGCTGTGACGCACATGTGAGTGATCTGTAGCTTATCGTGATTTTCGAAATCTTGGTTGGATTCGGGAACGGGCACGGTTCCCGAAAGGGCATGCTCACATCCAAATCCGAGCACGTTCGGGCGGCCGTCAGCGCGGTGGAGGAATCAATTCAAGAGCGGCAAATTGCAGCCTTCGGTAGGTCAGCCGGAAGCGGGAGTCACCTCAACCGCAGCCAACCGATCGGCGTTGACCGCTTGCAGGGCCTGCACTGCGCCGGCGTCGTGAAGGGCCGAGGCCCAAACCGCGCCAGCCGGCACGTCTTCGGTGATCTCGGCGGGCAGGATGATCTGGGCGTTGTTGGCGGCAATGCTGACCGCAGCGCCCTCTTCGATGCCACGTACGGGAGCGTCGGCAGGATTGATCTGCAAGCCATCGGCGCGATGCAGCAAGTCGGCGTTGACATCTCCGCGGGAGGCGGTCAAGCGGTCGGTGTAGAGATCGCGGCCGGTGAGCAGGGTAAGCGAACTGTCGCCATTGCTCGCGCCGGTCTGCGGGACACTGAGGAAACGTTGCGTTGCTGCGCCGTTGATTGGCATGCGAGTCTGCGTCGCGCCCGGCTGAGCGAGGGAGGAGTAGCGGCTGTCGAGCGCCGCGAGCGCCGTTCGAGCTTCCTGCAGGTCTTGAGGCTGTGCCGGCGCCGGAATCGGATCGCCCGGTTCGCCGTCTTCGTTGGTGGTCGGCGTGTCGACAGCAGGCAGATGCTCGGCCATCGCGGCCAGCCAGAGTCCCAATCGACGCGCGTTGCGCTGGTCAACCGTTGCCGTCCTGAGCCGCAAGATCTGGCGGTCGGCGTTAGTGATGTGTCCGTCTTTGCCAAACGATGACACGTCGGGCAGCACGTGTGTCGCGCGTTCGACGGTGTCCGTGGCGACTTCGTCGATCACGATCAGGGCGTCGAGGTTGTCGAGCGCGGCAATGGTTGCGGCGCGATCCGGGTGCAGCAGCACCGGATTGTCGCGAGCGACAAGCAGCGCCTTGAGCGATCCCTCGCGGGCCGCAGCCAGTATGCCAGCGGTGTCGAGTCCGCCCTCGCCCGGCACAATGCCCAGGTCCCGGAGGCCGACGGAGTTGGATTCCGGCGGCAGGACGTGCAACGCAGCCGGCGCGGCTTCGGAGCCAGCCAGCGCGATGGCGAGGTTGGCTGCAGCGCGGACCTGTGCGCTCGCCTGAGCGGCGTTGGAGCGCGACGGCGCAACGATGACTGCGACTGAACCGCCGCGTCGGCGCAGGATCGTCGCTGCTGCGGTGTCGGTGCCATTGGCGCTGCTGCTGACATCGCTCAGACCGTCCACGTCGGAGAGTCCGGTGCGAACGTCGAGGTTCTTGACGATGGCTGTTGCCAGAGCCTGTGCGACGCCGGCGAGGTCGCCGTCGGCAGGATGGATCGCGTGTGCTTCGTCGACGGCGTAGTCGGCGAGCGGGTTGTGTCGCGAGGAGATGCTGACCAGTGAAGCGCCGTTGTTGGCGACCGCGTCCTTGATCCGCACGCCCAGCACATTGTTGGAGGAGGAGATGTCATCGCCAATGGCGATGACCAGGTCGGCGGTCTCGACAGTCGTGAGTCGAGATGGTAGGTGCTCGGATCCGAAGGCGTCGTTCAGGGCGTCGCCAATGGCGGAAGTGATGGCGCCCAGCGATGAATCGAGATTGGTCACGCCAAGCCGGGTGGCCAGCGTCTTGAGCGCGAACAACTCTTCGAGCGTCATCTGGCCGGAGCCAAGGATGCCCACTGCGGAGGGACCGTGCTCTTCGATAATCGCAGCCAGGGCAGCGGCGGCGTGTTCGGCGACCGCGTCGCCGTCCTGCTCGAAGGCGTCTTCGCCGCGTCCTATTGTTGCGGCTCGGAGACGGTCCTTGTCTCGGGTCTGGTCGTAACCGAAGCGTCCGCGCACGCAAATCTGTGAACGGGAGACATCGTTGCCGTTGCCAGGCCGGACCTGGACGCCGCGTCCGTCGCGGACGCCCATCTGGATCGTGCAGCCCATCGAGCACTCGGTGCAGGTCGTAGTGACCCATTTGTCGGGTCGGGCGACCCACTTGTTCGGCGCTTCCATCAATGTCGCGGTCGGACAGACATCGACGCAGGAACCACAGAAGTCGCAGTTGGACTCGTCGATCTGTCCGCCTGCGCCGAACGCGATCATGGTGGAGAATCCGCGACCGGCCAGCGTGATCGCCGTGGTGTGACGTAGGTCATCGCAGGCACGCACGCAGCGGGTGCAGATGATGCACATCTGCGGGTCGAATTCGAAGAACGGATTGGCGCGGTCGGGCTCGGGCTGCTTCTCGCGGTAGTAAGTGCGGGCCTCGTCGATGTAGGGCTCGACGTTGGCGCGTCCGACATCGGCGGCGTCGCAGGTGGTCTGCAGTTCGCAGCGGTAGTTCTTGGAACAGGTCACGCAGCGGTGGGTGACCTCGTTGTCGCGCAGGCAGATTTCGCCCGTGCGGCAATGCTCGATGCGGTGACAGGTGAGGCAGCGGTCGGAGTGGTTGGCGAGGATCACGGCCAGGACTTCCTGGCGCATTTCGGTGACTTCCGGCGTATCGGTGCGGACGACCATGCCGTCCATCACGTTGGTCGTACAGGAGAGCGGCAGTCCGCGCATTCCCTCGACCTCGACCGCGCAGGTGCGGCAGCCCGCGTACGGGGGCAGTCCGTCCAAGTAGCAGAGGTTGGAGATCGGGAACCCGGCGTTCTTGATGACCTCGACCAGCGGAGCGCCAACCTCGGTCTCGATCGAACGTCCATTGATAGTGATCGTCGCCATGAAACCTCCCCGAATGCAGCCAGTTACAGGCGCGCAGAGCCATGGCGCAGTCTATCAGCCGACTAGACTTTCGCCGATAGAGGGCCTCTATCGGCGCGCGGAAGAGGAGATCGGACGCCGAATGCAGGGACTGAAGTTCGCAGTGACTGACCGACGCCGATGCGTGCAGTTCATCGGTGTTGTCGGAGCGTTGGCGCTGGTCCTGCTGTTGATGCCAACGCTAGTCGCGGATGAGGATGCTGAGCCGGGGACGAGGATCCTGTATCCGGGGACCAATCCGGTCGGATGGGTGTACTTCCCGACGCCGGTCGAGGACTTCTTCGAACAGGTCCCGGAAGCTGAAATGATCTACACATGGGATGCTGAGCGTTCCCATTTTCGATTCTCTGCGCCTGGCCTCAACGTAGGCCTCCGGATGCTCGAACCCGGCATGGGACTCATCGTCCGAATCGGTGGTGACGCACTGGTGGAGTGGCAACAGCCGACTGTTGCCAATGGCGAGTGGATCTCGCTCATGCCTGGCCCCAATCTTGTTGCCTGGACCGGACCTAGCGAGACCCCGGTGGATCTCGCAGTGCGATCGATCGGACAATCCTTCCAACAGGCCCACTACTGGATGCCTGAGTCTGGCGAGTTTGGTGTGTACCAGCCTGAATCCAGACATGCGGACGAAGACATGCCGACCCTGAGTCGAGGGGATGCGCTCTGGGTCTTCAACGATTCCGAGTTGCGCTGGTTGCAGCCCAGCGGTGATCGGCCGCTTCATCTGCTGGGGCCACCACCTGATCACGTGCGCTGGTATCGCTCATTCGACAAGTACCTTGATGCTGACGGCATTGCAGTCATTTCAACTGAGAACGTGGCCGACGAGGCATTGTTCCGCGCCGCGGCGATCCTCGACGAGATGCTCGTCAACCGTCCGGATATCCGCGAGACACTGGTCAGGCAGCGCGTCCATTTCGTAGTCGTGGGTCAATCCGAAGAGACCTATGACTTGACGCCGTATAGGCAGTATCGAGATCGCGTCGAGCTGGAGCCCTGGGGTGAGGCCGGACCGCGCGGGTTGGGACCAAATCAATTCACTCCGACGTTGATTCCGGAGGAGAATGTGCTCTGCTTCGAAGATGATCCCTATCGCGAGACTAGTGTCGCGGTGCATGAGTTTGCTCACGCAATCGAATTCGCGATCGGTAGAGGTATTCGGGGCGGCTCGTTTGGCGGCGATCTGGCAAGGTCATACCAGGCTGCAAGAGCATCGCAACTATGGGATGACTCATACGGACTCACGAACACTGCCGAGTTCTGGGCCATCGCCGTCGGAGCCTGGATCGGCGCTAAGGGCGAGTTCAATGCCCGCTTCACGAACGGAATTGATCTGAGTCTGTATGCACCTGAGATATCCGAGCTGATTGACGAGACCCTGGGTTCGACCAGTCTCGATGCCAGTTGTCACCGGGTGGCCTCCAGAACCAGTGGAGTCAATCGCAACGTATTGATCGAGGGACAGCTGACCGACCACGCCGGCGCGGCACTCGACAACGTGCGCATCGTCATTGAGGACGTCGGTGATGAATCAGTGAAGGTATCTGGCGTTACCTGGTCGGACGGTCGCTACCACATGTACGCGCCGCCGGGCAACTACACGATTTCGGCGGTTCTAGAGGGTTGTTCGGTGTTGTATCTCGATGGCGCCGTTGTGTATGACCGTTCGGATGTTGACGCCCGTACAGTCCTTGATCGAGACCAGGACATTAGCTTCATGGTGCCCAGGGATATGTGCCGACATCGAGTGAACGGTCTCCTGACAGACGCTGACGGCCAACCAGGTGCAGGCGTGCGGATCGACTTGATTGGCTCTCTGGCTCATAGTCGGACCACGACGACTCACGAGGGGAGATTCTCCATTGGTCTACACGATGGAGGAGAGTACAGATTAACGTTCAACCACCAGGGTTGTACGTACGAGTTCGATGGCGCCAATCCCACGTTGCGTCCAGGCAAAGGAACACCCGTGTTGGCCTCGCTGCTGAGTGCCGAAGAGTGGGATCTGCGGATTCCTGATGAGCCGTGTTGAGTACTACGGTTCAGGCGTGTTCACATGGGGTGTAACGCAGTCGGCGGGCGCTACCTGGCCGCTACCTGGCGGGTGTCTCGCCTAGTGGTGCTGGCGACGCTCTGAGGGATGCACGGTCTGCTGGACAGCCTTCTGGCCGTTGGGGTAGACCCAATCGTGCTGATCGAGGTACTCGTTGGCCAGCTCAATCAGGTCTTCCTTGTCCTTGTACAGGTGGTTGGGGTTCGTCACCACATTGGTGTATGAGCCGCCGACCTGGATTGCCTCATACGGGCAGGCCTCGGTGCAGAGTCCGCAGTACATGCAGAGGCGGAAGTCGATCTCGTAGCGGTTGACGAGGAAGGAGCCATCTTCGCGCGGCTCGGTGTCGACCAGGATGCAGCCGTCGGGACAGCTCTGGGCGCAGGTCGAGCAGCCAGTGCAGCGTTCAACAAACCAGACCAGGTTCGTCCGCGCACGGGGTGGGATGTTGCGCTCTTCCTCGGGGAACTGGACGGTCACGACCGGCTTGCGCACGTGCTTGAGCACGGTCATCAGTCCCTTGGCCATGCCTTTGCCGAAGACCATGTCCGCTTCCCTTCGAGTCCCCTCGGATTGCTCTGCTACACCCTAGCGGGCTAGCGACTGCTGTAGAAGTTCTGGTCGTGCGGCAGCGCTCCGGTGAATCTGTCGCGCGGCTGACCGTCGGCAGACAAGAACGGCGGGAAGAGCGATTCGAGTTCGGCGCGGATCGGGTCGCCTTCGGGCAGCATCTTGGAGAAGTCGCCGGTTGGCTCGGGTCGGCGCTTGCGGCCATTGTGCGCGTGCTCGTCGTCGATCACCTGCTGTAGCAGCATCAGACCGGCCAGCAGCGACTCAGGTCGCGGCGGGCAACCGGGCACGTAGACATCAACCGGGACGACATTGTTGACGCCGGGCAAGGTCGAATAGCCATGGGCAAACGGTCCGCCGATGTTGGAGCAGGAGCCCATCGAGATCACCCACTTGGGCTCGGCCATCTGCAGGTAGATGCGCCGGACCGGAGGCGCCATCTTCCAGGTCACCGTGCCGGCCACGATCATCAGGTCCGCCTGTCGCGGTGATGCGCGGAAGACCTCGGCGCCAAAACGGGCCAGGTCGTAGCGGGCGTTGGCTGTCGCAATCATCTCGATCGCACAGCAGGCGAGGCCAAACATGGCCGGCCAGAGCGAAGACCGTCGAGCCCAGCCGAACACCTTGTCCACGGTCGAGACGAGCAACTGCGAGCGAAGCTCTTCTTCAACATCAGTCACGGGGTCAAGCAGAGGGATCGGAGCCCCTCCAGTGTCAATCGTCGGAAAAACCATGCCAGCTCCCGTCAGCGTCGGAGTCAGGATACACGAGGGTTCCAATCTCAGCTCCAAACCTGATTGGGGTGTGCTCGGTCGCAGCACAATGGTCACTCCGCTCAATCTGTCTGAGCACGCGCCTGGAGATTCGGAAGTCGGACCGATTGTCCCACCTGAAGCGAGGTCTCCGGTGACTTCGCGGTCGGTACAACACAACCACCTTCAAACGCACAGGCGGAAGATGAGCACGGTCCTGAGCGAGCGCTCTGGAGGTCCCAACCAACCACCCGGTGTGAGAGACCCTCTGGCCCAGCTAGCTCGGCGGATAGACGACGTGAACGCCCGAATAAACGATCTCCGTGATCACATGAGCGCCCGCTCCGGGATGCTGATGTGGGGGACAGGGATTGGCTTCGCCGCCGCACTCGCGATCCTGGGCGCCCTTCTGGCAAGAGGCGGCTAGGAAAAGCCCTTGAAGGAGCGCTGGCCTTGGTACCAACCCGACCTGCGAGCGCCTAGACCAGCTGCCCTCGTTCCAGCTATTGGCCCATCTGCCCGAGTTGCCAACGATATTCAATGCTCGCGATGTCAGTCTGAGTCTCTCGAAGAGAATGCCCTATCCCGCCCGTCCCCAGAGCAGGAGTCGCTTGAATGGGTAGAGGAGTGGTCGCTCGTCTGGCAGATTTGACAGCAACCGCTCCCGATAGTCCGAGAGGAACGCTTCGTAGTCCTCTAACGACATCCGATCTCGGTAGCCAGTGAGGAGTGAGCCCTTGACCCACTCGATGACGTCCTCCGGGCCGGGCAGACGGTGTAAGTAGACCTGTATGCGGATGTGTTGCTCGGCGAAGCCGAGTCTTGCGAACTGCTCGGCGTACCACTCGGGGGACTCAATGGAGTGGCGGTAGACGAAGCCGCCGAGTGCCTCGTTGTGCGGCGCTTCTTGCGCGACCTGGCGAGCGACGGCGTGTGAGGGATGGTCCTCGTTGGCTGGCATCTGCACGGCGAGCTGACCGCCCGGCTTAAGCGTCGCTGCCAGCCGCGGGAACAACGACGCATGGTCGCCCACCCACTGGATTGACGCGTTGGCGAAGACTAGATCCAGATCAGTAGCTGAATACTTGGCGATGTCGCCGCGCTCGTATCGCACGCCTTCGCCTGTGTGCTGCGTCGTCTTGTCCAGCATCGCTTGCGAGCGGTCAATGCCGACCGTCTCGGCGGCCTGCGTCCGATCATGCAGCACCCGAGTCAGCGCGCCGGTCCCACAGCCGAGATCCACGACACGCCCACCGGGAACGGGTTCGACCAGGTCCAGCAAGTCATAGAACGGTTGCTCCCGCTCCGCCTTGAAGCGGGCGTATTGGTCGGGCTGCCATTCGTCGCGTTGTTCACCGGTCACGACGCTGAGCCTACCAACTGTGTCGTTCTAGTCTGAGCTACACCAGATGAGTGAAGGCCCAGATGTGATGCCCGGTGACGGCACAGTTCGCCAACTTAACCGGAATGAGGCCCTGAGGCTGCGTCTCCATGCGCAGGGTCTTGGTGCGCATCGGGCAACTGATGTACCATCCGGCGTTCGTCTGGCAGGGGCGATTCAGGCACAAGATCGGCTCGGCTGGCTGTTGGGCGTCGGGACCAGGACGACCGGCCTCACGGCATCCGATGTCGAACGCGCGCGCAACGTCGATCGTTCGGTCGTGCGCAACTGGTTCATGCGCGGCACGCTCCATCTTGTGCCGGCCGAAGATCATCGCTGGATGCTTAGCCTGCTCGGCGAGGCGATGGATGCCAAGGCGCTCAAGCGTCGAGCAGACCTGGGAATCTCTGATGAGGATCACGCTCGAGTCCTGGATTTCTTTCGCGAATATCTGTCGCGCCGCGACTGGCTCAAGCGCACGGAGGTCGCCGATGCTCTGCGCTCGGCAGGGCTGCCTGTTGAGGGTCAGGCGACTCGTCATCTGCTGCGTACCGCGTCGATGCTTGGCGTGCTCTGCTTCGGCGCCGACCAGGACGGCGAAGAATCTCACGTACTGATAGACCACTGGCTTCCCAAAGAAGAATCACAACCAGCCGATCCCGGAGCGGAACTCGCGCGTCGCTACTTCGCTGCCTACGGCCCTGCCACTCCCGCCGACTTCCGCTGGTGGACCGGACTGCCTGCAGCGCAGTCACGACCTGCCGTAGACGCCATGATCGACGAAATGATCGAAGTACGGGTCGGGAACACACCGATGTGGATGACGCAAGAAGCGTCAGAGGGGATTGACGACGTGTTAGCGGGACCGGAACACGTCCTCCGAGTACTCGGCCCGTTCGATCCCTACCTCCTTGGCTATGCCAAGCGAGACCTTGATGTCCGGGAACACCTGCTCAAGCGCATCAATGCCGGCGGCGGCATGATTCGATCTTGCGTCCTGCTCGACGGCCGTTTGGTCGGCACTTGGGATCGCAAGCGAAGGGCGAGTGGTCTGTCCGTGACAGTGACTACGTTTGAAGAGTTATCGGACGATGCCCAGGCACAGCTCGAAGTCGAGTTTGCCGAGATTGGCCGGTTCCTGGAAACCGTGATTAGCTGGTCTCTGGCTCTGGATCGTGACGCGGCCAAATCCGGCTGAAGTCGATCGTCAGGTCATCGGCGATTTCGGTCGCCGTTAGCGACTCGGGGTGTTCCAGGAGTTCGGGCTCCTGTTCGGGTCGGTAAACCCAGACCGCTTCTTCATAAGGGTCGACGAGCCACGCCAGCAGCGCATCCTGCGACACCCACATCTTCATGTTCGCTTGTTGATCGTGAAGTTGATCGCTGACTGAACGGACTTCCACGATAAAGTCTGGACAGATTTCCCAGATTCCCTCGTCATTCACGTCGAACCCGGCTAAACGATCATCGCTGATCCACGCCGCATCCGGCATTCGCCGCTCACTGTTGGGAAGTTCGAACATTGCGCTGGACTCAAAGGTTCGGCCGGGTTTGCTCGTTTCGCTCCAGATCAGGGTTTGTGCGTAAATCCGGCCGCCGCGGTCACTACTCAGTGGTCCAGGTGGGGCATGATCAAGAGTCCCCTTTGCGCATCGGCCTCGAGCCGCCAGCCGTCGTTGAGCGCGCCGATGTTTAAGAGCAGATCGTTTGTCAGTTTCCAATCCGGAGGCAGTTGCAGCCTCAGCGGAAAAAGAACTTGCCGATTTTCTGATGCTTCTGCTCGCGACTCACTGATTGCCGCGGCAGGTCGTTCTGCCGTGACCATCATTCCCCTCCAGTGCCGACAACGCTAGACCGGCGACAATGCCCGCAGACGCGCTGTGATTTCCTCGATCGTCTGCGCGATGCCGTCGATCTGCTCCTCAGTGTTCGACTGGCCCAGGCTCAGGCGGAGAGTGCTGTGTGCGGTGTCAGGGTCGAGCCCGATGGCGCTGAGCACATGGCTCGGTTCAGTGCTGCCCGTGCTGCAAGCGCTGCCCGACGACGCGGCGAATCCCTCGAGATCGAGCTGCAGCAGAATGCTCTCACCCTCGACGCCCGGGAAACTCACATTCAGGTTGTTGGCCAAGCGGCGCGACCAGTCGGACGGACCGTTCAGCCGGATCGGATGGACGCGCTCGTTGAGCTCGCGCCACAATCGATTGCGCAACTCCGAGGCGTGGCCGGTTCGCAGCGCACGCTCCTCCTCGGCGAGGACCAGCGCCTTCGCCAGTCCGACCGCCTGTGCCACCGACTCTGTGCCAGCGCGGCGCTCCTCTTCCTGTCCGCCGCCGAGCTGCAGCGGCTGCAACGCCGTCCGACGCCGTACGTACAATGCTCCTGCCCCTTTTGGTCCGTAGACCTTGTGCGCGGTTAGCGACATCAGGTCGACTCCCAGCGCGTCGGGGCGGATATCGACCGCGCCGGCTGCCTGCACCGCGTCGGTGTGCACGATGGTCTTGCGATTGCGTTCTTTGACCGCCTGTGAAATCTCGGCCAGCGGTTGTACCGCACCGATCTCGTTGTTGGCCAGCATGATGCTGACCACCGTTGTGTCCTTGCGCACCGCCGCCGATACTTCCTCGGGGTCGACAAAGCCGTCGCCGTCGACACCGAGGATGGTCAGCTCAAAGCCCTCATGCTCTAGTTGCTCCATCGTGTGCAGGACGGCATGGTGCTCGGTTGCCTGGGTGATCAGATGCCGGCCAGCGTGCGCGCGAGCCAACGCCGCGCCGCGAATGGCGAGGTTGTCGGACTCGGTCCCGCCCGAAGTCAGCACCACCTCGGAGTGTGAACAGCCCAGCACGCCGGCAATGTCATCGCGTGCCTGGTCAAGCAGGGCGGCGGCATATTGAGCCTCGCGATAGATCCCCGAGGGATTACCCCAGCCATGCTGCAGAGCGGGAACCATCGCTTCCAGGACGCGAGGGTCGAGAGGAGTGGTCGCGGCGTGGTCGAAGTAAGCACGTTCCATGAGGTCAGGGTAGCGTCGCTTCGTGGTGGTCGCTCATCTCGCGCGGGCGTCCAGCAGGGCGTCCTACAGACCTTGGACGCTTGTTCTTTAGCCTGCTCCGCTGAGCACGACGCCCATCAGCGCGATGAGCAGGGCCGCCAACAGACCGAACCCCCATAACATCACCTTCTGCAGATCGTCGATCCGGCTGTTGAGCTGGTCACGGACCAGATACAGTTCTGACAGCGTCGCCGGTCTTGATTCCTCACCCGTCGTCATTCCACTCTCCCTGCCTCGCGCTTGTACCGGTACAATTTACCTGCTTCAATTGGCAATATCCCGCTGTGGCCAACCCTCCGTGGCTCTGATTCGGGCGCTGCAGACGGGCGGGATTGCCGACCAGAGTTGGAACTGACGCGGCCGCGGATGCGCTATGCTCGGATCTGAACTCATCTTGTTGAGAGGACTGTTTCCATGGTCTTTCAGATGACCGAGATGCTTGACGTGACTGACCTGGCCGCTGAGAAGGCCAAGTCTTTGCTCGAGGACAAAGGCTTTGCCGAGGGCGCGCTGCGCGTGTTTGTCGTCGGTGGCGGCTGCTCCGGCTACCAGTACGGCATGGCCCTGGCGATGGACGCCGAGAATGGCGACCAGGTCGTCGAGAAGAGCGGCGTGCGCTTCCTGATCGACGAAGAGTCGGCTCCGCTGATTGCTGGCTCGCGCGTCGACTACATTGACGACGTGATGAAGCAGGGCTTCTCGATTTCGAACCCGAACGCGTCGCACTCGTGCGCCTGTGGTTCGAGCTTCGACACCGCCGACGCTGGCGGTGCTTCGCAAGCGCGCTCCTGCATCTAACACCAGATCCACCCTCCCTTTGATTCCCTTTCCCTCTGGGAGGGAGTAAGGGTGAGGGTTTTCTACCCCCCCGTAGATGGACGCAGTACATGGCCCGCATCACGCAACTGCTTGATGCGGGTCAAACGTTGTCTTTTGAATTCTCTGCCCCGCGCGATGAGGCGGGTGCCGAGCGTCTGAGGCAGACGCTGGCCCGGTTGTCGCTGCATCAACCACAGTTCATGTCGGTGACCTATGGCGCCGGCGGCACCACGCGTGGTCCGACGCGCGACTGGGTGCATACGATCCGCGAGGACTTTGACATCGAGGCGATGCCGCATCTGACCTGTGTCGCCCATACCCGCGACGATGTGGCCGGAATCATTGACGATTATCGCAGCGACGGTATCGAGAACATCCTCGCCCTACGCGGCGACCTGCCCCAGACTGCAGAATCGGCGAACCAGGCCTTTGACACGGCGGCCGAGCTGGTCTCTTTCATTCAGGAGCGGGCGGATTGGGACATCGGTGTTGCGGCGCATCCTGAGGGTCATCCAATGGCGAGGTCGCGCGAGGCAGACCTGACACATCAAGCGGCCAAGCTGGCCAATGCCGATTTCGCGCTGACACAGTTCTTCTACCGAGCCGAGTACTACGAGCAATTCGTGGGCCAGCTTCTTGCACGCGGAGTCGACACACCCGTAATCCCGGGAGTGATGCCTCCGACGAACGTCGCCGGCATCGAGCGGATGTCGGCGTTGAACAACACGGAGTTTCCGTCCGAGATTCGGGAGCGGCTGGAGTCGGCGAATAGTGCGGCAGAGCGACGTGAAATCGGGGTAGATGTGGCAGTCAATCTGGGTCGCGAGTTACTTGAGCTAGGCGCACCGGGTCTGCATGTTTACACGATGAACTTCTCCAGAGCAGCATCGGAGGTGGCGTCGGCGTTGGGTTGGCCGGCTACATAATTCCGCTCCCTCACTGAGGAATGCGGCCACCCTTTTCTCCCCCTTGAAGAGACTGATGCATAACTCCCCTTCTCCCCCCTTGCGGGGGAGATGCCGAAAGCCTGCCCCGGGCTTGACCCGGTGGCAGAGGGGGGTCCTGTCCGCAACTTCTATCTGGTACTCACCGACCGCCCCCCTCTGTCACTCCGTGACATCTCCCCCCGCAAGGGGGGAGAGCGGAATCGGAGGTTGCGCATCGGTCTCGCAAAGGGGGGAGAAGGGGGCTTACGTTGGTTGCAATTGAGCCCTGAGCGTGTTGAGGATTTCCAGGTCGGTTTGATGGATGGCGCGGGCGATGCTCTCGACGCTGAGTTCTCCCTGGAAGCGGTGACTGGCGGACTGTTCCCACTCGTAGCTGGAGATCATGTAGAGCACGCTGTTGATCTGTTCTCTGAGGTGGTACCACTCGCGGAGCTGCTCGTAGCAGTCAGGGGGGTTGGTCTGTTCGAGCCATTCGTAGTCATGCAGCGGCAGATCCTCGACATCCTGGAAGAGTAAGTGGCCGAGCTGCCAGGCGGCGATCGTGTCCTGACGCCAGGCACGTTCCATCAGCGCTTCGGCGTCGGGCATGCTGCGATGCATGGCCTGCATGAGCAGCTCGTACATCTCGCCCGAGGCCTCACGTAGCGCCTTGAGCAGCCAACGCCGTGAAGTCTCGGTGTCGTTTGTATCCGTCATGTCGGCCATTGTGGCATATCTGGAGCCTGTGAAATCTGCTTGGGTCGGATGCACAACCATGGGATACGCTGCCTCCGTACGTCTGTCGCGGGAGGGATCTGATGCTGACGGAGTTCTGGGAGTCGGACACGTTTACGGAGCGTCGTGAGGCGCTGCTTGACACGTTGGAGACCGACTATCCGTGGAGCAAGGGCGATGTGCTGCGCTTTCGTCGCGGTGGGCGCGACGACCGCTATCGCGTCTTGCAAGTACAGGTAGAGATTGGCGATGAGGGTCTGAGGCGCGAAGTGTTGCTGCTGAAGTTGGGGTCGTAGACGACGGTGGTTGCGTCGGGCGCGTTGCCGTACACGCTGCTGTTGCTCCTGTTGGAGCTGGGCGTCGGCGGCGCCTTGGTCATGCATGCGGTCCACTTGCGCGGTCAGGCGACACCGGGATTTGTCCGTGCGACGACGATCATGGTCCCGATCGTGCTCGGACTGGCCTTTTGGACGGCGTTCACGCTGGAAGGTGACATCGTCGAGGGGTTTGCGGTTCGATCCGGACCTCGCGACGTCTTGGTCTGGACACTGGCCGCGTTGACGGCGATCTCGGTGCTGCACAATCTGGCCCTCTACACCGATCGCGACGCCTGGGCTCGGAGGCTGGGCTGGGTACTGAGCGGGTTGTCGCTGGCGGCGCTCGGATTGACGGCGGCGACGCTGTCCGGTTCTCCCGAGGGACTGACGGCGGTCAGTCTGGGATTTGGCGCGTTGGCGCTGGGACTCTCGGCCGTCGGTCTGGCGCTGGGGCACTGGTACCTGGTCACGCCGCGACTGCCCGCTCAACCGCTGGTCGAAATCACGACGGCGTTTCTGATCGTCGTGATCGTGCAGGCGGTGCTATTCGGAGTCGCGCTGGCGGTGGCGGTCGAAGATCCGGTCGGCGGTCGCGACCAGTCGCTGACGGGCGATCCCACGTTTTGGCTGAGGATCGTCGTGGGGTTCGTGCTGCCGCTGGTGTTCGGATGGATGGCCTGGACGACGGCGAGGATGCGCTCAATGATGGCGGCGACGGGACTGCTCTATCTCACCACGGCGGCGGTGCTGGCGGCGCAGATCGCGGCTCGGGCATTGATGTTTGATAGCGGTCGTCCGTTGTAGACGATGTGCGCCAAGACTTGCGGCACTAAAGCGCTCCCCCTTGGGGGAGCTGTCGCGGAGCGACTGAGGGGGGCTTGGCGAGATCTGGGTGATAGTGGCCAGCCGGCCCCCTCCGTCACTTCGTGACACCTCCCCCAGTGGGGGAGGTCTTGAACATCGTTACTCGACCACATCCTGCTGAGTGACATTGAGATTCAGTCCTGGCGGAAGCTCCGGAGTCATTTCTGCTTCTGCTTGCCAGCCGGCTCGGGCATGATCGAGGAGGCTGGCGACTTCGTTGATTGCGGCTGGTGTGCGGATGCCCCACCAGGTGAGATTTTGGCCGTCGCAGAGATAGACGTGGCCGTTGCGTGCAGCCGAGATCCCGTGCTGTGCGAGTAACTCCTCGGCGTGGCGCTCGCGGAAGCGGTAGGGCTCCGAGGGCAGCAGAATGACTTCCGGATCGAGGTCGATCAGGTCGGTCAACTGCAGCCGTGGATAGCGCCCCTGCGCGGGGTCCTCGCAAACGTTGATGCCTCCGCACACTCGTAGCAAGTCGCCGATGTAGGTGTCGCCCGATGCCGCCATGTATGGATTGCGCCAGATCAGGACTGCAGCGCGGACTCGAGGCCGCAGCCGCTGGACGTGGCGCTGTTCCTCCAGCGATTCCTTGATGGCATCGGCCGTCTTGACGGCGATGCCGCCAATCAGTCGGCCGACGTGGTCGATCTCCTCATGTACCTGATCGGCGGTTCGAATGTCGCCGACGTACACGTTGATGCCGGCTTCGCGGAGCGCAGTGACATCTTCCTCGTTGTTCTCCTCAAGATTGGCCAGGACGAGTTGCGGATTGAGCCGGATGATGCGTTCGATGTCCGGATTCTTGGTGCCGCCGACCTTTCGGATTGCGGTGACGGTGTCGGCTGGCTCGACGCAGAACTTTGTCACGCCGACGAGCCTCGATCCGAGGCGCATGGAGCAGACCAGTTCGGTGAACGATGGGACGAGCGAGACGACTTCGCGCGCGGGTCGATCGAGTTCGATTTCGGTGTCGGTGGCATCAACTACGCTGGGCATGTGATTGAGGCTATCAGCGAACGCTGGTCTAGCACGGAGAGCGCATGACTATCGCGCCCGTCGCAGGAGCGGAAGTCGTCCTGCGCAATGTCAGCGTGGGCTACCAGGGACATCCCGTGTTTGACGAACTGACGGTCAGCATCCCAGGTGGGGTATTCACCGGAATCATTGGTGGCAACGGCTCGGGTAAGAGCACGCTGCTCAAGACCATCGCCGGCCTATTGCAACCGTCGCAGGGCGAGGTTTTGGTCGGCGGTGAATCACCGCAGGAGGCGCGGGCGTTCCTGGGCTACATGCCCCAGGCGAGCAACGTTGACTGGCGTTTCCCGCTCACGGTCCGAGAGCTCGTCGAGATGGGCCGATACCAGTTTCGATGGAGAGAGCGGCTAGGACGACTGATTCGCACTCGCGACGATCGGATCGCGGTCGACCGCGCCCTGTCAATGATGGATGTCCAGGACCTGCAGCACCGTCAGATTCATGAGCTCTCCGGCGGGCAGCGCAAGCGGGCGCTGATCGCTCGGGCATTGGCGCGGCAGCCACGCATACTGCTGCTCGACGAACCCTCGGCTGCCCTCGACGCAGTTTCGGATGATCAGCTCTTCGACGTGCTCTGTGAGCTGACCGAGCTTGGCACATCGGTGATCATGACCACGCACGATCTGTCGACGGTGCTGGAGCATTATGCCGAGGTGATTTGCGTCAACGCGTCCGATGGCGGCGTGGTTGCTCAGGGCGATCCCTCGACAGTGTTGACTGAAGAGGTGTTGCGCAAGACCTACGGCCGGGAACTGGCGATTGTGTCCCGCGGAAGTGTCCACGACGGCGTGGATGAGGACCACGATCATCACACGCTGCGTCTGGGCGACGAACTGCAGTTGCACATGGAAGATCACGAGCATCGCGAGGGTCACTCGCACGGTTCTTCGTTGCGTGCGCCGTAGCCCTTCGCCTGTTCAGGATGTCTCAGAAGTCAATCTTCCCAGTCCCCGCTTGACGGAGACCTATGAACGACTCCCCTTCTCCCCCCTTTGCGGGGGAGATGCCGAAAGCCTGCCCCGGGCTTGACCCGGGGGCAGAGGGGGGTCTGCTGTTCGGGAGCCCTATCTGGTCATTGTCAGCCGACCCCCCTCTGTCACTCCGTGACATCTCCCCCCGCAAGGGGGGGAGAGGGGGTTCGGGAGATATCCAAAGGTCTCTGTCAAGCGGGGACTGGGATTCAACCAACCGCTGGGCCTTCTGAGACAACCTCCTTTTGTCATACCCGCGGCGGAGCGCGGGTATGACGTAAACGAACAGGACTCTTATGTGTTGAGCGGTTGCAGCAGCGCCACGACTCGTCGGACCAGCATGTTGAACTGTCCTTCGTCGGCCGCTTGTTGTAGTTCCGCTCTCCAGTTGTCGAAGCGGCGGGCTCGGACCTGGGCGGACTCGATCACGAGGTAGCGGCGGATGGATTCGAGCACGTCCCAGGCGAGGCTGCCCAGTTCGAGCCGGTCGGCGGTGATCGACTCGGTAGACATGTTGACGATGGACAGACTGGCTTCCTCGGCCGAGCCCTTGATTTGGCCTCGCAGTCGCTCCGGCGCTCCCTTGGTGAACGCACGGACGAGATCGCGTCCGATCTCCGCTTCTTGCGTTTGGAACCAGAGGCCTTCCCAATCGGTTTGCACGATCAGCATTGGCCCGCGGGTGACGCGCGCGACTTCGTTGAGTGTGGCTGTGGGATGGCGCAGCCACTCGAAGACGTCAACCATGAGCGCCGAGTTGAAGTAGGCGTCGGGGAACGGCAAGCGTTGCGCGTCGGCCCGGATCACGCTCCACTCAGTCGGTCCGAGCCATCGACCTGGAGAGTCGGAATCGATGGCGACGCCGTTCAGCGGCGTGCCCTGCGTGATTGCTGCCAGGGTGAGACCGTCACCGGTGCCGACATCGAGCGCGGGACGCGCGTCTCGCGGTGCTCGCCCGTTGAGCAACTGGTCGTAGAGGCCGTCGTAGTGTCGGCGCAGCTCTGCGTGGATCACCGGCTGACCGCCTCCGCGCTTCTCCGGCGGCGCCAGGCTGCGATGATGTGACACCGCGGGCCTCAGGTCCACTCGTCGGCGACGATGGGCTGTCGGCCAGCGAATCCGTCCGAAAGCTCGTGCCACCAACTGACAGTGCGTTCGCCGTACTGCCAGCAGAGATAGACCACGCGACCGTCGCGCTCCGCTCGCCAATCCACGAGGCCGCGGCGGATGTCCTTGACTTCCACGCCCTGTTGCTGGATGTGTTCGATCAACTCGGCGATTTGCCTCTCGATTTTGCTGATTTCATTGCGCATCTCCGAGTCATCAGTCACGATCGGGTCGCCATCAGCGCTGGTGGTGCGGCGCATCGACGATGAGAGCGCCGTCAGTTCGTCGAGGCGCAACGCGCGCTTGCGCATGACGATCACAACGGCAGCGATGCTCGGCAATGATCGACGGGCCTGCGCCAGAGTGAATAGTCGCGGCATGACAGGGATTGTAAGCGCCCTGCTGGTTGGATGTGTGGGTTGGCGACCTATCGCGACGGAGCATCGTCGTTGGGTGTTGTTGGCGCGTGGGGTAGGAACCACCAACTGGAGCGCGATTGGTCGGTCCGGTTGACGAACAGCGCTCGCACTGCTGCCTCCTCGGGCGGGACCGACAGGACAATCGCCAGGTCGTTTGGCTCAAGCCGGACGTTGCCGCGGGGAATGACCACTTCGCCCTTTCGATGGATTGCTGTGATGACCGAGGCTTCCGGCAGCGGTAGCTGCGAGACCATCGACGAATCGGCAGTTGAACCCGGCTCGACGCGGGCCTCAATCTCAACTGCCCCAACCAGCCGGCGTACCGGAGCCGGCGCGGTCCGCTGTGCGGGGTCGCGGTCGCTCGGTTGGGCCACCTCGCGCAGCACGTCGCGCTGCGTGAGCATGCCCATGAGGCGGCTCTCATCCTCTCGCGCGACGACCGGCAACTGACGAACATCGTGTTCTACCAGTAGTGAGAGAGCGTAGCGCAGGCTGTCGTCGGGGTGAACAAAGATTGGTGCGACGACGGCCAGGTCGTAGGCGCGCCGGTTGAGTTCGCTGCGCTCAACGGCTGAAGTCACATCTGTCGCGGTGACCAACCCGATGAATCGATTCTGGTTGTCGGCCACCGCGACCACGTTGCCGCGCGACTGGCTCATTGCGTTGGCCAGGTCTTGAATCGTCGCCAGGCGCGAGACAATTGGTGTGTCGGTGCGCATCGTCGTAGCAACGGTCAGGTCATCCAGTGCGGATGGAGCTTGTTCATCCTGTACGTCGAGTCCGGCGCGTCGTAGGCGGACGTTGTAGATCGTGTCTCTGGTCAACAATTGCGCCAGCGCGGTCGCTAACGCGACGGCGGTCATCAGCGGGAGAATCAGCGAGTATCCGGTCAGTTCGAAGACGATGAATAGCGATGTCATCGGGGCGCGCGCCGCGGCGGCGAAGACGGCTGCCATGCCGACCACCACGTACGTCCCGATTGGCCCGACGATGCCGGGCAGAGCCGCCTCGAAACCGGTGCCCATCAGTGCGCCCAGCGTCGCGCCAACGAACAGCAACGGAGCGAAGGCTCCGCCGGATGCGCCCGATCCGATGGTCAGCGATGCCGCGACCAGTTTGAGCACCATCAGAATCGCCAACGTCGAGACTGCAGTCTCGCCCTCGGCAAAGATCCGGATCTGGTCGAGTCCAGAGCCAAGGATGTCTGCTTCGATCAGCGCCAGGATGCCGACACCGAAGAGGCCCAGGATCGGCCTCGCTATCAACTTGACGCCGAGGAACTCAAACACGTCCTCGGTGAAGAAGCGTGTGCGCACGAACAGGATCCCTGCGATCGCCGCCGACACGCCGACAATCGCGTGAAGGAACAGTTCCCAACTGCTGTTAATCTCGAGGTCTGGCAAGTCGAGCCCAGCCGAGCTGCCATAGAAGGCCACGGCGACGATATTGGCCACGACTGCGGAAACCACAACGATCGTGAAATTGCGGACGTTGAAGCGTCGTAGGACGACCTCCAGGGCAAAGAATGTTCCCGCGATCGGTGTGTTGAACGTGGCCGCGATTCCACCCGCCGCTGCAGCGGCGACCATGAGCACCAGCATGTCGGATGGTTGCCTGGTCAAGCGACCGATCGATGAGGCGAGCGACGCGGCAATCAGGACGATCGGACCCTCACGACCAGCGGCGCCACCGCCGCCCAGCGTGAATCCGGTGGCGATCAGCTTGGCCGGGGCAACGATGGGCCGGACGAACCCGCCGGCACGCTCGACTGCGACCATCACATAGGGGACACCGGCGCCCTGCGACTCGTTGGAGATTTTGGAGACGATCAGCGCTACTGGGATCGCGGCGATCGCGGGGACCAGCATCAGCGTCCAACCGCCGGCAAGTCCGTCGAGCAACGACGCGAGTTCGTCGAACACGATGATCAGACCGTCGACCACGGCGGTCAGCACGACGGCCGCGAATCCGGCGGCCAGCCCAACCGCCCCCGCCAGAAGCAACGGAGCGAGATTGCGCGGGACACGAACGCGCCCGACCAGGGGAAGTCGCCAGAAGAGCTGAGCTGAGCGCGTCCCGAAACGTCTGGAGGGACGAGCTACGAGCGACATCGGTTGGAACACCCGTCGTACGCGGTGGGCCCTGGTCAGGATGCCCAGGATGCCTTGCGTTCACCGCGACAGTCTGCCGCTTGAGGCTATGACGCTACCCCTCAGGGGGCAATCGACACACGACCAACCGCTGGTCTACTCGGCGAGCGTGTCGTCTTCGTCCTCGGCGTCGTCCTGGTCGCTGTCGGACGGTGAGGAGCCGCCGTCCAGCGAGAGTCTGACCGACTCAACCAGATCGTCGCCGCGCGCTGTGAACACGAAGGTGTAGGCCGCTGCGGTCGCCTGATCGGTGGCGAGGCCATCCACAACGATGTCCGGCACGCCGTCACCCGTGAGGTCCTCGATTCCAATAGCCGAGACCTCAGCAACCTGAGCAGCCGTTCCGGTGATGGTGCGGTACCCGTCGCCGCTCGACACGAGGATGTAGAAGCTGCTCACACAACCACTGGCGTCGCAGGTGATTTCGCGGAACGTAAGGTCGCGCACAGCGTCGCCGGTGACGTCAATGTCGGCGATCTGCTGGATGCCCTGCACCTCGCGGGCATAGGCGAGGGCATGGTCGTAGGCGATTCGGTACTTCGATGCATCTCCAGGGACCGGGTCATAGACAACCAGGTTGGAGAACGGAACGGCCGCGCCGAATGAGTTCGGGTCGGTGTAGATGATTGAAGCGGAGAATTCGCCGTCTGCGTTGGTGTCGAGCAGAACAACGCGGTCATGTCCGACGGCCAGGGCCGGCATCGGCCAGGCCTTGAACAGCTCAATGATTGGATCGATCTGGTTGATCCCATGCAGCCAGGGCAACGCGGCTGCGCCGTACTGGAGGAAGTTCGAGGGTGCGTCGGGGATGGTGTCTGTGGTCTGTTCGGGTCCAGGTTGCGGGAACTGGCTGTAAGACACCTGCGTCGGAGTTGCGGCGGGGACGGCGACCGTCGGCAGTTCGACGTTGGGAGGCTCGATCTGGTCTTCGTCTTCCGACTGTTCCTGCTGCTCGTCGTCTGCTTGGTCTTCGTCTTCGGAGTCGCGGGCAGTGCTGCTCGGCTCCGCGCCGGGGATCTTCAACTCCTGGCCGACGTGCAGGACATCCGGGTCCTGGATGCCGTTGAGGGTGATCAGATCATCGATGCGCACGCCCAGACGATTGGCAATCTGGGCGAGGGTGTCACCCGGCTGGACGATGTAGATGGTGCTGTCGACCTCTGCGGTCTCGACCTGCGCCGCCGGCTGTTCTTGAGCCTGTTGCTGTTCGTCGTCGGGCGATGTCGTCACGACGACAGCCTCGGCCGGCTGGTCTTGCTGGTCGGCCTGGGCGGAACCGCTGGTCGCAGTTGCGGTCGGCGTGTCTGATTCGGCGTTTTGGGCAGCCGAGTCGGGTCGCTCGACCACTTCCGGCGTTGGTTCGTCGTCGCCGAACAGGCCGCAGCCTGAAGCCAGGAATGCACTCAGGATCAGAATCGAAAGAATGGATATCAGTGCGACGGCGCGCCGTCGAACAAGCCAACGATTTTGGAACATCAGTGACTCAACCGCCCCGTCGCCTGTTGCCACTCTATACACATTGATGGCTTGAGTGCGGTGTGAAGAAGGCGTTCGTCGTTAAAGCCGGGCGAGCTGTTGTCCCAACCAGGCAGCAGCGAGACCTCCCGCTGCCGAGACCACCAGATTGGTCAGCGCCCAGGCCCAGCGTCCGCCGTTGAGCAGGTGCAACGTGTCCAGCCAGACCGTTGAGAACGTGGTGAAGCCGCCCAGCAAACCGACGGTGATCGCCAGGCGCAAGTTGTCGGACACGCCGATCCGCTCGAGAAACAGCGTGGCCACCAGACCGAGGACCAGCGTGCCGCTCAGGTTGACGATCAGGATGCCCAGCGGCAAACCGTCCGGCTGGCCGATCCACCGATTGAGCAGGTGACGGAAGACCGAGCCGGCAGCGCCGCCGAGCGCAATGGAGGCAATCGCTGCGACGGTCATTGGTCAAGCATCGATCAGCGGCCCGTGGAGCCGAAGCCGCCCGAGCCGCGCTCGGTGTCGTCGAGTGATTCGACTTCTTCGACTGACGTCAGCGCGACTGGCGCGACGACGAGCTGGGCGATCCGATCTCCGTGTTCGATCCGGAATCCTCGCCCGGCTGGTCCTCGCAGGCACATCGAGACGAGCAGCTCGCCGCGGTAGTCCGCGTCGACCGTGCCCCAACCGATCTCGACACCTCGGCGGGTCAGGCCAGACCGCGGCCTGATCTGGATCTCGTATCCATCCGGCGGTGCGCAGGCGATGCCGGTCGGGACGGGCTGGGGCATCTGGGTCAGGTTGAGTGAGCCCCCGTGCTCGGAGAGTTCGGCGTACAGATCGAGTCCCGAAGACAACTCGGAGCCGCGCGTGGGCAGCTGCGCCGCCGCGCGCAGTCGCCGCACGCGCAAGGCTCCGAGTGTTCCGCCGTCCGTTACAGCCCAACGAAACGGCGGAAAGAAATCCAGCGACGTCTCTGCCAACGCCGCCGGACGGTCAGGTGCCTGGCGCAGGAGGGCCGCCGCATCGACAATCATCGTCGACACATCCACTCCCAGATACGACGGCGCATAGGGCACCAGGCGTTCAATTCCGGATGACAGTTTGATCCGCACGCCACGAGGACGATGCGTTCCGGTCCAGTGGTGCAGGCCGGCAGCCAGCAGGATCAAGCCCTGGTAGAAGCTGCGGATACTGCGACGCTCAACCTGCCAGATGTCTTCCCAGGTCTCGTGCGCGTCGAAGAATTTGCGGGCGTCCCACTCGGCAGCGCCCCTGGCCAGCTCGAGCCGGTGCTCGGCTGGGATAGTGGGTTCGAGCGCGAGCTGTTCGGCTCGGGATGGGGTCTCACGAACTCGGGCCATGAGTTCGACGCCTCTTGCGTTCAATTGCCAGTGAGTTGTCCCGCCGCCACCGTTCACAGACACTGTGTGACAACGCAACGACGGTGGGAACAGGTTGAGGTAAACATCATCGCTGAATTTGTAAATGTGCAGGGCGCGCTCGGCCAAAACTTTGACGAGTTGCGAGCGTTACTCGATGCCTGTTCCGATGATCGACTGGAGGAACGCCTGACACCGTCCGAGTGGTCGGTGCGTGAGATCCTGTTGCATGTCGTCCACTCGGAGCGCTGGCTGCATCCCCAGCTCATGCTGCTGCGCCGCGAGGTTGCGCCGCAGCTCGCGATTCCCCAGGTTGGCGGAGTCACGCTGCCCGACACGGAGTCGGACGCGTCGCTGCCACAACTGAGATGGGCGTTGACCAGCGTGCGCGAAGACACAGAGCGGCTGTTGGCAGATCTGAGCGACCACCAACTCAGAGAGCCGGCTAATCTTGAGTTGGACGGTGAAGTCCTCGACATGTCGCTGAGGACCGTCGCGCTAACCGCCGCCGATCATCAGCTCTTCCATGTCCGTCAGATTCAGCGGACGCTCGGCATTGCTCCCTGAGGAGAGCGCCTAGTCCTGGGACCTTCCCTTCTAGTTCCCTCTCCCAGAGGGAGAGGGTTAGGGTGAGGGCCGGGCCGCCCAACAGACGCAGCCGCGACTAGGCAAACGGACCGGGAGCCCTCACCCCAGCCCTCTCCCGGAGGGAGAGGGGGCATCCTCCTCATCGCTCTAGCGGTTTGATGCATAGCTCTCCAGCAGGGACTGGGCAACGGAGTTTCAAACCATCGACCGCTTGCCATAATCGATACGCTTGATTTCACAGACCGGTCGCGTTGATTGGAGGCGTCACGACATGGAACGTACCGCTGAGGAGTATCCCGCTCGTCTTGATATTGAGTATCCGCAGTCGCTGGACCGGATCTCGACGCTGCTCCGACCCATCCTCGCGATTCCGATCATGATCCTGGTCAGCTTCATGTCGCCGGCCCTCTTTCTGCCGGTCGCGCTGATGCTAGTCGTGCGGCGGAAGTATCCGCGCTGGTGGTTTGACTTCAATCTCGAACTCGTGCGATTCATGAACCGCGTCAACGCGTATCTCAATCTGATGACCGACCAGTATCCGTCAACGGACGAGGAACAGAGCGTCAAGTTGGACCTGGACTACCCAGACGCCGAACAGCTCAATCGCTGGTTGCCACTGGTCAAATGGTTGCTCGCTCTACCGCATTTGATCGTGCTGTGGGTGCTGGGATTGTTCCTGGGACTCGCAGTGCTGATCGCCTGGTTTGCCATCCTGTTCAGCGGACAGTACCCACGGCCATTGTTCACCTTTGTACTCAACGCCGAGCGCTGGACGCTGCGTGTTCAGGCCTACGCGATCCTCTTGATCACCGATCGCTACCCGCCCTTCCGGCTCGGCTAACGCAGGTGTCACGCGGCCAAACGCAGCGCTCCGTGTAGCTCGATGCGTCGGAGGAAGTAGAGGAACGCGCCGAGATTGAGCGCGAACAGGCCTGTCAGCGCAGCGAAGAGGATTCCGACGCCGGGCCAGTCGATGATGAACGTCAGCGGCGGCACGACATCGCGTCCATCGGGCGTGAGCGCGAAGAAGTCAAGCAAGATCGCCCCCGCCTGACTACCGACAATCAGGCCAGCGCCCAGACCGATGGTGATCACGATGAGCTGCTCAAGCGCGATCAGTCCCAGGATCTGTCGCATGCTCATGCCGACGCTCTGGCAGACGGCGAACTCCACTCGCCTCGCCTGCGAGGTGACGGCAGTTAAGACAACCAGGCCGAACGCCGAGGCAATCGCAACGGCAGCGAGTGCGCCGATGAACACGCCATTCCAGGATGCAACGATCAGCGGATCGGCGGCGAGCTCGCTGCGCGCGCTGCCCAGGGTGTCGATGCCCTCGGCGTCGAGCGGAATCTCGCGCTCGACGAGCAGCTCTGACCATGAGCTCAATGGAGCGGATGCCCAGAGTTCGTCATCAACGGCTAGCGCCACACCGGCCGCGGCGCTGCCATACAAGTGCTGAACGAATGCCGCTCGGTCAATCAACACCAATGGCTCGTCGCGCTGCGGGTCGTAGCCGGGGAACGTCTCAAACTGGCCGACGACGTTGAACTTCACAGGAGTCGGCCCGACGCGGATCCTCACGGTTTCGCCGATGGTGAGGCGTCCCTGCTCCATGGCCTCAACCGACAACAGGGCCGGTAGTGGTTCCCGCTCTGTGACATAGCGAACGCCGCGCAGCGACGCTGGCACCGCGCTCCAGCGGTAGTGGGCTCGTTCAGCCTCGACTTTGAAGGAGTCCAGCGGTTGCTCACCAACCTCGAGCGGCGTTGCCTCCCATCTGCCGGAGGCAAAGTCGGCGAGGATCTGGCTCTCGCCCGAATGCTCGTAGCGCAAATCGCGCAGGATGATCTCGCCGGGTGCGCGTGTTACGGCCAGGTCGAGAGATGCCAATGTGAGGGGCGCGACGGGTCGCTCAGTGACGCCGGGCCGGAATGCGCTCTGTCGCTGGACGATGCGTGCGCCTTCGAGCGGTAGGTAGGCGTCGGCCTCTTCGGTCAGTCGCAACGTCGCGGAGAACTCTTCTGCGCTGGGAGTCTCAAGGGTCTCAATCGTGTACCACCAATAGCGGCCATGAGCGTCCTGAACTTTGATCCCGATTGGCGTCTCCTGCTCCAGGAACAGCACTCTGAGCCTCAGCGTCAAGAGGCCCCCAAAGTCTTCGATCACTGCCCGCTGGACTTCGCTTTGCGACGGCGCAATGCTCGACAGTGCTTCTGGTGGCAATGCCCAATCGGCATCACGCTCGGCCAGTTGCTCTGCCACGGTCTGCGCGTCAAGCGCGGCAATCTGCAAACGACCTGAGTCCTCGTCACCGTCGTATGCGCCGACAATTCGCTTGATCCTGGCAACCGACTGGCCGCTCAACCGCTCGATCTCTTCAAACGGCACTGCTTCCGAATGCGGCTCGCTTAGCTTCACGGACGCGCCAACGGTATGCAGCGCGCGGTCATCGTACGAACTGTCGAGCGTCGTGCGGAACGAGGCTGCGAACACCGCAAGCGCGCCGGCAATGGTTAGTAGCAACACGGTTCGCGCGTAGTGTGTCGGCGTGCGACCCAGATACCAGGCGCCCATCAGCAGTGTCAGCGAACGCCACGGAGACGCCAACCGCGCCAGACCTCGCATCGCGGGCGGGAAGAGCCGCAAGACGATCAAGCCCACCACGAATAGGAGCACGGTCGGCGTCGCGACAGCCAACCAGTCCAGCCGCGTTTCACCGACGAGCGGCGAATCGATCGGGTCACCGGCCCATTGCAGCTCAAAGATCAGCAGTGCGCCGAGCGCGGCCACGGCAGCGTCGATCAACGCACGCTGGGTCCATGACGCAGGCGGACGGCCTCGTTCGCGCCGAGTCGTGACCATCGTCTGCTTGGTCGCGCGATAGGTCGGGACGGCCTGGGCCGCGAGCGCCAACGCGCCTGCGCCGAGCGCGAGGTACCAGGCTTCGGCGGGCAGCGACACGGGCAGGAACGGTCCGAGGCCGGTCAGCGCGATTGCTTCGTCGAACGGCGGCACGAATCCCAGCAAGCTGACCAGTCCCATGCCGATCAAGGGACCGAACGCAATAGCCGGCGCAGTCAGGATCGCCGCTTCGACGACGTGCAGCATGGCGACATCCCGCTGGCGGGCGCCTCGTGATCGCAGCCAGGCCGTGTCCTCGGTGCGTTGCTCGGCCAGCATCGCCGCCGCAACGACCGCGTAGACCAACACGGCTCCGACGAGCTGCAAGACGATCATCAGCAGCGTCGATTGCGCAAACTGGAAGCGACGGCTGAATCCGACCAGGGTGTCGACCAGCTCGGTCTCCTGTTGCACCCCCTCGATCGACTGTGCGATGCGCCGAGTCATCTGCTCGAGCGCGTCCGCTGCGGCCGACGCTTCGGATGCCGATGCGCCGCTCAGATCGGTTCGGAAACGTTGTAACAACGTCAATCTAAGTGTGGGCGATTGATCAGCGAGGATGCCGAGAATGCCCGCTCTTGTCGTCCAGAAGCGCAGTTCCGAATCTCGAGCCGCCACGGGCAGGAACACTGAGTCGAGGGTTGACCAGCGGCGGACACTGGCAGACGGATCCACGATTCCAACGACGCGAATCCGAGTCTCGTTCTGGAGTCCAAGCCAGAATGGTTGAGCCAGACGTTCGTCGCCGACTTCGAGCCCGAACACTGCTGCCTGTTCTCGCTCTATGACCACTTCAATCGCGCCGGAAGCCGGTTCTGGCGCTCGACCTTCGATCAACTCGGAGGTCTCTTCGAGATCGCTCTGTGCGATGAATGTGGCGTGTGGTGGGTCGGGCGTGTTGAAGGGTTGATCGTCGGTGCGCAGGACATAACCGCCAGTACGCATCGCAGCCATCCGAGCGACGATCAGTGACTCGGCGGCCGTGTACACCTCATCGCGGATTAACGACTCCACCTGATCGACTGACTCTTCGTCAGCCGTCACATTGGTCCGGACGAGACGTAGGTCGAGGGATGCCGGGTCGGCATCGGCGAGCGTTTGTCGGAGTCCGAGGTCGCGCACCGCTTCGATGAAGATGGGCGCGCTACTGGCCAGCCCGACCGCGAGTAGCGCGCCAATCAACAGCACCGCCGACAGTTTGGGCGCGGAGGCAATCCGGCGCAGCGCCAGTCGCGCCAGCTCTCGCGCGGTCTCTCCACGAGCACTGTCGCCACTGCCGGAGGATGGTTGGAGCGACATTAGTCAGCGCCCTCACGCAGAAGCGGCGCGGCGTCCTGACCGGTCGCCCAACGGGAGATGACGGTGGTTCCCAGGATCGCGCAGGCGACAATCACGCCAACGCCGATTCCGGCGAGCACCCAATCGACCGACAGCGTTGTCGGCGGAGCGGCCGCGACGCCCTCGGCGGTCACGTCGAGGAAGGCCAGCAATGCGCCGGCCACTGCTCGTCCGAGTCCAAATCCCAGCGCGACGCCGGCGGCGAGCACCAGGCCGACCTCGACGGCCGCCTGGCCGGTCAGTCCCGCGCGGCCCGCGCCGACAGTGCGCATCAGGGCAAACTCGCGCGCTCGTTCGCCTCCCGCAGCAGCCAGGGTGAACACGAGCGCTGCCGAGCCAACGATGAGCAGGCCGATGAATCCGACCACGAAGAGCGCCGCCGCGCCGCCGGATCGGAACGGGTCCTCCTCGGCTGCGTCAATCCGAGCTTCCGCATCCAGCACAGCGCTGGAGAGATACACCCGGTCCAGCAGATCGTTGGCAATCAGCCGTCCGGCGTTGGTTTCGGCTGCCGCCCAGACCTCGGTCACAGGCAGGACTGCCTGGACCGCCGCCACCAGCGCCGCGCCGCGCAGCGCGAGCAAATCCGCGATCAGAAATCCGCCCTGCGCAGGATTGAGCGTGGGGAAGTAGTCGACGGCCGCAGTGATGCGAACGGGAATGCTGGCGTTGTTGAGTTGGATCGGCACGACATCGCCGACGCTCAGGTTGGCTGTCTCCATCGAGGTGCGGTCCATCGCCGCATTGACCGGCAGATTGGGCGACTCCCGCACGATGATGCGTTCGTCGGCAGCAGCGAGTTGGGCCCAGCGATACTGCAGCCCGCCGTCGGCGAAGACAATCCGGTCCTCACCCGCGCCGCTCGATGCCGGAATCCAGGGACCGGCCTCGTCAAACGGATCGACGGGAATGGCCTCGTCCCCGACGTAAGCGGTCAGTTCATCCAGATAGAGCGTTCCGGTCGGCGCGCGGACCACGCGCGCCTGTGGTCGCAGGATGATCGCGGCGATTCGCAATGGCTGCGACAGTCCGCTCAGCGATGCCCGCATCGTGTTTGGGTTGGAATCGACGATCGACGTGGTGTTGGTGCGGAACGGCCTCATATGGACCTGTCCGTGACTGTCGAGGACCCGCGCCGCCATTTCCAGATTGCTGTTTCCGGGGTCGCTGCGGACCTCGAGTGTCAGTGCATCTGCTCCCTCAGGAAGCTCCTGTCCGACCCGCCCCGGTTCCCTGGCGATTGCCGCCAACAACTCTTCGGTCGGCATGCCGACGAGGCGCTCGTCCAGCGAAATCGTTTCATTCATCCGACTGGTCTGCAGACCCAGCATGATCACCCGGCTGCCTTCGCGGTCACCGCCGATCGCGCCGATGCCTCGGTAGGCTGCGCCCGCTGTCAGGCCGTCGCGCCGGTCAAGCGGCTCGGTCACCCGCGCCAGCGTCGAGTTCGACAGATTTCCACCGATTGAGACGCCACGTACATCGGCACCGACTTCGTACTCGATCCGGTCCCGCTCCACCGTGCGAATCGTAGAGGCGTACGTCGCCGAGATGAGTCCAACCGCCGTGATGAACGCCGTCAGCGCAGTCAGCAGCATTGGTCCGGTCGGATTACGGGCCACATTCAGCACACCGAGATAGAGCCAGGATGGGATCGGCGCTCGGGCCAGGACGGAGGCCGCCAGACCCCAGACGCGAGGCGCAACGCGCATGATCGTCAGAGCCGAGCCCAGCAACAGTAGTCCCGGACTCAGCATCAGCACCGGGTTGATGCCTCCCGACTCGAACGCTGCCAGCGCGCCGCCCGAGGCTTCACTCTCAAATTGCAGGAAGAGCACGGCTGCCAACGCCAGCAGGGCCACGTCCAGCCAGGCTCGCTGGATCAACGATTGCCGCTGTGGTCGTCCGACATCGACCCGCTGATTGGTGCGCTGTCTGGAGTCGAACCAGGCAGGCGCGGCAAAGGCGATCCAGGCCAGCAGCGCCCCTGCGATGGCCAGCGCCCAGGCTTCCCAGGTCAAACGGGTATCAAACGGCTCACCGCCCGAGACTCTGGCGACCGCTCCAAGTCGCCCGGCATGACTCAACGCGAATGCAGCCAACGGTGCACCGAGCAGCGCAGCAGGCACCGCCGCGAGTCCACCCAGCATCGCCTGCGCGCCGGCCTGTTGCCATGGTTTCGCGCCTCGCGCGGCCAGTCGCTCGCGATCGACGCGCGTCCGCTGAGCCATCACGCGGCCCACCAACGCGACGCCAAACATCGCCACTGCCGCGATCTGCAGTCCGGCGAGCAGCGATTGCCCGGCCGAGAACTGCGCTTGACGGTCAAACTGTTGCAATGTCCCCAGCAGCAGCGTCGAGGCCGACCCGCCTTCGAGACGGCTGAGTTGCTGCTGCCAGGCAGTCAACGCCTCGATCGCAGCACCGACCTGGTCCGAGTTGATCGCCTCAGTGTGGAACTCTGTACGCATACGATGATTGACCGGCGCGCCGTAGCGTTCCAGCGCGTCGTGATTGGCGAATAGACCGATGTACGGTTCCTCCGCGCCGCCGGCCGTCACGTTGATCTGTAACTCGAACCAGACATCCGTGTAGTGGAATGCCAGCACTCGGCCGACATCCGCGACTGCCGGTTCGATCACGCCGGTCACGACAAACTCCATCTGATCGCTGAAGCTGAACACGCTGCCCACGTCGAGACTCAACTGCTCAGCGAGCGTCGCACCGATCACGACTTCGTCGGCCGACTTCGCCCAATCCCCGCGGACGAGGCGTGCATTCGACTCGATCTGCTCGAACGACATCAGATAGGTGAGCAGGCGCTCGTTGATCCCATTGTCAAGCCTGGTGAAGGCGGCAAAACTGCGCGGTGTCTCCATGATTCGCCGCGTATCGCCGACCAGTCCGGCGAATTGATCGAGGTGCCGATGTTCCAGCTGATCCGTGGTTGCCGCGACGGCGTCGAAGTCGCCGCTCTCTGCCGGTCTGAATGCTCTGGTCTGGTCGGCGATCGTTGCGCCGCGAGGCGATTGCTCGATCAGCTCGCGTAGCGCGAGGTCAGCCGAGGCCGCCTGAAAGACGAGGGGCAGCGCGACAAGTCCGGCAGCGATGATCAGCAGCGAGGCAGCGCCGAGCATCAACATCCAGCCGCCGCGCAGTTCGCGCAACGCAGCGAGGCGAAGCAGACGGAGAAGTCCGAGCATGATGATGCAATCCTACGACCGCCCGTAGCTTCGCTGGACTGGGTTGGATATCGGTTGCCAGTGGCCAGATCGGCGTTTAGCCTGTCCCTAATTAGTTCTCCCGCCCGGCATTCCGGTGGGTTGCTAACGCACGCTGTTCGAGCGAGCCCATCATCGTCGGAACCACTGACAGGAGCAGGCGTATGACTACACAGACAGAAACGCACTCGGAAGTCGCCGTCGAGGTCGCCGGCCTCAAGGTAAACGCGCTGCAGGACGGCACCGGCCCCAATCTGGTCGTCTTGCACCACTCCACCGGTTCGCCCGGCTGGATTCCCTTCTACGACAAGCTTGCCGAACACCACACGGTCACCGCGATTGACATGCCAGGCTACGGGCAATCCGAGCGCCCAACCTGGGCTCGCCACCCGCGCGACATCGCGATCCTGCTGCACAGCGCCATCCACAAGATGGGGATCGACGAAGACGCCAACCTGCTGGGCATGGGCTTCGGTGGTTGGGTCGCGGCCGAGCTGGCCTCGATGCACCTGCACGGACTCGACAGCTTGATCCTGGTCGGCGCAGCCGGCGTCCAGCCCGAAGAGGGCGAAATCGCCGACGTGATCTTCTACGAGTTCGAGGAGTACGTGAAGCTCGGCTTCTCCTCCGACGAGGCCTACGCCGAAGTCTTCGGCGACGAAGCCGCGCCGGAACTGAAGGAGCTCTGGGACTTCTCGCGCGAAATGACCGCGCGCCTGACCTGGAAGCCGTGGATGTTCAACCGCCAGTTGCCGCACCTGATCTCCGAGGTCGAGACGCCGACGTTGCTGCTCTGGGGTGAGAACGACCGAGTCACGCCGCTCGGTGTCGCCGAGGTCTACGACGCCAGCCTGCCCAACAGCACGCTGACCGTGATCGACGGCGCCGGCCACCTGGTCGAACTCGAGAATCCCCAGGCCGCCGCCGATGCCGTGACTTCGTTCATCGCCAGCGCCTGAGCATTCTTCTCAGCAACACGCAATCACGTATCATTCTGAGGAACGAATTATCGACCAGCTGAGCGCATGCTGGGTCGATGGAACAGGAACCGAAACCATGTTCGTTGGCTATTTCACCGAGCGTCCCTACCAGGACTTCGATTCGGGTTGGGTCGGTGCGACCGGACGCGAAATCGAAGACCTCGGGATGACCAACGGGGACTACAACCCCCGCATCGGCGCCGAGCTCTACAACCGCTACCTCGATGAGAAGGTCTACGCGGAGGAAATGGGCTTCGATGGCCTGATGCTCAACGAGCATCACTCGACCCCGTTCTGCATGGGCGGCGTGATGAACGTCGAAGCCGCGATTCTGGCCCGGATTACTCAGCGTGCCAAGATCGTGCTGCTCGGCAACGTCCTGCCAATCTGGGAAGACCCGCTGTGGCTGGCCGAGGAATTGGCCGAGATCGACATGATCTCGCGCGGCCGCCTGGTCACCGGCTGGGTGCGCGGCACCGGCCGTGAGTCAGTCGCTCACAACTCGCAGGCGCCATTCAATTGGGAGCGCTTCCAGGAAGCGCATGACTTCGTCGTCAAGGCGTGGTCAACGCCTGGCCCCTTCCGCTGGGAAGGCGAGCACTACCAGTACCGCTACGTCAACCCGTGGGCGCGCCCCTACCAGGACCCGCACCCGCAGATCTGGATCCCCGGCGTGATGTCGCGCAACACCGTCAAGTGGTGCGCCGAGCATCGCTACCCGTACGTCATGCTCGCGACCGAAATCGAGCCGACCAAGAAGTCCTTCGAGTACTACGACGAGGTCGCCCGCGAGAACGGCTACGAAGCCTCGACCGAGCACCACGGCTACCTGTTCAAGGTCCACGTCGATGAGACCGAAGAGCTGGCCGAGGAAGCCGGTCGCAAGTACATCGCCGGCCCGGCCAACCCCTTCCTCGAGGGCAACCAGGGCAGCGTGCGATCCAACCTGCAGAACCTGCCCGGTCTGACCTCGCGCACCCAGCTCCTGCCGACGGTCAGCACCTTTGCTGCCGCCGCGCGTGGACGCCAGACTGAGCGCGATGCCGCCCTCGCCGAGAAGGACGCCGAAGTCGACAAGGTCGACGCCGATGCCTTCGGCACCTACGAGGAGCAGGTCAACAAGTACTCGATCATCACGGGTACGCCTCAGACCGTCATCCCCAAGATTCGCCACGTCCTCGAAGAGCTGCGCCCCGGCAACATCTTCTTCTGGGACGGCGACGGCGCGATGAACCACGAGGACGCGATGCGCTCCCTCCGCCTCTTTGGCGAGGAAGTCATCCCAGCCGTGCGCGAGATGGGCAAGGAACTCGACCTCAAGGGAGCCTTCGAAGTCAACACCCAGACCGGAGCCCCGCTCTCAGGCGACTAACCAAAACACCCAGTCAAACCAACCACAGACCCGCGCCGGAGCGCGGGTCTGTTGAGTTAACCCACCCCCTGCAACTACATTCCCGCTCTCCGTGCTCCGTCATTCCCGCGAAAGGAGACCTTCGAAAACTCCCGAATCCCCTCTCCCCCCCTTGCGGGGGGAGATGTCACGGAGTGACAGAGGGGGGGTCGGCGGATGATGACCAGATTGGTCCAACAGGCACGCACCCTCTCCCCCTCCGGAGACCAGTGCGTAAACGAGACGAAGAGCGCCAAGGGTTCCTGTAGGGGCGACCCTTGTGGTCGCCCGATTCCTCTGCCCTGCAACCGTCGTATCTCGATAGTGTTGCCAAAAGACATAGAGGTGCGCAATAGCTAATCAGCCGAACCTGTTCAAAACGGTGCTGCCAATCTTGGTGCTAGCCGCCCTGTTCGTCGGTTGCACCAGCGATCCCCCGGCGCGGTTGCCGGAGAACGTCACCGCAGCCATCGTTTACAACGAACAGGCCGAGCGCTGGCACGCGGCCGCCACCGTCCCCACTCTTCGCTCCGGGTGTTGTGCCTCACCGAAGAGGGCAAGCCGGGGGAAGACCTAGGCCACAGCCACACGGGCATCAACGTCGATGCGTCGCCTGGCGAACGGCGAGAAAGCGAGTCATCCTGGAGTACCTCGGTCAGCCCGTCAGACATCACAGATCCTGAGAGCGTATGGGGCCGTGAGTGGGCATGGCAGTTCGACGGGCAGCCATGGCAAGGGGGTCGCTGGAGTATGAGTACATCCACCAGACCCGCGAACCTTGTTGCCGAGAACGAAGAAGTCGAGTCGGCCTTCTTCGACGATCTGCAGCGCGCCGGCACCGCTGAATTGATCGGAAGCAGAGACGGGGCGGATGATCTCAGGATCGCGTTCGATCTCGCCGCGCTGTTCACCACCCCGCTGCAGTTCGCAATCGACGACTGCGACCAGGATGTGATCGAACAGCGCGCCGGCGACTATCACTCCGCATATGCCTACTGGTTACCGGACTGGGAGCGGCACAGCATCAGCTTGATCGACCGCGATCCTGTCGCAGATCACAGGGTCATTATCAGTTGCGGTCCAAAGCAATGGACCGACGACGATGCGCCGCCCTGGATCCGGGACGCGAAGGGGGATATCTACGCCGCTGCAACGCTCCTGGTATCCGTGGAAGACTCCGACCGCTCCCATGATCAATCTGATACCCCAGCGGTCGAATCCGCGACCGTGTCATGGGCAGATAGCGACGGCAATGTGGGAACCGCGGTCTGGGAAGCGAATGGCAGCTGGATACAGCCGCCGTCAGCGCGTGAGAATCTGCGCTTCATCGATGCGCTGCGCGAGTCGGACGAGATGACAGTCACTGTTGATCTGCCTGGTCAAGAAATCGCCGAACTGAAACTGCGCGGTGCCGCGCTGTTCGGCAAGCCAATGGGCGCTGAGTTGGACGCTTGCATCCGCGAGTACGCTGACCTCAATGGCTGAAACATCCGACGCATCCATCATCGTCATCGGAGGTGGACCGGGAGGCTCAACCGCCGCAACGCTGCTTGCCCGACAGGGCTTCGATGTCACGCTCTTCGAGCGTGAGGTCTTCCCCCGCGAGCATGTCGGTGAATCGCTGCTCCCCGCTTCGATTCCCATCCTCGAAACCCTCGGCGTCATCGACGAAATCAAAGCTGCGGGCTTTACGCCCAAGTACGGCGCGACGATGGTCTGGGGCCGCGACCCTGAGCCCTGGTCCTGGCACTTCGCCGAGACCAACGCCAGCTACCCCCACGCCTACCAGGTCTGGCGGCCAACCTTCGACCAGATGCTGCTGCGCAACGCGGCCCAGAACGGCGTTGATGTGCATGAGGGCAGTCGCGTCGTTGACGTTTCGTTCGACTCCGGCCATCCGTCGCGCGTGACAGTTGAGTCCTCGGCGGGAAACAAAGAGAACCACCAGGCCGACTGGATCGTCGATGCAAGCGGCCAGAACGGATTCCTCGCGCGACGGCTTGACCTACGCACACACGACGAGTTCTTTCGCAACCTCGCTGTCTACAGCTACTACCGCGGCGTCGAGCGACTGCCCGAGCCCGACACCGGCAACATCTTTATCGAGGCCTACGAGCACGGCTGGTCCTGGGCCATCCCACTGCCCGACGATGTCATGTCGGTCGGCGTCGTCATTGACGCGGCCTGGGGCGGCTCGCAGTTGAGTGAGCAGCCGGCTGAGGACTTTTTCCGTGATCAGCTTGCGATGACCAATCGCACGGCCTCGATGCTCGAATCCGGCGACCTGTTGGAAGCGCCGCGCGTCATCCGAGACTGGTCGTACACGTCGCAGCGCCTGGTCGGCGACGGGTACATCCTCGTCGGCGACGCCGCCTGCTTCATCGATCCGCTGTTCTCCTCAGGCGTGCATCTGGCTCTGTCGTCGGCGGTCCTGGCCTCGGCCTACGTCACCTCGGCGCTACGCGATCCCGAGATGCGCGATCCCGCCGCCGAGGTCTACTCCCAGCTCTACATGCAGCAGTACCACCAGTTTCGCGAAATGGCAGCGCTCTTCTACGCCTCGAATCGCACGTCCGATTCCTACTTCTGGGAAGCACGACGAATCACACAGAGTTCCGAGGATGTCTCCCCGCGCGAAGCGTTCATCGCCGCCGTCGCCGGACAGCCGCCGCAAGGCTACGAGCGCGTCGTCCTGGAGAAGGGCGAGGCGCCGCCGGACTTTGTCGAAGGCGTTGCCGCCGTCGAATCTGCCCGGGCCCGCCGAGATCAGGAAATGGCCAGGCTGATCGACAGCGCCTGGGCCAATCGCAGTCCGATGCTCGACGCCGTGCCAACGCTGGCCAACGGCGTCGAACTGGCACGCAAGCCGATCGTCGGCGACGGACAGTTCGAGTGGGGCGCAGTCATCTCCTCACCCTCGCGTCCACAGGGAGCGCCAATTTCCATGCTCGTCGCCGCCCTCGCCTCAAGAATCGACGGCACCAGCACCGTTAGAGCCCTGCTCGACGACCTCCTCCAGGGAGTCGAAGAACAGCAGAGAATCCAGCTCCTGCCAGGCCTCCTGACCGCGCTTCGCGTCTTGTACGTGGACGGCATGATCTCTCATTGGCGGACGTGAGCCACTCCCCTCTCCCCCCTTGCGGGGGGAGATGTCACGGAGTAGCCCGCCCCGCACTTGATGCGGGGACAGAGGGGGGGCGGCGTTTGATGACCAGACGGGGCTCCCGAGCAGCGGACCCCCTCTGCCCCCGGGTCAAGCCCGGGGCAGGCTTTCGGCAGCTTCCCCTGCAAGGGGGGCGGGGAATGCTGGCGCGCCAAGCACGGGTTGTCAGCATCCATGTGAACACACCCTAGTTCGTCATTCCGGCGTAGGCCGGAATCTCGATGAACTCCACCATCGCGCTCCGGCCGCGAGATTCCGGCGTGCGCCGGAATGACGGAGTCTGGCTCTTCTTGACTCCTCACAACCTGCATCACCCTCAGAAGCTGACTAGACTTGCTCCAAGCGTTAGCAAGGTGACTGCGGGGTGACGCGATGTCGCAACAACAAGCTCGAACGGTCCGGACGACAGGGCGGATTGAACAGCTCAACGTATCTCCCGGCGGTGTGCCCAAACGGGCCGTTTCGGAAGCCGTAGTCAACGAATACGGACTCACACGCGACCGCCAACGAGATCGTCGCCATCACGGCGGAACCGAGCGTGCGGTCTGCCTGTTCTCCGCGGAAATCCTCGACGGCTTGCGCGCCGACGGTCACCAGATCGGGCCCGGCGCAACCGGCGAGAATGTCACCATCCGCGGCATCGACTGGAAGAAGCTGGTGCCTGGTTCCCGGATTCACCTGGGCGAGCAGGTCATCGTCGAGGTCACGTCCTATGCGGCACCCTGCCGGATCATTTCGCACTGCTTCAATGACGGCGATTTCAACGTAATCAACCAGGCGACCCATCCCGGTCGTTCTCGGCTGTATGCACGTGTCGTCCGACAGGGCACGATGTATCCCGGAGACGACGTCTCGCTGGAGATCGACTCCGCCGCCGATCGTGGTGCCAGGCTGCAGCCCAAGACCACTCGCTGGCGTCCGCCGGCGAGTTGATCCGTCCCTGACCAAGCCGTATCAAGTCTGCAATCAGTTGCGTGCATGCAGTGTTAGTCTGCGCGAACGCGACCTCACACATAAGATTGAGCCAAGTAGACGCGTCAGGACTGTGAAACGGGAGAAGACCGATGACCACCGAAGCATCCGCCCGCCAAGCCGCCCTGATCGCGCGGCGTTATCCTAGCCGAGCCACCCTGCGTGGTGGCCGCGAGATCGACATGCGACTGATGTCGGATGCGGACAAGTCGCGCTTCCTCGCTTTTGCCCGTTCGCTTTCACAGGACGATCTGCTGTATCTGCCCTGGGATATCACCGACGAATTGGTGGTCGATCGTTGGCTAGAGAACATCGCCAACCACAACACCACTACTGTCCTCGCCGTAGACGGCGGCGATATTGTCGGCGAGGCATCGCTGGTACACAACGAAGCCGGCTGGACCGAGCACATCGGCGAGATTCGCGTCACCGTGAACTCCCAGATCCGTGGTCAGGGCCTGGGTCGTTTCCTCGCCGAGGAAATCTTTGCGATCGCGGATTCCATTGGCCTCGAACGGATCTCGGCGCGCATGACACACGACCAGATGAGCGCCCAGGCCGTGTTCGAATCGCTCGGATTCCAGACTGTGGCGACATTGCCCGGCTGGGTCGTTGACCGCAGCGGTCGCATGCGCGATCTCGTCGTGATGGCGTATGACCTTCGCGCTCGCGGCGCTCCCACTTCAGCGCAGCGCTGATCGGAACTTCCCCAGTTGGGGTGTTACGAAGCGAAGAAGTAGGCCTCCCACGCACCTGACGCATTGCGCCTATCCTGTCAAGCAACCCAAGGCATGACAGGACGCTGAATGACCACGCAGACCCAAGCCGCTCTTCGACAACAATCGCTCGAACACCTCTGGATTCCGACCCAGTCGCATGCCGACCTCGCCGCCGACGACGGACTGTTGGTGATCCAGAAGGGTGAAGGCATCTTTCTGCACGACGACCAGGGACGCGAGTACATCGACGCGATGTCCGGTCTCTGGCTGAACGCTGTGGGACACGGTCGCAGCGAACTTGCCGACATTGCTCACGAGCAGATGTCCAGGCTCGCTTACCAGAACACCTTTGCCTACGCTTCCGAGCCTGCCGTCGCCCTGGCGACCAAGTTGGCTGAGTTGACGCCGTCGACAATCCGCAAGGCGGTCTTCGTCAACGGTGGCTCCGAGGCAGTCGAGAACGCCTTGAAGATTGCCAAGCAGTACCACCACATCCGCGGCAATGGCTCGAAGTTTAAGGTCATCTCGCGAATCGGCTCGTATCACGGACAAACGGCTGGTGCGCTGTCGGTCAACGCGGCCAGCTACGCACAGCGAGCTGCGTATGAGCCGCTGGTTCCAGGCGCAATCCACGTCCCGAACGTCAACTGCGACCGCTGCCCCTACGAGAAGACCTTCCCTGAGTGCGATGTCTACTGCGCCCGCACGATTGAAGACATCATCGTCGCCGCCGGACCGAGCACTGTCGCAGCAATCATCGCCGAGCCAATCTCGACAGCCAACGGCAGCTACGTGCCCGACCCGGCATACTGGCGCACGCTCCGCCAGATCTGCGATAAGCATGACATCGTTCTGATCGCCGACGAGGTGATTAACGGCTTCGGTCGCACCGGCAAATGGTTCGGCATGGACCACTTCGACGTCGAGCCCGACATCATGACCACCGCCAAGCAGATATCTTCCGGCTACTCGCCGATCGCGGCGACGCTGGTCTCCGACCAGATTGCTCGCACCTTCGAGGAAGCCGGCGCGGACGGCACCATCGGTGGAATTACCTGGGGCGCTAACCCGGTCTCCTGCGCCGTGGCCCTGGGCAACCTGAACATCATCGAAAGCGAAGGCTTGGTCGAGAACGCCGCCCGCGTCGGCGAACACGTCCGCTCCCGCCTGGTGCAGCTACGCGAAGAGCACCGCACGATCCATCACACGCGCGGCGTCGGTATGATGCACGTGGTCGAGCTGAAGAAGAATCCCGCAACCGGCGAGGACTTTGATGAGGCCGACAACATTTCGGCGCGCGTGACGCAGAACCTACGCGACGAAGGTGTGCTCGCACGCGGTGGCGCATCGATCCCGTTCGCGCCGCCGCTGGTCACCAACCTCGAAGAAGCCGACGAATTGGTCAACCGCATCTCCCGTGCGATTGCCAAGTTGGAGAGCGACCTAAATCTGTAGCCCCGGACCCGGCGCTCCGCCGGGATTGAACAGGCACACGAAACGTCGCCTGAGCGCAGCCCGAGCAATCGGGCTTAGCGCTCAGGCGACGTTGATTGCTCGACGTTGATTGCTCCTGGACTGGTTAGTCCTAGAACGAACTCAGCGCTCCAGGCCGATCGTCGTGAATTGGGATGATCTCGGCGAAGCCCGAGAACTTGAACACTTCCTGGATGTGATCCTGGACAGCGCAGAGGGCCAGCTGGCCGGCAGACTGACTGGTGCGCTTGGCGGCCATCAGCAGTACCCGAAGTCCAGCCGAGGAGATGTAGTTGATCCCCTCAAAGTTCATCAGGATCTGATTGTCGCCGGCGTCGATCCGGCCCAGCAACGCCTCTTCAAAGGCCTTCGCATTGGTGCCGTCGATGCGGCCCAGCGGGTTCAGAACCAGCACGCTGTCGTCGTACTCGGGATACAGGTCAACCATGGCACTTCTCCTCTGTCGCGGTGGTTCGGTGCGAGAGTAGCCTAGCCAGAATCTTCTTCTGAGCTCTCGCGGCTCTGTCGCATGGTAGTTACGTTTCGGTCATCCACACGTTCATAGGTTACCTCATCGAAGGAGGCAGCAATCAACTGCAAGCCCAATCCGCCGATCGGCCGCTCGACCAACTCGAGTTCCGTATCCTGCTCGGTCGCCTGCAAGGGATTGAACTCGCTGCCGTTGTCCTCATAGCGAACGATGACCGAGTCTCCTTCGCTGCGGATGGCCACGGAGATGTCGGCTTCGTGGACGCGTCCCTCAAACCCGTGCTCGAGCGTGTTGGTCAAGAGCTCGTCCAGGGCCAGGTTGATGCGGAATACTTCGGCCGGATTGAATCCTTCGGTTTCGGCGAATCGCTCGATGAACGCCGTCACGCGAGGTAGGGACGATTCGAGTTGTGGCTGCACCACCATCCTGCGCCAGCCGGATGCCAACCTGGCGTCTCCCCGCCCAGGAATGTACGGCTCAAGCGTCACTGATCCCCCAACGAACTGGAGAGCCATGCAGGTAATGTCGTCGAACTGCTTGGCGTCTCCGGAAAACTCACGCAGGTCCGTAAGAATCCCGTCCATCAGCTCCTTCGGTTCGACGACGGTCGAACCTGCCAGTTTCTCTTCCAACCGCTCACGACCAAACTGCTGTCCGTTGGCGTTTTCAGCCTCCGTGATCCCATCGGTGTAGAGATAGAGCGCCGTACCCGCGTCGAGCGGAATGGTCGTCTCGGTGTAGTTCAGGTCAGGCAGGACGCCAAGGGCGATGCCACCTGTATGGGGAATCATTTCCGGCGCCTCGTCGGGCCGAATGATGTAGGGCGGATCGTGTCCAGCGTTGACGTAGGTCAGCGTGCCCAGCTCAAGGTCGATGACACCGAAGAACGCTGTGATGAACAGTTCCTTGGGGTTCATGCCGCAGAGCTGGTCGTTGGTCGAGGCGACCGCCCGGCTCGGATCGGGATGTTGGTTCGCTGCGCTGCGCAGCAAGGCCCGACCGACCGCCATCATCAGTGCCGAGGCGACGCCCTTACCTGAGACATCGGCGATCGCGAAGGCCAGACGTCCGTCGTCGGTCAGGAATGCGTCGTAGAAGTCGCCGCCCACATCCAGCGCTGGCGTCATGAACGCAGCGACGCCCGCTCGCGGGTCCTCGGGCAGATCGGACGGCACCAGCGCCGCCTGTACGGAATGCGCCATTTCCAGGTCGTTGCGAATCTCACGCTGCGCGGTCTCCAGCGCGCGGTTCTTCTCCGACAACTCCACCGTCCGCTCTTCGACCTGTGCATTGAGTCTGATCTCGCGGGCGCCGACCTCGCGAGCCATATCGAGGAACACGCCGGCCAGTTCGCCATATTCGTCACGCGTGAGCGAGGTGTTTCGCAGGACAGCCGCAACTGACGGCTCGGGCTGACGGCCGTCCTCGACCGCCCGAGCGGCCCGCACCATGATGCCAATCGGCCGTGCGAGCCGCTTGGCCAGGAACCAGCTCACAAAGATCAAGGCCACGACGACCGCGATGACGCCGATCAGATACTCGCCTCGATACAGCTCGAAATGCGTCCCAATCCTGTTGCTGGTGAACTCGACACGAACAGCGCCGAGAGCGGTGCCATCGGCCCCGCGAATGGCCGCCGTCCCCGCATACCGACCGTCAGGCAAGGACTGCACGAGAGTGACCGCGCCCGGCTCCATGGCGCCGCGCGCAGGAACGATTTCGTCCCGGGTGACAGTTCGGGCCCCCTCGGAGGAAGCGGCGAGCCGCGCCTGCGGGTTGAACACCCAGATGTCCTGGAGTTCGGCAATATCGCTATCTGAATCATCGGGCGCGGGAACGTTAACTCGAATCAGATCATTGACTTCGCTATCGCTGAGCGACGGCAGATCGGCGTTGACCAGCGATCGGGCTACTGATTCGGCCAGCACCAGGGCTGCCTGGCGTCCGCTGTCTTCTTCCGAGTCGACCGCCAGCCCCAATAGCAGCGCCGCTGCGGCAGCCACGCCAACGAGCGTGAGGATGGAGATCATGCCAACGATGCGTCCAGCCATGCGTAGAGACTATCGATCTGAATCGTGTCGCGCTATTGGTAGCGTTAGGACCACGAACGTTTTACGGGTTAATCAGGCTGGCGGCCGAGCAGCCGCCATACGCGCCCGACATGTCGCCCAGCACCGCTTGCGCCGTTGCAACACCATCGGCCGCGCCGCGTGAGACGATACGCAGGTAGTTCCATTCACTGGTTGGCTGACGATGTAGGTGCAATGTGATGTCGGCGTTCACATAACCGCTGCGTCCCGGCTGCATGTTTGCGAACGGTGAGACGAAGTCGGCGATGCTCGCCGCTCGGACTGCCGGGGTTAGCGGCGCTTCCGCAAGTACGGGCGCGTCCGCCCGGATCCAGACGACCGGGGCATCTTGACCGCCGGGAGGGACAACATGCCGCATTTCGAGCGTGCCCGGATATGACACCCAACCGTTTCCGACTCGGTCCACTCGGTTGGGAATGGCAGCCTCGGGTGGCTGCGGCGCTTCGACGGTATGGTCCGCGCCGACTGAACCCAGCGAAGCGTCTGCCCGCAAACAAAGCGTCGTCGCTTGTGTAAGCAGTTTGCCCTCGCACCTCACCTGAGTCTGGAACACGGCGAGTCGTCGTCCCTGGCGAACCGTAACGACTTCGACCAGTAACTTGCCGTAGGGGACAGGGCGAAACAAGTCGATGGTCTGCCGGGCGATACGTAGCTCCCCTTGAACGCCAGGTTGCCGTGCCGGCTGCCTGCCCAACTCATGCAAGCGCTGCTCGACGCAGAAGGCGATTAGAGCGGCGACCGGGCTTCCGTGCAGAGCATCGGGAGACCACGGACCGCGGGAGCGATCCGTGGGAACGAAGTACCCATCATCGCGCGTGAACAATTCGCCGGTCGGTACCGAGGACGTCAAGACGCCGTCTCAGACGCTATGCAGCGAGACGCTCAGGCCGGATACATTCACTACTGGATCGGCGAGCGGGGTGTGGCTTCGAGTCGCTTGACGGAAATGCTGTCGCGGCTCATCATCTCTCCGACCTGCGGCGCGATTTCATTGGTCCAATGGTCGGAAGCGTAGACCGCCTCGTAAAGTCGCTCTCGCTCTTCTTCCGAGTGGAAGCGGCGAATCCAGACGTACGTGTTCTCGTCTTCCTCTGAGATGAAGGAGCCGAGGATCGTCATGCCCTGGGAAACCTGGAAAGGAATGATCTGTTCTTCCATCAGACGGACGAACTCTTCACGTCGTCCTTCGTTGATGGTGTACTGGCGAAGCTCAAACAACATGGCGGCAACCTCTCTGACAGTGATGACCAGCGATGACACGTGCAAGCACGCACCACGGCTGTCTGCCGCAGTAGTCTGCGGCGTGTGTGGTCAGGCGTATGCTATCGGCTCACTGGCTGCCCAGTGGTCGGCTGCCGAATGTGGTCGTCGATGTCACCACTGGGGGTCCATCGGTTCGTGGAGCCGGAGCAGGTGTTGGGGCAGGCGTGGGCGCGAGAGCGGGCGCGCCGCCGGCGGCAATCAATGCCCAGCGGTTGCGGCCCTTGTTCTCGATCTCACCCATTTCCTTCATCCGCTGCAAGGTCGACTGCAGCGTCGGCATGGGCTTGGCCGATTGCGGGGCGGCATCGTTCTTCTCGAGGAACGCCAGGATTTCAGTGGCGTGAACGGGTTCGCTCTGCTGACCCAGGAACTCGCGCACTTTACCGGTGATCAGGCCACGAGGCCGGCGCGTACGTTTCGCGGGAGCGGCGGTACGCCGGGCTGCGCGACGCTTGGATGGTTTAGCATCCTCAGCGGCAGCAGTTCCCGCGCCACCAGATTCGCCGGAGAGTAACTCCTGGATCAAGCGCCGTTTGTTTTCGAGCCGTTCGATCTCTCCCTGGATGCCAATTAGTTCCGACCTCAGTTGATCTTCAAACGAGTCGGCCATTGATGTAGTTCCTCTCGGGGTAGCAATGCGCATAGCGGGATCGGTGCGTTTTCTGGATCTCGGTCGGCACCGCCGTGTTCTTAGTATAAGCATCGCATGAGCCGGGTAGTCAAGTATCAGTCCGAGCCCAGTGAGAGCTTATGGTCTATTCGTCGGATGAGTCGATCATCGATCAGCGATTGTTCCGCCAGATATACACGTGAACGCTTCACTCCTGATAGTTCTACCACCTTGCTGATCACATCCGTACGCTGTAGCGATCCATGTGCTGTTCTCAGTAGTGTCATGATGATCCCTCGCAATTCACGTTGTGATCCTGCAAACGAGGGTTGTGCACGCACTGCATTGGCCCTGGCTCCGTGAGCGAATTGTGGATGCGCCACACACAGTGAGGCCAGGGGACATAAGTGACACTTTGGCGCGGGCGCACAGATCGACGCGCCGAAATCCATCAACGCGGGGTTCCATCGCATTGCTTGCTTATCTGGTAGCAGGCGCTCGGTGGCCCATTTGATATGCGCTGGTGATGTTTCGCGCGCCGGCTGTAGATCGCCAAACAACAGTCTCCCCAGCACACGCACGATGTTTGTGTCGACTGCGGGTGCATCGATATTGTGTCCAAAGTTCAGCACAATCGCAGCGGTGAAGGGACCAACACCGGGCAGCGATTCCAGTGTGGCCCGGTCTCGCGGCAGTAGCCCGCCATATTGTTCGCAGACGATGCGCGCTGTTCGATGCAGGTATAGAGCGCGTCTGGGATAGCCGGCGCGGCCCCAGACGCGAAGCGCTTCTGCATCAGAAGCGCTAGCCAGGGTCTCGATGGTGGGAAATGCCTGCATCCACCGGTCGTAGATTTCGACGACTCTCGACATCTGAGTCTGTTGCGCGGCGACTGCCGCGACCAGCGCCGCATAGGGGTTTCGGCCCTCGCGCCAGGGAAAGGGCTGCTCGTGCTCGTCGTACCAGCGCAGCAGCCGCTTTCGGATGGCGCCGAGGCGCTGCGGCGACAGCGGGCGTGGAAGTTGGGGTTCCTGAGGCTTCGCCGTCATTGTGGTCAGGTCAGTCCGCACATGTCTTCGTAACAGTCGCGACCGACGGGCGTCACATAGACCCGGTAGGCCGCATCGCCGAGGTGGGTCAGATCGACAAGACCGTGCTCCGCGAGCTTGGCCAGCACGCCAGGGTGGTAGCCCGTATGTCGCAACTGAGGACGAAAGATCAGTCCGTCCGCCCCGATTTCTTCTTCAACCACCACAGGCGTTGGATCCGGCGCGTCTTGCAACGCCATCAGATCCTCCAGCATCGCGCAGTGGTACTCATTCAGCCGGACGTGTCGGAACTGGATCACTGGTCGGACGTTTGCTGCGCTGCTTCGGTTAGAGAACTGAGTCGTGAGTTGACGAACTCGAGGACGTCAGCGGCGATTTCCAGCGCCCTGCCAGAGTCGATGCCGTCGTATACATCGTGCGGGACGCCGCCGGGAAGGCCTGTCGGATATCGGGTCGGCAGATAGTACTTGTCGAGCAACATCGCGACTGACTTGATCACGTCGAACGACTTGTCGAGTTGCATCGCGTCTTCACAGAGGTCGGCCAGCGCATGCCCCCAGATATGGTCGGCGCCGCGAGCGAACAGATACCCGGCCACAGCCTTCTCGCCCGATTGCTGGCAGAGAAAGCAGGCGAGCGCATGAAAGTCCCCCGACGCCGCGTGCTCGGCAGCAGCCAGGTCATGTTGCGCCTGCGACATCCAGCGATCAGACTCGGAGCGCGGACTCACACGATCACCTCGTCGCTGAGCGAAGTGGCTTCAACAATGACGGCATCTGTTTCGCAAAGGTCGGAGAATTCCTCCGGCGTATAGACAATGAAGGTCGTGCCGACCTGCGGACGCAGGTGAGTCTGGAAGAAGTCGGATCGGCGATGAAACGGCTGCTCAGTCTCGTGGACGATGAGCAACTCAAGCTCAGACTCGGGACGGACGCAACTGCGGGCGAGATCGCCGGCCAGCCAGAATCGCTCAGCGCCGAGCTGGTTCATGGAACCGGCGATCCGCAGGAACTCGGCTTCAAGTTGCTGTCGGCGATGCTCGGCGAAGCCGAAGACCATTGGCATCGGCTTCGCCTGCCTCGTTGAGATCCTGACCGACTTCGAGCGACGTTAGGTCGTCATCAGGGTTGGCGACCGCAGCTCGGGGATGATCTGTTCCTCGGTCAACGGCTCAGCGTCCTTGCGGTAGACCTGGACTCGGTGTGAGCCGAAGTCGCAGATGTACAGCGCGCCGTCGTGGTAGGTCACGCCCTGAGGGAAGCGCAGCGCCTTTTGCGGCTCAACTGAGGTCATCTCGCGCAACCGCAGCGTCTTGTGATTGTTGCGGATGTACTCGCGACCCATCCGGTTGAGCGTCGCGTCACCGTGGAACGACTCCAGGTAGCGACCCGTCTTGTCGTACATGACGACGCGGTGCTTGTTGCGCTCGGCGACGTACAGGTCGCCGTGCTCGTCGATGGCGACGCCACAAGGCCGTTGCACTTCGTAGCCCGGACGCGTGCCGAAGTCCATGATGTGCTCGCCATCGCTGGTGAGCTTCTGGATCCGGTCGTTGCGCCAGTCGGAGATGTACAGGTCGCCCGCGGAGTCAATCGCGACACCCCAGGGCATGTTGAACTGACCAGGACCGTCGCCAGCCTCGCCGAACCCGCCGATGTACTCGCCGTCGGCTGAGAACTGCTGCACTCGGTGATTGAGCGTGTCAACGATCCAGGCGTTGCCATCGGCGTCGAAGGCCATGCCGGACGGTCGGTCGAGCTGACCCGGACCTGAGCCGTGCTCGCCCCACTGACCCTGCTTTTCGCCGTCGGGCGAGTACGTGGTGACGTTGTGATTGCCCTCGTCCAAGATGTGCAAGTTGCCATCGGCGGAGCGAGTCAGTCCGACAGGCCAGAGCTGGCCGGTGTCGGCCATCGTGCCCAGGTCGCCCCAGGGCGCGTCGTCGAGCGTGTCGTCGGGAGCCATGGTGACCATGCGGATATTGCCGCCGACGCCGAACTCGGTGCGACCAATCACAAACGCGCGATCCTCGCCAATGGCGACATCGACCGGGAACGTGGTCACGCGGCGCATGCCAAGCACGCGCTCAAACGGATATCCGGCTCGCAACATTGCGTATGGAAATGCCATCTTCACAAGTCCTCTTCCGAGCTCCTCCTCTGGAGGAGCCGCCGAAGGCTTGCCCCGCACATCACGCGGAGCCTGAGGGAGATCCTTGGGTGTCGCGGATGGCCCCCTCAGTCGCTCCGCGACAGCTCCCCCACAGGGGGAGCTCATGTCGTTTGTTCCTAACTGGAGAACATTGTCCGTTCGAACGGCTGAACCTGCTCGAACTCGCCGACCACGATCTCCTCCGGCTCGACGCCCATCCACTGTTCGAGCATGGTGCCGTAGATGCCACGGAAGTCGATCTTGTGCTGCAGGTCCTCGCCGTTGAGCCAGTCCTTCGGCTTGATCGACGGATACTCGGCGTAGAGACCGCCCTTGACGTGCTCACCAATGATGAATGCGCCGCCTCCGGAACCGTGGTCGGTGCCCGAGCCGTTGTCCTTCATCCGCCGCCCGAACTCGGTGAAGACGAGCACCGAGACCTCTTCCGCCGCGTCATGCTCGCGCAGGTCGGTGAGGAAGTCATCGAGCGCGCCGGTCACGTCGCGCAGCAGTCCCGGATGAACCGGCGGCTGGTGCGAGTGCGTGTCGTAGCCGATGTGGTTGGTGTAGAAGACACGAGCGCCGAGTCCCGCGGTGTGGATCCGCGCGACATCGCGCAGCGCCTTGGCGATCGGGCTGGCGCCGTACTCAACGGTTGACTCGTAGCCGCCGGGGACGGTGGCCAGCATGTCGGCGCCGGCCAGCGAGTCGATGCCGGTCTGGCGCAGGTAGTCCATGACCATGCCTGCGCCGATGGCCGGGGTGTACATCCGCTTGAAGATCTCGAGGTCGCGGTTGCGATCCTCTTCGGCCTGGATGTCTGGCATCAGGCCATAGTTGTCGAGGTCGCCCACCGAGGTCGCGGTGACGCCCGGAGCAGCCATCGCACGTGGCAGGCCGCGGCCGATGTTGACGCCGGTCAGCGGGTTCTCAGACTGCGGGTCGAGCCGCTGGATCAGCTTGGCTACCCAACCTTCGGTCGAGATCCGGTCTGGCTCGCAAGTGTGCAAGATGTCCATGCCGCGGAAATGCGAGCGCGACGAGTTGGGATAGCCGATGCCCTGGATCACGGCGACGTCGTCGTTGTCGTACATCTTCTTCAGCCGCTCGGCAGCGGGATTGAAGCCGAGTTCGTCGCTGATCGGCATGACTTCGTCCTGCGGCACGTTGACCAGCGGTCGCGCGTCGTAGTACTCACCCTGGTTGTAGGGAACCAGGGTGTTCATGAAGTCATTGCCGCCAGTGAGCTGAACAATGACGAGGACGGGATCCTTCTTTTCGGAGTGTCCGTTGCTGCTCATTGAGGTGTTCCGTTTCCTTTAGCTGTTTGGTTCCCCTCTCCCTCTGGGAGAGGGCTAGGGTGAGGGTCCCTTGCCCCACCCTGGTTTCGTGGCTCCCTGCTCTCACACAGGGACTTGCCCGTCTATGCGAACTGGTACTCGGGTGAAGCGATGACGAGGCGCAGCGCCTGTGCGGCGCGCTGTCCGGCGGCCTCGATCGCGTCGTCGCTGTCAAACGCGAGCTCGCCGCCGTCTGAGGCAGCCTCAAGCAGCGCAGCACGCGTGTTGTCCGAGACCTCCAGCGGGCCGGCGAAGTCGAGGGTCGCATCGACCAGGTCCTCGGGGCTGCTGGCGCCCTGCTCCTGGAGTCGGCTGATCAGATCCTGGACGCCCGGCGTGGACGGGTCGGAGACGAGCTTGGAGGCGAAGTTGATCCGCTCCATCAGCGTGCCGCCGTCGATCCATTCCTTGCCCGTGTGCCAGCCTTCGACCGAGGGCGGGTCCATCAGGCTCTGGCCCATGGCGCCCATCGTCATGTGCAGGTTCCACATCTCAGGCTGGGGCAATTCCAGCTTGCCTGAGAGCTTGTACGCGCCGGCGACCCATTCTGCCGGGCACTTGACGCGTTCGTAGCGAGCCTCTTTGAACCACTCGGCATTGAACAGCACGCGCATGACGGCGCGCAGGTCGCCGTTCGATTCGGCAAAGGCCGAGGCGAGTTCGGCGACGGCCTCGGGGTTGCCTGGCTCGGTCACCGACCAGGCCGAGACGCCCGGCTCGTCCTTGACGAAGAAGTTGTACAGGTGACGTCCGATGAAGCGGCCGGTGGCCGGCTGCTCAACGATGATGTTGATGATGTCGTCGCCGTTGAACGGTCCCGTGTGGCCCAGGAACTCCTTCTCGGAGTCGTCGTGCTGGTCCTCGCGGTAGACGAAGTGTGACGGGTAGCCGCCGTGTGGGTAGAGCGGAATCGGCTGCTCGAACGTCCAGCCGGTGAAGCTGTACGCCGCAGCCTTGATGTCGTCTTCCGTATAGTTGCCAACGCCCATCGAGAACAGCTCAAGCAGTTCGCGTCCGTAGTTCTCATTCGGCGCGCCCTTGACCGACTCGACGTTGTCGAGCCAGAAGATCATCGCCGGGTCGCGCGACAGCTTGGCCAGCAGCACGCGCATATCGTCCAGGCCGTGCTCGCGGAACATCTGGATGTGCACCGGCATCGACGGGCCGTGCTCCATCTTGGTGTAGGCGGTGGCGAAGATGTGGTGCCAGAACAGCGCCATCTTCTCGCGCAACGGCGACTTGGAGTTCACCATCCAGTAGATCCAGCGGCCACTCCATGGCCAGGGCGTGTCGGAGTTGGCCAGCGCCGGGAAGTAGCGGAACACAAGATCGTCGTCGTCTTCCACCAGGGTCGGATTGAGCAGGTCTTCCACCAGTTCGGCATACGGCCGCTGGGCAAGCTCGTCGAGCTCGGCCGGGGTCACGCCCGCGCCGGCACGACGCATCAGGTGGGCGACCAGCGCTCGTTGGTCGTCAGACATGTGAGGTACCTCTCAAGAAACTTCCGTATGCGCGAGTACGCAGAATCGGTCAAGCTCGCGCGATTGCTCTACAGGGGCAATATAGGACATATTCGCGGTCGCGTTAGCCCGTTGTGTCGGAGCGCGGCAATGACGGAACCGAGGCATATGCAAGGTCTGCACTTCCCAATGAGCCAGACGCCCCTTCTCCCTTTGAAGACCTACGAGCAATCCGGTTTCCGGTCGCCCCTACGGCTTGGTCGAAATCGCACCAACTGTCCGATCTCGACCATCCAACCCATCGCTATACTGCGCAGCAACATCAGCAATTCTGCTTTCAGTGCCTGGAGCGCTCCATGGGCTTGCACAAGACATCCGGCGACGGCGACAGCGGTTCTTCCCCCGCCTATATGGAGCGGGACACCGCTGCGGCATACGACCGGTACCGCGAGACGATCGTCGAGCGCGACAACACCTCGTCGCTGCACCAGGCCTTTGACTTCATCAAGGGCGGCCGACCGACCACGGAAATCCTGTCGGAGACCATCCGCGCCCATGCTCCGTACACCCATGTGCCGTATCACCAGCGGATCGACGAGGGCATCGTCCGCTTCGTCAACAACGATCACTGCCTGCTCTCGTCCCGCGCGACGTTGGGCTTGCAAAACTTCGTCTCGGAAGAGATGCGGCACCTGCCGCTCACGCAGACAGCCTGGTACGTGCCGACCGGACTCGACATCTGGAACCAACTCAAGGGCAGGATGCCGGGTCACTACTCGCGTCGCACTTACGACGCCGCCAAGTACCCCGACGGCCCCGCGCCGCCCGCTGCCCACTGGGAAGACCAGCAACCGACCAACTACGACGGTTCGTTGGAAGAAGGACTGAACGACTGGCTGACGATGGTTCAGTACGGCCATGTCGATGACGAGTACTCGCTCTTCCTCGGCCTGTGGGAGAAATTCCCGGAGCGGCGTGAGGAGATCCTTGGTCAGCTCATGTTCGCCGGACTGATCGATGTCCAGGATCGGATGTTCTGGAACCGCTCCTACACGACCGGTCACAAGTCGTTCCGTGCCCGCGCAACCATTCAGCTTGGCCGCGCGATCGGCTGGGACAACTCGCACCATGTGCTCTACGCCGGTGTGCCCGACATCGCGGTCGGCCCGCGTTGGTACTCGCTCTACGAGTCCGCCTGCCAGATCATGATGTACCACCTCGAAGAGGAGCCGCCCGCTTCCTCATTGAACGCGACCCAGAAGTCGACGAGGGACCAGGAGCTGTTCAACAACCAGATTCCGCTCTCTCCGCCGGAGGCCGAGGGTCTCATCCGCTCGATCATCCGCGAACCCGAGGAGTCTTACATCGAGGACATCGTCGCGCTGCTCAAGGCGGGTCGATCGCCCAAGTCGATTTTGGACGCCATCCAGATCGCCGCTGCGCGTGTCGTGCTCGAGTGTGGCCTGCCGGCCAACTTCTCGATGCCGCAGCACGGCTACGAGTACACCAACATGCTTGGCTGGTTCTTCGAGAACTTCGATCACCCGCATCGGACCAAGCTGCTCTTCATCGCCGCTAACTTCATCAACCAGTGCGCTCACTGGGTGACCAACTCCAAGGGCAACAAGACGCGTGGCGCGGCGACTTACTTCGCCGGCTACGGTCTCGAACAGGATGCCGAACCGATGTCGCAGGGCAAGCTGCTGGGCGAACTCAACGATTCCTTGCTCGCGCTCGACACTGAACAGTCCGTCTACTGGACCGACAACTACCTCAAGCAGGGCTACGACGATGGTCCGCTGGTCGAGACCCTGGCAGACGGCATCGCCAAGCAGGGCAACGATCCTCACAACCAGGAAATCGGTCTGTGCATGCTGGAGGACTATCGCCGCACGTCATCCGAGATGCGCAACACCTTGTTGCTCTCGGCTGCCCATCACACCGCGGGTCACATGAAGTATGGCGACCAGTACCAGTCCTACCGTTACTTCGCCGACGCCTTCGGGATGCAGGTCGAGGATGGCTGTCTGGGCGAAACACCGGTCGTCGAGAACCTCGCCGACGACGTCGAGGCTGAACTGCTGGTGTCCGAACCTGCGAGAGCTGACTAGCTCGTAGCGCACAGAACAGTCAGTCGTCGCCCTGTATCGGTGGTACGATCAGCAAACATGGCAATAGCCGACCTTCCGACGCATCTAACCGAAGAAGAACCAGAACCGCCACATAGCGTGGCGCGGCTGTCTGACGGTCGAGCGCTGAGCTGGGCCGAGTACGGCGACCCCAACGGCGAACCACTCTTCTTCCATCACGGCATTCCCTCATCGCGCATGGCGGCCGCAGTGATGCACGACGGTGCCGCGCGCGCCGGTGTGCGGTTGATCGCGCCCGAACGTCCCGGCTTCGGCTATTCCGATCCGCTGCCCGGCCGGACGATTCCCGATTGGCCCAAAGACCTGATACAACTCGCCGACTACCTGGAGTTCGAGAAGTTCTCGGTCGCCGGAATCTCGGCTGGTTTGCCCTACACGTTGGCCTGCGCGCTGCACATGCCCAATCGGTTACATCGAGTTGCGCTGGTCTCCGGACTGGGCGCCATCGACTCAGGCAAGGTGCTCGAAGGCATGTCCTACGAGTGGCGCCTGATCTACACGCTGTTCCTCAAGTCGCAGCGACTGGCTTCGCTGTGGATGCGAGGCTACGGACGCTCGGTGCAAAAGCGACCGGAGCGAGTCGTCGCCGAACAGATCAAACGGATGCCGCCGGTTGACGGCGCAATCCTGGGCTCTGAGCCAACGCTCTCAAACAGAATCTCCGACCTGCGGGAGGCTTTCCGCCAGGGTCCTGCGGCGGCCGGCGACGAAGCGCGCCATCACCTCGAGCCCTGGGGCTTCGAGCTCAAGGACGTAGATTTCCCGGTGATGCTCTGGCACGCCAAGTTGGACGAATCCCACCCGATCCAGATGGGTCGGAGGATTGCTTCAGAACTGCCTGACTGTCGTCCAATCTACGTTGACGGTGTCGGCTCCCTAGGATTCATCGGCCACGCCGAGTCAATCTTCACAGCCCTCTTCAACGAACAACCAACCGTGCCTCAGCCAATCGGCACTGTCGAAGCGACGCCGGTCGAAGAAGAGACAGAAATCTTCGGCGGGCTGCTGGATGTTGTCCCGAAGCCGATCGTCGGCGACTAGTCGCCCTCCGCCTACTATCTCTGTTCACTGTTAGGTCAGCGCCGTGCCGTTCGGACTTTTCTCCCCCCGCGGGGGAGATGCCGGAGGCAGAGGGGGCTCCGCCGTAGCGGGGGGCCCCCCCCCCCGCCCGCGCCCGTCCCGCCGCCCCCCGCCGGGCGCGCGCGGCGCGGGCGCCAGCGCCCCCCCCGCCGTAGCGGGACCCCCTCAGTCACTTCGTAACAGCTCCCCCTGCGAGGGGGAGCAAATTGGGAGCGTTCGGATGTGCGTCCTTGTGACACACGAAGGGGCGGCCCTTATGGCCGCCCCAACATTACGGTCGCTGACGGGACCGGTTATCCCCGAGCCCAGTTAATCGTGTTTTTCAACAACTGACCGTACTCCTCGGTCTCCCAGGTGAATCGCAGCGTTCGCGGCATTTCGCCGTGTTCGTCGCGGGCGTTCTCTTCCACGAAGGGCTGTGAGTTGGTCAGCGGCGAGTGACAGTGACCGAGGGCGATGTAGCAGACGCCGCCTTCGCCGATGCCTCGGGTGTAGCCGAAGACTCGAGTGATGCCGTCGGCCTCGATCGCGGTGTCTTCCTCGTAGTCGAAACCGAAGTCCGGATAGGTGTCGGGACCGATTGGCGCGGTGAGCAGGATGTCGGTGTTGGGCCGGTCGGTGATCTCGATCATGTACGGCTCGTCGATCACGTCAAACTGCTCAGGCAAGCCTTCGAGGATTGGCGAGTTGACATTCTTCACGTCGACAGTGAAGCGCTTGATCGGCGGGTGGTTGATGAAGAACCCACCCAGCGTCTCGTGGTGTTCCATCTTGACCATCGCGCGCTTGCCCTCACCCATGCGGGCAGCCTTGCCGCCCGAGGTGCCATGCAGGCCGACCCAGTGGCCGCCATTGCCGATCCAGTCGCGCAAGATTTCGTTTTGCGGGTCATCGGCGTAGGGGCCGGCGGTGTAGGTGATCAGCACGTCCGTGACGGGCAGCCACTTCCACATGTCGGTGAAATCGTTGCCGGTGGTCGCGCGGACATTGCCGTCCGAGTAGAGCATGTCGAGTAGTCGCAGGCGGGCAAAGTCCATGTCGTGTCCGCCGTGCTGTCCGGGCGGGAATCCGCCGGTCACGACATGTACGCGAGTCGGTGCGGTGGCCATATGGACCTCATTTCAGTCTGAATCAGAGATGTTGAGGCAATGATAGGCGAACGCCGGATGGGAACCATCGGTCTCTGGTCGTCGTTCAATTCAAGGGCAACGCGACCACCCCATTGAGGAACGAGAGGCCAATAGATGAAACGCCGACTTTTGTTCTCGTGCGCGATCCTCGCGGGCCTGGGATTGATAGCCCTCGGCGGCGCAGGATTCGGAGCCTGGTTGCTGGCAGTCCTGGACGGCGCGACGGTCGTTGCAGCCCTGCTGACTGCGATGGCGGGATTCGGCTTCTGGTCGCTGGTGGCTGCGTGGTTCGGGTTGGCCGTCTGGCGCGCCTGGCATCAGCGAAGTTGAAACTTCCTGATCGACTTCGGGAACTATTGCCTGGTTTACATCGTCTAGGTCTGCAACGGGATGGGAGCCGGTCGTAAATCTCCCATTCCGAAGTAGTCGGTCAGGAGGCCCACGTGAACCAGAGTCGAAGCCGAGCAAGGATCCCCAGATGGATACGCATTCTCGCGCCACCCATGATCATCCTGGCGGTGATCGCAGCAGCAATGATGTCCGTTGCCTGCGGAGATGACAGCGACCAGGCTGAGAGCGAACAGCCGGTCCGCCAAACCGTTACGCAGGAGCAACAGCAGCAGGCGATGCAGGAACAAGAGCAGCAAGAAGTCGCCTACCAACAAGAGGCACAGCAGCAAGAGGCACAGCAACAAGCTGCGCAACAAGCAATGCAGCAGGAGCAGGCTCAACAAGCAGCCTCGGACAGCTCCCGCACTCGATCACGCACACAACAGCGTCAGCAAGAGCAAGAGAGCTCCAGCGAAGAGCGCCAGCCGCGACGCTCGCTGCCCGGCTCGACCAACTTCGAGGACTACGCGACCACCGGCTGGCGCGAGACCGTCGACGATGACACGTCCACGTTCTCACTCGATGTCGACCGCACGTCGTACTTCCTCGCCCTCAACTGGGTCGAGGCCGGCTACGCGATTGAACCGGCGTCGGTTCGCACCGAAGAGTGGATCAACGCGTTCGACTACAACTATGAACTGCCCGGCTCTGGCGACAGCTTCGCAGTCACCACCGATATCGCTGAACATCCACTGCACGACGACCTGCACCTGGTGCGAATCGCGACTCAGGCGCCGGAGTTTGTCGATAACACGCCGCTCAACGTGACATTGGTCCTGGATGCGTCCGGCTCCATGAATGAGGGAAACCGCGTCGGAATCGCCAAGGCGGCTGCGGAATCCATTCGCCGCGGTCTGAGCCGTGATGATCGACTCGCCGTTGTACTGTTCTCGGACTCAATCGTCGACTATGCCGAACATCACCGACCGGATGACCGCGACGTGATTCAAGTGATCGACAATCTGTATCCACGTGGCTCAACCAACGTTCAGGCCGGTCTCAACATGGCCGTTGAGTTTGCCGACGATGTCCGCCGCGACCGTCCGAATGCATACAACTACGTGATCCTGATGTCCGACGGCGTCGCCAATGTCGACGCGACCGATCCGTTTGCCATCCTGAGTACCGCTGAGGATCGTGATGACAGCAATCCCCTGCGGCTGATCACGGTCGGCGTTGGCATTCAGAACTACAACGACGTGCTGCTCGAACAGCTCGCCCAGCACGGCAACGGCTGGTACCGCTACCTGCAGGATGTCGGACATGCGCGCTCAACGTTCAGTCGCGAGAACTGGTTGGCGCTCTCCATTCCCTTCGCCGACCAGACCCGAGCACAGGTCCGCTGGGCTGACGACTCCGTTCTCGCCTGGCGACTCGTGGGATACGAGAACCGTGTCACCGCCGATCGCAACTTTGAGCAGGACCGCAAGGAGTTTGCCGAGATCCCGATGGGCTCGGCGACCACAGTGTTCTTCGAGGTTGAGCTGACCAGTGATGCGATGCGTGAAGGCATCATCGATCTTGGTGAGGTCGAGCTTCGCTGGCTGGTTCCACTGTCGGACGACTCGAGAAGTCAGCAGGTGCAGATAGTCTCGGACGTTTCCGAGTTCGGCGACGACGCGATGCTCGACCTGGGTTCAATCGTCGCCCTCGCCGCCGACCGCTACAGCTGGTTCGGTCAGGACGGTCTGGGTGAAGACACGATGGCGCTCGCCGCCAACCACCTGGACGAGATCGCGTACTGGTTCGAGGAACTGCCGGCGAGCATCCTGGGCGCCCAGTCCGGCCAGGACTTCGCCAGGCTCCTCGCCGCGATGGGTGCTGTCGCTGAAGAGCACGAATCAGAGGATCCCGGCTATTCCCGATAGGGACGCGACTAGCCGCCAACGATCTTCGGCGCGATGATGTGAGGGGTCGGCAACTGCCGGCCCCTCACTCTTGATTGCGAGCAATGTCGTGACCGACTCCACCATCGTCGACCTGCGCTACTACCTGATCCATCCCACACCTCCCGACACCGGTCAGCCGGATCGTTACATCGCGGGCAAGAATCTCTGCTTTGTCCGGCTGGAGACGGCCGACGGCCTGCACGGTTGGGGTGAGTGCTACACGCAGTCCGATCGCGACATCCAGATCACTGCGCACCTAGAGGCGATGCGGCGCTACATCGTGGGCTGGGACGCCGCCCGGATCAAGCCGTGGACCGACGCAATCTACAACGACTTCGGCAATCGCCGCGGCGCGATGGACCTGTATTCAGCCGTCTCCGGGGTCGAGCAGGCGATGTGGGACTTGGCCGGCAAGCGCGCCGGGATGCCGGTACACCAGTTGCTCGGCGGAGCCGTTCGTGATCGACTGCGCGTCTATGCCAACGGCTGGGCCAAGATGGACGACATTGAGGAACTGCAGGCCCGCGCCCGCGCGATGGTCGAGCAGGGGTTCACGGCGCTCAAGTTCGACCCGGTGCCGGGTCGTTGGCGCAGCTATGTCGGGATGAAGGAGTTGCGGCTCGCCGCCGAGCGCGTCCGCGCTGTGCGCGAAGCTGTTGGGCCCGATGTCGATGTGTTGCTAGAGATTCACCGGCGGCTGAGTCCGTCTAACGCGGTGCGGCTGTCGCAGATGGTCGAGGAGTACGAACCATTCTGGTTCGAGGAGCCGGTCTGGGCCGAGAACATGACTGCCCTGGCAGCGGCGACCGCGCAGATCAATATTCCCACGGTCACCGGCGAAGAGCTGTACACCAAGTTCGAGTTTCGCGAGGTGTTCGAGCAGCGCGCCGCCGACATCATCAATCCCGATGTGGCCAACGTAGGTGGGATCAAGGAGCTGACCGAGATTGCGGCGATGGCTGAGGTCTACTTCGTCGCCGTGGCGCCGCACAACTACAATTCCACGACGATGGCGCTCGCCTCAACCTTGAACGCCGCGGCAACGATGCCCAACTTCATCATCACCGAATACTTCGTCAACTTCGAACCGTGGGGCAACGAGGCTGCCACTCCGCCCTTCAAGGTCGAGGACAGCCACATCGCCCTGCCAACCGACCCCGGCCTCGGCATCGACCTGGACGAACAAGTGCTCAAAGATCATCCGGCCAAGGACTTCCCAACCCGGACGATCGGAGACTAATGTTGGCTGCCGCCGCTGTTTGTCGACTGCTGCGGAATCGCATAGCCTGACGCCATGAGCAACGTGAACGTCTCCCTCCCCGACGCTCTCCAATCGTTCGTCGATCAGCAAGTCGTCGAGCGTGGGTACGAGACCTGCAGCGAGTACATCCAAGTCCTGATCCAGAGAGAGCTTGATCGCCAAAAGTTTCGTGATCTGGTCATGGAGGGCGCGAGTTCGCCTCCTGTAGGTGTTGCCGATGCAGAGTATTTTGACGACCTTCGAAGACGTGTTCGCGAAGATGATTGGCAGTGAGGGAAAAGCCGCTCGTTCGCAGTCGAGCAGCGACCCGCGATCTCCAAAACGCCGCCAGACACTATCGGTCAACAGCGTCGGTGGAGCGTGCGCAGAAGTTTATTGGCGCGCTCGAAGAGACGTACCTCCACATCAGTCGCCTGCCCGGGTCCGGTTCGCCACGCTACAGCCACCTACTTGATGTGACTGACCTGCGCTCTTGGCCCGTTAGCGGCTTTCCCTACCTCGTCCTCTACGTCGAGCGAGAGCATTCCATCGACATCTATAGGGTCCTTCATACCGCTAGAGACATCCCAGCATCGTTCTACGACAACATGGAAGATTGATCTTATGCGAGTCTTCAGCTCAATCCTCCCCGACGACGCGCGAAGATACCGAGGCGATGGCTGGGTTCCTGCCTTTCTCGTCCTCCTATCAGTCGTCGCGACGGCTCGCAGCGTCATCCACATCGCTCGACACGATGGCGGAGCTGCGACTATCGCAGGCATCGACATTGAGGTTGAAGGCGGGCAGAACCTTGTCGCGATCTTTGCCCAGTAGGGATTGGTCCAGCTATTGAATGCCGCCATCGGCTGGATTGTCGTGACCCGTTACCGAGGACTTATCCCTGTGATCTTGCTCGTCAGCCTGCTGGAGAACATCGGCCGCATCCTGATCGGACGCCGCAAGCCGCTCAAGGTCGCCAAGCCGCCGCCCGGCGCGTATGGCTCGCTGATCATCGTTCCGGTG
>MPNM01000020.1 GCA_002239025.1 Chloroflexi bacterium bin125 | reverse complement strand
CCGGCGGTGGCCTTGCCTACGCGTCAGTGCATTGAGGTAGTCCCAGATCGCGTCGATCAGCGCGTCGTCGCTCACAGTTGGAATCCGAAGAGTGCATATCGCTGGGGGTGTGGCTGGGGAGCGAACGCGTGCTGCGGAGCCGTGAGCGCTTCGACGCCGATCAACGGCGCCGACCAGGAATCGCCCGGATCGGGTCGCTAGCGCTTGGGCGGGTTGTTGCCGCGTCCGCCGCCGGAGGGCTTGCCGGTCGTGCTCGGCGCGTTGGCCGGGCGACCGCCGCCGCTCTTGCCGCCTTTACCGCCCTTGCCACGCATTCTCGGTGTCTGGGTCATGTCGATTGCCTTGCTCAAGCGAGCTGAAGTGCCGGCCAGGTTGTCCTGGCGCTCGTGCTCGTTCGACCGTCAATCCTATGTCGATCTCGGCACGACGCAGTTCCAAGCGATCGCCAACCGAACCACGCCGCTCGCGGGCGCCGCGCCGTCGAGGCAGACCATGTCGACATCCGTCATCGCCGAGCACGACGAGTTGCGCGAAGGCCGCCTCCACTGCAAGCAGACGCCAACGCACCTGCGCTCCTTTCTACAGGAGCGTGGCTGATCCACTTCGGGATTGGCCATCGGGGCGACGCTGGCCTGAACCGACCCGCTCGCCGGTACCGTTGCTTGCGACACACTTGATCTGATCGGACAGCGGGATCACCTCGTTGGAGGTCGGAGGCGTGTACAGGAATCCGGACGCGATTGACAATTGCAATCGGGGCCGGATCTCCAGTCCTGGACTGGACTTGACCCCTCCTACCGGAGGTAACCGGCAACCAGTGGGTGTCTGGGGCTCCTTCCCCCCGAATTGCAGTCAGATTGCAGTGAAATTGCACTTTTATTGCAGTTCTGGCCAGGTTGTCCGGGTTCTGGCCAGTGAGCGGACACGGGCGGACAGTGTTCCAGGCAACAGGAGGGGAGGGGTCGGATGAGCAGGCGGGGACGCGAGGGGGCGCCCAGCGACGAGCAGTTGCTGGCGGCGCTGGACCGGTTGGTCGAGGTCGAAGGCATCGTCAAGGCGGCTGAGCTGCTGGAGGTCAGCTACCGCACGGCGGCCAACTGCCAGGAGTCCCGGCACGTCAGCCGGAAGATGCGCGGGGTGCTGCAGAAGTACCTGCGCGAACGCGGAGACGGGGAGTTGCAACAAGAGCAGGAGAGCGAGGAACGGCAGACTCCGCCAGCGTCGAACAAGTCAGGCGGTGGGGAGGGGCCCCGCCTACAGGAACCTGAGCAGGGCTTGCGTCAGTGGGAATGATTGTTTGATTTGGCCCCACCTGGGGCCGTTTTGATCTTCTGAAGTGGCCCCACCTCCGACCGATCCAGTGACTAGGCTCGGGTGATCACGAGTTACCCGGAGCAAAGGATGAGGAGTTGTCGAAGGTGGAGTTATTTGAGCGTATTCGACGAGATTCGCGCGAGGAGGGCGTGTCGATTCGCGGCCTCTCGCGCCGACACCGAGTGCACCGGCGGACGGTGCGTCAAGCGCTGGGTTCGGCGCTGCCGCCGCCGCGCCGGCCGAGCCGCCGGGCGGCGCCGCGGCTGGGTCCGCACCGCGAGACGGTCCGCCAGTGGCTGGTGGACGATCTGAGCGCGCCGCGCAAGCAGCGCCACACGGCGCGGCGCATCTGGCAGCGGCTGGTGGACGAGCGCGGCGCTCAGGTGGCCGAGCCGACGGTGCGCGCCTACGTGGGCCAAGCGAGACCGTACTGCGAACTTTTCCTGGGAGGTGGCGTTGTTGTCGGCGACTTGGGGTCCTTAGAACGGCGAAGTCACCCTCTAAGGCCTGTTCACTCTGTTTCGTCATGAAGTGTATGCAGGCGAGGAGAATTTGGTTGAGGTAGACGTGGGCGAGTTTGTAACACCTGCAGGCGATGCCGCGCAGTCGCTTGATGTGACCGAAATAGCGTTCGATCGCGGTGCGGGCGCGGTAGGCAACACGGTTCAGTGCCCAGGGCTTGAGGCGATTCGTCTTAGGCGGGGTGACGAACTCCTAACCGAGTTCGGCGGCCAACGCGCGCATTGCATCGCCCTCGTAGGCACGGTCGGCGAGCAGCTGCGGCCGACTAGATATCGGCCCGAGCTGTTCCAAGAGCCAGCGGTCCCAGGGCGCATCGCCCCAGTGGCCCGGCGTCAGGGTCAGGATCAGCGGCAGCCGGTCTTCCGGCACGACGGCGTTCAACTTGGTCGTCAGGCCCCCGCGCGAGCGACCGATCGCCTGGCGCCCCTGTTGCTGGGTGCTCCCATCCCGTCCTGATGGACCTTCACGTTCGTGCTGTCGATCGAGACGCACAGCGGCCGCTCTGGCTCAGCTTGCTTGGTCTGCGCCTGCAACTCAATGCGCTGCAGCTCAGCGAAGACGCGCTCCAGCACGCCCTTGTGGATCCAACACCGTCCGCGCATGTAGACCGTGTGCCAGGGACCGAAGCGTACGGGCAAGGCGCGCCAGGTACATCCTTCTTTGGTGACGAACAGTCAGCCCTCAAGCGCCTGTCGCGAAGGCAACTTGCAGTTCCCGCGTGGAGTCGGCATGAGTGGCTCGATCCGCGCCCATTATGCGTCGGTCAGTTGCATGATCACATTGACCCGGCCGCCAGACCGTCCCGCAACTCTGCCACAGGTCTCAAACAGAGTGAGCCGGCCCTAGTCGAAGCAACCCTTGCGTTGCTGTTGACGTCCCAACCGATGGTGACATATGGAGGTCAACAACTCTACTTCTCCTCGTCCTCAGCGGCTAGGGCCTTTAGATCGAGCAATCCTCCCAGAAGGCCATAGGGGTCTCGATATCCTCTCTCTTCAAGCAATCGAGCGGCTGTCGCCGTGTAGTCGTAACGGGCCGATATTCCCCTAGCCACTAGCGGCGGAAGCGGGAACAAATCACGGTGGACTGATTCACGGATCTGACTTGCTACATCGCTTGAAGTTGGGTCGATCCCCCCGACCTGCAATAGAGCGAAGAGCAATGAGTCGTACCACTGCTGTGCCGCGTCTAGCGCTGCGTCGATGTCCTGTTCAGGCATGCTTGCCTTCATCCTTTACTGTTCCTCAAGGTTCCGCTCTAGATCACGGGCCTGCTTGCTTGGCAGGCAGCGCCGACCTGAGCGATCTTCGCCTAGAGTAGCGCAGACCTGTTCCCTATGCTTCTACTCAAAGGAAGGGAGTAGTCGCGTCTATCACACTGCTGAAAAGGACGTGTGAGATCATGGAGGTGCGTGGTGAGACCGAGCGGCAGGCGACGTTGATGTTGGGCTTGACGCCGGAGGGCTTTGTGCCGCGGGACCACCCGCTGCGTCGGATCAAGCCGCTGGTCGATTCGGCGTTTGGGGTGGATGTCGCCGCTCTTCGACAAGGTCTACGCGGCCGGCGGACGTCCCTCGATCCCGCCCGTGCACCTGCTCAAGAAAAGCCTCTTGGTGGCCTTCGACACGATCCGCTCGGAGCGCCAGTTCTGCGAGCAGTTGCGCTACAACATCCTGTTCAAGTTGTTCCTCGGCCTCAACGTGGAGGATGAGCCGTTGCACCCGACGACCTTCACGAGGAACCGCGAGCGGCTGCTGGAGGCGGACGCGGCGCGGGTCTTGCTCAAGGAAGTAGTCCGCGAGGCGCGTCGCCGGCGGCTGCTCTCGGCCCACCACTTCACCGTTGACAGCACGCTGCTGGAGGTCTGGGCCTCGCACAAGAGTTACTGTCCGCTCGACGAACAACCGCTGCAAAATGGTCAGCGCGGCGGACGCAACCGCCACGCTGACTTCAAGGGCGAGCGTCGCAGTCGCGATAAGCACGCCTCGACCACCGATCCCGAGGCGCGGCTCTACCGCGAGGGCATGCAGCAAGGCGCGTAACTCTGCTTCCTCGGTCACGTGCTGACTGAGAACCGGAATGGTCTGGCGGTCGATGTCGAGCTTACCTAGACCGACGGCTACGCCGAACGCGAGGCGGCTCTCGAGATGCTGGAGCGCCGCAGCCTCCCTCGCTCCTGACGCGGGGTCTGCGGACCAGCCACGCTAGGTGCCCACCGCAGTTACGACACGCACGACTTCATCTGGAACCCGCGGACCTGGGCGTCACACCGTACGTAGCCCAGAGCGAACGCTGGCGGCGCAGCGCGAACGACGGCAGGACCACGCGGCACCTGGGCTACCGCAAGAGTCAGCGCCGACGCGAACGGGACAAAGAAGTCTTTGGCCCGATCAATACGATCAGCAGGGGCGACAAGCTGCGCTATCTCGGCCGGGCCCACAACAAGTCAGTTCGTAGTTCAATATCAGATGGTCGTGAAAAGTGGGTCTAACGAGACCGTACTGCAAACTTTTTCCTGGGAGATCGCGCTGTAGGTCCCTACTCACATTCTCGGGAGCTCACCGGGCTCTTCTGGGTTCGAGTTCCAACAGTGACCATCCCTCCAGCAACCGGGGACGGTTGGCTCGTCCAAATCAATCACTTTGCCTCTCCAGGAAGGAACTCTCGACATTCTCATGAGCATGAACTCTCTCATTGCGCCAGTGGCGCAATGACGTTTGGCTCTCTGCGGAGCGCTTGCCCGCGAGTAGTCCCTCAACGCTGATGTCCTCGTCCAGTTCGGACCAATGGATCCCTTCCCCGGCGCCGATGAGCTCCCAATTGTCACGCTCTTCGTCGGTGCCGTGGGTCAGCCGCGGGAACCAAAGTAGGGGGACGGATAGGGCCCGGCCATCCGACAGGTCGACCATCAGTGTGTCATCGGTCACAGAGACATCTGTCGCCCGAGGAGTCCCTATCTCAGTCGTTGAAGTGACCATGCCATTCCTCCATCAGAGATTCCTGATTGGCCTGGACGATTCTCTCGATCGTCCGCAGTTCTGCGGGCCGGAATCCGCCGCTGCGCTCCAGCTGCACCGGATCGAGCCAGAATTTTGCCACATTCCTCTCGCGTTTGACATGTACATGGATCGGTTCGTCTCGATCGTTGGAGTAGAAAAAGAATCGATAGGGACCCTCCTCAAACGCCTTCGGCATTCCACACTCCCAACGCTAACGCGCATAGCCAAGTCCTGCGAGCAACTCTTCCGTCCAGGTGGCCTCCTTGTCCCGTCGGTGTTCCAACCCACTGGCTACTCCAATGCGACTTTGATGTTGAGCGCTTCGAGTGACACTGCCATGACGACGCCACATCTGCTGTTGCGGATAAACTCGCTCTCATCAATCTCAATCAGCTTGGCGAGTTGAGCGATCTCATCGTCGCATCAATTCGCTAGCCGGATCCTTTAGGCGTGCTTGAGATCGAAGCCGTTTGCCGATTGAGCAAGTCGACCGCATCGCCGCCTCGGAAGTCGATAATCACTCAGTAGCGCGTTGTCTCCGTTGGCGTTGCCCACGCTAGCGCAGAGGGGATGCCAATCCAACAGTCCGCGCCGGCGAACGGCGTTCTCATCACGCCTGTTTCTTCGAATGGCTGTAGAGATGGTGCTTGCAGTGCCTGGCTCCGTCAATGGCCACGTCTCTCGCAGGTGCTTGTGATGCGGCCGTTCGAACTTGTCGATCCATTCCTCCAGGGAGAGTAACTGGTGTCCTGAGTCGGGCATGCGGTTGAGATGTCCGGCCAGGTTGCCAAAGATCTGTTCGGCGGTCTTGTGCCAGACGAAGGGGCGCGGATGTTTGTTCCAGTCGGCAACCCAGCGTTCGGCCACGCCTGAACCACTTGGTGGTCAGTTCGGCGAGACACCGCTCGACTAGGTTCATCCAGGAGCTGTAGGTCTGCGTGAAGTGGAAGCGGAAGCGGGGGTAGCGCTGGAGCCATCGCTGGACCCCGGCGGTGCTGTGGGTGGCCACGTTGTCCAGGAGGACATGTAACGCGAGTTCATCGGGCACCTCTTCGCCGATCAGGTTGAGGAAGCGCCGGAACGCGCGGGCCCGGTGTCGCGGAGTCAGGTCGGCAATCACATGGCCAGGGCAGTACCTAGCGCTGCGTGGAAATTGCTGGCCCGGTGATAGACGTAGCCGTGGGTCTGTCGGCGCGGCAGACCCAGCAGGATCGGCCGCGTTGGCGCCGCGCGGTCGAGCACTCGGATCTGGGTCGTCTCGTCCTCGCATAGCACGACCGAGGACGGCCGGTTGAGATAGAAGCCGGCCACGTCGGCACCATATGGATGAACTGCGGGTCCGGCGACAGCTTGAACTGCTCGAAGAGGTACGGCTTGAGGTCGAAGGCCCGCCAGATCCTGGAGACGGCGGGCTGCGACATGCCCCTCTCGGCGGCAACTGAGAGAGTTGACCAGAAAGTCGCGTTGCGTGGTTGTTGTTCCGGCGTCTTGACGATCACCGCTTCCACCTGCTCATCGCCGATCGTGCGCGCCCCGCCGCGACGCGACTCATCGCTCAGCCCATTCAGCCGGCGCTCAGTGAAGAGTCGCCGCCACTTGCCGGCGTGAGTGGACAGCAACCGAGCGCCGCATCGATATCCGTGCTCGCCAACCTGGCCGCCGCCGCGAGGGTGATCCGGCTGCGCTCTGCTTGGTCTGCGCGCCTAGTGCTCTAGCGTCTCTTTCTCCACCGCACTCAGTCCGATCGCCAGCGTCGGGCAGTCCAGTTGGGCAGGAATGACACTCTACCGAGCACCCGGGATGGGCAAACCGGCACCATCATCTCTCCTATCTGTTCAGCGCATTAGCGACTCAAGACCCTAGGTGAACGTGTGCCGGCAGCGCGCACGCGAGCTTGATAGTGCGGCCTGGCAACCGGGGGCCAACCTCGCGCGCCATTCCCTCAACGCGAAGAACCGCAAACCATCGCCTTCCCATTGCGGGTCACAATCGGGTCACGCTCAAAGTAACTCCCTTGCCCACTAGAATGGATCCGATGTCCAATGCACCATCACTTCCCGGGAGTTCCTAATGCGATCACGGGAGATTCTGCTCATCGAACCCGGCTACCCCAACAAATACCCGCCGCTGGGCCTGATGAAGCTTGCCGCCTATCACGGACCCGCCGGTCGAGGAGACAATGTCACCTTTGTTAAGGGCGAAAACAAGGAAATGCTGAAACGATCGTGGGACAGAGTGTATGTCACCACGCTGTTCACCTTCGAGTGGAAGCGCACGGCCTCAGCAATAGATTTCGCCATACGTGCAGCCGGCGGCCAGCCCGAGCGAGTGTTCGTGGGTGGCATTGCAGTCTCGCTCATGCAAGAAGCCTTCGTGAAAGAGCCCAGATGGGCCGGCGTTCGCTTTGTTAGGGGCCTGCTGGACCGTCCCCCACCGGTGGCTCTGGAACTGTCGTCAAGTGACTTCGAGTTCGGTGCCGACGATCTAGCCGGCACACCAATTGAGGAGTTAGTCCCTGATTACGGCATCCTTGAAGACATCGACTATAGCTACCCGGTACACGATGCCTACTTTGGCTACGCATCCCGCGGATGCGTGAGGACATGCTCTTTCTGCGGGGTGCCGAAGCTGGAGGGTGGCCAGCGCGAGATGCCACCCCTGACCAATCTTGTCGAAGAAGTGGCCAAACGGCACGGGGAGAAAAAGGACCTCGTGCTCATGGACAACAATATTGCAGCCTCAACTCGCTACAGGGAAGTGATTGCCGAGATTCGTGACCTTGGCTTTACGCCAGGTGCCAAACTATCTAGAGATGGCGAACGACCGACGAAGCGACGCGTCGACTTTAACCAGGGAGTGGACGCGCGAATCCTCGCCAAGTCAGACATGTTCCTACGAGAAATGTCTACCATTTGCATCAGCCCGCTGCGCATTGCATTCGATCACATTGGTGTCAGAAAGGTGTACGAAAGGTCAATCCGCATGGCAGCCCAAAACCAGATTACATCTCTTTCAAACTATATGCTCTACAACTTCATGGACACTCCAGCGGATCTCTACCAGCGGATGCGCCTCAACATCGACCTCAATGAAGAGCTAGGGATCCGAATCTGGTCGTTTCCGATGCGTTACCAGCCCGTAACCCTGAAAGACAGATCACACGTAGGCAAAGGTTGGAATCGCTACTATCTCCGTTCCTTCCAGCTAATGCTCCAGGCGACAAAGGGTGTCGTGAGTGGTAGCCCGCCGTTTTTCCGGAGAGCCTATGGTCAGAACGAAGAGGAGTTCGAGAGCCTTCTCAGGCTTCCTCACGCCTTCATCTTCCATCGCGAATATTTTGAGGATGGCGAGGGACGAGACCAAAAGGAGGAGTATGAGTCCCTACGCAGACAGCTTTCACTACCCCAGGAGGCGGAATTCGTTCATCTTCTATCGAATCCGTCCAACAGGAGCGGCATGGGTTCAAGATACTTCCGGGACTTGGCAACTGACAAGACGATCGATCGGCACCTCCGACGTCTGATGATGTTCCACGGTCTTGACACCAGTGAGGACGCGCAGACAAACGGTCGTCGGCTTATGTTGGAGATGACTGCAAGCGGCGACTACCTAGATGAGGACGAGGTAGTTGAAGACGCCGGCCTGTTCGACCACGATGAAGCGATCGCGCTAAAGGGCACACAGGTCGTGTGAGGGCGTGCGAATATGCCTGACTCACTGGACATTCAGGAAACACCCGTGCTCTCAGGCGCTGGGTTGCTTGGGCTTGTGACAACCGGGATGTATAGCGACCCGCTATCGATGTACCGGGAGTACCTACAAAATGCGGCCGACGCGATTGCGGCGCGCGAACTCGTCGCAACGGCAAGGGTAACAATCACTATTGACGTTTCTGGGCGCCGAGTCAGAATTCGGGACGACGGCCCCGGAATGTCTCGAAAGGAAGCGCTGGAACGATTGCTGCCCATTGGACGTAGCTCCAAGAGAATCGGAGCAGACAGGGGCTTCAGAGGTGTAGGCCGACTGGCTGGCCTTGCCTATGCAAAGACAGTCTCTTTCTCAACGCGCGCCTGCGCGGAACAATCAGTCACTCGAATCACCTGGCATAGCGAAAGGCTCCCCGATTTGGCCTCGACGGAATCGGAACTAGACCGGGCGATTCTCGACTGCGTCGATATAGAGACGCTGCCGGGTTCGGACTATCCAGAGCATTTTTTTGAGGTCGAGTTGGGAGACGTCGCGCGCCACTCCGCGGGACTAGTGCTCAATCGCGAGGCGGTAAGAGATTACATAGGCGAAGTGTGCCCTGTCCCCTTGGGCACTGAGTTTCCTTTCACCGAGAGAGTCGAGAGACTGTTCGCTGCCGAAGAACTTCCGCTCACACTGGAGGTGTTACTTGACGGAGACTCAGTTCCTGTAGAGAGACCACACGGACAAGCGGTCCAGCTATCGAACAACACGGAGGTGCCTTTTACAGAGTTCCAGGAGGTCCGCATTCCAAGCGTCGACGACACAGGCGAGGCGGCGATCGGTTGGATCGCCCACTCATCCTATCTGGGCGCGATCCCGAGACACGGCAGGTTACGTGGTATCAGGGCCAGAGTAGGAAACATCCAAATTGGTGGAGAGGCGGTGTTCGACGACCTCTTCGCAGAGGAACGCTTCAACCGATGGTGTGTTGGGGAACTGCACATCCTAGATTCACGGATCATTCCGAACGCCAGGCGGGACTACTTTGAACCTGGTCCCCATCTGCGAAACCTCGAAAACCACCTGGTTCCGGTGCTACGCCACATCAGCGCGCTTTGCAGGCGGGAGTCGGCAGCTCGCAACCGTACCAGGAAAGTCCTTACTGCATTGACCAATGTCGAGGAGCTCCATGCCCTCGCAATTTCCGGTCTCCTCACTGCGGAAGATTCGACTCGCTTGGTCCGCGAGGGATTGCAGCAACTTCAGGACCTTCAGGAAAGCATCCTCCAAAGAGATGTCGAAAGTGGCACACTTGAGAGGCTCGAAGATGCGGAAAGCCAACTGAGCAGCTTCTCCCATCGGAGGGTCCCGCCGCAGTTGGATGACATTTCCCCCTCGGAAGTTGTCATCTACCAGAAGGTGTTTGGCGCCCTAGCCACCCTCGCGCCGTCGCCAGGCATTGCAAGGAACCTGATTGAACTGGTTATGGCAAAAACGTCCAAGAACCACCAGGGAACGCCAGAGACCGATCCCGACCGGATAACCATAAACAATTCAAAGGCCGCGGTGACCCTAAGGCGGCACACAGCAACTAATGCCGAATCACCAGATACTCAATCAAACTCCAGCTGAAGAGGTAAGTCATATGCCTGCAAGTGGTCACTTCTCAGTACTTCACGCCGAAGCGGTCGTGACCTATACGCACAGTAGGGACCACCGGCTCACCGAATCGATCCCTGCCTCTTGCAATCTCCACCTCATCCTCGCCACAATGGAGTCGACCACCTGCCCGCAGCCCTCACACTGCGCAGCGTTCATTCCACACACACCAGCACACAGGAGGTAACAAATGTCTACAGAACAATCAGACGACGCAGCCTCACAAACCCCACCGCGCCAACGCTTCTCGAGAGAAGACATAGGAGGAGACCTCCTTCCCATCTTAACTCGTGGCCTGTATCGTGACACCCTAGACTGCTTGCGCGAATACATTCAGAATGCCATAGACGCCAATGCAAGCCAAGTACGAGTTTCTGTTGACCCAGACGTCGTATCAATCCTGGATGACGGCTTGGGCATGAATGCAGATGACGCTAGAAAAGCCATGCGATTGGGCATTTCAGAAAAGAACCCGATGGTGAACATCGGTTTTCGAGGCATTGGCATATACAGCGGCTTCAACTTATGCGACTCCCTAGAGGTTTTCACTAAGACGGCAAAATCAGACACTACCTACCGAATCTTCTTTGATTTCAAGCAGATCCGCCTGGAACTTCTAGCAGAACAAGAGCGGCGCTCACAAGGCAAACCGCCCAGTCTATATCTTCAACGCCTGTTAGAAGAGTCCGTCTATGTGGAGACCACTCGCAATGACATCATCCCCCATCATGGATCTAAAGTTCTAATGACTGGCTTGTTGCCCGACGCATACCGCCGACTCAATGATTGGGACACAGTCATTGACTATCTCCAAAATGTCGTTCCCTTGCCGTTCAACCCTGACTTCAGGTTCGGTCACCTCATTGCTGAGCGTTTCCAGAAAGAAGACTACAGAGTGATTCCTTTGATACTCAACATTGGAGACCACTCGCAACAACTGTATCGTCCCTACACCAATTCAGTTTTCCGCCACGGAGGCCTGCACCAACCCGAGTTCTTTGACATTCGTGAAGGCAAACACGACTTTGGATTTGCATGGGTGTGTGTGAACGATGCCAGGGAGACAATAAAGGATTTGTCTATCCGTGGCCTTCTACTCAAGAAATTCGGCTTTTCAATCGGCGACCGGCGCTACCTTGAACCATACTTCGGAAGAACCGTCTATAGCCGTAGAATCACAGGAGAAGTAATAGTAACACATCCGGACATGATCCCTAATGCTGGACGAAGTGATTTCGAACACAACACTCGTAGCCAAATCTTCGCAGAGACCTTACCTAAGTTCACACGTAAGGTCGATTCTTGGGCCAACAAGCTCCAAGAACTAGATCGTGCAAAGGACGTACTGGCGGACGTTGCAACGGAACTGATGGGGCACAATAAAGAACTTGCGGCAATCCAGCGGGATCGCGAACACCTCTTGGCCATCAACGCTCAATTGTCTGACATGAAGCGCAGACTGAAGCCTCACAGAAGGAGGCTCCAGGAAGCAGATCCCGACGGTCTAAAGACAACGCAAGACATGCTGGAGGGAGTAGAGCGATTTGTTCGCGAAGCCCTAGGTAGTCAGCGCCGGACCCGGCGTAAGATTGAACGGGAAGTAGTGAAGGCCGTCCAACGAGAGGCCACACCTCCCGTCCTAGCTGATTTGGCGCGTGAGGAGAACGCCCCTGCGGATTTGGTTGAACTCTTGGAGGCATACGGTCTGGCAGACCTAGGTAATCTCCGGCGGTTCCTACAGCACCTCGACGACACCGTTCTCAAACCTCATCTTTCGGCCGACAGGTATTCTCAGGTCATCAAAGAACTCCGAGATTACCTAGAGGAGAACCCATGACCGTTCGTAATCCGTTTGATACCTCTGCCAAGCGCATCGTCAGGGAACAATGGAACACGCCCCTGCTCAGGCGACTCCATCAAGACCATGGCTTCCGCTTTCGCTATATGGGCCTTCCGGGTGTTGACTTGCTCGACATCAACGCTTGGCGAGACATGATTGAGGAAGTGGTTGCCTTTGAAGTTCGAGCTTCGCAGACTAAGGATGACCCTGACGGGAGAAGAAACATCGTCGAACTTCGTCGCAACCTGAACCTGTTGGAAATCCCGGGACGTGCATTCTTCGGTCCTATGGAAGAAGTAATCATACTTCGTCAAGACTATGACGGCCAACCTTACAACCCGAAAGAAGTGATCACTCTTTACAATCTGGACTTCTGCGATGAGATATCAAGCCGAATCGACACCAGGGAAGGAAAGAAAGTGTGGCGGTTCGAAGCAATTCGGCAAATCCTAACCGACCAGAAGATCGCATATCAAGACCGGGGAGGCCCAGGGGTGTTTGTGTTACTTCTTACAGTCAGAGATCAGATTGACTCTCGGAAACTGCGAAACTTCCTGTCCGAAGGTCTTTACGACGACACAAAAGCATATCTGGAAATCTGCGGAGGAGCCGAGTCGTTGCCCGAAAGCGGGTTTGTGTTGGGCAACTTTACTTGGGCTCTAAAGGCATTCATTCACAACACGCTAAGGCAATACTTCGCAAATCCTCACATTTCCGCTGCTTTCTTCCCGTTGGTCCAGTATCGGGGCACGCCAATTCGCCATGCCCGCGGATCCATCCAAAGTCCAATGCTGCACAGTATGGTTATCTGTTGCTTTGAAGACAGCGAAAACCCATATCCGTCGTACATGCCGGGGGATTTCCTTTCCTGTGTCAGCTCCATTGCAGTGAAGGATGAGAACAGTCTTGTGTGGTGCCCCCAACCAGGTGAGCCTACAAGTCATGTGGGGGAGCCGTCTTTGTCGACAATCATCGAAGAACTGGGATTCCTGTTGCCGAACGTACCACCACGTTGAACGAAGACTGCTAAGTCGTGTTGAGGTCCGCGTGACTGTCTCTCTGACTTCTGTTTTAAGGAGCGACCATATACATTGGATACTGCGTATCCGACTTCGATAAGTCGTGCAGTGGTCGTTGCGGCGCCAGTTGCAGGAGAAACCGGCCGAGGGGAGAGAGATAGCCAAGCATGTCTACAATGTGCGGAAACGGCAAGAATGAGGGCGCGCGAGTGAGTTCACTATTGACGATCATCGATGATGTCAGCCCAACTGAGCAGCGACTCTGATAGTGTCGCGACGTTCCTGGAAGGATGAAGCAGTGCAGGTTCTGCGTCCAGGCACGCCGTTCGACCGATCATAGCTGCTCACGGTGATGCGCGAGATTCCTAGCAGGTGACCGGTGGCCCGGATCGAGAGCTCTTGCAGCTGCGCTTGTTGGCTCCCCTTCCAGCGAGCAAGTTGACGCGGCGTGGGTGGCCGCAGTGGGCGACCGTTGACGGCGCGACCAGGCGCAGCACCGCTGCCTGCGGGGTCGACTGCGCTGTTGTCCAGTCCAAGCGCAGGGCCCAGGGCAACTCTCCATCGGAGCCGCGGTCGGTGACGGTTCCTCGTGGTGAGGATGGCTGGCGAGTTCGGACGGGGTCGGGCTCAGTGTCTGGCCAACGGTGGGTCCAGCCGGTTCGCGATCAGCTCGCCGTGGTGACGGACTGAGAGGGCGCCCTCCGGTCGCTCGACCGTGTCGACTCGCGCGCCAGTGTGATTTGTTCGCTCGGGGCCGGGCAGGAGCTGCAGCGTGCGGCAGCGGTGCTTCACGGTGTTATCCCGAATGACTGTGCGCGGCTGACGGAAGGCAAGGAACGTGCCCAAGTCGAACGCCGGATTGGTCGCGCGGTAAGCCGGTTGGTGGGCCCGGCCTCAGATCTCCAACGCGAACGTCAACTCGAAGGTTCTTGATTTTGTCCAGTTTGGTGGACCGTCGTGTACCGAACTGCGAACTTTTGAATGGGACGTGCCTCTCTAGGAGTGGCGAGATCATCCTTTGCCGTTCAGCCAACTCATGACAGACCCAGGACGACGCTCGAACGAAAACAGATCGACTGTCTGGACATCCGTGGCCTGGTTGTGTCTCGCATGGGCAACCGCTTCTTTCTGCTCCTTGATCCACGAGGCTTGTTCCGTTGGCCACAGCGGATGACAAAGGATTGCCCAGCGCCCGCTTCCGCTGCTGCGAAGCGCTGGCAGTCCTGCGGCAGCTTCGCAGTTCAGTCTTGAAGACGCTGTCATTTGCCTCACCGAAACGGCTGCGTCGTCGAGCCAGCGGCGTTCGTCGAGCGGATTGCCAAGTGCTAGTTCGGCCACGTCCAGTGCCAGACGCCAGTTCAAGGCTGAATGCAGCCACCGATTGTCGTAGCTGCGCAGACAATCTGGGCAAGAGCCTCTGCAATCTTCTGCATGAGACCCGCGGGCGAACTCGCGACCCAGGGCGGCCGCCTCACGGAGCAATCGCGGCAGCACGTCAGACCGTCCGAGATATGTCGCATAGCCGGCGCCGTTGGCCAAGTCATCGGCGAAGAAGATGCGCTGCGTCAGACGGCCATCCCAGGGGGTTGGTTGCAGGCCGACATTGAGCTCTTCCATTCGCACATCAAGGATTTGCTGAGCCGCCGTGACTCTGAGCAGCGCAGCGTAAGACAACAACGCCGCCAGTCCCGGCTGCAGCGGAGCATTGGAACCCACTGGAGTTGCAATCGGCCCGATGCCTCCTGGCAAATCGAGTTCTGTCAGCAGCAGTGTGAGCGCGTCGGTACGTCGAATCGAGCCGATTGCAGCTGACTCTTCTGCATCGCCGAGGTTCAGTCTTAGGTCACGCGGCGGCTCATCGTAAAGGCTGGGGTCACACGCAATCCAGATTGACCCGTCCCGACGTAGCGGGAACATGCGACCGTGATTGTCGTTGATCGTGTAGACGTCTGCTGCATCGAAGACTCCATATCTCAGAGTGCTGGTTTCGCCTTCACGACGCCCAGCCGGCGTTACGCCCAGCCTTGGCCACTTGGCTGACGGCCCGTGCTCGACGCGATCGTCGAAGTCCGCAGGCCGAAAGTCCGTCACGAATCCCTGCGGTTCGTACATCGTGATCGGCTCGACTGCCTCCTCACATACCAGACACCGATGCGGGCCGCCTTCTGTGTGTTCTTGAACCGCTCCGCACAAGGCACAGCTCAACAGCGTGTGCCGCGGACCCAGCGGTTCGGACGACGGTTCAGCACGGTTGCCCTTACGCGTCCAATGTCCGAAGCCGACCACCGTGTGCTTGTGCTTGTCCTTGATCACCTCAGATCCGGGCGCAAAGCTGGAGACCGCGACCTCGATGTCCCGATCCGCCACCTGGGCTCTTTCGATTTCGCGAGCGCTCTTTGGCACTCTCGAATACAGCGACCGCACACGAGTAGGAAATCCAAACATCGGCAACAAGCCGGCATTGGCAAGCAGTTCACTCAGGTCTTCATGTCGATAGGACGGGTTCGCAACGGCTTCATCGATCTCCTCGACTAGGCGCTCGCGCACCAGCGAGACAAGCTGTGTCTGGTCGCTCGGATCGAGACCGGTGTACTGGCACAGCCGCCCCACTATCGCCTCGTTGTCGATTACATCGCTCAGAAGACGGTGGATCCGTTCGCGCCATTTGGGCCAGTCCTCAGTTGCGCCAAATCCCCCATGTACGTTGCGCCCGCCGTCAAACGACTTGGACAAAGAGTTGAATGCCCGACGCAGTGCTTCCGCATTGACGACGCGACGCACTATTCGTGTGGACTGGAGGTCCAGATACGGAGGCGCCGGTGGATCCGAGGTGATTCGATCAGGATGGTTGAAGTAGAAGTCATCATGTGTCTGATCGCGGCACACAGTCAGGGCGTACGAGAACGGTTGACCCTGTCGACCAGCACGCCCGACACGCTGCTGATAGTTGAACCGCTGCGGAGGCATGTTCGCCATCACGACCGAGCGCAGGCTGCCGATATCGACGCCCACCTCCATCGTCGTGGTGACGCTGAGCACATCGATGCCGTGGCTCAAGGAATGCTCTTCCTCGGGCAGGAAGGCGGCCTTGAAGTATCGCTGCCGTCGACGTTGCTCGGCCAGCGGTTTGGTCTGACCGGTCAACTCCTCCACACGTAGCCGGAACGCTGACTCCGTAGCAAGCCACTCGTAGTAATCGCCCGCCCACTCCGTACCTCGCGACGATTTGATTTCGGTGTCTTCTGCAAGCTGGTCGCTGTTGCATTTCCGACCCGTGCAAATGCCAGCCGACCCATGCAGATGCAATTGCGAACAACGTAGGCAGCGCATCGGGCTGCTGTCCTGCTCATTCCAGCGCAGCATCTGGATTGCGCTAGCGTCGAGCTCCCACTGATCGTTAATCACTCCAGTGTCCCGCAGGACTCGCTCAACCCCATCAAGCAGTGTTTCAGCGTCGCGGCGGTGCAGCTCCGCAACCGCTGCGAGGTAATCTCGCAGCGGCCTAGGCATGGAGTCAACGCCGTAGAAATAGGTCGCACCGCGATAGTGACCCTGCCGACCAAGGATCCGGATGGCGCTGCGGATCACCTCTCCGCCAGCGTCGCCGGCGAGTTGGAGCTGGGGTATTGGATCAAGATCGATCGGTTCGACCCAGCCCAGCGCAATCGACTCAAAGTCTCGTCCAGTGAAATCGAAGGCCGCCTCGAAGAGTGAGCGCGACAGGCTGAAATCTCGCACACGCTGACGCTGCTCCTCCTGCGCTGAATCTTTGCCGCGCGGCCTCCAGGCGCCGGGCACGGACGAGGGAGGCGGATACGCAGTCCACCAGCCATCCTCTCCACCTGGACCCCAAGCAGCAAACGTTGGCCTGGGTCCGCCTGGATTGACTCCCAATCCGACCAAGTGGCGTTCCAGACGGCGCAGCAGTTCATTCCATGGCAACCGCCGATCCAGCGCAGCCTGCGACTCCTCGAACTCTCGAATGACCTCTTTTCCTTGCGGAGACTCCTGGCCAAACTCGTACGCGCCCCACACTCGTGGATGATTGGTCATCCCTTCCTTCAGCTGCAGCTGCTCGTCGTCCGCCAACGTCTCACCATTGGCCGCGGCACGCATGAGATCGGCAAGCGAACGTTGCTGAGACGGAAGCTTGTCACCGAAGTGGCGAATCAGGTCGCGGAAGTGACTCAGTTCGATCCCTGCGGCTGCGACCGCAGCGTCCTGACGGCTGTCGGAAAATACAATCGTTTGCCGTTCACCATCTCTCTCCAGTTCTCGCACCAGCGCATCGAGCGCGACTTGGGTGACACGTGCAAAGCCAGTCCGCATCGCACGGATGGGACTGTTCACCACTCCGCGAAAGAAGACGTTCAGCTTTGGATTCCGCCTCGAGGCGCTGCAACCCGGACATTGTTCAGGCAGAGCTGGGATCGGCCGTCCCTCAGGGTCTGCACCAACGCTCAACATCACCCCGTCTGTCCGGCGTCTGTCCGCCCGACGCAACAGCCCCAGTTCAGGATCCAACCGCGCCGGCATGAATGCTAGCTCGACGCCACCGTGCTTCCATGACTTGAGCTCTGTCTCAGGCAGAAACGGCCGATACCACATGTAGCTCCGATAGCGGCGTTGTTGTACGAGTGGGTGCAGCCGAGATGGGAACTCAGGCTCGTCGGTCGCCAGGTAGTAGGTACCGTTTCCGCCCTGCTCGACTACGACCCCGCCCAGCGATTCTTCACCGCATTGGTCGCAGCGCAGTAGCTCCAGCACTCGCCCTCCGCAAGCACAGGACGGCCGCGGCCGGAGGTACAGTTTGCCAATCCGACGCTCAGGGTCTTGGAACTCAGCGTCAACTGCCGAGCACGCAGGATTGCTGCAGGCCCACATGCCGACCACGTTGCGGATGAACATGTGCGCCCGGATGCCGATACCGCCCGCTGCGGTCGGTCGAGCGGCAAGGACTGAGAGAACACCGTCCATCGCCGCCGAGTCGGGGTCGCGCGAACCGAACAGCGCTTGTTCGATGTCGCTCAGTCGCTTGGCCTTCACTGGTGATCCGCAGACCGCCGCGATTGCCGCTGCCAGCTGCTCAGCCTCCTCCGAGGAGACATGCTCGGCGCGTTCGAGATCGGCGAGCAACTCGTAGCGCCTGCGATCCAGGCGCGGGCTATTGCGATCAAGCTCCTGCTGGACTCCTGGGATCACCTCGAAACGCACTCGGTCAACGCCAAAGACCTGTTCGATGTACTCCGCCGAGGACGCAGGGTCATCATCGAGCGACGCGCTCGTACCGATGCAGCGCAATTGAGGCGAATCCGGTTCCAGTCCCAGGCGCTGCAGCAAGTTGCGCAATAGCAGTGCGACCTCGCTCCCAGCCGTGCCGCGCTGCTGGTGCAGTTCATCGATCACCAGCGTGAACGCGTGCGACGGATCGTCAGCAAGCCACTGCCGGGTCTGCTCCCAGATCGGCTCCTCCAGACTTCGCATCAACATCACGTTCAACATCGAGAAGTTGGAGACCAAGATGTCCGGTGGCGTGGCGATCATGTCCCATCGCGTGACCAACTCCCCGCGCGATGGATCGGGGAACTGGGCGCGGACTTCCAGGTCGATTCCTGTCTGGCGTAGTTGGAGCGCGTCTCGGGCCATCTCCTGGAGTTCCCGCGCTGCTTGCTTGGCGACTTGTTCCTTCAACGACGAAGGGCGAGCAGTACGAGCACCGCCAATGGTCTCGCCCGTGTAGCGGCCGAAGTAAAACTGCGGACCGCGTTTATCCTCGCCGCGCGCGGCCCAAACAGCGCGTCGCAATCTGGTGATCTGATCCTCGACCAGGGCGTTCGTCGGATACAGAATCAGGGCCCGCACGGCCGCGGTGCGGCTCGCATCTTCCGATCGCACCGGCCGCCACGGCTCTGCTTCGCCACAGTCCCACCACCGATGCGACGTCTCTTGCGTCCATACGTCATTGCCCTCCGCCTCGCGGAGTAATCGCGCAAAGATAGGCAGCAGAAATGCCTCTGTCTTGCCCGAGCCGGTGCCCGCAGTGACGACGGGATTGGTCACGGATGCTCCGCCAGCGGATATCTCAAACGCCCGCGCCTGGTGCTCGTAAAGGGGGAACGACGAGTCATCAGGTTGCCGATCCAGAAAGAACATGCGCTTGAGCGTTTCCGCGATGGCTCTACTGAGCCCGATCGCGTCGCACACCTCAGCAATTGACGCTCCCAAGCGGAACGGCAAGGTCGGCTCAAGCAGCGGCTCTTGAAAGATGGCCCTCTCGGCCTCGAGCAGACGCCGGCGCTCAGCACGGATTGACCGATTGCGCACCCAGAACGCTGTGTCGTAATAGCGGAGATACGCCTCCCGTAGACGCTGGTAGACAAACTTCGGCTGGGCAATCATTTCCGTCACGTCATCGCCTCCATCCAGCCGGCCCGAGTTTCGCAGCGATCCAACGGTGTACGTTGTCGGGCACATTGCCATAGATGCATCGATGATCTCCGGGCGTCTGTGGAAGCTCTCCGCTGCACAGAATCAGCGCTCGCTCAAAGAGCCCTGGTGGCCTGGCGCCCAACAGACACGTCAACTCTTGCCGTTCTTCGTCGTACGCCATGATGTGCTCACCGACTGCGGCTGCACCGGCATATTTGGCCGTGGCACTGCCGCACTCTCGCCAGATGCCGTCAGTCCAAACGGCGTTGCGTTGTTCTCCCGTGGGGAATCGAATCTGATAACCGCCTGCGAGGCGCCCGTCTGAGGCATCGGTTCTGCGCCAACTGTTGGAGGCGCGGTCGAACCGCCCGAATGTGCATTCGTCGGGGACGAACAACTCCGGCTGGGCTACCAGGATCTCATGGATCGTCGGCATCCGTTCGAGAATTCGGCGCGGCAGGTCGAAGATCAGCGGAATCCCCACAGCATTCGCGATGTTCTGAAGCACTCCGGAATGTTCAGCATCGAGCTGGATTCGAGCGGGGCGACCATCGGCCTCCGACTGGACCACATCGGCGGCCTCAGCACTGGCTGCTTCAATGAGCCGTTCGACTAGCTCTGGGGGCCTCCGGCCAGTGAACACTGCGCTTGTTCTCGTGGCCAGTACCAGCAATGCAGGCGGCGACAACGACCACTGCTGAGGCGCTGCGCTCCGATGGTTAACCTCGACATCCAGGTAACCCAGCGCACGCAGCGTCCGCAGCGCCTCGTGTGGTTTGTAGCGCTCCTCATCTGAGTGGTCGATCAGTCGACGGAACGCGTTCCAGGATCCCGCACCGATCACGGAGAGTGCGTCAAGGATGAGGTCGAGATCGACATTCAGGGTTCGAGACCTCGACGAACTCAGACTTGGACGATCTTTCCGGTTCCTGCCCGTGTTCCGCGATGCAATGTCCCGTTTGCCCGCTTCCGTGAGGACAAGTTTGCCCTGCCGGTGTTCTACCAGCCCCCGACGCAGCAGACTTTGAACTTCTCGCAGACCGGCATCTGTTGCTTCGCCAGCCACGCGCGTCAACCAAGACTCGATGGACTCAAACGGTTCCATGCCTCCCATCGCTGGTCGCAGCCTCGTCTCGGGCACTGCCCGAAGGCCTGAACGATGATCAAACACTGCGCCTTGCAGTGTGTCGCCTGTTGATTCGCACACCTGACCTGCTGAAAGGGCCGATCGGGGTGAAAACGTGGGAGTCGCCGGGTGTGCCAGATCCTCGCTCGATGACTGTGGAGGATCGAGGTGCGCCGAACTGCCTGAACGCAACTTGAGCGCGCGTGACGTGATCTCGGCCCCGCCTTCCTCAGTTAGAACGATGCGGTAGTCGCCGTCGGCAAGCTCACGACTAGCCAACGCAATACTGGCCTGTCCAGCGTGCGTGCCGAGATCACGCGGTTTCTCATCCAGGTTGGACTGACTGTGCAGCGTCACATTGAATGATCGGCTGTGCCCATCAACGGCAATGATCGACGGCGGCGCCTGGGAATGCCAACGTCCATCTGTCAGTTGAACGCCGCCTTCGAGCTCTACTTGGGTCCGTGATAGCGGTCGCAGCGATTGAAGGTCTTCGCCCGCGACAGACGGCAACGAATTCAGTCGCACGTTGCTGAACAGCGTCCATCGTGCTGACAGACTGTGAACCTCTGGCGCCGCCACGCTGAAACCATCCTCGGCCGACTCTTCAAGAGCTAGTCTCACTTGGCCTGTCAGAGCGTCATCCACCAATAGGAGCATCTCGCGCCCAAGCTCCACATGCGCTGACTGGATGTAGACCTGACGCAGTTGGTCGAAGAGCAACACGATGACTTGCTGCTGGGCGAGTGAGAGCGTGACATCGAGTGTCTTGTGTTCGAGATGCAACCCGCCCTTGAGAGCCGCCTCGACTAGCGCCCGCTCGCGCAGCGGGTCGCCCTCGCCGGAGCTCAGGGTCAGCAAGCCATCAGGGTCACGTTGGACTCGTACGTCCTTACCACTGTCAGTCCGGTACTCACCGCTGAGGCTTTCCGACTCTGAAGAGCGCACGCAGAGAAACGCTGCAAACTCCGCTTCTGGTTCCTCGTACCAGGTCGCAGCCACGAGAAGCGATCGCTGCTGCCGTCCCGTGAACGCCGCTACCGATACTTCACCTGTCCAGTGCTCAAGCTCCGTGCAGACAACGTCGGCGATCCGACGGCGCATTTCCGGGCCACGTCCCCACACATCTCGCAATCCTGACGCGCCCGAACTGGGAATCCAGTGGCCGAGCATCCCCTCCATGTCGTCTCTGGCCACTTGCTGACCGGGATTGAACTGGTAGCGCGCAAAGAATTCAGACAAGCGATCGCGCTCTTGTGCGCGGATCAGTGCTTGCGAGATTGGCAAACTGACGAATCGCTGGTGCCCGAACGACACAGCCGTCGGCAATCCCCGCTGACCATGGAGGTCTCGCAACCAGACGTTCAGGCTCTCCCAGAGCAACAATGCGTGCTCGCGGTACTTGCCTCCCAAGTGGGACGCGCGCTCCTCGGTGAGGTCAAGCACTTCTGCGAGACGACCGTAGTAGTTAGTGGCCGCCTTGTCGCTGTCTGTGCGCATCCGTTCTGCGGCGAGTGAGCACGCTGCTAACAGCGCAATGGAAGGCGGCGGTATGTCCGATGCAGAGTTGTCCACATGACGTTCGCCGTGCCAAATGACCACTCGCTCAGCGTGGGTGTCGAAGCCGATGTTCTCCTTCCCTGCCTTGCTGCGACTCGGCTGCGCATTGAAATGTCGACCGACACAAGTGCGACGTACAGTGCGGCGAAGGCCTGTCTCCACGACATCGTCGGCGTCGTGAAGGGGTGGCCAAATCGCCTCAGCCGCCCGCCGAAGTATTTCTGGCTCGATATCGAGGTAGACCGACCGGCCAGAGTGTTCCTTGTTGAAGACAGTCTCGGACAGCGCCGTGTTCCAGTGATCGTAAGGCCGCCAGATGTGATCAGCTTCATCCACGGCCCTCAGCCCACGAAGCAAGAAGGTGATACTGCGTGGCCTCAGCAGGCCGGCCACTTCGCGCAACAATGGCCGCACTCGCAGGACATCACCAAGGCCGTAGTCATTCACAAGTCGTTGCTGCACTTGCGTCTCGTCAGGGGACAGGCCAGTCACGGCCGACACGCGGAACAGCAGGTCTGCGAGCCCAGACCTCACGTCGTCGTCGAGCAAGCTGGTCAGTTGCGTCTGAGCTTCGCGCCGCTCGGCAGCAAGCTCGTCCGCATCCCAGTCCATCAGGGCATCCCGATCTTGGTCCATTTCGAGCCCACGTCGGGCGCGAAGAGCCGCGCCGCCCAAGCCTTCAAGGCACCAATATGCGGCCAACAACTCTCCCAGCGCTTGTACCGCTTGCTGCCGATCCAGCATCGTGCTTGTCCCTTCTGTCAATGTGCAAATTGGAAGATAGGTGGTCACCTGGGTGTGCAACAGTTGACCACCACATCAAACACACCTTTGATCGATGGACAGCCAGACGTGACGGCTTCGGTCTCAACCTCGCTCCCAACTGGTCGATTATTCCGCTGCTCGCCTCAGGGACCAACACCAGGCAACCGTGTTTAGCACGGAAAGAGTCGATGCTTCTAGGGTGTCGATAGCCAGGACAGCGGTCATGGATGAACAGGAAGAAGACTCTGACCGCGAACCGGACGGCGGGATATTCAATGCGGCGATGCTTCGAGTTCTTCGGCTGTAGTTGGAAGAGGCCAGCCGTGATTTTCCGTCCTTCCGGCTATGCCTGGACTCGTGCCCCGGCGACCTCAGGCTGAAGTGTTGCGCTTTCGGCGTCCAGAGGAAGGTCCGGCCCTCGGCCCGAACCGCTTCACGGTCAACGCCCAGTCACGCGACTCAGTTCGCAGTTCAGTACGTGACGGTCCGAAAAAGTGGACCGTCGTGTACTGAACTGCGAACTTTCTCTTGGGAGGTCGCCCTGTAGAGGATGAGGCACGGATCCTAGGTGCGCTTGTGGGCGACTACCCCATTAGCTGTGCCGACGATCGTCCGCGCATTCCGGCATCGGCGCCCGGGAGTCAGTGCTCAGGGTACCGACCAGGCGGCGGGCGACGAAGCAACACGAGCGCGGCCAAACCGGAGACCGCCGTGCTTGACTGCGGTACCATGCCAAGCAGAGGACACCCATGACGACCGCCAAGCAGACCGAAGGCTATCGCCGATTGCGGCTGCCCGATATTCCGATGCGGGAGCCCGATGAAGTGACCGCTTACGACCATCTGCACCAACCGGGCAACGCGCACCACCTGTCTCAACACCTGATCGACCAGGGGGCTGACCCGAAGACGCTATTGGTTACGGCTGATCGCTGGATCGTGCAAGACCTGACCAGCTTCCGGGAACGGGCACGCTATCCCGACCTGCTGATCGCCTTCGATGTCGATCCCGAGTCCTACCGCTCAAGTAACGGCTATGTGATCTCAGAACAAGGCAAACCACCCGACTTCGTGCTTGAGATCGCTTCGGCCAGCACGGGCCCGACCGATGTCGGCTCCAAGCGCGACGACTACGAATTCTTCGGGATCCGCGAGTATTGGCGATTCGACGAGACCGGCGAGTTTCACGGGGCGCGCTTAGGGGGCGATCGTCTGGTTGCCGGGCGCTATGAGCCGATCCCCGTCGAGACGCTCGACAACGGCGGCCTAGAGGGCTACAGCGAAGCGCTCGGCCTCAACCTCCGCTGGCAGGCCGGACGGCTCGGCTGGCACGACCCGATCAGCGGTCGACACATCGCGACCTTTGCAGATGAGCGCGCTCGGGCAGACGCAGAGCGTGCGGCGCGCGTCGAATCTCAGCGGCGTGTCCGCGAACTGGAGGCGGAGCTGCGCCGCATTCGTGGCGACTGAGACCCGCAACGCGACTCTGGTATCGGTTCATTGGCTATGAATCTCCAGAGACTTCCTGCTGCCGACTTCGCCACCAAGTGGCGGGACAACGCCCGGCGTGAGCGCGCCTCCTCCCAGCAGCACTTCCTGGACTTGTGCGAGTTATTCGGCCTACCGAAACCGGCCGAAGCGGATCCTTTAGGCGAGTCATACACCTTCGAGGCCAGCGCTAAGCGACTCAGCACGGGTGGTCAAGGCTGGGCCGACGTCTGGAAGTGCGGACACTACGGCTGGGAATACAAGGGCGACCGCGCCGACCTGGCCGCCGCCTATCGACAACTGCTCGACTACCGCGGAGACCTCGAGAACCCGCCCGCCATCTTCGTCAGCGACATGTACCGCATCCAGGTCCACACCAACTTCACCAACACAGGCCCAGCGGTCTAGGAAATCACCCTCGACGACTTGGCAGCCGGCGGCGACCCAACGAGGGATGCGCTGGACATCTTGCGCGCGGTGATGATCGAGCCGGTCAAGCTGCGGCCGCGCCAGACTCCCGACGAAGTCACCCAGGCCGCCGCCTCGCGATTTGCCGACCTCGCCCGCTCCATGCAGGATCGCGGACACGAACCCAAGGCGGTTGCCCACTTCCTCAACCGCGTCCTGTTCTGCCTGTTCGCCGAGGATGTCGGACTACTGCCGCGCAGGCTGATGACTGATCTGATCGACTCCCGCTAGGACGAGCCGGAAGAGTTCACCAACGGACTCGCCGATCTGTTTCGGCTGATGTCGGACCGAGAAGCAGGACGGTTCTTCGGCACGCAGCGGATCGAATGGTTCAACGGCGGACTCTTCGACGTCGACTCCGCCCTCAGCTTCACCCGCGACGAACTGCGCACCGTCGCCGAAGCCTCCAACCTCGACTGGTCCCAGGTCGAGCCCGCCATCCTCGGAACCCTCTTCGAGCGCGGTCTCGACCCGGCCAAGCGCGGTCAGCTCGGCGCGCACTACACCGACCGCGAGAAGATCCTCATGGTCGTCGACCCCGTCGTGATGACCCCGCTGCGCCGCGTGTTCGCCGCCATGCAGGAACGCGTCAACGGGTTGATGAAGGACCGCGAGCCCAGCCCGCTCACCCGCGAGGGCCTGCGCCGCGCCAACCTGCCCAAATGGGAGACCAACGCCGAGGCCGAATGGCGCGGCTTTCTCGATCGCCTCCGCCACGTGCGCGTGCTCGACCCCGCCTGCGGCTCCGGCAACTTCCTCTACGTCACCCTCCGACTGCTCAAGGACCTCGAGCAGCAGGCCATCCGCTGGGGCGCCGAGCGCCTGCGCATCACCGGCGAGTTCCCCCGCGTCGACCCCCACAACGTGCTCGGCATCGAGATCAACCCCTACGCCAAGGAGCTCGCCGGCGTCGCCATCTGGATCGGACACATCCAGTGGATGCTCGACCACGGCTACGGCTTCCCCCGCGACCCCGTCCTCCAACCGCTCGACAACATCGAACTCCGTGACGCCATCCTCGCCTACGACGAAGAAGGCAACCCCGTCCCTGCCGCCTGGCCGGAAGCGGAGTGCATCGTCGGCAATCCTCCGTTGCGGCGAAGCGTGCGTTGAAGTGCGGCAGGAACTGGTACAGGAGCGTTTGCGCTTCGCTGGTCGGGGACGCGCCCATGAGGCGCAGCTCGGTCACAAGTCGGTCTTGGAACGTGCCAGCGATACGCTCAACACGGCCTTTGGCCTGCGGTTAGCGGGCGAAGATCTGAATGATGCCCAGCTCCCGCATCTCCCGCGCGAACTGGGTCGTCGCGCAAGACAGTTCACACCATTTACCTACCGGCCGGAAGACGGCGTGGCGATCTGTGTAGAGCGCGAGCCGCAGCCTGAACCGGCCGATCACTTGCTCCATGAGCTGGAAGTAGCCGCGCGCGTCTTCGGTTGGACGGAACCGCGCGACCGAGACCCTGCCGGTCGCATCGTCCGCGGTCAGCAATAGCACGAAGCGCGGTCCCCGTTCTTCTTGCCAGGCGTGGTGGCTATCGTGGAGTTGCAGCAGTATCCCGGCCTGCGGCATCCGTTCGCGTCGGATCCGGTGACGCGGCAGGCGACGCCGACGGGGGCTAGCGAGTCCGGCCCGCAGCAGCACCCGCCGCACGGTCTAGCGGCTCAGCCGGAGCCCTTTCCGCTCCTCCACCAGCTCGGTCAGGTGCGAGTAATTGGCGCCGGGGTAGTGCTCTGCCGCGAGCCGCACGACGTGCGACTCCAGACCTTCGGGCAGCGCGTTGCTCTGGCGACGATCGCGGTTGCCGTGAGCTAATGCACGGGCGCCGTCACGCCGGTAGGCCGCAAGCATGCGTCGAACCTGTCGTTCGCTGAACGCCATCAGCTGCGTCGCTTCGGCGACCGAAACCTCCTCTGATATCACGCTGTTCAGCAATCTGAGCCTCGTCTGGTCTCGCCGGTTCAATGTCACGTCCTCCATAGGAGTGACAAAATCGCTAAACAGTTAGCCCCTATCAAAGTCACTGAACATCGACAATGAACTCAGCAAGTAGATCCGCCGGACCGGAGGCGCCATCTACCAGGTAACAGTGCCGGAAACGATCATCAGTTCGGCCTGCCGTGGCTAGACGCGTAAAAGTTCGACACCAAGGCGTGTCGGGTCGTAGCGTGCGTTGGCTGTCGCGATCATCTCGATCACACAGCAGGCCAGACCAAACATCGCCGGCCTGAGTGACGATCCCCAGCCCGACCAACCACCATTTCAACGGTCGAGACGAGCAACTGAGAGCGAAGCTCTTCCTCAACATCGGTCACGGGGTCAAGCAGAGGGATCAGAGCCCCTCCAGTGTCGATCGTCGGAAAACCATGCCCAACTCCCGCCAGCGTTGGAGTCGGAATACACGAGGACTACCCTCTGTCACCGCGGAGCGGGGGGAGACAGGCCGAAGGAAGAGAGGTCTGTTGGCGCCCATATAATGCCGTCATGACGATTGAAGTAGAGGGACTGTGGCTCGAAGAGCAGCGCACCAATGCCGTCCGGGAACTGTCGTGCAACACCTAAGTTTCTGAGTCTTGGTTGACCGAAGAGAGCGATTGCCCATGTCATGGTCTTTGCGGCGAAACCTGAGTATGTGGGCGAAACCCCTTCGCCACCTTCGCAGACAAGGAAGCGAGGAGATGGCTAGGGGACGAGATGTCGTCGACCCAATAAGTCTGGGTACTCGAGTCAGACGCCAGGATCCTCCACGGGTCAAGATCGGCATGGTAGAAGCCGAACCGTCTGGACTTGATCTTGAGATTTGCCCTCACCTCCTTGAGCCACTCTTCGAGTGGTGTCTCAATAATGGAGTCGACTCTTTTGGGATTGGCGCGGATGGGTCTGCTGGGAGGGGGACACAAATCTGCGTCGAACTGCGGTTGACATGCCGCGATATCGATGACCTTCGCGGTGCGGTGCAGGAGAGTCCCGACCTCCTAATCGATTTGGTCGATTGGATAATTCGAAGTGAACAGGAACTCGTCACCGAATTCGGCAACGAGGGATTCGTTGGATCTCAAGGAGGGGGAATTGAACAGTCGTTTCAGACCCTCGACACACTTCTGGAGCGTGGCGGTTCAGCGTGGAAGGTGGATAGAGAGTTACCAGGATTGTCTCTGCGAGTGAGTGTGCCCGAGCAAAATCTATTCGAGGAGGCAACGGAACCAGGTGACTCTGCCAGTCGACACCTGAGGACTGCATGGGCTGCTGCTTGGGGCAGCAAGGCTGATGGGCAGAAGGCCTATGACGAGACTGTAAAGGCTCTAGAAGCTGCTTTGAGAAAGGACGTATCACCCGACAACGAAACGGCGACACTCGGCACAGTTCTGGGTGACATAGCCTCCCAGCAAGGGCGCTTCTCATCGAGGCTCCAGCGAACCAGGCCGTTGACGGGTAAGCCCCATCCGGAGTTCGAAGATGCGGGCCTTCAACTGGTGCATGGCGTCGCCGATTCGATTTGGCGCGCTCATCACCGTCACGGAAACTCAGACCGGCGCGTCGTCCATGACGTCGAACAGGGGCGGGACGCGGTGACTATCGCGGTCGCGCTGATTGCGATCCAACGGCGGGGTTTCCTGACGCGCTTCTAGCCAGCCTTTTGGAGAAACCAATGGAGAACTGAGGTGATGCTAATGAACGGCACGAACCGAGGAGATTGAGATGCCCGAACTCAACGTCGATAACCGCACGATCTTCACTCGCGACAATCTAGACGTCCTGCGGGGGATCAACAGCGAGTGCATTGACCTGATCTACCTCGATCCTCCATTCAACAGCGGTAAGCAGTGGCAAGCTCCACTCGATTCCAGCGCCGCCGGTGCCGTCTTCGACGATGTCTGGACGCTTGACGACATGAAGGAAGAGTGGGTCACCCAGATCGAAGCCTCCGATCCCGCAGTCTGGGCCATAATCACGGCCGCTGGACGCGCCTACGGAGAGTCGATGCAGGCCTACCTCACGTTCATGTGCGTTCGCCTGTTGGAAATGCACCGTGTGCTGAAGTCGACAGGCTCGCTCTATCTGCACTGCGATCCAACGGTAAGCCACTACCTCAAGTCGCTGCTCGATGCGATCTTCGGCAAGCAGTCGTTCCGTAACGAGGTGATCTGGGGCTATCGCGGAATGCCCTCGAAGGCCAACAAGTGGCAAGCCAAGCACGATGTGCTGTTGTTCTATGCACGCAGCGCCGGAAACACCTTCAATGTCCAACGCGGCGATTTCACCGAAGGCCCTATGGCGACCTACCAGAGCGCCATGAGGCGTGGTTACAATGCCAATCACAGCCGCAACATGGTAACGATCTTCGACGAGGAGAAATACCGGCAAGCGGTGGTCGACGGCAAGATCCCTGAGGGAATGCGCGAGTCCTATTACACGGGCGTGGGACCGCCGTTGCGCGATTGGTGGGATGACATCCGCATCCTGGGTGGTCCTCAGAACAGAGAGCGAGTCGATTATCCAACACAGAAGCCACTCGCCCTGATCGAGCGCATTATCGCCGCTTCATCCAACGAGGGTGATGTCGTGTTGGACCCGTTCTGCGGGTGCGCCACCGCGTGCATCGCGGCAGAGAAACTCAATCGCCGCTGGATCGGTATTGACATTTCTGACGTCGCATGGGAACTGGTAAACCAGCGTATGGTGGCTACTTCCGGCGTCGGGCTGTTCGGCGGCCACCACCGAACCGACGTGCCGGCTCGTACCGACCAACCACCTGACGAGGTCAGTCCTGACATTCGCGAGTCTCTCTACCGGTCTCAGAAGGGCAAATGCGTTGGCTGCGGCGACCCAATGCGAATGCGGAACCTCGAAATCGACCACATCACCCCCCGTTCAAGGGGCGGCCGTCACACCGACAGCAACCTCCAGCTCCTCTGCGGCTGGTGTAATCGAACCAAAGGCAACCGAGACATGAACTATCTCCGCGTCAGGCTCCGCCAGACCGATGAGTGACGGCCCCAGCGGGAGCGGAAAAGGCCCACGAGATCCCTGTCTCTGACCTTGTCCGACCACCTAGTGATCAGCTACCGTCCATCACACGCGCTGAGAGGTAGCTGAGTCATGGCCTACTGGACTCGGGTCAACGAAGAATTCCTGCGAGAGAATCTGTGCTGCGGATACAAGGACTCACCAACCCGCCGGGAACACCCATCGGAATGCAAAGGATGGGATACGGACACAACCACGGAACTGCAGCGAGTAGATAGAGTGCTTGACTATCTGTCGAGGCAAGCTCAAGAGTCATTACGGCAAACTCTGAACACAAAGCCAAGATTAGCCCTCTCCGTTGCTGCCGTTCGTTGGATCGCGGAGGATGGCCTTCTGGAGTGGCGCGGATACATTTCCAAGTCTGGAACAGCGATCCGACTGCTGAACAACAATCGCAGCCTGTGGTGGGACACAAGCCAGCAGCTTGACTACTATTCCCTGTATGTCGATATCGACAGAAGGATTGCACATTCTCCTAACCACAGAAGTCCCTGCACAATTCAGAGGCAGCCACAGTGCTGGAAAGGGATATGAAGGACTAGGTGTCTCGGATGACTGAGCCTCATGCCGGCCGCCAGATCCGTCGCAGATCTACCTCCAGCGCAGGCAATACATCTGGGAATAATATTACGAAAGTAACCACATTCATGAAAATCTGCGCCACGCCATGCCAGTCACTTCTGATACGGCGGCTACCTGCCGGTTGAGAGCCAGTTCGCGGTACCCGTCCCACCAGACGTAAGTGGAAATGAGGCCGCATCGCGTACAGTGGCTCGAGATCCTGTCGATTGGCAGCAGGGTCAGGGTGAGGGCGAATGCTTGGCGGCCATTCACACGAACCTCACTGACGTCGTAGTGGCGGCAACGTTGATGCCTCCTGTGCTCCCATAGCTCAATGAGCAGCCGAAGCAGGCTGGTAGCTCCCTTGAGATTGAAGCCCATATCTCAGCGCGCCCTTTACCATCAACCCTGCCGCTCGATCTCGTTTCCTTGCTCATCAAGCTTGACGTAGACCGGCGCTGCGATTTTGGTTGGAGCGCCAGGCCTCATTGACTGCCGGACGAACGGCGCCTCGATCTGGGTACTCTGCGCTGTGCCTTTGATCTTCTCAGCCATCGGTGGGGTCCTTTCCGGTTGTGTCCCAAGCAAGCAGCAACATGCCATCGACGAAGACCGACGGGTCACCAAAAGGGGATTTAACAACCTCCCCATCCTCGTCAACCTCAATCCAGATCCTGGACACCGGGTACTTTACGCGAAGAGCCCCGCCATCGTGCAGCTTGTATCGAGCCCACTCTTCCTCGTCGGTCTCGAAGGCGACTTCGATGACCCGACGTTGCTGGCCGCCCAGGTCCATCGTGCGGATTTCGGCCATCGCCTGACCTCACTTCCATCTGCTTGATATCATATAGGACTGCTCTCTACGGTGAGTCCGCCAAACGAGGATTGCAGACGAACGGACACGTCGAAACAAGAGAGCTGGGGCCGTCTTGTGTCCCCTTCTCGGCGTATCCGTCGGGCAGTCTTCGTGTGGCAACGGACCCAGCCCGTGCCAAGAATGGGGCCTCGCTATGCAGCCTCTCCACCAGAACTGACTTCTAACCTGTTCCTTCACGCTCGACACGGCCATCTTCAGGAGCGCCCGCCGTGTCGAACACAGACCCAGAATCAGACCGCCAGACAGACAAGCCTCGTTGGACCCGGAGCAGCATCCTCGCCTTCGGCGCAGTGTTCGCCGTGTTCGCAGTCTTGATGGCTACCTGCGGTACCGAACCATCTCTGCCCCAACAAGAGAACCAGCCTGAGCCACAACAACAGGCATTCTCCCATCTCCACGCCGAACTGCTGGCCGGCACGGTCTGGTCGTGCGGCGCCTATCTGTCTGGCAATCCCAACCTGGTAGTGATCAACATCAACGAACTGAGCGACGAGGATGCGCTCTACATGGCCGAGGACCTTGCCCATGACCTCGAGGAGGACTTGATCCCCCAGCAGGACTTCGCCGCCGGGGTTCGCGTGCTTCAGTTGATCCTCAGCAGCCGAGATTAGGATTGACAATCTTGGAATCGTCAACAATATCGACAGAATCAACAATCTCCAATGTCAGCATCAATTGATCACCTGGATATGCAGCCGCGCAGTGGTATCATGGGCTGGTGAAATGACGAAGCCCGCGCCTTAGGCGCGGGCTTCGGCAGCGGCAGAGCAGAGCCAAGCGCTGCAATGTAGGCTGGACACCCCCATTGTACTCCTAGCTCCGCTCTGACTCAAGCCGCTGCGTGGGTAGCTAAACTCGCGGGTTGTCAAGTCCGCGCTTCCTACCCGTCGTTCGTGGGGGCGTGGCGAAATGGCAAACGCGGCGGTCTGTCAAACCGCTGTCATCCCAGGTGACTTACAGGTTCGATTCCTGTCGCCCCTACCAACACAAGGCAGCCATAGAGTCATTGGCTGTTGCCTCCTAGCAAAGAGCGTATATCGACCAAAACATCGCGAATCTCAAGGAGCAACGCATAGTCCTCTTGAGACAGACTAACCACCTGGGGCTGAGGTAGCAGACTCGGGATGGGTGGATCGCGCTGTACGGAGTCCAGTAAAGGTTCGACCGAACCCGCAAAAGGACCAAGCTGCGTCGATCCAGCAAACCGCTCGATCGTCTGTTGCATTCCCTCGCGTTCTTCCCTCTCCATCACTTCGAGCTGTTCGAGAACCTCAGGAGGAAACTTCTGCTTCTGCTCGCCAGACATTCTTCGGAAGGCCTTCAGTTCACCAAAGGTGACATCCTCAAGGTTTCCGGAAGCGTTGTATCCGGCATCGGCTGACGCGCCCGGAATGATGATCCAAGCGTCGGGAGAATCTGGCCGCTGGACTGTGCCCATGCTAATCCTCGCCATCCTCGATTAGGTCTGCTTGTCGCCGAAATGGACTGCCGCGTTCAAGTCCGTCGCAAGCTGTTGCGCTTTGGCAGGAGTGATTCCGTATTCGTGAGGAGGCATCCCAGGCACCGAAAAGGTGACCCTGATGTTTCCTTCTGAGTTGGGCGGATCGACCTTGATGTCAATGTCAGACACAAAGTCGACGTGTTTCCTGGGTTGGTCTGCCATTATGCGTCCTCTCTCACCTCGGCCGGCTCGCGTTCACCGGCCTTTGAGTACTTCCACTCGTCGTCGCGCTTTGGGTGGGTGTTGAGCAGGGCGAACGCCATCTCCTCGGGCGTCGCCTTTTCGATCGGCTTCGGCTTGGGCCAGGGGATGCGCAGGTCGCGCTTCTTCTTCGCCATCAGTTCATCCTCCTTGAGCGAGCAGGGCTCCCAACACTGCCAAGACAGAGGGAAAACCAATCGCAATGCCCCACATCAGCAGGCGAAAGCGCCAGTCCATGTCAGCGCGCAGGTCGTCAATACGTTGATTGACTTGCGCCAAGCCTCTGTTCAGCTCTGAGATTGTGGCCGGGCGAGACTCATCCTGCGTCGCCATGGTTGCGCTTCCCTTATAGACATATGGTATCAGGCGGCAAGCAAACGGCTCAGGCGATCAGCTCGGCGTAGGCCAGCCGCTTACCGACCATCGGCCTCACGCTGGCCTCGAGCATCTCTTCCGTGTCCATCGCCCGCCAGTTCTGCCGACCGGCGAACTCTTTCACGTAGCGCTGGGCGTGCTTGTGGCTGAACCAGTGGTAGGTGCCGTGATAGCCGCGCTTGAACACCGCCCAGAACGACTCGATCCCGTTGGTCGTGGCCATGTCGTTGACGTACTGGCCAATCGAGTGGTTGACCCACTCATGCCGAATGAAGGCGTTGTAGGCCGGACTCTCATCACTGACGACCAGGGTGAACGGGGCTCTGATCCGCGCTCTGACCGCGCCCACGACTGAGCGCGCTTCCACCTGTTCGACAACCTGGGCGCTGACCTCGCGGGTTCGTTCGTCGAACACGCCGACGACCGGAGTGCGCTTCTTGCGCCAGTCACGGCCGTGGCGCTTACTCTTATGACGGTTCTTGTCCAGCCCACCAATCCAGGTCTCGTCCGCCTGAACCGGACCCCAGAACTCGGGTAGCTCGTTGATGTCGTTCCAGACCTCGCGGATCCGGTGAATCAGGTGCCAGTCCGACATCTGCGTGATGCCGAGGTCGCGGTGCAGCTTCATCGAGCTGACGCCCTTGATCCTGGTGTTGAGCAGATAGAGGGCCAACACCCAAATCTGGGCGCCGAGCTTCCAGTTGGCCATGACTGTGCCGGTCTTGACTGAGAAGAACTTGCGGCAGGAGCGGCAGCGATAAGGCATCGAATGATGCGTCGTACCGATCTGCACGTTGTCCGAGCCACAATCCTCGCGTGGACAGCAGATGCCGTTCGGCCAACGAATCCTCACCAGCCACTGATCGGCAGCCTCGTCGTCGGGGAATCGCTTGAACAGCTCCGGCAGGCTGATGTCCCTCCGGTAGCTGCGTCCTGGTCCTTTCGCCATCTCAGCCTCCTCTCTCGGTCAGTCTCTCAGACCGGCCTGGTTACTTTGGTATGTAATTTTCATACATCGTCGTCCGACATCGCCTCTGGACACTCAAGAACTACCGGCTCGATGCTGGGCTGTTATGCCCAGATTTTCTGATCGAATGGATCCGCCAACCAGCCCAACTGCACTCCGTCGCGCAGCCAGAGTTCCATCTTCGAATGCAGCCGGTCAATGTCGCCTGACAGCGACCAGATCTCAACCACAAATTCTGGCGGTACCCTCCATGATTCCCCGTCGAACAGATTGATCCCCATCAGCCGCTCACCCAGGCGATGACGGGAGATCTGCGATTACTGTCTGGCAACTCGAACAACGCGCCGGAGCCGAAGACCAGGTCTCCCCCGTCTGCATCCATCCACCCGAGCAGTTGATGTGCGATTTCGATCATCATCAATTCGCTCGTTGGTCCCCTCGGTGAACCCGCGATTAGTGCTCCTGTCTCATCGACCTCGAATGGCACCGTCTCGTTCAGGTTGCACAGCTCTAGCAGGCTGCTGAAAAATGAACGTTTGAGATCATGAAAGAGATGCTGAACCGATAGACGAAGGAGGTCTGCGATGCGCGGCGAGAGTAAGCGGCAGGCGACGATGATGTTGGGCTTGACGCCGGACGGCTTCGTCCCGAAGAACCACACGCTGCGGCGGATCAAGCCCCTGGCTGACTCGGCCTTGCAACGTATGTCGCCGCTGTTCGACGAGATCTACTCGGACAACGGGCGGCCCTCGATCCCGCCCGAACACCTGCTCAAGTCGAGTCTCCTGATGCCCTTCCTCACGATCCGCTCGGAGCGCCAGTTCTGCGAGCAGCTGCGCTACAACCTGCTGTTCAAGTGGTTCCTGGACCTGAACAGCCTGCCCCGCACCTGAAGCGGGGTGGAAGACGAGCCATTCCATCCGACGACCTTCATGTAGAACCGCGAACGGCTCATGGAGGCAGACGCGGCCCGGGTACTGCACAAGGAAGTGGTTAAGGAAGCCAGAGGTCGTCGGCTGCTCTCCCCAGACCACGTCACGGTCGACGGCACGCTGCTCGACGCCTGGGCCTCGCACAAGAGCTATCGACCGCGCGATAAGTGGCCGCCGGATGATGCTCGGCGCGGCGGTCGCAACCGGCCCCAGGACTTCAAGGGCGAGCGCCGCAGTCGCGACACGCACGCCTCGACCACCGACCCGCAAGCGCGGCTCTACCGCAAGGGCCAGCAGCAGGAGGCCAGGCTCTGCTACCTGGGCCATGTGCTGACCGAGAACCGTCACGGGCTGGTGGTCGATGTCGAACTGACCGAGGCCGACGGCTACGCCGAACGGGACGCCGCCCTGACGATGCTCGAACGCAGTGTCCGGGGGCCGGCCACGCTGGGCGCCGACCGGGCCTACGACACGCGGGACTTCGTCTGGGGCCTGCGCAGCCTGGGGGTAACGCCCCATGTGGCGCAGAACGAGCGCGGCCGGCGCAGCGCGATCGATGGCCGAACAACCCGGCATCCGGGCTACGCCCAGAGTCAGCGCCGGCGCAAGATCGTCGAAGAGGTCTTCGGCTGGATCAAGACGGTTGGTGCCGGCGGCAAGCTGCGCTACTTGGGCCGGGCCCACAACAAGCTTTGGTTCGAACTGACCGCCGCGGCATACAACCTCACTCGCCTCGCCAACATCGAGGCGGCCGCCGCGTAGCTGAACCGCGCCGACGTGGCCTCAGGTGTCGAAACTGCGGTCCGGATCCCGCCCTCTCACCTACAGGACCTCCAGTCGATCGCTGCTCAGCCTGCGCCTACTCGCCGAAGATAGCCAGGTCTGGCGCGTATCATCCGTAGTTCAGCAGCCTGTTAGTGCGAAGCTGGGCTGCATGGGTCGACTCAACGGTAGAAGCTCCACAGTCCCTGATACCGGGTGCGCAGGGTCGATCGTCGAGTGTTTCGCACAATAGGTCATTCCTGCACATCGCTCAGCTCGGATAACTGCAGTCGTTGTCTACATTTTTTCACAGAACCGTTGCGCGAAGATATTTGCTGACCCCCGACAATGTTGATGGCAGGCACTTCCGTCGGAGAATCGGGCACCCTGGGGGACATAGCAGTCGACGAACATGCGTCCTGCAACATCACCAAGCCTGATGCGCAGCGCATATGCCCCTCGAAAGACACCCATCAAACGTGGGTGCGTCGCGTTGAGTTGACGCGATGACGCGTTAGTTCATCCCAGGAAGCTCCACGAATCTGAGTGCCGCTGATTCGGGATGCCAGATGGTCCACCGATCACTTGCAGCCGAAATCGCGTTGTTCCAGGCTCGCACCCTTTCCTCAGACAGGGAGCCAAGCCAAGGAGGCAACGAAGAATCCCGGCTAAGGAGTAGCCCGTGTGACGGATCGAGCGGCATCCACAACTCGTCTGCGTTGGCGAGCCCAATCTCGTGAATCACTCCAAAATGATCGGCGGCTAGACTGTACAGCGCGATCGGAACGTCGGAAGTGACGAGACGATCCGCCCCCACGTAGACCACCACATAGTTCCAGCCTGAGGCTAGGCCATCGAACAACCCGTCGGGGGGCGGAAACTGCATTCGCAGTCCAAAGTTTGGATGTTCCTCAATCCGGACCTCCCCAGAGGCAATGAGATCGAGATAGGGATCAAAACTAGCCCGGAATTCTTTGCCAGCCCCTGCCGGAGGGCCTTTGGCCCGGACCTGCTCTACGCCTCGGCTCGGAATCCACTCGGCTGCACCTCTGATCGTATGCTTTCGATAAGCCGTCGTGCGCACGTAGGTGTAGACGAGGAAATCACGAATCAGGGGGATGTCGGCTGCTTCCACTTTCCCATGATCCGTCGCATTCTTGAGTGCCACGGCAGCACGCGACTCAAGCTTGGCAAGCCCAATTTCCACGTGGTAGGCGTCAGCTTCATCAACATCCCAGTTCTTGTACAAGTCGTTTTCGACGGGAACATTCGCGATTGACGTCTTCGCGAGGGTCTTCCCCGTCTCCCGGTTGTAGGCGGAGATCTGCCACGAGACATTCTTGCTTCCGGATGGCAAGGCGAAGCCCTTCAGATAGAAGCTGGGCACGCTGTGGTGTCTCCGCGGTCGGTGCTGTGTCATATGGACACGATACGGAGACTCGATGCATTCTGATTGGTGGAATCAAAGTAGTTGTGAATCTCGCGACAAACCCAGGGATCCCCTTCGGCCAGCCAGGAAGCGTATGTCCACTCGATGTTTGGGAGATGTGTCCGCTGGGTGGGTCGCATTCCAATCGAGAGGGGAGTACAGAATCCGCCATGCTCAGTTGGCCGAAGCATGGGGAAGGAGCAGCACTGCGCTCGAAACTCGCCTGCTTGGCATTCGTCTTGGGTACGGAACTGTCAAGAGATATGGCGGCGCTACAAGACGTTCCGAGTCCCGTTGCGATGGTCGCTCAATTCCCGCCCGCACGACCTCACAGTCCAAGGATCAGTAGTCCCCCAACATCCAGCGCAGTCACCAATTCAGCGAAGGCGGCGATCTCAAATGTCGTAATGTCCGGCTCCGCCAATGCAGCTCCCGCTCACGCCGTCGTTCTGGCCAGGGCAGGTCGACCTGGGGCGAGTCAGCCCGAACTCCCCGACCAGCCCAAGCTCCAGGGCGAGCCGCCGGAGCCTCTGTCGCTGGCTTGCCGGGTACGTCTCAAGGCGCCGGAACACGGCAGCTCAGCAACACTGCGATACTCGCGCGATCCAGAGGAACCGAAATGCATCGTCATTGTCCGCGTCGTCGCCAGTGTGCTCCTGCTGGTTGACTCGCTGAGTGTGATCTCGATCACCAAGGCTTGGGCGGAGGTGCCACTCCAGGTCCCTTGGGGCGGCGCGAACATGACGGTCCGCCACTCGTCAATCCAACGAAACTTGTAGGCGGCAGACGGCAGGCCGTGTGATCTGAGTGCGTTCAGCAGCGCCACCGGAACCGTCTTGTTAAGGCTCACTTCCGCCGGAATCCTCACGTACTCGCCGGGTCCGTCCGCCTCCATATGCTCCACTACCACAGAGCGCGAATTGTCTCACGCGGACCCGCCAGCACGCCGGTGCATCAGCAGTTCCATCAGTTCATTGGTCTGAAGTCCGTCGACATCTACAGGCGGAATCCGGAGCTCAGCAAACCCATGCGCCTTCGGCACTTCCTGTTAGTGCTGCTGTTGTTGTCCAGCTTGCTGCGAGAACAGATCAGCGCTCGGTTCCTCGCACGCGGTGACCGTCAAGGCTGCGAACAGCGACAAGGATGCCGCGCTTGGCGCCCATCGGCTAGCGGTCGTGAGCATTGGCTCAGGGTGACCGCTCACATGAGTCTGGTTCATCGACCTCATCTGCGTAACTTCCGACAAGACGGATCACGTGTCCCTCGACCATCGTGACCACTCCCTCGAGCACGTGAACCAACGGCCGTTCGATCTCTCTGCGTACCCTGAGGCTGATCCGGTTATCGACTTTGAGGCCATGATCGACATCCCAGAACACGACCTCGTGAGACTGTGTAGCGTTTTTCGTCGGCGGATCATCCGCATGGCCGAACTGAGCCTGGCTCCAATCGAGAAGCGTCACCTCGTCCGTCACGATCCTGTGCCGTCGCTGCTCACCATTCACGGTGATTTCGGCGACTCGGCTGAACAACGCAGCCAGGTAGCACTGGGCGTCCGTCTGACTCGCCGCCTTGGCAGTCACTCCTACTGCCCCTTCCAGGAACGGACTGATATCCCAAAGTCCGTCCCACCGGCGTGCGATCTCTCCCAGCGGTTCTCCAGAAGGAGCGTTGACGAATCCTCTTTGCTGAGGCGGGGTTTCGATCCACTCAACTGGCGGGATCACATCCCGAGGCTGCCTCGGCAGCACGTCCAGCGTTCCGGCGAAGTAGGACACCGCCAGATCGGAGGATTCGAGTAGCTCACGGTAGGCCTTTACGACCAGGCCGTTCGCGAACCCATCACCGTTGGTGAACTTACTTCGGACAGCGTCGGCCAGTGCGTCGCACCAGGAGGCGAAACCACGGCGCCACGCCAAGTAGGAACGGACATAGTCCTCCTGCGGGGTTCCTGAGGAGCAGGCCAGTTCGGAAGCGGGCTGCATGGCCTGTTTCACAGCTCGTTCGACCCTAATCGCGACCGTGTCGGTCGGCGGGCGCCCACGAAGCAGCTCGAGCACTGCGTAAAGGAGTTCTATGTGCAGTGCGAGATAGAGGCGGCGGAGCAATACTTCGTCGGGCGATTGGTGAAGCTCCCAGTAGCGCAAGTCTTGGAAGGCACGGTCGGAGCCGGCAACATCGAGGTAGGACTCGAGGGACTTGAGATGGCCCATGTTGTCCGCCTTCGGGTTGAGACGATAGTGCTGCACGGCGACCTGAAACGCGTGATTGAGGAAGTCTGCCGACCTCGGTTCATGTTGAGCCAGTTCGCGAAGACGATCTCCAAGGTGATGTTCCTTCGTCAGCGGCCGGCCCGCTCGTGTAATGAGGAACTTCAGCGCACGCTCGATCGAGAGATGCGCGATCGAGACGCGGTTCATGACTTGTACGACCGTGAACTGGCCGACGTGGTCGGGGCGAACCGGCTCGTTTTCCAGAATTTTGATCACATCCTGGATTGAGTACCGCATGGTCGCCTGCTCGATGTCAGTGGTCATGCCTGCTCCAGTTCCATTTTGCTAGGGCAAAGGGCTGAGTTCCCCCTCCTGCTACGGAGTCAGATGGGAGGTGAGGGCACCTGTGCAGCCATCGTTTCGGCAACCAGCGTCGGGGTTCGCCGACCGCTCATTTCAGCAGGCCCGCCCCTGTCACCACAACTCGGGGATAGGACACGCTAGTCATTGGCTAAGGACAACAACGGAGACTCGGCCGTCCACCAGTCAGTCGAATCTCACACCTCTGTAGTCGATATCAATAGATCGAGCTGTTCCGTCGCCGCAGGCTGAGCCTTCGGTGGTCGTCGCTCAGCCCCTGTTGGCTTTGGTAGCTCGTCCGCCGTCCACAAATCCGATGCCAACACTTTGTCCAGCAACACCTTGCCCTCCGGCTGCATAGCGATGGTCCGCTCTAGCACCCAGAGCAGTTGCAGCAACTCTTCGCTGAACGCCCAGACCTCTGGGCGTATGTCGTCCAACGGCGACGACTTCCTGCCCTTGCGATCCTTCATGCGGTAGCCCAGCCACGACTTGACGATCTGCAAGCCCGAAACGGAGTAGCCGTAGACCTCAGGCTCGACCGGCCCGAACTCGCCGTCGCCGACGTGCAGTGTCTTGGTCTTGTTGTCGAAGCGGAACGAGTTGGGATACTCGCTCTGCGAGACTGCCTTGGTGTTTCTGGCGGTTCCGCTCAGGTCTAAGTGCTGACCGTCGGGGACGAAGCGTTCGCCGTAGGTGTGCAATTGGATGAGTTTGCGTCCATGGTGCGCGACGTGGGCAAAGAGTTCCACGTCTTTGGTGAGTGGCACGTGCGGCGGCGGCAGTTCGAGTTCGTCCCAGAACCGCAACACGTAGGCCGGCTGCGCGAGGATGCCGTAGACGTAGGCGAACAAGTCCTCGGCGGACGCGCCCAGGAGAGCGAGCAGGTCGTGAGCGACGTTGGGCAAGGTTGCGTCGGTGTCGCGGTAGAGGGGAATAGTGTGTTGCCCACCGAAGCTCCCGCGCAGATAGTGCAAGTCGGGAATCGCAGCCGAAACAACCGCCGCGGGTCCGCGGCCTACTACCTCAGTCAGAAAGCTGACCAGATAGACTTGCCTCTCCCCGTGTGCTGTCCACAGTGGCGGGCCTGGGCGGTCCATCAAACGGGCATCGGCCAGAATGTGCTGTCGGTCGAACGAGCGGTATCCATATCGCGCCGACTGAGGAGTCGGCTCGTCAGCCGCCGCAATAGAGATCGCAGTGTGGTGGTTCACCGGATTGGTCAGCGAGCGGACTTCGTCTCCTGCCTTTCGCCCGGTCGCGCGATTAACGAAAAGGCCCACGCGCTCGCTCTGTTCAGATGAAAGCAATCGTTTCCATCGAGTCTCGGCAAGTATGGGAGACTCGGCGATGGGCCAAGTTCGTCCTGCCTTCACGCCGGACTGCTGCCAGGGAAAGAGGTCGTTTACTGAAGGCCAGTCAAAGTAGGCCCCTTTGCCAACCGGATAGAACGGAGCGTCCCACTCGTCTGAGCAATCCCGCCAATCGATATCCGAGAAAGACTCGATCTGGTCGAGTTTCGCGAGCTTCTCCTTCAAGTTGCCGGTGAGCTTGGCCTTGCGCACCCGCGCGGGTGCGGCCTGCCGTTGCGCCGCGCTGTGGACGCCGATCGCGATAGCCACCGGGGACTGAATGGCGAATACGTTATCTGTCTTCCGCGCGCCTAGGTTGTCGCCCTCCAGATCGATAATCCAGAGTTCATCGAACGTCCTCCGCATGGCGCGTCTCATCCCCGCGAAGGCGGGGCCGCGTAGGTAGGACGACGCCGTGATGAACGTAACGATGCCCTGGTGGTCGGGCGATTCGAAGACCTTCCACATCGCCCAGCGCCAAAAGTAAACGTAGGAGTTGTACAGGTTCTTCAGCTGTCCGCCTTCGCCCGCTTCCTTGACCGGTTCCGTGAACGACTCAAGCAGTGGCGTCTCATCTGGCGTGCCGTCGCCGTGGACGACCCAGTTCCCGGTCCCTTCCGCGCTGCCGGATTCGCCCTTCTTGCCACGGTCGTAGGGCGGATTACCGATGCAGACAGTGATGTTGCGTTCGCTCTTAACCTGCTGGGCAGCCTTGCGGTCGTCTGTCATCGCCTGCGACAGCAAGGAGGCCGAAAACTCTTCGGCAGTGTTTGGCGAGGTCAACGTGTCGGCCAGATAGACGCGGGCCGCTTTGGCGGTCGCGCCGGCCTCGTGCAAGCGTTGCGTGATCCGGAGACGGGCAACGGCGTAAGGGCCTACCAGAATCTCGAAGGCCTCGAGCCGGTCGGCGAGGTCGGAGATGCGCTCCTCGACCATGCCCGGGCCGTACTTCTCGGCGATGGTCTCAGTGGCGTGGTCGATGATCGCCAGCGGATAAGTGCCGGTGCCAACAGCGGGATCAAGCACATGCACCGCTTGATCGGCGAATGCATCGGCTTTGCCGAAGCGCGTGCGCAAGAGCTCGGCGGCGAGCCGGACCTGGCATCCGACGACTTCGTTCGGTGTGAAAAAGACCCCGCGATCCTTACGCAGCTTGGGATCGTAGGCGGCCAGGAAATCCTCGTAGAAGTACAACCAGTGACCGCCGGTGAATTCGAGCTGTGTTTCGTCAATCGCGCCGATAGCCCGTTCCAGCAGTTCGATCGGCATGCGCAGCTCTTCGCGCACTACGGGAGCTTCGAGCAACTGCAGTGCTGCGGCGAGCAGAGCGTGGTCTCGCTGCAATGTTGGGACCGCCACGAAGGGGTTGAGCGATTCCGCGCCTTCGAATTGAGCCAGCAGCAGAGCGTAAGTCAGCGTTTGTGCATAAGCGTCTGCGAATTGCTCGTCATTAACCTCCGGCATGAGGGTTTGGCGCCATTCATTCGCCAATTGGGAGATCGGTTCGTTCCCACGCCCAAGCGCCGCGCTCACTTCGTCCCGCAGGATCCTGCTGAGCGGCGCGATGAACTTCGCTAGCGCGGCGGCGTTTGTCGGGGTGACCGGGTTCCAATGCAGAAAGTCGATCAGGAGGGCGAGAAAGTCTGCCAGCTTGTCTGGAAGGATTCCTTGCGCCCCGTCGCGGATGTCGGCAGCGATCGCGACTCTGTCCACCCGTTCGCCGCTGCGGTACAGCGACCACATAGTGCCGTCGGTGTAGATCAGATTGGGCAGTGCGCAGAATCGCTGAAACTGCTTCCGGTTGGCACCTGTGAACTGCTCTGGGCGCGCCCCGACATCGGGAGCCTTGAGTTCGATGTGTCCAACGAGCAGGTTGTCGGCAATCACGCCCATGTCTGGGCGTCCATCAACGTCGTCTGGGTGGACCTCGGAGCGCCACTCGACTCCCAGATTGACAGAAGGGCCGACCGCCTCCAACAGAGCGCCAACCAGCGGTTTGAGCTGATCTTCAGCCTGCCCGCCATAGAGGTTGGCGTACTTCGCCTCGCACTGCGAAGCGAACTGCTGAGTTAGGATCTCGAAGTTAGGCATGAGCAAATGGTATCGGCCGCCCGCAGCGACGACCTCCAAGTGCCACGCCGTCCGTTTGCGCACTGCGGCTCAACAAGGTGCGACCTTCGAGAACTGCTTTCAAAGTAAATGGACCATTGGAGCGTTCTCCTGGAGGAATGGAGGCCGAGGAACATGTGATGGTCCAACAAGAATCTGCCAGGCGCGTTGTCATTCGTGCCTATCTGTAGGCGGGATGGCAACCATTCCCTCTCCGTCCGATAGGCAAGAGGCGAGATCGCGGCAATCACGGCAGCTGCTCAATGGTCACACGGCCGCCATGACGGACCTCAAGGTGCAAGTCGTAGTTTTGCAACATCGCCATGCCGACCAATGGCGTTGTGTCCGCGGTATCGGCCAATCCGAGCCGTACGCTGCCGTCCCAGAGCACGGCGACGTCGTAGAACGGGAACGCGACCTCGCTGCCATCGCCCAATGTGGCTCTTCCCAAGCCGACGAACGGCAGGTTCAGATCCGCGATGAGCAATGGCGGCAACGTGAGGAATCCTCCGAAGCCAGTGTCGATGACCGCGTTGATAGACCGCGTTTCTCCAGATGGTCCCTGAACGGTGAGCGAGATGACCGATTCGAGACTGTCGTTGACAACACCAGTGATCGTCACAACTGCGTCGCCTGCTGGTGCCGTCCACCGATGTGATGCAACGTGCGGTGACCAACGCGAAGCAGCCACACATCGTGCGCGTCCGGTTGAAGCGAGCGCAGTTGCTCGCGCGCGCTCCGTAAGTCGGTGGAGAGTCCCCAAGAGCCGCTCTCCACGTCGATGGCTACGAATTCGCCGTGATGGTTGGCTTCGACCTGGGCGCGAATGTCGCGTTCGTAGATCTCATCGCCGAGGCGGGCGACTTCTTCGGCAGGGCGTTGGAGGGTCATGACAGCATCCTCGCGGGTGTGCATCTCTGCATATCCAGAATATCGCGGTGCGTATCCCTCGCAACCCGACGCTGACGCCGTTGTCGAAGTCTGGAATGTGCGTGCACACTCTGATCGAGACCCGCTGGCTAGGCCCTGTTCACATCGATGGCAGCAGGTCGTGGATCACCGCGAAGTAGATCCCGCTGAGGGATATGATGTCGAGTTTGTCGTAGCGGGGGCGATTCGTCGGAAGCGCTTGAGCCTTCCGAAAAGGCGCTCGATCTCGTGCCTCGGCGGTAGCGGCGCGTGTCGTAGGCCCGGGGTCGGCGGCAATTCGACTTGGGCGGGACGATTGGCGCGTAAGATGAGCGCTCTGGCCAGCCGCCACGTTACGCAGCCAGCGTGTCTGATCTTCCGCGTTCGAACTGCAACGACGGCGGGATTGGGCCCGACGCTGGGCCTACTTGATGTCCTCATTGTTTTTCCAGCCGCTCAGGGCAGGGGGTCTGGCCTCACCCGTCACCGGCGTTGCCCTGCTGACGAACTTCATCCGCTCTTCTCCCCCTTGCGCCTTGACCATCCAGAGACGTGGAGGGTTCGCGAAGGGATCGCAACACCGTTGTGCTCAGCAGTCAGCGCTCGCCCGGCCTGCCCCACAGCCCCACTTTCAGCACCCGTAGCAGCCAGTGCAGGGACCAGGTCAGGGGCAGTTGCCAGCGCAGCTGTCTGAGTGTAAATCGCCAAGATCAATGAGCCACCAAGTCGCAAGATCACCAGGGTCTGTAGGCCGCTTGGCCAGGCATTGAGCCATGTTGGTCGCCGGGATCGCGATCATTGCTGCAACCGAGAGGAGCAGCGATCGTCGTCTGACCGGCAGCTGACCTGGTGTCGCGCCTGGCGATCTGGTCACGACCCTGGCGAAGTGGTCAATAATTCCTGGCGATATACAGCTCGTCGTCAGTCATACGCTCGAGCGTGGGCTCCCACCCTGTGACGGCCTCAGTGGCGCCCGAGAGGCGCTTCACTTCACGCGCGTTGGCATCGCCAATCAGCGACCCCGCCCGCTGCTTCGCCCGATCAAGCAGACCCATGCACATTCCCACGGCGCTCAGACCCAACGCAGGGCAATCGAGTCCAATCTAGCCCGACGGGCAATCACGCGATTGCGGTCGCTAGGCGCAGCTCAGCCACTTCGTGCCGATGACGAGCGTGCGGCCATCAGGCGAGAGCTCGACACGACTGCCCAGCGTTCCACAGCCAATCCCGAAGCTACGGAACGAATGCAGCAGATTGCCGTCGGAGTCGAACAACCCGAACTCGTTCAGACTCCAACCGCCATGATTCGACGGGAGCGTGGCGAAGCCATCAGCGCCAACCGCTTCTGTGCTACTCGAACGGCGTGCCAGAGTGAAAGGCCCTTCGCTGGTCGCCGTCCCAGACCACCAGCCGTCAGGGAGTTCCACCGCCGGCGTCTCAGGTTGCACACTTGCCGCGAGCATTCCCACCGACCATGGGCGTTCGACCTGTTCTCCGGCACTGTTGACGTAGCGGAACTCGACCCCCGCTTGCTCGAGGTCGTAGAGCGAGCGCCAGTCGTACAGATAGTGGTCTTCGTCCGGCTTCAAGATTTCGATCTGTACGCCGAGCACCGAGAGCGCGAATGTGCGACTCCGCTCGCCCTCCTCATCGGGATGAACCATACTGAGCAACCATCGAGAGTCGGGTGACCAGCGCAGGAGCGTCACTGGACCGCCGTGGCTGCCGCAGCGCCCCAGGGGTCGATACACACCTTCGAACTGCTGCGTGTCGCCGTTCTCCAGCGAAACCAGCATGACTCGTTGGTCATTGCTCGCGCCGCCTGTGCCGTCCGATTCGGGGATGAACGTCCTGAGGGCGTAGGCGCCGTCGGGTGAAACGTCGTACACATTGTGCTCCGTGACCCAACGCTCTTCACCGGTGGCGAGATCCAAGAGGGAGGTTCCGGACCCAGAGCGAAAGACCAACAGGGTTGCCGCATCGACCCATCGCCACGCGTCCGGCTCCTCCGATTGGATGAGCGTGGTGAGACCGCCCTCGTCTGAGAGCTGGAAGATCTGAAAGCCGGAGCTGAGCATGATGGGGATGTCATTGGGGTCGATTGGGAGATCGACCCGCTCGAGGGGTATCCAGACCACGGGCGGCACCAACTGGTCGACCAATAGTGCAATCCATGCGCCATCTATCGAGCGACCCAGCACGGGATACTCTCCCCAGGCGACGCCGTGGTCCATTGGCGGCCCCTCTGGTCTCGCGTAGAGCGTGAGGCCGGGTTGGGCCACGACCACGAAGGCAGGGGACGCGAAGCGCTCAGTCTCGGACCACTCACCGAAGAGCGGACCGACGTATGTGGGCAGCGCGTCAATCGGGGCGTCGCGCGGTAACATTCGACGCTCGACCCACACTGGCTCAGCCGCGCTGCCTGGTGGTTGCAGCGCCACGCGATGGCGATTCGGCAGCTGGCCGAGCAACGTCACGGTGACCGTCTCTCCAGCCTTGGTCGTCAAATCGATCGCTGGCAGCGGCGGCGCGTCGACTGCTGGCAGCTGCTGAGCTTGTGCTCGGGTCAGCGGCGAGTCGCTGAGTCGCATCCACCCCACTTGGTCATTGTTGAGATCGAGGCGGAGCCAGATCGTCCCGTTGACCAGCTCGTGATAGCCGTCCGTCATCAGCAAGGTGCGCGGTCCGACACGTCGTTCGGGCAGCCAATCGTCGCTTGGCCATCGGAACAGATCGGCAGCCGCCGTGAGCCTCATGATCTGCACACCACTGACTCGCGTCGGGTCGTCGGACGGAATTGACTGAGGCTCGGCGGTCGCTTCGGATGCGGATGAGTCTGCATCCGGCGCTTCTGGCTGAGCCTCGGCGACAACGGGAGCGTCGCGCGGTTCGCTGTCGTCAGTGGATTGCTCTGCGGGCATCGCCGAGGTCGGTGCGACGGGCGGTTGGTCGCTCGCGCAAGCCGAGACCGTGACCAATAGCGCAAACAGTGTGGCGAGGGTGAGGCTCCAAGTGGTAAGTGTCCGCATACCAACAAGACGCTGCGGATGATCGGATGGTTCCCTAGCAGGCTACTGAACGACGGATTGCAGGTGTCATGCTGGCCATCGCCGACGAGTGGACGCACGTCAAGCAGAGATCGCGCGCAGGTCCAGCAAGTGAACGGGCGGGATCTCGAGTGTTGCATCTGATGCTTGAGGCCCGGCCGCGCCGTACAGCTACGCAGCGGCCGCCTCGATGTCGGCGAGGCGGGTGAGGTTGCAAGCGGCGGCGGTCACTCGAACCAGAGCTTGTTGCGGGCCTGGTTGCGGGCCTGGCCGAGGTAGTGCAGCTTGCCGCCGGCACCAACCGTCTTGATCGAGCCGAAGACCTCTTCGACGATCTTGCGACGGTGCTGACTCCGCGCGTAGCCCGGAGGTCTGGTCGTTCGCCGGTCGATCGCGGTGCGCCGGCCTTGTTCGTTCTGAGCGACCCCCGTTCAAGCTGGGGGCAGGTTTTAGGTCGTCACCCCCAGCGCGCGCAGGTCCCAGACGAAGTCGCGCGTGCCGTTGGCCCGTTCCGCGCCCAGATTGGCCCGACCCCCTGACCCCGCATCAAGTGCGGGACAGGCTGCTGCGTTTGAGCATCGACAGGTCGGCGTCCCGTTCGGCGTAGGCGCCTGCCCCTGGCTGGCCCAGGGGTCTGCCTCGGTCAGATCGCCATCGACCACCAGGCCGTTCCGGTTTCGCTGAGCACATGGCCGAGATAGCAGAGCTGCGCGCCTTGCTGCTTGCTCTTGCGGTAGAGCCGCGCCTCCGGGTCGGTGGTCGAGGCGTGCGTCTCGCGACTGAGGCGCTCACCCTTGGAGGCCTGCCCCTAGCTCGAACGGGGGTCGCGGGCCCGGTTGCGCCCGCCGCGCTGACCATCTTGCGATTGCGATCAGGGCGATGACTTCGTACATGGCAGTGTTGGAGCGCGAGGGCGGACGGCGGGCGATCGAGCGGGTGTTGACTCGGGGAATCAGCGGCCCTCGCGTCAGTCAGCACCCTGAGGACAATCGCGGTGCGGGTCAAGTGTCCCTGTTACGCGGTCGGGAATCAGAACGCAACCGACTTTCTATCTCCAGGATTGCGGCGCCTTGACCTCAATCGCCTTCGGTGATCCATGCTGACCGATCTGCACCAGGCTGACCAGCGTTGTCAAGATGAAATATCGGATGCTGACTACGAAGAGCAAGGCCCAGCACCAGCGATCAAAGGAATATCTAGCGTCGGAGCGCAGGAACCGTCCGGTGCGGTCAAGGTGCGAGAGACGTCCATGTTGGTCTTGTAGTTTGTCGCTCGGCATGGTTGCACGTGCCGCAACGATCCCGCATAGTGCCGTGAAACAGTCTGACAGATAATGGAAGATGACGCCGATGGGTCTCAGGCGAATGCTCCAGCGGCGGAAACCAGCTGAGGACGGTCCGAACACCTTCGACGAGATGGAAGAGGTTGCCATGAATCTCTTCCGCCTGGACACCAACGCCACGCCCGAGGAAGTGCAAGAGCGCGACGACCATATCGAGCAGATCATTACTGCAGCACTCCGGGCGGACCTCGGCCTCAGTCAGGACGATCCGCGTGGATACGAAGAGTTGGTGGACGAGGCCAAGCGGCGCGGGCTCCTCGATTAGCAAGTGAACCTGCTTGACCACATTCGAGACATGGCTGCGGGCGACCACAGTGTTTGCACTAGCTCGTGGACTTGTCTGGTCTGGCTGCCACGTGCTGATCGTCTTCGTGTTCTCGGTGATCGTCGCGGGCAGCGTCCGCTTGATCGGCGGGGCGGTCGGCCAGTCGCGTTCCTAAACCAGCCGGCCTCACCGTGAGTTCATTTACTTCTTGTGCGATCCTCGCCGATGGGGCCGCTCAGAAACGACCAAGGGAAGGCGCCCAACATGTATCCAACGCTGTTAGCTGACGCATTCGGGCGCCTCATCCCGACTCCCGAGCGTGTGGCTCCCGACCCTGATGATCCATCCGATAACGAACTGGATGGTTACCTATGGGGCGCCTTTCGCACTCGTTCGGTACTTATGGGATGGTCTGCCAGGGTTGACGGAGAGACGACATCTCGCCTGTGGAAGGTTGAAGAGGCGGAGCTGACTTACCACAAAGAACCACAGCGAATCGGCTTTGCCCAGGTCGGGCTCGGGGTCAATCCCCCTACGTATGCGGATGTCCCCGATAACCCTCCGCCGCCGGGCTGGGCTCGGTCGCAGGCGGTTCCTGCGGCTCTACCCAGGCTTGACGACGGAGGACCACCTACGGACCCGGCGGTGGCCGTCCCGCCGTTGATTCAATGCTTGGACGATTCAATCCGCTGGTTCGGTGAGGCTGAGGTGTGGTCGTATCAGGTGACCGGATACGACCTGCCGCCAAGGAATGCGGAGCGCACTGGGTCGGTGCTCGGCTGGTTCCAGGACCCAATTGAAGCCAATGCCACTTCCGCCATTCTCACAATGGCATCCTCGCAGGGAGGAGATCCGTTGGTATCAGAAGTCTTCAACCTCATTTTGGGGTGGGGCCATGACCTCTTCACCATCGGACCGCTGGTAAATGCGCCGGAAGGGGTCGCCGCTGGCCTCGACTGGCAATGGCTGCAAGAGTTGACTCGCGGCGAGGTGGGCATGGCGGTGACAATGCCGGAGTGGTCGACCGCGGCGGCCGGATGGCCGATAGAGGCGGAGCTCTCGCTTGAGCCGGCGCCCCATTCGCTTTCGGTCCGAGTGTCGCGCACCGCACCTGAAGGAACGGCAGGGAGATGAGTTCTCCGACATGTGCCGATCGAACGGGAAGATTGCAACGCTGCTCAATCCGCAGCTAAGTTCTTGCATGCCGACACAGTGACCCGGCTGGCGTAAATCGCCCCGGCCCCGGCTCACTCGACGATAGCCGGCCGATCGGCATCAAACCCCGGAAGCCAAGGGATTCCTTCTCAAACCGGTCGAGCGGGGCGCCGTCTCCTGTCCTCAGCCACCCAGCAACCCTAGGCTCAGCCCTCGCACCAGCCGCCGTCGCCAGCGCCTGCGCCGCAATGCCGAACGCGCCGTGCCGAGCCGCTGGTTGCGTCGCCGTAGCTCCCGGCGTCGCTGGTCCCGAGCCAAAGGCAGCTCGCCCGGCGGCAAGGTCAACTCGCGCTCCACAATCAGCTCGATCTCCAGTTGCAGCATCCGCGCTTCGGCATCCTCGCTCTGCAGCCAGGCATAGGTGTGGGGCGCAGCCTTCCTCGCGACGGGACACCGCCGCCACTCGGCGATGTGCGGCAAGGCCTCGCGATAGACCGCCGCGTCGTCCTCGGCGGGCTCGACCGTGACCAGCTTGAGAAGCCGTTCCGGTTAGACCTTGACTCGACGCGGGGCAACGACCGTCGTCGCAGTTCCCGGCCTGTCCACCGCCAAAGCACCCAACGCTACCTGCTCCTTGGCCTCTGCCGCATGCTGCGCCGCCGCAGCCACTCGCTCGCCCGGTTCGTCCAGCAGCTCCCCGGTGACCTGCTCGAACTCGCCCAGCCGACGCTCCAACTGTTGCACCTGATCGACCAGCGACTCCAGCCGCGCCTCCCTGGCCAACCGTCGTTGGTCACTCAGCTCGTTCTGCTCGCGCAGCAAGGGCGAGGTCATCCGCCAGCTCAGGTGCTCGGACTCCAGCGTGCGACGCAAGGTCCGCTCGCTGACCCCCGGCCGCTCCGCCGTACGCGCCTTCCCTGGCCGCGTCGGGAGGTCCTGTAGGGGAGTGAGCGTCGCATTCACATGTGTCGCGCGATCGGGATCGTCGGGAGGCCGCTCATCACGGCTCGGAGTTCTCGGATGCCGACACATTGACCCGGTCAGCAC
>MPNM01000019.1 GCA_002239025.1 Chloroflexi bacterium bin125 | reverse complement strand
TCTTCGGACGGCTCAAGCGCTTCCGACGAATCGCCACCCGCTATGACAAACTCGACGTGATCTTCCTCAGCGGAATCTACCTGGCGCTGATCTACGATCTGCTGCCATCGATGTGAACAGGCCCTAGATCTGGTCAACAGGTACCGATCTGTGGATGTGCTGCCCGACTGAATTGAGTCCCCGCTTGGGCGCGGGGACGGAAAGCTGAGTTATGCGCCAATCTCCAGAGGGAGAGGGGCCAGAACCGGCTGGTGGGCGATTTTGGTGTAGGTCTCCTGCGTAGGGGCTTGGGTGACTTCCAGTTTGTCGTTGGCAGGCTGGGGGGACCTCCCTCCCAGTTCAAGACGAAGGAAGGCTTTCGGTATCTCCCCCCGCATGGGGGGAGATGGGAAGATCATCGGCGTCCATTCCCGCACGTGAGGGAGAGGTGTGGAGGCGGATGGTGGGCGCTAGTCCTCGATGGAGATTGCCGCTCTTGGGCAGGTTCTGACGGCTCTGGCGACGTTTGCTTCTTCTTCGGCGGGGACCTCATCCACGAGGACGTGGGAGAGATCGTCGTCTCGGACTTCGAATACGACCTCGGTGGCTTCCATGCACTTGGCGTGGCCCTCGCAGAGGCTGGTGTCGATCTTGACTTTCATCTTGGCCTCCCCATGAATGGTCGCGTCGATTGAGTTTGGCACATTCTACCGACCCCCGCTAGCGAAATCTGGGCATCACCTCTTGAGCAAACAGCTCGATGCTGCGCCTCGCCAACTCACGTGATGCGCCCGGTGGCACCGGTGAGGTGATGATGTGATCGGCGGGGATCCAATCCAGGGTGCGCTCGATGGCCGCCGCGACATCGTCCGGGGTGCCGGCGACGAAGCGCGCGCGTAGATCCTCGTCGGTGTCGTTGAGGAACTGACCGAGCGGGTCCTGCTCGCCGAGGTCGGAGGCGTCGCTGTACCACTTGCCGTAGGTGTCGCGGAGGTAGCGCTGGTGCGGTTTCAGCTCTTCCCAGAGCGCTTCGGGATTGTCGGAGACGTAGCCACCGGCGGAGAGCAGCACTTCAAACTCGGACGGATCGTCGCCCTGCTCGCGTAGCGCGTTGGCCCAGGCCTCGTAGACCGGGCGGTCGGCGACGATCATCAGGTTGGCCTTGAATCGGGCCGCGCGGCGGGCGGCAGCCTCGGAGCGCGCGCCGACCCAGAGCGGGAACGGCTGCTGGATCGGCGGCGGGGTGATCTTCACGTCCTTGACCTGGTAATGTCGACCGTCGAGCGTGACCGATTCGCCGGCCATCGTGCGAGTGATGATCTCGAGCGATTCGTCCATGATGCTCGCGCGATGTCGGCGGTTGACGCCGAAGGCCTCGAACTCCTCGATCTTGTAGCCGAGCCCGACGCCGACATCGAGGCGTCCGTTGGAAAGGATGTCCACGGTGGCGGCATCCTCGGCGACACGGATCGCGTTGTGCAAGGGCAGCAGCAGGACCCAGGTGCCGATTCTGACTCGTTTGGTCAGACGCGCGATTGCTGCAGCGATGGGCAGCACGGATGGCGTGTATCCGTCGTCGATGAAGTGGTGCTCGGTGATCCAGATGTGGTCGTAGCCCAGCTCCTCGGCGTAGACGATTTCGTCCAGGATCTCGTCGTAGAACTCGGCCCAGGGCTTGCGCCATTGGGGCGGATTGCGGAAGTCGTAGATCAGACCGAATTTGGGAGTTCTGGTGGCCATCAGTAGAGCCCGATCCGTCCGCCGAGCGGAATGTCGAGCAGCTCAGAGCGGGGCGCGACGTGGTTAAGCTCGTTCTTGACTGGTGCGAGGGAATCAGGGCCGGTCATGTCGTGCGTCATCGGCGGCATCCAGTCGTCGTGATGGCCGAGCACGATTCTCGGCGCTCGCAGCATGTCAGACATGCGTCCGACGAACTGGGCCAGCGATCCCTGGATCGGTTCGCCGTCGATGTTGGGCCGCCCGGCCATGGCGACGATTGCGACGTCTGGTCGCATGTTCTGCACCACGCCGGTCCAGCAGCCCGAGGTGTCGTGATAGAAGATCGAGCCGTAGGGCGTGTCGATCAGGTAGGCCAGCGCGCCGCCGGTGTCGTTGGAGCCGAGGCAGGTGGCGACGTGATCGACCATCTGGGCCTGGACCTCATCGCCAAGGTCTTGCGAGCGCTCGCCGAGCGAACCGCCGATGTCGATCGTGCGTCGATTGCCCCAGCGCTCCTCCTCAGTCAGTCCGTATTGGCCGAGGACGACTTTGCCCGGATCCCACGAACCCTGCGTCCAGATGCACGAATGCAGGCTGGGGAACACCTCGATGGTGATGTCTTTCGAGATGCGGTGGCGCTCCCCGCCCTGGGAGCGGAGCAGTAGGTCCTCGGAGATGCCGGCCTCAATCAGGACACGCGCCGACTCATTGGAGCCAATCACGGGAGCGCCGGTATTGGCGGCGATGACCTCAGCACCGGCGATGTGGTCGAAGTGTGAATGTCCGACGAGGACTGCGTCGGCGCGGGAGATGTCGGCAGCAGTGAGTCCGACGTCAGGAGCAGAAGGGACGCGGTCGATGTACGCGTCGAGCATGATCACGGTGTCATCGACCTGAAGTCTGAAAGTCGCGCAGCCGAGCCAATCTAGGGTGACGGTCATTTGGAAGCCTCCGATGGTTGTGGTCGGAGGCTAACGGTCGAACCGCCTAGTACATAATCATGGCCGTCGAGATTAGGCGATGTCCGACCGGATCCACTGCGAGTGAGAGACCTTCAAGCGTGTACGCACCTAGCAACGCTGGACCGTTGTCCTGACCAAAGACGACGATCGTGATTTCGCTTTCACCGTCGATCGTGGCCCAAGCGCGACCGTAGTCCATGTCGACCTGAGTGCCATCTGCAAGCAGAAGGCGGCGCTGACCGATCGGGCGAACCCCAAGCGATTGCAGGAAACTGGCTGGCAACGCCGTGAAGGCAGCCCCCGTATCAACAAAGGCGTCGATGGTCTCAGTGTGCCGTCGGTCCAAGTCCGAAATCTCGACGGTGTACCTAAAGGTCCCCATGCGTTCAGGATACTCGGCGGGCGTCCATAAGGGCCGCCCTTACAGGAGCCCTACTGTCGCCGGCTAGGAAGCGACAATCCGGTACCACTTGCGACGGCCGACTCGCAGCACCGCACCGCTGCGAATCTCAACTGCCTGTTCTTTGACTACTTCGTCGTCGATACGGACAGCTCCTTGGGTGACAAGTCGCTTTGCCTCCGCGCGACTTGCTGCAGCGCCGATTTCGTGGAGGAAGATCGGCAGCGAGACTTCGAGTTGGTCGGCGCCGGCGAAGTCGATAGCGGCCTCCGGGATGTCTTCGGGGACGCTGCGCTGCGAGAACGTCCGGGTCCAACGCTCTTCGGCTGCGATCGCCTCTTCTTCTCCGTGCCATTCTGAGACGATGGCTCGTGCGAGGTGGCGTTTTGCGTCCATGGGTTTGAGCGCGCCCGACTTGAGACCGGCTTCGATCTGGTCGACCTCGTCGTCGGCGAGGTTTGTGCCGTAGTCGAAGAAGCGCACGATCACATCGTCGGGGATTGACATCGCTTTGCCGTACTGGCTGTTGGCCGGTTCGTCGATGCCGATGTAGTTGCCGGTGCTTTTGGACATGCGCTGCTTGCCGTCGGTGCCGACGAGGATTGGCGTGAGCACGGCGATCTGCGCGTGTTGCTCCTGGCGCTCCTGCAGCGTGCGACCGCACATGATGTTGAATGTCTGGTCGGTGCCACCGAGCTGGATGTCGGCCTTAAGCGCGACGGCGTCATAGCCCTGCATCAAGCCGTACATGAACTCGTGGACATAGACAGGTTGGCCGCCGTCGATCCGATTCTTGAACGTGTCACGGCCGGTGAACTGCTGGACCGTGAAGTTCGAGGCGAGGTGGACAACATCGCCGAACGACATCTCGCCTAGCCACTCGCTGTTGCGACGGACTTCGGTGCGCTCAGGGTCGAGCAGCTTGTAGGCCTGCTCCCGATACGTTGCGGCGTTGCGGTTGAGGATCTCTGCCGCTTGCATAGGCCTGAGCGAGTCCTTGTCCGAGGGATCGCCGACGAGTCCTGTGAAGTCGCCGATCAGCAGGATCGATTGGTGTCCCAGTTGCTGAAACAGCGCCAGCTTGCGCAGGGTCACGCAGTGACCGATGTGCAGATCCGGCGAAGTTGGGTCGACGCCGAGGTAGACGCGCAGCGGTCGTTTCTCCATCAATGACTCGGTCAGACGTTGGCGTAGCTCGCGATCCATCACCCGTCGCGTGCCTTCGTCGCCATAGGCCGTGCCGCGCATGATCAACGCGTGTTGACGCTCGACTTCTGCGGCGATTTCAGTGGGGATTTGGTCGCTCATTGCTCTGTTCCGATAGACATGCTGGCCAGTAGCTCGCGAGCGGTGTCGCGGTCTTTGCCGATCTGTTCGACCAGCGCATCGATGCCGTCGAACTTGCGCTCGCCACGCAAGCGCTGGACGAACTCGACACGCAGGTCGGTTCCGTAGATGTCTTTGTCGAAGTCGATGATGTGGCACTCAATCGAGAGTCCGCCACCGTCGTCGAAGGTCGGTCGCATGCCGATGTTGGTGACCGACGGCATTGGTCCCGACTCGAGATGCGCGATGGTCGCGTAGACGCCCGGTGCCGGAATTGCGCGGTCGTTGCCGATTGCGACATTGGCGGTGGCAAAGCCGATAGACCGGCCTCGTTCGAATCCCACCACCACCGGTCCATGCAAGGCAAAGCGCCGCCCGAGCAACTCGCTCACGAGCGTGACATCGCCGTCGCCAAGCGCATTGCGAACCTCGGTGGAAGAGACCTTGGTCGTCGCGTCGTTGGTCAACAGCTCGATGACTTCGACCTCGTAGCCAAGTTCTTGGCCTAGTGCGGCCAGCGTCTCGGGATCGCCGCCACGCTGGCGACCGAGCGCGAAATCCTCGCCAATGATCAGCCGGGCGAGATTGAACTCTTCGACCAACATGCGCACGAAGTCGCCTGCGTCGGTCAATGCGAATTCTGAAGTGAATGAAACGGTGGCAACGCCATCCAGTCCTGTGCGCATGATCAGTGACAGGCGATCCTCCAGCGAGGTCACGTATTCGGTCGTCAGGTCGGGGCGCAGCACTTGCCGCGGATGTGGATGGAAGGTGATCGCCGCCGAGGCCAGACCGTGGCTGTTGGCGCTTTCGACCACATGCTTGAGCACGGTCTGATGCCCGAGGTGGACGCCGTCGAAGACGCCGATCGTGACAGCGGTCGGCCTCCCCAGCGCGGCTCGGCGCAGTTCCCAGCGTGCGAGCTCAGTCACCACCCGATCACCACCTTGTTCGGCCCTTCTCGGTCGCTCTTAACTGGAAGCTCAGCGTACCAGCAGGTCAAGTGTTCACTGGCTCATTCGTCCAATGAGGTAGCCTCTGCCGCCGCCCAGGCCGAGTCTGGCGCATCGGGCAGCTCGGTGATCAGGATGTCCGAGAAGTCTTCTTGCTGTTCAAACTCGATTGCCAGCGACTTGTGTAACTCGAGGACGGCCATGAACGAGACAATCAGCTCCAGTCTTGACTGCGCTGTCGAGATCCAGGCACGGAACGAGACCGTGTGACTACTGAACAGCCGCGCGCGAAGGTCGGCAGCTCGCTCGCGGACGGTGATGCGTTGCCGTTCGATGGCGGCGTCGTGAGCCTCATCTTCCTGCGCCTGTCGTTCTGCCGCCCGATCGAGGACTTCCTGCGCGATGCGCGCCAACGTTTCCAGCGTGAGACTGTCGGACATGCCAACCGGAAGAATCTGTTCAAGTTGTGGGGGCGCGATCGGCGTGAAGGACCGTAGTCGTTCGCGATCGCGTTCACCGAGTTGGGCAATGCCATCGCGATAGCGCTTGTATGCCTGCGCCATCTCGACCAGCTCGCGCGCGTCGTCGGCGGACTCGTCATCTTCGAGCGCCTCCTGGCTCGGCGGCAACAGTTGCCGAGCCTTGAGCAGCACCAACCTGCCCCCAATGCTGATGAACGCGGCCAGCGCATCGGCCTGCTCTGAACTGAGTTCGCCGTCGGGAGGTGACATCGCGGCAACCTGGGCGAGGTACTGGTCTGCGATCTGGGCCAGGGAAAGTTCAGAGATATCGAGCTTGTGCGACTCGATCAGTTCAAGCAGGAGATCGAGCGGGCCCTCGTAGGCGGGGAGATGGAGTTGGACCATACGACTATTGGCCGGAGTCCGATTCGTCTCGGAGGAGAGCGTTGAAGCCGGCTTGGATGAAGTCGCGGTCGTAGGCGAGAGCCTGTTCGATGCCCTGCGTTTCCATGAAGAGGAAGCTGGCGCAGTCAGTTAGACTCCAGCGTTGGTCCGGTCGGTCTGCGTAGCGTTTGGCCGCCATCCGGAATTGCTCTGACGATTGCTGCACGACCTCAACCTCATCGGCCGCGATGAGCTTCTCGACAAAGCTGTTGACCGCCAATCGGCCTTGCGCTCCCGACCGGCTGAAGTGATTGAAGACTTCGACCAGGACCATCTCTGATGTCACGATGCTCAGCGGAGGCTGCCGAACGGTCAATTCTGTCGCACGGGCATTGAGGGGATCCTCATCGTCGAGCAGCGCGATCCAGAAGCCAGCGTCCGCGAACGCGGTGGGCATCAGTCCTCGTCCCTCGGATGCCCGTACAGATAATGCTTGTAGTGTTTCGCCCCGTCGTGTGGCATGTCGGCGAAGGCGTTCGGAAACTCGCGAGCAACTTCATCGATGATCTCGAGGAGCTGGGGCTTGCCATCATGTGCGGGCGTACCCGTGCTGCCAGAGTCGCTGTCAACCGCCACATCAACGGTGACCTCGCAGCCCTCTGACAGGTCAAGCGGCTCCAACGGAGTGAGCACTCCGTTTGCATAGCGGGCTCGGATGGTTTGCAACGGCATCGCCGACTCCTCGGGCTCAGTGTATCTGGGCTCGAGAAGCAGCGGTGTAAGTCGTCAGTTAGCGACGAAGTTGAGCAGCTTGTCTGGGACCCAGATCACACGACGTAGGGTCTTGCCATCCAGTTGATCCGTGACGCGGGCCGACGCTCGCGCGGCTGTCTCGGCGTCGTCTTGCGATGCGCCGGGGGACAGGGCCAGCTTTTCTCGCAGCTTGCCATTGACCTGGACGACGACGGTCACGGTCTCAGCTTGAGCCAGGCTCTCGTCGAACTCGGGCCATGACTGTTCGTGGATCGATCCGTCGCGGCCGAGCTGATGCCAGAGTTCTTCGGTCACGTGCGGCGCGGACGGCGCCAGGCAGAGCAGGAGCGATTCAACCGCCTCTCGCCAGGCCTCAGCGTCAACAGGACCCTGTTCGCGGATACTCTGCAGCTCGTTGGTGAACTCCATCATTGCCGCGATCATGGTGTTGAATCGGAACCGCTCGATGTCTTGCGTGACCTTGCCGATCATGGCATGCGTCGCCCGACGGATCGCGCCAGCCGAATCACCGCCGGTCTCGACATCGCCGAGGACGAGATTCCAGACGCGATTGAGCCAGCGCCATTGTCCCGAGATGCCGCTGTCGTCCCAGTCGCCGCCGGCTTCCCAGGGACCGAGGAACATCAGGTAGAGGCGGACAGTGTCAGCGCCGAACTTGCCAACCCAGTCGTCGGGGTTGACCACGTTGCCGCGCGACTTCGACATCTTGAAGCCGTCTTTGGTGATCGTGCCCTGGTTGAAGAGATGCTTGAACGGTTCGTCGATCTCGAGGATGCCCATGTCACGGGCCGCCTTGGCGAAGAATCGCGCGTAGAAGAGGTGCATCACGGCGTGTTCAGCGCCGCCGGTGTAGGTGTCGATTGGCAGCCACTGACTCGCCACTTCGCGGCCGATTGCCGCGTGGTGATTGTGAGGATCGACGTAGCGGTACATGTACCAGTTGGAGCACATGAAGGTGTCCATGGTGTCGGTCTCGCGACGCGCCGCTTCGTCGCACTGCGGACAATCGGTGTTGACGAATTCCTCGTGCCGCTCCAGCGGCGACGCGCCTGTGGGCAGGAACTCGGCGTCATCAGGAAGCAAGACCGGCAGTTCGTCCTCAGGCACCGGGACGATGCCGCAGGAGTCGCAGTACACCATCGGAATCGGCGCGCCCCAGTAACGCTGACGTGAGATCAACCAGTCGCGCAGACGGTAAGAGACCGTGCGTCCGCCGAGACCCTTCTCGTCCAGTGCGTCGGCCACTGCCAGTTTGCCCGCTTGCCAGTCGGTGCCGTCGAACTCGCCCGAGTTCACCATCGGACCTGGACCGGTGTAGGCCTCGGACAGGTCGTTGCCGTCCCAGTCAGGCGGGGCAATGACCACGGGAATCGGGATCCCGCGCTCGCTGGCGAAGGCGAAGTCGCGCTCGTCGTGCGCAGGCACACCCATCACCGCGCCGGTGCCGTAACTGAGCAGCACATAATCGGCGATCCAGATCTGGATGTCCTCGCCGGTGAACGGATGCTTGGCGTAGGCGCCGATGAAGACGCCGGTCTTTTCCTTGGTCGTTGACTGACGCTCAATCTCGTTCTGGCGGCGAGCCTGCTCGATGTATGCCTCGACATCGGCGCGGTGCTCGTCGGTGGTTAGCTCGGCGACCAGTGGATGCTCAGGCGCCAGCACCATGAACGTGCAGCCAAAGAGCGTGTCGGGACGCGTCGTGAACACAGTGATCCGGTCTTGTCCGGCAACTTCCTGGCCTAACGGGAAGGAAATCTCGGCGCCCTCAGAGCGGCCGATCCAGTTGCGCTGCATCAGCTTGATTGGTTCGGGATAGTCGATTCCGTCGAAGCTGAGCAGCTCGTCGGCATAGGCGGTAGTGCGGAACATCCATTGTTCCATCTGCTTCGCCTCGACGATCGACTCGCAGCGTTCGCAGACGCCGAGACCATCGTCGTTGCGTTCCACCTGCTCGTTGGCCAGTACCGTGCCGCAACCGGGGCAGAAGTTGCAGTCGGCCGCGGCTCGGTAGGCCAGGCCGTGCTCGTACAACTTCAGGAACCACCACTGGGTCCAGCGGTAGTATTCGGGATCGGAGGTTGCGAACTCGCGCTTCCAGTCGAATGACGCGCCCATCGTCTTGAGCTGACTCGTCATGTTCTCGACGTTGCTATACGTCCACTGCTTGGGGTGAATGTTGTTGGTGATCGCCGCATTCTCGGCGGGCAGACCGAAGGCGTCGAAGCCGAGCGGGAACAACACGTTCTTGCCCTGCATTCGATGCCAGCGAGCAGCCACATCCGAAGGCGCCATGGCGTACCAGTGACCGATGTGCAGGTCGCCACTGGTGTAGGGGAGCATGGTGAGGAAGTAGAAGGGCGGGCGGGGGTCGTCGTTGTCGACGCGGTAGAGACCGTCGATCTCCCAGCGTTCGCGCCAGCGCGACTCTATCTCGGACGGGTCATAGGTGGGAATCTGCGTCGTTGTCGTCATAGCCACAGATTACACAGCGGTATCTTGTGATTTGACCAACAAACGTAGGCAAGTACGCACCCGAGAACAGGAAATTTGCCATATGACGGACGGACCGCTGGTCGGTGTGATGATGGGTTCGCATTCGGACTGGGACACGATCAAGAACACCGCTTCGACCCTGGAGTCGCTGGGTATCTCGTGGGAAGCACGTGTGCTCTCGGCGCACCGCACACCCGACGAAACCGCTGAATATGCAGCCGAAGCTCAGGGTCGCGGGATCAAGGTGATTATCGCCGCCGCTGGCGGCGCGGCAGCGCTGCCGGGCGCGGTTGCGGCCAAGACGCCGATCCCGGTGATCGGTGTACCCGTCAAGGGTTGGGCCACCGACGGCCTCGACTCCTTGCTGTCGATGGCCCAGATGCCGCGCGGCGTGCCTGTGGCGACGGTCGCAATCGGCCGGACCGGAGCCGTCAATGCGGCCCTGCTCGCAGGGCGGATTCTCGCTCTCTCGGACCGCGAAATTGCGGCTGCCGTCGATCGCGACCGCCAGAGCCGCGCCGAAGAGCAACTGAGCCAACCGCACCCCACGCTCGATTGAGCCGGATTGAGTCCGATGGCCGTTCATCCGATCACGACGCTTCCTCGCGACGCCGCTGTGCTGCGCACGCCGGCCAAGCGGGTGCGCAACTTCGACGCATCGTTGCGGTCGTTGGTGGCCGACATGATCGACTCGATGAACGCCGCGCACGGCGTCGGTATCGCCGCGCCGCAAATTGGCATCGGACTGCGCGTCATCGTGGTCGGTATGCCTGGCGAACGGCCTTTTGTGATGGTCAATCCCGAGGTGGTCAAACGTAGCGGCGAGCGGGAGTTGATCGAAGGCTGTCTCAGTGTGCCCGGCTATCGCGGACGAGTGACAAGATCCACGCGGGTCCTGGCAAAGGCGCAGGACATCTCCGGTCGGGAAATTCGTGTCCGCGCTGAGGATGATCTCCTGGCGCAGTGTCTGGAGCATGAGATCGACCATGTCAACGGTCGTGTCTACATCGACCATGTGCAGTCAATCGACGAGCTCTGGACGCTGGACGAGATGATTGAGGATGACCAAGAGGACGTTGACGACGAAGAGGAAATTGATGACGACGAATGACTCGTCGTCGCCGCTGTCCGGGTTGGACGCGGATGGTGCGTGGGTGGTCGGAGGCGCGGTTCGCGACGCGTTGGCCGGAGACAAGAGCCAGCGATTCGACATCGATATCGCAGTTGCGAACGCTGGCAGCTGGGCTCAGCGCGCAGCCGAACAGCTCAACGCTCCTGCAGCGAAGATCAGCGCTCATTTCGACATCTGGCGCATCCCGCTGGAGGAAGGACAGATTGATGTCTGGGATCTTCACGAAGATGATCTCGACCGCGATCTGCGTCGTCGAGATTTCACGGTCAATGCGATGGCTGTCCCGCTGGCCCAGTTTCAGCGTGGTGAGATTTCCGCTCACCTGATCGATCCGTTTGGTGGGCGCGTTGACGTCGAGGAACGACGGCTGCGACTTGTGATGGATGATGCGTTGCGCGAAGATCCCCTGCGCATGCTTCGCGCGGTCCGCCTGGAAGCGGAACGCGACTGGAGACCCGATCCTGAGCTTCGATTGGCCATGCGGCGCGACTCGGCCCTGATTTCCAGGTCGGCGGCGGAGCGGCAGTGGGATGAATTGCAACGAATTCTTGTCAGCGACCGATTGCCCTGGGCCCTGCGACGCCTGGAGCAGAGTGGACTATTGGACGCCATCGTTCCTGAACTAGGGCTGTGCCGCGCCGTGAGTCAGCGGCCTGTTCATCGTCGTGACGTGTTCTGGCATCAGCTCGACGCGGTCCGTTGGCTGACGAGATTGACAGCCCCAACAGGGCCACCCTCGATGCGAGCCAAGAGAGCGTCCGCGATGAGGGCTGAGTTGGATCCTCTGTTCCGAGTTCCGGAAGTCGTAGGTCGACTCGACGAGTGGAAACTGCCGTTGCGTTTGGCCACGCTTCTGCACGACATTGGCAAACCACAGTCTCGGACCGTGGATACCGATGGGTCGACCCACTTCTTTGGTCATTCGGAGCTTGGGGCGGAAATGGCGCAGAGTCGGTTGCGCGCATTGCGCGTGCCGACCAGGACTGTCGAACAGGTTCAGATCCTGATTGAACAACACCTGCGTCCCGGTCAGGTCAACTCGCCGGGCAAGCCGCCCACCGAGCGTGCGCTACATCGATTCCACCTGGCGCTGGGCCAGGCTGCAGTTCCGTTGTGCTGGCTGTTCCTCGCAGACTCGCTGGCGACCGCCGGCGCTGACGTCTTGCTGCCCCGTTGGGGTGCATACGCCGCTCATGTCGCACGAATCATTGCCTGGCAGCCGCGGCGGCCTAACAAGACGGGTCGAATCCTTGACGGCAACGCGATCATGGCGGCGACTGGTCTTGAGCCGGGACCACTGGTAGGGCTAATCCGTGCAAAGATTGACGAGGCCGCTGCAGTTGGTGAGATCGTCGACGCAGAAGAAGCTCGTTTGATGGCTCGCAGACTGGCCGAGCAACTCAGCCTGACGGTCAGCAACTAGGAATCACGAGGAGCCAACAGGAGAACGATGAAATGACCGAAGTCATTCTGATCACGCTGCTCGTGGTGGCGTTGTTCTATCTGTTTTTCATCCGTCCGACCCGCTCAGAAGAGCGCAAGCGTCAGCGGGACCTCAATGAGCTGCGTGTCGGAGACACAGTCCTGACGCGAGGCGGTCTGATCGCAGAGGTTGAGGGCGTGGAGACGCCGGAGGACGGGCCAATGGTCGTGTTGCTCAGGCTCTCGGAGAACGTTGTCGTGCGGGCAAGGACGGGAGCGGTTGCGGAGCGGATTGATCGCCCGGAGCCTGATGAGGATGACGACGATCCAGAAGATGTTGCCGATCAGGAGCCTCGGTAACTCCGCCCCCAATCCCTCGCGTCATTCCCGAGCTCCGACGGGGGAATCTCCATAAGTGGCCTTTGAGCTACCCGATCCGCTCTGTTGGCCTCCACGGACACTGGTTGGCTGATTACAACGACCCTGATACCTATGCTGAACCGACATAAGCGGGATACAGTTCGCTAAGCGATCAGAAAAGCTCCGCGCTCAGATGGCGACGGGCAGCAGCGGTTGATGGGCGGCCTTTCAGGCGATGGATTTCATCAGACGCTTCAAATTCCGCGATGTCTATGTCTTCGCGCTGATCATCATCCTGACTGCCTTCGCCGTTGCGGCATCCTGGCCGGGCAATCCAGATCGCTATCTGCCCAGCTTCATCCCCTGGCCCGAGGGCGGTGGCGTCAGCGTCGGCGACTGGACACGCGACGAGTTCCGGCTCGGTCTCGACCTGGCCGGCGGCGTGTCGATCACGCTGGAAGTCGCCGGCGAGGCCGCGCCCGTTCGACGTGGAGAGTCACTCAACCAGTTTCTCGAGCGCGAAGGCGTCGAGCTGGAAGTGCTCCTCGACCTGAACCCACGCCTCGCCGATCTCGACGCGGAATCCTACGATCTACCGCTGCCTGACAACATTTCCGAGATCGTGTTGCCGCTCGATGTCGACGACGCGTCGCTCGAGGAAGCAGTGGCTGAGTCACAGCGCGTGATCGAAGAGCGCGTCAACGGCTTTGGCGTCTCTGAGGCGGAAGTCACGGTCGTCGGCACGGACCGGATCAATGCGCAGATTCCCGGTGTCGACGCCGATGAAGCCTCGGACCTCGTTGGTTCGACGGCGTTGTTGGAATTCCGCTCCATCGATCAGGCGCAGCCACAGCCGCCGCGACAACTGGACAGGCTGCAGATAGGCGCCGCCATCGACGATGTCTGGGATACGACGCTCCCGCTCAATGACGCCCGCTTTATTCGTCGCGCCGACCCATTCTTCATCGCACCACCGGACGAAGATGTGATCGTCGGTGAGGGCTTGCGCTGGCTACCCGCCGTGGGAATCAACGCCGAAGGTGAGACGGTGCAACTCACCGGACGGCACCTGATTGCCAACTCGATTTCCAGAACGATCGACCAGGGCGGTTCGCCGGCATTGACCTTCGAATTCGATGACGAAGGCGCGCGGCTCATGGAGCAGATCACGCGGCGGCTGTTCGAGAGCCGCGGACTGCTGGGCATCTTCGTCGATGGCCGGCTGATCTCCAGCCCGTCGGTCAATGCAGTCATTTCCGACAGCGGCATCATCAATGGCCTGTCAGAGGAGGATGCGCTCACTCTGCGACGACAGCTCCGAGCCGGCGCCTTGCCGATCAACCTGCGCGTCCTGCAGAGCACCGAAGTCGCCGCAACGCTGGGCGAAGACTCGGTGATCGACACGGTGCAAGCCGGCGTGGTTGCCTTCCTGGCCATCGTGGTCTTCATGATGATCTACTATCGCGTCCCTGGAGTCGTGGCCGCCTTGGCGCTGATCGTCTATGCGGCCGGTGTCATGGCGACGTTCAAGCTCGTGCCGATCACACTGACCCTCGCCGGAGTCGCCGGCCTGGTGTTGTCGATTGGGTTCGCTGTTGACGGCAACGTGTTGATCTTCGAGCGGCTCAAGGAAGAGCTGCGTCTCGGGCGCAGTCTGACCGGTGCGGTCGAGACCGCCTGGGCTCGCGCCTGGCCGGCGATTCGCGACGGCAACGTCTCCACGATCATCACCGTTGCCATCCTCTGGCTGTTCGCCGATGCCTTGAACCAGAATCTGATCAAGTCGTTCGCGCTGGCGCTGCTGGTCGGCACGGGCTTCAGTTTTGTCACAGTGATCTTCGTGACTCGCAACTTCATGACTATCGCCGCTAGCACCGGTTGGGTGCGCGGCCTGCGACCATTCGGCGTGCGACAGATGACCATCCGGCCGCGAGGCAGCGGCGGCGGAGGGGCGACCACATGATTGATTTCGTTGGACGCCGCCGCATCTACGCCGTGATCTCGCTGTTGCTGATCATCCCGTCGCTGATCGGCCTGGCACTCTGGCAATTCGAGGCTGGACTTGACTTCGCCGGCGGACTGGAAACCGAAGTGCGGTTCCTCGGCGACACCGACCTCGATGCCGTGACCGAAGCGGTTAACGGTATCGAGGGTGCTCCGGAGAGCGCAACCATCAATGTCATCGAGGGCGAGGATGGTTCGTTCGTAGTCAGCGCGACACTAAGTCCGCCGTCGTTGGATGACGGGTTCGCGGTCGCTGATTTGATCGGAAACACGATTGGCACGGAGCTACCGGCCAGTGTCAGCCTCGATCTGGAAGTAGAAGAATCCGCAGTCCGAAGCGAGTTCTGGTTCCCTGGTAATGTCTCGCAGGATGAAGTCAGGTCCGCGCTCGAGACCGTTGGTCTCGGAGGCGCCAGGATCCAGGCGACCGCGGATTCCGCATTCCGCCTGCGCGTCGAGCAACCGTCGGACGGTGATCTCGAGGGTCTGCGCCAGCGAATCAACGAATCGTTGCGCAGCGAAGTCGGACCCATCGTCGTCCTGCAAAGCTCGTCCGTGTCGGGAACGCTCTCGGTCGAGATCGCCCGCGATGCCGGCGTCGCACTCGCCGTGGCTGCGGTCGCGATTCTGATCTACATCTCGCTGGCGTTCCGTCGCTTGCCCAATCCGATGCTCTACGGCGCCGCGGCGATTGTCGCGTTGATGCACGATGTCACCATCGTCGCCGGCGTGTTCGCGATCGGTGGACGCTTCGCCGACCTTGAAGTCAACGCCATGTTCATCACGGCGCTTCTGGCGATCATTGGATACAGCGTCAACGACACCATCGTCGTGTTCGACCGAATCCGCGAGAACTTGTTGCTCGATCCGCGCGAGGACTTCCGCCGCGTCGTCAACTCCGCCATCACTCAATCCCTGGGCCGATCGCTGAATACGTCAATCACGGTGGTGCTGGCCTTGCTCGCGTTGTTGCTGATCGGTGGCGTGACCATCCGGCCGTTCGTGATCGTGCTCTTCATCGGGACCGTGGCGGGTACGTATTCGTCAATCGCGGTCGCGAGCCAGATCGTCTTCCTCTGGCAAGACGGCACGCTGCCGAAGCTGCTGCGAATGCGCGGAGAGCGTCGCGTGGTCCGGCGGGTCGAGCGACAGGCCTAACAACGCTCGCTCGCCTCCGTTCCCTGTTTCCCCCTTGCGGGAGAGATGTCACGGAGTGACAGTGGGGGTCCGGCCGCCGCTGACCAGATAAGCCTCGCGACGAGCACCTCCCTCTGCCTTGGGCATCTCCCCCGCAAAGGGGGGAGAAGGGGAGTCATGAATCAGTTGCTGTGCGGAGTCTCTAGCCCTTGCGCAGCACTCGAGCATCGCCGACTCGACGAGTGATCCGGTTAGTGTCGAGGTGCTCCAAGAAGGCCTGCGCGATCTTGCGGCTGGTCTTGAGGCGATCTCGTACATCGGCCAGCGTGGCTCGCTCCTGCGCCTCAAGCAGTGCTCGGGTCTCGGCGACCATTTTGTCGTACACCGTCCGGTCGAGATTGACACCGCCCTTGAGCCTCATGATCAAATGCCTGGCTTCCAGATACTCGAGTAAATCGCCGTCGAGGTTTGGGTCGGTTTCAGGGCGTGTCCCTTGCTGTTCGAGTCGGAGCAGCAACGCGTCAACCTGCGACTGCTGTGCGTCAGAGAGCGCCACCTGTCGACTGGGGAGATCAAACGAAGCGTCGTTCAGAATCAGCCGCCCCGAATCGACTAGTGCCTGCTGCAGAAATGAGAAGGCGCGCTGCGGCAGTTTTACTCGGGTGCGCAGATCTTCTCGGGGCAATCCCGCCCGAAGCGGAAAAGAGTTGACATAATCAGTTACTGCGCCCTCGGCTCGCGCCAGCAACGCTCCCATTCCATGGTCTGAAATCAGTACCGCCGAGTCAGACAGTCCGCCTTCATCGAGCACCACCACGGCATCATCATCGATCTGACGCTCGATCGCGGCCAGCGCCTCCTCCGGCGACAACTCGCTCCGCGCGACCAGCTCATCCCAGCGCGCAGGCTCCATCCGCTGCAGCACCGTCAGTAGCGTGTCGTCGGGCGAACCATCGAGCAGTCGTTGCAAGGCCTCAAGTGTCGATGCGTCGTTGCGATGATGCCGACGTGGTCTCGTATCGACGATCCGCCCTCCGGCGACAGTCGAATCTGCCGAGCGCAGGACGAAGTGATCACCTCGAGCGGCAGCAATCGGTCGCTCGAGCCGAAGCTGCGCCCACGTCGATGATCCCGGCGCGAGCGCGTCCCCTTCGAGTAGTCGCACGCGGGCCTGCACCTCATCGGCGCCAACGTGCAGCGTCCGCGTCGAGTTGTGGGGCAGCGCCTTGGCCGCTCGGGCGACGGCGCGTAGTCGGACATCAACAGCAACGGTCGGTTCTAGCCAGCCGGGAGTCGAGAGCACCATGCCGCGCTCAACCTCGCCTGCCGAGACGCCGCTCAGATTGACCGCCGTGCGAGCACCGGGCGGCGCCGTCTCCAGCGACTCTTCATGTGACTGCAAGCCTCGGACGCGACACTCGCGTCGACCTGGTTCAACCACAACCGCATCGCCCACCGAGAGCTCACCGTCGAGCAGCGTGCCGGTCACGACGGTCCCGAAGCCAGAAATCGTGAACGACCGATCGATCGGCATGCGCGGTCGGCCTTGATTTGGAATCGGCGGCAGATCGGCAAGCATCGCATCGATCTTCGAGCGCAAGTCGTCCACGCCGTCGCCGGTGAGCGCAGAGACCGGCGCAATCTGCGATCCACTCAGAGCGGTGTCCGCGAGCAACTCAATGATCTCCTCCTCTACCAGGGCCAGCCACTCCTCGTCGACCAGATCGGTCTTGGTCAGGGCAACGAGTCCCAGATCGATGTCGAGCAAGTCGAGGATGTCCAGGTGCTCGCGAGTCTGGGGCATCACACCTTCGTCTGCGGCAATGACCAACAGCGCCAGGTTGATCCCCCCGACTCCGGCCAGCATGTTCTTGATGAACCGCTCGTGTCCGGGGACATCAACGATGCTGACCGCGCGGCCAGAGGGCAGTTCGCACCAGGCGAAGCCGAGGTCGATGGTCAGTCCGCGTGCTTTTTCCTCGGCCCAGCGGTCCGGATCGATACCCGACAACGCCTGCACGAGCGCGCTCTTGCCGTGATCGACGTGTCCGGCGGTACCGACTACATACACGCGATTACCCTGACCCTTGACTCACCAATCTGCGCAACCAGTTGTGTTGGAGGATATGTGCGATGAAGGCAATAGTTGTCGATCCACCTGGCAAAACGGCAGACTCTCTGCGCCTGGATGAGGTCCCTGACCCTCAACCTAGCGACGAAGAAGTACTGATCCGCGTTCACGCGACGGCCTTGAATCGCGCCGACATGATGCAGCGGATGGGCAACTATCCCGCCCAGCACGGCGCGTCGGAGATCCTTGGTCTTGAACTGTCCGGCGAAGTTGTCGAGACCGGCTCACGGGTACGTGGATTCTCAGTCGGCGATCGCGTCTACGGACTCTCAGGCGGCGGCGGATACGCCGAGCTGGCGACCATGCACGAGTCGCTGACCATGGCGATTCCCGACGAGTTCACCTATCACGAAGCCGCCTCGATTCCAGAAGTGTTCTTTACGGCAAACACCGCAGTACGCACGCTCGGGCAGACGCTGCCGGGCGAGCGCCTGCTTGTGCATGCCGGAGGCAGCGGCGTTGGCATCGCTGCGATCCAGATCGGTCGATTGATCGGCGCAGAAGTATGGACTACCGCCGGCTCTGACGAAAAGTGCGAGCGAGCCCGAGAACTGGGCGCCGACCGGACGATCAACTATCGGGAGCAAGACTTTGCCGAAGTGATCCGGGAGGAGACGAATGGGCAGGGCGTCAATGTCATTCTTGACGTGATCGGTCGGGATTACTGGAACTCGAACTTGCAATCCCTGGCGATGGCTGGCCGCCTGGTCCTGGTCGGTCTGATGGGCGGAGCGAACGCCGAGACCAATCTGGGAATGTTGATGCAGAAGCGTCTTCGAGTCATGGGAACTGTGATGCGCTCACGTCCGCTGATCGACAGAGCCGAGATCACCCGAGACTTCCAGCGGCATCTGGAACCGGCCATCGTTAACGGAGACATGAAGCCGGTCATCGATTCCGTCTTCCCACTGAGCAAAGCGGCCGAAGCACACCAATACATGGCCGAGAACAAGAACTTCGGGAAAATCTTGCTGGATTGCATCGACATCGAGGAGTTGGTTGAGGTTTAGGGCGCCAGACAGGCTTACGCGTGTTGAGTCCATGCTGCTACTTCTACGACTGGAGCCCTGCTCGTATGTGACCTGCCGGGTCTTTCCGATCCCTCTCCCCCCCTTGCGGGGGGAGATGTCACAGCGTGACAGAGGGGGGGGTCGGCTGGCAACGAGCAGATAGGGCCAACAGGCAGGGACTCCCCCTCTGCCTTCGGCATCTCCCCCGCAAGGGGGGAGAAGGGGAGTTATGCATCGGTCTCTCGCAGGGGGATCTGCCGAAGGCTGAGGGGGTTCCTCCCAACGCAGAGAGTTGCTGTCACGCCACCATCAGTCTGTTCGAGACAGCGTTCCCACGTAGAGTGAAGCGCCGGAACGCAGTGAATGCCTACCCCAACACCGGATCAAGCAGCCGTACAAACACTTCATTCGCGACCGCATGCCCTCGCTTCGTCAACCTCAGTCGACCCCCAGTACGCTCGGCGAGTCCTTGTTCCACCGCCCAATCGAGGGTCGGACGGAACTCCGTGTAGGTCTCAGGCAACGACGACTCATCGACGCCTTCAACCAATCGCAGTCCCGAGGTCAATGTGTCGATGATGTCCTCGCGGGCATCGACACGTTCCGCGCCAGCGATCGCCGGCGACGGCAATCCCTCAGGTGCTCTTGAAGGAAGGGATTGGCCACATAGCCGGTCGATGTAAACCCTGGGACTGCGGACCACGTGATATCGCACGCCGTCAACATATCCGTGCGCTCCGGGACCGATTGCGGCGTATTCCTGGTTGCGCCAGTAGATCAAGTTGTGTTGGCAGGCCAAGTCGTTGCGTGCGTAGTTGCTGGTCTCGTATTGCTCATAGCCTGCAGAAGCCAGAAGCGCCGCCGTCCAGTCGGCGATCTCGGCCACATGATCAGGGTCGGCCTCCACTACTCGTCCTGATGCGACCCTGGCGGCGAGCGGTGTGCCTTCCTCAACGGTGAGGGCGTAGCAAGAGATGTGATCTGGTCCATCTCCGCTCCAGCTCAATACCTGCCTCAGGGTCGATTGCCAGGTTTCCAGCGACTGACCCGGTAGACCGTAGATCAAGTCGAGATTGACGTTGTTGAATCCGGCATCGCGAATCTCGGCGAAGGCCTGCTCGGCTCGCTCGGCGCTGTGAATGCGATCAAGGAAGACCAACTCGGATGAATCCAGAGACTGCACGCCCATCGAGATCCGGTTGACGCCGGACTCTCGGTAAGAGTTCAGACGACTTGATTCAACGCTCTCCGGATTTGCCTCCAACGTGATCTCAGCGTCGGACGTGAGCGTGACTTGATCGCGAATCGCATCAAGCAGTTGCTGCACAGATTCGCCGGGCAAGAGGCTCGGGGTCCCGCCTCCGACGAACACCGTCGAGACCGCACGTCCCTGTAGACGCGGTGACCACAATGACAGTTCGGTCAGGGCGGCGGTCAGCCACTCCCCCTGTAGGTTGTCGATGCCGGCGAATGAGTTGAAGTCGCAGTACGAACATTTGACGGTGCAGAACGGAACATGGATGTACAGGCCGATTGGAGCGTGTGTCACTGTTCGAGTGTATGTGTCTCACTGCAGGCGCAGGGCAAGTGTCGGAACTGATTGCCTGCGTAGACAGTTGCTGACACACTCGATCAGCGGAGCAGACCCGGCGAGCAGTGTGAACAGTTGGAGGATTCGGTGCTCAAGACACATGGTTGCGGGACGTTGAGAGCGGCGCACGCAGGCGAGTCGGTCACACTGGCCGGCTGGGTCCATCGGCGGCGCGATCACGGGCAACTGATTTTCATCGATCTCCGAGACCGAGACGGACTTGTGCAGGTCGTGATCAGGCCCGACGACAATCCCGATGCTTACGAAATCGCCAACACCGTGCGCGGCGAGTTCGTGCTGCGCATCGAAGGCAACGTCATCGAGCGCTCCGAGGCCACACGCAACCCAAACATCCCGACCGGGGACATTGAAGTCGTCGCCACATCCGTCGAGATACTGAACGCCGCCAAGACGCCACCGTTCGCCATCGCCGAAGATGAGGATGTCAACGAATTGGTGCGGATGCAGTATCGCTACATCGATCTGCGCCGCCCGTCGATGATTTCCGCCCTTGAACTGCGCCACCGACTCAACCAGTTCATCCGCGACTTCATGACCGAGCAAGAGTTTCTCGAGGTCGAGACGCCCATTCTTGTTGCGGCGACGCCGGAAGGCGCTCGCGACTACGTCGTGCCCAGCCGTCTGACTCCGGGCGCGTTCTATGCCCTGCCGCAGGCCCCCCAGCAGTTCAAGCAACTGCTGATGGTCGCTGGCGTCGAGCGCTACTTCCAGATCGCCCGCTGCTTCCGTGACGAGGACCTTCGCGCCGACCGACAACCGGAATTCGTACAGCTCGATCTGGAGTGGTCGTTCTGCGAAGAAGAGGACATCCTCGGCTTGCTGGAAGAACTGTTCGCCGGTCTTGCAGCCGCATTGCGGCCCGACTTGACCGTGCCTCGACCATTCCCACGCCTGACCTGGCATGAAGCGATGGAACGCTACGGGTCGGACAAGCCTGACCTGCGCTATGGCCTGGAACTGTCCGATTGCTCCGACATCGCCGCGAGCTCCGGATTCGGCGTGTTTTCCTCGACCATCGCCAACGGCGGTCGGGTTCGCGGCATCGTCATGCCTGGCGGTGCGTCGCTGTCGAGGCGCGAGGTTGATGCCTTTACCAACCTGGCCAAGACGATGGGCGCGCCGGGCCTGGTCTCGTTGCAGTTCAGTGCCGATCCCGCGTCGGCGACCGAAGATGACGTCCGCTCGCCCGTGCTGCGGCACCTGGGCATCGAGGACGCCCGCAAGATCGGCGAGCGCTGCGGCGCGTCGGCGGGCGACCTTGTATTGCTGGCAGCAGGCGAGTCAGGAATGGTGTCCACCGTTCTCGATGGCATACGCCGCGAGCTAGCCCGGCAACTGGAACTGGTTGACGATTCCGTGCTCAACTTCGGCTTTGTGACCGACTTCCCGCTCGTCGAGTGGGACGAAGACGGTCAGCGTTGGAATGCACTGCATCATCCGTTTACCGCCCCACAATCTGAGGATGCGCACCTGCTCGACAGCGAGCCAGGACAAGTCCGAGCCCGGGCATATGACACCATTTGCAACGGGTTCGAGCTCGGCTCAGGCTCGATCCGGATCCACGAGCGCGAACTGCAGATGCAGGTATTCGAACTGTTGGGCGTCGAGGCCGAGGAGGCTCAGCAGCGATTCGGTCACATGCTCAACGCATTTGAGTACGGCGCACCGCCGCACGGGGGATTTGCATTCGGCATCGACCGGGTCGCCATGTTGCTCGCCGGCACCGAAAACATCCGCGAAGTGATTGCGTTCCCCAAGACCATGTCTGCATCGGATCCGATGACCGGCGCGCCCATGTCGATTACGGACGAGCAGTTGGACGAACTCCATTTGAGTGTCACACAGGCCGTCGAGCCCGTGGTTCAGTGATAATCTTCGATACATACAAGGGGTTGGGCGTTCCGGGTAGCAAACGGAAGTAGAGGGTCGCTGACGTGTCAGTTGATCAACTTGAGCGAGCGCTGGGACGTGTGAAATTGGCATTTCTTTCCAGAGCGCGGCTGAAGTCGTTGCTTGCAGCCTCCCTGTTAGGAGTCGCGCTGGTCCTGGCGGCCTGCAGCGGAGACGACCAGTCGTCACAGCAACAGGATCAACCACAGGCAGATACGCGATCCGAACGCACGCAATCCGAGCAGGATCAGCAGCAAGGCGACAGCAGAGAAGAACGCCAGGCAACGATCCAGCAGCAACAACAGCAGCAACAACAGCAGCAGCAACGAGAGGCCGCCCAGGCTCAAGCAGACGATCAGACCGACCCTCCCTCAGCTCCCCGCGAGAGCGGCGAGTTCCGCGTCGCCCGGGCTGAGCCGATCAACCTGGACCCGGCGCAAATCACCGACGTGAGTTCCGCGGTCATTGCTGTTGAGATCTTCGGTGGACTGCTGGTTCTCGATCGAGACCTGAGGATCGCCGCAGATTTGGCCGAGTCCGTCCCTGGTCCGACGATCAATGACGACGGCACGGTGACCTACCGCTTCACGATTCGTGAGAACGCCACGTTCCACGATGGCAAGCGGATCACGGCTGAGGACTTCAAATGGAGCCTCGAACGCAACCTGCATCCCGAGACCCTTTCGCCGACCGCGCCCGACTTCCTGGGCGACATCGTCGGAGCGGCGGAATACGTGCGCGGCCGTGCAGACGAGGTGGTCGGCATCCAGGTCATCGACGAAGTCACGCTCGACATCACCATTCTGCAGTCGACGCCGGTCTTCCTCTACAAGATGACCTACCCAACCGCGTACGTTCTCGATCGCGACCAGGTCGAGGCTGACCCTGAGCGCTGGGCGCTCAATCCCAACGGCAGCGGCCCCTTCCGCCTGACCGAATGGCAGCTTGGCGAGGGACTGACGCTTGAGCGATTCGACGACTACCACCTCGAACCGGCCCAGGTTGAGAAGGTGTCCGTCCGATTCGCCGGTGGATCAGTCGAACAGTTTGAGAACGATGAGCTTGATCAGGCCTTCGTCGGCATCAACGACATCGAGCGCGTCCGCGACCCGGCATCTGAATTGAACTCCCAATATGTGACACGCTCCGAGCTCTCGATCTTCTACCTCGCCTTCAATGTGGCGACACCGCCATTCGACGACGTCAATGTCCGCCTGGCGCTTGCTCACTCGATCGACAAGACGACGATCACGCAGGAAGTCCAGGCCGACCTGCTGATCCAGGCGCGACAGATCGTTCCGCCTGGTCTCGCCGCTCACGACGACGAGTACCCAGGGCTGGTCTTTGATCCGGAGTTGGCGCAGGAATACTTGGCAGCGTCGCGTTACGCGGGCAGCCCGTTGCTCGATGAGATCCGGCTCACGATCTCAGGAGCCGGCGCCACGCCGGGACCGAGCATCGAAGCAATCCAGGACATGTGGCGGCAGCACCTGGGGTTGGAAGTCGAAATCCAGCAGGTCGAGTTCGCCAGCTTCATCTCCGACATCGACCGTGGCCTGTACGGCTTCTTCTCGCTCGGTTGGAGTCTCGACTATCCCGACCCGCACAACGTGCTCGACTACAAGTTCTACAGCGCTTCGCTAGGTAACGATGTCCAGCTCGACGACGAAGCAATTGATGCCTTGTTGGAAGAGGCGCGCTATTCGCTTGATCACGAGCTGCGCACCAACCTCTACCAACAGGTTGACCGCCAGTTAGTCGAAGAGGCCGTCTGGATTCCGCTGTACTACTCAGTCGCGCACGAGCTGGTCAAGCCCTACGTGAAGAACTACGAGCCGACGCGAATGGTGATTCCCCACCTCCGCTTCGTCAGCATCGAGGAATAGGTCCAACACCGGTCCTCGACGCCCACACACGGTGTAGGTGGGGCGAATCATGGCATCAGGCGCAATTCCGCTCCTCATTCGGCGATTGCTCCTGGTGCCTATTCTCGTATTCGCGGTCATGGCGCTCACATATGCGCTGACGCACGCGGCTCCTGGTGATCCAGTCAAGATCATTGCCGGTGCGCGGGACATCGAACCCGAGCGTGCGCAACAGATCCGAGAAGAGTTCGGACTCGAAGGCAACTACGTCCAGCGCTTCAGCCGCTACGTCTGGGGCGTCGTGTCCCGCGGCGACCTGGGACCGTCGTACTATTATCGTTCGCCCGTGCGCTCGGTACAGGAACTGCTCGGTGAGCGCATTTGGGTATCGGCACAGATCAATTTGATAGTGATGGCGCTGGTGTTCGGTCTAGGTATCCCCCTGGGCGTCTATGCCGCAGTCCACCGCGGACGCTGGCAGGATCCCGCTCTGATCGCATTCCTCAAAGTCTTCGACTCAATCCCGTCGCCGATCTTGATCGTGTTCGTAGCCGCGTTGATGGTTAACTGGCTGGGCAGTGTGTTCAATTTCGTCGGATTCAACGTGCCGAATGTATGGACACCCGCCGACCCGGCGTCATACATCATTCCCGTGCTCGCCTTGACACTGCCCTCGGTTGGCGGCATGGCCCGCTTCGTCCGCATCAGCGCGCTATCCACAATGGACGACGACTACGTTCGCACCGCCCGAGCCAAGGGTTTGACCGAGCGGAGAATTCTCTACGGCCACGTCTTGCGCAATGCGATGCTGCCCCTGTCGACCGTATTCGGCCTTTCGATCGTTGGCATTATTGGCGGTTCAATCATCATTGAGACTGCTTATGGCGTTCCAGGCGTGGGTGCGTTCATGTTCCAGTCGATCACACAGCGCGACTTTAATGTGATTCTTGGCTTCACCTTGCTCACAGCGACACTGTTCATCGTTGTGAACGCGCTGATCGATGTGCTCTACATCTTCATCGATCCACGTATCCGATTTACGGCGCGGTTCTCATGACCGTACGAGCAGATGCTCAGCCGCAGTGGGCGATGCCCGATAAGTCTGAATCGCCATGGAAGCGTGGGCTACGGGCGATACTGCGCAAGAAGATCGCAGTCGTCTGCATCGCCGTCATCATCGTTCTGTACGGCGCGGGCGCGTACACCTTGCTGGATGCGTTCGGTGTCGACATCGGACTGCAGGATCCGACTGCCTCCAACCTGAGCCAGCGACGCTCGATTCGGGAAGTCGACGGCACGCCGGAGACTCTAGGTGCGTTTACGCAGAGGCTCGATGTCCAGATTGCCACAATCTCCGAGCTGAATCCCGAAGTAGTCGACGAGTTCGGCCCGCTAACGCCTGAAACGGTGTTACCGGCACGGACGGAACTTGTCCTGAGCGGTGACGAGACGTTGCAAGGGCCGTCGTCGCGTCACTGGTTCGGTACCGACCGTAATGGGCGCGACGGCTTCGCCAGAGCCATGTTCGCACTGCGCACCACACTGATCATCAGCGTAATCTCAGTGCTGTTCGGGAATCTGTTCCTCGGTCTGGGGCTTGGTCTGCTCGCCGGATATCGGGGTGGTCTGGTTGACCAGATCATCATGCGCATCGCCGATGTCATGCTGGCGATGCCCGGCCTCTTGTTCCTGATTGTGATTGTTGCGGTGTTTCGTGATCAGTGGGAGGACTGGTTTCGGGCGATTGAAGACTTCACTGGCCAGGGGTGGCTGATTGCACAGGGAGTTGACGACTACGTGTTGATCGTGTTTGCTACCTCGTTGGTCGGCTGGGCAGGGTCGGCAAGGTTCTATCGAGCGCAAGTGTTGGCGCTCCGAGAATCCGACTACATCCTGGCTGCCGAGACCCTCGGAGCGCGAACACCGCGCGTCCTTATCCGCCATCTTTTCCCTGGCATCCTGCCTTGGTTCATCGTCGGCTTCAGTGCGTCGCTGGGTGAAATTGCTGGGGCCGAGGTCGTCTTGACCTGGCTCGGCATCGGCATTACTCCGCCGACGCCCTCCTTCGGAATCATGGTGGAGAATGCAGGCGGACGGACATCGCTGCTGCTCTATCCATGGCTCATGGCTGTGCCCTTCGTCTTTCTGCTGGTGCTGATGCTTGCCTTCAACCTGCTTGGCGATGCGATCAATGATGTGCTGAATCCTCGCGGGCGGTAGACCTGTGTTTGTGCGTGTCGCTGATATGCTCAGCCGCAGCTATGCCCGCGATGGTCGGGTTACGAAAGATGTCCGATGAAAGTTACTGCTGAACGCATCCCCGAGGCGCAGATGCTGCTCGAAATCGAGCTTGAGGACGCGCAGGTCAAGAAGTCTCTCGACCAGGCCGCCCGCCGCCTATCCCAACGATTCCGCATTCCCGGCTTCCGCCAGGGCAAAGCGCCGCGACGAGTCGTCGAAAGCGCACTGGGCGCTGACGTCGTCTTCGAAGAAGCCGCTGAGCGCCTGATTCCACAGGCGCTGACCAAGGCGCTGGAGCAAGAGGAACTCGATCCGGTCGCGCAGCCAAGCGTCGAGATCACGGGTCGGGAACCGGTCACCTTCACGGCAACAGTGCCGCTGGCTCCGGTCGTCGAGCTGGGCGAGTACCGCGAGATCGCTGTGGCCAAGCCGGAGAGCGAGTACTCCGAGGAGATGCTCGAAGAGCAACTGCTCGAACTTCGTCGCCAGCACGCCGTGCTCGAGCCTGTCGATCGAACTCCTGAACTGAACGACCGCGTCACGGCTGATGTCCGCGCGGAGGTCGACGGCGAACAGATTCTTGACCAGCCGGGCGCAGAGTTCCACCTGCGCGAAGGCGCGGTCATTGGCGTACCGGGGCTCAGCGAGAAACTCGTCGGCGTCGCTGTCGGGGAAGAGCATGAGATCCCGATCGATGTCGACGAGGATTGGGACGACGAGGAAGTCGCGGGCAAGACCGTCAGCTTCACGGTCACCATCCATGATGTGAAGTCGGAGGAACTTCCCGAACCGGACGACGACTTTGCGATGGAGGTCTCGGAAGAGTTCGAGACGATCGCCGATCTGCGCGAACGCATGGATTCGAGCCTGCGAGAGCAGACCGACCGTCAGGTAGACGAGCAGTTCAGCCAGGCGGTCATGCAGGCCGTGGTCGAGCGGGCCACGCTTGAGTATCCGCCCGCGTTGGTCGAGCACGAGATCGAGCACATGCGGCAGGACTTCGCTCGCCAGATGGGGCAGGATCCGGCCACATTCCTGCGCGACAGCAGCGAGCAGGTCGATCAACTGTTGGCCAGTTTCCGCACGCAAGCCAGCGAGCGCGTGATCAACACGCTCGTCCTACAGCATGTCGCAGAGGCGGAAGATATCCAGGTCCTGGATGAGGAGATCACCGCCGATCTGCAGCAGATGCTGACCTCCATGCCGACCCAGGATTCGGAGCAGACCGCCCAGATGCTGGAGGACGAGGGCATCCGCGCAAATGTGCAGGCGCGGCTCATCCGCGAACGTACGATTGAGCGTCTGCAACAGATCGCTCTGGCCAACCACGAGGCGGGCGTAACGGACGACGTAACGGATGATGCCGAGGACTCGATCGAGAACGACGAGGGGGAGACTCCCGAGAACGCTGAAGACTCGGCAGACTCGGACGAATAACCGCCCCCGATATGCAAGTGGCTTCTGTCCGCTGTTCCAGTCAAAGATGTGCGCTGCGCAATCGCACGTTTACGAATCGTGATTACACTTAACCCGCGAAGGAGGGTTTCATGACCCTGAGCAATACCCTGACCCGCCCCAGCGACATCATCCCGATGGTGGTCGAGACGACCAACCGCGGCGAGCGCGCTTACGACATCTACTCGCTACTCCTGCGCGAGCGCATCATCTTCCTCGGCACGCCGATCGACGACCAGATTGCGAACGTGATCGTTGCGCAGCTTCTGTACCTCGACCGTGAAGACCCCGACCGCGACATCCAGCTCTACGTCAACTCGCCCGGTGGCGTGATCACCGCTGGTCTGGCGATCTACGACACGATGCAGCTAATCAAGGCGGATGTTTCGACGATCTGCGTTGGCATGTCGGCCTCGATGGGCACCGTCCTGCTCTCCGCAGGTGCGCCTGGCAAGCGCTTTGCCCTGCCACACGCCACGATTCACATGCACCAGGCGCTTGGCGGTGCTCGCGGACAGGCGTCCGACATAGAAATCGCCGCTCGCGAAATCCTGCGAAACAACGAGACGATCCGCGAGATTCTGGCCAGGCACACCGGCCAGCCGCTCGACCGGATCGCCGCCGACACCGACCGTGACTTCTACCTCGACGCCGAGCAGGCGATGGAGTACGGCCTGGTCGATTCCGTCCTCGCCAGCGAGGCCGGAGGAGATGCAGCGGCAGCCGCAGGCGCGTAGCATCTGAACGGGCGGACCCCGCTCGACGCGACATGTCAATAGCTCTCCAACACCGGGGCGTTGAGGCGCAGCAGGGAGGCATCAGCTCATGAGCAGTGCACATGGGGGCGGTCGCAGCCAGTATCACTGTTCCTTCTGCATGAAGGATCAGGCTCAGGTACGCCGCCTTGTCGCTGGACCGGGCGGCGTTTACATCTGCAACGAGTGCGTCGAGGCGTGCCGAGCCGTCATCCAGGACGAGCAATTGAACAGCGCCACGCCCGAGCAACAGGCTCAGTCGAGCCCACCTGAGACACTGCCGCCGCTGGCAATTTACGACCGCCTCTGCGAGCACGTCGTTGGTCAAGATGAGGCCAAGCGCGTGTTGGCGGTCGCCGTCTACAACCACTACAAGCGCATCAACAGCGTCGTCGACCCCGATGACGAGGTTGAACTGGAAAAGAGCAACATCCTGCTCGTCGGACCAACCGGCTCCGGCAAGACACTGCTCGCTTCCACTCTGGCGCGCATTCTTGATGTGCCGTTCTCGATCGCCGACGCCACCGCGCTGACCGAAGCCGGTTACGTCGGCGAGGATGTCGAGAACATCCTGCTCCACCTGATCCAGGCAGCGGACTTTGACATTGCCCGCGCCGAGCGTGGGATCATCTACATCGACGAGATTGACAAGATCGCGCGCAAGGCTGACAACCCCTCGATCACCAGGGACGTCTCGGGTGAGGGCGTGCAGCAGGCGCTGCTCAAGATCATCGAGGGCACGGTCGCGTCCGTTCCCCCGCAGGGCGGACGCAAGCACCCACACCAGGAATTCCTTCAGATTGACACCAGCAAAATCCTCTTCGTCTGCGGTGGAGCGTTCGAAGGTCTCGACCAGGTCATCGACCGCCGCATCACGACCGGTATCCGCAACATCGGGTTCGGTTCTGCTGCTCGCAGCGACGAGGATCGCGACCACCTGCTGCACAATCTCAGTCACGACGACTTGCAGAAGTACGGATTGATTCCTGAGTTTGTCGGACGGTTGCCGGTCGTAGTCACGCTCGATCAGCTTGACCAGGCATCGCTGGTGCGGATCCTGACCGAACCCAAGAACGCCCTCGTGCGACAGTACGAACGCTTCTTCGATATGGACGGTGTCGAGCTGAGCTTCACGCCGGAAGCGCTGGAGTCGATCGCCGAGCATGCCATCGCCGAGGCGACGGGCGCTCGCGGGTTGCGAACCGTGGTCGAAGACCTGCTGCTTGACGTGATGTTCGAAGTCCCCGGCCGACCCGAGGTCAAGAAGTGCGTCGTCAACGCCGACACGGTGCGGCGACAGGAACGTCCGCTGCTGCTCAACGATCAGGGTCTCGCGGTGGAGTACGAAGCAATTCGCCGGCGAGGAGACGGACGATTGGCGCCGCGCCAGGAAAGCGCATAATGTCCCGCGCCTCAGCGGAGGAGGGAACCCGCCGAGCGCGGGTTGACGATCTCCTGGTCCAACGAGGCGCTGCTCCGGATCTGCATACTGCTCGAGCGCTGATCATGGCCGGGCGTGTCCACGACGCGAGCCAGCGATACACGCAGCCCGGTCAGCAGATAGGTACAGACACGGATCTCACAGTCAAAGAGACGCGGCGCTATGTGTCGCGCGGCGGAGAGAAGCTGGTCGCAGCGCTCGACGTCTGGCCGATTGAACCGCGCGACCTGATCTGCATGGATGTCGGAGCGTCGACCGGCGGTTTCACGGACCTGCTGCTGCACCACGGAGTTGCTCACGTGTTTGCAGTAGATGTCGGGTACGGCCAGCTAGCCGATGAACTCAGGCATGACAGCCGTGTGACCTCGCTGGAGCGCACGCACGTCTGCGAGATTCCAGCGCTCCCACAGATTCCGACTTTGACCACCATCGATGTCTCATTCATCGGCTTACAGCAGGTGCTGCCTTGCGTCGCGAGCGTCGTTGATCGGGGCTCGGACGTGATTGCGCTTGTCAAACCACAGTTTGAAGCTGCGCCTGATGATGTTGACGAGCGTGGCGTCGTCAAGGATCGACTGGCTCAAGGACGAGCGGTCAGCAGCGTAGTCACCTGGGCTATCGAGCAGGGCTGGCGTGTTGGCGGGGTGCTCAAGTCGCCGCTGACTGGTCCGGCTGGTAATCACGAGTGGTTCGTCTGGCTGCGTACACCGTGACCAAGATTCAATGCGTCGGCATCTACTATCACCCACGCCTCGACGAGGCGCGGGAGATGGCGGACGATGTTGCAACAACGCTGCAACGCCTCGGTCGCGAGGTCTGGATCTCTGCTCCCTGGGAGCCGGAGCGATCGACCGAGCGCCTTCACGAGACCGACCTGCTGATCTGTCTCGGTGGCGACGGAACTATTCTCCGCGCCGCCCGCGCGACGGTCGGCCATGACTGCCTGATTCTCGGGGTTGACCTGGGCCGCCAGGCCTTTCTCACCGAGCTGCTGCCTGAACAGGTAGACGAGCGTATCCCCGACCTGCTGCGTGGCGATTTCGTGGTTGAGAGCCGCACCATGCTTGAGGCTCGACCGATCGGCGTCGAGGGTGACGTGCCGGAGGTGCTGCCCGCGCTCAACGACGTCATGATCGGACGTGGCAGTCTTGGACAACCGGCCTACATTGCAGTCTGGGTTGGCGACGACCTGGTCGGCGTAGTCCGCGCCGACGCGGTGGTTGTCGCCTCGGCGACAGGCAGTACTGGTTACTCGCTCTCCGCTGGTGGTCCAATCCTGCATCCGCAGGCACGCAGCGTCGTGATGACGCCGGTCGCGCCGCACCTGGCCCAGGCCGCTCCCGTCGTGCTGCCTGCCGACGCGGTGATTGAGTTGCGCCTGGGGCGCGAACATCCGGGATCGCTCTCCGTCGACGGCCAGCGACCATATCCGCTCAAGCCCGGCGGCGGCGTGCAGGTGCAGCGGAGCGAATCGCTAGCGCAGTTAGTCCGCTTCGGTGAACGTTCGTTCTTTGCACAACTGGGCAGACGGCTGGCGTGGTTGGACGAGCGACGGCTGGAGGCCGTCTCTCGAACCGGAGTTGAAGCGTTTGACGCAAAGACGGCCGACCCCTCATAGTTCTCGACTGAAGACAGCCCCGATTCCGTTAAGATGAACATGTGATCCAAAATGCGCTTTGGTGCGCAGCGACCGAAGGAGACCGACGGTGTTGATCGGCCTGCATCTGCGTGACTTCGCGTTGGCTGACCGCGTCGACCTTAACCTTGGACATGGATTCACGGTGATCACGGGGGAGACAGGCGCTGGCAAGAGTGTCCTGATCCAGGCCCTGGCCTTCGCGCTCGGGGCGCCCACCGACATTGAGATGATCCGCTCCGGCGCCGACACCGCCGAAGTTGAAGCAATCTTCGATCTGGCCGACAGCGATGCTTACGGCCCGGTCGCGCGAATCCTCTCCGATGCCGACGTTCCCTTCGACGGCGAACTCATCATCCGGCGCAACGTCAACCGACCGATGGGTGGATCAACTCGCCTCGGTGGCCGCCTGCGCATGAACGATTGCGCGGCGACTGTCGGTGTCCTGCGATCACTGGCGCCGATCCTTGCCGACATCCATGGTCAGCGGGAACACCTGTCGTTGCTCCGGCCCAGGGAACAACTGCTCCTGCTGGATCGTTTTGCCGGCGTCGATCATCAGCGCGACGCGATCTCGGCCATGGTCCGGCGGCTCAGTACGCTTGATCGCCAGCTTGCAGACCAGTCCACTAACGAACGTGAACGAGTTCGGCGGATCGCGCTGCTGCGCCACGAAGCCTCCGAGATTGCAGCCGCATCGCTGCAAGTGGGTGAGGACGAACAACTCCAGAACCTGCATCGCCGACTCGTCAACGCGCAAACGCTAGCCGCCGACGCGGCGTCCGCGCAAGAAGCGCTGGAATCAGACTCGCTGGGCGAGGCGCTCAGCGCCCTTCGCCGCATTGCGGAGATTGACGCATCGGCGGAGCCAATCGCGCTCTCGATTGAGGCTGCTGCCGAACAGGTGGCCGAAGCCGTGCGCTCCTTGCGCGCATATGCAGAGCAAGTCGAACTCGATCCGGAACGATTAGACGAAGTGGAATCGCGCATCGCCCAGATCGCCGACATGAAGCGTCGTTGGGGCGACACGATCGCTGAAATCATCACCTACGGGGAAGAAGCGCAATCCGAGGCGGAGCGGTTGGAGCAGGAATCGGCCGACAGCGAATCATTGGCCCAGGAAGCGGAGCAGCTAGCTGCATCGATTGCCGACGCTGCGAGTGAACTCAGCCAGCAGCGTCGTTCCGCAGCGAAACGACTTGCAGAATCGGTGCTCGCGGAATGCGAAGCATTGCGTCTACCTCACGCTCGGCTTGAGCTTCAGTTTGAGCCGGTCTTATCCTCGGCGAGCGCTCGATTGCTTCAAATCGGTGAGGATTCGGTTGCCTTTGACCAGACCGGTATCGATCAGATCAATCTGCTCGTCGCGTTCAATCCCGATGCTCCACTGCGCCCGATACAGCGCGTAGCCTCAGGGGGCGAGACTGCGCGCCTGACATTGGCAATCAAGGCCGTCTTGGGCGAAAGTGACGTAGTACCGTTGATGGTCTTCGACGAGGTCGATGTCGGCCTCGGTGGCCGCAGCGGAGGCATGATCGGCGAGCGATTGGCTCGCCTGGGAGAGCATCGACAGGTGATCTGCATTACACATCTACCCCAGGTCGCGGCTCGAGCTTCTGATCACATCACGGTGAGCAAGTCCGCCGATGCATCGCGTACGAGCGTCGATGTTCGCCAGTTGTCGAGTGACGAGCGCGTCGTCGAACTAGCCGAGATGCTCGGCGGACTGAGCGAGGCCAACCGCGCCAGCGCCTCCGACCTTCTGCACGCGGCGGTCGCGTCATGACATCCGAAGCACTCGGCCCGACTCCCGCCGCGACCGTCCGGCAACGAGCCTCCGAAGTTCACGCGCTTCAGGACATCTCCGCAGACCTCAGTGTGGCCGTCGAGGCGCCACTGTTTGCAGAAGCAGCCAACGTCGGTGACGCTCCAGAGATTCATCGGTTGATCCAGTACTGGTTCGAGACCACCGGAGACGTGCTTCCCCGTACTGAGGGCGAAATCTACGAAACCATCCGCGACTTCGTCGTAGTGCGAGATCCCGGCAAACGACGACTGCTCGCCGCTGGGGCACTGCATGTCGAGTGGAAAGACCTGGCGGAAATCAAGTCGCTCGTCGTCGATCCGGGGACGCAGGGTCGCGGGCTTGGGCGCATCATTGTGGACGCGTGCCTGGATGAGGCCGTCGACATGGGTCTTAAGACCGTATTCGCTCTGACCACGACGCCCGCCTTCTTTGAGCGACTGGGATTCCGTATCTCAGGCGTCTCGGCATTTCCACGCAAAGTCTGGAACGAGTGTTTTCGCTGTCCCAAGTACAACGCCTGCGATGAGATCGCCGTCACCATTGACCTGCGTGAGCGACTTAACGCATGAGCGAAGGAGTCGACGCGCTCACCGAGACGGTGCTCAAATCACAGCAGGTGTTTGAAGGCTCCAGAATCAAGGTCCGCGTCGACGATGTCGAAATGGCCGACGGCCGCAAGGCGCGCCGTGAGGTCGTGGAGCACCCGGACGCCGTTGTCATCCTCGCCCTGCGTGACGACGGACTGATCGCGTTCGTTCGTCAATGGCGACATGCCACCGGCCGCGCACTGCTCGAACTTCCCGCTGGCCGGGTCGACCCGGGTGAAGAACCTGCGGAAACCGCGCGCCGCGAGCTGCGCGAGGAAGTCGGTCTCGATCCTGCGCGCCTTGACTTCGCCCGCGGCTTTTTCGTCGCCCCCGGATTTGCCAACGAGTTCCTGCATGGATTCGTCGCCCGCGACTGTGTGGAGTCGCCGCTTGAGGCCGACGAGGACGAAGAGCTGATCGTCGAGTGGATGCCGCTCGGCGACGCGATTGAACTCGTAGAATCTGGCGAGATCATCGACGCGAAGTCGGTCATCATGATCCAGTTTCTGGCGCTTGAGGCGGTCGGTCCGCTGGGACGCAAGATCGTCCGTCACTATCGCGGTCAGCAGTAGGATTCGGCGCTGTGTAGTTGCTATCAAAGCGACTACCGCCCAATGCCGATTGGTGAGAAACTGAGGCGTGAATGCGACGAGATCGCAATTCAGGGAGACAGCACGATGTTGCAGCATGACGTACTGATTGTCGGCTCAGGACTGGCGGGAATGCGCGCCGCCCTGGAGGTCTCTAACGATCCAACCCTGGACGTGGCGATTCTCTCCAAGGTGCATCCCTTGCGCTCACATTCGGGCGCGGCGCAAGGCGGCATCGCTGCCTCGTTGGGCAACTCGGCAGAGGACTCGTGGGACCTGCACATGTTCGACACTGTCAAGGGTGGCGACTATCTCGTCGACCAGGACGCCGCCGAAGTCTTGACTCGTGAAGGCCCTGAGAACATATTCGAGCTTGAGCACATGGGCTGCGCGTTCTCGCGCGACGACGAAGGCCGTGTCGCCCAGCGCCGCTTCGGCGGCCACACGGCGCCGCGCGCCTGTTACGCCGCCGACCGCACCGGGCACGCCGTCCTGACTGTGCTGTTCGAACAACTCCTGCGACGCGGGGTCAAGGTCTACTCCGAGTGGTACGCGCTTGACCTCGTCGTCAAGGACAACGTCTGCCAGGGCCTGGTCGCCTACGACATTCTCTCAGGACAGATTGAGGCCATCTCGGCCAAGGCTGTCATGTTCGGCACCGGTGGATATGGTCGCGCGTTCCGCGTGACCACTAACGCATTTGCCTCGACCGGCGACGGCGTCGTGATGGCCTACCGCGCTGGTATTCCTCTGGAGGACATGGAATTCGTCCAGTTCCACCCGACCGGCCTGCAGGGCTCGGGCATCTTGCTTTCCGAGGCGGCACGCGGCGAGGGCGCGCACATTGTCAACTCGGATGGCTTCCGCTTTATGGAGAACTACGCGCCAGGACGGATGGAGCTTGCACCACGCGACATCGTCGCCCGCGCTGAACAGTCCGAGATTGAAGCCGGTCGTGGCGTGACCGATTTGCGCGACTCCGTGTTTATGGACCTGCGGCCGATCGGAGAGGAGCGCATCCGTTACGCCCTGCCGTCGGTGCTTCATCTGGCACGGGACTTTGCTGGTATCGACCCGCTCGAGGCGCCTGTCCCGATTCAGCCGACTGCGCATTACTCGATGGGTGGCATACCCTGCGACATCAATGGGCAGGTGCGGATCAAGGATCAGCCCGGCGCGCCCGAGATCACCGGATTCTTTGCCGCCGGCGAGGCATCCTGCGTCTCCGTCCATGGCGCCAACCGACTGGGTACGAACTCGCTGCTCGAAGCAGTCGTCTTTGGCCGACGCTCGGGTCGCGGCATTCTTGATGTCGTCCATGACCTCGAACCGACCAGCATCGACGAGGGCGACATGGCCAACGCAGTGGGCGAAGTCGACAAGTTCCTCCGTGCCGAGGGCTCGCAGAAGGTCGGCAAGATTCGCGCCGAGCTGCGCGACACGATGATGGACAAGTGCGGCGTCTTCCGCGACGACGCAGAGCTGCGCGAGTGTTTGTCCGAGGTCAAGGAGTACCAGGAGCGATTCAAGCACATCGCGATCGACGACCACGGCTCGACGTTCAATACCGACTTGCTCGACGCGATCGAGCTTGGTCACATGCTGGAGTACTCCGAGGTCATTGTGACCGGCGCAATCGCACGGCAGGAGTCACGTGGCGGCCACGCCAGGCGCGACTTTGACTCCCGCGACGACGAGAACTGGTTCAAACACACCCTCGCTTACCGTCCGCAGGACGGCGAGGATGGGCCAACCCTGACATACTGCGATGTCAATATGGAGCCCAAGTTCCGCGAACCGTTCCCGCTCCAGGAACGCACCTACTAGCACAAATCCGTACAAACTCGAACAAGTCGGAACCCGCCGAACAAGAACGAACAGGCGCGACCCATGGCACAGCAAGAATTCATCATTCAGCGCTACAACCCCGACACGGATGAATCCTACGAGGAGTCGTTCGATGTCGACGTTCAGCCCGGCCAGACGCTGCTCGACTCCCTTAACCAGATCAAGTGGGAGCAGGACGGGACGCTGTCGTTCCGTATGTCCTGCCGCCACGCGATTTGCGGCTCATGCGCGATGAAGGTCAATGGTCAGTCGATGCTGACCTGCCAGACGCAAGTGGACGCGGCTGTCGAGCGCGGAGACCCGGTCCGCATCGGACCGATGGGCAATCAGAACGTGGTCAAGGACCTCGTTGTAGACGTGACGAAGTTCTTGCAGCAGTTCGAGCGCGCCGAGACCTGGCTTGAGCCGTACGAAGATCAGGAACCACCCGAGAAGGAATACCGCCAGAAGGTCGAGGAGTTTGACCACTGGTCGCACGCCTCGACCTGCATTCACTGTGGCGCTTGCTACTCAGACTGCACCGTTGCTGCCGTCGATGAGAACTTCCTCGGTCCGGCCGCACTTGCCAAGGCTTACCGCTTTGTCATGGACAGCCGTGACTCCAAGCGCGAGGAACGGCTTGAGTACCTCTCGGAAACGCAAGGCGGCATCTGGGATTGCACCCGCTGCTACATGTGCGTTCAGGCGTGTCCCAAGGACGTGCTGCCCATGGACGCGATCATGGAGCTGCGCACTCTTGCGATCGAGGCCGGCCACACGAACAATCATGGCGCCCGGCACCACAAGGGATTCGCCGGAGGCGTGCGCAAGCGCGGTCGTCTCGACGAGATGATGCTTCCGGTCCAGTCTGTCGGTATCGGCCGACTGCTGACCGGCCAGATCTCCGCGCACAAGGAGATGATGGACTACACGCCGGGTGCGATTCGACTGCTCAAGTCGCGCAAGCTGCTCACGATCGCCCAGCGACATGGCGCAAGCGCTGAGGGTCGAGAGCAGATTCAGCGGATCTTCGACGAGGTCGAGTCCGAGAAGCATCACCACGATGTCGACGCCGATGCCTTCGGCGCAGAGTTCGAGACCGCCATCGGCGGACACTAGGCCTCACGAAGTCAGCAATCGCAGCACGGGACCGAAGAGCGGGGAGTATCGAACATCATGAGCAAGTACGCATTCTGGCCCGGCTGTGTAGCGCGCGGAGCAGCCCCCGAGCTGTACACCTCGACGCTGGCCGTCGCCGAGCATCTCGGCATGGACCTGGTCGAGTTGGAAGCCGCCGCCTGCACCGGCGCCGGCATCATCTCTGACGGTGAGCCGTACCTGCAGGACGTGCTTAACGCCCGCACCATGGCGATGTCCGAGCAGATGGATCTGCCGCTGATGGACATCTGCTCCACCTGCGTCGGCGTTCACCGCCTCGCGGCTGAGAAACTGCGCGATGTCGACTACCGCATCCGCATTAACCATCACCTCGCGCCGGAGGGCATCGAGTACCGAGGCTCCGCCGACCCGCGACACCTCCTTTGGATCCTGCTTGAGGATGTTGGGATCGACAAGATCAACTCGATGATCAAGCGACCGCTGGAAGAACTTAATCTCGGTCCGTTCTACGGCTGCTACATCGTCCGACCGGAGCGCACGCTTGACTTCGATGCGCATCCCACCCGCCGTGACAGCCTGGAGCAGTTGATTGACATCCTCGGCGCGACGACCGTCACCTACGATGGCATGACCAAGTGTTGCGGATTCCCGATCCTGACCACAAACAAGAAGAACTCGCTGACCATGGCCGGCTCGCACCTGGATGAGGCGCAGTCGAAGGGTGCGGATGCTCTCGTCACGCCGTGCCCGCTCTGCCACCTCAACCTCGACGCTCAGCAACCGGACGCCGCAAAGGTCATTGACCGCAGCCTCAACCTGCCAATCCTGCACGTCCCGCAGCTAATGGGACTGGCGATGGGCATCGACCCTGAGAAGCTGGGTCTGACGCGGCACGTCGTGGATACGCGAAACCTGCTCAACAAGCTCGGCGTGTAAGTCGAGTTCGCTCTTGAGCCTCCCCTGTTGAAGTGGAAGTGACTCCCTCTCCCTTTGGGAGAGGGCCGGGGTGAAGGTGCCCGAGTACCACTGTCTGGCGTTTAGTCGCACGCCTGCCACGTGCCGGCCCTCACCCTAACCCTCTCCCAAAGGGAGAGGGGACCAGAGGGGATTTGTGCGAACACCGGCCGGTTGACAGGGATTGCAGGGCAAAAGGAAGCGCCCCCGCCGGGTTGGGCGGGGGCGCGACACAGGCAACTGGAGGGTGGCCAGTCGGAGAGACAACCGATGTCTCACATGCGGACATCGGCGGGCGGGCGGGGTGACAGTTTCTACCGTCTGACCTCACTGACCCTCCGTCATCTAAGACGACGGCAGGTCGCAAAAGGTTCCCGAAGAAATCAGGCTCCCGCTCCGGTTCCCCGAAGTCGCGGATCAAGGACATCGCGGAGCGCGTCGCCGAGGAGGTTGAAGGCCAGCACAATCAACGTGATTGCGGCGCCCGGCGTAATCGCGAGCCATGGCCAGCGGTCGAGATTGCCGCGCTGGGTCGCCTCAAAGAGGATGAATCCCCAGGTCGGATTCTGAGCTGAGTTTGCGCCCAGGCCCAGGAAGGACAGCGCAGCCTCAGCGAGAATCGTCCCTCCGATCGTCACCGAGGCGATAACCAGAATCGGAGCCATGATGTTGGGCAAGATGTGGAAGGTGATAATCCTGAACGGTCCCGCGCCAATCGTTCTGGCCGCCTCGATGTACGTGTTCTCCAGCGTCGAGAACACAGTGCCGCGCACGACACGCTGAGTCCCGGGTATCAAGAAAATCACGATCACGAGAATCACCGTAGTCATACTCGGAGTCAACACCGTGACCAGGGTCATCATCAGCAGGAGCGGAGGCAGCGCCTGGAAGGCGTCAGAGATGCGCTGCAAGAGGAGGTCGGTCACTCCCCCGGCATAAGCCGAAGTCATGCCGATCACCATCCCACCGAGAATCCCCAAGCCCGTCGCGACGATGCCGATCACGATTGCCGGACGGGCTCCGAAGATGATGCGACTGAACAGGTCGCGACCGAGCGAGTCTGTTCCGGCGATGTGTCCGGGCCAGGATGGCGCGGCCAGCTTGTTAATGATGTCGGTTTCGCTGGCCGGATAGGGCGAGAAGCCGGGAACGATCGTAGATCCGCCGATGCTAATGTCCTGACCGAAGACGGCGGCTACTACCAGGATCAGAATGAAGACTGCGCCGATTGCGCCCAGCGGCTTGTTGCGGGCGTGACGGGCCCAGACCTGCCACCACGGCCGCGTGTCGGGCAGATGTAGGTTGAGGGTGGTTTCGGTAGTGTCGGCAGTTTCGCTAATGCTTGACATGTGAGCGTTCCCTCCTCCCTACGAGTACCGAATTCGTGGATCGAGCCAGGCATAGCTCAGGTCCACGAGGATGTTGATGAAGACGACGCCGAAGCCAACGACGAGTGAGATGCCCAGGACGAGTGTGAAGTCGACCTGCCGAATCGCTCGGACTGCCAGCGCGCCGATGCCGTCGATGCGGAAGATGAACTCGACGATGACGGCACCGCTGATCAGGAAGGCGAACTGATTGGCGAAGATGGTGATCACGGGAATCAGAGAGTTGCGAATCACGTGACGCAAGATAATCGCGCGCTCGGCCAGGCCCTTGGCGCGGGCCGTTCGCACGTAGTCTTCGTTGACGACTTCGAGTACGGTTGACCGCTGCATCCTCATCACGGTGGCCATCAGGGACGCCGACAGGACCAACGCAGGAGCGATCAGACCTTCCAGATTCCTACCCACTCCGTCCCAGATGTACGGCGGATCTATCGTGGATAGCGACACTCCAAGCCAGGCAGCGCCGAACGTTACGACCAGGACCGCCAAGAAGAAATTGGGTACGGCGAGGCCCAGGATGGCAAACACCCGAGAGACATAGTCGCCAATCCCTCCCTGCCGAATGGCAGAGAACACTCCAATCGGAATCGCGATCAATGAGGAAATCAGCGTCGCCATGACAACGAGCTGAACACTCCTGGGAAGCCGATCCTGAATCTCTCCCCAAACGGGCAAGCTGGTAGCAAACGACTTGCCCAGGTCTCCGTTGAAGGCGTTCCAGAGCCACTCGCCGTAGCGTTCGAGCACCGGCTTGTCCAGGCCAAGATCAATCTCGTACTGCTCAATCTGGGCAGGCGTCAAGTTGGCGCCTTGCGGACTCTGATTGAGCAATCGCGTGAGCGTGTTCCCGGGCACCGCATTCACGAGCATGAACACGATGAACGACAACATGAGGAGCACAACCATCGCTCCGATAATCCGGCGGATGATATAGCCGGTCATCGCATCCTCCGCAGCTTCGCCACTCAGAGAGACGCCTGCTCAGATAAGGTCTCTGAGCAGGCTGATGTTCTGGAACTACAGGTTCTTCCAGATTCTCTCGGTGTTGGTGGCGCCCCAGCCCGGGTTCCACGCGTTGTACGTGTCCATCTGACCGAACAGGTACTCACGACGCGCAGCCATGCGGTACGGGTTGACGCAGAAGATGCGCCACATGTTCTCGAGCTCGCGAACGCGGATCTTCTCGAGAATCTCGGAGCGCTTCTCGACATCGAGTTCCTGGCGCTGTTCGACAGCCCACTGGTCGACGTCGGGGTCGTTGATGCCGTAGATGTTGCCTGGGCTCTCGGAGTGCATCCGGCCATACGCCAAGCCATCGGCGTCCATCTCACTGCCAACGAGCCAGGTGAACAGGGTGCCGCTGTACTCCTTGGTGAAGAGGAGGGCCAGCCAGGATTCCCACTCGATCTGCTCGTGGGTGACGTTGGCGCCCAGGTTGCGGTTCCACTGGTCGACGACCAGCAGGAAGTGGTCGAGGTAGAAGCCCGGGACCGTGTGGAAGGCCGCGTCGAAGGTGAGTGGGTTGTCCTCGTTGTAACCGGCCGCATCGAGCAATCGCTTGCCCTCGGCGGCGTTGAAGACGTGGAAGTCTCCCAGCTCTTCGAAAGTCCAGGGCCACTCGCGGAAGCCCCACGGCGACTTGTCGTCCTTGAAGAAGGTCCAGTTCTGACCGTAGCCGCCGGCGGCGAGGCCGTAGTAGACGCCCGCAGCCTGCTCGTCGCGGTCCATACCAAGCGACAGCGCCTGGCGAACGCGCGGGTCGTTGAACGGCTCGGCGGTCAGGTCCTTGAAGGTCATGTGCGGCTGCCAGCCGGGCGGCGGCGCGGTGACCTGGACAACCATCTCGGGGTGCTGCTCAATCGCACGCTCGTACTCGGTAATGTCCTGCAGGCGAATCCAGTCGGTTTCGCCGGTTTCCCAGGCGGCCCACTCGGATTCACGCTGGCCGACGAAATCGAGGCCGTGAATGTTGTCGATGTAGGGAAGCTGGAGCCCGGTGCGCGGGTCGAGCTTGTGGTACTCAGGGTGCTTGCTACCGCGCCATTCGGAACCGGTGGTCGCGCTGTCGAGCTGGAAGGGACCCGTGCCGACGGTGTTCTCGGCCAAGTCCAGCAAGCTCGGTTCCTCGACGAACTCCGGCGCCACGACGGTGTGGAACGGGTTCATCATGTTGTTCAGCAGGTACGCCGCGGGCTCGTCCAGGTTGAAGCGGACGGTGTTGCTGGCGTTGTCGTGGTCGATCGTGTTGACGGCGGTGTATGAGGACGCTTGAACACGGCCATCCTCGCGCAGCGCGTCATATGCAATCTTCACGTCTTCGGCGGTCATCGCGCGACCGTTGACCGGCGGCTTGTCCTGCCAGGTGATGCCGTCTTGAAGCTGGAACACGACCGTGGTCGGTTCGGGCACTTCCCAGCCGGCTGCCAGGTCGCCCTCGTTCAGGTAGTAGTGAGCGTTGGCGTAGTCGTCCATCGGGAAGACGACGAGCTGGCTATAGAACATGGGTGCGAAGGCGGCCATGAGGCTGGCGTTGGGTCCCAGCACGTTCCAGTTCGCCGGTGCTGCGTGAGCGAGCCGCCAGGTGCCGCCGTGTTTCGGTCCGTCGGCCTGACCGGGCAGGTTTTGCAGCTTGGACCAGTGGTAGCGCAGCCGCCACTCTTCCTCGGCGGTGAGTGACATTGCCTCTTCTTCGGCGGTCAACTGGCCGGGAAGCAGGGCGACGGCCTGCTCGTCGGCAGCTTCTTGCTGAGTAGCCGCCTGCTGCGTAGCGGTCTGCTGCGCCTGCTGCTGGGCCTCTGCCTGTTCGGGTTGCGGCTGGGGCTGCGCCTGTGCGGCGGCCTGCTGACCATCATCATCGTCGTCACCACAACCAACCAGCGCCAGACCCGCAGCGCCGACGCCCGCTCGCGCCGAAGCCGTCATCAGCGACCGGCGACTCAGTCGCTTGCGTTGCATCCGTTTCCAGTAATTGCGTTCTGCCATTGTTCGCTCCTCTGTGCGCTGAATGCTGGGACGCCAGCGGGAAGGCTTCCGCAGCCCCTGTCATTCGATTCCACGTAATATAGCGCTTTGCCGTTCAAAGTGTCCCGGAGTTGCCGAATGATCGAACCCGCGCAAATCGAGGCCCGCGTTCGCCAGTTTCTCGCCGATTGCGAGATTGCCTATGAGAGCATCGTCTGCCGACCGGATCAGGCGGACACCGCGGTGTTTTGTGAGGTCTTTGGAATCGCGCCAGAGGCGTCGGTCAATACGATTCTCGTGGCCTCCAAGAAGGAGCCGAAGACGTATGCCGCTTGCCTCGTGTTGGCGAACACGAGGTTGGATGTGAATCGCACAGTGCGCAAGGAAATGGGCGTGCGCAAGTGCTCGTTCGCGTCCTTGGAAGAGACGGAAGCGGTAACGGGCATGATGTCCGGCGGGGTGACGCCGTTCGACCTTCCCGACGAGATTCCCATCCTGATCGACTCGCGAATCACCGGCGGGGACGTGATGTGGCTGGGCGGCGGCAGTCGCTCACTGAAAGTCGGGATCAAGGCCGATGACCTAGGAAGAATCCCGAATGCTCGGGTCGTCGAGGGCCTGGCGGGCGAGCCGCCACCTACGACTAGCGGGTGAGCCGCCGTCTACGAAGACTTGAGCGCGTGTTCGAGCGCCACGATGTCCTCGATTGGCACTGCGCCGTCTCGCAGGCCCGCTCGGTGTGTGCGCTTGGCCATCAGTTGCAGGGCTCGGTTGGCCGGCGTCGGCACACCATGTTCGAGTCCGATCAACACGATCTCGCCGTTGAGCCAATCAGTCTCGATGCCGGATAGCCCGCGACGGAAGGATTGCCAGGTCGAGCTGCCGCCCCGTTCGACGCCGGGAATCTCGCCAGCGCTGAACGTCGCAGCCCGACGCTCACCGATCTCAGACCGAGAGGCGTAGTCGATTCCGGCAGCCTCGTAGCACGCGACCGCTTCATCTCGCATCCGACGAATAAACGCTCGCACATCATCGCTCGCGGACCGCAACGCTGTTTCGCCGCAGAGCGCTCCCACGGCGTTGCCCAGATTGTCGAGCAGTTTGCCGTACTTGAGCCTCATGATTTTCTCATCGGGCTGGGCGTTGAAGCTCGCCGCCGACAGGTCGGCGCAGACCTGTGTGATGGTCGGGTCGATCCCATGAGGGAATCGGCCGCTGTCGAGCAGTCCCGGTTTCGGCTCGCCAAACAGCGCGACTTCGCCGGCGATCAGGAACGTCGCCGGCATCACGACCAGCATGCCGTAGACGTTCAAGAATCTTCGCGCTGCCGTGCGCTCATTTCCAACGCCGTTCTGTCCGCAAATGATGGGAATCTCGGGGCCGGCGCAACGCTCCAGATCGTCAAGGGCGTTCGAGGTGTCCTGGCCCTTCATGGTCATCAAGACGACGTCGTCATCACGGAAGTCGATTTCGCTCGGGTGCGACGCCGTCGCGACCTCAACCGTCTCGGTGCGCCCAGGCTGCCGGACCAGCAGTCCTCGTTCGCGCATGGCCGAGAGGTGTTCGCCCCGCGCGATCATCACGACTTCTCGGCCGCTTCGCGTCAGTAGCGCTCCGATGCCTCCGCCGATGCCACCTGCGCCGTAGATGATGTATCGCATGTTGAGGCCCCTGGTCCTGCGCTGGATTTGCTCTGAATCGTCAATAGTCTGAACAGCAAAGCGCGGCTGATCAACCTGATCAGCCGCGCTCGCATGTGCGCCAGATGCGCGTTTGTGTTCGCTACTCCTCCGAGTCCTGGGACTGGCCCTGCGGACTGGGCGGCGGACCGGCGAACATCGACTTGAGCTCCGCCGCGCGCTCCTGGTCGGCCAGGGTCGGCTCGATCAGGATTTTGGCTCCATTGAGGAAGACAGCGGCATTGAGCTGGCTTAGCTCAAGTGTGTAGGCCATCGCCATTGCCGAGACGGCCAGGTAGCCCTGGACGACCGGGTGGTCCCAGACGATGAACAGTAGCTCGCCATCGCGCACCGCGTCTGCGAGGTCGTCGCTGAAGCCGAAGCTGGCGACTGCAATCTCAGCCTCGGACTCTTCGATCGCTGAAATGGCGGCAAGCGCACTATCGTGGTTGAGGGTCAAGATGCCACCGACATCGCCCTCTGCGATGCGCTCTGTGATTAGCGCCTGTAGGTGCTGAGGGCTGGTGTGCTCACCGTGGCTCTCACCAAGTTCGGTCGCAGTTGCCAAGTCGACCGAAATCCGCTCAACTTCGCCACCGTCGTAACTCTGTTCGACGCCGTCGCAACGGTCATGCAGCCCGATGTTGTCTTCTTCGTGAATGACACAGATCAGGGCGCCGGTGACTCCGGCCTCGTCGAACTCGTCGCCAGCCTTGCTTCCGCCTGCGAAGTCGTCGAGCCCAATGTGGATGAGCGATCCAACGCTGTCGGCGTCCTCTGCGCCGGAGTTGAAACTCACGACCTGGATACCTGCAGCCTGTGCCTCGGCGAGCGCCTCTTCCAGGTCCTCGGCGTAGGGCAATGAGGTCGCAATGGTGATTGGTTCATTCGAGATGCAGTCGCGAATGTTGTTGGCATGCTCGCCGCTGTCGCGACCTCCATACAGGAGGATGTCGACGCCATACTGGTACCCAGCCACATTCGCTGAAGACAGCGTCCACTGCCAGAAGCGGTCCTCCTGCGGGAGTGCGTGACCAAGGACACACATCACTGGTCGTCTCGGCGGGATCACCACGACGGGCTGCTCTTCAATCGTCCCCGTGACTTCGATTGGACTGCTGAACCGCCACTGCCCGACCTCTGCGTCTACGGCCAGGAAGCGGTTGGCCGGAATATCGAGGTCGACCCACTCCCCATCGTTGTTCAACTGTCTGAGACCGACTTCAACGCGGCCGTCTTCTACGTGCCTGGCTCCGATCCGAACTTCGCTAGTCACGCTGATCGCGGCCTGCACGACTCCCAGCGTGATAGCGCCGAGAACCAGGCCGATGACCAACGTGACCAAGTGCGACTTGCCCACAGTTTTCACGTTGACTCCTATCTCAAACCTCAATGGTTTCCATTTGAAGGCGATCATAACGTCGATTGAGATCTTACATAATGGTTGACTCGAATCTGGCGGACGCCTGCTGAGCTGGCGGTTGTGAACCGCCAGGGTCTCCCGAGAGCCGCCGACTACCATGCCTAGCGACTACCGAATCAGAACATCGGAGCACTGACGATGACCGATCAGGCAATTCTTTCTCAGATAGACGGTGAACTCAAGGCTGACGGGCTGGAGTCGCCCGTTCGGATCATTCGGGATCGCTGGGGTGTCCCACATGCCGAAGCGCAGTCGGTGCATGACGCATTCTTCGCCCAGGGATTCTGCCTGGGGCAGGATCGCGGATGGCAGCTTGAGCTCTATCGACACATGGCCCACGGACAGGCCGCGTCATTGCTGAACAAGGGACTGTTGCGCATCGACAAGATGAATCGCACGCTCGGTTTCGGGCGTGACGCCGCTCGCGAATGGGAAGAACAGTCCGATGACGCGCGGATGATCCTCCAGGCCTACGCAGATGGAATCAACGCGGCAATTGAAGCCGGGCCGGCGCCGGTCGAATTCGGTCTGCTGGACCACGAGATGCAGTCCTGGTCGCCAGTCGACTCGCTGGCGATTCTCAAGATGGTCTCAGCAAACGTCCACTGGGCGACCAAGATTGGCAACGGCGAAGTCGCTTCGCGACTGGGCGTCGACGCTTTGCAGGCGCTGATTCCAGACGTGCCGGCCGACGCCGCACTGATCGCTCCGGCGGGCGCGTCGTGGACCAACGGGGCTCACGCGTTTGCAGGTGCGCTCGCCGATTCGGAAGCCGAGCCGGGCACGCGACGTGGAGGTCTGGACGGATCGAATTGCTGGGTGATCGACGGTAAACACACGGCTAGCGGCAAACCGCTCGTGGTTGGTGATCCGCATCTCGCGTTCAGCGTGCCGCCGCAGTGGTACGTGATGCATATGCAGTGTCCCGAGTTCACGGTTGCCGGACCATGCAGTCCCGGCTATCCAGGTCCGGTCTACTACGGACATAACACCGAGATCGCCTGGACCATGACGCACGCTCAGGGAGACCGCTGGGATGTGTATCGCGAACGCGTCTCGCGCAACGGCTCCGGACCCGAGGCAGCCTGGTTGGACGGCACGGAAGCGCTTGAGCGACGCGATGAAGTGATTGAGATACGGGGCGAGGAGTCCGTCACGCAAACCGTCTGGTCCACGCGCCACGGACCTGTCGTTCACGGCGATCCGGAGACGGATGACGAGGTGTTGAGCGCTCGGTTCAGCCTGACCGATCCCTGCCACGATTTCGACGGCATGTTGACCATCTTCACGGCAAACAACATTCACGACGCGCGTCAGGGTTTCCGTTGCTATGACTCAATCTCGGGCAATTTCTGTTTCGCCGATCAGCAAGGCGACATTGGCTACCAGTACACCGGTCGCGTCCCGATTCGCGCTGCGAAACTGACGCCGGTCAACGGCTGGGACGGCACGCATGAGTGGGACGGCGATGTGCCGGTCGACGAGTTGCCCCAGGACCTCAATCCCGAGACCGGCGTGATCATCACCGCGAACAACCGCACGACGACCGACGACTATCCCTATTACCTCACTTTCAGCCAGACGCCGTATCGAGCCGACAGGTTGCGGGAACTCTTGCAGGGTCGCGACAACTGGGCGCCCGAGGACATGCCCGAGGTGCAGTCCGACCAGACCAGCCTGCACGCCCGCTTCGTGGCAAGTCGTGTGGCGCAAGCCAGCGTCGAAGGCGGCGCGGCCGAAGAAATGCAGGCGCTGCTGTCAGGCTGGGACGGTCACATGGCGATCGACTCCGCTCCAGCGCTCGTCTACTACGAGTTCTGCGAGCAGCTCATCGCCAAGACCGTGCGTCCCTACTTCAATGCTCCTGCGCGGATTGCACAGAGTTCATACGAAGAGATGCGGATTCTGCACGAGCAGATGAAGGGCAACAGCTCCCTTACTCTTCCGGCGGGCAAGTCCTGGGGTGACGTGATCAGTGACGCGCTGACCACCGCTGCCGACGTGCTTACCGAGCGACACGGCGCAGACCGCAGCCAGTGGCAATTCGGAACTGCCCACCCGGTTACCTGGCGGCACAACCTGGGACGCGATCCGGAGCGCGCTGCGCGATTCAACGTCGGCGATTTCCCCAAGGGTGGTGACGGCAACACGCCGAACAACGCGACCGGCCTGATCAACCAGCCGGCCGACCACGGCGTGAGTTACCGGCAGATCTTCGATCTGTCGGCGCTCAACGGCGCGCGCATCGTCTTGCCGCCGGGCAACTCAGGTCGGCCCGACAGCTCGCACTACAGCGACCACATCCACAAGTGGCTCGACATGGAGTACTTCCCGCTCTACATCGAGTGGGACGACATCGAGGCCAACAGCGAGGGCAGCCTGACGCTCAATCCCACCTAAGGCGCGCTCGCCTCGACGCTGGCTCGCAAGATTGACAGGCCGCGCTCAAGCTCTTTGTCTTCAATGGTCAGCGGAGGCATCAGCTTGACCACGTCGGACGCAGCGCCTCCCGAGGTCTCCATCAGCAGCCCGCGCTCGAACGCCTCGCTGCAGATCTTCGATGCCAATCCGTCGACAGGTGTATGCAGACCCTGCAAGAATCCCCGTCCCCGAACGGTCGCGCGCAACGATTCATGTTCAGCGGCGATTGACTCCAACTCTCGACGGACTAATTCCGACTTGCGCTGCACTTCATGCGAGAGAGCGTCATCGTTCCACCATTTCAATGCCTCGGTCGCGGTGACGAACGCTGCGTTGTTACCTCGGAAGGTTCCGTTGTGTTCGCCTGGCGACCAGATATCCAGGTCAGGGCGAATCAAGGTCAACGCCATTGGCAGACCGCTGCCCGAGATCGACTTGGACAGGCAGACGATATCGGGATGAATGCCGGCCGGCTCGAAGGAGAAGAACGTGCCGGTGCGACCACAACCTGCCTGGATGTCGTCGACGATCAAAAGCACGTCATGGCGCTTGCAGCACTCTGCCAGTCTCTGCAGCCAGCCAACGCTAGCGGAGTACAAGCCGCCCTCGCCCTGGACTGTTTCAACGATCACGGCCGCCACAGATACTCCGGCGTCGGCCAGCATCTCGTCGAGCATCAACACGGTGTCCATGTCGGGGCCGTACTCGCCGTCGAAGGGGGCGGTGATCTGATGTGTGAGGGGAATGCCGGCAGACTCGCGCTTTACGACGTTTCCACTCAGCGCCAGCGAGCCCAACGTCATCCCGTGGAAGGCGTTGGTGAATGACACGATGTCGCGGCGGCCGGTGACCTTGCGAGCCAGCTTGAGCGATGCTTCAACCGCATTGGTGCCGGTTGGGCCAGGAAACATGACCTTGTAGGACATGCTCCGCGGTCGCAAGATGACCTCGTCAAATCGCTGAAGGAAATCTCGCTTGGCCGACGTCGCCATGTCCAGCGAGTGGATGATGCCTTGCGACTGTAGGTAGTGGGTGAGCGCTGCGATCATTTCGTCGGGATTGTGACCGTAGTTCAGACCGCCGGCGCCGCTGAAGAAGTCGATGTACTCCCGACCGTCTTCGTCCCAGATCGACGATCCGTGCGCACGCGACCAGACGGCCGGCCAAGCCCGCACGTATGACCGGACTTCGGATTCCAGTTCTTCAAATGCGTCGAGACCGCTCATGATTGGTGTACTCGTAACCATCCACGACCCTCACAATCAGGCACCCCGCCAGAGGCCACTACATCCACTATGCCCGATTTCCTGTTCGATGTCGCTGCTCGCGACTTCTCTCCGCGTAGGAAGTCTCTGAACTCTTCTCCTTCTCCCCCCTTGCGGGGGAGATGCCGAAAGCCTGCCCCGGGCTCGACCCGGGGGCAGTGGGGGGTTCCCTTGTCGCACCCGTGATCAGGTTGGAGGCCGCCCCCTCTGTCACTCCGTGACATCTCCCCCCGCAAGGGGGGGAGAGAGTGGGCGGACTTACGCATGACCGTTTGAGGACTGATGCGCATGGTTTCGTGATCCATGTCCGTGGTCGTGTTCGCAATGGTCGGATTGGGGCACATCCAACCCTGGGTTGCGGTCAAAGAACCCCCATGGCTTCATGCTGAATCCTGCCCGCTGGACGGGCATGACCGGCCAATCCTCGGGTCTCACGATGTGATTCATCCCCACCGTGTACCAGAGAACAAGGTCAGCCTGCCTCAAAGGCCGATTGGCCGAAGTCCAACTCGGCATCCCTTGTCCTGGCTCGCTCTGGGCTGGATAGTCGCCAGCCGGATAGCGCTCGGATGGCTCGTAGGCCGTCACCCAGAGCTGCTTCCGTGCAAATGCTGCCCGCTGCGCAATGAGTGACTTCTCATCGGCCATCATCGAGACTGTCGCGCCCGGCGTCAGCACATATGCCGGCGACTCTCCGATCGGGTTGTTGCGATCGTCATTCGCGATCCGCCAGTGCCGCGCCGAGGTTGAATCCACGACTCGTCCGCTTTGCGATTCCTCCGTGATTGGGGTGGCCTGCGCTGTGAAGGTGTTGTAGAAGGGATTCTTCGGCCCCAATGGCAGCGGGATGGTGTCGACTTCGTAGACCGTGTTCGGGCCACCATCGACATCCATGTCGAGCCGGAAGCTGAGGAAATGCTGATGATGCATCCCTGCGAGCTGCGGCGCGATCCTGTGGCGTGTGATTTGCGGGTCGTCATCCTCGATTGCCATGGTCTGGATGATGCCGGTCGCTTTGACCTCGTGTTCCCATGAGCCGTCCTGGTAGAAGTACCAGTAGAAGCCGTAATCGTAGTTGTCGACCGTGGCGATGGTGGAAACCACCAACCGCCTCGAGCGGCGCGACCAGGATTGCATGCCGCGGTCGTCCGAATGCCGGTAGGTGTGCTTCCAGAGCAGTCCGGCATCCTCTTCGTGAATGCAGATCGCATTCTTGATCGTGCGTGCGCCGCCTCGCTCATCCGTCACGACGCCGTCCATGTAGGCGATCTCGCCGAGGCAATCACAACCGAGCTCGAGTGAGTTGACCAGTCGGCCGATGCCGCATTCGCCCGAATCGAAGGCGTTCTTGAAGTAGTGCCCGACTGAGGCGTCACCGTACGGGACGACCATCTCGGCCAGCGAAGCGCGATAGCAGATTGGCCTAACCTGGCCGCCATCTTCGTAGCCGATCTGGTGCAAGACCAGACCCTCGCGAGGATGCAGGGAGACTCGCATTTGCCACTTCTGCCAGGTCAATAGGTGTCCTTGCAGATTGAAGGAAGGACCTTCAGATTGCACGATGTCGAGCTGCTTCAGGTCGTCGCGTGCCGGTCCGCTGTGGTCATGGTCGAATCGCAGTGACGAGGTCGGAGGCGGAGGCGAGGGTTCGTCCACGACTTCCAAGACTCGGTTGTCGACGAGATCGACGATGGCAATCAGCCCCTCGACCGGACGTCCGTAGGCGTTGTCGTCCGGTTGATCGCGCAGGTAGACGATGCCTTTGAGTATTCGGTGCTTGGTCTCCCACTCGGAGCCGAAGTTGCCGGTCGGCCAGAGGTGGATGAATGACAGGTCGATCTGGACTTCGTTCAAGCCGCGGCCGACCATGGCTGAACGCCAGCCCTCGTCGGAGCGGATTGCTGCTTCGGCCCGGTCGTACTCGTCGAACAGGGCGGGAGGCTGAGCGTCGGGTCGCTCGGCGACCGAGGTCACACGCCCGGTGTCGAGATCGACGACGACTTCGGTTGTCAACCCGGATGACGTGTCGATGCAGACCATCTCGGCAGAGCGCGGCGGATTGACCGAGCCCTTGGGCGGTTCAAGCGCGGCCACCATGAGGAAACGTAACGAGTCGGGCGAGCCAAAGTGCTCGCTCGCGATTGACGATGCTCGAATCAGTTCATCCGCCGACAATGGGTCGAGCGGATGAACCTCGATAGACGTCTCGGTGACCACAGGCGCTCCCGGGTGTGGTCCCTAGCTGTGGCCGTTGTGACCGGCGTGGTTGGTGTGGTTGCTGTGGTCGTGGCCGTCGTGATCCATGTCGTGCGCGCAGTGGTCTGCTTCCGGCAGGTCGAGCGCCGGGTTGTGGTCGAAGAAGCCGGACGGTCGGAGCTTGAATCCGCTGCGATGCACCGGAGCGACCGGCCAGTCCTCGGGAACGACGATGTGGTTCATGCCGACCGTGTACCAGAGCACGAGGTCTTCATCGGCGATCTCGCGGTCGGCCTCGACCCAGGCAGGAATGCCCTGTCCGGGCTCGCTCTGATTCGGGTAGTCGCCGGCCGCGTACATCTGCGATTCGTCGTAGGGCGTGACCCATAGCACCTTCTGCGTGAAGCCGGCTCGTCCGTGTACAGCGGCCTCAGGTCCGGCCATCATCGAGACCGTCTCGCCGGGAACCAGCAGGTAAGCCGGCGCGTGGCCGACGTGGTTCACCTTGTTGGTGTTTGCGATCCGCCAGTGACGCGCCGAGGCCGAATTGGCCACGCGCTCGCCGTCCGACTCGTTGATCAGCGGCTTGGCTGCCGCCGTGAACGCGTTGTGGTACGGATTCTCCGGACCCGCGGGCAGCGGCATGGTGTCGACTTCGTAGACCGTGTTGGTTCCGCCGTCGACTTCCATGTCCATGCGGAAACAGAGGAAGTGCTGGTGAATCGGCGCGGCCAGACCGGGGGCGATCATGTGGCGCGTGATCTGCGGGTCGTCCGGGTCGGCGGCGATCGTCTGTACGATGCCGGTCGCCTTGACCTCCTGTTCCCAGGAGCCGTCCGGGTAGAACATCCAGTAGAAGCCGTAGTCGTAGTTGCCGACGGTGGCGATCGCCGAGACGACCAGCCTGCGTGTGCGACGCACTTCCGAGACCGGGATGTCGTTTTCGATTCGGGTGTGCTTCCAGTTGATGCCGAAATCTTCTTCGTGGATGCAGACTGCGTTGTTGATAGTGCGCGAGCCGCCGAACTCGTTGCTTACGTGACCGTCGAGGTAGACGATCTCGCCGAGGCAGTCACAGCCCAGCTCGAGCGAATTGGTCAGCCGGCCCAGGCCGCCGACCTCACCCGAGTCGAACGCATTCTTGAAGTACTGCGTTGGCGATGCGTCGCCGTAGGGCACGACCATCTCTGTCATTGAGGCGCGGTAGCAGATGGGGCGCAGTTCGCCGTCGTCGTTGTAGGCGATCTGATGCAGAACAAGGCCCTCGCGCGGGTGCAGCGAGACACGCATCTGCCACTTCTGCCAGGACAGGAGGTGTCCGTCCAGCGAGAACGAGACGCCGTCGGGCTGGACGATGTCGAGCGACTTGAGGTCTTCACGCGGCTCGATGTCGTTGTAGCGATAGTCGAGTGACGTTTCGGGCGCGGCGGGACCGGGCTCGTCGACCACGTCGAGGACGCGGTTTTCGACCAGGTCGACGACGGCCATCACATGCTCGATCGGCCGACCGTAACCGTTCGATTCCTCGGAATCGCGCAGGTAGGAGATCGCCTTGAGGGTGCGGTGCTCGGTCTCCCAGGAGGTGCCGAAGTTGCCGCCCGGCCAGGGGTCGATCTGGATCAGCTTGATCTGTTCATCGGTGAAGCCGCGGGACTTCATCGCCGCCAGCCAGCGAGAGTCGGTGCGAACCGCCTCCATCGCCCGGCCAAACTCTTCCGCCAACGGAAACGGCTGATGTCCATCCAGCGAAGTCCAGCGGGAGACCGACTCCGATCCAAGATCGACTACACACTCGACAGCGTCGCCGGACTGTACGTCCATCATCACCACCAGAGCCCGGCGAGCAATCGGGTCGCCGTCGGAGAAGGAGCGGACGGAGTCCTTGGAAGGCTCATCGAGAGCAACCAGAGGAAATCGCCAGCCATCCCGAGGTTCATGAGAGGAGGCAATCTGGGAAGCCGCCGAGATCTCGTCGGGGGTCAGTGGATCAAGTGGGTGGGAAACGCCAACAGGCGTGGTGGGTCGAGTTTCGGTGACCATGTGGTGTGTCTCCGTCTCCTTGGTAAGTTGCTCTCTTAGCATAGTGGCGCGGTTTCTGGCTGGCAGAACTTCGATCACTTGCCAATCAAGAAGTAGCTGAATTGGTTCGATGAAGAGTCTAGTCTCCCTCAAAGAGGACTCGCGAGATTGCTGCAGCAGTTTCGTCAACGCAAGTTTCGACTGGAACTTAACCTGCTTGAACTTCAAGTTAATCCAATGCACTTAACTTGAACAAGTGCAACATTGGCCGCATGCGAAATTGTCTGTTCCAGAGCATTGTTTCTGCCCTTCAAGTTAAGCAGACGAGCAATATTGCTGTTGCAGCTTCGGTTAACTTACGACTTGCAATAGCGAATGATACGTGTCACGATGCCGTCTCGGCAGCCAACAAGGGCTGCCGCGATCGTAGTCAATCTGAAGGGAATGGAATATGTCGCGATGTACGGGTGCCCGATCACGAGCTCGGTCCGGGAGTTTGCTGCCATTAGAAGAGATTGAGTGCGCTATCTATTAGGGCCTGTTCACATTGCTAGCAGCATGTCGTAGATGAGGACCAGGTGGACGGCGGCGAGGTAGATTTGGTCCAGTTTGTCGCTGCGGAAGGCAATGCGATGGAAGCGCTTGAGGCGGCAGAAGAA
>MPNM01000061.1 GCA_002239025.1 Chloroflexi bacterium bin125 | reverse complement strand
AGTGACTGCGCTTGCGCGTAAGAGTTCCAGAGCTGGTTCGCGGAGCGATGCGACCGCAGACTCGTGAGACGACCGGAGCCAGGCGATCCTCGCTCTGCTTTAGGGCGAGAGCTTTCTGGCGTCAGAGCGCTGACAACTCAGCATGGATGAAGCGATAGCGTTGCAAATGTCGGTCTCGAGGCTGGATTTAGCCATTCACACCGAGTGCGAACCATCAAGCGAGCATGCATCGCACCGTCTGTCAGCAGAGCCCGACAGCGGCAAGCACGCTTATCACTCAGTCGCCGGCGTCGATGGTTCTGGGGCGAGCAGCTCGAACAAGCGGCGGGAATGCTTGCTCAAGGCGCGCAGGTTGAACGCCGTCGCCAGCAGCGACCACTCCGCCTCCACCGCTTCGATGCTGCGCAGCAGGAAGCGATGGCCCGCCTGCCGTTCCTTGATGATCCCGAAGACCGATTCGATCAGGCCCGGCCGGCGGCGCAGCGCCGCCTCGGCTCGCTCCGTCTGCATCCAGCGCCGGTGCTGCTCCAGCACCTCGGATTGCGCGGAGATCGTGATCGTGCGCCCGTGCAGTTCTGAGGTGGTGCAGTCGCCGAACGCCCGACAGGCGCGGCAGTCGGCCGGGTCGGCGCCGTACAGCTTGGCCGGCGTCTGGCGGGTGAACTTCTGCTGCCGGCGACGAAGCGGCTTGCCTTCCGGGCAGACGTAGCGGTCCCGCTCCGGCTCATAGCGGAAGTGCCGCCAGTGGTAGGGATGGTCCTTGAACGTGCGGCCCTCGGGCATCACGACCGCCATCCCGCGCTCGCGCAGCAGGCCCAGCGTGTCGGCGCTGAAGTAGCCCGCGTCGGCCACCGTCAGCTCGGCTTGTCCAACCTCGGCGGCCGCCTCGACCAGGCGCGGCAGTTCGCCCGTGTCGACCGGCGACTGCGTGACCTCGGCGGCGAGCAGCAGCAGGCTCTCGCCCTCCCGGCCCTTAGCCCGCAGGCGCGCCGAGACGGCCTGGGCGTTGTAGCCGGTCACCGTGCCGCCGTGCGGGCGGCGCATCATCCGGGCGTCGGCGTCGACCAGGCTGACGAAACGCTGGTTGGCGGAGAGCCGCAGCTGATGCTGAGCCATCCGAATCCGGTGCAAGAGCTTGCGTGTCTCTGCCAGCGGGGCGGTCAGGTTCGGCGCGGAGGCGTTGCCGATGTCGTGGGCCGCCTCCAGCTGTTCAATCTCCTTGAGAGAGCGCTGTTCGAGCCGCTGCAACTGTTCCTCGGAGAATGTCAAGCGATTGGAGGCGTCGCCCTGGATCTTGGTGCCGTCCACCGCCTGCAAGGCCCAGTCGATCAGGTCGAGCGCGGCGGCGGTCTCGATCGTCTTGCGCAGCAGGCTGCGCATGCCCGCGCGGTGGGCCTGGTAGAAGCGCCAGAGCGTGTTGTGATCGGGGCGCTGACCGCCAGCCAGCCAGAGGTAGGGCAACTGCTCGCGGCAGGCCGCTTCCAGCTTGCGCGAGGAGCGCACGCCGGTCATGAAGCCGTAGAGCCAGACGCCGAGCAGGGCGCGGGGATGGTAGGCGGGCACACCCATCCGTTGCGGCTCAAGCGCGACGCCCATGGCGGTCCAGTCGTCGGGCGTGAGTGCATCGACGAAGGCGGCGACGACGCGGGCCGGATGGTCTTCGGCCAGCAGTTCATCCACCGTCGGCGGCATCAGCCAGCCTTGCAGGCGGTTGAGTTCTCGCCAGGGCATTGCCGCGAGGCTCCCTTCCTGACAACGACCGCTTACCTGTTGTCAGACCGGGAATCGGGCGTTGGTTTGCGCCAAGAAGGGAGCAAGGCAGGACGCACGGTCCACTAAGTGGCGCGCACCAATACCCATCACGGTCTGACAGTGGAGAAGATTAACACAGGAGTCTGAAATGATCTTTGGAGTGGATCGATGCTCGAAGTAGGAACTGAACCTGAGGACTGCTTGCACGCGGATCGGGGCCGCGCAACAACCTACCGGCTTGGAGTGTCCGCTTCCGTCCGAGCTGCTGGGACACGTGGAGCGTCAGGATGAGGAGCCCTGGATACAGGACCTGTCCGCGTCGTTAGGCGAAGATGATCAACGTGCGCGATTGCTGCTGATCGACGAGTGGTTGCCGAGGTGCATCGAAGTGCTGGTCGAGTCGCGGGCGCTTGAGTCTCACCGCACGTGGCATTGGAAATGCTTCACACTTGCAAAGCGAACACTAACTCGAAGGTTCTTGATTCTGTCCAGTTTGGTGGGCCAGCATGGATCCCGACCTGGACGCTTGGGCGGCGGAGCGGCGCCGTTCTCTTGAGCGAGCAGCGTTTCGACCTGGCTGCTCAGCTGCTCGATGCGTTGGAGCGCGTCGTCCTCGAGCAGCAGTTGTTGAGCCTATTGGTCTTTGGGATGGGGGTTTTTGCGGTCGAAGTCGGTAGCGGCGGCCGGGGTCATGGCTTGATTCTGGGTGACGTGGAGAGCTCGCCGATCGCGGCCGTCGCTGGCGCGTCGCCAACGGCTCAGCCAACGTAGGCAGTCTCAGAGGCTCACCATGATCGCACTATAGATATTACGTAAACCCGCGTTCTGACCCGACTAGATAGGGACGTTCTAGGTGTCCTGCTGTGGGCCTGTGCGCGCCGTGAGATAGGGCCCGGACTCCATCTGAGCGCTGAAACTGACCACGATTCGCGCCTCGTTCCCCACAGAATCCGCGATTGCCAGGCAATCGAGCGCCGGATCGTCCCACCCGATGCAGACACATCAGCGCCGTGCCGACTCCACCTCAGGCAGCCGGCCGACGGCAGGGTAGCGGGCTGGTTCAATGGCTCACCCCCTACCCTTCGGTGCATTGCCCTTTACGCCGTCACCCGTTGTCCGTGCTGGGCAGCTGCGGCCCGGTAGTGAGTGATCAGACGAGGGCCAGGACGGTCAGTAGTCCGTCGATGAGCAGGGTGGCCGTATCGACGCGAGGACGCGTGCTGACGTTGCTGACGTTGGCCGGGGATCGCCCAGTGTGCGGACCTACTTGGACGCATCGAGGCCTTGTCATTGGGCCTGTGCGCGGATGGCGTTGCGTGCGGCTGTGCTGACGCGGATGTTGAGGTTGTGTGGACGTGCGCTGTTTATGTCCCCACTGTGCGGCCTGACGTGCGGACGGTTCAACGAAACCGATTACGACGGGGTAATCGGGGCGCGGACGGGGGACCGGTCGATCAGGCGGTCCCGTTGCTGCGCGGGGGTACTTCAAGGTGTCGGGCGATGTCTTCGAGGCGGTCGCCCAGGCGATCAAAGCGCCGGTCGTATTGGTCGATGCGGCGTTCGAGTCGCTGTTGCCCTTCTTCGAGTCGCTCTTGCTTTTCTTCGAGTCGCTGTTGCCCTTCTTCGAGGGCTTTGAGTCGGATGTCGGTGTGCTCGGCCATGACGTTGACGGCTTGCAACGTTAGGCCAACCTGTTCGGCGACTGCGGCGATCTGGCGTTCGAGCTCGGGATGTTCGTGGGCTGTCGTCATGATCCACAGGGTAGCCCAGTCTGGATCGTGAGCTCGCGGCGGTCGGTCTCCGGCAGTTCGGCAGGACGGGATCGAGGAGCTAGGTGGTGTGAGCCTGAGCGACTCCGGGCGCTACCTGCGCACGCTTGCGCTGGGGTCGTTAGCGTCATCGCAGGCGCCACTGCGCGAGACGGTCGTCGTGTGTCTTTCGTGACCTCTTCACGCGCATAGTCCGGCCTGGCAACTGTTCGTCTCGCGTGTCCATGAAAGAGGCCTCGAATGCCCCGACCGAACCGCTTGTTCACGTTGGCGATCTTCGGAACGATGGCAGCGGCGATCGTCGCACTGTTAGCCCTCAATCTCACCCAGGCTGTCGGCAATCACGAATCCGAGTACCAGGGAGACGAAATCAACGCCTTCGCCTCTGGCCGCTGGACGATTGATGAACACGGTGACACGCGCTTCATCCTGACTGCACTGCGGCCAGTAGACCTGCGTTGCATCGCGGGCCATCCCACCGACGCAGTAAGTGAATGCGACTTCGAGCGAGAGGTTGTGTTGGACACCCCATCCCCCTGGACCCTCCAACCTATGAGACTGCATCCCCGTCATTCCAACCGGCCATCATTCGAGAATGGCCTGCTCTGGGCAGTCGTGGAGCACACGCTTGCGCCAACCGGTGCATCCGTTGAATGCACGTCCAACCAGGGCACCATTGTCGGCCACACAAAATCGGTACACAGCGACGGCACGATCTGGTGCAAGGCTCAGTTCGGTCGGTCTGCTGAGGATCCGCAACTGGTCATCAGGGTGGGCAATGCGTCGATTGAGGTCCACGCGCCTTGATGAGTCAAGTCCCCTGTGTATAGGACCTCGGGTTGCGCGGCCCTGGCGTTGGCGGCGGCGTGTGGCCGACGTCGACGAGGCCGACTGGCCGCAGGAAGTCGTCTCTGGGCGGCGCGTCGGACGTACTCACTGCGGTTCTTGATGCCGCGCTCGGCCGCCAGGATGTCCACGCGAGCGAGCTCGTCGAGGGTCACGCGGGCTTTGATGGTCTCGGTTCGTGTCACGGTTGGTGT
>MPNM01000004.1 GCA_002239025.1 Chloroflexi bacterium bin125 | reverse complement strand
GCGTAAGTGGGCGGAAAACTCAGCTAAGCGGGGTCCGCACCCGAAGCCGGGCAGAGTCTACTTCTAGAGCGCCCGGTCCCTATGAGACCGACGTGAGTGCTGCCGCGATGATGACAATCAGCGCGAGCGGCGTGCTCACTAGCAGCGTTCGCATGGTGCGGATGCGAAACTGCAGCTGAGCATCAGCAACATCAGTTGCATCGCGAATCGATGCGAAGTGTCGCCGGACCAGTTCCTGTGGTTGGTTTCCTACCTCGCGAGCGGTGCTCAGTAGCTGGTCAGGGCTAGGGAACTGCTGCAGATTCGCCGACCACAGCGCTCCAAGACCAATCGCAACGCAAATGCTTGAAATCACGAACCCCAAACCGACTAGCCAGGCAGTTGGCTCAGCGGCGATCAAGATTCCAATCATCGCGCTCATTCCCGCGACGTTGAGAGCCGTGAGAAACATGATTTTGCCGTCGAAGCTACCGACTGACATCAAGAGCATCTGAAGATGCCACGCGGCAACATCAAGCGGTGGTTCGGTGTCGCCAGCAGAACCAGAGTCGGGTTGAGGCATTCTTACAGCCGCCGGTACACGCCCGACGATCCAGACATCAACTCGCCAAGCGCGGCGCGACGAATCAGCGTTAACGCTGATGTCACGGCCCTCGCTTTGATGGCCGCTCTGGTCTGGGCGAACGTGTAGCCCGTGGCGTAGCTCTCGACCGGCGTCTCGACAGCCAGGCAGACCGCTCCGACCGGCTGACCGCCGTGCGGCTCCGGACCCGCGACGCCGGTGATGCCGACGCCGATGTCTGCGTCGAACTGTCGCCGCACCGCACCGGCCATGGCGGCAGCGGTCTCGTTCGAGACGACGCCATGTTCTTCAATGGTTCCGGCGTCCACGCCGTACTGGATCTTCGCCTCGGCCGTGTAGGAGACCAGGCCGCCGCGGAAGTAACTGCTGGCGCCGGGTACGTCGGTGATCGTGCTGGCCAGTAGGCCGCCCGTGCAGGACTCCATCACGGCGATCGTCATGCCACGTTCTTTGAGCAATCCGCCGACCGCCTCCTGAAACGTGTCCTCGTCGACGCCCCAGATCGCGTCCCCGAGCATCGAGCGGATCTGCTGCTCAACTGGTGCGATTCGGTCGCGAGCGATGTCTTCGTACACCGCCTTCGAGGCCAGACGGACATGCACGCCGTCGGCCTTGTGGTAGACGCCGACCGTGGGATCGGGCTGATGTCGCAGGTCACCCAGCAATTCGTCGAGCATCGACTCGCCCAGACCGGTGGTCTTGAGCGTCCTGGAAATCAGCACGCCACCGTCCGATCGCGCCAGGAGACGTGGTGCCACATCGTTCTCCCACATGCCGGTCATTTCGGCCGGCGGACCGGGCATCGCGACGATGATCGCGCCGTCCTTGTCGACCCACCATCCAGGCGCGGTACCACGTGGATTCGGCACCGATTCTCCGGAAGGAATGATCGTCGCCTGCTTCACGTTCTGCTCAGGCATGCGCCCGCCTCGACGCTCGAAGAAGTTGCGCAGGTGTGCTTCCAGTTCGGGCACGACGTACGCTTCCTCACCAACGGATTCCGCAATCGCGTCGCGCGTCACGTCGTCTTCGGTCGGACCCAGACCGCCGGTGAGCAGCACAACATCCGAGCGATCCTTGGCCGTTTTGATCAGATCAACCAGCCGTTCCTTGTTGTCGCCGATTTGGTGCATGTAGTAGAGATCGATGCCCATCGCCGGCAAACGCTGCGCCATGAAGCGAGCGTTGGTATCAAGAATCTCGCCCATCAGGATTTCGGTGCCGATGCTGATGATTTCCGCCCGCATGTCGCATGCTCCTCGCTGTGTCTGCATCGGTCAGATGCTACTCGCAGCCCTGTCGGAGTCGGCGCCAGACCTGCTGATAGCCTTGCCGAATGACTACAACCATGCTGCCGCCCACCCTCGCTGATGTCGCGGAAGTGGCCGCCCGCGTACGCGAGAATGTGGGCCGCGTGATCGTCGGTCGTGAGCAGGTCTTGGACTACACGCTCGCCGCCATCCTCTCCGAAGGCCACATTCTGCTCGATGACGTCCCCGGACTGGGCAAGACGATGCTGGCCAAGTCCTTCGCCCGCTCGATTGGCTGCTCATTCCGCCGCATCCAATTCACACCCGACCTGCTGCCTTCAGATGTAACTGGGGTCAACATCTACAACCAGAAGTCGGGCGAGTTCGAGTTCCGCGCGGGACCGCTGCTAGCTCAACTCGTGCTCGCCGACGAGATCAACCGCGCCTCGCCCAGAACCCAGGCAGCGCTGCTCGAAGCGATGGAAGAGCGTCAGCTCACCGTCGAGGGAGAGACGATGGCCATGCCGCGTCCGTTCCTCGTGATCGCGACGCAAAATCCGGTTGAACTCGAAGGCACGTTCCCGCTGCCCGAGGCGCAGCTTGACCGTTTCCTCCTGCGACTGCGCATGGGCTATCCGGACGCCGCCGAGGAGGACGCCATTCTGCAACGCTTCGAACGCTCGCAGCCACTGGAAGAACTGAATCCAGTGGTCGAATCCGAGCAACTGCGGCAGATGGTCAAGACGGTGGAGGACGTTCGAGTCAGCGAGACCGTGCGCGGCTACATCGTTGAGATCGTGCAGGCCTCCCGACAGGAGAAGGCGTTCGAACTCGGCGCTTCCCCGCGAGCGTCGCTAGCGCTCCTGCGCACGACCCGCGCCCTGGCCGCTATTCGCGGCCGCGACTTCGTGCTGCCCGATGATGTGCAGGAAATGGCGCGAGTCGTCCTGCCTCACCGATTGATGCTCTCCGCCGACGCTCGCTTGCGCTCGTCGACACCGGAATCGTTGCTCGAACAGATGCTGAGCCGCGTTCCAGTGCCGATTGAAGCCGCTGCCGCCGGTAGCTAACTCATTCCGGGAGTTCGAGGAGGTTCGCCATGTCGATGATGGGCGGCATGGGCGGTGGCGGCATGTTGACCGAGTTCGAGGCCGAGGCTCGCCGTGACGATCGGGAAAAGAAGATCGTCTCCGGCGAGTGGGGTTTCCGGCACGACAACCGCTTCATCCGCGCCATTTGGCCAGCGGCCGCCGTCTTGGTGGTGGTCATCGGCGTCTCTGCTGGCGAAATCATCATTTCACTCGTCGCCGCGACCGTCCTGGTCGCCGGTTGGGCCGCCTGGACCTGGACCCGCTACGCCCTCAATCGGCTGGAATCCCAAGTCGAGATCTCACAGACTCACGCATTTGTTGGTGAGACGCTGGGACTCACACTGAAGCTGGAAAATCTCAAGATCATTCCCTTAACTGCGCTCCAGGTGCGGATCAATCTGCCCGAGATTCTCGAGCCGTCCACTCAGCCCTTCAGCAAACTGCATGAGTCAGCGCCCAACGAAGGTGTCGTCGTGCGCTCGACATCGATGCGATGGTACGAGCGGTTGACCTGGACGTTTGACATCCCCCTCCTGACGCGTGGCCATTTCCAACTGGCTCGGATTGACCTCAAGTCGGGCGACCTCTTCGGGGTCTATCGGCGCGAGCGAACCGACGAGGCTGAGCACACGTTGTGGGTGTATCCGGAAGTAATCGCGCTTGACCGGCTCGGTCTGCCGCAGTTGCGACCGCAGGGGGAACGTCGCGGCGGCCAACGGCTGTTCGAGGACCCAACCCGACTGCAAACGATCCGCGATTACCGGCCCGGCGATCCGATGAAGAAAGTCGACTGGAAAGCCACCGCACGTCGGCAAGAGTTGCAATCGCGTGTCTATGACCCGTCAAGCGACCTCGTGGCAATCGTCGCGCTGAACGTTTCAACACTGCCGCACGCCTGGCAAGGATTCTTTGGCGACATTTTCGAGCGGGCCGTTTCTGTCGCGGCCTCGCTCGCCAACGACTTCTCACAGGATCGCGTGCCCGTCGGCCTACTCGCCAACTGCACCTGGCCGGGACATGACACCGCCATTCGTGTCCCGCCTTCGCGCGCACCAGGACAGATGACGCACATTCTCGAAGCGCTGTCGATGGCCGACGTGTTCACCCTCGTGCGCATCGAACACATGCTCAGCGAAGAGCGTCTGGGTTACGGCTCGACACTGGCGCTCGTCACCGCAGTGTTGACGCCGGCGCTTGAGTCCTCGCTGCATCGGCTCAAGCGACACGGCACCCAGATTGCGTTGATCTACGTCGGAATCGACGATCCGCCGTCCACATTCGCCGAGTCGCCGGTCTACGACATTCGGTCCGCGCTCGAGGGTCTGCACTTCGAGCGGGTCGGTGAGTCAGGACCATGGGCGCGCACGGATCGCCTCTACGCCAGCCAGCGACCCGCCGAGCCGACGGAAGCCGTCGACCTGCCGACGTTTGTCGGAGCCGACGAATCTCCAAACGGGACGGAGGATGCGGCCCAGCCTGTGGCGATGTCGGCGGTAGCTCCTTCCGCTGATCCTGAGACGGCGGCAGCTGCCTCGAGGCCCGACAACCCCTGGTCGCGGCCGGATCGATCTTCATGAGCGCAGCCGCGACGACCATTGGCGCGTTGACCGCCGGGCGCAGAACCGAGCACGCCTACACGGCCGCGCTGCTGCTGTCAGAGATCATCTTGCTCGTCCTGCTCGCAAAGTTGATTCCGCGGCTGATTGCCTACGACGCCGGCGAAACGCTATCTGTATGGGCTGTCGGCGGGACTGTCGTGCTCGGGTTCCTGGTGTCACGTTGGCTGGGCAATCCCGAGTTTTCGATGAAGAAGCGCTTCTGGCTGGGTTTGGGACTCACCCTGATCGCCCTGCAAGTCATCGGCTCGATCGACCTGTCCGAAACCGCCCGGATCTGGAACATGTCCTGGGTCCTCGAACTGGGACGTCCGTCGAGTCTTGTCTGGCGTGAGCAGGTCATGCTCGATGACGGCACATTCATTCCCGGCGAAATCGACCAGCTCTTCGCCGCCTTGATGTTGATCCCAATCTGGTTTCGCGGTGTCTCGCTGGGCAGCAGTGATCTGGTCGAGCGTCCGTTCGCCAACTACGCAGTCTTCGGACTAATCCTGATCGCCATTTCGTTTCCGTTGGCAGATAACGCCGGTGTTGAGTCCCACGTTCGGGGGCTGGCCGTCGTCTGGGTTGTCGTTTGCCTGCTCGCGGTCGCACTGAAGAACGCGGCCAACACCGACCAGGTCCAGGGACTAGGCGCCGCTCAGACGGGAGCATCGATCGCCGCGACGCTGATCGCGTTGGTGTTTGGTGTTGTGATTTTCTTGCTGCTGGTGACGGGAGTCGTAGGTCTGGTCGCGGGCTCCGGAGTGGTTGAGCCGGTACTCAGCGTGCTCGGCGTCGTACTGCGCGCGATCATCACAGCGATCTCGTACATGTTCTGGCCGCTGTTCTGGGTGTTTGAGCAGCTCAAAGAAGTGATTGGCCAGCCGAACCAGGAAGTGTTTGAGCAGCTCGGTGAGGGTGTCGGCAGGCCCCTGGATGTCGATGGCGAGGAACAGGCCGAGCCCGATCCAACGCCGGGAATCGTGTTGGCACGTGTCTTTGGCGGGATCGGCGCGGTTCTCGTCTTCGCGCTGCTTGCCTTCTATCTGTTCCGACGTTTCGTAAACCGGGAAGCCCGAGTGGAAGAGGTCCGAGAGTCCCTGTGGTCCGAGGCTGATGTGATGGGCGACCTGCTCTCGGGCTTGCGTGGTCTACGCTCCCGGTTCCAGCGTGGTGGTGAGACCCACGTGGCCGACGCGCCTATCGCCGAACTCTATTTCGACGTGCTGCGGCACGCCGAAACCAAGGGTCAGATCCGAGCCATCCACCGCACGCCGTTGCAGTTTTCGGAGGCGCTCGAGCGCCAGTACCATAGCCCGACTCCCAGACGGATCTCGTCGGCGTTCAGCGACTTTCGCTACGGCGGACGCCAACCCAGCCGGGCGGAGATGAACTCAATGCAGCAAAGCTGGGACGCGCTCAAGGACGGGCCGTCCTGATCCGTCCGACGTCAATGCGATGACTGTCGAGTCTGCGTCGATGTTGCCCGCGTAGGCGAAGTCGGCCTGGAACCCTAGTCGCTGCAGATGATCACCATGCGGTGAATCGGCGAAGGCGCGGCTGGGAGCGCGACCGTAGGACTGGTACAACTTGAGCGCCAGCCTCGCGCCACCACGCAGCACGATGTCCGGCAGCACACGCCGAAGCCCGTTCACGTAGGCGCCGGCGGCAAACGAATCCTCGACCGACGGCGCAGTCCCGCCGTGATCCCCACTACAAACGACGGCTATCTGTGCCGATCCCTGTTGCAGTACATAATCCAACGACGCCGACATGTTGCGCAGGCAGCCCGACAGCACCAGGTCGGCCTCCATCGACCCGACCAAGGTGCGCGTACCGTTGCTGGTTACATGCACGACCGTCCAGCCGCTGACGTCCATTGATTCAAACTCGGTTGGTGAGTTGCCGAAGTCGGCCTCCGGTGGCGGTAACGCACCGATCTCACCGATCAAGCGACTGCCCGGCAAGCAGTCGCGCAGGTTGACGCCGGCTGTGAAGTCCGCAACCGGATACACGGCCGCCGCCCCGCCGGCAAACAGCGCGGCATGCACTGTGGTCGCGCGGAAGATGTCCAGGACGATCACCGACGTCCCCTGGAGCACCGACGCCGAGGGCGGTTGGAAGTAGACCTGGACCTCTGGGGATTCCCGTTTTGACACCTCCGCAGCCTACGACGAGGCCGGCTGGGAGATACGATTGCGGCATGTCACATACACGTTCAGGGGCGCCTTTCGCGCAACACCTCGCAGCAGCCATGGACGCCTCCGACTCGCTCATTTGCGTCGGACTCGATCCACAACCGGCTCGCACCTCACCAGATGAGATCCTCGCCTTCAACACTGGGGTGATCGAGGCGACGGCCGACCTCGTGTGCGCCTACAAGCCGCAGTCGGCGTTCTATGAGGCCGGCGGCAATGTCGGCTGGCAGGCGCTCAAGGACACGATTGCCATGGTCCGCCAGATTGCGCCGAACGCCTTTGTCATCCTCGATGCCAAGCGCAACGACATCGGCAACACCGCCGAGGCCTACGCTGCGACCGCGTTCGACTGGTTCGGCGCCGACGCACTGACGATCAATCCGTACCTTGGCGGCGACGCCGTCGCGCCGTTCCTCAATCGTCCCGACCGTGGCGCATTTGCCCTCTGCCGAACCTCGAATCCCGGTGCGGCCGATCTGCAGTCGCTGGGCATGGCGAGCGGCGAGCCGCTCTACATGACTGTCGCCGAGCGAGCGCGGGTCTGGTCCGAGCAGCATCATCGCAACCTGGGCCTGGTTGTCGGCGCAACCTGGCCCGATGAGCTGGCCCAGGTTCGCGCCCGCTGCCCCGAGATGCCGATCCTGCTGCCGGGCATCGGCGCGCAGGGCGGAGACCTGGAGGCATCAGTGTCTGCGGGTGTCGACGCCGATGGCAGGGGCCTGTTGGTCTCGGCGTCTCGCTCCGTGATCTACGCCGGCGGCGCAGATGAGATCAGGCAGGCAGCATCCGACCTGCGCGAGGCAGCCAACGCGGCGAAGGCCGCACCCAGGCCGTCGTGACCAGCGACGCCGATTCTGACGCGGCGACGCCTCCTGCACCGCCCGTCGGCAATCTCTTCCGCAACCGACCGTTCGTGGCGCTCTGGTCGGCGACCGGCATCCAACTGATCATCAACTCGGCCCTGCAGTTCGTGCTGCTGATCTGGGTCCTCGAACAGACAGGGTCGCCCTTCGCGGCGACGCTGCTCGTGATCTGCCTCGCCGCTCCGCCCGTGCTGATGGGCGCCGGAGCGGGAGTGCTGCTCGACCGCATGGACAAACGTCGAGTGCTGATCATCGCTGTGGTCATCCGCTCCGGCCTGACCGCGGTCTTGCTGATCGCCGACAACGTTTCTGTCGGCGCGGTCTATGCCGTCGCTTTCGGGACTGCGACAGCCGGCCAGTTTGCGATTCCTGCCGGAGCGGCTGCGTTGCCGCGCTTTGTTGCCCGAGAGCAACTGCTCTCAGCCAATTCGGCGTTCCAGTTCACGGCGATGTCGATGCAACTGATCGGGCTGGTCATGCTCGCGCCGATCATGCTCAAGGTGCTCGGCTTCGATGTCTCCTACATCGTCAGCGCGGTTGCCTTGTTCGCTTCAGCGTTCCTGCTGGCGATGCTGCCCCCGCTGAGTCCGCTGCACAAGGTCGCGCACCGAGTCGCCGATGATGTCGGCCAGATCCGCGCTGCGCTTGCGACCACGATGAACGACATTCGCTCCGCCGCCAACATGGTCTGGCAGGATCGGCTGACGGCCGTCGCGCTGATTCAACTGATCTCCGGCGTCATGCTGCTCTTCATGTTCGCCGTGCTGGTCCCGCAGTTCGTCCATGATGTCCTCGGCCGGCCCGAGGAAGACGCTGTCTTCGTCTTCTGGCCCACAGGCGCTGGCGCGTTGCTGGCGCTCATCCTCGTGCCTCGATACGGACATCGCATCGGCATCACGATCATGGCCTCGATCGGTCTGGCCGTGATCACGGTCATCGTGACCATGTTTGGTGTGCTCGACTTCCTGCGCAGCGGTGATACGTCGCAAGACTGGCTGCTGCTCGCGACTCTGATTCTCGCCTTCCCACTCGGTGTCGCCTACGCAATGGTCAATGCGCCAGCGCAGACGCTGCTACAGGAACGCTCGCCGCCGGAGATGCGTGGTCGCCTCTTTTCCGCGCAGATCATGGTCGCCAACGCCGTCTCGATGTTGGCGCTGTTGTTGGTCGGCGGGATCTCCGATGCCGCCGGCGTCCGCCAGGGACTGTTCGTCCTGGGAGGTGGGCTCTTCCTGGTGACGCTCGGATCGCTCTGGCTGGGCCGTCGAGGTCCGACGCACCCACCGCCGCCTCTAGCACCACAGTGATTCCCAGCTCGACAACTGTGCGCATCGCTGTGCGCATCGCTGTTGCGGCGATAACTCAATTCCTCAGCGCGCGGCCTACGCTAATCTGACACGGCAGACGCTGTAGGACGTATCGGGGAGGGCACGCGACATGAAGGAAGTCACGATTGAAGCGCTTCGCGTCTCGCTGATGAACTACAACCGCGTTGTGGTGCTAAAGGAGAAGGACGCCGACCGCTACCTGACCATCTACATCGGCGCTGCCGAGGCCGACGCCATCGCGATCCGGCTACAGAATGTATCCGTCCAGCGACCGATGACCCATGACCTGATGACCAATGTGATGAAGGAACTCGGCGCCAGCGTGACCAAGGTCGTCGTCACCGAAGTCCGCAACGACACCTATTTCGCGCGCCTGTTCCTCGATGTGAACAACGAGCAGGTCGAGATCGATACTCGACCGTCCGACGCCATCGCGCTCGCGGTCCGCGCTGAGGCTCCGATCTTCGTCGAGGATTCCGTGATCGATCAGGCCGGTGTGCTGCTCGACGACGAAGGGCTCGTCGCAGGTGACGAGGAAGGCCGTCCCGAACCGGTCAAGCCGGAAGAACTCGAAAAGATGTCCGCCTTCCGCGATTTCATTGAGTCCCTCGACATGGATGACTTCGAGTAGATGCTCTTGGGCCGTCACACCCGCAGCCAGCGCGGGAATGACGGAAGTGTCCAGGAATGCTTGGAGTAATCCGCGACACAAATCGCGGCCTCGCCCGGAAAACACTGGGCGGAGTTCTTACGGAATCTTGTCGCAAGTGAACTTTGTGATAATCTTCGCATTGCTCCAGCAGGGGGAATCCCCATGAGACAGTGGCCGCCGGCCATGCAGCTCATGGGCATCGGCTGGTACGTCGCCACGTGCATCGTGTTCGGCGTTGTCGGTGGCGTCCTGTTGGATGATGAGTTGGGTACGGGATTTGCCCTTACCCTGATCGGGCTCGCACTGGGACTGGCGTCAGCCGGCTGGGGTGGGTACCGAATGCTGCAAGATATGTTCGCCGCGCAGGCGAAACAACGACAAGACGAACAACGGCGCGAATCTCCCGACGAGGCGCCGGCGGACGACGAACAGGATGAGGAGGACCGCGCGTGAGCCGAAGACGCCTGATCATCATCGCCGTCCTCGCGTTCGCCGCTTTGGGCTTCTTCCTCGTCCGCGCTCCCGCGCCGGTGATCGCCCTAGCCGCCGAGCCGGTCATCTCAATCGGCTCCTACGAAATCACCAACACGATCCTCTCAGCCTGGGTCGTGATCGTCTTGCTCGCCTTCGCCGCGTTTGTTGTCTATCGGCGGACGCGGGATGTTGAGCAGGCGCTCGTTCCTTCCGGCTTCCAAAACCTGGTCGAGGCGATCTACGAAGCCTTCCTCAACATTTCCCAGCAGGTCGGCGGCGAGCGCAACGGCAAGAAGTTCTTTCCCTTCGTCTTCACCATCTTCATTTTCCTACTTGTTGGCAACTGGTTCGCGCTGTTCCCCTGGAATAACGTCATCGGCCCGGTCGAGAACTACCGCAATCACTACCTCCACGAGATGGAAATCAGCGTCATTGACGTGGTCCACGAGCTTGAGGATGGCGAACGAGAACTGACGGGCGCCGAGATCTCCGGAATCAACGAGACGTTCCAGACCGCCTTCTACCTACCGATTCACTTCAGCGACTACGAGACGGGAAGCTTTCAGGTAACGCACGCGCAATCCGACGAACATATCGCCGAGCTGATGGAAGGACACATCAGCGACGTGGAAGCTGCGGTGCGAGCTCAGTTCGTCTCGGATCCGCTGCCGTCAGACTTGCGTGGCGAAGAGTTAGAACACGCGCTGGCCGAACGGCTTGAGCATGCCGGTGTCGATGAGAAGTATGTGCACGATGCCATCTTCTACAACCTGCCGCTGGCGTCCGCAGATGCAGAACTCGTCCGGGCCACTGGGCCGATCCTGAGTGGCTCTGGATTCAAGATCATCCCGCCCCGCACGTTGTTCGATACTCCTCGCGACTTCTCCTACGACGCATTCGCTGAGCCGGTCGTCATCAACAGCCACAACGAAGTCTGCCTGCCCTCCGATGAGCGCGAATGTGAAGGTCAAGCGGCCTTGACCACTGTCAACACCGCGCACATCGGCTTCGTTCAGAAGCTCGACGACCAGGGCTTCGCCGGCGAGACCGTCGGCCACATCTTCCCAATCTTCCGAGCCCTGGCCTCCGACGTAAACCTGCCGCTGGCGCTGGCCCTCTGGTCATTCCTCGCCGTGCAGTACTTCGGCATGCGCGGCGTCGGGATCGGAGCCAACTTTGGCAAGTACATCGGCGTCGGCTCGCACGCGATCGTCAAGGGTCCGATGGGCGTCTTCGTCGGCATCCTCGAGATCGTCTCCGAGGTCGGACGCATCATCTCGTTCACTTTCCGTCTCTTCGGCAACATCTTTGCCGGCGAGGTGGTGCTCTTTATTTCAATGTTCCTGGTCGCCTTTGTGGTGCCGACGGTCTTCTTCGGTCTCGAAGTGTTCGTTGGCTTCATCCAGGCGTTTGTCTTCGCCATGTTGACGCTTGTCTTCGCCTCGACTGCGGTCGGCGACCATGACGAGCACCACGACGAGGCGGCAGAACACTAGGCAACAGTGGCACAGTGGCGGCGCCCGGTTGGGACTCCGCCTTTTGCAACACAGCGTGCAGCGCGGTCACAGACGACCGCTCGGAGAGGACACGGAATGCTCGACCTGATTCTGCAGATCGGCGACGACGGGATGAAGTATGTCGGGGCCGCGCTGGCCATGGGCCTTGGCGCCATCGGACCTGCGCTCGGCATCGGCATGTTGGCCGGCCGCGCTCTCGAAGCTCTCGGCCGCAACCCAGACGCCGCTCCCGTGATCCAGACCAACATGATCCTCGGTATCGCGTTCACCGAGGCCATCGCGATTTACTCGCTGGTCGTCGCCGTCATGGTTGGCTTCGTCTTCTAGCCTCCGCTCACCAGTTGCGGCTGGCCAGTTGCGGCTGGCCATTTGCGGCTGGCCATTTGCGGTTGGAAGGCGCCGGACCGAGCAGCGGGTCGCTGCGCAACGCCCGACCGGGCGCGCCGAACGACCTGCTGACGGAGATGGCAAACTGAACAGACTGATTGGCAGGATGGTATGGACGCACTAGGCCTTAACCTGGCCGGACTGATTACACATTTCATCAGTTTCGGCATCCTGTTCGCGTTGCTGTTCGTCCTGCTCTACAAGCCGCTCGGCCGCGTCCTCGATGAGCGACGCAAGCGGATCGAAGAGGGCTTGACTGCTTCCGAGCGCGCTCAGGAAGCAGCGGAAGAAGCACGAGCTGAAGCTCGCGCCGAAATCCAGCAGGGTCGTGACGAGGCTCAGCGCCTCGTCGCACAGGCCCAGGAACTGGGTCAGCGGATCGAAGCGGAGGCGCGTGAAAACGCCGTCGCCCAGGCCGAGCAACTGATCGTGCGCGCCCGCTCGGAGATCGAGCAGGAACGCGACCAGGCCGTGCAGCAACTGCGCAACGAGTTCGCCGGGATGGCGATCACCGCCGCCGAGCGCGTCATTGGACAATCGCTCGACGCCGACGATCACCAGCGACTCATCTCTGATGTGCTGGCCGAATCGTCCAGCGGACAGCAGAACTAGCAGGACATGCAGGACAAGTCTGCGAAGACAGCAAAGACAGTGGAGCGGAGCGAATCGTGGCGCTGAGCGACCCTGCCGCACGACGATATGCGGACGCTGTCTTTGGCATCGCCCACGACACGGCCTCGCACGACCGCTGGCTGGCCGATCTCGACGACATCGCCGAGCTCTTCGCCGAGCCAACTGTCTACGGTTTCCTCGTCTCGACCCGCGTCCCGCAGGCCGAGAAGGAACAAATCCTCGACAATGCGCTGCCCGACCTGCAGACTGCCGCCGGCAGTTTCGCCAAACTGCTCGTGCGCAAGCGACGCGCCAACCTCGCGCCGCAGGTGATCGAGGTCTTCCGCGAGCGCCTGAACAGCGCGCGCGGCATCGCCGAAGCCACAGTCACCACTGCGGTGCCGCTGTCCGATGAGGCACGCGACGCCGTTGAAGAAGCGGTCCTGCGATACACCAGCGCAGAGACCGTCTCGCTCAGCGAAACAGTCGACAACACGATTATTGGCGGCGCGGTCGTCAAGATCGGCGACCGCATCATTGACGGATCCGTCCGTACTCGGCTATCCACCATGCGCCGATCCCTGGCACAGGGATAAGCGCAGGGCTAAGCACACCGAAGGAGTCAGCATTATGGCTGTCCGACCAGAAGAAGTCGCTGCACTGATTCGGCAGCAGATTGAAGGCTTCGAGAGCCAGGTCGTCTCGGCCGAGGTCGGTACCGTCGTCGAATGCGGCGATGGTATTGCTCGTGTCTACGGCCTCGCCGGCGCACTCTCGGGCGAGCTGCTCGAGTTCCGCCCCAAGGATGGGTCCGACCCGGTCATGGGCATGGCGCTGAACCTCGAAGAGGAAATCGTCGGCGCCGTGATCATGGGCGACTACCGCGTCATCGAAGAAGGTGACGAAGTCCGCTCCACCGGTACCGTCGCCGAAGTGCCCGTCGGTGATCAACTCATCGGACGCGTCGTTGACGGTCTGGGTGTGCCGATCGACGGCAAGGGCCCGCTCGGCGCCACCGAGACCAGACCGGTCGAGCGCATCGCGCCCAACGTGGTCACCCGCGCCTCGGTTGACACGCCGGTTCAGACCGGCATCCTCGCCATCGACTCACAGATTCCGATCGGCCGCGGACAACGCGAGCTGATCATTGGCGACCGCCAGACCGGCAAGTCCTCGATCGCGATCGACACCATCATCAATCAAAAGGGTCAGGACCTGATCTGCATCTACGTCGCCATCGGCCAGAAGCAGGCCAAGGTGACCAACGTGGTCGCAACGCTCGAAGAGCATGATGCCATGGGCCACACCATTGTGGTCAACGCCGCTTCGGCCGAATCGGCGGCGCTGCAATACCTCGCTCCCTACTCCGGCGTCGCCATGGCCGAGTACTTCATGGAGCGCGGTCAGGACGCGCTGATCATCTACGACGACCTCTCCAAGCACGCATGGGCCTACCGCCAGATCTCCCTCCTCTTGCGCCGCCCTCCCGGGCGCGAGGCCTACCCCGGCGACGTCTTCTACCTGCACTCCCGCCTGCTCGAGCGCGCCGCCAAGCTCTCCGATGACAACGGCGGCGGCTCAATCACCGCCCTGCCGATCATCGAGACTCAGGCCGGCGACGTCTCCGCTTACATTCCGACCAACGTCATCTCGATCACCGACGGCCAGATTTTCCTTGAGGCCGACCTGTTCAACTCCGGTCAGCGACCGGCTGTGAACGCCGGTATCTCGGTCTCACGCGTGGGCGGTTCCGCCCAGAAGCGCGCGATGCGATCGGTCGCCGGTCAGCTCCGGATTGATATGGCGCAGTTCCGCGAACTGCAGGCCTTCGCCCAGTTCGGCACCTCCGACCTCGACGCCGCGACTCGCCGCCAGCTCGAACGAGGCCAGCGGCTTTCCGCACTCCTCGTCCAGCCCGAGCAGCAGCCACTCGCCATGTCGACCCAGGTCGCGTTGCTCTACGCCGCCAACGCCGGCATCCTCGACGACGTGCCGGTGAACAAGGTGAACGATTTCGCCAGCGGCGCCAGTGACTTCCTCAACACGTCGCATCGCGACCTGCTCAGTGGCATCAACGATTCTGGTCAACTCTCCGACGATGACGAGTCGGCGCTGACCTCGGCACTGCAAACATTCAAGGACACCGTTCCCTTCTAGGTCAGTCGGTTGAGTCTGAACCGACAACCTGGAGCAACAGAGAGCAGTAGGGGTCGATGGCCAACACCCGCGAAATCCGACGGCGCATCCGCTCGGTCGAGAACACGGCCAAAATCACCAACGCGATCCAGCTCGTGGCGGCATCCAAGATGCGCCGCGCCCAGGACCGCGCGCTTCAGGCCCGACCCTACGCCGAGAAGATGCAGTCAGTACTCGGACACCTTTCCTCGGTCGCCGGCGATCCCGACACCGCGCATCCGCTGCTCGAACGTCGCGAGATCAACGAAACGACCGTCATCCTGATCACCCCCGACCGCGGACTCTGCGGCGGTCTGATCGCCAACCTCGAGCGCCACACGGGCGAGATCGTGCTGGGACCCGAAGCCGGAGGCTCGGGCGAGCTCTCGATGATCCCGGTCGGTCGCAAGGGCGGCGACTACTTCCAGCGCTTCGGTATCAACTTCCGAGCCAGCTTCCAGGAACTGGGCGACTACCCCGGTCTGGCCGAGACCCAGCCGATCTCACGCATTGCCATCGACGACTACACCGAGGGCCGCGTTGACCAGGTCTTGCTGGTCTACGCATCCTTTATCAACACCGTCACCCAGGTTCCGGTGACCGTGCCGATCCTGCCCGTCGAGGCGCCTGCCAGCGCTGACGACGATGGCTCTGGCGAGAGCCAGTACATCTTCGAACCGTCCCCCCAGGAAGTGCTCGCCGATCTGCTGCCGCGCTACGTTGACCTATTGATTTACCAGGCCGTCCTCGAAGCTGCCGCTTCCGAGCAGTCGGCACGCATGGTCGCCATGCGCAACGCCACCGACGCGGCCAACGACATGATCTCCGACCTCACACTCGTCTACAACAAGGCCCGCCAGGAGCAGATCACATCCGAACTGCTCGACATCACCGGCGGCGTCGAGGCGCTCAAGGATTAGCTCATGGCGTCAGCAGTCATCTTCGACATGGACGGTGTGCTGCTTGACTCCGAGCCGCTGCACTACGAGGCCGTCCGGCAGATCCTCACCGAGCAAGGCGTCGATTTTCCGCTCGAGGACTACTTCCGTTACCTCGGCACGACGCTGACCAGCACCTGGGATGACCTCTGCGAGCGCTACCCGATCACGATGCCATTCGAGGCGTTCGAGACCCGCTACAACGCCGATGTCCTTGTTCAGTACCAGGCTGGCGCGCCGCTGATCCCGGGCGCGCGCGAACTGGCGCAGAAACTGACCCACGCAGGCGTTCCAATCGCCGTCGCCAGTTCGTCCCACCGCGAGTGGGTCGAGGCCGCGCTGACCGGTGCCGGGCTGCGCGAGTTCTTTGAGCAGACGACCGCCGGCGATGAGGTCTCGCAGGGCAAGCCCTCACCCGAGATTTACCTCAAGGCGGCCGAGAAGCTGAGCTTCGATCCAGCCGAGTGCATCGCCGTCGAGGACGCACCAGCCGGCGTCGAGTCCGCTGCTGCCGCCGGGATGCGAGTTGTCCTGGTCCGCAGTGAACTGACCAACGATCTCAATCTGACCGCCGACTGGGAAGTCGACGATTTGACCCAATTCAAACTCACTTGGTTGTCCGACCGGACAACCGAACAGCCGGCCAATCTGGTCGGTGCGGTCTAACCAGCCCGCAGATGGGAGAACATCATGGCTGATGGCTCAGTAGTCCAGGTAATCGGCACCGTCGTTGACGTCGAGTTCCCGCCCGACAGCCTGCCTTCGCTGTTCAACGGCGTGACCATCACGATGGGCAGCGGTACCAGCGTTGTGACCGAGGTCCAGCAGCACCTCGGCAACAACCGCGCCCGCTGCCTCGCCATGGACACGACTGACGGCATGAGTCGCGGCGACAGCGCCACCGACCTCGGCCAGCCGATCGCTGTTCCTGTCGGCGAGGTTGCACTGGGACGACTCTTCAACGTCCTCGGCGAGCCGCTGGACGGCCTGGGCGACATGCCTGCAGACGGCGTACGCTCACCGATCCACCGCCTGCCGCCGACCTACGAGGAGCAGGCGTCGGAAACGACCATCCTCGAAACCGGCATCAAGGTCATCGATCTGATCTGCCCCTTCACACGCGGTGGCAAGATTGGCGCCTACGGCGGCGCCGGCGTCGGCAAGACCGTCGTCATCCAGGAGTTGATTCGCAATATCGCCACCGAGCACGGCGGTTACTCCGTCTTCGCCGGTGTCGGCGAACGCTCCCGCGAAGGCAACGACCTCTGGCACGAGATGCGGGAATCGGGCGTGCTCGAGAAGACCGTGCTCGTCTTCGGCCAGATGAACGAACCGCCCGGCGTGCGACTCCGCGTCGCGCTCACCGGCCTGACCTTCGCCGAGCATTTCCGCGACGAGCAGGGCCAGGATGTCCTGCTCTTCATCGACAACATCTACCGCTACACGCTCGCTGGCCAGGAAGTCTCTGCGCTTCTCGGCCGTATGCCCTCCGCTGTCGGTTACCAGCCCACCCTTTCGACCGAGATGGGTGAGTTGGAAGAGCGCATCACCTCGACCAACAAGGGCTCGATTACGTCGTTCCAGGCCATCTACGTGCCCGCCGACGACTACACCGACCCGGGTGTCGCGACGACCTTCGGTCACCTCGACGCGGTGGTCGCGCTTGAACGGGCCATTGCTTCCCAGGGCTTCTACCCCGCCGTCGACCCGCTGACCTCATTCAGCCGCGCGCTCGACCCCAAGATCGTCGGCCAGGAACACTACGATGTCGCCCGTCAGGTCCAGCAGGTGCTCCAGCGCTTCAAGGACCTCCAGGACATCATCGCCATCCTCGGTGTTGACGAACTCTCCGAGGAAGACAAGCAGACCGTGGCCCGCGCGAGACGCATCCAGCGCTACTTGACCCAGCCGTTCTTCGTCGCCGAGCAGTTCACCGGTCTCACGGGCGAGTACGTCTCCGTCCGTGACACGGTGCGCGGCTTCAAGGAGATCCTCGACGGCGCCCACGACGCACTGCCCGAGCAGGCCTTCTTCAACGTCGGCACGATCGAGCAGGCGGTCGAAAAGGGCGCCGCCATCTCTGCAGAGGACGCCGCCTAGCTACTTTCTCCCCCCGCCCTGCGGGGGGAGATGTCCCGAAGGGACAGAGGGGGCCGGCTCGACACCAGGCCGAGATTTCCCTCACCGAAAGGCCCAACATGCCGCTCACGCTCGAAATCATCACCGGCGAGCGCCGACTGCTGCGCCAGGAAGACGTCGACGAAGTCGTCGCTCCGGGATCGCTAGGCGAACTCGGAATTCTGCCGAACCATGCCCCCCTGGTCACGTCGCTGGCCCCCGGAGAGCTGAGAGTCAAGATCGGCAATGGTGTCGAGGAATACTTCATCAGTGGAGGCTTCCTCGAAGTCCACTCGGATGAAGTCACTGTCCTCGCCGACGCCGCCGAGCACGGTTCCGAAATCGACGCCGAACGCGCAGAAGAGGCGCGTCAACGCGCGCTCCAACGTCTCGATCAAGCCACCGACGCCGACCGCGCCCGTGCGCAGGCCGCCCTGTCGCGCTCGCTGCAACGTCTGCGCGTCCTGGAACATCGCCGCCGTCGCGGTGGTGGCGGTCGCGAGATGGCCCGACCAACCGGGTAAGTCGAACAGTTCTGATACGAGGCGCGGCCGCTCGCGGTGAGACGCCCTGGGGACAGCTACAGTCTCTCTATGAGCGCTGACGCCGAACCCTATCTCAAGATCGACGGACGGCGCCGGCTTGACGGCGAGATACACGTCAACGGCGCGAAGAACGCCGCGTTGCCCTGTCTCGCCGCCGCATTGCTCACCGATGAGCCATCGAGGTTGCGCCGCGTCCCAGACATCGAAGACGTACACCGCCTGCTCGAAATTCTCGAGACGCTCGGTATCGAGTCCAAATTCGAAGGCAACGAAGTCGAGATTCGGCCATCCGGAACCAGCGCCGGGTCGCCGCCCGACCATCTGGCCGCGGCTCTACGCGCGTCCTTCCTGATTATGGGACCGCTGCTCGCGCGAACCGGGCAGGGCAGCTGTGGCCCGCCGGGTGGCGACCCCATCGGCCAGCGACCACTCGATGTCCATCACGCCGGTTTTCGCGCATTGGGCGCACTGGTCGAAGTGAGCAAGGAGCGAACCGTCGCACGCGCTCCGAACGGCCTCCACGGCACGACGATCGTGCTGGATTACCCCAGCGTCCTGGGCACCGAAAATCTGCTGCTCGCGGCAGTGCTGGCCAGCGGTCGGACGAAGATCATCAACGCGGCGATGGAGCCCGAGGTCATCTGTCTGGCCGAGATGCTCAATCAGATGGGCGCGCGCATCTCAGGCGCTGGACAGCACACCGTCACGATTGACGGCGTCGACAGACTGTCGGGATTCAATCAAACTCTGATTCCCGACCGGATCGAGGCCGGCACGCTGCTGATCGCAGCCGCCATTACCGACGGCCGTGTCTGCCTCACCGGTGTCAACCCAGCCCACCTGGAGTCCTTGCTGGCCAAGTTTGCAGAGGTCGGCATCCCGGTCGAGCGAACCAGCAATCAGCTCATCCTCTCCGTCGACCCGCACGCCGAACTCCAGGCGACCAACATCCAGGCGCTCCCCTATCCAGGCTTCGCCACAGATCTTCAGGCGCCGATGACGGCGTTGTTGACCCAGGTCACCGGCATATCGACCGTGCAGGAGCGCGTCTTTGAGGACCGCTTCAAACACCTAGACGAGTTGCGCAAGTTCGGGGCGAGCATCGTTGTCAAGAAGTCAGTTCCCCAGATCAAAGGCCCGTCCCGACTTTCGGGAGCAAATGTTCTCGGCAACGACATCCGCGCAACCGCCGCACTTGTCGTCGCTGCGTTGTCTGCCGACGGCGAGAGCCGCGTCTATGGGGTCGATCATCTTGATCGCGCCTATGCCGATCTTCCAGGGCAACTCAGAGCATTGGGCGCCGATATTGAACTGCTCCCAAGCGCCGATACACTGACCAACTGATTACGCTAAACACAGCAATAGAGCCAACCGGAGATCATGTTTTTCACCAAACGACTCGGCATCGATCTCGGAACCTCCAGACTGCGCATCGCGGTCCCTGGACGGGGTGGTCGCATCGTGATCGACGAGCCGACGGTGGTCACACTCTCCGCTGCCGAAAACGCGGTACTCGCCGCCGGTACCGATGCTGCCAACATGATCGGTCGCGCGCCTGAATCGGTCAGCGTGATTAATCCCATGCGCGAAGGCGTAATCGACGACTACCGCATCGTCGAAGCGCTGCTGCGCTACTACATGTCGCTAGTCACCGGCCGCTTCAACCTCGTCCGCCCTGAAGTGATGATTGCGACTCCAGCCGGCGTCACCAATGTCGAGCAGCGAGCCGTCCGCGACGCCGCCGAGCAGGCCGGCGCGCGACGCCCCGCGCACCTGATCGCCAATCCGTTGGCGGCTGCCATTGGCGCTGGCGTGCCTATGGGCGACGCGCGCGGCGCATTGATCGGCAACCTGGGCGCCGGAAGGTCCGAGGCTGCGGTGCTCTCGATGTACGGCGTCGTCGTCTGGGAATCGGCCCGCACCGGAGGGCAGATCGTGACCGAGGTGATTGCCGAGCATGTCAAGAGACGGCACAACCTGCTGATCGGCGAGCCGACCGCTGAGGAGCTCAAGTTTGCATCCGCCTCAGCCGTGCCCGTCGAAGATCCTGTGCGCGCCGAGGTCAGGGGCCGCGATCAGTCCAGCGGCATGCCGCGGAGCGTCACAATCACTGCCAACGAGCTGGTCCCCTCGATCCAACAGGTCCTGGAAACCTTCGTCGAAGTCACGCGCAGCACGCTCGAACGCACGCCGCCTGAACTCACTTCCGACATCATCGATCGCGGCATGCTCCTGACCGGAGCAGCAGCGCGGCTCAACGGTATCGATACGTATCTGGCCGAGCAGGTCGGGATTCCGGTCACAATCGCCGACAACGCCGAAGACGCCGTCGCCCTCGGGGCGGCAGAGGCACTCGACAATCTCGATATCGTCGGTCCAAACCTGTTGGCGCAGGAAAGCGCGCTGAGCGCTACCGAACAGCGCTGACCTCTTCAGCGCTTCGCACGATCAGTTCGGGACCACGTCCGCTTCGTGATCCTCGACGTAGCCGTCGAACGGCTCCTCGAGGTAATAGGCCATGCTCTCCAGCTCCATCACCGGATCGATCTGTCGCAGCCGCACTCCCCGCGGCACGCTCATGCTGACCGGCGCATAGCTCAGAATCGCACGCACACCTCCATCGACCAGCGTGTCGATCACCGACGGCGCTGCGTCGGCCGGAACGGCCACGATGCCCATCGAGACCCGTGTTCGTCGCAGATACTCAGGCAGTTTCGCCACATCGTCCACACGGTGGTTGTCGATTTTCCGGCCAATCTGCGTGGGGTCGGAATCAAACACCCGCACGACCTCAAAGCCGCCACGACGGAATCCGCCGTAACCCAGTACTGCGCGTCCCAACTGACCGACGCCGACCAGGACCATTTCCTTGACTCGGCCGTTGAGGCCCAGGATGCTGCGCAGCCGCTCTCTCAGGCCCAGCACTTCATAGCCGCGACCACGCTTGCCAAACCGACCAAAGTACGACAGGTCCTTGCGGATCTGCGCAGGCGTGACGCCCAACCGCTGGCCGAGTTCCTGGGACGAGATGAAATCCTGTCCTTCGCCAGCCAACAGCCCAAGCTCCCGCGCGTACAGCGGCAAGCGTCGAATGACAATGTCCGGGATCTCGGTCTCGTTCACTCATCCACTCTCAGCACTCGCGACTTGGGGCTAAGACTACAACCGACCTGCCCCTAGCCGACAAACCAGGATTCTCAATCCCACTGCTGTGGTTTGATATCTACAACACACGATCGCTCGACTGGCGAACGCCGAAGTCCGTCTCTCGTAGCTCGTCGAGGCGCGCCAGGTCCGCCTCCGCAATCGACGGCAAGTCAACGGCGGCTATCTGGTCGGCCAGTTCGGCGGCATTCTTCACACCCGGAACCACGGTCGAGACAGCCGGCTGTTCCAGTGCAAAGCGGGCCGACCATTGAGACAACGGCACGCCATCGGCCTCGAGGAACCGGAGGGTCGCAGCGCGCCGATGATCGACCGCCACCAGGGACTCGGGGTCGACATCTCGATCCAGCGCCGCCGAGATCGCGCCGCCGGACAGATTGCGAATGCTGATCACGCCGATCCCCAGCTGGGAGGCCAGCGACAGTAACTGACCGTGATCGTGCAGCGATGAACCATCAGGCAACGGCCGAGCGGCTGAGTCGTTGAGCAGGTTGTAGTAGACCTGCACCGTGTCCAGCGAACCATCGCGCAACACCTGTCGGACCGAAGCCGCGTCACCCATGCCCGTAATGCCGACGAAGCGAGTCAAGCCGTCCTGTCGCAGACGGTGCAACGTCTCGACCGCCAACATGGCATCGGCGACGCCGACAGAGCGCCGATACATGCCTCGCTCCGGAGTAATCGTGTTGTGCAACTGGAAGACATCGATGCGCTCGCGACGCAGCCGTTCCAGCGACTCGTGAATGCCTCGCTCGACGGCCGCAGGGATGTCGGCCAGATCGTCCTCGCTCAACGACACCTTGGTCGCCACCAACATCTGCTCGCCACGGTGATCCTTGGCCTCCAGCAGGGCCCGACCGAGGTTGACCTCTGCGGCTCCATTGCCGTACGACGGCGCGACATCGTAGAAGTTGATCCCCTCGCGCATCGCCAGAGCGATCGTCTCTCCGATTTCCTCATCCGTGGTCTCGCCCCAGACATGGCCAATCCCACCGCCGCCCAGACCAATCTCCGACACAACCAATCCTGTCCGCCCCAGTCGTCGGTATCGCATCATCGCCAGACCCTCGCTCTCACGAACTCTGCACGTGAGCCTACCCGTGCAACCGGCTAGCAGCATCAGCACCGCTAGCGTGAGGGGCATGCCTGTGACATCCCACGTTTGCACCTGGCCCAGCCTGGCCGAAGTGCCCGCGCTCTATCCCGATGCCCGCAATCGACCCAATCGCGGTCCCTTTCTGTACCGCGCCGGCAAGAGTTGGCCGATGTGGACCCGGCCAGATACATCCGGTCGCATCCCGCTGCTGGCGGTGGGCAGCAACGGATATCCGCGCCAGCTTCAGGACAAGCTCGCTGGCACACCGGCCGATCTGCAGGGCGTGCCAACGATCCCCACCATCCTCCACGACTTCGATGTCGCCTACTGCCCAATCCGCTCGCGAAAAGGCTACGTCCCGGTCACGCTCGCCGCTCGCCCCGGCGCGATCTGCCTGACCTGGTTGCAGTGGCTGACGCCCGAGCAGCTCAACATCATCTCGGCGACCGAAGGCTCCCGCTATGCGCTGGTTGGCTCGCACGAACTCGGTGAGCGGCTGCAGCTTCGACCACAACTGCGCCGTCCCGAAGCGGTCTACGCATGGTGGTTCGATTCGCTGATGCAGCGAGACGGGACGACCGTCTGGCACAACGTCTACCGCCGCCAAGTGATGACATTGATCGACGGTTCCCAGTCAGTTGCGAACCCGATTCCGGCCGGTTGGCGAGAGGTCGCGCGCGAGCCTGAAACGCTGGTGATCGAGCCAGAAACATTGAGCGAATTGTGATAACATAAGAGTCCCAGCACGAATGCCGGAGCCAGCGCTTGGTTACTGAACAAACCTCCCCAGGACAGCGCAACCGTACTCTCGTTGAGGAGATGAGTTCCTCATATCTCGATTACGCGATGAGCGTGATCGTGTCGCGCGCGCTGCCCGATGCTCGCGACGGACTCAAACCGGTCCAACGCCGGATTCTCTATGCAATGGACGATCTCGGCATGCGGGCCAATCAACCGCACCGCAAGTCCGCCCGTATCGTCGGCGAAGTGCTGGGTAAGTATCACCCGCACTCTGACCAACCCGTATATGACGCAATGGTACGTATGGCGCAGGACTTCTCGCTGCGTCACATGCTTATTGATGGTCAGGGCAACTTTGGATCAATAGATAACGATCCGCCCGCAGCGATGCGTTATACGGAAGCCAGACTCTCGCGAATCGCGGAAGAGCTACTGGCCGACCTCGACAAAGACACCGTCGACTTCGCTCCGAACTTCGACGAGTCGCTCAACGAGCCAACCGTACTGCCTGGCCGCGCGCCCAACCTGCTCCTCAACGGAGCGGCCGGCATCGCCGTCGCCATGGCCTGCGACATTCCGCCGCACAACCTCGCCGAGCTCGCCGGCGCCGTCAAGACGATTCTCCATGACGAGCAGGCCACCCTCGACGACATCCTGCAGCACATCCAGGGCCCAGACTTCCCTACCTCCGGAAACATCTTCGCCGGCGAGGACCGAGAAGACCTGCGCCGACTCTACGGCACGGGCCGAGGCGGATTCACCGTTCGCGCCCAACAGCACCTGGAAGAGACGACAACCGGCAACCGCGTCCAGATCGTCTTCACCGAGATTCCCTACCAGGGAAACAAGGTGCGGATCATCGAGCAAATCGCTGCCCTCGTTCGCGATAAGAAAATCGAAGGCATCCGCGACCTTCGAGACGAATCCGACCGCCACGGTATGCGCCTCGTCGTTGAACTGACCCGCGACGGTCATGTCCAGACGATTCTCTCCCAGCTCTACAAATCGACTTCGTTGCAGGTGCAGTACAGCGGCAACTTCGTCGCCCTGGTCGACAACCGACCGCGCACGATGACACTGTTCCAACTACTACGCGAGTTCATTCGTCATCGCCGCACAATCATCACTCGGCGGACTACGTACGAGCTTGAAAAGGCTCAGGATCGTCACCACATCGTTGAGGGCCTGCTCAAAGCGATTGACCAGATCGACGCCATTATCGCAACCATCCGCGCGGCGGAGTCTGCTGAGGCCGCACGTGATCGCTTGCAAGAAGACCCGTTCGATCTGACGCAGCGACAGGCGCAAGCGGTGTTGGAGATGCAGCTCCGACGACTCGCGCAACTCGAGCGGACCAAGCTGCAAGAGGAATACGACGAGCTCACGGCAACAATCGAGTATCTCCAGGGGCTGCTGGACGACGAGAAGAAGATCGACGGTTTGATCGAAGAAGACATGGACGAACTCGTCGAGACTTACGGCGAGGAACGCAGAACCCGCGTGATCGAGAAGTCGGTCGACAACTTCTCCGCCGCCGACCTGGTTCCGCACCAGTCATCCGTCGTCACACTGACTCGGCACGGCTACATCAAACGCCAGCCGGTTGACGCCTTCCGCTCGCAGCGCCGCGGCGGCAAAGGCGTCAAGGGCATCGAGCGCAAGAACGGCGCCACCACCGTCGAAGCCCCGCACCGACTGGTCGCCTGCGACACCCACGACCACCTGCTCATGTTCACCTCGCGAGGCCGCGTCTACGGTCTCCAGGCCCACGAGGTCGAAGCCCGCTCCCGCGAATGGAGAGGCCTGCCCGTCCGTAACGTGGTCGACCTCCAACTCGACGAACACGTCACCACGATCATCCCGGTCGAATCCTTCGAGGACGACTACATCATCCTCGGCACGCGCCAGGGCTACGTGAAGAAGACCGAACTCAAACGTTTCATGAACGTCCGGCGCAGCGGGTTGCTTGCCTTCAATCTGCGCGACGACGATGAGCTCGTCGAGGCGACGTTCGCCAAGGCAGGTGAAGACGTCATCGTCACGGGCGCCGATGGTCGCACCGTCCGCTTCGCTATCGACTCCTTGCGCGAGGCCTCGCGAATCAGCGGCGGTGTCCGCGGCATCAACATTCCTGTCGGCGGTGCGTTGATTGGCCTGCAAACCGTTGATCCCGACACCGAAGTACTGACCGTTACCGCCATCGGCTTCGGCAAGCGCACCCCCGAGTCCGAATACCCAACCAAGGGCCGCGGCGGCAAGGGCATGATCGGACACAAAGTCTCCGACGAAACCGGACCGGTCGTCGGGATGGCTGTCGTCCGGGGCGACGAAGAGCTGGTCGTGATCTCCGCCGGAGGCAAGATTCTCCGCACCGAGATCCAACAAATCCGTCAGGTAGGCCGATCCTCAAAGGGCGTCAAAGTCATGTCCTCCGAAGAAGGAATCGCCGCCATCGCCGTCGTCGACACCAGCCGAGAATTCGGCCAGCGAACCTAGCCAGCACTGTTATCGCTGGGAGTACCTCACCCTGAGGCATAGATCCCCATTTTCCCGCTCCCCCTCGCAGGGGGAGCTGCCGAAGGCTGAGGGGGTCCCGCCCCCGATCGGCAAGACAATGCAACCCCGGTCCGACGCTTCACTCGCCCGTGAAAGCGGCTGGACGCAATCTCCTTGCAATCCGATGGAGCCGTCACAAAGTGATGTAAGCGGCATCCCAACGCCCGCTTCCCGTCATTCCCGCGCTTGTCGCGAGGTCCTCGTGGTTTCGAGCACAGACATCCGTACCACATGCAGCGAGATTGCCGCGTCGGAGCGCGGCAATGACGGTATGGGTGCTGGTGCAGAAATCGCTGCGAGGGGGAGCGGAGCCTACGCTGTCCGCTACCATCCTCTTGAACCAGCCCCAACCTCCCTGCGAGTGAGGACGTACGACATGAAATTCGGCATCTTCTACGAAATCTCTGTTCCCCGACCCTGGGAGAACGACATTGAGCACACGGTCTATCACCGTTGCCTGGAGCAGGTCAGGCTCGCCGACGAACTGGGCTTCCACTCCGTCTGGGCCGTCGAGCACCACTTCCTCGAGGAGTACTCCCACTGCTCAGCGCCAGAGCTCTTCCTGACCGCCTGCGCGATGCAGACCAAGCAGATCCGCGTCGGACACGGCATCGTCGTCTGTGTGCCGCAGTTCAACCACCCGATCCGCGCCGCCGAGCGGGCCGCCGTGCTCGACATCCTTTCCGATGGGCGACTCGAGTTTGGCACTGGTCGCTCAGCCACGTGGACAGAGCTGGGCGGCATGGACGCCAATCCCGACGAGACCAAGGAAACCTGGGACGAGTACACCCGCACGATCCCCCAGATGTGGACCAACGAGCGCTTTGGCTACGAAGGCCGCGCCTTCAAGATGCCGACCCGCGCCGTCCTGCCCAAGCCGTACCAGAAACCGCACCCGCCGATGTGGGTCGCCGTCTCGTCGCCGGGCACCGAGGTCGATGCCGCCGAACGCGGCATGGGTTCGCTGGGGCTCACCTTCGGCGGATTCGCCGAGCAGGAGGAGAAAGTCAACCGCTACCGCCGGATCATCCGTGATTGCGAACCGGCTGGCGCGTTCGTCAACGAGCGCGTTGCGACGGTCAACTTCCTCTATTGCCACCCCGACAACGAAACGGGCATCAAGACTGGCAGTCGCCTGACCGGCTCCTTCGGCTACCTCGCCGCCCAGTTGCTGCCGGTTCGGGAAGTCCACCCGACGCGCAGTTACCCGAACCCCGGTCTGCTCGCGGCCAGCCGACAGCAGGCCGAGCAAACCCCCGGCCAGGGCGCGTCTGCGCCCGAGGGCGTCTGCATCGGCAACCCCGACCGCTTGATCGAAGAGATCAAGAAGTGGGAAGCATGCGGCGTTGACCAGATTAACTTCTTGCTCAACGCGTTGGAGACGATCCCGCAGGAGCAGGTGCTCGACAGCCTCCGCCTCTTCGGTGAAGAAGTAATGCCACACTTTGCCGACGACAAGCCCGCCACCACCTCGGGAGCGCGAGAACTCGCTGCTGCTCCGGCCGCCGGCGACTAGGCGCTCGCGCCTCGCGCTGGTTGGCCCAATCTCAACAACGAAAGGCCGCAGATGCCGATCAATGGCAATGCCGACCCCGCCAAGCTGACCCAATACGCACCGACGATGGCCTCGTTGGACACGGAAGCGTTGACCTTGCCGAACGTCAAGGTCCTTACAGTCATCTACGAAATCGACGACGCAGTTATGGCCGACCTGATTCCGCCTGCGCTGCATCCGACCATCCCGCCAACGATTCACGTCATAGGTATGAAGGCGGAGGATGGACCGTTAGGCGCGTTCACGATCGCCATCGTCCGCGTTGGGTGTCGCGCCGCGGTTCGCCCGCGCGGACTGCCCACCCGCGCAGTCTGCACTGAGGGTGAAGCGGCCTCGGCCCTGAAAGAGCGCTGGGGCTTCCCGATCACCATCGGCGAACCGATGCTGCGACAGCGATACGACCGCCAGTCGATCGAAGTCAACGACGGCAATGTGACCGTGCTCTCGGCACAGCTTGTTGACCCGGTCCCGATTGGCAACGGTGACTTGCTCTATACGGCCGGTATGCACTTAGCAAACATCGAGCGGGACGGCGAGACCAAGCCTTGGCTCGTCCAGGTTGATCCCGAGTTTGAAGTCAGCCGAGCCGACCGCGGCCAGGCACAAATCGACGCCTTCGACAGCGACTTCTGGGATGCACCCGACCTGCGACCGGTCTACCCAATCGTCGCCAGCTACACGACGGCCAACATCACGCTGCCAAAGATCCGCTACATCTGCGACCCAATGCAGCCCGCCATCAGCGGCACCGTCGCCCTGTAGGAGGCTGCCAACCAAGACATCCCCCTCTGTGGGATGTGTCACGAACCCGCCCAAGACCTCCCCCTCTGGAGGAGGTGGCACACAGTGACGGAGGGGGCTCCCATGCCCAATACCGAAACCTTGTTCCCCGGCTTCCGCGAGCACAAGACCGGCCCAATCTTCGCACGAGTCGGCGGCTCAGGTCCGCCGTTGCTATTGCTCCACGGCTATCCCCAGACCAGCGCGATGTGGCACAAGATCGCGCCCGGCCTGGCCCAACAGCACACCGTGGTCGTCGCCGACCTGCTTGGCTACGGCGCCAGCGACTCTCCGCCCGGAGACGGCGGCGACGTGGCCTACTCCAAGCGCACCATGGCGCAATGCATGGTCGACTTGATGGCTGACCTCGGCTTCGATACCTTCTCGCTAGCCGGACACGATCGCGGCGGCAGAGTCTCGTATCGACTGGCGCTCGACCATCCCGAGCGGGTTGAGAAACTGTCGCTGCTCGATATCGTTCCCACTGCCGAGCAGTTCGAGCAGATGGGTATCGCCGGCGGCCTCGGCGGCTTCCACTGGTACTTCCTAGCTCAGCCTGCGCCGCTTCCCGAGACGCTGATCAACGGTGCGCCCGATTTCTTCCTCAAGCGCATGCTCGGATCTTGGGCGGGCGAGGATGACAACACCGTCTTCACCGAGGCCGCAATGGCCGAGTACCTCGCTGCCGCCAACGACCAGGAGACCGTCCGCAGTTGGTGCGAGGACTACCGCTCGGGCGCCCGCTACGACCTGCGCCTCGACCGCGCCGATCGCTCCGAAGGCAAGAAGATCACCTGCCCACTTTTCGTCATCTGGGGAGCAGGCCGGCAGTCAAATCGACGCGGCCGGTTCATGGCGACCTGGCATCGCTGGGCGACTAACGTCACTGGAGTCGGCCTCCCCTGCGGCCACTTCCTGCCCGAGGAACTCCCGAACGAAACCGAAGCTGCGCTCAAGGACTTCTTTGCGGACTAAGCGCCCCCATTCCCCGCCTTCCCCTTGCAAGAGGGAGCGGTGAGCGGACCCGCCAAGCATCGGCTGAGCAACGCTCGGTGGCCATCGCCCTAGTACGCTCTGATCAGCCTGACATTGACTCTCGGAGGAGCAACACATGGATCCCGTCACCACCTTCAGCGGCAGTGGACTGCCGCTTGACCGTTCCGATGTTGACACGGACCAGATCATTCCGGCCAAGTACCTCAAGCGCATCGAGCGGACCGGCTACGGTCCGTTCGCTTTCGAGGCCTGGGCCAAGGATCCCGACTTTGTCACGAATCAGCCGCAGTACGAAGGCGCCAGCATCATGCTCGCCGGACCGAACTTCGGCTGTGGCTCGTCTCGCGAGCACGCCGTCTGGGCGATCCAGGGTATGGGCGTCAGGGCGGTCATCGCACCCAGCTTCGCCGACATCTTTCGCAACAACTCCGCCAAGATGGGGCTGCTCACCATCCAGCTTTCGCAGCCTGATGTCGAAGAACTGATGCGAATGGTCGAGTCTGAGTCAAACACGCCAATCACTGTGAACCTGGCCGACCAGACCGTCACGGCTCCGGGGGGCTGGTCGCGCTCCTTCGAGATCGCCCCCTTCGTCAAACACCGTCTGCTCAACGGTCTCGACGACATCTCGCTCACGCTCGAACACGACGATCTGATTTCGGAGTACGAGTCCAATCGTCCGACGACGAAACCGGTAACTGTCTAGGATCAGGGCATGGTCCAGGCGCCTCCCAAACCGAAGCAACAGACCCGCTCTTCCGGTACCGCGGTGACTGCAGCACCGATAGTTGTTCGACTGCCATCGGGATTCTTGACCGATGAAATGTTGATGGAGATCAGCAACCTCAACGATGCCTGGCGCTTCGAGCGCAACACAGAAGGAGCGCTGGAGATTTCAGTTCCCACTGGATCGATCGGCGGAAGCCGGTCAATGCACGTGGCGGGTCAGCTGTACGCCTGGTGGTCCACGCACGAAGAGGGCATGGTCTTTGACTCAAGCACCGGGTTCCGACTTCCAGGCGATTCGGTCCGGTCACCAGATTCAGCCTGGGCTAGCAGTCACTCGATTCAGGACATGCAGCCTGATGATGAGGGCTATTGGATGATATGTCCTGATTTCGTCGTCGAAGTAGTGTCAGCAGGGCAGGAATCTCAGAAGCAACAGGAGAAGATGCTAGAACTCATGGCAGCCGGGGCACGTCTTGGCTGGCTGATTGACCCCTTCACCGACGAAGGGATCGCCTGGATCTATCGCGAGGGAACCGACGAGCCGGACCGGCTGGAGCGTCCCGACTCCCTCAGCGGCGAGGGTGTTGCCGAGGGCTTGATTGTCGACCTGGCCAAGGTTTGGCGCTGATGTCGGTCCGCCTGACTACGATGTCAGCAGTCTTGGCTCGCCTTGACTGGACTTGATGGAGCCATGAAAAAGCACCCGAGACCATCCGTCCGCGACAGCATCATCAATCTGCGTCGTTCCATCGGCAGACGCCATGCGATCTATGGCCTGATCAAGAACACGCTGATCAAGGTGAGACGGCTCGACAACTGCTGCGGCGACTATGGCGCCCCTGGGTGTTGAGTCACCGGCGAACGCGCTCGGGCCGAGCGCATCCAGGAGGATGACAGGTGATAGCTTCTCGAACGTTGCCAGTACAATATGACTGACTAGCCTTGTAAACGTTGCGTCGCACAAGTTAACAACCGATCTCGCCTGAGACGGGCGTTGTGATGGACTAAGGTTCGTTATACTACGCATGCACTCCTGTGTTTGAGTTACTGGAAACAGGGTTCTATGTGCGAGGAGCGGCCCGAGCCAGATGGCTCTGCCATTTCGAACTTGCGAAATGGCGAGGGACTGTTGCATTTCCTCCGCAGCGTGATTGTGACCAACTGGATCAAGTTACGCAGGCTCGAGAGCTGTTGCGGTCGCTACGGCGATCCCGGCTGTTGAACGGGGCCGCCCGACGCTCAGGATGAGCGTCCCACAGACGAGTGAGCCGTTCGCCCATCGTTCGATCGAGTACGATCACGTCGAATCGAACAGGTTGGTGAACCACCATGTGCGAGCGACCACGACCGTCCTTCAGCGACGCGATCGCCAATCTCCGCAGGGATGAAAGCCAGCAGAGCCTGGTTCGCGGCATTCTGGGCGTTACTTGGAATAGGCTCATTAATCGGCAAACGTGCTGCGGCAACTACGGCGAGCCAGGCTGTTGAGTCTCGCCCGAACGCGCTCCGGGTGAGCGCTCAACCGAAGACTAGGAACACTCACATATGGCTCATTTCAGGATTGCTCTCCTGCCCGGCGACGGCATCGGAGGCGAAGTCATCGGGCAGGCCGTTCGCGTGCTCGACGCGGTCGGTGGACGCTTTGACCACTCCTTCGAATACACCGAAGATCTCGTCGGCGGCGCATCGATCGATGCCCATGGCGTCGCACTGCGCGACGAAACACTCGACATGTGCAAGGCGCAGGACGCCGTGCTCTTCGGAGCCGTCGGCGGTCCAAAATGGGACGACCCCAAAGCGACCGTCCGACCAGAACAGGCCATTCTCGGACTGCGCAAGGGTCTCGGCCTGTTCGCCAACATCCGGCCGGTCAAGATGCTGCCAATCCTCGCCGATGCGACGCCGCTCAAGCGTGAGACCGTCAAAGACGTCGACATGGTGGTGCTTCGGGAACTGACCGGTGGCATCTACTTCGGCGAACCCCAGCGTCGCTGGGAAGAAGATGGTCAGCGCAAGGCCGTCGACACTCTGGCCTACGCAGAGCACGAAGTTGAGCGCATCGTCCGGCTCGGCTTCGAGACGGCGCGCGCGCGCCGTGGACTGCTCACGTCCGTCGATAAGGCGAATATCCTCGACACCTCCCGCATGTGGCGTGAGATTACCGAAGAAGTTGCCAGGGACTATCCCGATGTCACCCTCGAACATCGATTGGTCGACGCCTGCGCGATGGACCTGATCCGTCATCCGTCCTACTTCGACGTGATCGTGACCGAGAACATGTTCGGCGACATCCTGACCGACGAAGCCTCTATGCTCGCCGGCTCCATGGGCATGCTGCCTTCGGCCTCGCTCGGTGCGGCCGAGGACGGCTCCACGCTCGGCCTGTACGAGCCCATTCACGGCACCGCGCCCGACATCGCCGGACAGGGCATCGCCAATCCGATGGCGATGATCCTCAGCGCTGCGCTCATGCTGCGTTACTCGCTCGGTCTGGAAGCTGAAGCGGCCATCATCGAAGAAGCCGTCACCGACACCCTGGCCGCCGGCCATCGCTCCGCCGACCTCGCCGCCGAAGGCGACGACCCCCTCAGCACCGAAGCCCTCGGCAGCATCATCACTGACGCGGTGGCTGCTGCTTAGGTTCGGCGACAATCCCGTACCAGAATTCTGAGACCCCTCATGCCCATCCAACGACTCTTGGTCGCCAACCGTGGCGAGATTGCTGTTCGAGTGCTTCGCACTGCCACCGAGTTGGGAATTGCCACGGCGGCGATCCACTCCTCGGATGATGCATCGTCCGATCACATCCAACACGCCCAAACAGTGATTCCGCTCGAGGGCATCGGGCCGGCTGCCTACCTCGATATCGCGCAGATCATCGAGCGTGCGCAGGAGCATGACTGCGACGCCATCCATCCTGGATACGGATTCCTGGCCGAGAACGCCGACTTTGCTCGCGCCTGCGAGGAAGCCGATATCACCTTCGTTGGACCTTCTCCTGCCGCACTCGCACTGTTCGGCGACAAGGCGCGCGCCCGCACGCTCGCCGGAGCTCGCAACGTCCCCGTCCTGACCGGCACCGACCACGCTGTTGATCTCGACGGCGCAAGAGCGTTCTTCGAGCAGCTCGACGGTCGGCCGATGGTGATCAAGGCGATTGGTGGCGGCGGTGGACGAGGCATGCGCGCGATCAACGACGCCTCGGAAATCGAGGACGCCTTCGAGCGTTGCACTCGTGAAGCCCTGTCCGCCTTCGGCAACGGCGCGCTGTTCGTGGAACGCTTCATCCCCCGCGCCCGACACATCGAGGTGCAGATCGTCGGCGACCAGCAGGGCCACGTTTCACATATCGGTGAGCGCGAATGCACCATCCAGCGCCGCTACCAGAAGCTGATCGAAATCGCCCCCTCGCCAACGCTGAGCGACGGCCTGCGTCAGCGCATCACCGACGCTGCCGTCGAGCTTGCATCCGCCGGCGGCTACTCCAACCTCGGCACGTTCGAGTTCCTCGTCGATGCCGACACCAACGAAGACTTCGCCTTTATCGAAGCCAACGCCAGACTCCAGGTCGAGCACACCGTCACCGAGGAGGTGGCCGGACTCGATCTCGTTGAATGCCAGCTCCGCATCGCTGAAGGCGTCGCTCTCGGCGAACTGGGTATCGAATCGCCGCCGACCCTGCGCGGTTACGCGATACAGGCTCGAGTCAATCTCGAGCGCATGCGCGAGGACGGGGACGTCCGCCCATCCGCCGGAGCACTGCGCACCTTCCGCCCGCCCGCCGGACCCGGCGTCCGCGTCGACACCTATGGCTACGCCGGCTACGCGGCCAATCCCAACTTTGACTCGCTGATTGCCAAGGTCGTCACTCGACATCCCAGCAGCAACTTCAACGACGCCGTCCGCCGCGCCCAGCGCGCGCTGGACGAGTTCCAGCTTGAAGGCCCGGACTCCAATCTCAGCTTCTTGCGAAACATCCTCGCCCATCCGGAATTCATCGCCGGCGACGTCCACACCCGATGGATCGACGAGCGAATCGGCGAACTCGCAGCTTCGTCGGACAACGGCACAGACGCATCGGGCCAGGCCGCCTGGGCTGGAGCCAAGGTCGAGAATCAGATCAGCGACCCGCTCGCCGCGCTGGACTTCTTCCGCCAGGGCGCAGGCGCGGCATCGCTCGACGTCAATCGCGGCCTCGAGGAAGATCGTGCAGGCTTCCCCGCGCCTGAGATCATCGGCCCGCCTGGGACAGAGCCGCTACGCGCGCCGATTCAGGGCACGATCATCGAAATCCTCGTTGGCGAGGGCGATTCAGTCGTCGCCGGCCAGGACATCATCATCATGAACGCGATGAAGATGGAGCATGTGCTCCCGTCCGAGATCGGCGGCATCGTTCAGGAGATCACGGTCTCGATCGGCGACATTATCTGGGAAGGTCACCCGCTCGTCTTCATCGAGCCGGCAGACGTGGGCCCAGCGATCGACGACGGATCTGGCGAAGCTGATCTCGATTACATCCGTCCCGACCTCCAGCACAACATCGACTTGCACGAAGCGCTGCTCGACGAGAACCGGCCTGGCCCGGTCGCAAAGCGTCACGCCAAGGGCAAGCGCACCGCGCGCGAGAACATCGCCCAGCTCGTGGAGGGCGGTACCTGGACCGAGTACATGCCGCTCGCCGTCGCCGCCCAGCGTCGAAACCGCTCCTGGGAAGAACTGAGAGTCGTCTCACCCGCTGACGGCCTGCTCTGCGGCATCGGCACGGTCAACGCCGATCTCTTCGACAACTCCACAGCTTCCACCGCGATCATCTCCTACGACGAAACCGTCTGGGCCGGCACCCAGGGCGGACGCGGCCATGAGAAGACCGACCGCATGGTCGAGACCGCGCACCGGCTGTTGACTCCGCTTGTCTTCATCGCCGAAGGCGCGGGCGGACGCTCGGGCGACTCCGACTGGGCATACACCCGCGTCGCGGCACGCGCTGTTCGCACCTTCGAACGCCTCGCCGAGCTCTCCGGCAAAGTGCCGATGGTTTCGATCACTGCCGGACGCTGCTTCGCCGGTAACGCTTCGATGCTCGGCATGTGCGACATCATCGTCGCCACTGAGCGTTCCAACATCGCAATGGGCGGACCAGCGGTGATCGAGGGCGGCGGACTCGGACTCTTCCTCCCCGAAGAACTCGGGCCGATGTCGCAGCAGGTGCCAAACGGCGTCGTCGACATCTTCGTCAAGGACGAAGAAGAAGCGATGGCCGCGGTCAAGAAGTACCTCTCCTACTTCCAGGGCCGGCTCAATGATTGGACCGCTCCCGACCAACGCCAGCTCCGTCACGTCATTCCCGAAAACCGGCTCCGCACGTACGACATCCGCAAGGTGATCGACCTGCTGGCCGACCACGACTCCGTCCTCGAGCTACGGCCCCAATTCGGCATTGGCGTGATCACATCACTGATTCGAGTCGAAGGGCGGCCGCTCGGCATCATCGCCAATAACAACATGCACCTTGGAGGCGCAGTCGACAGTGACGGCTCGGACAAGCTGGCTCGCTTCGCCCAGATCTGCGACTCCTGGAACATCCCCATCCTCACTTTGGTCGACACGCCGGGCATGATGGTCGGACCTGAGGTTGAGAAGACGGCATTGGTCCGGCATTGCCATCGCGTCTTCGTCTCGCTGGCCAACCTGACCACGCCGAAGATGACGCTCACCGTGCGTAAGTGCTACGGACTCGGTGGACTGGCGATGCTCGCCGGTAGCACCGAGGCGGGCCTGTTCAACGTCGGCTGGCCAACCTCTGAGTATGGCGGCATGAACCTCGAGGCCGGCGTCAAGCTCGGCGCGCGCGCGCAGCTTGAGAAAATCGAAGACCTCGAAGAGCGAACCCGCGTGTACGAGCAGATGGTTGCCGACGCTTATGAGCGAGGCAACGCCTTCAACGCCGCCACCGTGCTGGAGTCGGACGACGTGATCGATCCAGCCGATACGCGCAAGTGGATCATCCGACTGCTCGACGCCGTGCCCAACTCTGACCCCATCCGCAAAGGCCGCCGCCCCTACATCGACAGTTGGTAGGGCTGCAAACGTTGACGCCATCTGGCTAGAATGCCGCGAACGGCGGTAGTTGCCCGGTTGTGCCCTGCGGAGTGAACGATGCAGTTTGTCAACCTGTTCTTGATCCGCATGATCCAGACGATTCTCGTCATCTGGGTCGTGGTCAGCATCGTCTTCGTCATCTCGCGACTGATCGGCAACCCCGAGACCTCGTTGCTGCCATTCGACGCGACGAATGAGGACTACGAGCGGATCCGGGAGAAGCTCGGGCTGAACGAGCCGTTGATCGTGCAGTATGGAATTTTCCTAGGCGACGCCGTGCAGGGAAACCTCGGCTACTCATACCACCGGACCGGAGCGGCGCTCACCATCGTCGCGGACAAAGTACTGGGCACGGTCAAACTGACTGCCGCTGGATTGATCGTCGCACTCGGATTGGGCTTGCCGTTAGGAGTCCTCGCCGCGTTGCGGCGAGGATCGCCATTGGACTGGCTGGCGCGCCTGATCGCCGTGTTCGGTCAGGCCACGCCAAGCTTCTGGCTCGGTTTGATGCTGATTTTTTTTCTGGCGACCAAGGTCTCCTGGTTCCCAACCGCGGGAGCAGAAGGTTTCCGCTCGTTGGTGCTCCCTGCATTCGCTCTCGGATTGCTCTCTGCTGCTGGATTCATGCGTCTGACCCGTTCGGGAATGATCGATGTCTTGAGCACCGACTTCATCCGCACCGCCCGCGCCAAGGGGCTCAATGAGCGCACCGTCATCATGCGTCACGGACTGCGCCATGCACTGATTCCCGTGATGACCATCCTCGGAATCGAGCTCGGCCGTCTGATCGCGGGCTCGGTGATCATCGAGGTCGTGTTCTCCTGGCCAGGCATCGGACGCCTGATGATCGAATCGATCCTGCAGTCCGATTACCCGACAGTGCAAGCTGGCCTGGTGGTGATTGCCGCCTCGATCACGTTTGGCAATCTGATCGTCGACATGACCTACCGGGTGATTGATCCGCGTATCCGAATGGCGGCTCTCTGATGTCCGTCTCAGCGTCAACCCAAGCGGAGGTCGCGGCAGCCAACACGGAGTCCAGGCGACGTTGGCAAGTGTCGCAGCGGCGAAGGCGCTACCTGCTCGTCGCGCCTCCGATGTTGGTGATGGTCGCCTTCATCGTCCTGGGAATCTTCGCCGATGTCATTGCACCCGGCGATCCCGGCGACACGAACTTGCTATCCCGCCTCGAGCCGCCAGTATTTTCCGGCGGTACGTCCGAGTTTCCCCTCGGCACCGACCATGTCGGACGCGACATCTGGACGCGCGTAGTACACGGCGCTCGCGTATCGCTGATCGTCGTGGCGATTGTTGTCCCTGGCGCAGCATTGTTTGGCACGGTGATCGGCATGTTTGCCGGATGGCGCGGCGGAATCGTCGGCCAGCTACTGATGCGTTACGTCGATGTCCAGTTGGCGCTGCCGGCAATCCTCTTCGCAGTGCTGCTGGGCGCGGTGCTCGGAGCGTCGCTGAGGAACGTGATTCTGATCCTGTTGGTCTGGACCTGGACGGTCTATGCCCGCTTAATCCGCGCGGAGGTGCTCTCTCTGAAGGAGAGAGAATTCGTCCTGGCGTCGTTGGCGGCTGGCGGCAGCAACTGGTGGATCATGCGCAAGCAGTTGCTGCCCAACGTGTTCAACACGATCGTCGTGATCATGACGCTGGAAATCCCGATCGTGATCGTTGCCGAGGCCTCGCTGAGCTTCCTCGGAGTGGGAGCGCCGGTTGAACAAGCCACTTGGGGCCGGATGATCACCGAAGCACGAAACTACCTGACGCACGCCTGGTGGGTGATGTGGATGCCCGGTCTGGCGCTGATGCTCGTCGCGTTGAGCGGCAACCTCGTCGGAGACTGGCTGAGAGACCTGCTTGATCCACGACTGCGCAACCTCGGTTGACGATCCCCTTGTTCCGTCATGCCCGCGCTTGCCGCGGGCATCTCGCCAAGAACAGCTCTGCTCATCCTGAGCTGGCTACTATCGACTCAATGACCACCGAACTTTCCCTTCCGACGGATGTTGACGCGACAATCCAAGAGATGGTCAAGATCATCGTGGACGGTTGGAATCCGCAGCAGATCATCCTCTTTGGATCGCGGGCCCGCGGCGACCATGGCGAGGGCAGCGATGTTGACCTGTTCGTGGTCCTCGACGAAGCGCCGGACCGACGCGAACTGGGTCGCCAGATCAGCGACGAACTCGACTGCACTGGAATCGCCAGAGACGTCATCATTAGCACGCCCTCGGATATCGTGCGCCAGGCGACGGTGGTCGGCACTGTCGAGCGGGCTGCCTTGATCGACGGCAGAACGCTTTACGTCAGGGGCAGAGGAGATCCGGTGATGGAGCAATTCGCTCAACTCATGCATCGTGCGTTCGAAGACATCAGAGCGGCCGATGCCATTTTGATGCTCGATCCTCCGCCTTTGCAAGCAGTCTGTTACCACGCGCAGCAGGCGGTTGAAAAGGTAGTGAAATCGGCTCTGATGGTGGACAGAATTGACTACCCGTTCATCCACAACCTTGACCAACTGCTACCGCTCGTGCCCATCGCCTGGGATATCGACGACATCATCGACGACCCCAAAGAGCTCAGCACCTGGGCCGGGTACCCGCGGTACATGACAATCAAAGAACCGACTCCCGAGTACGCAGCTCAAGCCGTCGCCGACGCACGTCTGATCCACGAGCGGGTAACAGCCGAGATATCCCGTCGAGGTTTGGTGGCTGAGTAAGACGCACAGCCCGTGTCCATGTTCTACTTGACGTAACGCCGTCTCCGCGCAGCCAACTGATACGGCTGCCCGAAATTGCCTAACATGCGTAGCAATCTGCGACGGGAGATGCCCGTCGAGCGAGGAGAACACGGATGTCAACGCGAAACTATTGGAAGCGCATGTCGCATAACCGGCTGTCGAGGCGCACGCTACTGCGAGCATCGGCGCGAGCTGGTGTCGGCGCGACCGGATTGGCGCTGGTCGGCTGTGGCGACGATGATGATGACCAGCAGGCCGTCGTTGAGGCACAGCCGCAACAACAGCAGGAGCAGGAGCAGCCTGCTCAGCAGATGCAGCAACAACAGCAGCAGCAACAGGCCATGCAACAAGAGCAGGCTGAGCAGCAGGCCGAACAACAGGCCATGCAGCAAGAGCAGCAGGAACAGCAGGCCGAGCAGGGCACAGTCCAGGCGATCGAGCGCGAAGAGGCCGAGCAGGACGAGCAAGCCGCCGAGCCTGAGGTCGACCTGGACGCGACCGTGCGAGTCGCGATTGGCCGCTACACGGCAGGTCTCGACCCGCAGCGTTCGGGATCGCAGACCAACTATGTCAACGGCGCCTGCACCTTCGATGCGGGCATGTCCAACCATCCCGAGACCGCAGCCCTGGAACCAAACCTGGTCCAGCTACAGGAAATCGTTGACCCGACCAACGTGATCTTCCACGTCACGCCGGGCGTCATGTTCCACAACGGCACGCCGTACACCGCGCACGACCTGGAGTTCAACTTCGAGCGCGTCTCCTCGGCAGCAGACTATCACCAGGGCGGCGAGACCAGCGACCACCCGAACGAGTGGGCCTCGGCGCGTCAGGCCTTCGGTACTGACAACTTCGCCAGCTACAGCGTGATTGACGATCAGACCTTCGCCGTCGAAACGCCGGTTCCGAACGCCTCACTTGCCGGCTCAATCATGTCCGGCGCCGTCCGCCACGTCTCCAAGGAATATGTGATCGAAAACGGGGACGCGCACGTCGACGGCGTCTTTGCCGTTGGCACGGGACCGTTCCGCTTCCTCGAGTCAGACCCCGACGTGGGGGCCAAGTGGACCCGGAACGAGGACTACCACAAGGCACGCGACGGACTGACCAACCCGCGCCTCGCCTGGTTCAAGGATTTCGAGGTCCAGATTCGGCCCGAGCCGCTGGCCCAGATCGCCGGCATCGAGGCCGGCGAGATCGACGCTGTCTACAACCTGCCGACCGATGTCGCGGAACCGTATCGCGACAACCCCAACTTCAAGGTGCTGTACCAGCCGTCCAGTCAGCCGAGCCACTACATCATGTTCAACACACATGACAGTGTGGCCGAGGTCGACGGGGTACCAAACCCATTCCTCGACATTCGCGTGCGCGAGGCCGCCAATCTCGCCATCAATCGTCAGGAAATCATCGACGGGTTGCTGACCGGCACTGAAGGCCCGGCCTTTGGTCCCTATCGCGGCACCATTGGCTATCCCGGCGAGGCGCTGGAGTCGCGTTACCACGGATACGACCCCGACCGGGCCAAAGCATTGCTGGCCGAGGCCGGGTATCCGGACGGACTCGACATCGATCTGCACATCGTGACGGACTTCCAGCCGATCGTGCCGATCATGGCGCTGCCGGTGCAGGAGTACCTCGAGGCTGTCGGCATCCGCACCACGATCAAGGAATACCTCAGTTCCGAGTACTTCCGCACGGTGCGCACCTTCGAGCTGCCGGGCATGTTCTGGTTCTTCACAAACACGATCGCCGAGCCCGAGACGGTGATCGGTTCCGGCGTCACCGAGAGCGGCTTCTACGCCGTCAGCGTCTACCCGGAGACCGAGATTGAAGAGCTCTACCAGGCCCAAAACCAGGCTCTCGACCCGGGCGAGCGCGCCCGCTTGCTCGAGGAGCTCTATGTCACGTTCTACGACAACTACTCGTGGTTGTTCTTGACCGAGGTGTCCTCAGCGACGATCACATCCGCCAACGTCAACTGGCCGGTTGGATCAGCCGAGCTCCGCGGCGAAGGTACGTTGTCGGCGATCCAGAAGCTCAGGGACGCGTAGGCCTTCCCGCAACCGTCCTCCGCCAGCATCGTGTAGGCAGTGCTGCAAGAGTTCTCATTTCTCCCCCCGCTTGCGGGGGGAAGATGCCGCAGGCAGAGGGGGTTCCCTTACTCTGGGGGGGAGCCCCTCAGTCATTTCGCAAGATCTCCTCATGGACGATGGAGTGCGCAAGTTATAGGAAGCGCCCATGCCCACCCTGACTGCCGAGCAACTCGACCACTTCGAGACCTTCGGATTCCTCGCCGTTGACGAGGTCTTCGACCCCGAAGAAGTGATCAATCCCGTCATGGACGAGTACGCCGAGGTGCTCGACACGCTTGCAAGCGACCTCCACGCGCAGGGCGTGATCACGGACATCCACGCCAACCTGCCCTTCGCTGAGCGAGTGTGCCAGGTCTACGTCGAGTCCCAGAAAGTCCACGCGCAATACTTTGACTTCTCTCTGCCGCAAAAGGGGATCAAGGCTGATACCCCCTTCTGGGCCGGCCCGGCGGTCTTCGAAGCACTCACAAACCCCAGCCTGCTCGACACCGTCGAGAGCTTCATCGGACCGGAGATCTACTCCAACCCGGTTCAGCACGTTCGCGTCAAAGTCCCGGAGTCGATCGCCCCGCGCGACGCCGACGGCAACGTGATTTACGGCGCAACACCATGGCACCAGGACTCGGGCGTGATTAACGCCTCGGCCGACGACACCGACATGCTCACCGTCTGGTTCCCGCTGATGGACACCGACGCCGAGAACGGCTGCCTCCAGGTCATCCCCGGATCGCATCGCGGCGAAGTCCTGACCCACTGCTCTGGCGTGCAGGGCCTCAACATCCCGTCCACGATCCTACCCGGCGAAGACTCCGCGCGCGCCGTTCCGCTGCCCGCCGGCGGCTGCCTCTTCCTGCATCGCAAGACCATCCACGCCGCCCTGCCCAATGTCAGCGAGCGCATCCGCTGGAGCTTCGATTTGCGCTACCACCCGCCCGGCCAGGCCACTGGCCGTGAGGCGTTCCCTGGGTTCGTTGCGAGAAGCGAACGCGATCCCGACGCCATCCTTGCCGATGCCGCGAAGTGGCGTCAAATGTGGCTCGGCGCCCGCGCTGCGCTCGCCAATCAGCCCGATCCCGAATACAACCGCTGGTCCCTCGACGACGAGGCCTGTGCCTAGCAGCGCGCAACGCAGCGACGAGATGAAGTCCGAAGCCGATCTTCTACAAGCAGCCCGGCGATTCTCGTTCGGCGGGCGGATGGACAAGTCCGGCTCGGGACCGATCTTCGTGCGCGGCTCTGGTTCCGAAGTTGAGGAAGTCAACGGCAAGAGATACCTCGACTTCAACTCGGGGCAAATGTGCGCCTGGCTAGGACACAACCATCCTGCAATCACCGAAGCCGTATCCGAAGCGTGTGAGACGCTGGTTCACGCCCATAGCAGTTACTACAACGACAAAGAGATTGAACTCGCCGAGCGGCTCGGCAACCTGCTCCCCAATCCACTACAAAAGAGTATGTTCTTGCAGTCGGGCGCTGATGCAAACGAAGCCGCAATCAACATCGCCCGAAAGTACACGGGCGGCTTCGAGATCGTCAGTCCACACACCTCCTTCCACGGCATGTCCGACACCACGCGAGCCTTAACCTATGCGGGTTGGCATCGAGGCTATGGTCCACCGCAGCCCGGACTACTGGCGATGCTCGCGCCATACTGTTACCGCTGCCCGATCAATCTTGAACCGGAGACCTGTGACATCGCTTGTCTCGATGCGTCGTTTGAACTGATCGATGCACAGACCACGTCGCGCCCGGCCGCTGTACTGACCGAACCAATCTTCTCGGCTGGCGGCGTCATCGAGCCGCCAATCGGCTGGCTGCCGAGACTCAAGCAACTGTGTGAAGAACGCGGCATGCTGCTGATCCTCGATGAAGAGCAAACCGGTCTGGGCAAGACCGGCGACACCTTCGCCTTCGAACAGGAAGGCGTCATCCCCGACATCATCACCCTGGCCAAACACTTCGGCGGGGGAATCTGCATTTCGTCGGTTACGACCTCGGCCGAGATCGAGGAGCGCGTCGTCGCCGACGAGTTCATCGTCACGCACTCGCACTCCAACGACCCACTCGCCTGCGCCGCCGGCACGGCAACGCTCGATGTCCTGCAGCAGGAAGACCTAGCTGGCAAAGCGCGTCAGCTTGGCCGCTACTTGAAGTCGAAGCTCACGGACCTGGCCGAGCGTTTCGAGATCATCGGCGATGTGCGAGGCCGAGGGCTGCTGCAAGGAATCGAACTCGTCAGAGATCGTCAAACCAAGGAACCAGCCACAACGGAGGGCAAGGAGATCAGCGGGCGATGCCTGGCGGCCGGCCTCATCTTCAGCGTCCGACGAGAAGGATCCGTCCTCCGCTTCGTCCCCCCGGCCAGCACGACCGAGGATCAGATTGACCAAGCGATGGACATTCTTGAGCGCGCGATCGACCAGGTGAGTGGCTAGCCAGTCGGTGCGCAAGCGCGCATGACCGCTCTGACCGACTCCAGGCCAGGTTTCGCAGCGACGACTCGGACGATCGCCGTATCCAGACCGTCGGCCAGCGCCTCGAAAGCGGCTTTGGCTCCCGAAGCGTTGCCGTAGTAACCGACTCTGGTCAGCAACTCCTCAGAGGCGGCGGATGCAACCTCGTCCGCCGACGCGCCGCGACTCCTCATATCGTCGAGCGACGCTAGCTCGTCGGTGAACCCCATGCGCTCGAAGTGTGCTCGGTAGGCGAACTTTCGCAATCGTTCCGTTGGCACTGACTGTCCCAGCGCGTAGCCAAGCATCGACTTTGCGTACGACATCCTCGCTGTTTCCACGTCCTCATCGACGCAGATGCGGATGTACTCGACCAACTGCACGTCCTCGGGACGCTTTCCCGCCTTTGCGGCGCCCTCGTTCAGCCGGTCTCGGCTCCAGTTCACTCGCTCGGGATCGCACCAGTTGAGCACCGCTCCGTCACCGACTTCTGCCCCGAGTTGGATCATCTGAGGGCCCAACGCGCCAACGAGCACTGGAGTCGGCGGTGGTCGGAAGCCAAGCTGGACGCCGTCGTACTGGACCGACTCACCCTGCATGGTCACGGACTCTCCAGCCAGCAGTCCTTTGACCGCCGCCGTGTACTCACGCATCACGCCGAGCGTCGAGCGGCGTGGCAAACCCAACTGTTGACGAGCGTCAGCCCGATAGATGCCGCCGGAGCCGATGCCCAGCGAGAACTTGCCGCCGCTCATCGCAGAGACCGTCCCGGCCGACATTGCGAACGCCACCGGCGAACGATAGGCAATCGGGCAGACGCCGATGCCGGTCGACAGTCCGCTCGCCTGATTGCGCATGGCGCAGAGATGGAACGAGTCAAGGCCGGCGCCCTCGGGCGTCCAGAGCGATTGATAGCCCAGGTCAGCCGCCTCGCGAGCGAGTGTTTGCTGATCTTCGAAGGACATCCCCAGCGAGAAATCCAGACCCAACCCGATCTGTCCGATTGCCATGTCGCCCCGCCTTATCATGACTGCCAGCCTGCCAGTGCCGGCGTGCCAGTGCAGGCTATCGCCAATCCGAATTATGTCCTGAAGGGACCAGCACATGCCTCCCATCGTCAATACGAAGTACGGCCAACTCCAGGGACAGACGGAGGACGACCTGCACGTCTTCCGCGGCATTCCATTTGCCGCGCCGCCCATAGGCGAACTCCGATTCCGCGCGCCACGACCGCCCGAGCCGTGGGACGGCGTCAAGGTTGCCAATGAGCCGGGTCCCGGCTCAATGCAGACCTTCATGCCTGGGCTCGAATTGCTTGGCGCGTGGGAGATGCCGGTCGACGAGGACTGTCTCAGCCTCAACATCTGGACGCCGGGTATGGATGACGCCAAGCGACCGGTCATGTTCTGGATTCACGGTGGTGGATTCTCCGGTGGCTCTGGCGCAACGCCGATCTACGACGGCCAGCACCTGTCTCGACGCGGCGATGTGGTCGTGGTCACGATCAACTACCGCCTCGGAGCACTGGGCTATCTCTACAACCAGGCCCTGACCGACGGCGACGATCCGCATAGCGGCAACTACGGCATGCGCGACCAGGTCGCAGCGCTGCAGTGGGTGCGCGACCACATCAGCGCCTTCGGCGGTGACCCCAACAACGTCACCATCTTCGGTGAGTCGGCCGGAGGCATGAGCGTCGGCGTCTTGCTCGGTTCCCCGGAGGCCGAAGGACTGTTCCTGCGCGCGATTCCACAGTCGGGCGCGGGCCATCACTCTCTGCCGACCGATATTGCCGAGGAAGTCTGCCGACGCTACTGCGCCGTGCTTGAGGTCAGCCCGGAGGACGCGGGAGCGCTGCGCAGCATCCCGGCGCAGGACATGCTCGACGCCCAAAATGCGCTGATGGCGGATCCGGAAACCAATGCCTTGACCGGACGCTTCCTGATGGCGTTCTCGCCGGTGGTTGAAGGAGGCTTCCTCGAGACCCTGCCGATCGAGGCCGTGCGCAGCGGTCTGAGCAAAGATGTCGATGTGCTCTGCGGCACGATTGAGGATGAGTGGACGCTGCTGGCTGCATTGCAAGGCGTCAATGAGATGGACGAAACCAGTGCTCGCGGGGCGCTGGCTGTGACCGCAGGCGATGCCGACACCGCGAACCAACTCTACGACCACTACCGCGACGCTCGAGCCGCTCGCGGCACCGCTTCCGATCCGCTGACGGTCTACGACTCGGTCATGACCGACTACGTGTTCCGCATTCCCTCGGACCGTCTGCTCGACGCACACAGCGCGCTCGATGGCTCGGGCAAGACGTATGCGTACCTGTTCAATCAGCAATCGCCAGCCATGGATGGTCGACTGCGCGCGCCTCACGCGATCGACATCCCCTTTGTCTGGGGAACGGGCGACCAGATGCGCCCCTTCATTGGCGAGGACCCGCAGACCGATCAGCTCTCCGGCTTTGCCATGGACGCCTGGATCAGCTTTGCTCGCGACGGCAACCCCAGCACCAATGCGCTGCCTGGCTGGCCGCAGTACCGCGCCGATCAGCGCTACACGATGGTGCTGGGCCCCGACGTGAAGACGCTGCGCGAAGATCGCGAAACCGAGCGCGAAATCTGGTCGTCCGACCTACTTGAGTAGGTTCGAATGGCCTCGATGGGGAAGCTGACATGGCCAAGATTCCGACGACCGTTCAGACTCGTCAAGGAGCGCTGAGAGGACAAGTCGAGGAGGGCATTCACGTCTTTCGCGGCGTGCCATTCGCGCAGCCACCTGTCGGCGAGTTGCGTTGGCGTCGGCCGCAGCCGCTCGAGCCGTGGGTCGGCGTCAAGGATGCTTCGGAGTTCGGGCCGATCTCGGTCCAGCCGCCGCGTCCCGCTGCTGGACCGTTCGCCGGGATTATGGGCCACAGCGAGGAGCGCACGTCGGAAGACTGTCTCTATCTCAATGTCTGGACGCCAGGACTCGATGACACTCAGCGGCCAGTCATGGTTTGGATTCACGGCGGCGGGCTGAGCAGCGGCTCAGGATCCTCGCCTGCCTATAACGGCGCGCCCCTCGCCGGTCGCGGCGATGTGGTGATTGTCACGATCAGCTACCGACTCGGTGCACTCGGTTTTCTGCCCGATCCGGTTCTTGCCGGGGAGGACGGCAAGGAGGGCAACTTCGGCTTCCATGACATGCTCGCAGCGCTCAGGTGGGTGCGAGACGAGGTTGCCTCTTTCGGTGGCGACCCGTCCAATGTGACCATCTTCGGCGAGTCGGCGGGAGGCATCGCAGTCGGCATATTGTTGGCATCGCCGCTTGCCGAAGGCCTGTTTCAGCACGCGATCATGCAGAGCGGCGCAGCCGACCGAATCCATTCGCGCGACTCGGTGGGTGAGATGCTGCCCTACTTCTACAGCGAGCTTGGACTCGAACAGCCGTCGCCAGACCAGTTGCGTCAGTTGTCGGTTGAGGAAGTGCTGCAAGCCCAGAGCGCCCTGGCATCCGCCGATCCGGCGATCAATCCTGCCGCCGGTTTACATGGCCCCTTCAACGCCGTCATCGAGGACGATTTCATCGATGCGATTCCGATCGATGCAGTGCGGGAAGGTCGCGGAAGCGGTGTTGACGTGCTCGCCGGCACGATGCGCAATGAGTTCACCCTGCTCTCGGCGATGACCGGGCTGACCGAGTTGAATGAGGAGCGCGCGTTGGAGCTCATGGCACCGCTGGTCGGCGGAAGCGAGCGTGCAGGCGAATGTTACGAGCTGTATGGGACGTTGCGCTCCAAGCGAGGCGAACCGACCGATCCGCTCGCGATCTACAACGCCGTCATGACCGATCGCCAGTACCGAGGCTCAACTCGTCGCATGCTCGACGCACGAGAGGGCGCAACTGGCGGCACCTACTCATACCTGGTCGAGCAGCAATCGCCAATGTTCAAGGGTCGGCTGGGAGCGCCGCACGCGCTCGATGTGCCGCTGATCTGGGGAACCACTGAGCTGATGCGTGACTTCGTCGGCGCCGATCCACAGGTCGATCAGCTCAGCGGCTTCATGATGGACGCCTGGGCAAACTTCGCCCGCTCTGGCAGCCCAAGCACCAATGCGCTCCCCGGCTGGCCGCAATATCGGTCTGACCGCCCGTACACCATGGTCTTCGGACCTGATGTCCGCACCGTCACTGAGGAGCGCGAAGAAGAACTTGCCCTGTGGCGCTAGCCAGATCCGCTACAAACTGCGCACGTCGACGAAGTGACCGGCGATTGCCGCCGCTGCTGCCATTGCCGGGCTGACCAGGTGCGTTCGACCTCCGGGGCCTTGGCGACCCTCGAAGTTTCGGTTGCTGGTTGAGGCGCAGCGCTCTTGCGGGCTGAGGATGTCGGGGTTCATGCCCAGACACATCGAGCAGCCGGCGTCGCGCCACTCGAAGCCGGCGTCGCGGAAGCGGTCAGCGAGACCTTCCTGCTCGGCCATGACCTTCACCAGACCCGAGCCCGGCACGACCATCGCGTTGACGCCGTCGGCAACGCGCCCGTCGCCGATTGCGTCGGCGGCGGCTCGAAGGTCTTCGATCCGCCCGTTGGTGCAACTGCCGATAAAGACGCGGTCAATAGCGATGTCGGAGATCGCTGTGCCGGCGGTGAGTCCCTGGTAGGCCAGCGCGCGCTCTGCTGATTCCTGTGCTGAGGCTGTAGCGAGGCTGGCCGGATCGGGAATTGACCCGGTCACGGGAGCGCTCTGGGCTGGGTTGGTCCCCCAGGTGACGAACGGCGCGATTTCGGAGCCGTCGATCACAACTTCCGTGTCGAACACGGCGTCGTCATCGCTGACGAGTTCGCTCCATCGCGCGACAGCCGCATCCCAATCCTCACCAGTCGGAGCGTGTGGGCGACCCTGGACGTAGTCGATTGTCGTCTGATCGGGTGCGACCAGTCCGGCGCGAGCGCCGCCCTCAATCGTCATGTTGCAGACTGTCATGCGGCCATCCATGGACAGATTGCGAATCACGTCGCCGCGATACTCGATCACGTGTCCCACACCGCCGCCGGTACCGATCGTGTTGAGAATCGTGAGGATCACGTCCTTGGCCGAGCAGCCGTCGGGGAGCTCGCCGGTCACCTCAACCGACATTTGCTTGAGCGGCGCCTGAGGCAGCGTCTGAGTGGCGAGCACGTGCTCGACTTCGGAGGTGCCAATACCAAACGCGAGCGCGCCCAGTGCGCCATGGGTCGAGGTGTGGCTGTCGCCGCAAACGATCGTGAGGCCCGGCTGGGTCAGTCCCTGCTCGGGCCCGATGATGTGGACGATCCCCTGCCGAGGGTCCAGCGTGTCGTACAACGGCACGCTGAACTCTTCGCAGTTGGCGCGCAGTGCTTCGACCTGCTGCTGGGACAAGGGGTCGGCGAACGGCTCGACTCGGGTATCGGTGGGCACATTGTGATCCTGCGTGGCCAGGGTCAGGTCGGGACGGCGCACAGGTCGGCCGCTCAATCGCAGGCCTTCAAAGGCCTGGGGCGAGGTGACTTCATGCACCAGGTGCAGATCGATGTAGAGCAGGTCAGGCTCACCCTCGACCCGCCTGATCAGGTGCTCGTCCCAGATTTTCTGCGCTACGGTACGTCCGGCCATTTCGGTCTCCCTGCTCTCGAATGACGGTCTCAAGGATTATCTTACGCGCAGCCTGTTCAAGGCCTATTCGGCAGGGATATCCTGAGACGCTGAGAGCGGAGCCGTTCCCATGACGACGCCTGCATCACCCATCGACATCAGCCCGATGGTCTTCACCGAGTTCGTCTCCAACGGCAGGCGCTTTCGCACTGACAAGCCGTTGGTATTCACATTCGAGTACTCGGAAGAAGACGGCGAAGGCCTGTATCTCTTCGAGGGCGAGTACAACATTATGCACGGCGCAGAGACGCGCGAAGAGTGCTGGGACATGATCGACGACTCGCTGAGTTGGATGTGGCGCGAGTACGCGGAAGGCGACCCTACGGGAATGGATGGAGTCGCGGTGGAGTTCGGCGCGGAGTTGAGGGAGCGCTTCAAGTTGGTAACAGATGCCGCGTAGCGCCCGAAACGTGAGGCGCGGTCTGTTGCGAAAAGGCTTCTTGCTCAGCGAGTCTCGTCATCAGCGGCTTCGCTACTACAGTCTGTGCGGTGACAAGACGAATTTGGTCACACTCATGTCTCACAGCTCAAGCCGGGATGTCGACGACCGACTCTTGGCCAAGATGGCGCGCCAACTGCATCTCACCCGACGACAGTTCGACGATCTGGTCGATTGCACCCTATCGCAGGACATTTACGAAGCGATGATGCGCCGCGGCGGATTCATCCGCTGATTCCGCCGCGGCGCTTGAGTTGTGCTTACGGAGTTCGCTCTTGCGTTGCGGCGGCCGTTGCCCCGGTCTGTCCGCTCACGTGTCGGTTGATCGCGTTGATGTAGGCCCGGGCCGAGGCGACGAGGATGTCTTGATCGGCGGCTCGGCCTGTGTGCGTGGCGCCGTCAACGAGGATCCGGATCGTCACCTCGCCCTGCGCATCAAGACCTTCGGTGATGCTGGAGACGTTGTACTCTTCCAGCTCGTCGGCGACGCCGGTCAGTTCGCGGATGGTCTGGTAGATGGCATCGACAGGTCCGGTGCCGTTCTGAGAGCCGGAGCACTCCTCACCATCCGGCGAGCGGAGGGTGATCGAGGCCGATGGCGTCGAAGCGGTGCCGGCCGAAATGTCGATTGAGACGAGTTGCCAGCCTTCAGTGGGCTGACCGAGTCGGTCCATCACGATCGCTTCGAGGTCGCGGTCGTCAACGACCGTCTTGCGGTCGGCGAGTTGCTGGAAGCGAGTGAATGCGGCGTTGAACTCGTCGTCGTCAATCTCGAAGCCCAGGTCTTCCAGTCGCGAGCGGAATCCCGCGCGTCCGGACAGCTTGGAGAGCACGAACTGTGACCCTTCGACCCAGCCGACTTCCTTCGGGTCCATGATCTCGTAGGTCTCGCGCATCTTGACGACGCCGTCCTGGTGGATACCGGACTGGTGTCGGAACGCATTGAGACCGACGATCGCCTTGTTCGGCTGCACGTGCATCCCGGCAAAGTCCTGGACCATACGCGAAGCGGGCACCAGGTACTGCGGGTCGACGCCGATTTCCACGCCCATGTGGTCGGCGCGCGTGCGAATCGCCATCACGGTCTCTTCGAGCGACGTGTTACCAGCGCGCTCACCCAGACCATTGATTGTGCATTCCACCTGCCGCGCTCCTGCGCTGACTGCGGCCAGCGAGTTAGCGGTGGAGAGGCCCAGGTCGTTGTGACAGTGGACAGAGACGACAACGTTGTCGGCGCCCGGCACATCTTCGAGGATGCCCGTGATGAATCGGGCGAACTCGTCGGGAATCGCATAGCCGACGGTGTCGGGAATGTTGATCGTGGTTGCGCCGGCTTCGATCACCTCACGCAGCATGCGGCGGACGAAATCGACATCGGAGCGCGTGGCGTCCATCGGCGAGAACTCGACGTCACTCGTGTACTGCTTGGCGCGTGCGACCATCTCGCGGGCCTGCTGTAGCACTGACTCGCGGTCCTTGCGCAGCTGATGGGCGATGTGAATGTCGGAGGATGAGAGGAAGACGTGGATGCGCGGGCTCTCGGCGTCGCGGATCGCCTCCCAGCCCTGGTCGACGTCGTTGGGGACAGCTCGGCAGAGCGTGGCGATCTGGGTGCCGCGCACTTCGCGGGCGATGCGGTTGACGGCGTCGAAGTCGGCGGGCGAGGCGGCGGCGAAGCCGGCCTCGATGCAGTCGACGCCCATGCGCTCGAGCAGCTTGGCGATCTGCAGCTTCTCCTCGGCGGAGAAGGAGACGCCGGCGGCCTGTTCGCCGTCGCGCAGGGTGGTATCAAAGATTCGGACTCGGTCAGCCATAGCGGGAACTCCTGTGGTCGGAACAAGGATCGGAAGAGGAAACAGACGCGGCCACCGACCGGCGGCCCTTCATCAGGCCCCGAGCACCCCGCGGGCGACGGCCCGCGGTTCAGCTCCTCCAAGCACACACTGCTTCATGCGGGGAAGTATAGAGGAAAGGCTTGAACAGGCTGAGGTGCGGTGTCTACCGGACCACGAATGCGGAACGAAGGGTTCTGGATATATTCATTGAATGGTTGAACACTCGATCTCGAGAGAGTAACGTTGCCCTGTAGATCGGGAACTGCATTCGCGCGGTCAAATCAATGGAGACTCGTCTTGAAGGTCGCCTTTGCGAATGGAACCCTCAAGCGGTGTGCAAATGATGTCAACAGAGCGAAGAAGGCCTGGAAAACGCAAGGAGTTGCACAAGCCTACGTGGATCGGATACCCGTTCTCTTGGCGATCGAGCAGCTTGATCAACTCCGTCTATTTCCCGGTTTCGACTTCCATGCATTGCATGGAGATCGTGATGGGCAGTATGCGATCACTCTCAAGGGTCTTTGGAGGCTCGTTTTCGAGTACGACGGCGATGAAGACGAAATCATCATCGTTGAGGTGAAGGACTACCACCCATGATTGATGTTCCACCTGACTATCGCCCGAATCGCGCACTCCATCCAGGACGCTTTCTCAAGGATCAGCTGGCCCACTTTGGTATGAGCCAGCGCGAGCTTGCCGAGCGGATGGAACGACCTCCTCAAGTGATCAACCAGATAACTCGCGAGAAGAAGTCAATCACGCCGGAGACTGCCCTCGGAATCGAGAAAGTCTTAGGAATTGATGCTCAGTTCTGGATCAATCTGCAAGCTGTGCATGACTTAGTCGTGGCTCGAATGGAGGAAGACGAGAAGCTCGAATTGCAGCGACACTGGCTGAAGAAAATCCCAGATCGAAAAATCGCAGAGTTCGGTTGGATTGAGCGGCATGATCGTGTGTCAGAGCGACTGCGTGAGTTGCTCAAGTTTTTTGGCACACCGTCTCTCGAGAGTCTGCAACCGACGACAGAGGTGGTTGGATTTCGCATCACTGAGAAGGCTAAGGTCAATGAGTGGGCGCTGCGAGCGTGGCTAAGGCGAGGTGAGATTGAAGCTCGCGAGGTCGAAGTAGCTGGCTACGACGAGCAGCGCTTTCGCGATGCTGTCAAGGAGATTAGGAGCCTCACATTGGAAGATCCCTCCGAGTACTGGTCCAAAATGCGCGGGCTATGCGCTGCGGCAGGCGTTGTGTTGCTAGGTGTACCCCACCTGCCGAAAACTGGAGCAAACGGAGTCACTCGATGGCTCAGCCCGAAAGTCGCGATAATTCAGCTGAATCTCCGATATGGCACCGCGGACATCTTCTGGTTCACGTTCTTTCATGAGGCAGGTCACGTGCTACAGCACGAAACCAAGCGGACTTTCGTGGATCTCAAAGGTGAAGAGCGGCGTAACCCGGACGAAGACGAGGCCGATGCCTTCGCCAGAGAATCCCTCATTACGAGGGATGAATGGGAACCATTTGTCACCAACGGTGACTTCTCAAGCTCGTCCATCCGTAGCTTCGCCTCGAGTCAAGAGTTGCATCCTGGCATAGTCGTCGGTCGCCTGCAACGCGAAGGTCAATTGCCCTACAACCAGAGAAACACTCTGAAACAGCGTCTCAAGTTTGTCGGGGTTGCCAGCTAGCTCGCTCCTCGACGTCCTCTTTCCGATTTCCTTATCCTCCGAGCAACCGTTGATTGCGCGTATGCGCACGCTCTGGATCGCTTGGAGACTCTGATGGCGAAGTTTGATGTTCTGATTCGCGGCGGGACTGTCGTGGATGGCACCAGCGTGCCCCGATTTGTTGCCGATGTGGGGATCAAGGATGGGGTTGTCGCGCAGATTGGCGGCAAGATGGATCCTGCCGATGCCGACCAGCTGCTCGACGCCGATGGGCTGATTGTCGCTCCCGGATTTGTCGACCTGCATACGCACTATGACGCCCAGATCCAGTGGGATCCGTATTGCACGATCTCGGGCTGGCATGGCGTCACCTCGGTGGTGCTGGGCAACTGTGGCTTTGGCTTTGCTCCAGTGCGTGAAGAAGAGCGCGACCGCGCGATGCTGACCATGTCCCGCACTGAGGCGATTCCGTTTGACTCGATGAAGGAAGGGATGATCTGGGACTGGATCACCTTCCCGGAGTTCCTCGACACGCTCGACCGGATTCCCAAGGGCGTGAATTGCCTCTCATACATGCCGCTGGCGCCATTGATGACCTGGGTGATGGGTCTCGAAGCCGCCAAGTCTCGTCGCGCGAACGATGACGAGATCTCGGAGATGAAGCGTCTGTTGAATGAAGCGATGGACGCCGGCGCTTGTGGATGGTCGACCCAGCGGCTGGGCGAGAACTCGGTTCAGGCCGACTACGACGGCACGCCGATGGTCACCGACATCATGTCGGACAGCGAGTGTCTGGCGCTGGCCGAGGTGCTCGCCGAGCGGGACGAGGGTTTCATCCAGATCACGCAGTTCACCGGCGACTTACAGAAGGACCTCGAGTTCCAGTCGGAGCTCGCTGCGACTGCACAGCGGCCAATCCTGCACAACCTGATCGCGGTCAATCCGAAGAACCCGAGCCTGCACCGCGACCGGATGAAGTGGCTCGACGAGTGCAACGCCCGCGGCGAGCGCATCTTTGGTCAGGCGGCGACGATTCGCGCCGCCTTCACATTCACGCTTGAGGACTGGAACCTCTACGACTCGTCGCCGGCCTGGAACTACGCCACGACCGGTACCCGCGACGAGCGCAAGGCCAAGATGGCTGATCCCGAAGTGCGGGCGCGAATCATCGACGAGATTGACGAGGCGATCAAGAAGCTCGGTCAGACGCAGGCGTTGGGCGGCCCGATCGAAGAGCTGTTGATCCAGGACCTCGCTCACAAAGATGAGTTGGAACAATACGTCGGTATGACTGTCGGCCAGGTGGCCGAGCAGCGTGGCTATCACCCGGTCCACGCGATGCTCGACCTCGCCCTGGAGACCGACTTGCAGGCCGAGTTCCTGACGCCGATGCGCGAGCAGAACGACGAGTGGACGGCGGAGATGATTACCTCGCCGTACTGCATCCCCGGCGTCTCGGATGGCGGCGCGCATACCAAGTTCCTGACGGCTGGCTCGTACCCCACCGATTTCCTCATGTGGCTTGTTCGCGACACCGGCCAGCTCTCGCTGGAGGAAGCGCACTACCGCCTGAGCTACCTGCCCGCCCGAGCGGCCGGGTTCCGCGACCGCGGCACGCTGGTCGAGGGCGCGCCAGCCGATGTAGTCGTCTACGACCTCGACGCGCTCAACATCACACCAGAGTGGACCGGCGAAGTTGTCTACGACTTCCCCGGCGGTGAGTGGCGCCGGGTCCAGCGACCAGACGGCTACCGCTGGATCCTGGTCAATGGCTCGATCACATTCCAGGACGGAGAATCAACCGGCAGCACGCCGGGCAAGCTGCTGCGACATGGTCGCGGCTAGAGAGGTCGGCAGTCGCCGCCATCTCCCCGCTCCCCCTTTGCAGGGGGAGCTGCCGAAGTCTGAGGGGGTCCCGCTCCCTTGCATTCGGCTCGAACGAGAGACGTGCCGCAATCACTGAGGGTGAACATCCCCGGATGATGACTGGGGACGACCAACTAAGGAACACACAGTTCAAGGAGACCAACATGGCAAAGTTCGATGTACTGATTCGCGGCGGCACCGTCGTTGACGGGACCCGTGTCCCGCGATTTGTTGCCGACGTTGGGATTAAGGATGGCGTTGTCGCCCAGATTGGCGGCCGGATGGATCCGATGGACGCCGATCAGGTGCTTGATGCCGACGGCAAGATTGTTGCTCCGGGATTCGTCGACCTGCACACGCACTACGACGCGCAGATCCAATGGGATCCGTACTGCACCATCTCGGGTTGGCACGGCGTGACTTCGGTGGTGCTCGGCAACTGCGGCTTCGGCTTCGCGCCGGTTCGAGCGGAAGAGCGTGACCGCGCGATGCTGACCATGTCGCGCACTGAGGCGATCCCGTTCGAGTCGATGAAGGAAGGCATGATCTGGGACTGGGTCTCCTTCCCCGAGTGGCTGGAAACGCTCGACCGTATCCCTAAGGGTGTCAATTGTCTGTCGTACATGCCGATTGCCCCGCTGATGATCTGGGTCATGGGACTCGAGGCGGCCAAGAACCGCCGAGCCAACGACGATGAGATCCGCGAGATGCAGCGCTTGCTGCACGAGGCGATGGACGCCGGCGCCTGCGGCTGGTCGACCCAGCGGCTGGGCGAGAACTCGGTCCAGGCCGACTATGACGGCACGCCGATGGTGACCGACATCATGTCGGACAACGAATGTCTGGCGTTGGCCGAAGTACTGCGCGAGCGTGATGAAGGATTCATCCAGATCACGCAGGCCACCGGCGACATCAAGTCCGACCTCGCCTTCGAAGCGAAACTGGCAGAGGTCTCAGGCCGACCGATCCTGCACAACGTGATTGCGCCGAGCATGCAGCGTCCAGACGCTCACACGAAGTCGCTCAAGTGGTTGCACGAGTGCAACGACCGCGGCGAACGCATCTTTGGCCAGGCGTTCACGATTCGCTCGGCCTTCGCCTACACGCTCGAGGACTGGAACCTCTACGACTCGTCGCCCGCCTGGAACTACGCCACGACCGGCACAATCGAAGAGAAGATGGCCAAGTTCGCCGATCCTGAGGTGCGCGAGCGACTCAAGGCCGAGATGGACGACGCGATCGAGAAGCTGGGCCAGACCCAGGCCATTGGAGGTTCAATCGAGAAGGTCATGATCCAACACCTCGAGGCCATGCCTGAGCTTGAGGAATATGTCGGACTGACACTCGCGCAGGTCGGCGAGAAGATGGGCAAGCATCCGATCGATGCGATGCTCGACCTGGCGCTGGCGACCGACCTCAAGGCAGAGTTCCTGACCGAAGTGACCAACGCCAACGAGGATCACATGGCCGAGATCATGGAATCGCCCTACACGATTCCCGGCGTCTCGGATGGCGGCGCGCATACCAAGTTCCTCACCGCAGGTTCGTACCCGACCGACTTCCTCATGTGGATGGTGCGCGACAGCGGCCGCGTCTCGCTGGAGGAAGCGCACTACCGGCTGTCGTACCTGCCTGCGCGCGCGGGCGGTTTCACGAATCGCGGATCGCTGGTCGAGGGCGCGCCTGCAGACGTGGTCGTCTATGACCTCGATGAGCTCAAGCTCGATCCGGAGTTCCAGGGCGAGATCGTCTACGACTTCCCGGGTGGTGAATGGCGACGAATCCAGAAGCCGCATGGCTACAAATGGATCCTCGTTAACGGCGAAGTCACGATGCAGGACGGTCAGGAGACCGGAGCCACGCCAGGCAAACTCCTGCGTCACGGCCGGGGCTAGGAGCGAGGCCACTCGCGTTCTGTATCTGGAACATCAAGGTTCTGGATACAGAACGCCTGTTTCGATCATGGTGTAATGTGGCTGTATGGCCACACTCCCTGAAAATGAGATTGACGCGCTTGGCCGACGGCTCGCAGTCGCAGGTCTCAACGAGTTGAACGAGGCCGACTATCAGGCGTTCCGCACAGGGTTCGCAGGGGCGTTGGCGGAGGTAACAGATGCTCTGATTCGCTGCGCAGGTTCGGCGCTAGCGGGTCGACGCACGGAAGTCGGTTCCCGAATCAAGGCGATTGATTCGGTGGTGTCCAAACTGCAGCGCAAAGAGACCCCATTGTCCACGATGCAAGACATCGCTGGTTGCCGTCTCACTGTGCCGACAATGGATGATTTGCGAACCGCCACCGACTGGTTGCATGAGCAACTGGCGATTCAGCGGATCAAGGACTACACCAGGAAAGGTCAGAAGGGCGGCTACAGGGCAGTTCATCTCATCGTACTCACCGAAAGTGGTCGATTTGCCGAGATCCAGATTCGCACTGAGGTGCAACATGCATGGGCGAACCTTTCTGAGAAGCTGGCTTATGGCATCGACCGACTCATCAAGGCAGGTGGCGGCCCGCCTGACGTACGTCGCCGGCTGCTGGCGCTCTCTCAACAAGGTTGGTTAGTCGACTCTTTGATGGAACAGCTACGCGCGACCCAAGATCTAGTTGAGGAACTCAGCTACCCGGTTCAATCGGAATTTTCCAGCGCCCAGGCGAGAACAGAGTGGAACCTGTTGAATGAGGCAATTGAAGACTTTCGAAAATCGCTAGTCGTAACCGATACGCTGTGTGAACAGGTGAAGAATGCGCTCATTGGATTCATGGCTGCATCGCAGCCTGAAGCGGAAGCGGACGAACAATGAAATGGATCTTGTTGAGGTGCAATCACCAAAACGGCGGTGGTGTGAGTTTGCGCGAGTTTGAGGAGTCGCAGCAGACCGAAGCGTTTGAAGCGCTAAACGAGGCGGAGCGTGACAAGCCGGAAGCAGAAGAAGTGGTGCTGTTTCTGACAGAGTCGGAAGAGATGCTACGTCGCACGCACTCGCGTTACTTCTATTCTGCCCCGGAGATTGCAGAAATGCTGCGCGAGAACCTCGACCACACTATGGCCGAAATTCGCCAGAGCTAGCTGGCTTCGCTCTCTTCCTCCGGTGTTGGTGGCCTTGGCGAGCTTCCTCTTGGTGTGATTTTCACGTCGACCACATGGATTGTCCCTGTGAACTCGAATGGGGCCTCGTAGCTGGGTGTGACCGGTGAGAGGTGATCGGCTGCCACGTCTGCTCCGCCTCGGACGGCGATTCCCCTCAGGCTCGGAATCTCGACGTTGCCGACGGCTTCGCCATCAACCGACAGCGTGACCACTCCGCTCCCTTCGGGTACAGAGGTCAGTTTGGCCGCGAGCGTTGCCTTGCCGGTCGGCAACTCGGTGTCCGAGCGACCAACCGTGATGTCCTCGCGGGCGTTGTAGTCGAGGCAGAGCCGGTTGTCCTGGACGTACAACGAGACGCCGCCGGCCATGCTGCCCGATGCAAACAGGACGCCTTCCTCTTCGACGCTGCTTCGTTCCACCTCGGCCGTGATTTCCCAGTCGCCGATGAATAGCGTTGGCGAGACGCGGCCGTGCAGATGAGCCGTGGGTGGGTAGTAGCGATAGTGGAACTCGTGGTGTGGGCTGCCGAGCCGGTTGCTTGGCGCGCCCATGCCCAGCATCCGATCGTCGAGTGGCAGCACGTTGTAGCGCCCCGCCTCGATCCACCAGCGGTCGATCATCCGCTGCAACCGTTCGGGCTCTTGTTCCGCCAGGTCGTTGATTTCCGAAAAGTCTTCCTCCAGGTTGAACAGCGCCCATTGATCATCCTCGAACGGAATGCCGCGGAAATGGCGGGTGACTGCCTTCCAACCATCCATCCAGATGGCGCGGTGACCCCACATTTCGAAGTACTGGACCCCTTTGTTCGACGGAGAGTCGGGTTCCTCAAAGCTGTAGGCGATGCTCTTGCCGTGAACCGGCATCTGGGCCAGGCCCTTGTATGTGCCGGGCGCCGTTTCGCCGAGCAATTCAAGGACCGTCGGCACGACGTCGGTGACGTGATGGAACTGGTCCCGGGTCTGGCCATGTGGCACACGCTCTGGCCAGCGGACGATCAGCGGCACACGCACGCCGCCTCCGTAGGTGTCGCTCTTGTACCAGCGCAGCGGCGTGTTGGCGACCTGGGCCCAGCCCCAGGGCACGTCGGTCCAACTACGCGGGCCGCCGATGTCATCGAGCCGCGACTGCGTCGCTTCCAGCAGTTCGTCATCCATCGACCCTTGCCCACGCAGGGGATTCTGTAGCACCTTGCCTTCGTTGTCGGAAATGCCGAGGCCGCCGGAAGCGGGATTGAGCAGACCGCGAGGCCCGCCCATGCCCGAGGCGCCGTTGTCCGATGTCAGCATGATGATCGTATTGTCGAGCTGCCCAGACTGTTCCAGGTGATCAAGCAGCCGGCCGAGCTGCGCGTCGGTGTGATCCAGGAATCCTGCGAATGCCTCAAACAGACGGCTGGCGAAGCGTTGCTCGTTCTGCGACAGGTTCTCCCATTTCTCCACCCCAGGATTGCGATCTGCCAGGACGGTGTCGGGCGGAATCAGGCCGCTCGCGAGTTGCCGTTCGTACCACTCCTGGCGTACTTCATCCCAACCAGCGTCGAAGCGGCCGCCGTACTTTTCGACATAATCGGCGGGTGCCTGATGCGGCTCATGCACTGCACCCAACGCGAAGTACATGAAGAATGGCTGATCGGGCCGGTGCGACTGCTTGTCGCGCAGGAATGAGATCGCATGGTCGGCCAAGTCTTCGGTGACGTGATAGCCCTCCTCCGGTGACCTCGGCGGCAGGATGTGATGGTTGTCATGCGTCAGTTCGGGGTAAAACTGGTCCGTCGCGCCGGAGAGAAAGCCGTAGTAGCGGTCGAAGCCTCGCTGCAATGGCCAATGGTCGTAGGGACCAGCGGGACCGTTTGACTCGGCCGGACTTAGGTGCCACTTACCGATCATGTAGGTGGCGTAGCCACTCTGCTGCAGCATCTCGGCCAGTGTGGCCGAGTGTTTCGAGACCGACGCCCGCATGTTGGTGAAGCCGGTGTCGTGGAAGTTCGAAATCGTCCGCATCCCGACCGCATGATGGTTGCGTCCAGTCATCAGCGACGCCCGCGTCGGTGAGCAGAGGGGAGTCACATGGAAGTTCGAATAACGCAGGCCCTGATCGGCCAGTTTGTCGATGTTGGGCGTGTCGATGGTCGACCCGTAGCAGCCGAGATGGGCAAAACCCATGTCGTCAAACAGGATGATCAGCACATTAGGACGCGGCCCATGCTCATGTTCCGGCAGGGGTTCCCACCAGGGCTCCGATTCATCAATCGTGAGTCCCACTTTGCCTCGGAACTCTTCGAACTGTTCAGACATAACAATCACCAATCCCTCGGTCGTAGATCGAGTGGCAAGATAGGCGATCTGTTCCCCTGTCGTGTCCCAAGTTTGGGAAGTGGACGCTCTTGGCCGCTGCTTCGAGAGGCTGGCCGAGAGCTCATTTGAAGCGACCGATTCCTTTCTCCCCCCCTTGTGGGGGGAGATGTCACGGAGTGACAGAGGGGGGGCGGCTGACGACGACCAGATAGGGCCAACAGGCAGGGATCCCCCCCTCTGCCCCCGGGTCAAGCCCGGGGCAGGCTTTCGGCATCTCCCCCGCAAGGGGGGAGAAGGCGAGTTTCTTCAAAGGTCTTCGGCGATAGGAGCCCTCGGAAACAGTCAGTTCGCTTCGCTGGCCTCCTCTGGAGTGGGCACTCGCGGCATCTCACCCTTCGGGGTGATTAGCACGTCAAGGACATGGATGGTCCCTGAGAACGCAAACGGAGCTTCGTAGTTGTCGCTGACCGGAGAGTACAGATCCGCTCCGACATCCGCGCCGCCTCGAACGGAGATGCCGCCCAGGACCGGTATCTCGATCTGTGCAGACTCTCGACCATCGACGGAGAGCGTGACTACGCCTCCCTTGTCGGGATTGCTAGTCATCCTCGCCGCCAATGTTGACTTGCCAGTGGGCAACTCAGAATCGGAGCGACCGACGGTGTGGTCTTCGCGCGAGTTGTAATCGAAGCAAAGGCGGTTGTGTTGCACGTACAGCGAGACGCCGCCGGCCATGCTTCCCGAGGCGAACAACACACCTGCCTCGTCGCTGCTGCTTCGCTCGACTTCTGCGCTGATCTCCCAGTCTCCGACGTGCAGGACCGGTGAAACTCGAGTCTGCAAGTGGGAGACCGGCGGGTAGTACCGATAGTGGAGACCCTCGTGCGGACCGCCGGGCTTGTTGCTCGGGGTTGCCAGTCTGGGCAGCCGATCGTCGAGCGGCAGGACGTTGTAGCGACCCGCTTCGATCCACCAGCGGTCGATCATGTTCTGTAGTCGCTCGGGTTCCTGTTTGGCCAGGTCATGTAGCTCGGAGAAATCCTCTGAGAGATTGAACAGCGCCCAATCATCTTCCTCGAACGGCGTGCCGCGGAAGTGGCGAGTGACGGCTTTCCAGCCGTCCACCCAGATGGCTCGGTGTCCCCACATCTCGAAGTACTGCACACCCTTGTTTGACGGCGCCTCGGAGTCGTCGAACGAGTAGACCATGCTTGTTCCATGGACCGGCATCTGGCCGATTCCATGGTGGCTACCGGGAGCCGTTTCACCGAGTGCATCGAGCACCGTCGGCACGATGTCCGTCACATGGTGGAACTGGTCGCGTATCTGACCCTGGGGAACCTGCTCCGGCCAGCGGATGATGAGCGGGACCCGGATCCCGCCTCCATAGGCGTCGCTCTTGTACCAGCGCAGCGGAGTGTTGGCGACCTGCGCCCAACCCCAGGGGACGTCGGTCCAACTCCGCGCGGTACCGATGTCCTCGATCCGATGTTGCAGGGCGGCCATCCGATCCTTCTGCATGGCGGCACCTTCGACCAACGGAACATTCAGCAGTCCACCCTCGTTTGAGGCGATCCCGTTACCGCCCTGTGCAGGGCTGAACATGCCCATGGGCCCGCCCATCCCTGAAGCGCCGTTGTCCGATGTCAACACCACGATCGTGTTGTCAAGTTGCCCTGAATCTTCCAGGTATTGGAACAGTCGTCCCAGTTGGGCGTCGGTGTGGTCGAGGAACGCAGCGAAGGCCTCGAACAGCCGAGCGGCGAACCGCTTGGCGTCGTCGGACAGGTCGTCCCACTTTTCGACGCCGGGGTTGCGGGCCGCTAGCTCGGTGTCGGACGGGATGATGCCGCTGGCCAGTTGTCGTTCGTACCATTCCTGTCGCACTTCGTCCCAGCCGGAGTCGAATCGGCCGCGGTACTTCTCGAGATACTCGGGAGGCGACTGGTGAGGTTCATGCACGGCGCCCAGCGCGACGTAAGTGAAGAATGGCTGATCGGGCCGGTGCGACTGTTTGTCGCGCAGAAACTGGATCGCATGGTCAACCAGATCTTCTGTGACGTGGTAGCCATCTTCCGGACGTTTGGGTGGCGAGATGTGATGGTTGTCCTCTGTCAGCTCGGGATAGAACTGGTCGGTGGCGCCGTTGAGGAATCCGTAGTAGCGGTCGAATCCACGTTGCAGCGGCCAGTGGTCGAAGGGGCCTGCGGGACCGTTTTCCTCCGCCGGGCTGAGGTGCCACTTACCGACCATGTAGTTGGCATAGCCGCGCGGTTGGAGCATTTCGGCCAGCGTCGCCGCATGCTTCGTAACCGCAGACCGCATGTTGGTGTACCCGGTGTCGTGGAAGCTGATTGTGCGCATGCCCACGGCATGGTGATTGCGCCCGGTCAACAGCGAAGCCCGCGTCGGTGAGCAGAGCGGCGTCACGTGAAAGTTTGAGTAGCGCAAACCCTCGGCGGCGAGCTTGTCAATGTTGGGCGTGTCGATCGTGGAGCCGTAGCAGCCGAGATGGGCGAAGCCCATGTCATCGAACAAGATGATCAGGACGTTGGGGCGAGGCCCATGCTCATGCTCGGGCAGCAACTCCCACCAGGGTTCTGATTCGTCGACAGTGAGTCCAATGGTGCCCTTGAATTCATCAAACTGGTTGGACATGGCGATACCTCATCTCTCGACTGCAAATCGATCGGCAAGATAGGCGATCCAGACTGCTCTTTTTCGGAATCCAATCGCCAATATGGACACGTCATACCCGCGCTTGTCGCGGGTATGACGTTGATTGGAGCGCACACATGAGTTCGCCGCACGGCGAGATTGCCGCGACGTTGCGCGGCAATGACGGAGTAGGGATACCGGACGCGACTAATCGAGCTTTCGGCCGACTTGCCCCTTTTCGACAGACCTAAGGCCGAATGATCCGCTTCGGGCGCTGGGCCAGGCGCTTGAGCATTGGTTGCGCGGCGTCGATGAACTTGAACGCGATCCGGCGGGTGTCCCTGGGATCGATCAGGTCGATTACGTCGAAGTTGTGCGCCGCCTTGAGCGGGCTTCTGAGCCTGAGCAGGCGGTTTTCGATCATCTCGCGGTGCGCCTCGGGATTCTCGGCGGCCTCGATTTCTCGCTTGTAGGCGGCTGCGACACCGCCTTCGATCGGGATGCCGCCCCACTCGCCGGCCGGCCAGCCGAAGCGCATGTTGACGCCCATAGGCTCACCCATGCTGTTAGGCGCGTCAGCGGCGACGCCATAGCTCTTGCGGATGTTGAACTCGACCTTGGGCACGTCGGCTTCGTAGGCTGCTATCAGGGCGCGGGTACCGCGACGCATCGTCTGGTTCAACTCAGCCTGCGAGCCGAGCATGAATCCGGGCATGTCGAGGAAGACCACCATCGGCAGGTTGAACCCGTCGCAGAGGTCGACGAAGTGGGCGAACTTGTCGGCGGCGTCACCGTTCATCGCGCCGGCCATGACATAGGGATCGCTCGCGACGACGCCGATGGCGTAGCCGCCGATTCTGGCGAAACCGGTGATGATTGCACCGCCCCAGTGCGGCCGCATTTCGAAGAACTCGCCGTTGTCGACGACCAGTTTGACCAGCTTGCGCGGGTTGTATCCGCGCTTGCGGTTCTCGGGGATGATCCGCAGCAGCTCCTCGACCTTGCGGTTGGGATCGTCGAAGTTGTGTGTGCGCTCGGTGACGTCGTTGGTTGTGTCGGGCAGGTAGGAGAGGAACTTCTTGATCTGGTCGAAGGCGTCCTCTTCCGATTCCGCCTCATTGTCGACCTGTCCGCTCTGGTAGACGTGGACCTTTGAACCGCCGAGTTCTTCCTTGTTGAAGGTCTCACCGATCGCACGTCGGACGACGGGCGGCCCCGAGGGGAAGATCTGCGACTGTCCCTTGATCATCACGGTGAAGTGCGAGAGCAGTGCGAAGGCTGCCGGCGCGCCGGCGACGGATCCCATGATCCCCGAGGCGACAGGCACCTTGTTCAGCAGGTTGACGTGTCGCCACCAGGTCTGGCCATGAGGCAGAGCCATGCGGCCCTCTTCCTCGTCGCGCTTGGCGCTGTGTCCGACGCCTTCGATCAGCTGGACGTAGGGCAATCCATACTGCGCAGCCAGCGGCGTGGCAAACTGCGATGCGCCCTTGGAGACGTTGTGCGGTGAACCGCCGGAGATGGTGAAATCGTCGCCACCGATGACGATGTTGCGGCCCTCGATCTGGCCCATACCCATGACGAACGCGCCGGGCGTGAAGTCGCGCAGGTTTTGGTCTTCGTCGTACACGTAGCCGCCGACCAACGGACCCGCCTCGAAGAAGGAGTCTTCGTCGAGGAACTTGTCGATCCGCTCGCGGATCGTGTAGCGGCCGCCGCGGTGTTGTCGGGCGACGCCGTACTCGCCGCCCATCTCTCGGCCGAGTTCTTTGATGTAATTGATTTCCTCAATCGCGCCTTGCCAGTCCTGTCCCGGCTTCCACGATTCGCGAGTCTGATCTACGGGCATCTGCAGCCTCTCCGTCGGCAATCTGGTCTGTCGGCAGTGTACCGCCGCTCAGTCTGGAGGCCGTAACATCAAATAGCGTGGACGACCGAGGAGCGCGGCAATGGTCACGACCGATCCAAAGGCCAAGGTGGACGAGAGTCCGATCGTGATTTCGGAGATCGAGGTGGATGGGGTCCGCCTCGTGGCGAGGGAGCCGGTGAGCTACGAGGTCACGTTTGTCGCTGATACCTCCGAGCCCTTCTATGAGATTGAGGGTCCACCCGACATCCTGCTGTTCGCAGAAACGCGGGAACTCTTGCTTGACGTCCTGGAGGATGACTTGCAGTTTCTGTGGCGACGCTTTGCGGTGGGCGACCAATCCAATCTCGACGGTATGGCGCAACAAGTCGGCGCTGAGATGCGGCGATTGTTCATTAGGGAATCAGATGCCCCGTAAGGCGCGACGGATCGAAGCAGCGCTCCTTGCAAAAGGCTTTCAGCGGACGGATGCGAAGCATCGCAAGTTTGCCTATGTCACCATTCGTGGAATCGAGTCACGGATTCGCACACTGCTGTCTCATGGTGGAAATCGCGACATTGACGACCGTCTTCTCGCAACAATGGCGCGGCAATGTGGATTGTCTCGGCGGGAGTTCGTGGCGCTGATTGACTGTCCTCTGACTCAAGATGACTACGAGGCTCTACTGGTCGAACGTGGAGCCATCGATCCTAGCCACTGAGAGTCGGCCTTCCCAGTGACAATCACATCCGCTCCGAAACAACGGGAATCACCTCGCTGCTGAAGGCCCGTAATGCGTCCCAGTCCCAGGGTGGGCGCAATGTGATGTTGACGCGATTTACGCCGGCCTCGTCGTAGGGCGCGAGGATGTCGATTGCCTCGGATGGTGTGCCGAGGATTGCGCCGCGCTGGCGGAACGTGTCTCCTGCCGGTCCAAACACTTCCTCAAAGTGTGCTTGCGCCTTTGGTCGGTCGGCCTCGGTGGCGGCGAGGTGAAACGAGAGATTGACGTCTCGTTGGATCTCGGCAGGGTCGCGACCGACGCGCTCGCACCATTCGTCCAGCACTCCCGAAAGCCGGAGCCAATCGTCGACGTTGAGGTACGGCGCATTCCAGCCATCGGCGTATTGGGCGACGAGTTTCAAGGTGCGCCGCTCGCCGACGCCGCCGATCCAGATCGGGACTCGCGATTGCAGCGGTTTCGGTTCACAGAGAGCATCGTTGAGCTGGTAGTGCTCACCGTCGAAGTCGGCTCGGGATTCTTCCCAGAGCGCACGCAGCACTTGGATGCCCTCTTCGAGGCGGTCCAACCTACGACCGATGCGCTCGAACGGAAATCCGTAGGCGCTGTACTCCTGCACGTTCCAGCCCGCCCCGAGTCCAGCGTCCAAGCGGCCACCCGCGAGGTGATCGATCGTCGCCAACGCGTTGGCCAGCACGGCGGGATGGCGGTAGTCCATGGCGAGCACGCAGGTGCCGACGCGCACGTGATCGGTGTCGGCGGCGAGCGCGGCCAGGCAGGCCAAGCACTCGAGGTACGGTCCCTGTTTCTCGGTCATGGGAGACTCGTAGAAGTGGTCGGAGACGTCTACCCAAGTGAAGCCGGCGGTGTCGGCCCAGCGCCAGAGCTCGCGGCACTCCGCAAGCGTGGTGTTCTGTTGAACCAGGTGAATGCCAAACTCCATTTTGCCTCCTTGAGTCCGCGAAACCGTTGGGACTTGCCTATGGTTGCAGCCAACGGGACGGCAAACCAGTGGAGCAATGACATGACATCTTCAAGAGACTCGGTGTTGCTCGAGGGTGAATTTGATCGGCGTGTCATGCCTTACGGCAGGCTCGCCGTCGCCTTGATTATTGTGCTCACAGTGGTCGGCATTCCGCTGATCCCGTTCTGGCTGATCTGGAGCGTGTCCTATCTGCCCAGGGCCTACGCCCGCTTCAGCGCGGGCCTGACGCCCACGTCGTTGGAGGTGACGCGCGGCGTCTACTTCCGCTCCGACAGCACGATCCCGCTGGATCGGATTACGGATGTCCGCCTGCACGACGATCCGTTGATGCGGAGGTACGGGTTGCAAGAACTCAAGGTCGAGACCGCCGGCGCCGCTGGCAGCAGCGCATCGGCGGAGGGCAACTTGATCGGTGTGGTCAATGCTCCGGCCTTCCGCGATGCCGTCCTGCATCAGCGGGAGGTCTTGCAAGATGGCGGATCAGCCTCTGCCGCCGCGTCAGCATCGGCTGAGAACGGCGACAACGAACTGCTTGTTGAGATCCGCGACTTGCTCAGGAGCATTGACTCGAAGACGTAAATGACCAAGAGAGAGCTCGCCCTGCGAGAGACTGATGCATAACTCAGTTTTCCGTCCCCGCCCCCGAGCGGGGACCCGCTTTGGCATGGCGGAGGGAGTACGAATCGATCCCCGTTGAGCAGACACAGAAGACAAGCATGACCGTCGCGCCCTAGCCGGGGGAGGGAGCAGGCCCCCGCTCGGAGGCGGGGGCGGTTTAGCGGTTATCCACCTCCCCCAGCCAGGGGGAAGGGTCTGCATAGCTCCCCCAAAGGAGGAGCTCCTCGTGTTCCTGCTACTTGGTCAATCCGAGCTTCTCGGCGAGGCCGATTCGTTGGATTTTGCCGGTGGCTCCCTTTGGGATTTCCTCGAGGATGACGACTCGCCTTGGCGTCTTGAAGTCGGCGACTCGCTCTCCGACGAACCTTCGGATTGCTCGCTCGTCTGACTCCTCGCCTTCCCTGAGCACGACGGCGGCGGCGACTTCCTCGCCCAATCGATCGTGAGGCATGGCGAAGGTGACGGCCTGGGCGACGGCTGGATGTAGGAGCAGTGCCTCGTCGACTTCTCGCGGTGAGATCTTCTCGCCACCTCGATTGATGATTTCCTTGAGCCGTCCCGTGATCGTGAGGTAGCCGTCGTTGTCGAGCACCCCCTGATCTCCGGTACGAAACCAGCCTCTCGTATAGGCAGTCGCGTTGGCTTCGGGGTTGTTGCGATAGCCGTCGGTGACGTTGTTGCCTCGGATCACGACCTCGCCACGCTGGCCCATCGCCAGCAGCGCTCCGTCTTCATCCATGATGGCGACCTCGGGACCGGCAGGCAGTCCGACGCTGCCGGGCTTGCGCTCCTGCGGCGGCATTGGATTGGATGTCATCTGGTGCGCAGCCTCGGTCATGCCGTAGGACTCGATCACCGGCGCGCCAAACGTCTCCTCGAGCTCGGCCATGACGGTCGGCGGCAGCGAGGACGAGGACGAGCGGATCAGCCGGAGGTTGGTCTCGGCGAGCACGTCGGCGTTGCGTCCGGCGCGAGTCAGGATGAGCTGGTGCATCGTCGGAACGGCCGTGTACCAGGACGGCTTGGCCTCGCGCAGCCAACCGAAGACCTGCATCGCGTTGAAGCCGGGCGAGCACCAGGTGCAACCGCCGGCGCCGACGCTGGCCAGGATGCCTGCCATCACGCCGTGAATGTGAAACAGCGGCATGATGTTCAGGCAGCGGTCCTCGGAAGTGAGATTGAGCGTGTTGCGGATGTTGTGCGCGGTCGCAGTCAGGTTGCGTTGCCTGAGCGGGACGATCTTGGGCCGCGAGGTTGTGCCTGACGTGTGCAGCACCAGCCCAACATCATCGGGACCGGCTTCGCCGGGACGCTCTGGCGTTCCGTTGATTGACGCTGCGAGGTTGAATGCGCCGGCCGGTCCATCGGACTCCGGCTGCAGTTCAACCAGTGGAACATTGAGGCGTTGGGCGACTTCGCGCACCGGTGAATCGACGCCTTCCTGGACGACGACGGCTTGCGCTTCGAGGTCCTGGAGGTAGAACTCGAACTCGTCGGCGCGGTATCCGGGGTTGAGCGGAGCTGCGGTCGCAGCGTTCGCGACTCCAAGAAATGCGGCGGCCATTTCTGCGCCGTTGGGCAGAACGATGGCGACGCCGTCTTCGCGTCCAAGGCCGAAGCTGTTGAGCTGCTCGCCGGTCCTGGCGATCTGTGCTCGGAGGCCGGCGAGGGTGAGCTCAGGGCGTCCCGGCGCGCCGAGCGCTGGCGCGTTGCCATCGAGCGGGGCAAGCAATTCGGAAAGTGTCTTTGCGTCGGCATTGGAGTCGGAGGGGGCGTCGGTCACGGTTGCTCCAGAGAGTCGGGCAGCGGAGAAATTGGGCGGTCAAATGCGCCACACGTGGTACAGCCTATTGCCGCAACGGGTGACAGGAATGTTCATGTTGCTGCGTATACTGATTTTGGAGAGGTGTCCGAGTGGCCGAAGGAGCCGATCTCGAAAATCGGTAGGTGCGGCGACGTGCCTCGTGGGTTCGAATCCCACCCTCTCCGCCATTTTCACGACTCGGCCAACTCTCTGGAGAGGTGCTGGAGTGGACGATCAGGCACGCCTGGAAAGCGTGTAGGGCTGCAAGGCCCTCGTGGGTTCGAATCCCACCCTCTCCGCCAGCTTTTGCTCGTTTCAGTATCCAGTTCGAATACTCCGTCATACCCGCGCTTGTCGCGGGTATCTCGTAACTCGCGCCACCGTCGTTGGGGCTGACCTGTCAAGGCCCGCGCCCCCTGTCACTTCCATACCATCGAAATTGCCGTTGGCTGCGAGATTGCCGCGACGGAGCGCGGCAATGACGGACTAGTGGGACTCAGGTCAATCTGAGGAACTGACTGATCAGCGGCACGATGATCTCGGGCGCGTCTTCCTGGCAGAAGTGGCCGGCGTTGGGCAGGATGGTGACCGGCGCGTCCGGATAGAGTGCGCGGAACCCATCGATGGCTCTCTCGGGGTCGATCGCGTGGTCTTTCATGCCTTCGACCATCATTGCCGGCATCGAGGCCAGCTCCTGGACGTTGTTGATCTCTTCCATGACGAAATCGCGAGTCCGGCCCAGGTAGGCGTCGAGTGGGAACTCAATCCCGGCGATGCAGGACTCTTTGTCCGGGAACGGCGCCGAGTATGCGCGGATCCAGGCATCGTCGACGGCCGCCGAGTTCTCGAAGCCGATGATCTTCATGACGCTGAGCACATTGCTGCCCAGGTGACCGAGCGTCTCATGCAGCGTGCCGGCCTCGTGGTGCTTACCGATCCACTGGAACCACGGAGTCACTGGAGCTCCCGGAGGCTCTCGCCGTGAGCCGGGAATGATCGTGTTGAGGACGCACATGCGCTTGACTCGATCAAGGTTTCTGACCGCAAACTGGGAGCCCATCGGTCCGCCCCAGTCCTGCATCACGAGTGTGATGTCATGAAGGTCAAGCTCCTCGATCAAGGCAGTCAGGTTGCCGACGTGGGTCCTGAGCGTGTACTCGCGATCCTGCGGTGTTTCGCTCTTGCCGAAGCCCATGTGATCGGGCACGACGACTCGGTTCGTCTCGGAGAGTCCAGGGATGAAGTTTCGGTACAGGAAGCCCCAGGTCGGTTCGCCGTGCAGCAAGACGACCGGCTCACCCTCGCCCTCGTCGACGTAGTGCATGCGGAATCCGGGGGCATCGGTGAAGTGTGGTTCGAAGGGGAAGGTACCGTCGAAGGTCTCGTTGGCTGGGATCATGATGGGTCCTCTCAGGTCAACTTAAGGAATTGTTGGATTAGCGGCACGATGATTTCTGGCGCGTCTTCCTGGCAGAAGTGTCCGGCGTTCGGTAGCTCGGTGATCGGCGCGTCGGGGTACATCTCGCGGAAGATCCCGATCGCAAACTCGGGAATGCCGCCGTGATCCTGCATGCCTTCGACCATCATCGCCGGCTTGGACGACAGCTCAGGAATCAGGTGCGCGGCCTCCCCGACATAGTCACGCGTGCGCCTGAGGTAGATGTCGAGCGGAAAGTTGATGGCTCCGATACATGATGCCTGGTCGGGGAAGGGAGCGGAATAGGCGCGGACCCAGGTGTCATCGACGACCGACATGTTCTCAAGGCCGATAATCTTCATCACGCTGAGCACATTGCTACCGAGGTTGCCAAGCGTCTCGTCCAGCGTGCCGGCCTCGTAGTGCTTACCGATCCACTGGAACCAGGGGGACAGTGGACGATTGGTACTCCGAGGCCCAACGCTGCCGATGTTGGTATTCATCACGCAAAATCGCTTGACGCGGTCCAGGTGTCGGACGGCGTAGGCGGAAGAGATCATCCCACCCCAGTCCTGCACGATGAATGTGATGTCGTGCTGGTCCAGTTCGTCGATCAGCGCAGTCAGGTTCTCGACGTGGGTCTTCAGGGTGTAGACGCGGTCCTGGGGCGTCTCACTTTTGCCAAAGCCCATGTGGTCGGGAACGATCACGCGGTGAGTCTCGGACAGGGGGGGAATGAAGTTGCGGTAGAGATAGCCCCAGGTCGGCTCGCCATGAAGCAAGATCAGAGCCTCGCCCTCACCCTCATCGACATAGTGCATGCGAAAGCCGAGGGAGTCGGAGAAGTGAGGCTCAAACGGAAACGTGCCGTTGAAAGTCTCGTCCGGCGGGATCATGGGTAGCTCTTCTTCTTCAGCCTGTAGCGCAAATCGAAGACTAGGGGTTGTCAAGCGGGATGGTTACAACGTTCACGTCTGAATCCCCCACAGTTCCATTCCCCGTCATTCCCGCGCTCCGCCGCGGGAATCTCGACATTTGAGGGACTCTCTCAAGCTGGCAGGGGGTTCCTCTAGAGGGCAGGTTTGACAAGGGGTTCGTTGTTCATCAATCGCTTGCAGGTTGCTCGCCGCGGCGGGTTCGTTTGAACTTTTCTCTTTGTTCGGCTTCGGTTTTGGCGGCGGCGATGTCTCCGGCGATTTTGGCTTGCTTCCACTGCGGGTTTTCTTTGTCCGAGTTCACGACTCGGCCGACCAGCGTTCCGATCACTCCCAGGACCAGGCCCCAGCGCAGGCCTCTCCAGAATCCCATGTCAACTGTCCCCTCGTCTGCCGCCGAGGACGTCGAACATTCTCTGGATTCTTGACGCCGTGGCATAGGCGCGGATGACTGGTTCGGCAGCGGAGTCGCCGAGGTACTCGGCCGTGCCCTTGACGGTCTTGACCGTCTCCTGCGCGTTCTCGAGTAGTGGCGGGATGCCTTCCTGGAACGTCTTGCGGGCCGCTCGCAGCAGGCGGAAGGAGAGGAATCCGACGACGATGGTGGCGATGATCATCACAAACAGGGCGACCACGCCCAGCAATCCGGCCACAATGATCACGATGTCTCTGATGTCGGTGATGGTGCTCAACGCCATGCCGTGAGCCTACCTCAAGAAGTCGACTCCACTGTGCCGCCGCCGAGCACACGGTCGCCGTCGTAGAAGACCGCCGCCTGCCCTCGAGCAACGGCTCGGGCTGGTTGGTCGAGGCTCAGTACTGAGTCCTCCAACCGGGCGCTGAGTGGACTGGAGCGATAGCGAATCTGTACGTCGAGCTCTTCAGTTGGCTCGGACAGCCAGTGAATGTCGGACAGTTCAATACGGTTGACCAGCAGGTCGGCGGCGCTGCCGACGGTGACGACGTTCGACTCGGCGTCGATGTCGGTCACGAACTGGCGCTCACCCCCACCGCCGATTTGCAGACCCTTGCGCTGGCCGATCGTGAAGTGCTGGATGCCCTGGTGTCGGCCGATTTCGTTGCCCTCGACATCCAGCATCCGGCCGGGTCGGTCAGCAACCTTGGTCGCGACGACGGCTCGGTAGTCGCCGCCCGGGACGAAGCAGATATCGGCGCTCTCGGGCTTGTCGGCGACGGCGAGGCTGTGACGTTCCGCGACGGCTCGCACGTCGGACTTCTGTAGACCGCCGACCGGGAACCTAGTCATTGCGAGCGCCTCCGGTGTCAGGGTGTAGAGGAAGTAGGACTGATCCTTGTCCTGGTCGACACCTCGCAAGAGTTGCGGTTCGCCGTTCGACCCAAACTGTGTGCGTGCGTAGTGACCCGTTGCAATCCAGTCTGCGCCGAGGGCGCGGGCGCGCTCGAGAAAGGCGTCGAACTTGATGAAGGTGTTGCAGTTGAGACAGGGATTCGGTGTGCGGCCGTTTGCGTACTCGTCGATGAACTGATCGACCACGAACTTGCGGAACGGGCGCTCGAGATTGAGCGTGTAGTGCGGGATGCCCAATCGCTGGGCGACACGACGGGCGTCGCCGATGTCCTCAATCGCGCAGCACTGGCTGCGGCCGGTGTAGTCCTCGGGACGCGCCTCGGTCCAGAGACGCATCGTGATCCCGATTACTTCATAACCCTGCTCGACCAGCAGCGCTGCGGCGACGGACGAGTCCACGCCACCGCTCATGCCGACGACGACTCGCTCAGCCATGCGCGACTCCCCGACTATCAACATGAGCGTTATCATTGACCACGTGACCACTCAAACGACGGATCTCAAACCATCCGCTTCGGGGCACATCCGTACCACCAAGGAAGACGCCGAACGGCTCGCTCGCGCTGTCGTGGAACAGCTTGACGAGCGACAGGCCGAAGCGATCGTCCTGCTTGACGTGGAACCGCACACCGACCTCGCCGACTACTTCGTGATTGCCTCTGCGACTTCGCGCCGGCAGTTCGGCGCGCTCGAAGATGCGCTGCGTCACGTGCCCGACACCGAACATCCGCGTAGGGAAGGTGGCTCCGAGGGCGGCTGGCTGTTGTGTGACTATGGCTCGGTCGTAGTGCATATCTTTGACCGCGAAACGCGCGATTACTACGACCTGGATGGTCTCTGGTCGCAGGCGGACACCTTGCTGCGCGTCGAGTAGCGACGCGATTTCGGCGCCACTTCTAAGTTACTCGTAAATCCAGCCCTCGACGTCTCGGGACCAGTTGACCAGCTCTGAGGCATCGAAGAAGAGCGCCAGCTCGCGCTCGCCTGACTCGGGCGAGTCGGAGCCGTGGATCACGTTGCGTCCCAGGTCGACGCCGAAGTCGGCGCGGATGCTGCCGGGCGCAGCGTCAACCGGGTTGGTTGCACCCATCGTGTTGCGGACGAGTTGGACGGCATTCCGACCCTCGAAGGCGGCGGCGACCAATGGTCCCGAGGTAATGAAGTCTCGCAGGCCGGGGAAGAACGGTTTCTCGACGTGCTCGGCGTAGTGCTGGTTGGCCAGAGATTCGTCCATCTGCATCAGCTTGAGGCCGATCAGTTTCAGTCCGCGGCGCTCGAGGCGGGACAGCACCTGGCCAATCAGGCCGCGCTGAACGCCGTCGGGCTTGACCAGGACGAGTGTGCGTTCGGTGGACATGGGACGCTCCAGGGAGTGGATTGTGGTGAATGTCGGATGTTCGGAGTCAGCCTATGACGGCGTGGCGTATTGGTCGTTGTCGGATGGCTCAGATCAATCCTCGCGGAAACTACCATTTCGTCATTGCTGCGCTCCTATGCGGCAATGACGGAGGTTGAGGGCTGGCGTCTCAGAAGTAGACCCTATTGCGGAGGCTGCGGACCAATCGCCGGCTCGCGCAGGGAGAGCGGCTCGGGCGGCGCCCGCGGGGCTCCCTTTTCGTCCCGGGGCCCGGGCCACCCGCGGTCGGGCGAAGGTGGAGCGGCTGGGGCGTCGCGGGGGTTCCTCCTTGTCCGTCCTGGAGCCGGCGCCAGCCGAGTTCGGCGAGTATGCCGGCGCGACGGACGTTGAGAGAGGCTGGCGAGAGTGTCCAGCCGGCGTCCATGAGCGAGGCTCTGGCGTCGTTCTCGATCCGGTCTGGTTCTCCGCAGATGACGCCGGCATTGCCGACGAGCCGTCTGGCATCGCCCAGCGCTCGCAGGAGCTCGAATTCCTCGCCGGTCCTGGCAGGTCCGAGCTCGTTCCACTGATCTAGCGAGCCGGAAAACATCTGCCATGCCCAGGTTGATCGGGCGGCTCGGTGGATGGCGGCAGCGAGGCCGCTGGCAGCGTGCTGATAGGCCTCGATTTCGAGTCGCCCGACGCCAACACATTGCAGGTCGAGGGCGACGGCCAGACCTTCGGCCGCAGCCATGCCGGAGCGAATGCCGCCGTAGGCGCCGGGACCGACATCCACGAAGACGGCCTCGAGCCCTTGCTTGACCACTTCCGTGTTGCCTGTCTGGCGGCAGACGAAGTCGATCATTGGCGTCAGCGACGGCGTGTGTCGTCGCCCTGAGCGCCAGTTGATCTCGGTCAGTACGCGACCCTGTTTGCTGATGGCGACGCTGGACTGTTCGCCAACGGTGTCGATCGAGAGTTCCATCAGACAGGCACCCATTGGATCGTCCTGGCCAGCTCGGACAGCAGCGTCATTGCGCTATCGCCCTGTGCAGTCAGGACCAACTCGCGAGGCGAGGCGTCAAGGGCGTCTTCGGAGATGTCGTCCGAGAGCGGCACGATGTTGACGTGCAGATGGTCAGTTGGCAGTGCGCCAGACGCGCGTTCTGGCCACTCGACCAGCAGGATGCCGCCCTCGGCGGCCTGATCGAGACCCAGTTCTGCGATCAAGTCGACGTCGTCGAGGCGGTAGAGATCGGCGTGACGCATGGGCAGACGACCGCCCAGATGTTCATTCATCAGGACGAATGTGGGTGAATTGACGACCGTCGGCGCTTCGAGTCCGCGTCCGACGCCTTGCGCAAACACCGTCTTGCCCGCGCCCAAATCGCCCTGCAGCAGGACCACAGTCCCCGCTGGCGCGTCGCGTCCGACCGCTGCGCCAACCTCGCGGGTGGCCTCGGCGTCGACGCAGGTCAGGCGGAGTATCTGTCTCTCAGATGATGGTTTGGCGCGTGTCATAGGCCGAGTTTATCCCTGAAGACGTATTCTGAGCACATGGACAAGATTCATATCGCCAATTTCTTGCAAGTTCCAGAGTCTTCGCTCGATGTGATTCGCGCTGTGGATCCACGCATCGAGATTCACAATGTGTCGCACAATCTGGCCCGCTACATGCGAGAGCCGGATCATCCCCAGGTCGATGTAGGAGCGGCGCTCGAGGAAGGCGTTGAGATCCAGCAGCGTGATCGGATCTGGTTCACGTTCTTCAGCGGCGACCTGGCCGGCGAGGCGTCGGCGTTGGAATGGATCGCCCTGGCTTCGGCCGGAGCGAACCAGATTCTCGACCGGCCAATTGGTGAGGATGTAGCGATCACCAAGATGCCCGGTCTGGCGGCTCGCGTCATCGGCGAGTGGGTGCTGACCTTCATGTTGATGGACGTGAAGCGAATGATCCGATTGATCGAAGCGCATCGCGCAGGCACTTGGGCACGCTCGGATCCCGAGACGCTCGAGGGGGCCACGGTAGGAATCATTGGCTATGGCGCGATCGGCTCTGAGATCGCACGCTTCTGCGACGCGTTCGGCGCTCGCGTGGTTGGTATCAGACGACGAGCCTCGGGCGATGGCACGCCACCTGCGGGTGCACCCGATTCTGTGGCCTATGTCTGGCCGCCAGAACGACTGCACGATGTACTCAGCGAGTCCGACTATGTGGTCCTCGCGGTTCCACTCACAGAAGACACCTACCACTTGATTGGACAGCAGGAGTTGGCCGCGATGAAGCCTGGTGCGGCTCTAATCAACATCGCTCGCGGCGAAGTGGTCGACTGGGATGCTCAGGTCGCTGCACTCGAAAGCGGCGAGCTCCGAGCTTCGTACACGGACGTGACCACGCCCGAACCGCTTCCCGACGGTCACGAATTGTGGAGCGTGCCGAGCCTGTTCATCACTCCTCACAACAGCGGTCTGCAGCCCAACTATTTCGGCAAGGCCGCCTATCGGTTCGCCGAAAACCTGCGCCGTTTCATCAACAACGAGCCCTTGCGCGACGTCGTGGACCGCCATGCCGGCTACTGAGTCAGATGTCCCAATCGTGACGAAGCCAGATCTGCGTCGCCACGGCATCTACATGCCTCCGCGCGGAACGTACGTGGAAGTGGGCCGGACTCGAGACATCTCGCGGATGCCCAATCCCGACATCCGCTTCGGCTTCTGCCGTTGGCCGTCTGAACTGATCGCCTACCTGGAACCGGACGACGCCGTGACTGATGCGGCGGTGCGGCTGCGACAGCTAGGTCCAAAGCTGGTCCTGGCGTTGCAAGCACTGCAACTGCCGCTGGAAGACCTGAAGAATCGCACCGTCGGCGCGATTGAGGAAGAACTCACACAGGAAATGGTCGAGCGCACGCCGCTGCAGGTCGATCTCGTGGCGCGCTATCTCGCTGAACTGCTCGATCACGTGGCCACCGTGATTCCGCTCTGTTACGGCGACGAAGGCGCCGCGCTGCTGGATCGGCGTGGCAGTCTGAGGCGGATGGCACAAGGTCCATTGGCCGACGTCGACCTGCTGCTCGCCGAGATTGTTGCGCCTGGTGGAGATTTGCCAGTCTGGGCCGAGACCCTGGCGAGCACGACGATTGGCGCGGATTCCGATTTCTCGGCGCTGCCGCTTGCTAACGATCCGAACATCTACATGATCACCAATCATCCCAACTTTGAAGCGGCCGATCCCGAGCAGAAGATTGAGGCGCTCAAGGCGTCGGCCCGTCAGACGATTGCAGCGGCTGAGGCGATCGATGCGTCTTTGACGGACATGTTCCTCTGGCTCGAGGCGCTGCTCGACCATCTGATCGACGTCGTCTGCGAACGCGTGGACGATGATGGTCGATTGCGGCAGCGGTGGTCGACGGACGAGTGGACAGTGATCCAACGGCTGACGTTCTTCGACACAGATGCAGCGCTCGCGGTCACCCGGACATTCCCGGCGATTTCGGATGGGCCGCTACTGCCGGGGACTGAGTCGGAGTAGTTGGGCTCGCAAGGGAACTTCGAGCCACCTGTTACTAGTTCGTCATACCCTCGCTCGGTCGCAGGCATGACGGAACTCGAGCTCCTTCAGGGCGTCTCCTCTGTTCCCCCTACTCCACGCAAGCGTTGGCCATCGTTCCGATGGTGGCGGTGCGCTCTCGGATGTTCTCGTCCTGCTGGAATCCGTTGGTCAGGAATCCTACGGAGAGGCCGGTCTCTGGGTCGCCCCAGGCGATCTGGCCGCCGGCGCCGGCGTGACCGAAGGCGCTTGGCGATGCTCCCTGGCCGAAGCCCCGTTCCTCGGTTAGTCCGTCTTCTCCCGCGAGGACCACGGTCAGCGCGCGGTTGACGTGGACGCCCGAAGTCGGATCGGTGTGGCGATCGGGATTTGTGCCGACGGTTGTACCAAGTTCGATCGCGCTCTTTGCGAGCGGGCCGTCTTCAGACGGCTTGATAAGATTCTGATAGAACATCGCGACATCGGCTGCGTTGGCGAACGCGCCGCCGCCGGGGCATCCCGCTCGGCGCTGGGAGGCAAGGTTGAAGTGCAAAATGGTCTGCGGGAAGACCTCGCCGCCATCAACCGGCAGCGGCTCTTCGGTGTAGACAATGGAGGCCGCACGTTCGTGCTCTTCGTTGGGCAGGCCGACAAAGAGGTTGTCGAGTCCCATTGGGTCGAGCAGATTGGCTCGTAGCCAATCGCGGAAATCCCCACCCGTCTTCTGCTCGATGATTTCAGCCAGTACCCAATGGGCCGAGGTCGCGTGGTACTCCCACTGCGAGTCCGGCGTCCAGTTGAGCCGCCATCCCATCATCCGACGCAGCCGCGCGTCGCGATCTTCCCAGAGCCGCGGATTCATTGGCGCGTGCGGAAAGCCGCCCGTGTGCAGCATGACGTTGCGCACGGTGACATCGGCGTAGGAAATCTCACCGTTGCCTTCGGCGCACCAGCCGGGAATGATGTCGACGACGCGCTCATCGAGATCGAGCAGTCCTTCGTCAAGCAGCTTCCAGACGCCGACGCCGACGATCGCCTTGGTCGACGAGAACATGCAGAACAACGTGTCGTCGCGCGCTGGTGCGACCGATGTGCCCTGGTGCGCGACGCCGAACGTCTTGAATCCTGCGATTTCGCCGTCGTGCCCGATGGCGATCTGCGCCGCCGGCACCTTCGCATCTGTGACGATGCCCTCGACGTAGTCGAAGAGCTCGTTGAGTTTGTCCTGATTGATAGAAGTCATGTCGGATTCCGCCGTTTCAAGCGTGTTGAGCGTCTCAAACGTGCGGCAAGTCTAGGCGGTCACGTAGTCTGTCGCCCATGCCACCTGCAATCAGTATTCGTGGAGTCAGCAAACGCTACGGAGCGGTCACGGCTGTGGACGGTGTCGATCTGGAGATTGAGTCGGGGCAGGTCTACGCGCTGCTGGGTCCGAATGGCGCCGGCAAGACGACGCTGATCGAGATCCTTGAGGGATATCGCGAACGCGACGCTGGGGAGGTCTCGGTGCTCGGTTTCGATCCACAGCGTCAGCGTGGAGAGCTCAACCGGCAGGTCGGCATCGTATTGCAGCGCAGCACTCCGATGGAGGGTCTGACGCCCCGAGAGATGCTCAACTTCACCGCGAAGTTGTATGACAATCCAATGCCCACTAATGAAGTGATCGAGCTGGTTGGCCTGACGGAGCACGCCGATCGTCGGGGCTCGAAGCTCTCAGGTGGCCAGAAGCGGCGTGTCGACCTTGCGACCAGCGTGATTGGTAATCCGGACCTGATTTTCCTCGACGAACCGACCACTGGCTTCGACGTATCGGCTCGTCGTCAGGCCTGGGAAGTGGTGCGCGGGCTTACCGAGCGCGGAGCGACCGTGATTCTGACTACCCACTACCTCGACGAAGCAGAGACTCTGGCGCAGCGTATTGGACTGATTAAAGACGGCCGGATCATCTTCGAAGGCGACATCAACGCCTTGCGTCGTGAGATGGAGACCGACACGCGGATCTCGTGGCACCCACCAATCGGCTTCGATCTCTCTGACCTGTTGGACGAGTGGAAGTCGGTCCGGATTGGTCCCGACGGCCGCTTGTCGTTACCCACCCAGGAGCCGACGCGCCACCTGTCGCGTCTGATCGATTGGGCACGCAATCGCGGCTTGGAAGAGATTCCTGAGTTGCAAGTCGAACGGCCGGACCTGGAGGAGATGTACCTCGATCTGGTCGACGACAGCAGCGCGTTAGGGACACAGGCGCGCTCATGAACGCGGAAGCCGCCTGGAGGAGCGTCCGGCTGGGCTACGCCTATACGTTGCTGAGCCTGAAGACGGTCTATCGCGAACCCGCGGCCGTCTTCTTTATGGTGCTGTTTCCCGTTCTGTTCCTGGTCATCTTCTCGTCGCTGCTGACATTCGAAATCGGTGTGCCCGAAGGGGCCGAGGGCCAGGTGCCTGCCATCAAGTTCAGCCAGTACTTCGTGGCCGGGATTCTTGGCGTCGCGATTTTCGGCACGTCGTTCAACCTGCTCGGCAATTCGCTGGCCATTCAGCAGTACGACGGCACGCTCAAGCAACTGGCCGCAACTCCCCTGCCCAAATCATCGTTCTTCATGGGGCTCGTTGGAACTGCGCTCTTCTACACGCTGCTCCAGCTCGTTGTGATGATTGCGCTCGGCGTGCTGGCCTATGGAGTGGAGTTGCCCGATGCCAACGGCTGGCTGACGCTGATCTGGATCATCCTGCTCGGCGTGCCGGCCGGCTGTGTCATGGGAGTCGCGATTACGGCGATCATTCCGTCGGCTCGCGCAGCGCCAGCTGTCATCCAGGCTCCGTTTATCATCTTCCAGTTCATTTCGGGCGTGTTTTTCACGCTCTCCTCATTGCCGACCTGGTTGCAATGGGTGGCAGGCGTGTTTCCGCTGCGCTGGGTCGCGCAGGGACTGCGCTCGGTATTCCTGCCCGACGCATACAAGTACGCCGAACCAGGCATGAACTGGCAACTCGACATCGCGGCGATCGTGCTTGCGGTCTGGATCGTGGTCGGTCTGGGTTTGGCTGTGCTGACGTTCAAGTGGGATCGGTCGGGCTGAATGAACGCCTCAGGCGGGTGTGTCGACAAGGAGCAGGACCCCCTCAGCCTTCGGCAGCTCCCCCTGCAAGGGGGAGCGAGGAGTTGGGATTCGCTTAGCGAGGGTTCCTGCTATCCATTTGCTCTGGCACTAGCTCGCTGAGTGGACGTCTACGAGCGCCTCCGACGCGCCCGCTCTTCCATCTGATTTTGCCGACGCTGGGCTTGCAGCATGGCCTCGTGGATGTCGTCTGAACGATCTCCGCCGGCTGTCTCGACTTGCCGCTGGCCGCGCTTCAGTTCGGGATCGTGCTGGAGTTCGTTCGAGCGCAAGGCGTCAGCGTGCGTCGCGCCTGAATCACGACGCATTCGCTCCATCGTATCTCCGGATTTTGGCATCACGCTGGCCTGGTCGGTCAGGCCCTCGGCGAGAAATCCGGAGGCCTGGCCCTGCTTTTCTAGTTCGTATCGCATCTTCGACTCGGCGCCCATGACGTGCAGGTGGTTGAGAATCCAGTTCTCGAACCGCTGGATAGCTCGACCGATCGCCGTTTTCTGACCGCCAGCGATGAAGCGAATCGGCCGAATCACTACGACCACGAAAATCTCGCCGAGGGCGATCATCATCATGGTGAAACTCCTAACCGGGCCGTCGGAAGCGCATGGCGATGGCCATGGGGATCTCGGGCAGCACGTTCCACATCAATCGTGACTCTTCCATCACCTGTTGCGGCGCGGCCAGCTCTTCGATGCCATCGAGTGTGAGCCCGGAGGCGAACGCGTCGCTGAGCAACTCGCTCAGCGGTCGATGGAAGTACACCTGCGGTTCCTTCTGGGCTGTGTTGGTCACTCCGTGGGTGACGTACCGGGACAGATAACGCTGGATTGTGAGGCCGTGGGGCTCGTCGTCACTTTCGGATTTCTGGAACTTGTAGCCGGAGGTTGCGAAGGCGGGGTGCAGGGTCACGACGACGAACATGCCGCGAGGCTTGAGCACGCGCCAGGCGCCGCCAAACATCGGCTTGAGCAACGGCATCGACATGACGCCCATGATGCAGACCGCCGCATCAAACGGTCCGCCGCAATCGAGAATGGCGCGCTCGTCCGTTGCATCGACGGTCTGGTAGGTGACTTCGACGGCCTGGTCTGAGATCGTCTCGGTCCGTCGTTCTGCATGCGCAATCAGCGACGGGGAGAGGTCGGTAGCGACCACTCGCATCCCGGCACGCCCCAGGCGTCTGGCGAATCCTCCGTTGCCACAGGCGAATTCGATCACCGTTGAACCGTGTTCTAGCCCCATCAGTCGCTCGGCAGCCGGTGCGAAGACGCCGTGATGGAACTCATCGCCCTGGTCGCCCCATCGCTCGTCAAAGAAGTCCGCGCCTTTCTCCCAGCCGTCAAGCACCTGCTGTTTGAGCTGGGCGAGCATGGCGTCGGCTTCGGCGGGTGTTTCGGGTGGTTGAGTCATGGGTTCAGCCTATCTCTCCTGGATGACAGACATGTCGAGTGAGTTTCCATCAGAATGCTTATACTCGCGCAACTTCCGATTGGAGCACCCCATGACGGAGCAGACGCAGTGGCGGCAGTTACACGGCCGGCTCAGTCGCCGCGAACTGTTGCAGGCATCGGGTCGTGCTGGAGTGGGCGCGGCCGGTCTGGCGTTGGTCGGCTGTGGCGACAACGAGGAGGATGGCCCGCGAGCTGTGTCCCAGGCGGTCACTCAACAACAGGCAGTCCCAGAACAACAACAAGAACAACAAGCAGTCGCTCGACAGCCACGCGAGCCCGAGCGGCAACAAGACGCGACTCAACGACGTCAACAGGCGTCGCAGCAGGCAGCCGAACAGCAGGCACAGCGATCGGAACAGCAGGAAGCTGGAGTCACTGAAGGGCAGGAGTCGTCACAGACGCTGCAAGTGCTGACCACACATATCCCGCGCGGTGGCAATCTACGATTCTCAACTCCCGCCCACTCTCACGACTTCTTCGATCCGCATCGCGCCGTCTTTGGCACGACTCAGTACTGGATGGGTTTCTATCTGAACAACATGATTCGCTGGCGCAACAAGGAGCAGGCGATCATGGAAGCCGACATTTGCAGCCTGCCCGAGACGCCCGACGATGAGACTTACCTGTTTCGTGTCGACCAGGGCGCCAGATTCTGGGATCAGTACCCAACTGAAGGCGGGCGACTTGTCACCTCCGACGACATCCGGGTGAACTTCCAGCGTCAGATCGATGGTCGGGACGCCACCGGCGCGCAGGACGGTTCGTTTCTGCAGCAAAGCTCTTACGCCAAGACAACTTCAATGGAGACGCCGGACGACAATACGTTCATCGCCAGGACCGACGGTCCCGACGCCACCTGGTTGGGTGTGCCGCTCGGTCCGTTTGGCTGGATCACTTCGCCGGAGGCGATCGCGGAATTCGGGGATCGATGGAGAGATGAGCCCACCAATATCGAGCTCTCCAGCGGTACCGGCATGACTATCCCTCGCTCCTACGATCCCGATATCGGGCTCGAGCTGGAGCGCAATCCTGGCTACTGGAAGATGGGCACCGACGGGCTGCCGCTGCCTTACTTCGACAGCGTCACGTTTGCCAATCTGGTCGACCCCACGGCGATTGAGACGGCATACCGTACCCGTGAGATCAACATTGGCCAGTTCCCGCTCACGTCGTTACAGGTCCAGGCAATATCCAGTGACTTTCCCGACCACCAGACCGGCCAGGTGCCATACGGATTCACGATCGTGACTGGTCTGTTCAACTTCAACCGGGACTGGGACGGCTGGGATGGGCTGGGCAATCCATATCTCGATCGGCGCTTCTGCCAGGCGATGCATCTGGCCGTCGACCGCTACCAGATGATCGACACGGTCTATCTCGGCTCGGCCAAGGTTTCGGGCCAGGAAGACACGCCCTGGTTCAACACGTACTGGTCCATTCCTGAAGAGGAACTGGTTGAGACGCCCGGCTATCGCCCCGACCGTGAGGCCGATATCAAAGAGGCCAGAGCGCTGCTGGCCGCCTCCGGCTATGACCAGGATCGGCCGATTGAGCTGATCGGATTTGACCTCTGGGAGCAGAGTTACCAGGGCATCTTCGAGACCGAAATGCGCATGTATCGCGATGCGCTCGACATCGAGGTGCGCTTCGATATCCAGCCGACGCTGGTCGTCCTGCAGCGCTGGATCGATGGCAGTTTCCCGGGCGCGGGACCGCAGTGGACCTCGCCGCCGGCCGATCTCGATCCGACAGCGTCCTACAACGACCGATTCATCCCCGGCGGCAGTTGGAACAATCTCTTCTACGACTACGAGCCCATGGCCGAACTGGTCCGGGCCATGCGGGTTACGGTCGATCAGGAGCAGCGCAGGCAGATGGCGCACGAGGCGCAGCGGATCATGTTCGGTACGCATCCGGATCACGGCCTCGCCGGCATCTCACCGACTCCCGGCGTCATGAATGGGATCACGCCGTCAATCTGGTGGCCATTTGTGCACCGCGGAGAAGACACGCTCCAGTTTGCGCACGCCTCGCACCGGATGGACGACACCTGGATCGACGTTTCGCATCCCGACTATCCCGCTTGATCACCTGCGTCCGCTGTTCTGGTTGCCGCTCTGCCCACTCGCCGCTTGTTCTTGATCGTTCTGCAATGCTGTGATAGAAACTCTATCTTTCCTGAGTCCATAGTCAATCGGCATGGACGCAAGGAGACGCACTAATGACGGAACGAAACTACTGGCAGCGCATGCGACGTAAGCAGATGAGCCGGCGTGCGCTCCTGAGGGCGTCGGGACGCGCAGGAGTCGGCGCTGCCGGATTGGCGCTGGTCGGTTGTGGCGGCGATGACGATGACGACAGCGTCTCGCAGGTGGCCCAGCAGCAGCAACAGCAGCAGCAGGCGATGCAGCAGCAGGCCATGCAGCAACAAGCCCAGCAACAATCCGCGCAGCAGCAGACGATGCAGCAGCAGGACGCCGACCAGGCCGCACAACAGGCGGCGCAGCAGGAAGACGGCGACGACAGCGCCTCGGATCAGGCCCAACAGCAGGCTGCAGTCTCCAATATTGTGCGCGGCGGCGACCTGCGGTTCTCGACGCCGGCGGCATCGCACGACTACTTCGACCCGCATAGAGGTGTGTTCGGGCCCACCCAGTACTGGATGGGCTTCTACATGAACAACATGATTCGCTGGCGCAACAAAGAGCAGGCGATCATGGAGAGCGACATTTGCTCGCTGCCCGAAACGCCGGACGGCGAGACATACGTGTTCAGCCTCGACCAGGGCGCGACCTTCTGGGATCAGTACCCGACTGAGGGCGGACGCCTGGTCACGGCGGAAGACATCGTGGTCAATTTCCAGCGACATATCGATGGCAAGGACGCGACCGGTGCAGAGGATGGCTCGTTCTTGCACCAGGACTCCTATGCCAAGACATCGTCGATGGAAACGCCCGACGATCAGACCTTTATTGCGCGGACAGACGGTCCCGACGCCACCTGGCTCGGAATTCCGCTGGGTCCGTTTGGCTGGGTCACGTCGCCGGAGGCAATCTCCGAGTTCGGTGATCGTTGGCGCGATGAAACCACCAACGCCGAGTTGTCGTCCGGCACCGGCATGATGATTCCGCTGAGCTACGACCCCGACATCGGGATCGACATGAAGCGCAACGACAACTACTGGAAAATGGGCGCCGACGGCCAACCGCTGCCGTACTTCGATCAGGTGACGTTTGCCAACCTGACCGACCCGACCGCCGTCGAAGCGGCCTACCGTGGACGCGAGATCATCATTGGCGGCTTCCCGTTGTCCTCGGTCCAGGTGGAAGCGATCTCGGGAGACTTCCCGGACCATCCTCGTGGCAACCTGGCGTTCGGGTTCACAATCATCACCGGGCTCTACAACTTCAGTCCCGACTGGGACGGCTGGGACGGCCTGGGCAATCCGTATCTGGATCGGCGCTTCTGTCAGGCTCTCCACGTGGCGGTCGACCGTTACTTGATGATCGACACGGTCTACCTGGGCTCGGGCAAGCCGTCAGGCCAGGAAGACACGCCCTGGTTCAATAACTACTGGGCAATTCCCGAGGAAGAATTGCTGGAGTCCGCGGGCTTCCGACCCGACCGCGATGCCGACATCGCCGAAGCTCGCGCCCTGCTGGACGCCTCGGGGTACGACATCGATCGGGAACTGCAACTGATCGGTCCCGACGTCTGGGAGCAGACCTATCCGGGCATCTTCGAGACCGAAGTCAGCATGTACCGCGAGGCGCTGGGGCTCAACGTCAGTTTCGATGTCCAGCCTTACACGGTGATCCTCCAACGCTGGATCGAAGGCACGTATCCCGGCTCCGGCCCGCAATGGACAAACCCGCCAGTCGAACTGGACCCGACCACGGCCTACAACAACCGCTTCATCCCCGGCGGGGCCTGGAACAACCTCGCGTACGACTACCCGCCGATGGCCGAGATCGCCGAGACGATGCGTTTCACGCTCGATCAGGAAGAGCGGCGCGAGATGGCTCACAATGCGCAGCGGATCATCCTGGGCACCCATCCCGACCACGGGCTGGACGGCATCTCGCCGACGCCGGCGGTGATGAACGGCATCTCGCCAGCGATCTGGTGGCCATTTGTGCATCGCGGGGAAGACACGCTTCAGTTTGCGCACGCCTCGCACCGGATGGACGACACCTGGATCGACGTCAACCACCCGGACTACCCGGCGTAAGAGCCGCTCCTCGGCCTGACTCTGTAGCGCGTATGACCAACCTTGTGTAAAAGACGATACAATCTGCGCATCGTTGACTAGTCCTCAACACATAGGGGAGGCACCAGATGGCAGAGCGCAACTACTGGCAGCGCATGCGACGCAAGCAGATGAGCAGGCGCGCGCTCTTGAGGGCGTCAGGACGCGCAGGAGTTGGCGCGGCTGGTCTGGCTCTGGTTGGCTGCGGCGACGACGATGACGACAGTGTTTCGCAGGCCCCACAGCAGCAGCAACAGCAGCAACAGGCAATGCAGCAGCAGTCTGCGCAGCAACAGCAGCAGCAGGCTATGCAGCAGGCTCAACAAGAGCAACAGGAACAGTCGGCGGCCCAGCAGGCCCAACAGGCTGAGCAACAGGAAGCGACGCCGGCTGAGCAGCAGGAGGAAGAGCAGCAACAGGCCGTCGCCAGCGGCGAAGTCCCCAAGTATGGAGGCACGCTCCGACTTGGCTCCACAATCAGCACGCACGACTACTGGGATCCACATCGCGGAGTGTTTGGACCGACCCAGTTCATGCATGGCTGGGTCTACAACTACCTGATTCGCTGGGCCAACAAGGAACAGGCGATCATGGCGTCCGACCTCGCCGAGTTGCCGGAGATTCCCGACGGCGAGACGTACATCTTCTCCGTCGTCGACGGCGCGCGCTGGCACGACAAGTACCCAACCGAAGGCGGTCGCGAAGTGACCGCCAACGACATCGACTACAACATTGAACGACAGGTCAACGCCTTCGACTCGACCGGGTCGGAGGATTCAACCTTCCTTTCCTCGTCCAGTTGGCGAAAGATCGCCTCTCGGGACGTGATTGACGAGCGTACGATCACGCTCAAGTCGGATGGAACAGACTCGACATTCCTGTCGGCCTCGGTGCTCAACCCATTTGGCTGGATTGCGGCTCCCGAGGGCATCGACGAGTGGGGCTACCAGTCCGATGTTTGGCGCGATGAACAGACCGTGCTGCGCGTAGCAGGCTCGGGCCCGTTCATTGCCGAGTCCTTCGATCCAACCGACCGATTGGTGGTTCGCCGCAACCCCGACTACTGGAAATACGACGCCTGGGGCCAACAGTTGCCTTATCTCGACGGCTTCGACTACATCGAGTTGTTTGAGCAGACGGCGCTCGACACGGCCATGCGGACCAAGGAGCTTGACGCGGTCAATCTGGACATCTCGATCGTCCAGGCGCTGGAGAGCGACTTCCCAGAGCTCGTCAAACGGACGACGGCGGGCGGCTTCACCATTCAGTGCCGCAGCAACTTCAACGCCGATTGGCCCGGCGAAGACGGGCTCGGCAATCCCTGGATTGACCGCCGGATGTGGGCCGCATTCCACGCAGCCACAGACCGCTACTTGATGATCGACGCGGTGTATCTCGGGTCGGCCAAGCCCTCGGCTCTGCCGGAGACGCCCTGGTTCTCGGCCTTCTGGGCGCCCACGGAAGACGAGCTGATTACCTGGCCGGGCTACAACCCGGACCACGATGCGGACATCAAGCTCGCCAACGACCTGGTTGATGCGACTGGATTCCGCGACACGGGCCGTGAGCTCTACATCCTTGAACCGGACGTATGGGAACAGCGCTACCCGGGAATCGTTGAGACGATCAAGGGCATGTACGAAAATGCCCTGGGTCTGACGGTCAACATCGATCTCCAGCCCTACACCGTAATCTTGCAGCGGCTTGTTGAAGGCACCTATCCAGGTGACGGCCCGAGCTGGACGAATCCTCCCTCGGACCTCGACCCGACCAGTTCCTGGCTGAACGGTCGCGTGCCGGGCGGTTCATCCAACCTCTACCACTACGAGCATCCGCGCGTGACCGAGATTGCCGAGACGATGAAGGTCACGCTCGATCTCGAAGAAAAGAAGATCATGGCAGACGAAGTCGTGCAGATCATGATGGGCGTCCATCCTGAATACGGTTGGGACGGCATCTCGCCCTCAATCGGTGTGATGAATCCCATCAACAACGACCTTGGATGGCCGTACTACCATCCGAATCCCGATGCCTATCAGTTCGCGCACGCGGGACACAACCACTTCAGCACCTGGCTGGACACGGACCACCCGGAGTATCCGGCCTAGCCGCCGTCCCAGGTCAGAAATCTCCAGCCCCTCTACGGCGGTGTGTCGCCTTGGGGCTGGCGTTTTCTTCCGAGAAGCGAACTATTCGGCATGGTGTTGATTAGTTGGCATAATCCTGGTGTCCGGCACTACACTCTCCCAACCTGCTGGCGAACCGATCAGCGAAGGAGCAAGTAGATGACCGAGCGAGACAGCGGTAGGAACTACTGGCAACGGATGAAGCGCAACCGCGTGAGCAGGCGTGCGCTCTTGCGCGCGTCGGGACGCGCTGGTGTGGGAGCGGCTGGTCTGGCCCTGGTTGGCTGTGGCGATGACGATGACGACAGCGTCTCGCAAGTCGCCCAGCAGCAGCAACAGCAGCAACAAGCGATGCAGCAGCAGGCCATGCAGCAACAGGCCATGCAGCAACAACAGCAGCAGGCCATGCAGCAAGAGCAACAGGAACAGGCTGCAGACCAGGCAGCGCAGCAGGCCGATCAGCAGGAGCAGCAGGCGGTCGCCGACGCGCAGCAACAGCAACAGCAACAGGCGGCCGCCGCGGTTCCGGAGACGGGCATCCCCGTCCACGGCGGCGTCATGCGGCGCGCCTCGACGATCGAGACGCACGACTACTGGGACCCGCACCGCGGGGTGTTCGGACCGACCCAGTTCATGCACTCGATGCTCTACAACAACCTGATCCGTTGGAAGAACAAGGAGAAGTCGGAGATGGAGGCGGACATCGCCTCCTTGCCGGAGAATCCCGACGCGGAGACCTACATTTTCAACATCAATCCGGCCGCGCGCTGGCACGACGCTTATCCGACTGAAGGCGGACGCAACATTACCGCTGAGGACATCGTGGTCAACGTCGACCGCAATACTGCCGGTGTCGACTCGACCGGCGCCGAAGATGGCTCGTTCCTCGGCCTCTCAAGTTGGCGTAAGGTCGCCAGCGTCGAAGCGGTGGATGAGCGCACTCTGCGCACGACATCGGACGGCGTCGACTCGACCTATCTCTCGGCGACCTTCCTGCGGCCCTTCGGTTGGATGGCGGCGCCGGAAGGCATCCGCGAGTGGGGTACCGAATCGGATGTCTGGCGCGACGACCCGACCACCTTGCGTGTGGCCGGCTCGGGTCCGTTCATCGCGGAGAGCTACGAGCCGACCGAGGTATTCATCGCCAATCGCAACCCGGACTACTGGAAGGAAGACGCCTGGGGTCAGCAACTGCCCTACGTCGACCGGATGGAGTACTACAACCTGTTCGACGAGACGGCGATCGAAACTGCCGTGCGTTCCAAGGAGCTCGACGGCGCCTGGCTCAACATCAGTCGCGTCGAATCGCTGCTCAACGACTTCCCGCAGATGCAGCGCAACACCGTCGGCGGCGGATTCACGATCATGATCCGCACCAACTACAACCCCGACTGGCCCGGCGAGGACGGTGAAGGCAATCCCTGGCTCGACCGTCGCGTGGCCGCGGCCTTCCACCTGGCGACAGACCGCTATCTGATGATCGACACGGTCTACCTGGGCTCGGCCAAGCCGTCGGTCCTGGAAGAGATTCCCTGGTTCTCGACTTTCTGGTCACCGAGCCAGGAAGAGATGACGGAGATCCCAGGATTCCGCGCCGACCACGAGGCTGATATCCGCGAAGCAAACGAGCTGATGGACGCCAGCGGATTCCGCGACTCCGGCCGCTCGATCTACCTCTTCGCCCCTGACGTCTGGGAGCAGCGCTACCCGGGCATTGTCGAAACCGCAAAGAACATGTACGAGTCGGCGCTCGGTGTTGGCATCGAGATCAGCATCGACCCGTACACGATCCTGCTCCAGCGCCTGGTCGACGGCACGTCCACCGGACAGATTCCCTGCTGGACGAACCCGCCCTCCGACCTCGACCCGACCAGCTACTGGCTCAACGGTCGCGTGCCGGGCGGATCGGCGAACTTCTACAGCTATGAGAACCCACGCGTCACCGAGATCGCCGAAGAGATGAAGGTCACGCTCGACTTCGAGGCGAAGGGTGAGCTCTCGCGCGAGATGGTGCAACTGCAGCTTGGCATCCACCCCGACTACGGTTGGGAATCGCTCTCGCCGGGTCTGGGCGTGATGAACCCGGTCTCGAACGAGGCGGCCTGGCCCTGGTACCACGTGATCCCGGACGGCTACCAGTTCGCCCACCAGGGCCACAAGATCGTCGAGGAGCTGTGGCTCGACACCGCCCACGAGGACTACGACGCGTAGCCCTTCGGAATGGCCATAGGCCCGGCTGCTCACCCCGCTCGCTGCTTCGGCAGCGTGCGAAGCGGGTGAGCAGTCGGGCGCTCGGCGCCGCATTCGACCGCTCGTGTGAAGCAGTTGGCATGTCAGGCGTCATTTCGCTTACACTCTGCCAATCTGCACCTCCAATCTCGGAGCAAGGAGCTTCTGTATGACCGAACGCAACTACTGGAAACGAATCCGTCGCAATCGCATGAGTCGACGAGATTTGTTGCGGGCTTCGGGGCGTGCTGGAGTAGGCGCGGCCGGGTTGGCCCTGGTCGGTTGCGGTGGCGATGACGACGACAGCGTCGCGCAGGTCCAGCAACAACAGCAGCAGCAACAACAGGCGATGCAGCAGGGCGAGCAGCAACAGCAGCAGTCGATGCAGTCGCAGCAACAACAGGCGATGCAGCAGGGCCAGCAGGACCAATCTGCTGACCAGACCGCACAGCAGGCTGACCAGCAAGAGCAAACAGCCGAAGATGCCGACGATCAGCAAGCCCAACAGGCTGCGGTCAGCCAGGTAGTGCGTGGCGGGGACCTGCGATTCTCAACGCCCGCGGCAACGCACGACTACTTCGATCCGCACCGGGCCGTGTTCGGGCCGACTCAGTTCTGGATGGGGTTCTACATGAACTACCTCATCCGCTGGCGCAACAAGGAACAGGGCATCATGGAGGCGGACGTCGCCTCGCTCCCAGAGGTTCCAGACGCAGAGACCTACATCTTCCGCATTGACCAGGGCGCGCGGTACTGGGACCTGTACCCGACAGAAGGCGGTCGACTCGTTGACGCCGAAGACATTCGTGTCAATTTCCAACGTCAGATCGAAGCCGTTGATGCGAACGGAGCCGAGGACGGCACATTCCTTGGCGCTTCGTCCTTCCGCAAGACGGCATCCATGGATGTGCCCGACGAGACGACCTTCGTTGCCAAAACTGCTGGCCCCGATGCGACCTGGATGGGCGTGCCGCTGCGGCCCTTCAGTTGGGTCACGAGCCCGGAAGCGATCAATGAGTTTGGCGACCGCTGGCGTGACGAAGCCGGCAATGTCGAACTCTCCTCGGGCACCGGCATGTTCATTCCGCAGCGCTTCGATCCTGACATTGGGATCGACATGGTCCGTAACGAGAACTACTGGAAGATGGGCATCGACGGGCAGCCGTTGCCGTACTACGACTCGGTCACGCTGTCCAACATCACGGATGCAACCGCGGTTGAGGCCGCGTATCGCAGCAAGGAGATCTTCAACGGCCGCTTCCCGTTGTCGTCGCTCCAGGCGGAGGGCATTCTGAACGACTTCCCCGATCACGGGCAAGGCACGGTGGCCTTCGGTTTCACGATCATTACCGGTGGCGCGAACTTCAATGCCGACTATCCAGGTGAAGACGGCCTGGGCAATCCCTGGATCGACCGCCGCTTCACGCAAGCGATGCATGTCGCCGTTGACCGATATCTGATGATCGACACGGTCTATCTCGGATCCGGAAAGCCCTCCGGCATGGGCGAGACGCCCTGGTACAACGCCTATTGGGCTATCCCGGAAGACGAACTGCTGCAAACGCCCGGCTTCCGGCCCGACCGGGCAGTTGACATCGCCGAAGCTCGGGCGCTGTTTGACGCATCGGGCTACGACCGGAGTCGTGGGCTGCAACTCATCGCACCCGATATCTGGGAAGGCACCTACCCCGGCATCCTCGAGACCGAAGTCGGGATGTATCGCGAAGCGCTCGACCTCGAAGTCAGCTTCGACGTGCAGCCCTACACCGTCATTCTCCAGCGCTGGATCGAGGGCACCTACCCGGGACAGGGCCCGCAGTGGACCAACCCGCCCTCGGACCTCGATCCAACCACCTCGTACAACAACAATTACATCCCTGGCGGCAGCACGAACAACCTTGCGTACGAACATCCCCGAATGACCGAAATCGCCGAAACGATGACGGTCACCCTGGACCAGGAGGAGCGTCAGTCGTTGGCGCAGGAAGCTCAGCGCATCCTGCTCGGCACGCACCCCGACTACGGACTCGATGGCGTTGCCAACAGCCCAGGCGTGATGAACGGTATCTCGCCGGTGCTCTGGTGGCCGTTCGTCAATCACGGCGACGACACGCTCCAATTCGCCCACGCCAGCCATCGGTACGACGAGTCCTGGATCGATGTCAACCACCCGGATTACCCGGCCTGATATCCACAAGCTTGCCAGCGTCCACCGGAGCAGACGCCAACTGATCGGGAGCAGTGATGCAGCGATACCTCATCCAACGCCTGATCCTTGTGATCCCGACCCTGTGGTTGGTGATCTCACTCCTGTTCCTGGCGCTGCGCGCGCTGCCTGGCGACTTTGTTACACGGAAACTCTCGAACCTGGAGAATCAGGGCGCGGAGCAGCGTGAATCGGAGATCGTTGGCTATATCGAAGTCACCGACACGACGCATCGCGTGATTTCGGGCGACACGCTGGAGAAGATCGCAACCAGTAACAACACGTCGGTGTCGACGCTGCTTGCGGAGAATCCTGATCTGGACACCTCCGGTGAGCTGCGACCGGGTACGAGAATCACGGTGATTCCCGGCCAGTTACTCGAGGCGATTTCAATTGGACAGAGCATTGCTTTGCCTGAAGAAGTCGAAACAGGAGTGCAACTCCTGATCGACCGCAACCCCGATGTCAACTTCCCGCTGTACCAGGGCAAGCCGTATGCCGAGGCGGGGTCGATTCTGGTCATCCGCGACAGCCTGACGCTCGATGAGTTAGCGCACGTCAATCGCATTGATGCGAGCGACATCCTGGCGGTGAATCCAACCGGTAGCGCTAGCAATCCCGACGGAAATCTATCGGCCGATACGCAACTGCTACCAACGGCGCTGGTGATCACCGACGAGGGTGACACGCTGGAGCAGATTGCCGTCGCCTACGGTCGCGATCTCGAAGAGATGACTACAGCGAACCGGGGCATTGATCCGGCTGAGCCACTAGAAGCCGGAGTCGCGATCCACGTCCCATCCGACCGGATCGTCACGCCGACCACGAAGATTACCGAGGCCAACATCAGGCATCGCCTGGGCATCGATAAGGGGCTCGGCACCCAGTACATCGACTTCCTCTGGGAGACGGTGCGGTTGAAATTCCGTCCGTCGTTCCAGACCCAGGAGGGGTCGCTGGACATCTTCCTCCGAGCATTACCACGTACGTTGCATCTCAACGTGTACGCATTGATCGTGGCGCTGACCATCGCGTTGCCGGTCGGCATCCTCTCGGCCATGCGTCAGGATCGCCCGCTGGACTATGCGCTGCGAGGGTTTGCCATCCTCGCGCTGGCGGCGCCCTCCTTCTGGATCGCGACCATGATGATCTTCGTGGTTACGCCGGGCGGCATCTCGGATAGCGGGATCTGGTCGATCCCGCTGACCTCAGAGGAGGCGCGATCGGTGTTCACATCGTTCACCGGAGCGCTGGCGTTGTACACGATTCCTGCCGTCGCGGGCGGACTTGCCGCCGGTGCCGGTCTGATGCGGATTACGCGGTCCGAGTTGCTCGAAGTGCTGCGCCAGGACTACGTCCGCACCGCCTGGTCGAAAGGTCTGCGCGAGCGGACCGTGATCCGGCGACACGCGATGCGCAACGCCCTGGTCAATGTGATGAGCGTGCTCGGCTTGCAGGTGGCGGCCCTGGTTGGCGGCAACATCATCCTCGAGCTGCTGTTCAACATTCCCGGCATCGGCTTGCTGCTGATTCAGCGCATCAACCAGGCCGACCTGCCTGTCGTACAAACGATGGTCTTCTTCTTCGCGCTGTTCATCATCGTGGTGAACATCATCATCGACATTTCATACGCGGTCATCGATCCGCGTATTCGCTTCGCCTAACCGGGTGACTGCACCGGCTGACCGGGGAGGGGCACCATGAGTGATGACCGACAGTCTCAGACGCAACTCGAGGAGTTCGCGCAGGCACAGGGCCTGCGCGTTGAGGAACGCAGCTTTCTACAGCTGCTTGGCGGCGCGTTGGGGTCATTTTTCCGGACCAAGCCCCTGGGCGCCGCCGGGTTGACGCTGGTCGTGGTCTGGTCGATCATCGCCGTGGGGACGGTCGGTTCCGGCGGCGGTTGGTTGGGCCTGGGTCGTTACGACTCGCAGGATGTCTTCAAGGTCGCCAACGCCAACTTCGCCGACGACAGGATCGCCAACGAACTCGACGGCAAATCGGCTGATATCTCCGACAGCGAGCTTCGCGAACTTCTGCTGCAGCCCGAGGTCTATGGCGACCTGGCTGAGCAGTCCGGCGTACTCGACGACATGCTGGAGTACGCCGAAGGGCTGATCGCAAGCGGAACGCTGCTGACTCACCTAGCGGAGTTCGACCCAGCCCAGATTGAGATCGTTGACGGCACGATCAACGATGTCGATGACTTGCTCGCGACCGGCACGAACACGCCGCTGACAACGGCGTCGCTCCAGGGGCCCTCGGGCAAGCACTGGTTCGGCACCGACCGCGCGGGACACGACCTCTTCTCGCGGGTCACTGAAGGCGCGCGGTTGTCGCTCTACATTGGCTTCTTTGCCACGCTGATCGGTGTGGTCGCCGGTACAGCCATCGGACTCATTTCTGGCGCCCTGGGCGGCAACATTGACCTGGCGATCAACCGTCTGATGGACGCGCTGCTCTCCTTCCCACCGATCGTGCTGTTGCTGTTGTTGCGCTCGGTGACGGAGCCATCTGCGCTGTGGGTGACGTTGGCGCTCTCGGTGCTGGCTGTGGGGCCCGTCCAGCGGATTGTCCGTGGCGCGGTAATCGCGCTGCGCGAGATGCCCTTTGTCGAGGCCGCCCGGACGCTCGGCGCGACGAACGCCCGAATCATGCTGATGCACATTCTTCCTAACATCGTCGCGCCGTTGATCGTGATCTTCTCGATCACCATCGGCGCATTCATCCTCGCCGAGGCCGCGCTCAGCTTCCTCGGACTGGGCACGCTCGATGTCTCCTGGGGCAAGATGATCGCCGACGGTCGCCAGTTCATCGTGCAGTCGCCATGGACCTCGTTGTTCGCCGGCCTGGCGCTGACCAGTCTGGTGTTTGGCTTCAATGTCCTCGGCGATGCGCTGCGCGATGTCTTCGACCCGAGACTGCGGGGCAGCCGCTAGCCGGACACCCGCTGGGCGGCGCTCCAGCGGGTTCAGGACGATCACTGCACCCTCGTCATTGCCGCGCTCCGGCGCGGCAATCTCGGTTCGCTCAGCAGTTTCATGGGTATTCGATTCGTCGTGATTCTCGCGCCAAGCGCGGGTATCACCGAAACAACGGCATCCCTTGGCGAGTACTCCACTGGACGCGTTGTGCGCTACACTTTCCCAACCATCGACGCGCGTACGTCGCGCTTCTGAAGGAGCGAGAAATCATGACCGAACGTAACTATTGGCAGCGCATGAAGCGCAATCGGCTCAGCCGCAGAGATCTGTTGCGAGCTTCAGGAAGGGCTGGCGTAGGCGCAGCCGGCCTGGCTCTGGTCGGTTGTGGTGGCGATGACGACGATGCTCAGCAGCCAGCGGCTGCTTCACGTCAGCAGGCCCAACAGCAGGACCAGCAAGAGGCCATGCAGCAACAGCAGCAGGCCCAGCACCAGCAACAGGCCATGCAGCAGCAGGATCAGCAGCAGCAAGCCGAGCAGACCGCTGCCGCCGCCGATCAGCAGGAGCAGCAGCAACAGCAGGCGATGCAGCAGCAACAGCAGGCCGGCGACCTTCGCTCGTACGGCGGCACGCTGCGCTTCTCAACTCCTGCCGCTACGCACGATTTCTTCGACCCGCACCGCGGCGTCTTCGGCCCCACCCAGTACTGGATGGGGTTCTACATGAACTACATGATCCGCTGGGCCTCGAAAGAGGGCGGGATCATGGAAGCGGACATCACATCTCTGCCCGAGACGCCCGATGCCGAGACCTACATCTTCAATGTCGACCGAGGCGCCCGCTACTGGGACCAATACCCGACCGAGGGTGGTCGTGATGTCACCGCCAGCGACATTGTGATCAACTTCGACCGCCAGATCGCCGCGCTCGACGCTGAAGGCAACCCCGACGCGCGATTCCGCGGCCAGGACGCCTTCAAGAAGACCGCCTCGCACGAAGCGGTCGACGAGACGACCTTCGTCGCTAAGACTGCCGGTCCCGACGCGACCTATCTCGGTGGCACCATCCTGCGGCCCTTCTCCTGGATCACCTCGCCCGAGGGCATCCAGGAGTTCGGTACTCGCTGGCGCGACGAAACCGCAAACGTCGAACTCTCCTCCGGTACGGGCCCGTTCATCCCGCAAACCTTCGACCCGGATATCGGCATTTACCTGGAACGCAACTCCAACTACTGGAAGGATGGTCCCGACGGCCAGCAGCTTCCCTACCCGGACGCCGTTGAGTTCGTCAACCTGACCGATGCGACCGCTGTCGACGCGGCATACCGCGGCAAGGGCATCGACATCGGCGGGTTCCCGCTGTCTTCGGTGCAGGTCGAAGAGCTGACCGGCGACTTCCCCGACCACCCGGTCGAGGAAGGCGCATTCGGCTTCACGATCGTCACCGTGATGGGAACCTATGAGCCCGGCTGGGAAGGCTCGGACGGGCTGGGGAACCCATACCTCGACCGTCGTTTCGCCTACGCGATGCAGGTTGCGGTTGACCGCGACCTGTTGATCGATGCCGTCTACCTGGGCGCGGCCAAGCCGTCGGCGACCCACTTCTGTCCGTGGTTCAGCCAAGCCTGGACCGTTCCGCCCGAGGAGCTGCGCACGGTTCCGGGCTTCCGCCTCGACCGCGATGCCGACATCGCGCTCTGCCGCGAACTGATCGATGCCTCCGGCTTCGACAAGGACCGCACGGTGACGATCTACATCCCCGACCTCTGGGAGCAGACCTACCCGGGTATCACCGAGACCACGCGCAACATGTACGCCGAGGCGACCGGCATCAACGTCGAGCTGGACATCCAGCCCTACACCGTGATGCAGGACCGCTACGACAACAAGACGTTCCCCGGCAGGGCGCCGACCTGGACCAACCCGCCGGCCGACCTCGACCCGACGGCGCAGTTCACCCTGTCGCTGAAGGTTGGTGGCGCGTCGAACCTGACGCAGTACAACTACCAGCCGGTTGAAGACATCGTCGACACGATGTCAGTCACGCTCGACACCGAGCAGCGCCGCGAGATGGCGCTTGAGGTGCAGCGGATTGGCCTCGGCGTTGACGAGGAACACGGCCTTGAAGGCATCTTCGGCTGGTTTGGTGTCATGAATGGCATCGCGCCAACCATCTGGTGGCCGTACGTCAATCGACCCGACGACACCTGGCAGTTCGCGCACGATTCGCACAACTGGGACACCGTCTGGATGGACAGCAGCCACCCGGACTTCCCGGCCTAGACCGGATCCAGCATTCGATGAGTGCTCTGCTCCCTCCTTCGCGGGGGGAGCAAGCGCTCAAACGCGCCTACGGCGCGAGAGCAGGCAATGCAGAAGTACCTGATCCGGCGCATCATATTGGTGATCCCGACGCTGTGGCTCGTGATCTCCATTCTGTTTCTGGTGCTCAACGCACTTCCTGGTGACTACGTCACGATCAAGCTCGCCAATCTCGAAGCGTCGGGCGCGACCAAGATCGAGGCTGAGATTGTCGGCGAGGTCGAAGTCGAACGGACGCTACATCGCGTCGTCGGCGGGGACACGCTGGACACTCTTGCGTTGAAGTACGGCGTCGGGGTCGCGGATATCGTCGCCAACAACCGAAGCCTGGATGCCGACTCCGAGTTGCGACCTGGTTCAACGATCGTCATTATCGATGGCCAACTCTTGTCCTCGATCTCAAGGACGGCGCGGTTGGCGCTGCCGGAAAACACAGAGGACGGCGTTGCGCTGCTCGTGGAACGCAATCCCGATGTTGAGTTCGGCACCTTCGCTGGTGAGCTGTTCGCGCCCGCGGGCGTCACGCTGACGTTGCGTGAAAGCACCACACTGCGCGAGCTCGCGGTGGTCAACCGAGTCGGTCCCGACGACTACATGAACGTCAACGAAGAGGGCACCCCGGCTAACGAAGATGGCTCGCTGACAATTGACACTCCGTTGTTGCCTGGTCAGAAGTTCATCTCGCCGACTCGGGAAATCACCGAGGCCAGCATCAAGAACCAGCTCGGCATCGACAAGCCGCTTGGCACGCAATACCTCGAATATCTCTGGGACACGATCCGCTTCCAGTTCCGGCCCTCGTTCCAGACCAACGAACCGTCGATGGACATTTTCCTGCGTTCCCTGCCGCGTTCGCTGCATCTCACCGTGTACGCGTTGATCGTGGCCGTCGTGGTGGCGTTGCCGGTTGGCATTCTTTCGGCAATGCGCCAAGACCAATGGGTCGACTACGCGCTGCGTGGGTTCGCGATTCTGGCGCTGGCCGCACCAGCCTTCTGGATCGCAACGATGATGATCTTTGTCGTCTCGCCTGGAGGCATTTTTGAGGGCGGCTTATGGTCGATTCCACTGACCGAGGAGAGCGCGAGGAGCATTTTCACCTCTGTTGATGGGTTCTTTGCGCTCTACACGATCCCCGCTGTCGCGGGCGGCATCGCCGCCGGGGCCGGTCTGATGCGGATCACCCGCTCCGAGCTACTCGAGGTGTTGCGGCAAGACTACGTACGTACCGCCTGGTCCAAGGGATTGCGCGAACGCTCGGTCATTCGCCGGCACGCCCTGCGCAACGCACTGGTGCCGGTCCTGAGCGTGTTCGGCCTACAGCTCGCGGCGTTGGTTGGCGGCAACATCATCCTCGAAATTCTCTTCAATATTCCCGGAATCGGCCTGATGCTGATTCAACGGCTCTACCAGGCTGATATCCCGGTCATTCAGACTGCGGTGTTCTTCCTGGCACTCTTCGTGATCATCGTCAACATCGTGATCGACATTAGCTATGCGCTGATCGATCCGCGCATCCGCTACGACTAGGGCCGATATGAGTCAGCAACCAGGCGCTAGTCAGCAACCAGACCAGGGTCAGCAGCTTGACGAATTCGCCGCAGCCGAGGGGTTGCAGGTTGACCAGGCGACCGGCCTGCGGCGCTGGCTGGTCGGTTTCAGGCAGTTCATGTCGTCCAAGCGTCTCGGCGCCGCTGGCGTCGTGATTGTGGTGCTCTGGAGTGTCATCGCGGTCGGCACTGTCGGTGATGATGGTGGTTGGCTGGGAATCGGGCGATACGACTCTCGAGACGTGTTCGAAATCGCATCGGTCAGCTATGCCGATGACAAACTCGCCAATGCCCTTGATGGACTGAGCGCAGATGTATCAGCTTCCGAACTGCGAGCCATTGTCAGCGATCCCGACATCTTCGAAGAGGCGGCGTCGAATGTCGGCGTCGAGCATGAGATGGTCGAGTACGCGCTTGGACGGGTTGAAGCGGGTGACCTGATTGACTGGTTGGTCCGGGAGCAACAGATCGAGATTGACGACGGTGTGATCTCCGACCACGATCGATTGCTCGCTGCCGGAACCGACAATCCCTTGATCACGGCGTCGCTGCTGGGACCGTCCGGCAAGCACTGGTTCGGCACGGACCGGGCTGGTCACGATCTCTTCTCTCGCGTGACCGAAGGCGCGAGACTCTCGCTCTACATCGGATTCTTCGCCACGCTGATTGGTGTTGCCGCCGGAACGGTGACGGGATTGGTTTCCGGTTCCCTTGGCGGGTCTGTCGACCTGATCATCAACCGAATCCTCGACGCGGTGCAGAGCTTCCCGCCTATCGCATTCCTGTTGCTGATCGCCTCGATCACCGACCCTTCAGCGCTCTGGGTGACATTGTCGCTGTCAGTGCTGGGTATCGCGCCCACCAATCGAATTGTGCGCGGAAGCGTGATCCAGATTCGTGAGATGCCCTACGTCGAGGCGGCCCGCACCATTGGCGCCACCTCTTCCAGAATCATGAGCTTTCACATTCTGCCAAACATCTTCGCGCCGCTGATCGTGATCTTCTCGATCACCATTGGCGCGTTCATCCTGGCCGAGGCGGCGCTGAGCTTCCTCGGTCTGGGCACGTTGGATGTCTCCTGGGGCAAAATGATCGCTGACGGACGCCAGTTCATCGTCTATTCGCCCTGGACTTCGCTCTGGGCCGGTCTGGCGCTGACATCGCTGGTGTTCGGATTCAACGTCCTCGGCGACGCCCTTCGCGATGTCCTCGACCCACGCCTGCGGGGCAGCCGCTAGATGCCCCCTGCCGACCACGCCACCGACGCTCCTGAACTTCCCGGTGGCATTCTCCGATTCACCCTTCCGATGCCTCCTCCACTGGGTCACGTGCATGTCTGGTTGATCCCGACCGGCAACGGCTGGGCCATGTTCGACGCTGGATTCCCGTCACCAAAAGGCGTCGACAAACTCGAGCAAGAGATCCAGCCGCTGCTCACCGACGGACGCCGGCTCGATGCCGTCTTCATCAGTCACTACCACCCCGATCACACCGCGTTCGCCGGTCGGTTGCAACGTGCCTTCGATTGCGATGTCTACGTCCACGAGGCCGACTGGGAACGTATGCAGATGATGAACGCCATGCGCCATGCCGACGACGGCTCCGGCGAGGCATTCCGTCGCAGATTCTCCAGTGGTTGGACGGAATCGCTTGACGACCATCAATTCGATGGAGAACAGTCGCAGGACGCAAGCGACAGCATGTTTTCGCGAATGCGCGACGCGATGAAAGACATCGAGCTGCCGATGCCGGAGCCGACGGTCCTGCAGGGCGGCGAAGTGATCGAAGTCGGCGGACGCAACCTGGAAGCAATCTGGACGCCGGGACACACCGACGGTCACCTGTGCGTCCGCGAGCTCGACCAGGACGCGCTGTTCACCGGCGACCATCTGCTCGGCCGGATCACGCCGCATATCGGGATGTGGCCCGATCAAGAGCGGTCGCCGCTGCCAGATTTCGAAGAGTCACTCAAGCTGGTCCAGGAGTTGAACTCATCGATCGCGCTGCCCGCTCACGAGGCGATCATTGAGCAACCAGCCGAGCGTGCCGCTGAGATTCTGGAACACCACCAGGAGCGACGCGTGGAGATGCTCAACGCAGTCTCCGACGGCAATCACTCGGTCAAAGACATCGCAATCCAGACCTTCCCCAAGCGAGCCCACGACCGGATGCAGTTGACGATGGCCATGTCGGAAACCGTGGCCCATCTCGAAGCGCTGGTCGAAGAAGACAAGCTGACCCGCAGCGGCGGCGATGTCGAACGGCGCTACACGCTCGTCTGATCAGGTCAACAGACCGCGATTCCTTTACCTTCTATCTCGACGTAGAGCACGACTCGTGTGGAGGTTCGCATGGCTGACCAGGCTGGCAAGGTCGCACTCATCACAGGAGCGGGTTCGGGAATCGGTCAGGGCACAGCCGTTCGGCTGGCGCGCGACGGCGCCGACATTTGCATCGCCGAGATCGACCTGGATGGCGCAGCGGAGACCGCGTCGATGGTTCGCGAGTTCGGGCGCTCAGCTCATGTCGTGCAATGCAATGTTGCGTCGCAGGACCAGGTGCAGGCCGCCGCAGACGAATGTGTCAAGGAGCTGGGCGGTATCAACATCGCGGTCGCCAACGCTGGCATCGGACGCGGCGGTTCGGTCCTCGACATGCCGCTTAAGGACTGGCAAGACCAGGTCGACATCAACCTCACGGGCGTCTTTCTGACGGTCCAGGCCGCAGCACAGCGGATGGTGGCGCAGGGCGACGGCGGACGGATCGTCTGCATCTCTTCATTGGCTGCGCTCAGCACCAGTCAGTGGATGTGGAGCTACTCCGCAACAAAGGCCGGCGTGGCCATGATGGTCCGCGGCTGGGCCTCTGACCTCGGGCCACACGGGATCAACATCAACGCGATCGGTCCCGGCGTGATCGACACCCCGCTGGCGCATGGTCTCGCAGGAGACGAAGGCGGCCCAATTCGAACCGCACTGGAAGAGGCGACTCCGCTCGGTCGCTCAGGCGCTCCATCCGATATCGCCGGCCTGATCTCGTTCCTGGTCGGCCCTGACGCCGACTTCATGACCGGCAGTTACCTCGTCATGGACGGTGGCATACGCGACGCGCGTGGTGGGAACCTGCTCGAGGATCCTGAGACGCCGCTTGGTCAGGAGCGTGCACGTCACATGCAGGCCTCTGAGGAGCGCAACGCACGAATGCAGCCACTGATCGATCAGCGCTAGGGAGGTTCCAATGGCCGCGATGCCCGAGATTCCCAATGCCGCACGGGCCATGGTCCTGACCGGTGTGCGTCAACTCGAGATGCAAGAGTTTCCGATTCCCGACATCGGCCCCGACGACGGCCTGCTGCGCATGGAAGTCTGCGGCATCTGTGGATCGGACTATGAGCAGTTCAATGGCGAGTTCTCGGCGCGCTTCCCGGTGATTCCGGGCCACGAACCCGTAGGACGGATTGCTGCACTGGGCGAGCGCGCGCAGGAGCGCTGGGGCCTTGAGGTTGGTGACCTCGTCTCGGTCGAGCCTGGAGTGCGTTGTGGTCGCTGCAAGCAATGTCTGGACGGTCGACAGTGCAGCGACGGCGCAGGCATTGGCTACACCTTGACAGATCGCGCGCCGGGTCTCTGGGGTGGCTACGCGGAGTACCTCTATCTGCATCCGGCCACCGTGATGCACCGGATGCCCAACGACATGCCGCCTCGACTGGCTGCCCTCTACAATCCATTGGGCGCCGGCTTCGCTTGGGCGGTCAACGCGACCGACCTGCAAGTCGGACAGACTGTGGTGGTGCTCGGCGCAGGCCAGCGCGGCATCTGCTCGATCATTGCAGCGCGAGCCGCCGGCGCCGGCACGATCATCACCACCGGCCTGGGTCGCGACGAGCACAAACTCGCGCTGGCCAGGGAGTTTGGCGCCGACATGACCCTGGTCGCCGATAGCGATCCCGTCGTGGAGCGAGTGCTCGAAGCCACCGATGGTCGAGGGGCTGATGTCGTGATCGATGTCACGCCATACGCCACTGATCCCGTGTCAGATGCGATGAAGATGGCGCGTCGAGGCGGTACGGTCGTCCTGGCCGGACTCAAGGGCGGCCGTCGCGTACCTGATTTCAACTCCGACGACATCGTGACTCGCCACCTCACGGTCAAAGGAGTCTTCGGCGTCGATCATGAGTCGTTTGTCCAGGCGGTCGATACCATCCGATCCGGTCGCTTTCCACTGGACAAGTTGCACTCGCATGCGTTTGCCTTGGAGGACGCTGCAACGGCAATCGACACGCTGGCCGGCGAGACTGGTGAGCCAGCCGTCAATGTCACGATCGAGCCCTGGCTCTGAGTCAGCAGCGATGCACTATCAACACTGAGGGCCGTTGGATGTCGGTTAGGATTGCTCTATCTGCGATACCGCCAGAGTCGGTGTCGAGGTATCGATAGAGCCACTAGATGAAGGGGACAGTGATGCCCGAACTCTCTATCAGCGATCAGATCGTTCTGCTGGGCCTGGGCGAAGACGGCGCGCTCGACCGCCCGTACGACGGGCGGCTGGACTACGCCATCGCCGGGGCTTCCTTGCTTGATTTGTCATTCCTGAACCGAATCGACACTGACCCCAATCGGCTCTTCATTATCTCCGCCGACCCGACCGGCAATCCGCTGCTCGATAGCGTGCTGCACCAGATCAACTCTGGTCCTCCCAACCAGCCAATCTCGTACTGGATCTCTGAGATCGCACGCTACTCGCTCGTGCTGCGACAACAGGTGATCGAGGACCTCCTCGATCGCAATATCATTCACCGCGAGGCCGGCCGCCGATTGATCGTGCTGAAGTCGGAGAAGTTCCCGCCGACCGACCCTCAGGTTGTGCGCGATGTGCAGCGCCGGTTGATCGACACGCTGCTTTCCGATGAGATCCCCGAGCCGGACGTCGTCGCGCTGATCGGCCTCGCCCGAGCCAGCCGCTTGCTTGAACTGCTGCTGCCACGCGAGTACCTGGAGCGCGTTGAAACCCGTGTCGAGCAGCTCGCTCGTATGGACCTGATCGGGATGAGCGTCAACCGGACGCTGGACGAGATTCAGGCCGCAGTCGCGCTTGCGGTGCCAGGACTCTAGCCAGGTCTCTAACTGGGCCTCTAGGGCTAACTCGATCGAGCCTGAGTAGACGAGCGGAGGCGACTGTGGATTGGCGAGACACACCGGAACAAGCCGCCTTCCGCGACGAAGTCGCGACCCTGATCGGCCAGCGCTTGCCCCAGCGCTATCGCGACTTCGCTGCTCGAGGTGCGATGCCGGAACGAGCTTGGGAAAACGACCGCAAGTCGGATGACCCGCTTGCGCTGTCGGCCGCAGTCGACTGGCACGCCGCGCTCGCCGAGCGTCACTGGGTCGCGCCGCACTGGCCGTCCGAGTACGGCGGCGGCGGTCTCTCGCCGATGGAACAGTTCATCTTCAACCAGGAACTGGCCGAGTCGGGCGCTCCAGGCGTCGGAGGCTCGGGCGTGAACATGCTCGGACCGACCCTGATCGTCCACGGCTCGGACGAGCAGAAGGAGCAGTACCTGCCGCCGATTCTCAACGGTGAAGTGACCTGGGCGCAGGGCTACAGCGAGCCGGGCTCCGGCTCCGACCTCGCCTCGCTCACGACCCGCGCCGTGCGTGATGGCGATGACTTCATCATCAATGGGCAGAAGATCTGGACTTCGGCCGCGCACACCGCCGACGCGATGTTCGCACTGGTCCGCACCGATCCCGACGCGCCCAAGCATCGCGGTATCTCCTTTGTCATGATTGACAGCATCAAGACGCCGGGCATCACCGTGCGACCGCTGATCAACATCAACGGAGACCACTACTTCAATGAGGTCTTTTTCGAGGATGTGCGAATCCCGGCCAGCAATCTCGTCGGTGAGCTGAATCGCGGCTGGTACGTCGGCATGACGCTGCTCGACTTCGAGCGCTCGAACATCGGGGGCGCAGTCGCCGCCCGTCGACAACTCCGACAGTTGATCACGCACATCCAGAACAACGACCAGGGCGCCCGAGAGCGAGTCACGCCTGAACTGCGTCAGGAAATCGTTGATCGCTGGGTGGAAACCGAGACGCTGTACCAATTCAGCTTCCGCATCATCTCGATGCAGTCGTCAGGACTCGTCCCAAACTATGAGGCCTCCACAGCGAAGTTGTTCGCCTCAGAGCTGAGTCAGAGACTTGCGCTGACCGCGACCAAGGTCTTCGGCCTGCACGCCCAAACCTGGAGCGATTCCCCTCCGGCGAGCACGTTCACAAGAAACTTCGTCGGCATGGTCCCAGCCACTATCCGAGGCGGAACCTCAGAAGTCCAGCGAAACGTCATCGCCACAAGAGGGCTAGGTCTGCCTAGGGCATAGGAGCACGCATTACCGCAATCATCCGTGTATCCCGACATGCGCATTTGCGCATGTCGATTTGTTTTATCGAACATGTATTTGGAGTATGCGAAAATGCCGATGCAACTCGTGCTCGCACGACGTGCCGACGATTTGACCGATCAACACTTGGCTTTCATCCGGCAACGCAGCGAGATTGCTCGGAACATGGTTCCGGACGGGTTTGAAGACTCTTTTCGTCGCCACGCGCGAATTCGAAGCGCTCATGGTTCTGTGTCGTTCAAAGAGGATCCACTCGACTTGGCGACTGTTCAACTTGCCACGCTCGATGACTCTTCATTCGATCACCAGCGCAGAGAAGCGCGCAATGCGGAACGTGCACATCGCCTTGTCAAAAGTCTGTCAAGTGATGAGACGATCGAGGTTGACGTCGGCCTATTGCGGATGCTGAACACCATCTTGTTTGAGAGTTTGCCAGGCCGAGGACCGGAACTGGCTGGGCGATTCCGCCGGGGCAGTTCGAGGATCACTAAGACGGCTGCTCGGCGGTTTACATACACCGGTCCACCGCCAACGTGGGTGGCGGGGCTGATGTCAGGATTCATCTCTCAGATTGGACAATGGCTGCGTCACGAAGAGCCTGAGATTGCCGCAGCCCAAGCACACTTTGGCTTGCTCAGTATTCGGCCATTCGTCGATGGCAACGGACGGATCGCGCGGCTGCTCGCGGATCTGATTCTGGCGATACGCCAGTCCGATGTCGACGGAATGATCTCACCGAGCAGCGTTATGCGGAGACGCCGCAGCGAGTACTTTGAGGCGTTGCAGAACTCACAGGGAACGACATTCGCCGAGCAGGTCGATGTCACCGATTTTGTCCGCTTTCACACCGAAGTGATCGCCGACGCAGTTCGACAACTCGAGGCTCGGGCGAACACGTTTCAGCAACGACGACTCGCACTGCTATCCAACTTCCAGTCCGCGATTAACGACCGTCGAGTAGTTGGGTTGAACTCGCTGCAGGAGATCGGTCAGCTTTCCAGCTCTCAATACGCCAAAATTACCAAGTGCGCCCGGCCAACAGCATTTACCGACCTCAATACGCTCGCGGAGGCGTCGCTGGTGGTTCGGCTGGGCCGAGGCAAAGCGACACGCTACGAACTCGCCCCAGAGGTGAGAGTGATGCTCGAGTCGGCTGGTTAGTCTCGGTTCTGCTCATATCATCCAAGCAGACAGCAAAGCCCAGGATTTTGCATGACCAGCACTGACTCACATCTCCTCGACGGCGTTCGCGTGATTGAGATTGGAGATGAAGTCTCCGCCTACGCCGGCAAACTGCTGGCTGGTCTCGGCGCCGACGTGATCAAGGTCGAGCCACCCGAAGGCTGCTCGACACGGAACATCGGCCCGTTCTATGAGGACGAACCGGGCCCTGAGCGGTCGCTCTATTGGTGGCACTACAGCATCGGCAAGCGCTCGGTCACGCTGGACCTTGAGTCTCTGGAGGGTCGTTCCTCGCTGCTTGTTCTGCTTGAGACGGCCGACCTCTTCCTAGACGCGCGGCCCAAGACGGATATCGATATCCACGGTCCAGATGAAGACGCAATCCGCGAGGCGAATCCGGACATCGTGATCGCGCGGATGTCGCCGTTTGGCGACTCGGGCCCGTGGGCCGATTTTCGTGGCTCAGACCTCGTGCACCTGGCGCTGGGTGGCCCGATGATGAACTGCGGCTACGACCCGCAGCCCGACGGCACCTACGACACTCCGCCGATTGCGCCGCAGATGTGGCAGGCCTATCACATCGCCGGCGAGCTGACCTGCATGAATGCCATCGCGGCGTTGATTGACCGTCACCGATCGGGCCGCGCCCAGACGCTCCACACCGCCGTCCACGACGCCGTCGCCAAGAACACCGAGCTCGACTTGATGAGCTGGGTCTACCGACGCGCCCGCTACTTCCGCCAGACTTGCCGTCACGCGGCCGAAGTCGTCTCGCCGCTGCCGATGATCGGTCCGACGAAGGACGGACGCTGGGTCATGGCGCTGCCTCGCGGACGCTCGCAATCGCTGATCGACTTCCTCGACGAGTACGACATGTCCGCCGACCTCAAGGAAACGCCACCAGAGACGGGTGGAGCCAGCACCAGGTCGAGAGGCGAAACAGCGGCGCATTTGCAGGAGGTCTCGCAACGCTTGATCCGCAAGTTCCGTTTCGAGGACGTGCCCTGGCGCGACGCGCAGGACCTCGGACACCTCTGGGCGCCGCTGCGCAAGCCGCACGAGAACGCTCTCGATCCTCACTGGTGGGAACGAGGCAGCTTCTCCAAGGTTGAACATCCTGAACACGAAGCGGAGTTCATCTACACGTCAAGCAAGTGGGTGTCGTCCGAGACCTCATGGAAGGTCGGCCCGCGCGCTCCCCTGCTCGGCGAGCACAACGACGAAATCCTCTCCGAGCTCGGGCCTCCCCCTTTGGGGGAGGTGTCACGAAGTGACGGAGGGGGCCCCGTCAGCCGGCCTGTAGCAGCTCCCCAAGAGGGGGAGTCCCTCTCCCGCTGGGGCACGCCCTTCCCCCTCGACGGCGTGCGCATCCTCGACTTCACTTGGTGGCTCGCCTCAGGCGGCGCACCCCGATTCCTCTCCGCCCTGGGCGCTGAAGATATCAAGGTCGAGTGGCATCAGAACATGGACCTGCGCGTCGGCATGGCGCAGTTCCCGCAGGGCGGCAAGGCAGCTCGACAGGCGCTCGGCGTCAACGAGGGTCCGTTGCCGCCCGACAACTCCACGATCAACCGATCCGGGCAGTTCAACGACTTCCACGCCGGACACCGCGGACTCTCTCTCAACCTGCGCGATCCGCGAGGCCTCGAGATTGCCAAGCAGCTTGTCGCGGTCAGCGACATTGTGGCCGAGGGCTTCTCGCCCGGCGTGATGGAGCGCTGGGGTCTCGGCTATGAAGTGATGAAGGAGATCAAGCCGGACATCATCTATCTTTCGCAGTCGGGCATGGGACAGGTCGGCGTCTACGGTCGCTACCGCACCGTTGGACCGATTGCCGCCTCCTTCGCCGGGATCTCCGAACTGTCCGGCCTGCCTGAGCCCTACGCGCCTGCCGGCTGGGGCTACAGCTATCTCGATTGGTTCGGCGCCTACAACCTGGCCAACGCAATGATGGCCGCCATCTACTACCGCGACCGCACCGGCAAGGGCCAGTGGATCGATTCCTCGCAGGTCGACGCGGGCATATACCTGAACGGCACCTCGGTGCTCGAGTGGTCGGCCAACGGCAAGGTCTGGCAGCGCTACGGCAACCGCTCGCCCTACAAGCCGGCTGCGCCGCATGGCGCATACAAGTGTCGCGACGATGTCGAGTCCAACGATCGCTGGATCGCCTTCGCCTGCTTCGACGAGCCCGGCTGGCAGTCGTTGCGCCGGGTCATGGGAGACCCGGAGTGGGCCACCAGTGACCGTTTCGCCAGCCTCGCCGACCGCCTCGCCAATCAGGACGAACTGGACCGGCACATCACAGAGTGGACCCGCCAGCACGACCGCTGGGACCTGATGCATCGCCTCCAGGAAGCCGGAGTCGCCGCCGGAGTCTGCCAGGACGCCCAGGACCGAGTCGAGGCCGATCCACAGCTCAGCCACCTCAACTGGCTAACCGAGGTCGAGCACTCAGAAATGGGTCCCTGGCCAACCAAAGAAGTCCCCGTCAAGTGGAGCGAAACCCCACCATTCATGGGAGGCCCCATCGATCGGGGAGCGCCGCTCTACGGAGAAGACAATCACTACGTCCTCGGAGAACTTCTGGGCATGAGCTCATCGCAGATCTCAAGGCTGGCCGACGACGGAGTAATCGCTGAGGATCTGGCGAGCGTCTAGTGGTGTTCCGGCTCGGCAGGAAGAGTTGATCGTTCGGGGTGGGATGAATTTTCGTCGGCCTGCGTCGAGTTCCTTGCTGTGGACGGCAGTTCGTGCGTTTTGGCGTTCTGGTTCGTTCGATTTTGTTCGATTGCGATCGGCTTTGGGTGAACGCTGTACGGGGATAAATCGGTGTTTGACGGGAAGACTTGGGGACTTTCAGGTTTTTCGGAGAACTTTTTTCTGTGAGGCGGGAAGGGGCGGAAGTCCAGTGTTTTGCTGAAGATCGAGGATGTAAGGTTTCAGGTTCTTTCAGGTTTTTTCGGGTTTCTTCAGGTTGTGACTGAAAACCGGAGCGCGAAGTGCTCAGGGGAACAGCAGAGTTCGTTTGGGCCGAGTGAAGAGCATAGGTCACGGCTTACTCCGTTCGTGAGTGAGTAACAGAACAAGCGTACTGCCGATAGCAACCTATGAGAGCGGGTCGGCTTGACTTGTGTTGCGGCATCGACACCCGAGAGCTGCGGGAAACGAGACACCGCTGCCGCGTCTCTTGATCTGGTTCCTTAGCCAGGCTGAGTCAACCAAGAGTCTGTGCGGGGCAAGGACAGGGGTTACTGCAACGATTCGTACAGGGCGTCGATCAGGGCGGCGGCTCGGATGTCGTGGGCGACTTCGGTTCCCATTCGGTTCATGGTGTAGCCGAAGCCGATTCCGGCGTCGAGGTCGGCGTAGCCGAGGGAGCCTCCGGCTCCGGGGTGGCCGAAGGCTCTTGGGTTGGGGCCGTACGGGGTAGACTCACCGGTCAGTGCCCAGCCGAGGCCGAAGCGGGTATCGATTCCGATGCAGGTGTCGGGTCCGTTGGCCTGCTCGGTGATGCCCTGCGCCATCGTCTCGGGATTGAGCAGGTGGATGCCGTCGATCTGGCCGCCGTTGGCCGCGCCGCCGTAGATCCGTGCCAACCCCCTTGCGGTGGCATGTCCGTTGGCGGCGGGGATCTCGGCAGCTCGCCAGGCCCGCTGGGAGGCAACTGCGGGGCCTCCGGGATTGAAGACCGGAGGGTTGATGACCGCGACGATGCCGACGCTGTCGGGGTCGCCGAAGAGGTCGCTGGTGGGCGGGAACTCAGCGGCGATCTGTGGTTCGATCACGGTCGAGATGCGGGCATCGAACTCGGGACCGGTGCCGATGTGCACATCGAGTCCAAGCGGCGCGGCAAACTCCTCGCGAAAGTAGTGGCCGATCGAACGGCCGTCGACTCGCCGGATGACCTCTCCGACGAGCCAGCCGAAGGTCATCGCGTGATAGCCGTGCTTCTCTCCGGGAGTCCACCACGGCTCTTGCTCGGCCAGGGCTGTGGTCATGGTCTCCCAGTTGTACATGTCTTCTTGCACGAGCGGCTTTGAGATTGCCGCCACTCCTGCCTTATGGCAAAGCAGCCAGCGGACGGGGATTGATTCCTTGCCGGCGGCGGCGAACTCAGGCCAGTACTCGGCCACGGGCGCGTCGAGGTCGAGCTTGCCTTCTTCGACCAGTCGGTGAGTGCAGAAGGCAAGCAATCCTTTGGTCGAGGAATACACGTTGACGAGGGTGTTGCGGTCCCATTCCCGCTCCTGGTCCGGTGCGTACCAGCCGCCCCAGAGGTCAACGACGGGTTTGCCATTGAGATAGATAGCGACGGCCGCGCCTACCTCTTCGCGCTCGCTGAAGTTGCTCTCGAACGCTTCGCGGACGGCGTCGAATCGTGCGTCGTTCCAGCCGTTGATTGGGGTGGTCATGTCCTGCCTCCGACTCTTGGGACCCCCTCTGCCCCCGCATCAAGTGCGGGGCAGGCTTTCGGCATCTCCCCTCGCGGAGCGCAGGGAGAAAGGCCAGAGCGTGGCACCTCCGACGCTACATGAGCGAGCGCCTACAACGAGGCGTAGATTGCGTCGATGAGGGCACTGACCCGAGGATCCACGTACAGCGCATTGTCCATCTGGTTCATCGTATAGTCGATGCCGGCGTCAGCCCCAACATCATCGAAGCCTGCCGCTCACTCTCGCCGCGTATCGCAGACCTCCTTCGTCTATCGGTCCAATACCTCTTTCAAGATCTCACATGCCCTTTTTCAGCAGCCTTCTAGAACCGCGCACCCGACACGGCCAGTCCTCCGGCCACCAGGGCACTCACGACAAAGCACAGCGCCGGTCTCGCCTTGAGCTGTCCAACCAGCGCTAGCCCGATCGGAACCCATACGAAGAGCAGTACGAGCGACAGCAGCCCGACACCTTCGCTGTTTGTGGCCAGCGCGAAAGTGAGCGTGCCGCCGACCGACGCAATCCACAACAGAGATAACTTGTGGCGGACCAAGACAAAGAATCCGAGCTGCGCTGCGAAGATTGTCGCAATCAGAGCTTCGATTCCACAGCTCTCATGATTACAGAGTTTCGAGCCATGATCGGCAAAGACCGAACCATAGAATATGTATCCGAACAGGGCTACGACGATGGGTCCCGCGATCATCCCGGCCAGGATCGATGTCACGCGCGGGAAGAGCGGCAGCCAGATGACGGTGAACGCGACGGCGAGCGCCGCGCCGAACCAGCGCGGGAGTCCGAATCCGTCCGATCTGGACCCGGGCTGCGGACTGACGAGTGTCCACCACATATAGGTCGCCAGGCCGATGATGCTGATCGCCATGATCAGCGGCAACCATGGGCCGATCCCAGTGTCGCGCAGCCCCCGAATCCGCTCGGCGCCGAACCGCGTCCAGGCGGCCACAAGAGCCGTCAGCGGCATTAAGGCAACCTCAATGACGGCAACCAGTGAGTGGATCCCGGCATCTCCAGCGGGCGCGTGAGGCAGCCACTCTAGCAAGTCATTAGCGCCATAGGCCGCAAGGTACACACCGAACGCATGCGTCGCGGCCAGCACGACTGAAAGGAGAAGCAGCCAGCCAACCAGTTCCTCTGGCCATAAAGGTGGCACTACTTGCTTATTCAAGGAACGGCGGTCTGACATGGGTTTGATCGCTACGGCTTGCAATCTGCAACGTGCGCAGATGGTTCAGACCAAACCCTCCTTCAGCACTTCCCTCACCGAGCGCGGGGAGAGAGGCAAGAGTGTGGCACCTCCAGCGCCAAATGAGCGAGCGCCTACAACGACCCATAGATTGCGTCGATCAGGCCGTTGACACGGGGGTCACCGCTAAGGTTTTGCTGCATCTGGTTCATCGTGTAACCGAAGCCGATGCCGGCGTCGAGGTCGGCGTAGCCGAGGGAGCCTCCGGCGCCGGGATGTCCGAATGCGCGCGGGTTCGGTCCGAGCGGCATGAACTCGGAGGTCAGCATCCAGCCGAGACCAAAACGAGTCTCGATCTGCAGACAAGTATCCGGGCCGAAGGACTGCTCGACCAACGCGTTGTCCAGCGTCTCGGGATTGATCACGTGGATCCCGTCGATGCTGCCGCCGTTGGCTGCTCCGCCGTAGACGCGGGCTAGCGCACGTGCCGTGGCGTGACCGTTGGCGGCTGGGATTTCCGCTCCTCGCCAGCCCCGGCTGGCGGTGATGTTCTGGTCATCGGGACCGCCGAGTGGTGGATTCGAGAAGGCTGCCGCGCCGACACTGTCGGGCCCACCAAAGACGTCGATGATATTCGGCGCTTCGGGATCGACGGGCGCGTCCATCAGTGTTGAGATGCGGCCGTCAAACTCGGCCCCGGTGCCGATGTGCGCATCGAGACCGAGCGGTCCTGCAAACTCTTCGCGCCAGTAGTTGCCGACTGAGCGGCCATCGATACGCCGCACGACTTCGCCTACGAGCCAGCCGTAAGTCAATGCGTGGTAGCCATGTTGCTCACCCGGCGTCCACCAGGGCTCCTGTTCAGCCAGCGCCTCACACATGGTGTCCCAGTTGTACAGGTCTTCCATCACCAGCGGTCGGCGCACGGCGGCCATGCCGGCGCGGTGCGACATCAACCAGCGGACAGGGATGTCGCCCTTGCCAGCCTGAGCGAATTCGGGCCAATACTCGGCGACCGGCGCGTCGAAGTCGAGCAGGCCTTGCTCGGCCAATCGGTGCGCGCAGAACGCGGCCAGACCCTTGGTCGTCGAGAAGACGTTGACCAGCGTGTTGCGGTCCCACTCGCGCTCGTGGTCGGTGTCATACCAGCCGCCCCAGAGGTCGACGACTGGCTCGCCATTCAGGTAGACGGCGACGGCCGCGCCGACTTCGCCATGCTCGGCAAAGTTGGTCGCAAAGGCCTCGCGGACTGCGTCAAATTTTGGTTCGTTCCATCCACCAATCGGTGCGTCGGTCATGGTTGGATTCCTTGTGCTGAATGAGTGTTCGTCTGTCCGCAGGCAACGCTAACAGGTCGGCCAACGAGTAGCCTGACCACGTCAATCTGACCTTGAAAGGACTTCCGAATGCCGAGTATTCCGACTGAAGCTGAAGTGATGGCGATGATGGACTCGCTCTCCAACTGGGGACGCTGGGGCGACGATGATCAGTTGGGCACGCTCAACCTGGTCACTCCCGAGGTGCGCAAGGCTGCTGCAGGGCTGGTCTCGGAAGGCGTTTCGGTCTCTTGCGCCTGGGACATCGAGAACACCCATCAGCCTGACCATGCAATGGGCACGCCGCAGCGGTTCATGGTCGCGACCGGCGAATCGGCAGCGGCCATTGCTGAGGCCGGCGTCTCGCGCATGGGCGGCGCAATGGAGTTCTTTGGGCTGGTCTATCACGGCTACGCGATCACCCATCTCGACGGCCTCTGTCACATCTTCTGGGACGGCAAGATGTACAACGGCCAGCCGGCGCGCCTGGTGAATGCAACCGGCGGAGCAACGAACCTGCCGATCACCGAGCTACGCGATGGCATCGTCACGCGCGGCGTGCTGTTGGATGTGGCAGCAGCCAAGGGCGTCGACTGGATGGAGCCGGGCGAGGGCGTCTTCCCCGAGGATCTGGAAGCGGCTGAAGAGCGGCAGGGCGTCCGCGTCCGCGAGGGCGACGCCGTCCTGCTGCGTACGGGCTACGGCAAACGCAAGCGGCAGGTCGGACGCGAGGCGCTGCTGGAAACCGGCTTCCCCGGCTACCACGTCGCCTGTCTGCCCTGGCTGCACGAGCGCGGAGCAGCCGTGATCGGCGCCGACACCGCTACCGATGTCAACCCATCGGGCTACGAAACGCTGGGCATACCAATCCACGCGGTCGGAATCGTGCACATGGGACTCTGGCTGATGGACAACATGCAGCTCGAGGATGTCGCTGAAGCTGCAAACCGCTACGGCCGCCACGAGTTCCAGTTTGTGCTCAGTCCGTTGAGGATCATCGGTGGTACTGGCAGTCCGGCGAATCCTCTGGCGATTTTCTAGACAGCATGTCAGCTAGTAGGTGTGATTGAGTTTGCTCCCCCCGCTTACGGAGGGAGATGTCACGCAGAGACAAAAGGGGGCGGAAGGGGAGAGACCCCCTCAGCCGCTTCGCGACAGCTCCCCCTGCAAGGGGGAGCAAATGGGAGTGCTAGTAAACCTCTGATGCGATTTCGCGCTTATGCGTTCGGTGTGATGTGCACCTTGATTGACTTCGACGACTTGTTGAGCGCAGTATCGAAGGCTTTGTTGACGTCGTCGAGACCGTAGCGGTGTGTGATTAGCGAGCGCGCTTCTTCGGTGCAGCCGGTGAGAACTTCCAACGCCTGCTGATAGTCGGGCGCTCGACCGCCGATGGCTCCGTAGGTGACTGCGCCGACCATGGTGATCTCTTTGCCCAGCAGCGTGAGCGGGTTGAAGCCGGCGTTGTCGATGGCGAAGACTCCGAGCACGATCACACGTCCCAGCCGACGGACAACGTCTACTGATTGGCGGATGGTGTCAGCGTGGCCGCCGACGCATTCGGCGACGACGTCGATGGCGTCGTCTCGGGTCAATTCTTCCAGTCGCTGTTGGCCGGCCTCGTCCTCGCCGATCACTTCGGCAGCGCCGAGTTGGCGCGCTGACTCCTGCTGATGTGGGTGTCGGGCGAGGACGATCACGTTGGCTCCGGCGGCCTGGGCGGCGAGCTGGGCAGTGAGCCCGATGGTGCCGGCGCCAATGACCAGAACGGTCTCGCCCTGTCCGAGCGTGGCCATGTTGTAGCCGTGGACTCCGCAGGCCAGCGGTTCGGCCATAGCCGCGACTTCGCCGTCGATGCCTCGAGGCGCTTTGAAGACCGCCGGCGCCGGGGCGAAGACGTCCTGGGCTATGCCGCCGTCCACCGCGATGCCGATCAGTCCGCCGGCGACCTGGCACTGGTTGTAGTGACCGGAAATGCAGTGTCCGCACTCGCCGCAGCGCAACAACGGCTCGACGCCGACAACATCGCCTTCTTTGACGTGATCGACGCCTGCACCGACGGCCGAGACAATGCCACCGATTTCGTGGCCTGGCGTTCGCAGTGAGGTTGGCTCGAAGTCGCCTCGGTACCAGTGCAAGTCGGAACCGCAGATACCTGCATTGACGACCTGGACGCGGACTTCGCCCTCGCCGGGCGCTCGCTGGGGATCGTCGTGGACGCTCAATGATCGGTCGGTATTCCAGGCAGCGCGTCGCATTGTCGGCTCCAATCGGCTGCATTCAGGCATCTGCCCGTGCGCCGCAAGGCTAACAGTCGGCTATGTAGTCCGAAGTCTCGGTCCGAAGGGGCGGTCCCAAGGCATGGTGCGATTGACTCCTGCCGATAGGCTGACTTCTATGCGCCCAATTGTGATGCTCCTGCTGGGATTGCTCTTCGCGGCGTTGGTCGTCATGGGCTGCAGCGGGGACGAGCGCGAAGAACGCCAGGCGGAGGAACAGGCCCAGACGGTTTCTGTTGAGCAGCAAGCAGACGCAGCAAAGCAAGAGACGCAATCGCCGGCGCCTGAGCAGTCGACTGGGCAAGATCAAACTGAGCAAGTCGCAGACACCGCCGATCAAGGCCAGCAGCAACATGCCGATCAGCCCGATCAGCCCGATCAGGCCGAGCCGGCGCAATCCGAGCAGCAAGACCAGCAGCATGCACAGCAGCAGGCACAGCCTGAGGAAGAAACCAAGCTCGTAATCGGTGTGGACAGACCGGCGACGTTGCTGTTGCCCAAAGGCGCTGATCGGGCGGAACCGCGACTGCTCATCGTCCTGCTCCACGGCTACGGGAGTAATGCAGCAGAGGCCGATGGCTACTTCCGCTTCTCTAGTGAGGTTGACAAGCGTGGTTTTGGGTTGCTGCTTCCCAACGGTACCCAGGATCGCAACATCGCTCGCTTCTGGAACGGCACACCCGAGTGCTGCGACATTTTCGGCGCTGAGACCGACGATGTTGGCTACATCAAGTCCCTGATCGATGAGGCGCGAACCATCGCTGCATTCGATCAGGTCTTCGCCGTCGGACACTCCAACGGCGGGTTCATGGCCTATCGCCTGGCCTGCGAGGATGTTGAGGGCCTGACAGCCATCGTCAGTCTGGCTGGCGGCGCACACTCCGACGGGGCGGAATGTCGGGTACCGACGCCGCTCTCGGTGCTGCAGATTCACGGCACCGAGGACGCACTGGTCCTCTATGAAGGCGGACGGTTGCCAACACATCCCGATCCTCATCGCAGACCCGTGCCGAGCGCCAAAGGTTCGGTGCTGCGATGGGCGGAACGTGCCGGTTGCGACATCGAAGCCGCCGAGAAGCGACCGCCAATCGACACCGACTCGGCAGTTGAGGGCGACGAAACCACGGTCTGGCGCTGGTCCAGTGAGTGTGCGGATGGTGTGGTCACGGAGCTCTGGACGATCGAGGAAGGTGGCCATGTACCGATCGTCTGGGATACGCAGTTCACCGAGGGAATCCTGAAGTGGCTAACCGAGCGTTATGAGGGTCTGGGTGCGGCTGACGAGTCGTTATCTGAGATTGAGCAACGGACCATCGGCGGAGAACGCATGGTATCGCTGATGTTCCCTGCCGACCGTGGTGCAGAACCGATTCCACTCGTCGTCTCGCTCCATGGATATGGCAGTGATGCCCAGGCGCAGGACTGGTTCTTCGGACTGTCGGATCGGATCCTGCAGTACCACTTTGCATTGATCACGCCTCAGGGCACGGTCGATCAGGCTGGCAACCAGTTCTGGAATGGGGCTGACGGCTGCTGCGACTTCTACGGCAGTGGATTTGATGACTACGCCTGGATCACCAGCCTGGTCGAGGAGGCCCAGGAGACAGTGAATATCTCAGGCGTATACGTCGTCGGATACTCCAATGGCGGATTCATGGCCTATCGGCTCGCGTGCGACGGTCTGGATGGCCTGGTCGCGATCGCCAGCCTGGCCGGCTCGTCCTATGGCGATCTGGAGCGCTGCGAAGACGCAGGCCCCATCTCCCTGCTTCAAATCCACGGCACGGATGACATGCAGATCCCATACGCCGGCACGCTCGAATACGCTGGCGGATATCCCGGCGCTGTGGAGCTGGTCGACCGTTGGGCAGGGCGAGCCGACTGTCGGGATGCGTCGGCGGAAGCGCTCGCCAACATCGATCTGGAGCGTGCTATTGATGGATCCGAGACTTCCGTAGAGAGGCGCCGAGCAGGCTGCAGCGATGGAATCACGATTGAACTGTGGACGATCGAAGGTGGAAACCACTTCCCGGACTTCCATGAGGACTGGCCCGACCATCTGCTCAACTGGCTGTTCAACGATTCGCGGACGAACTAGCGGTCGATGCTGCGCAAGTTAGGCATCCTCGGTCTCGGCGTTCCGTTGATCGCAATCATCGTCGCGTTGGGCTACCTGTTTTTTTTCGGTGAAACCGAGCCGACCTTTGAGGACGCCACACAACAGCTAGCGTCCGATCACACGGTCTATGGCCTCGATCTGGAAGGCCGCCGCGCTGCCCTCGTCGCACCATTCGGCTCCGATCCTTCGCAGGAACTTCCGTTGATCATTGCGCTTCATGGTTACGGGTCGAATGTTTGGGAGCACTCGCAGTACATGGGCCTGATTCCGCGAGTCAATCTTGATCGTTTCCTGTTGCTGATGCCCAACGGCACGCGAGACAGCGATGGCAATCGCTTCTGGAACGCCACAGACTACTGTTGCGACTTCGAGGATTCGGAAGTAGACGACGTGCAGTACTTGCGCTCCCTGATCGACGAGGCGTCGGAGCTCGTCCGTCTCGGTTCGATTTACGCTGTCGGGCAATCCAACGGAGGATTCATGTCGTTTCGACTCGCCTGCGAGAGCTTGCCAGGGCTGGCAGGTATCGTCTCGCTCGCCGGAACCACGTTCTCCGATGAGTCGCGTTGCGCCGATGCCGCGCCCGTCTCAATGCTGCAGATCCACGGCGACGCGGATGACGTCATCCTTTACGACGGCGACGAATACCCGAGAGCTCCCGAAACCGTGATGCGATGGGCGAGGCGACTGGGATGTGACTTCAACAACGCCGAAACGTTGGATGACATCGATCTTGACGTCGCGATTCAGGGCGTTGACACAAGGGTTGTTCGCTATCGTCAGGGATGCGCCGAGGGCGTAACCATTGAGCATTGGCGCATTGTTGGTGGCGAACACACACCCACGTTCGACTCCGAACTGATTGGCGAACGAGTCGTCGGCTGGTTGCTGGAAGAGGCAGGTCGCTGATGAGCGATGTGGAAGCAGCACTTGCAGCTCTTTCGGTCGAGTACGACGACTATGTGGCAGTCGCAGTCTCCGACCAACTCAATCCGGATTTGGCTTCGAGACTCGTCGGGTTGATCTGCGATCGGTTGGATCAGGTCGGCGTTCCGCTGACTCAGCGGACATGGATTGTTGCGACCAGGGGTGATGACTCAGCCGCCGCGGGAATCGCCGCAGTAGTTTCCGATGTCAGCGGGGCCGCGCGATTGATCATCCACGATCCGCGAGAGCCGGACGATTTGATTTTTCAGCGACGTATCCCTGGTCAGCGACGCGGCGGGATCTACTTGAACGCTGCTTGGCAGTCGGCCAGTGTTCGAATCGGTTGTGGCGACGCAGGTGACCTCGTGGTTGGCCTTGCCGCCTGGTTCAACGCGCCCGGACAGGTCCAGCCCGAGGACCTACAGGCCAATCTGACTGTTGGTTGAGCGGCACGGCTAGGGCAAAGACTTCAATCGACGTAGCGGCGAAGCAACGGCGTGAAACCGGCACGAGTGAACTCTTGATCGGCTGTGAGGATCGAGGTGATGCCGTACTCGCGCATAATCAGAATCGCAACGCAGTCCTGCAGGGAGAGTGAGGAGTTGGCAAATTCGTTCCCGTACGCATCGAGTGCGCTTTCCATCAGACTCCGGTTTTGGGTGACGACGGTGTACTGAGAATCATGCGTTAGTTGTCGAAGCTGCATGGCGAGCCGCGATCGAAATGACCTAGAAGCACGTGCGAAGTGCGCAAGGGTTTCGCTCAATATGCCGTGTGAAGTGACCAGACGTTGATGCGGATGCAATGATCTTGCCGCCTGGCGTGCAGCTTCGCCCCAATTGTCGTTTTTCGCGTACAAGGCGATGAAATGCACACTGTCAACGAAGATCGGCTCTGGTGGAGTCACGGAGATGGACGAGGTAGGAGGAACTGATCGAGATACTCTGCGAGCTCCGCGCGCAGATCATCCGATAAATCACCTGGTTCGACGACGACTTCCAGCTTCTGCAGCAGTTCCTGCACGGTTTGCCCGTCGTCCTCCATAGGCGCGATTGGCACGTACCAGTCGGGGCGCTGGCTTGCGTCCCCAGGGTCTGTGCCGTTTCGGGTGGGCTTCCTGGACATTGTCATCTCCAGGCTCAATGGTACCCGTCTGACTTATCCCCTGGGCAGGCCCAGACCGCGTGTCGCGATGATGTTTCGCTGGATCTCGGAGGTTCCGCCCTCGATCGTGTTCGCGATGCTGCGGATGAAGGCGTAGGCGTGTCGGCCTCGGCGCGGCGCGTCCTTGCCCTGGAGCTGGCCGTGCAGGCCCAGCACCTTGACGGCGGTGCTCTGGATGCGCTGGTTCAGTTCCATCGCGAACAACTTTGCCATCGAAGCCTCGTGGTTGGGAATGAGGCCCTGGTTCTGCATCGAGACGATCCGGTACGAGATCATCCGCGCCGTCTGAGTTTCGATGTAGCGGTCGGTCAGGGCGAGCTGCGTCTCGCGCTTGTCGACGGTTGAGACACCGCCTCGGTTGTCCTTGGCGTAGCGGATGATGTCCTCGACCGACTGCTGCATGCCGACGGCCGAGCCGATGCTGGAACGCTCGAAGTCGAGCGTGGTCACAGCGCCGTACCAGCCGCGGTTGACCTCGCCCAGGACGTTGTGCTGCGGGATACGGACATCCTCGAAAAAGACCTCATTGAACTCGTGTGTCCCGGCCATATTGACCAGCGGTCGCGTCGAGACGCCCGGTGAATGCATGTCGAGGACGAAGTAGGTAATGCCTCGGTGCTTGGGCGCATCGGGATCGGTGCGGGCGAGCAGGATCATCCAGTCCGACTTGTGTGCACCCGAGGTCCAGATTTTCTGTCCGTTGATGACGAAGTCGTCGCCGTCCTTGACGGCTCGAGTCTGCAGGGAGGCGAGGTCGGAGCCCGAACCCGGCTCTGAATAACCCTGGCACCAGATCGCGTCTCCACTAAGGATCGGCGGCAGGTGCTCTTCCTGCTGCTCGTCGGTGCCGATGGTGATGAGCGTCGGACCGACCATGCCGATGGCAATGCCGCCGGGTCGCGGGGCGCGGGCTTCGGCCATTTCTTCGTTGAAGATGAACTGCTGCATCACCGGGAGACCGGCACCGCCATACTGCTTGGGCCAGGCGGGCGCGATCCAGCCGCGGTTAGCAAGTTGCTTCTCCCACTCGCGTTGGGCGGGAGGGCGATCAAACGCCTGCGCTGCACGAGCTTCCTCGCGCATCTTCGTTCGGCGCGGCTGGAACTCGTCCCTGATGAACGAGCGCACTACGCCGCGAAATTCGGCTTCTTCGGTGTTGTCGTGGAAATCAACCATCGTTCGTCTCCATCTCGGGGGCGTTCACCGCAGCGTATCTCACCGAACGGGTCGTGCGGCTAGAATTGGTCAATGGTACGCAAACGCATGCTCGAAGAAGACGCCCGACGCATACTCGGCGGCTCGCCGGTCGCGCTGGTGACCACGAATTGGCGCGGAGTCGGCAATGCAGCGCCGATCGCCTATGTGATGCCGGTGTCGGTCAATCCGCCCCTGGTCGCGGTCGCGGTGCATCCGTCTCGCCGAACTCACGACATGATCAAATTCGGCGAAGAGTTCGCAATAAACATTCCCTCCAAGGTGCTACTCAATCACACGCAGTGGCTGGGTATGGTGTCGAACACGATTGGCGACAAGATTGAGGCCTCTGGCGTGCCCACGTTCAAGGGCAAGGAGATCGATTCGCCGCTATTGGAAGGTTGCCTCGGCTGGATTGAATGTACGTTGCACGATTTCTACACCATGGGCGATCATACATTGTTCATCGGCAAAGTAGTATCTGCCCAGGCTGACACCGATGGGTTCGACTTCAATACCGGCATGTGGTCGCTTGACGATGATGAGTACAAGCCGTTGATGTACCTCGGAGGCCGCAGATATAGCATTCTCGATGATGGCTTCGATTCCACCGTTGAGCAACGTCCAGTTGAGCAAATGATCGAGGAAGGTATCGGTCGTGAACTGGAAGAGGCTGAGGCTGAACGACGTATCAAGCGCGAAGAAGAAGCAGAGCGGCGGGAAGATGCAGAACGACGTGGAGAGTCGGAGCCTGACTCCTCGAGCTTGCCTCGTGAGCTTCCAGATGCCTAGGACAGGCATCAGCAGAGGGACTGCCAGCGTGTTAACGCTGGGGCTTCTAGGGATTTCGCTGTTGGTAGCGCTCTTGACGTTGCCGGGATCGGTCAAGCCTGGCGTTGCTCAGACTAGCGATGACGACCTGAGCGCGCGCATCGTTGCTCGAGTTGTTGAAGGCGAGCGCAGCGAGTTTGGCCTGCGTATTGGCGAGCGAACTTACCTGCCTGACCTCCGTTACCTATCTCGGAACACGACGAGTACGAATTGGAGAACGAGTTCCGAGATTGTCATCGCCGATGGCCGGACGCTGTTTGTCCGCGCGCGGCAACTGGATGATGGACGCACGGAACTTGGCCTCCGCGTCGAAGGTGTCGACGATGATGTGCTACCCAGGCTGAGATTCATCCCGGCCGACATCGATCACGGACGCTGGCTAGGAAGCACTGCGGTGACGATTCCGCATCCCCCGAGATTGCGAACTGTCACGGTCAAGTCGCCCCAACTCCTTGGGCTCGGTAGCAACCATAGTTGCGCAGTGATTGCCGATGGGACCATCGAATGCTGGGGATCGCATGAGTTTGGTCAGAACGATCCGCCGGAGGGCAAGTTCCTCACACTGACTGCGGATGCAGGTCACAATTGCGCGCTGAATGTTGGCGGTGGCATCGTCTGCTGGGGCGACAACAGCCTGGGTCAGCTAGATGCGCCCGTGGGACGCTATGTGGCGGTCAGCATGGGCTCACTCCATGGTTGCGCCCTGGACCCCAGCGGCTCGATTGATTGCTGGGGAGTGGACCTCTACGGACAGGCCTCGCCGCCGGACGGGACGTATGTTTCTCTGAGTTCTGGTCCGGGCCACAGCTGCGCACTTTCAACGTCTGGTGAAGTGGCATGTTGGGGCGACAATCTGTTTGGTCAAACCGATGCTCCCAATGGACGATTCGTCGCCCTTGATGTGGGCGGCGCTCATAGTTGCGCCCAGGACAGCGAAGGCGCGATCCACTGCTGGGGCTATGGCGGCGACGGACAGTTGGACATTCCGCCCGGAGCGTATGCGAGCTTTGTAGCAGGAGACTGGCATACCTGCGCAATCGATGGCGATGGCGAGCTCGGTTGTTGGGGCTGGGACGGTCATGGTCAGAGCAGCCCGCCGCCAGGGAGCTACTCAGCAGTGGGCGCCGGCAACGCGCATACCTGCGGATTTACGAGTGATGGCACCGTTCGCTGTTGGGGATCGAACGGCAGCGGACAGACGACGTCGCCCGGTGGGACGTTTAGCACTCTTGTCGCGGGAGCGTTGCACACCTGTGCGTTGGACGAAGATGGCAGCGCCTCTTGCTGGGGATCGAATGGCGATGGTCAGTCGGACGCACCTGCCGGATCGTTTGTCTCGATCGGTCCCGGCCTCTCACATACTTGCGCGGTTGACCAGGACAATGAGCTGGTCTGTTGGGGTTGGGACGGATACGGACAGACCGACGCGCCGGCCAGCGAGCTGCCCGAGGACGCATCGAGATTGACTCCATTCAGAATCGGCGAGAGTGACTGTGATCGCGATGAGTTCGGCGCCTTTAGTCGGGACACCTGTTGGGGCACGGGAGAGGGATCGGCGCTGAGCCCGCCCACCGTGAGTCATTATCAGATGGTCGGCAGCGGAGCCTCATTCTCCTGCGCGCTGACCCTCGAAGGAACAATTGATTGTTGGGGTACCGGTCGGAGCGGACAGCTTGAACCGCCAACAGGTCAATGGCAGAGCCTCAGCGTCGGTTATGCCCACTCCTGCGCTCTCAACGAAGCTGGCGAGGTCTCTTGTTGGGGTGCGAATGCCTTTGGACAGTCGGAAGCGCCCGAGGGTCCGTTTGTGGCCATCTCGGCGGGATACGCACATTCTTGCGCGTTGAACGACGCGGGCGAAATCACTTGCTGGGGCGACGATGACTACGGCAAGCTCGAAATCGGAGACGGCACATACGTCTCCGTGTCTTGCGGTGGAGAACACACATGCGCGATGACCGCGTCGGGAGAGATCTCCTGCTGGGGTCGCGACGTCTGGGGTCAGGCGAATCCGCCGGAGGGTGTCTTTACCGCCTTGACAGTGGGCGCTGAGCACAGTTGTGCGCTGAACGAGGACGGCGAAGTCGTCTGCTGGGGCATCAACAAGTACGGCAACACCGATGTCCCCGAGGCACTGCACCAGCCAGGCGCTGTTGCCGTGGGGACCGGTTAGCGGATTGTCCACTGTGCCCGCTGAGCGCGCCGGCCGGATTGTCGAAAGTGACAACCTTCCGGTCCTGCAGGCGCTGCCCGGCGAGAGTGTGCAACTCGTCTACACCGATCCGCCCTTCAACACCGGCAACGTGCGCACGTATCAACGATTGCGCACGGTCCAGGATGATGACGGAGACCGTTCCGGATTCGGCGGTCGGCGCTATCGGACTGAGCAGGCGTCGTCGCACGCCTACGCGGATGCGTTCGAACAGTACATCGAGTTTCTCCGGCCCCGTCTCGCCGAACTCTGGCGCGTCCTACGACCCGACGGCACCCTGTACTTACATCTCGATGCGCGCGAAGTTCACTATGTGAAGGTCCTGCTCGACAGCATGTTCGGTCGCGACTGCTTTCTTAATGAAATCATCTGGGCGTACGACTTCGGCGGGCGACCAAAGCGGCGCTGGCCGGCCAAGCATGACAACATCCTCGTGTACGTCAAAGACAAAGAGCGATACATATTCGATCAAGATGCGATCGACCGGATTCCCTACATGGCGCCCGGTCTCGTTGGTAAGGAAAAAGCAGAGCGCGGCAAGCTACCCACAGATGTCTGGTGGCACACGATTGTCGGCACGAATGCTCACGAGCGAACCGGCTACCCCACGCAAAAGCCAATGGCACTTGCGGAGCGAATCATCCGCGCATCGAGCGAGACGGGCGAACTCGTCCTGGATCCGTTTGCGGGAAGTGGGACCGTAGGTGAAGCTGCGCTGGCGCTAGACCGACGGTATCTGCTGATCGACAGCAACCCTGAAGCGATTGATGTGATGCGACAGCGACTGCCCGACGCTGATGTCGTCAGACAGTGATGTTGGGCGCGCATTCCTTCATGAACAGGCTCATGGACCTGGTCACCTGATCGTTGGGGACCATCCCGCCCGCATTGCACCAGGTGAGGAAGTGCCCGACGCCATATCGAGCGCCCAGCTCCGAGAGTTTGGCCGTGACTTCGTCGGGATTGCCGACTGCACACAGCGTGTCAATGACCTCTTCGTAGCTAGCGTTGCGATTTCGAGCCAGCAGCGGCGGCAGGTCATTAGGGTCGCCGCCGCGTTTGGTCCAGCCCCGGAAGCCGGTGTCGCTGACGACCCTCATGTAGCTCATCAGACTGGTCCTGAGCTCATCTTTGGCCGTTTCCGACGACTCGTGCACGTGTACAGGCAACAGGAGACCAGCGTCGCTGGCAGGAGCGTCGGGTCTTGCTTGCTGGTACATGGCGAAGCGGCGGTCGAGGTCATCTTCGAAGGCGGTAATCGGACTGGCGAAGACGCGCCACTGTTCGTTGCAGGCGCGGACGAATGATTCATCGCTGTTGGCAGCCATTCGTAACGGTGGTCCCGGACGCTGGATTGGCTTAGGCACGACCTGCACGTTGCGGTAGCTGAAGTGGTCGCCTTCGAAGTTCACCGGGCCATCGCCCCAGGCTTGCTGGATCACCGCAAGCGCTTCATTGAATCGCCCGGCGCGATCACCCATGCTGACGTTGAAGCCAGCGAAGTGCTCGGCAATGCTCCCGCGTCCCACGCCATACTCCAGCCGTCCGCCGGAGATGATGTCGACCGTGGCCGCGTCTTCGGCGGCGCGAATGGGGTCGGTCAGCGCGAGCAGGGCGACGCCGGTACCGAGCCGGATCTGCTCGGTCTGCGCCGCAGCGGCTGCCATCGTCACCAGCGGTGAGGGCAGCACCGAGAATTCGCGGACAAAGTGCATCTCGGCGAGCCAGGCGGCATCCCAGCCGATGCGGTCGGCGTGGGCAATCTGCGCCAGCGTGTCGCGGTATCGCTGGGGCACATCCTGACCGTCGGCTTGCGGAAGCTGGAAAAAGAGGCCAAACTCGGCGCGTTCACCAGTCATCGACACTCTCCGCTCCAGCTCACTCAGTCGTCAGGGCAGGCTAGCGCAGGTGCTGGGGACTACTCAGGCAAGGAGAGGTAGACCTCGCTGGTCGAGCCTGAGACGAAGAGGTCGAAGTGAAGCAGCAAGTCGCGCCCGAGGATGGATGGATTGTCCCAGTTCCCCAGTCCAAGGTCAGAATCATCGAGGTTCGACGGATTGGGTTGAACAACGAGAATATCGACATCGAACGGTTCCGGGCTGTCAACCTCATCATGGAAGTTCAAGCTGACAGGGACAGGCAAGACGGCGCTCATGACACCGTCTATACCCGCGACCAGCTCTCGGTCTCCGGGTCGATCGAATTCGAAGTCTCGGAAGGCAGCGCCGAACAACGCCTGGGCTTGCCCAGGAAACAACAAAGTGACTTCAGAGCCGGTGTCGATGAGAAAATCGAAGCTCTTTTCGCGGTCCTCCCACCGGACATTCACCTCAATCGAAGGAGCGTATCGCTCGGGCGGGATCGATTCTGAACGGACCTCGAAATTCAGAAACGCCCCATAGAACTTACGCACTATCGGATGACGCGCCGGTAGCCGGTGTTGATCCCCACTGGCTGCCAGCGAGGAACCATGAACACTGTCTTACGCGTCAACGATTCGAGCTCCTCCATGAACTGGAACATCTCAGAACGTTTCTCAAAAGCGTGGACCGTTCCAGTCCCAACGATCAGTAGATGTTTGTCGGGATGACTACGGAAAATCTCGGCTCCTTGCTCCTGGTACAGCGCACGATTCTTCCGACGCTGCCGCATCATCGCCAGCTCATCTTCGCTGTACTCCCTAGGAGGAAGCGCCTTAATCGCCGGCCGCTGACCTGTTCGCTGCTCCACCACGTCGCACGACATGACTCAGCCTCCCGTATCTCCATTCTACCGAGTTCCTGAATTGGCTAGCGGCGCGTGGGCGCAAGCGGACTACCTATACTCGACGCCAGAACACTCGTGGGATGAGAGGGTTGAGACATGACCACAGCGACCTACACAGTCCAGGATTTTGTCCGCGACGCTCAGCGCATTGTTGACCGGGGCGACTCCGGCGATCAGCAGATTGCTCAGATTGCCGGTCCGCTGGAGCGGTTGATTCAGCGCAAGGATTGCCTGCTCGACTTGCCGGACTGCGACGACGCCGATCCGGAGCAGGGATTCATCATTCATCGCTCCGACAATCTGACCGTCTCGGCGGTGGTCTGGCAGCCCGATTCCGGCGCACCGATTCACAATCACAATGGCTGGGCGATGGAGGGCGTGATCTCGGGTGTCGAGTTCAACCGCAACTACCAGCGCGTCGACGACGGCTTGACACCCTGGCGCGCGGACTTGGAAGAGCTGGAGCCGTCGCTGGTGCCGGCCGGCACGACGACCTATCTGCGCGAGCCGCCGGCGGATATCCACGCAGTGGAGATCAACCAGGGCAAGACCCTCGCAATCCACGTGTACGGCTTGGACTTGCTGAGGCAGTGGCGCTACCGCTTCAACCTCGAGACGGGCGAAGTCGAACCGTTCGGGATGCGGACGCGGCGACAACTGGCCAGCGCACAGGGTGCTAAGTAACAGCCCAACAATCAAGAGGACGTCGGGAGGATCTGATGGGCAAGCTCGATGGACAGGTGGCGCTGATTTCCGGCGCCGCACGGGGACAGGGCGAGGCTCAGGCTCGGTTGTTTGCCAAGGAAGGAGCCGCGGTCGCCCTGGGCGATGTGCTGGAGGAGGACGGTCAGCGCGTCGCCGAGAGCATCAACGACACCGGCGGTCAGGCGATGTTCCAGAAGCTCGATGTGACCGAGGTCTCAAGCTGGCAGTCGATGGTTGAAGAGACCGTGGTCCAGTTTGGTCGCCTGGATGTCGTGATCAATAACGCCGGCATCGCGCGGGTCAAGTTGATCGAAGAATCTACGCTTGAGGAGTACCTTGAAGTGATCCGGATCAACCAGGTCGGCGTCTGGTTGGGGATGCAGGCGGCGATTCCGGCGCTCAAAGAGGCGGGCGGCGGTTGCATCATCAATACGTCGTCGACGGCCGGACTTGAGGGCTACTCGGGTCTCGGCGCATATGTGTCTTCAAAGTTTGCCGTGCGAGGGATGACCAAGGTCGCGGCGCAAGAGCTGGGGCGATACAACATCCGCGTCAACTCGGTGCATCCTGGTCCGATTGACACGCCGATGATCCGCGACCCGCAGATAGCGCGGCGGGACACAGACGACTTCGGTTTGAGTGCGCCAATTCCTCGAGTGGGCCACGTCGACGAAGTTGCCGCGATGATGCTGTTCATCGCCGCCGACGCGACCTACAGCACCGGTTCCGAGTTCGTGATCGACGGCGGCGTTACGGCCGGCTCGATGATCGCGCGAGCCAACGACTAAGTCTTTGCCAGCAGTTCGGCAACAGGGGGAACGACATGGGCAAGCTTGATGGACAGGTCGCACTGATTTCCGGTGGCGCGCGTGGTCAAGGCGAGGCGCAGGCTCGCTTGTTCGCTCGTGAGGGGGCGGCGGTCGCGATCGGCGATGTGTTGGAGGAAGACGGCAATCGAGTCGCCGAGAGCATCAATGACACCGGCGGGCAGGCGACGTTCCGCAAGCTCGATGTATCCGACCAGTCGAACTGGGCGGAGATGGTCGAGCACACGACTGAACAGTTCGGCAAGCTCAGCATCCTGGTCAATAATGCCGGCATCCTGCGCGGTGGGTTGATTGAGACGACGACCGTGCAGGAGTACCTGGAGACCATCAAGATCAACCAGGTCGGCGTCTGGCTGGGCATTCGAGCCGCGATCAAACCAATGCGCGAGGCAGGTGGCGGCTGCATCATCAATACGTCGTCGACGGCGGGGCTGGAGGGCTACTTCGGCGCCGGCGCATATGTGGCGTCGAAGTTTGCGGTGCGCGGTCTAACGAAGGTCGCGGCGCTGGAGCTTGGCCAGTACAACATCCGCGTCAACTCGGTACATCCAGGACCAATCGATACACCGATGATCGTGAATCCAGATACGCCGCGTCGGTCGGACGGCGAGATCGGCACGAACACGGCGATTCCACGACTGGGCCGCGCAGACGAAGTGGCCAAGATGATGCTGTTCATCGCAGCGGACGCGACGTACAGTACCGGCTCGGAGTTTGTGATCGACGGAGGCCTGACGGCAGCGCGGACGCTGCAGATTGGCGACTAAGGCTTCCAATCCGCTTCCCTGCGTATGACCGAAACAAAACTGAATCCCCCGCCCCGCCTCCGAGCGGGGACCCACTTTGGCCAGGCTTGGGCGGCACCGACTAGTTCCTGTCGACCTGACGTTCGTGACAGGTCTTGCTGCCGTGCATGAGCCAGGGCAGGAGCGGGCCCCCGCGCGGAGGCGGGGGCGGTTGAGAGTCCGGGCGTCAGTCTCTCTTGCAGGACGCGGTCCTTGACTCAATCTGATTGCAGTGGTTTAGCGAAGGAGATTTCGTTTCCGTCGGGATCCTTGACGTGAAAATAGCGCTCTCGCCAGGGAGCGTCGCGGGGTTCGAACATGGGCTTGATACCGGCGTTGACGGCGTGGTCATGGAATTCGTCGACATCGTCGACGTAGAAGATGGCTCGGAATCGCAGCGCTTCATCCTGGAGCGTGCCGAACATCAGGTTGAGGTAGCTCTGGCCGGCTCGGTATGAGGTGAAGCCGGCATCAGGGCCTCCGTAGATTTTCTCGAAGCCCAGCGACTCGTAGAACGAGGTCGAGGCGGCCATGTCAGTGACGACGATGGTGACGGCGCTGAGGGCAGTGACGTTCGGCATGGCGACGTTAGCTGATCTTAACTGAGATCAGTGAAGGGGTTGTAGGCGAGCTCCCAGAGGTAACCGTCGGGATCACTGAAGTATCCGCTGTAGCCGCCCCAGAAGACTTCCTCAGGCTGTTTGACCAGCGTGGCGCCGGCGTTGACGGCCTCTGTCATGGCTGCGTCGACTGCTTCTGCCGAAGGCAGATTGTGGGCGAGTGTGATCGTCGGTGTGCCTGCTGAGGGTGGGGCGAATTCGACGTCGGCCTCGTCGGGAAACTTCTCGCGCCGGTAGAGCGATAACCAGGTTCCCTCCATCTCGAGGAAGCAGATGTCGTCGCCGTCGTTGTAGTTCGGCGCGGGGAATCCGAGTCCGTCGCGATAGAACGCCACAGACGCCGCGAGATTGGTTACGCCCAGCGTGATGATGCTGATCTTCGGCTTCATGGAGTCAGCGTAGCGCCGGATTAGGGGGTTGCTGCTTCGACTCGTCGCTTGATGCCATCAAACGTCGTACCGGCGTTCACTCCGTTGACATGAACCCGAGGACCATAGGTAACACCGATCGCCGCGGCATCGCGGACGATCTTGTTATGAGCCTGGCGAGTAGCGGGATCCTCGAAACACTCGGTGAAGCTATCGGCGTCGAGACCGATTTCCCCTGCGTAGTCGATGAGCTGCCCGCGCGATGCGGCACGACTGCCGTCCACCAGGAAGCGATCGTGGATTCGCCAGAACGCAGCGCCGCTCTGCTCGACGGCGCAGACCATCGCGTAACCGACCCGTTCAGACGCTGCACCGAGGTAGGCGATGTTCACGAACTGGAACCGAGCGATGCCAGTCCGGAGGTACTCTTCGATCAAGAGCGGCTCAACCTGAGTCGCAATCCTCTTGCAGTTTGGTCAAAATGGATCGCCGTACTCGACAATCAGCACCGGCGCGTCCGGGTCGCCAACGATGTTGCCCTCGACGATCAAGCCATCTCGATGGCCGCCGCTGATTCGCTCGACACTGGCGCCCTCGTCTGAACTTTCTTCGCCATCAGATTCGTCTGGAGTCGATGGCTCCTCCTCTGGTGTCGGCGTGGTCTCGGGTTCGGGCGGTGGCGCTGGTTCGTCTGCTTCGCCTGCCTGCTCCGGAGCCGGAATCAGCATTGGCGTACTGAAGAGCCACTTGTCGACTGTGGCGTTGCGCGGGAAGTAGCGCTTCGGTGGTAGGAACTGCTGCAGCGGATCCTCGATTCGCAGTCCAAACTCGGCTCGCTCGCCTTCTGCTCGCCGCACGATGATCTTGACCACTGTGCCGTTGGGCAGCTCGATTGGCGAGCTTCGCTTCCACGCACCATCATTCACGCTTGCGGAGAGGAAACGCAGTCGTGGGATCTGCGGCCCTGCGCTTGATCTGATACCGAATTCTATCGAGTCGTTGCTCCGCAACCTGGCCATGATGCGAACGGTTTCACCGTCATCACCGTCGTGACCGCTGGCCGAGGCCAGGCCCGCGAGCGATGCCGCGGCGACCAGTGTCACCGCGCTCAGGAGTACGGTCATGACGGTTCGTTTGATCATCTTGGTCTGATCATATGACAAGGGGCGGAGCCTGAGCTCCGCCCCTTGTGAGGTTCGCCGGAAAGCGAGCGGCGCTAGATTTTCAGCGCCGCCGGCTGGGCCTGGCCACCGGGGAGGCCCTGCGGCCACCAGTGATCTTCCCAGCCTTCGTCGTCCCAGATGTGCTTGAGGTTGGGCAGCACCTGCTGGGCGGTCATCTCGATGTTCGGGATAGCCAGTTCCTTCGGAATCGAACCGAACTGGTTGAGGATCATCAGGTGTCCGACGTGGAGCGTCTTGATGACTTCCTCGAGCTGTTCAGTGACCTGACTCGGCGTGCCGGCAACGATGTTGCCTTCGCGGATCAGGTCATTCCAGGTGATTTCGGAGTTGGCCTTGGACTCGACCATCTTCTCGGCGGTCTTTTCGCCTTCGAACTTCTTGGACTCACCAAAGACGGGCTTGAGGCCCTGACTGCGAGTGAAGCCCTGCTCGATGGTGCGCACGGTGCGGTAGCCGGGCGGGTCGGCGTAGCGCGGGTCGATGTGCAGCATTTTGTTGTAGAAGTACTCGGCGTGCGGTCCGAACTTGTCGGCGACTTCCTGCTCGGTCTCGCCGACGGCGACGAGTTGGAGGAAACCGGCGTGGTACGGGTTAAGCGGCTTCTCGCGCTGCTGCATCGTTCGCCAGAAACCGTCTACGTTCTTCTGACCGGCCTTGTAGCCACCGTAGGAGAGGTAGCAGTAGACGTAGTTGTGGTCGGCGCACCATTCCCACGTCTCAACCGAGCCGCCGCCGGGGATCCAGACCGGCGGGTGTGGGTCCTGGAGCGGTCGCGGCCAGATGTTGATGTAGCGGAGCTGGTTGTAGCGACCGTTGTAGGAGAACATTTCCGGTCGCGTCCAGGCCTGCGTGATGACGTCGGCGGCCTCGTAGTACTTGTCGCGCAGGTGCGACGGGTTGGCGCCGTAGCAGAAGCAGTCGTCCATTGGCGTACCAACGGGGAAGCCGGCGACCAGGCGACCGCCGGAGATGCAGTCGAGCATGGCGAACTCTTCGGCCACACGGGTCGGCGGGTTGTAAAGCGCGATCGAGTTGCCAAGCACCACGATGGCGACATCCTTGGTGCGACGGCAGAGGTTGGCAGCCATCAGGTTCGGCGACGGCATCAGACCGTAGGCGTTCTGGTGGTGCTCGTTGACGCAGATGCCGTCATAGCCGGCGGCAGCGGCGGCCTCGAGTTCGTCCAGACCGTCGTTGTACATCTGGTGAGCTTTGACCGGGTCGAACAGCTTCGAGTCGACGTCAACCCAGACCGAGTTGTTCGTCTCGGCGAAGTCCGCCGGGAGGTCCCGGTATGGCATCAAATGGAAGAATTCAAATTTCATCGCCAACTCCGTTCAGTTCCGTCGTCAGGGTGGTGCGAGGAAGATCACGCACGCTTAGCGCCCGTCCGGTAGGCGGTCTCTGGGGCAAGGTATTGAACGACATGGGTCAGTGTCAATCTGGTCGATCAATGTTCTCTGCAGCGAGTGTCTTGGACTCTCGGTTTGGTGATGATCTGGAGATGCCCCTTGGGTCTTGTGGGTGCGGGGACTCGTTGGAGGAGTTTGTTCGTTTAGCGGTCGGCGTCGAGTGGTTCTTGATTCCTGCCTGCGCAGGAATGACGGAGGGGAGTGACGGAGGGGGATCGCGTGGCGACGGCTGGGGGACGGCTGGAGCTTGTTGTTGTTGATGGACAGAGGTCGTTCGTGATTCCTGCCTACGCAGGAATGACGGAGGGGGAAGGACCCCCCTCTGCCTACGGCATCTCCCCCGCAAGGGGGGAGAAGGGAAAGCAGAGGGGCAGAGGGGAGATCGGGCTTACGCCGGGTATTCCGGATGCGACGTGTCGAGCCAGGTGTCGTCGTAGCGGTGTGAGGCGTGGGCGAACTGGTAGACGTCCTCGGAGTTGTGCACGTAGGGCCACTCGACCTGTGGTGAGATGGCGTTCATCACCGACGGCTGGCCGGTCATGCCTTCGACTCCGTGGTCGGGGTGGACTCCGAGGAAGATCCTGAGCAGTTCGGTCGCGGTCTCTTTGCGCTTGTCGACATCGAGCTCGCCGCGCATGCCCTTAATCATCTCCTCGGCAGGCGGGTAGTTGTACTGCGAGAAGTTGGAGCTGCCGCCAGCGACGTGCGTGATGTTCCATTCACCGGTCGGGTCGAGGTCCTGGGGCGGGTTGGTCCAGGCAGGCGTCTGTCCGGGGTGGGTACCTTCGAGCAGCCGCTGGAGAATGACCGTGTAGGGCTGGATGTCCATCGATAGCGAGACGCCGAGCGCCTGCTCGTACATCGAGCGGACGGTCTCGGTGATACCGGGGTAGGTCTGCTCCCAGACATCGGGCGTGATCCAGTAGAAGGTCTTGGAGTCGCGGTCGATGCCGGCAGCATCGAGCAACTCGTTGGCCATCTGCAGGTCTTCATCGCGGTTGGGCCGGTAACCGGGCCAGGTGGCGAGTTCGTCGGGCGGGACGGTCCAGGCCTGGTTGAACCAAGGCGCCTGCGCGATCGCGCTGATCTTGGCCGAGCCGAGGTAGACGGCATCAATCAAGAGGTAGCGGTCGGTGGCGACATGGAAGGCGTAGGCCAGTCGTCGGTCGGCCCAGGGGTTGCCTTCGCCGTCCTCACCGGGCCAGTCGGAATTGAAGTTGTAGCGGATCTGGATGGTGAAGCCGAATGGGACATCGAACGAGTTATGCTCGGGGAAGTCCTGCTGGATGCCCTCGACCTGCAGGCTGGACAGCGGGAACCCGCCGATGTCGATGCCCTTGCCGCGATAGGCGGCGTCTACTGCCGTGGCGTCGAGCAGGTTGGTGAATTCGATTCGATCGAGGTAGGGCAACGGTCCGCCGTCGGCGCCGTTCTTCCAGTAGTTGGGGTTGGCATCGAGATTGATGCCGAGGTCAGGGTCGTAGTCCAGCGGGATGTACGCTCCTGTGCCGGAGGAGAGTTCGACATTGGTCTGCTCGTCGCGCCAGCGGTTGCCGAACTCGGAGATGGCCTCCGGTGAGGTGATCCAGGAGAACGGGCCGAGGTGCGCGCCGAGATAGGTGGAGTCTGGCTCTGCGGTGGTGAACTTGATCGTCGTCTCGTCGACGACTTCCATGGTGTCGGTCTGCTGGTACTTGCTGGCGGAGAGGAACGACGTGTCCTCGACGCCGTCGGCGTCGACCGAGTCGATCTGGCGCTGCGCGTTGAAAGCGATGTCCTCGGCAGTGACTAGCCTGCCGCCCTCGGTTGGGTAGCGGTCCCAGAAGGCCGCGCCCTGGTCGACCGAGAAGATGTATGTCGTGTTGTCGGGAATCTCAGGCAGCGACGCGATGTCGCTCTGCATGAGCCCCTTCTCCTTGTTCTGCCAGCGGATGAGGTAGTTCATGTAGAGCCCCATCCAGAACTGGGTGGGACCGAAGACGCCGCGGTGCGGGTCGAAGTAGTCGTGCGTGGCGGCGGGGGTGGAGAAGCGCAGCGTGCCGCCACGGGTCAGCCCTGAGGTATCGGCAACCGTCTGCTGCTGGTCGGCCTGGTCCTGCTGCATCTCCTCCTGCTGGTCAGCCTGGGCCGCCTGTTGGTCGGCCTGTTGATCCTCCTGCTCTTGCATAGCCTGCTGCTGTTGCTGCTGCATGGCCTGCTGTTGCATGGCTTGTTGCTGTTGCTGCTGCTGTTGTTGCGTGGCAGATGCAGCCTGCTGACCGTCATCGTCGTCATCGCCGCCACAACCGACCAATGCCAGCCCGGCTGCTCCGACGCCGGCGCGGGATGAGGCTCGCAACAGAGTGCGTCGACTCAGCTTCCTGCGCTGCATGCGTTGCCAATAGTTGAGTCGCTCTGACATACAATCCCTCGCGTTCATGTAGGTGAACGAATTGTAGGGATTTGGACAAGCGCCGGCGGGATGGTCAGAGCGCGCGGATCTGCAATCGGGCAGCGTTGGCGACCGGCGAAGAAAAGATCTCATCCAGCTTCTTCGCGCGGAAGTCGAAGATGTGCCGCAGTTGGGGCACGACGGCGAGATGAGCGATTGGAGCGGAGAGCGGGTCGATCGGCAGTGACCAATGAACCTTGTCGGTGGCATAGACGCCGTCATCGGTCTGCTGGAAGTGGTGCTCGTGATGCCAGAGCGCATAGGGCCCGGCGATCTGGTCGTCGGCGAAGTAGTGGGGCGGGTTGACCTGAGTGATTTCGGTCGCCCAGGAAACCCGGAGCGGCAGGGCCGGCAGCGGAGTCAGGCGATAGGTGATGATCAGGCCCGGATGAATCGTCGCGGGTGGCTCGCCGGTGACACGGAAGCGCATCTCGGGTGGAGTGATCACCGCAAGGTTGTTGGGGTCGGAGAAAAACTCCCAGGCGGTCGCCAGGTCAGTGGAGAGGGTCTGGGACGCTTCCAGCCTGAAGATTGGCATGTGCTCAGCCTCTGCCTACAACGTACCCAGAACCCCGCCCAATCCGATCAATGCGCCGACGAGCAAATGTAACTGCGCTGTGCGCTTCAGCATCGGATTTAACGCTGCGCCTGAGCGCCCGTTAGCGATCTCACGAGTCAGCCACATGCCCGGTGGCAGGGCGATCAAGGCGATGAAGCAGTAGTAGGGAATCAGGCCGACCGCCGCGAATATGGCAATGCTGACGAATGCGCTGAGGATCAGGGTGACGTACTCGATTCTCGTGTTGCGCTCGCCCAGGATGACGGCAAGGGTCACCTTGTCACTGGCTCGGTCGGTCTCGATATCGCGCAGGTTGTTGACGACCAGGATGGCGGTCACCAGGCAGCCGACGGGCACTGATGCTGCTGCGAGTTCCCAGGTCAGCACCTCGATCTGGACGTATCCGGCGCCCATCACGGCGACGAAGCCGAAGAAGAGGAAACAGATGATGTCGCCGAGGCCTCGGTAGCCGTAAGGAAGGGGACCTCCGGTGTACGTGACGGCGGCGATCAGTGAGGCTGCGCCGATGATCAGGATGGGCCAACCGACGATGATCGTCAGCACGATGCCCACGACCATCGCGGCGGCCGTGACAATGGCGATGCCAATGGTCATCTCGCGCTGCGACAACCATCCCTGGGCGACGGCTCGCGGCGGACCGAGTCTGTCGGGCGTATCGGCGCCACGGCGGAAGTCGGAGAGGTCGTTGGCGAAGTTGACCACGATCTGAATGAGGATCGCACCGAACATAGCGAGAAAGAATCGTCCGACCTCGAAGTCGCCATCGACAGCGGCGATGCCTGTTCCGGCGAGTACCGGAGCAATGGCTGCCGGAAGAGTCGGTGGTCGGACAGCGAGCAGCCAGGCTCGTCGTTTGCTAGGTGTTGGAGGCGTTGCCGTTGCCATGTGAGACCTGTGTGCAAGAGCTCTCTTCTGGGGGAGCTGTCGCGAAGCGACTGAGGGGGCTTTTGGCGGTTACTTTCCCTGTTCGCCAGGCGGCCCCCTCCGCCCTTCGGGCACCTCCCCCAGAGGGGGAGGTCTTGGCTAGGGGAAGCGGGGGTACTTGGAGAAGTCGGGCTTGCGCTTCTCGAGGAAGGCGGTCTTGCCTTCTTTGGCTTCCTCGGAGAGGTAGTAGAGCAGGGTCGAGTCGCCGGCGAACATTTGCATGCCCGAGAGTCCGTCAGTGTCGGCGACGAGGGCTCGCTTGATGAAACGCAGTGCGGTGGGCGACATGCAGAGCATCTCGCGGCAGCGGTTGACGACTTCGAGTTCGAGATCATCGACGGGGAAGACCTCGCACGCGAGGCCCATCTCGACCGCTTCGGCGCCGCTGTACTGGCGGCACTGCATCCAGATTTCGGCAGCCTTCTTGTGTCCGACGAGGCGGGCCAGCAGCATCGTGCCGTAGCCGGCGTCGAACGATCCGACCTTTGGTCCGGTCTGTCCGAACCAGGCATTGTCGGCGGCGTAGGTGAGGTCGCAGACGGTGGCGAGCACGTTCCCGCCGCCGATGGCGTAGCCCGCGACCATGGCAATCACCGGTTTGGGAATTGATCGCATGTAGCGATGCAGGTCCAGCACATTGAGCCGAGGCACGCCGTCATCGCCGACATAACCGCCGTCGCCGCGGATTCGCTGATCGCCGCCCGAGCAGAAGGCTTCCTTGCCCTCGCCGGTCAGGATGATTGCGCCGACGGACATGTCCTCGTGGGCGCGTTTGAACGCGTCCAGCAGTTCGAAGAGCGTCTTGGGCCGGAAGGCGTTGCGCACTTCCGGTCGAGCAATGGTGATCTTGGCGATGCCTTCGGCGACGTCGTAGTAGATATCGCCGTAGTCGTCCGAGCGCTGCCAGTCGGGCAGGCCGGTGTTCTCGATGGTGACGGTTGGTCGTGACACGTGTGACTACTCCTTCGTTGCGTGAGTGCGATTGACGGTCCGAAGCGGCACGCCAGCGCTGCGTAGCAGCAGTCGGCGGAGTTCGGGATAGATGCGGTCGATTGGCGTATTCAGGCGGCCGGCGGCCCAGGCGGCGAGTGTCGATTGGACCATGCCGACCCAGGCTCGGGCGGTGAGCTCGGGGTCCAGCGGCGCGTCGAGCAGCGTCAGTTGTCCTGAGTCGAGCGCTCGGCGCAGTTCGTGGGCGACAAGATCGGTGAATTCGTCCTCGATCTCCGCCACATGTTGATGCGCCGCTGCTGATCCACCAAGCGTTTCACTGACCAGGACGCGTGCGAGGGAACGATGCGCCGATAGCGTCTCAATCAGTGTCGCCAGCGCAGCATCGGCGCGAGTGACCGGGTCGTCTCCGGCGGCGGTCATGGCCCTGTTCACGCGGCGTCGCAGGATGTCGCCGGCGCGACCGATCACGGCGGCGACGAGCGCCTCCTTGGTCGGGAAGTGGAAGTAGAGACCGCCTTTGGACGTGTCGGCCGCGGCTGCGATCTCGTCCATCTGCGCCTCGGCAAAGCCGCGCTGGGCGAACACTCGGGCTGCGGAGTCGAGCAGCAGCTCACGCCGCTCAACGGCTCGGGCCTGACGCGGTGGGCTCGTGGTCATCGGCCGCTCCCCAGAAGCACATCCGAGACAAAACAAATCCGACGCTTCGGTCGGTTTCTGTAACGTACCACCAGCGAGCAGAACGGTCAGCACTGAAACGGTCAGCATGCCCGACGATCCGATAACTCAGGAGCGCACGCGCAACATTGGTCAGATGTTTAGCCGTCTGGTCCCGCACTATGACCGGATGAATCGGCTGATGACAGCTGGTCGGGACGGTCGTTGGCGGACGCTCGCCGTCGCCGCTGCTGAGCCGCGAGATGCGACAGTCCTTGACCTTGGCGCGGGCACCGGCGACCTGAGCGAGGAGTTTCGACGGCAGGGCGCTCGGCGCGTGGTCGGGCTGGATGTCTCTGGCGAGATGCTCATCCGGGCCAGGCAGAAGTACGGAAGCAGCCGCATTGACTGGCTTCAAGGCGACGCGCTGCGCTTGCCGTTTCCGGACGAGTCGTTTGATGCGGTGGCATCGGCGTTTGTGCTGCGTAACTTGCCCGATCTGGCAGGTTCGTTTGCAGAGATGGCGCGTGTCCTGCGACCCGGCGGCCGGCTGGTCGGGCTGGATATCACTCATCCACCGGACACACTCTGGGGTCAGATGCTGCGCCTGGGCTTCGAGCAGGGTGTGACGAGAGTGGCGGGATTAGTGTCAGGAGATCGGTCGGCTTATCGGTATCTGCCAAACTCTCTGAGCGGCTATCCAACGGCAGAGGAGTTGTCGGAAATGTTGGCGGATGTGGGCTTGGTGGATGTGTCGTATCGGAGGTTGTCAATGGGGGCCGTGGCGCTGCATGTGGGTCGGAAGGGGTAGGCGAGAGGAAGTGAGCTGTTTTGACGCCAGCGCAATCGCTGGTGATATTGTCCGCTAGGGTTCCATATCGATACGATCTCCATGCAACTTCTTGCGTATGTCTGCTACATCCTCATATCTGACCTGAAAGTTGTTCATAATGGTAGCGCGTCGGAGAATCGACTGCTCCTGGAATTGCGCTTCAACATCGGCTATGGATCGTAGAATGGCTTGTCTCTGTCGCTGCAGTCCTCTCGCCGTGACACAAACGATGCGCTGGCCTCTGGTCATAGCGGTAAGGGCGGCCTTACGATCGGGTTCGTTCTTGTATTTGTTAGACGTGAGCACTACGAGTTCTCTCGGAAGAGAGTATGTAAAGACTTCTTCGTCGCTACTGCTGCTCAGTCCGAGCGCAATGACGTGCTGAGATCGATGACCCAGGTCCGCTAGGAGGTCCACGAACTCCACGGGCACCATTTCATCCAGCAGTAGACGCATGCTGTTCCAAGGCCGCTTCGAAGGCGAGCACTCGTTCAACGAGAGACCGAGCTAGTCGATATGCATCGGCAATTGCGTCAACTGAGTCACCTGCCCGATGAAGCGATGACAATGCTGCTGTTTGCAATCTCCTGCCTTTGAGGGTGGGCGAACCGCCTAAGACCTCCGGTCGTATATCTATGATGTCGGCGTATTCCTGGAGTCGTCCCAGAGGCCAGCTGTCCCGGAGTTCGCGTAGACATTCGATGGATGAGACTCCATCAGGAAGCCTACTGCTGAGGTGTTTGGCAATCGCTTCTTCATCGAGAGGTGCAGAGGTAATGAAATCGAAGGCGGCGCTTTGTTGGTCTCGTTGCGCGGTATGCGCACGACCGTCAGCGCGCTTGACGATGGCGCGCTGTCCGGCGACTGTAGTTGGCAACTCAAGCTGCGCTTCGATTACTTCGCAATACTCATCGAGAACCGATCGTAGTCGACGCGGCTCCAGCCCATGCGACAGAAGGAGAGCCGCCAGTCTCGCTCGCCGATAGTCGTCCCAGCTGTAGGCAGAAGGCGCTCCTCTCCGGGGGGGAAGCGCACTTGAACAGACGACTCCCGAGCGCCGCCACAGTTTCAGTTGATGGCGAGTTACGCCTGATAGAGCAGCGACCAATCGGGCTGACATTGCACCCATGTCTTCCGGTTCGTTGGTCATGCTGCTATCCAAGCTTCAGTCGCCTGATTCGCATTCTAGGCGCGTCATCTGGCCTCGGAGGTTCGGACTCAAGCGCTCTTGGAGCCTTCTCTATCGCTAGTCTGATCCTGGCGGTCAGTGGTGAAGGCCATTTGGTCGGCTGAGAGGCTCAGCGCAATGCGTCTAGGCCGAGTATGGCGCGGTTGCTGCCCTTCACCAGTCTGCCCGCCCATGTCGTTGCCGGGGCTTGCGACGACTCGATCCAGTCGCAGGTTGCAACGCGGAATTGGCCGCTGGCGAGCGGTGTTTCGAGTGCTGAGCGCAGCGAGTCCGGGCTGGGCGCCGAGTAGCCCTCCGGCGTTGCCTCGGCGTTAAGCACCAAGCTGAAGCGAGCGTGTGGAGCGGAGAGATGGTGCAGCACGACGACCAGCGCCGGATCGCCGTCGAGGATCATCCGCAGCAGCGCGGCCCAGGGGAAGTAGATGGTGATCCAGTCGGCTGCGCCTTGCAGTTCGGACGGAAGCGATTCTGCGCTCGCCGCGACATAGAGTGCGTTGGGCGCGCCGCCGCGGGCGGGCTTGCGTTCGGCTCGCTTGGCGGCGTCGCGCAGGGCGTCACGGTCGGCGTCGATGCCAATGGCGAGGACGTTGCCATGCTCGCGCGCGAATCGTCGCGGCCAGGCGCCGTCGCCGGTGCCGAGGTCGACCAACGTGGAGGAGTATCGTCCGCGCAATTCGGTGAACTCAGCCTGCGACATTCTCTGCGGGCCGCGGCGCGTGATGATGTCCATGTCCCATCCTCGAATGGCAGACTAGAATCCCCTAGACACTTCGTGCATCACGGATGCACCGACTAGTTTGCAGATCTGCAGAGACAAGTTAGGACCAACTCCCATGCCGACCCCCGCGCGCGTGATCTTTCTTCCTGAGGCCGATGAGCCGCTGGCCATTGAACGCGTTGATCTCCCGGACCCAACCGATTTCCAAGTGGTGGTGCGGCAGTACGCGTCGGGCATCTGCCACTCGCAGTTGCACCAGATGCACAATCCTCGCAACGGCGACCAGATCCTGGGCCACGAGGCGACCGGTGAGGTGATCAAGGTCGGCTCGCAGGTGACCAACGTGCAGGTCGGGGACGTTGTGTTCGTTACCTGGGTGCCGCGCAACGCGGAGACTGCCAAGCGAGAAGTCGACGCGATTGTGGTCGAGCGTCCCAATGGACGCACGGCGACGACGCGCAACGTCTTCACCTGGGCCGACACGACGATCGCCGACGAGAAGTACGTCGTCAAGGTGCCGCAGGACACGCGCCGCGACGTGACTTCGATTATTGGTTGCGCCGTGCTGACCGGCTCGGGCGCGGTCTACAACACGGCCGCTGTGCGCGAAGGACAGAGTGTGGCGGTCTTCGGTGTGGGTGGCGTGGGACTATCAGCCGTGGTAGCGGCGTCCGTCGTAAAGGCAGACCCGATCATCGCCGTTGACCTGGATGAGGAAAAGCTTGAGTTCGCCAAGAAGTTCGGCGCGACGATCGGTGTCAACGCCTCGGGCGGCGACGCGGTTGAGCAGATTCATGCGCTGACCCAGACGGGCGGGCTGACCAGCTTCGGCGAGCCCGTCTCGGGCGTGGACTTCGCATTCGACTGCATCGGCCGCGAGGTCACGATGAATCAGATTCTGCGCGCCGTCCGACCCGGCATCCTTGGCGCCGAAACCGGCGGCACGGCGGTGCTGGTCGGCGTGCCTCAGTCGGGCGTTAGCTTCACCGATGACGACATGCGCGGCATGCTGATTAACGAGAAGAAGTACATCGGCTCGATCGGCGGCAGTTGCCGGCCGGACCGAGACTTCCCGATGTTCCTTGCCTGGGCTGATGACGGAGCCCTGGACCTGGACGCGATGGTCACGGAGCGCTTCAAGATCGGTCAGATCAACGAGGCCACGGCGGCCTTAGAGCAGGGCGAGATCTTCGGCCGGGCGATCATGGAGTTCGACGACTAGTCAGTGGCAAGTAATGCGCTGATCTTGCGGCGCTGGTCCGGAAGCAACCTGCCACAGCTGCGGCGGGCGTGCAGGGTGTCTTCAATTGCAGCGAACATTGCCGCATTGGGATCTTGCAAGTGCTCCCCGAGTTCGCCAATGAACCAGTTGGCAACAGCGCTCCATTCCCACTCCTGAAGCTCATCGTCACTCCAACCGAGTGGCGAAGGGAACGGTCTTGCAACCCGGTGTTGCTCGATCAGCGTGCGAAGCGATTCTTCGCTTCGCCCGCTGCGTAGCGCAATCTCTTCCGCAGTGACGAGGGAACTATCGCTGATGTTTGTGACGGCAATACCGACAACACTCTCCAGGTCTGCAATCGCAGTCAGGATTGCCTCTTCCAGTGTTCCAGCCTGTCGCGAGAACGTGACGTACTCCTGATCGTCTCTTCGACTAAACAAGGCATCGTGGCAGCCAGCACTGTGAAGGTCGTCGAACGCGTCATCCACGTCCACGTCTTGCAACTCCAAGGCAAAGGAAAAGTGCCAAGTGGTCATCTCAGCGTTGTGGCCTATCCGTGGCTGCAGGTCGCCAAGGCTCGCATAATGTCCTTGGCATGATCTCCGGGGCTCCGAGGCGTTGAATCGATTCTGATTCGACACCCCGACCGGCTTCTCTCGTTACACAGCAAGTGACCCCAGAGGTGGCCTCGACGGCTCAATTCTATACGCCATCCAGCGCCTTCAACAGCGCTGAGCACGCGCTCAACCTCCTTCTTCGGATGACGCTCTCTCACCAAACAACGCTACAGGAATCGCTTCATGCCAACAGCAGCGGGATTTCCATCTCCTCGGAGCGCATGCCGGCGTGGTAGCCGTTGAGCGCGGAGACCTTGTTGCCGGCCTCGCCGTAGACGAGGACATTCTTCTTCGCAGAAAGCGCCAGATGGCTGCCGATCCGCTCGGCAGTTAACGGACTCATCGGTTCTGGTCCGAAGAGCTGCATCTCCTCAGCGTCCGCTCGTGTCAGGAGCGCCCAGTGTCGGCCCCAGCGTTCTCGAAACTCGTTCTCGAATGCGGCCTCGCGACCTTGTTTGACGCAGAACATTGGCACCCGCGGCTCGCCGTGCGGGGGTGTGTGAAGCTCGTCGAGCAGCGGATCGTCAGGCAGAAACAGTGACTTCTCGGCAGCCGAAACATACAGCTCGCCGTGGTCCGCGCTGATCGCGATCCGGGCGCGACCATCGAGTTGCTCGGCGATCAGCTCCAGAGCCTGATCGACTGCCTCAAGCGCCCGCAGGGTGGCCGATGCATTGGGTCCGTCCCGGTGGGAAGCAGAGTCGACCATCGGCAGGTATAGATAGTGAATGCCCGGTTCATCCTGCTCGACGATTCTTGAGACGACGGTCGCGGCGGCATCACGTAGGTGGTCGTATGGGTCGGTTGGGGCAGATCCGCGCTGGTAACTGGTGAACTCGCTGTTGGAGATCGCTCGCGGGTGATAGGTGCGGAATCGACCCTCGATTGTGGCCATGCGTGATGGATAGGCGAACGCTTCGCTTGGCCGAATCCCAAATTCCTGCAGCTTGCGCTCGGAGTCGCGCTCGACGAATGGGAGGATCGTGGCCGTGATGTCGTTGCGGTGTAGGTGCGTGTACCAGGCTGGCACGCCGTGCTGAGCCGGCCACGCGCCCGTGGCGAGTGTGGTCAGCGCAGCTGCCGTGGTCGAAGGAAACACTGAGCGAAGCTGAATGCCCTCCGCGCCAGCGATCAAGCCACCTGGGTTCGCCAGCTCGTCAAAGATGCAGCCCAGGCCGTCAACCAGGACAAAGAGCAAGGGTCGATCACGACCGATTCGTTCGGCAAGCTCGGCGGCCCTGGCGTCATGATCGGAGAGCGGAACTCCGCCGATCGAGGCTATGGCGCGCGCAAGATCGACCGTCGAGGGCGGCGCGCCGCCCTCGAACGGATGCAACAAGTCTCCGTCGCGAAACCACTGTTCGACTCGCTCGACATCTGCGGAAGCCACGGCTACCTCGCTCTAGATCGCCTTGGCAGGGTCCGCCCATTGACCGGCGGCGATTAGATCTGAGAGTAGCCCGAACCCGGCGAGGTGACACCTGTGCCAGCCGGCTCTTTGCCGCCCATGTCCCAGCCGAACTCCTTGAGGATTTCCTGGGAATAGGTGACGCGGCCGGAAACCTTGTCCAGCGGCTCAGTCGCGAGCAGCAACGCTGCCTGTGCCATGATCTCGACGCTTTCAGCATCGTTGGGGTCACGGCCCTCCATCAGGCGGTGGTGAACCACACCCGGAGTTGGGACGATCTGAGACGGGCTGTAGCAGGTGACCGAGACGCCGTGCTGATGCACCTCAGAGGCGAGACCCTGGGTGAAGCGCTCGAGCGCGGCTTTCTCGGCGCCGTAGAGCGTGCCGCCGCCGCCGTCGCCTTCGTACGGTCCACGGCCTGGGCCGATGGCCGCAGCCGAGGAGACGTTGACGATCGCACCGGAGCCGCGCTCGATCATGCCGCCCTCATTGAGGCAGAGCTGGCTCATGTAGAAGGGTCCGTGGAAGTTGACAGCGGTCGAGCGTAGCCAACGGCGGACCGGAAAGTCCTTGACCGGGATGAAGTAGGTCAGCGCCGCGTTGTTGACCAACACGTCAGGCGGACCGTAGGTGTCGATACAGGCCTGAACAATGCTGGCGCACTCTTCGTACTCGGACACGTTGCCGGCGACCGCGGTGGCCTCGCCACCGGCGTCGCGGATGTTCTTGATCGTCATCTCAAGCGAACCGGGCAGCGGGTGTGTGCCCTCTTGCACCGTGCGAGCAGTCGCGATGACCTTCGCGCCTTCGGCTGCGAAGCACTCTGCGATCGCGGCGCCGATGCCGCGGCTTGCGCCTGTCACGATGGCAACTTTGCCGTCCATCTTGCCCATGGTTGTCTCCAGTCTGGTGGTCGGGGTCTATGGATTGTGTTTGGAAGCATCATAGCGAAGGATTTCACAAACGAGACTCGGAGCAGTCAGCAGTAGCCTCTGCGCATGGAACGTCCTATGGACCGGGTTGTCATCGTTGGCGCTTCCCTTGCCGGATTGAACGCAGCCGAGTCGCTGCGCACCGAGGGGTTCCAGGGCAAGATCACGCTGATCGGCGACGAGCGCGAGTACCCGTACGACCGGCCACCGTTGTCCAAGCAATTGCTGACCGGAGAATGGGACGTGGACCGGCTGCCGCTGCGTTCAGCGGCAGAGTTCGATGACCTGCAGCTCGATTTCCTCAATGGCCGCACTGCGGAAGCGCTCGATGTGGCGGACCAGAAGGTCCTGCTTGAGGGAGGTGAGCCAGTTGAATTCGACGGTCTGATCATCGCCACCGGTGCCAGGGCATTGGGGCTGCCGTTCGGTCGGCAACTAACCGGGGTTCACATGCTGCGGACGCAGGCTGACGCACTACGCATTCGCGACGAACTACAGGCGGGCACTCGAGTGGCCGTGATCGGCGCGGGGTTTATCGGGTCCGAAGTTGCCTCCTCGGCTCGAGCCCGAGGTCTCGACGTGACGATGATCGAAGCGCTGTCAGCGCCCATGATCGGACCGCTTGGCGAGGAACTGGCTGGTTGGGCCGCCGAATTGCACGCTGGCGCGGGAGTCGGCCTGCGGATGAACGCGATGGTGTCGGACCTGGTCGGCGATGGACAGGTCGAAGCCGTTGAACTGGAGGACGGAACAAGAATCGAAGCCGACACTGTCGTCGTTGGCATTGGTGTGCGACCGAATGTTGAGTGGTTGGCTGACTCGGGACTCACGATTGGCGACGGCGTGATCTGCGACCAGTACTGCCGCGCTGCGCCGGGCATCTTTGCGGCAGGTGATGTCGCTCGATGGCCCAACGGCCTGTTTGGCCCATTCGCCTACTCGGAACCGCAACGGACGATGCGGATTGAGCACTGGACCAACGCCGTCGAACAGGGCATGGCGGCTGCCAGGAATCTGTTGCTGGAGTCGCGTGGTGAGTCGCTGGAGCCCTTCTCGCCGGTGCCCTACTTCTGGTCCGACCAACACGGACTGAGCATCATGGCGTCGGGCATCACTGCGCCGAGAGACAACTTCCAGCTCGTTCATGGAACGCTGGAGTCGAATCGGTTCGCGGCCATCTACGGTCTGCGCGGATACCTGAGCGGCGTGGTCGCAGTCGGTTGGCCGCGCATGCTGCGTCGATACCAGGGGATGATCAGAGATCGGACCACGTGGGAAGAAGCGCTGGCGACGGCTCGCGAGATCGAGGGCTGAGTCAGTCCTCGGTCTGCCACGAGGCGCCACGGCGTTCACGACGCGCAGCTAACGACGCCGCTGCGTCCACGACGGCCTTCGCTGGTCCCAGGCGATTTTGGAAGCTGGTGTAGGTCGACTCGCCTCTCACAATTCGGCAGAAGGCTCCCCAGAACCTTTCTGAGCGGCGGAGGAGTTGGACGTATGGCCAGGGTGTCTGCTGGAAAAGGGCTTGAAGCTGTCGGGCGACTCTGAGCTCCGGTTCGATCTCTGCGAGTACGGCGTGTTCGTAACCCGACAGATCTGAAGCGTCCCCATGTAGGCACTCCAGAGCGGATTGCACTGCCAACTGGGCGCTGCGGATCGCGTTGCCGATGCCCTCACCCGAGAGTGGATCAACGAGGCCGGCGGCGTCCCCGATGAATGCCACCGGACCGTGGAGCAGGGTGCTGTCGGGGTCTCGCAATGGCAGGTGATGAGCGCGGAGGTTGGTCAGGGTTGATCCGTCGAACGACTCACAGGCTGCGTAGAGGCCGAGCTCTCGCTTGAGCGTCGATGCGGCCGCCGGATAGCCTCCCACTCCGACGTTGCAATGGTCCCCCTTGGGAAAGACCCAGCCGTATCCGCCAGGCACGGATCCAAGCTCCAATCCGACGGCGTCGGTCCAGCGATCGCCGGGATCTGCAACACCGCTCGACGCTGCCCTCGCTGCGTTGCCCTCGAGCGCTACAGCGCCCCGTAAGCGCGGTAGACCAAGCGCCCGCCGGACGATGCCGTTGGCTCCGTCGGCGGCGATGATCACGCTTGCGCTGTGGGAGTCGCCGTTGGCCAGCGTCAGAGTGGTGTTGTCGATGCTTCGCACGGCGGAAGCGTCGCGGAACTCGGCTCCGACGCCGGCAGCCTGATCGACCATGTAGGCGTCGAGGCGGGCTCGTTGCGTCATGATTGCGAGCGGGGCGTCGTAATGATGTTCAAACTCCCATCTGCGCTTGTAGCGGACACGAAAGCTGGTGATGGTCTGTTCGGTGACAGGATCGAGCGAATACGGCAGCAGCTTGACCGCTGATAGCAGGACGCCTCCGCCACACGGTTTGTCGCGGGGAAACTGAGCGCGGTCGAGGAGCAAGACCTCGGCCCCGGCCTGTGCGAGGTCGTAGGCCGCGGTTGAACCGCCGGGACCCGCACCGACGACTATGACGTCCCAGCTTCTTGCCACTTGTCCCATCCAGTCTTGAGTCCGGCGGCGATCGGTGCGGCGAAGCAGAAGATGATTGATTCGATTGGCTCACCGAACGCGATGGCCAGGAAGGGCAGCGGCGCGGCCACGAGCAGGATGCCCAGTTCGGCGATTCTGGTCACCAGGTAGGTCAACCCACCAATGACGAAGGTGATTGCAAACTGCCACGGCAGGAATGCTCCGGCAGCGCCGAGGCCGGTCGCGGCCGCGCGACCGCCGTTGAATCGGAGAAAGAGCGGCCACATATGACCGACCATCACGATGCCGCCGGCTGCCATCCACCAGCCGAGTTCGAGTTCCCAGAACCTGGCGATTGAGACGGCCAGCAAGCCTTTGCCGATGTCGAGCACGATGATCACGGCGCCCATGAAGTGTCCGGCGCCCTCGCGAGCGGCATTCGCTGCACCGACGTTGCCATCGCCGACGAGGCGCAGGTCCTGTCCGGTGCGCCAGCGAAAGACCAGCCAGGAGACCGGAATCGATCCCAGCAGGTAGGCCAGGATGAGCGTGACCGCCTCGGGCATGACTGCTCCTTCGGCGGCGGCTCAGACGGCTAGTCGCCGCTGCTGTTGTTTGTGTACACGGGCGTGAGCCAGTGCGAATAGGCGTCACGGTTGCCAATGATCGCGTCGAAGTAGAGCCGCTCAAGCTGGGCAGTGATCGGCCCGGTCTCGCCGTTACCAATTGTTCGCCGGTCTACCGAGGAAATCGGTGTCACGTGGGCCGCTGTGCCGGTCATGAAGACTTCGTCTGCCAACCAGAGCTCGGAGCGGTCGAGCGTGCGTTCGACCGTCTGGATGCCCAGCTCGGTGTCGGCCAGCTCCATCACGGTGTTGCGGGTGATACCGACCAGGATGTTGTCGGAGCTGGGCGGCGTGTAGATCACTCCGTCATTGACGATGAAGATGTTCTCGCCCGAGCCCTCAGAGACGTGACCGTCCTCGTTGAGCATGATCGCTTCGTCGAAGCCGGCCGTCTCCGCCTCAGTCTTGGCCAGGGCGGAGTTGATGTACGCGCCGGTCACTTTTGCCCGTACCGGAATCGACTGATCTTCGGTTCGCCGCCACGACGACGTGACAACATGGACACCGCCGGTTGTGTCGAGGTATGCGCCCCAGGGGATCAGGAAGCAGAGGAAGTCGTCCTCAATGCCGTGCAGGCGCACGCCCAGTGCTTCGGCCGATTTGTAGACCATGGGCCGGATGTAGACATCCTGTCGGAAGTCGCTGCGGCGGACGAGGTCGACAGTGATCTCGCAGAGCTCCTCATCCGACAATGGCAGCTCCATCATCAGCGCGTGGGCGGACTTGCGCAGGCGCTCGTAGTGCTCGCGCATGCGGAACAGGTAGAGCTGCTCGTGCTCGGCGTTCCAATTGGCGCGGATTCCCTCGAATACAGCGGTGCCGTAATGCAAGGCATGGGTCATGACGCCGATCTTGGCGTCGGCCAAGGGCATCACTTCACCTTTGAGGTAGGCCATTTCGGTGCCGGACATCGCGAGCTCCTCGGGAACATGAAGTCAGTGCGAAAGCATTATCCGTCACGATACACGCGGGGTCTGGATGGAGGCGTGGTCAGCGCAGCATTGCCAGCGCACTGCTTGGCAGGTAAGACTTGATGGGCGAATTCGCGTAGTCCCGCTCATTTCTCGACACGATGAATCTTGCGCCGCATGTACGGGCAGCAGCGACCTGCATCGCGTCCTCAAAGTCATTCATAGGCAGTGAGAGACCGAAAACGAGATCCTCGCTGCCTGTTGCTGGCACACCGAGCGACCGCTGGAGTCGTTCGATGAATTCGCGGGCTGCCGCATCGCTCTTGTAGCGGCCCACGAAATAGCTGATATTGGCGACGGTGTGCCAGGCCATCGCCGCCTCCTCCGTACCGCCCTCGATCGCCAAGAGGAGCCGCTCAGAATCAGCAAAGTGAGGTTCGCGAACCAACGCCACGTCGAGCAGGACGTCAGAGTCGATGAGGATCACTACGAGTACTTTTGCTGTAGGTACTCGTAACGGGACTCGCGGTCTTCGGCCTTGTGGGCGGCGGCGATATCGGCCATTGTGGGCGGATCCTTTAGCGCGTTCTTCACCCTCCAGTGCTCAAGCCACTCCCTGCGCCCCGGTTCTGCCAGGAATTCGTCAATCCTTCGCTGTTCCTCAGGGAGCGGATCTTCCTGGAGACGAGCTCCGAGAGCATTAGTGACGTAAACCTCGAGAGAGATCCCCAGTGCTTGCGCGTGTTCTTCGACAGAATCGACCAGCGCGGCGTCGAGACTCACTGACCGCTCGGGGTACTCAGTAGTCTCGGCGTGCTTCTTGCATCGTTTGGTCGTGTGTTCCATGAGTTCAGTTTACGCAGATTCTTCACAGCACCATCTGGGTTTGCGTCACCTGGGCGACCAGTTTGCCATCCGGATTCAAGATTGTCGTCTGCCAGACTTGCGTGCGACGGCCCCGATGCATCGGGCGGCATTCGCCTCTCAGGGTGGTCCCTTCGACTCCGCCTCGGAAGAAGTTTGTCTTTGACTCGATCGTCGTCGTACCGGCACCTGGTGGCAAGTTGGCGCTGGTGCCGACCGCTCCGAGGGTGTCGGCGAAGGCCATGATCGCTCCGCCGTGCATCAGGCCTGGGGCCGTGCAGAGATTTCGCGTGACCTCGATCTCGGCGACGACAAGGTCGGGTGCGACCGACGCGAGACGAACGCCCAGGTGCTCCGGCAGCAGCCCTCGAAACCCTTGTCGGAACGGTTCCGTATCCAGGCCTGGTGCGTCGGTCATCGGCCGATCCTTCCGATTCAGCGGCATTGAGTGAACCAAAACCGCGGGTGGTGATAACGTCACGCCATGAGTGCAACGCCAATCTATCGGGTGGGATCGCGCGAGGTGCGCGTGCTCTCGGACGGCGTGATCTGGCTCGATGCCGGAGCCGTCTTTGGGCTCGTGCCCAAGGTCATGTGGCAACGTGTGACCGGCGAGACCAACGATCTCAATCAGATCCCGCTAGCTCTGAACTGCCTCTTGCTCGAATCCGACGGTAAGACTGTGCTGATCGAAACCGGACAGGGCAACAAAGACTTCGAGCAAACCCGGCGTCGTGGCTGGGAGCCCGATCATGGCAAGCTGATCGACGACCTGGCCCGCAACGGTGTGCAGCCGGCCGATGTTGACATCGTGATCAATACGCATCTGCACAATGATCACACCGGCTGGAACACGATTGAACGCGGCGACGGCGAACTCGCTGTCACATTCCCCAATGCTCGCTACTACATCCAGCGCGGCGAATGGGAAGACGCGATGCACCCCAACGAACGCACCCGCGCAACTTATCTGCCCGAGAATCTGCTGCCGGTCGAGGCGGCTGGACAGATCGATTTCATTGATGGCGAGACGCAGGTCACCTCAGATATCACCGTCATCGAGACGCCAGGCCACACTGCCGAGCATGCTTCGGTGGTGATCGCCAACGGCGGAGAGTCGGCTGTCTATCTCGGCGACATGATCCAGCATCAGGTGCAACTTGAGCGCGTCGCCTGGTTGTCGGCGTTTGACGTCTTGCCATTGATCAACCTGGAGACCAAGAAGCGCTTGATCGCCGATGCGATCAAGAATCGTTCACTGCTGGTAGCTGTACATAACCCGTTTCCGGGTGTCGGTCGAATGAGCGCCGGAGAGCGCGGTCGCAATGTGTGGACCTCGGAAGAGCCGCACGCCGTGGCCGAACTTCGGGACGCAGTTGGGACCGACTAGGGAAGCAATTCAAGAGAGCGTACGAGGACAAGCACATGGCATTTGGCGAACACCCGCTCGGCGGCGGTATGGGAGAGATGGATCCTGCCGAGGTGATGAAACACATCCCCAAGCCGCGGCGCAAGATCTGGCGGCAGGAGAAGCTGGTCGACGACGTCTACCTGCAGTACCGCGACCAGACCGAAGAGTTGCCCGAGCCCGATCTGGTCGAACGCATCTTCCTGGTGATCAGGCGTGGCGAACGCTGCCTGGCCGTTCGGCATGGCGACCGGCACCAGCCCTGGGTGCTGCCGATTCTTGAGTTCGACATCGACCCGCGGCCCGAACCACTGGATCCGGAACTGGATCAGGACGCTCGACGCGCTGCTCTGACGCAGACGATTTCCGCGGTCGTAGCGGACACCTGGCAGGTGCCGATCGTCGAGTGGTCGCAGCACACGCGTGTCCAAATGACGGCGCGAGAGTTGCAGGATCAGGTTGAGGTGGGATCGCGCCGTTACGAAATGGTCGTGATGGCTGAAGCCGGTGAGCCGAACGAATTGGCAGAGGACACCGAGTGGGCACGCCGATTCTTCCCGCCGCGCGACATGAACAAGTTGCTGCGTGAGCGCTACTACGACTACCCAGAGATCGAGCAAGCCTACGAACTCCAGGTGATCGAGGGCGCCAAAGCGAGATCGTGATCATTGCGGTAACAGACGTAATGAGAGCCAGCTAGTAGAGTCATGGTCAATCATGACAACGTGCGCGCCATTGCCATCGAGTGAATCTGGACGCCCCACGGTTTCAGGCCTGATTACGCAGCGTGTGCGCTGGGTACAGGTTGCTGTAGCCGGCGGCCTAGCGTTCCGCGCCTGAGTGATTCGGCGCACGAGGAACAGCCACGGAACCAGCGCCGCCGCCTCTGACCCCATCGCAACCGCCGAACCATCGCGACTAACCACACGACATGATGAATGAGTCGACAACGCTCGGAGATAGCGCCGAGCCACGGTTGAGGAGACTGCCATGCGTCTGACCGGCGCCCGAATCTTGATGGAGTGCCTGCGCGCGGAGGGAGTCGAGGTCTTCTTCGGCTACCCCGGCGGCGTGGTCTTGCCTCTTTACAACACGTTGGGCGAGTATCCCGACATCAAACACGTCCTCGTCCGCCACGAGCAGGCCGCCGCACACGCCGCCGACGGTTACGCTCGCGTCGCCGGACGCACCGGCGTATGCCTGGCCACCTCAGGTCCCGGCGCGACCAATCTCGTCACTGGTATCACCACCGCCTACATGGACTCCGTGCCCATGGTGGTGTTGACCGGGAACGTCGCGCGCGATCTGATCGGTCGCGACGGCTTCCAGGAAGCCGACATCACCGGTATCACGCTGCCAATTACCAAGCACAACTACCTGCTGATGCGCGCCTCCGAGATTGCTCCGGCGGTCAAGGAAGCGTTCCACATCGCCTCGACAGGCCGCAAGGGTCCGGTCCTGGTCGACATTCCCAAGGATGTATTCATCGAAGAGGCCGAGTGGGATGGTTATCCCCAGGGCGTCTCGCTGCGCGGCTACCCGATCATGGATGTCCCGCGTGAGGAGGAAGTGGACAAGGCTGCTGAGATCATCAATGCGGCGAAAAAGCCGATCGTGATCGCCGGTCACGGCGTGGTTCAGTCGGAAGCACAGGACGAGTTGATCGAGTTTGCCGAGCGCTCCGACACGCCGGTGTTGACGACGCTGCTGGGTATCTCCGGTATGCCCGAAGACCACGAGTTGTCCTACGGCTTCCTCGGAATGCACGGGCACTTCTATGCCAACATGGCCGCCGACAAGGCAGATGTTGTGATCGGCATCGGCATGCGTTTTGACGACCGTGCCATGGGTCGGTTTAGCGACTTCAATCCGACGGCGAAGATCGTCCACATCGACATTGACCCAGCCGAAATCGGCAAGAACTTCAAGACTCACGCGCCGGTTAACGGCGACGTCAAGGAGACGCTCACCCGGCTGATTCCACAGCTCGAACCGGCCACGCATCCGGAGTGGCGGGCCGAGATCAATCAGATCATGGATCAGCATCCGACCGACTACATCGAAGAGGGCACCGGACTCGGTGGTCCCTGGCTGGTGCGAGCGCTGGCCGAGGCGACCGAGGGCCAGGCGACAATCGTCACCGGCGTCGGACAGCACCAGATGTGGGGCGCGCAGTACTACCCGTACACCAGGGCTCGACAGTGGGTCACCTCGGGTGGACTGGGCACGATGGGCTACGAGGTTCCGGCGGCAATGGGCGCACAGTTTGCGCAGAAGGAGCCGATCTGGTCGCTCTGCGGCGACGGCGGCTTCCAGATGACCTCCCAGGAGTTGCAGACGGTCGCCGATCACAACTTGCCGGTTCGCTTCGCCATCTTCAACAACGGTTTCCTCGGCATGGTCCGGCAGTGGCAAGAGCTCTTCTACGAGGAGAACTACCACTCGGTGGACCTCGGGCAGCCCGACTTCGTCAAACTCGCCGAGGCGTATGGAATCAAGGGCATCCGCGTATCCACGCGCGCCGAAGCGACCCAACTGTTCCGCGACCTCGAAGGCTATGACGGACCAGTCGTGATCGACTACCAGCTCGAGCGCGACGAAAATGTCTGGCCGATGGTGCCGGCCGGCGCCGCCTTGTCGGAGACGATCGAGTCCGCCGAAGAAATCTAACGCCAACAGGAACGACTGAGAACCTGACCTAGAAGGGTTCGGACGAATGGCTTCCCGTAATACCATCGTTGCCCACGTTGAGGACCGGCCGGGCGTCCTGGCCCGTGTCGCATCGCTGTTCCGACGCCGTGGCTTCAATATCGAGTCGCTGACCGTCGGCCACTGCGAAGAGCCGGGCCTGAGCCGGATGACGATCGTCGTCGACGGCGACGATCACCAGGTCGACCAGGTCTGCCGCCAGCTATTCAAGCTGATCGACGTGATCTCTGTCCAGGACATCACCTACACGCCGATGGTCGACCGTGAGCTCGCGCTGATCAAAGTCTCGGCGACCAACTTCAACCGCCGCGAAGTGCTCGATGTCGTCGAGGTCTTCCGCGCCGATGTGGTTGATGTCCACGCTGAGGCGTTGATCGTCCAGGTGCTCGGCGACGAGGGCAAAGTCGATGCTGCCGTCAGGATGTTCGAACAGTTCGGCGTCCTCGAGATGGTCAGAACCGGTCGCGTGGCCATGCGGCGCGGTCTCACCACGACTAAACCGCCGGCGATTTCCGACTCGCAACAGGCAGCCGCTGCGATTCGGGCCATGCTCGGTCGGCGGCCGGAGGGCGCCCTGCCCTTCGCCAGCGACTGACGAACACTCTGAACTGAGATCCACGCCTACACTCAGGCGAGAACACCTGAATCTGAAATCTCAACCTGCAGGAGACCTGTATGCCCGCCCAGATGTACTACGACCAGGACGCCGACCTTGATCTGCTCAAGGACAAGAAGATTGCCGTGATCGGCTTCGGATCGCAGGGTCACGCGCACGCGCTGAACCTGCGCGATTCCGGCTGCGACGTGATTGTCGGCCTCTACCCCGGTTCGCGTAGCTGGACCAAGGTGCAGGACTCTGGCCTCCAGGTCGACACGGTCGCCGACGCGGCTGCCGCAGCCGACATTGTCATGGTGCTGACGCCCGACCACGTGCAGAAGTCGATCTACGACCAGCACATCGCTCCCTCAATGACCGAGGGCAAGACGCTGATGTTCGCTCACGGCTTCGCAATTCACTACAACCAGGTCGCCCCGCCGCCTGAGGTCGACGTGACAATGATCGCGCCCAAGGGCCCCGGCCACCTGGTCCGCCGCGTGTTTGAAGAAGGCGGCGGCGTCCCCGCGCTGCTAGCCATCTACCAGGATGCGTCCGAGACGGCCAAAGAGGTCGCGCTGGCTTACGCGAAGGGCATCGGCGGCACGCGGGCAGGAGTACTCGAGACGACCTTCCTTGAGGAAACCGAGACCGACCTGTTCGGCGAGCAGTCTGTCCTTTGCGGCGGTGTGACCGCCCTGATGCAGGCCGGATTCGAGACGCTGGTCGAGGCTGGATACCAGCCTGAGTCTGCGTACTTCGAGACGATTCACGAGGTCAAGCTGATCGTCGACCTGATCTACGAGGGCGGATTCGCCAACATGCGATACTCGGTGTCGGACACGGCCGAGTACGGCGACCTGACCCGTGGCCCGCGCATCGTGGATGCGTCGGTCAAGGAGAGGATGCAGCAGATCCTCTCCGACATCCAGGACGGCACCTTCGCCCGCGAATGGATCATGGAAAACCAGACCGGCCGTCCCGGTTTCGACAAGCTCCGAGCTCGGGCCGCGAGGCATCCATCAGAGGAAGTCGGAGCCGAACTCCGAGGCATGATGTCGTGGCTCAACGAAGAGGCTGACTAGGCGAGGCGACGAAGCCAGTTTCGTTATTCCCACACTCCGCCAAGGGAATCTCGTTGAGTATGGTGCCGACGCCCCCTTGGGCTCGGTCGAGCAAGCGTGCGTGTCCGACAAAAGGCGCAAAGTAGTTTTCATTGGCTCATTTATGTAAATTGTAGTACTCATCTTGCGTATTCCAAGGTGCATGGGTTGCAAACGAGGTTTGCTGAAATTCCTAAGCTCGTGCCCATGTCACGACTCACTCATCTCTTTCGACGCGAACGCAGCTCTGGAAGTACTGTCGCTGACCCTCTTCCCGGTGAAGGCTCGGAGATAGCGATCGTCGCCAATGGCTTAACCATGCACTATGGCGAAGTGCATGCCGTCAACGGCATAGACTTGCGGGTCGCCACTGGCCAGATCTTCGGTTTCTTGGGTGAGAACGGGTCGGGCAAAACGACCACCGTGAGGATGCTGACTACTTTGCTCAAGCCGACTGCCGGGGCCGCGGAGGTTGGTGGGTTCGATGTGGTCAGCGAAGCCGACGCGGTACGCCAATCAATTGGTGTGGCGCTGCAGGACGCTGGGCTTGACCCCTTCCAAACTGGCCGCGAACTGTTGCGCCTCTCGGCCCAGCTGTACAACGTACGAGGAGAACTCATCGAGGATCGAATCTCGCATCTACTCGACGTGATCAATTTGTCGGGTGACGCGGATCGGTGCGTTGGCGAGTACTCCGGTGGCATGCAGCGGCGCATCGACCTCGCAGCCGCTCTGGTCCATGGTCCCGCAATCGTTTTTCTCGACGAACCGACTACGGGGCTGGACCCTCTGAGCCGACAGCGACTCTGGGAATACATCCGTCGTCTCAACTTGGTAGACGGTGTCACTTTCTTCCTGACTACGCAATATCTCGAAGAAGCCGATCAACTTTGCGACGAGATCGCCATTCTTGACGCCGGTCGAATCGTCTTGCAGGACACCCCTCAGGCGCTCAAAGACACGGTCTCTGACGACGTGATTTCCTTCGAAGTCACGGCCGGAGACCGTCAGAACGCGATTGACCGGGTCAACGCGTTGCCGCTTGTCGAAAGCGCAAGGGGAGACGGCGTTTCCAAAGTCTCTGTGTATACGAAAAGCGGCACAGACGCCTTCCCGATGATTGTGCGACTTCTCGACGACATCGCCGTCAGCTTTGACCACCTCACACTCTCCCATGCGACGCTTGACGACGTGTTCCTTGAGGCAACCGGCCACCGCATGGACGATACAGGCCAAGCTGTAGAGACGGACGGCAGTCGCTGATGGCAATCGCAACACACACCGCACCGGCGTATGGCCTTGTTCACACTGGACGACTACAAGTAATCGGACATTCACGTCGTCTGGCGGGGAGGACGGTTCGCTCGTGGTTCCGGCAACCTTGGATAGAGGTCACGAACGTCTTTATCCCGCACTTCTTCCTGGCAGTCGGGATCGCAGGCTTCGGGTTCCTTGCTGATCGTGGATTCGGTGTGTCGAACTATTTGGGCTTCCTGGTGCCGATGGCTGTGTTGCAGATCGTTGCCGGGCCGTCGAGCGCGTCGGGGTTTGCCATCGTTTCGGATCTGCAGCGCGGATATTTCGACAAGCTGCTGCTCACGCCGGCTTCAAGGTGGTCGATCATCTTCGGTCGAGTTGCAGCAGACGGGTTGCGTGCCGTGCTGTACAGCTCCATTGTTGTCGCGGTTGCGCTCACCTTTGGTTCGGGCGTTGTGGCAGGTGTAGGTGGGGTGTTGGTGCTGCTGTTGATGGCTGGGCTCTTTGGTGTGGCTTATTCGGGCGTCGGTATCTTCATTGCACTACGAACCGCCAGCGCCGAGGCGGCCCAGGCCAGCTTCATGCTCTTCTACCCATTGCTCTTCATGGCGCCGGCATATGTCCCGAGGGAGATCTTCTCCGATTGGCTGCGTTGGATCGCGACGGTTAATCCGGTCACGTACATGATGGAAGGCATGCGGGAAATCGTGCTCGGTGACTTTGCCGCTTCTGCAGCGGTTGAGGATGTCGGTGGAAGTGCAGCAGCGATCGCTGAGGCAGCCGGAAACGGCTGGGATCCTGAGCGAGTGATTCTGGCGTTCGTAGCAATTGTCGGCTTCGGCGCGCTGACACTCTCAGCATCCGCATTCGCGTTGAAGCGACGCGCAGGTTGACTCTAGTCCGTAGCCGCGCTGGCGAGTAGCAGCCGCTCGCGTGCCGGGTCGATGAGGAGACCCAGGGATTCCAGCACTGTCAAGCCGAGAATCGGCTCAACATCATCGCCGACGAAGAAGACTGTGGCGTAGTCCGTCTGGCCGAGGACAGTGAATCCGGCAAAGCTGATCAGACGTCGGATAGGACGACTGTCGCCCAGCCAGACCTCGCGTACGCCTGTCGGCTGGATGCCGATGGACTCCAGAATTGTTGTCGGCACATGGGAGCTTGTGGCTCCGCTGTCGACAAGGAAGGCGCCCTCCCAGTGACGGGTCGGTTCTTATGGATTGATGACTCTGACCGGCACCCGTACTTCGCCCATCGGCATCTCCTCAAGCAGACGTAACCAGCGCGTCTGCACTTCGGGCTCGGCTCTGGTGAGTAGCATCCATTCGGCTTTCTCGGAATCGCGCCGCTGTCTAGGCCAACATAGAACTGCACGAGCAGGGTAAGCAGATCCGCGTTCACTTCCTTCGGACTGACCTTCGCCGGAGCGTTTCCGCTACTCGTCCCGGGCCAGATCGTAAGACAGCGGGGATCCCAGAACTCCGTCTCGCCAATGGGTGAGCGAATGCGCGAGGTCGGCCAATTCTGTGGCCGACTGACCTTCAGTGGCTCGCAAAATCTGTTCCGTTGTCGCGACCTCTGCGCCGTTGAAGCCGAACAGGTCGGCGCTGGCCAATGCCATCGGACGGTACTGCGTGAATCCACCCAGATCGGACGATTGGATGACGATGCTGCCGTTGTCAAGCAGCGGGTCAAGGTGCAGCTCGAACTTGACTAGCCATGGCCCATGCTCGGCGACGACATAGTCCGCGCCGGTGATCGACTCGCCGTGGCGGCGGAAGTGGAGGAAGTCGCTCAAGCAGAGCAGTGTGTTCAGTTGGCTCGTCCCGAATGAACGGGCCGTGATCCGTCGCTCGCAGAGGTAGATGATCAACTCTCGCAGCTTAACTTCCGCAAGCTCCGATGTGAATGTTCTCAGAGTGGTCATTTGTTGCTCCGATCAAGCCCCGGCCGGCGTCCTGATCTCGTGTGGGACGCCCCGAGCCTCGAATAGATCGACCCATTCCTTCTGTGTGCGATTGCGCAGCGCCTCAGTGATGACGGTGGATAACTCTGAAGCGTTTTCCAGCCGTAGCGCAACGGTTGCGAAGCGCGGATCGTCCTCGATCTGGAGTTGGAACTCGGGTAGGTAGGCCTCTCCGTCGGCGGGGTGACGCTCGTGGTGGTCCCACATGTGATCGGCGAGCGCCGCCTCGCCCAGCGTGTCACGCAGGCGGCGCCATTCTTCGTCTGTCGTGATGGTCAGATGCACCCAACCGTCGGTCGCGCGGTAGGCGCGTTGCAATGCGTCGAAGTCCGCCATCTCGTTCTTCCTCTTACTTGCCACAACCTTGCTTCAACCTGGCGACAGGCTAGCGGTTAGCCTGCTCGCAAATCGATGAGTGACGAAGACTGGAGAGGAGACCGCCATGCGCGCCGTCGCATCACGGAATGGACAGCTTCGAGTTACCGACGTTCCGCAACCCGAACCCGTCGAGGGAGAGGCACTGGTCAAAGTGCTGGCCTGCGGCATCTGCGGCTCCGATCTGCACTTCGTCAGATTTGGCGAGGACATCGTCAAGGGATCGATGGATTCCGGCAACGCGCGGTTCGCGCCCGACCTCAGCCGAGACATCATCATGGGCCACGAGTTTTGTGTGGAAGTCGTCGGCTACGGACCGAACACGACCGGACCGGTTGGAATCGGAGACCGTGTGACCTCGGTCCCGAGTCGTGGCGCGTACAGCAACGACTATCCCGGCGGCTACAGCGAATACATGGTGCTCGACGCCTCGATGCTGCTGCCAGTTGAAGACAGCGTCGAGACAGAACACGCCGCCACGACCGAGCCGATGGCCGTCGGCATGCATGCGGTCCGCGCAGGGCAGCTGAGCGGCGGCGAGCCCACGGTTGTCTACGGCTGTGGACCGGTCGGCCTGGCCACGATCGCCAGCCTGCGCAACGAGGGCGCGGGCATGATTATCGCCTCTGACTTCTCTCCGCGCCGCCGAGAACTAGCCGGAATCATGGGCGCCGACGTGGTTGTCGACCCGCGCGAGACGCCGCCAATCTCGGCGCTCGAGCAACGCGGCTACACGGACGGCAACGAGGTCGTGATGTTTGACGCGATCGGGTTCAAGGGAACGATCGCGCTGCTGATGAAGGAAGCCCCCTCGCGAGGCGCACGCCTGGTGATCGTCGGTGTTTGCATGCAGGAGGACACGATCGTCCCAATGGCCGGCATCGAGAAGGAAATCCAGATGAAGTTCGTCCTCGGTTACACGCCGGACGAGTACGCCGAGACCCTCGGAGCCATAACGAACGGAGGCATCAAGCCGGGACCAATCGTCACTGGGAGAGTGGGTCTGGACGGAGTCGAGGGAGCCTTCGAGACCCTCGGAGATCCTGAAGAGCACTGCAAGATCATGGTCACGCCACACGAGGAGAACGTGCTGTAGTTCTCGGAGCTGAACAGGACGCGTTTCTGATAGAGAACAGTAGTTCGATAGGTGGGCTGGGCTACAGAGAGGGGCGTACATTCAACTCAACGGAGCAGTTCATGGGCGAGATCGTCGTTGATATCGAGCTGGAGAATCGGCTCGATCGTGGTCTCTTCGAGCGTGGCTTCGGGCTCGAGAGCGAGATTAGGGGAGCGACGATACCTGCAATCGCAGATACCGGTGCCTCAATGCTGGCTCTTCCTGAAGAAGTCGTGGAGCATCTGGGGTTGCAGAACCTGGATACGATTTCGACGACCTATGCGGATGGCCGGAGCGGTCAACTTTCGATTGCAGGAACGGTGACAATTCGTATTGGCCAACGCCGCATGGACACTGAGTGCATCGTGTTGCCCCGAGGAACAGATGCTCTCGTAGGTCAAATCGTCATGGAGCGGATGGACCTGGTCGCCGACTGTGTGGGCCAAACACTCGGTCCACGCCCTGAGTCGCCTGATCGGCCCCTATTGAGGGTTTAAGCGTTCAAAGCTCTCGCTTCTGAACCAGTCCCCAACAGATAGAACCTAGTCCGGCGCGTCGGTCTCACCCGCAGTTATCCGCTCCGCTGATGGCTCTGCATTGTCGGTCAGAAACCCGAAGCGGCGTAGGTCGGGACTCAGATCCGGGTGAATTTCGACCCGGATCACGGTCGCATATGGGATGAAGACCTGGACGGGCTGTTCGTTCACTTCCTCCTGCGTATGCAGCGCGACCCACTGATCGGTGACTCCGGAAATCGCGCGGATGTAGTGACGTGCGCCGTCGGAGGTGAACAACTGGACGAGCGGCATCGTGCATGCCACCTGCGAACAGTAGGACTGAATCGCGCTGGGCAACACCGACTCGAAGAAGTTGCGATCGAACGGTGGTCCCGACGGAGTCGGCGGCGGCTGTGTTGGCACGGCGCCAGGAGGAAGAATCAGGGGAGAGCGATTGACCATGGTGCGACTGCTTCCTTGACTGCTTTGCGCCAGGCATCAGGTCCTGCCGTCAACGGTATCCGAATCGGCCAGCCAGCCGACTCGGCGCTTCCCTATCATGTCGGCAACGTACTGATTGAGACGGAATCGAGCATGGAATGACCTACGACATCGTGATCCGCGGCGGAACCATTGTGGATGGTTCTAGTGCTCCCCGGTACCAGGCTGATATTGCCATTGAGGGCGACCGGATCGCCTCAATTGGTCGGATTGCCGAGAAGGGCAAGGAAGAAGTCGATGCTCGCGGTCTAATCGTGTCGCCCGGCTTTATCGATGGCCACACGCATTTCGACGCCCAGATTTCCTGGGACCCGTACGGCACCTCGAGCTGCTACCACGGCGTGACCTCGGTGATCATGGGCAACTGCGGCTTCACGCTGGCGCCCTGTCATCCCGACGACCAGGACATCCTGATGCGCACGTTGGAGGCGGTCGAGGACATTCCCGCCGATGCCCAGCGCGCCGGCGTCGACTGGACCTGGCAGACCTTCCCTGAGTTCATGCAGTTCCTTGAGGACAAGCCCAAGGGTCTCAACTACGGCGGCTACGTTGGCCACACCGCGCTGCGTACCTACGTGATGCGGGAGCGCGCCTTCACCGACCAGGCCTCGGACGACGAGATTGCCGAGATGGCGGAAATCCTCAAAGAGGGCGTGCAAGCCGGCGGGATGGGCTTCTCTACGACACGCTCGCCCGCGCACAAGACTCGCGAGGGCGCGCCAGTGCCGTCGCGACTGGCGACCTGGGATGAGGTCCGTCAACTGGTGATGGCGATGGGCGAGATCAACCGTGGCGTCGTCGAAATCAGCGGCGAACCGACGATGGGTCAGGACCCGAACGACCCCAACCATTACGAGCGCCGCTTCCGCGACCTCGCGATCGACTCCGGTCGTCCAATGTTCTTCCCGGCGCTACACAGCCGTCGCGCGCAGCCGGAGAGCTGGAAGCGACTGTTCGATCACGCGCAGCAGGCCGCCGATCAAGGTGGGCGGATGTTCGGTCAGGCGCACTCGCGTGAGCTCGCGACCAACTGGTCGTGGCGTACCGAGATGCCGTTCGACCGACTCTCGATGTGGCGCGACATTCGTAAGCAGCCACTTGACGAGCAGATGAAGCTGCTGCGCGACCCTGAGATCGTGGCCCAGCTCGTTCACATCGCCAACAACGAAGAGGAAGACTTCTCGAAGGTGATGCCGGCACAGGCGCGCAAGCCATCGGATTGGGACTGGGTCTTCATCCTTGACCACGTCGACGGCACGCCAAACCGCCGCGTCGGTGAAGTCGCCCGCGAGCGCGAAGAAGATCCGGTCAAGACGATGATCGACGTTGGGGTCGAGCAGGATCTTGAGACGCTCTACATGGTGCCGCTTGCGAATGAGCACCAGGAGACCGTGCTCGAGATCATGCGTGAGCCGCGCTCGCTGGTCACCTTCTCCGACGGCGGGGCCCACGTCTCGCAGATCATGGACTCGTCGTTGCAGACGCATGTGCTGGCGCACTGGGTGCGACGCACCGGCGAACTGACGATCGAACAGGCCGTCAAGATGCTGACCTGGGACATGGCAACCGCCTGGGAGCTGCGCGACCGTGGACTGCTGCGTCGCGGCTACAAGGCCGACATGATCCTCTTCGACCTTGATACCGTCGGCCCCGAGCGTCCAACGGTCGAGCACGACCTGCCAGCCGGCCAGCGCCGCCTCGTGCAGAAGTCCAAGGGCTATCACATGTCAATCGTCAGCGGCGGCATCACCATGCGCGACGGCGAACCGACTGGTGTGACCTCGGGTCAAGTGCTGACTTCGGCCTAACGCTCTCGACCTCCCCCCTTGGGGGAGGTGTCACGCAGTGACGGAGGGGGCTGCTCGCAAGGGACCACCAGACAAATGGTGGCAGAGTGGGGAGCAGCTCGCCCCCCTGCACCGCCCCCCCCCCCCCGTGGGGGGGGGGGGGCCCGGGGGGGAGGGGGGGGCCTGCTCGCAAGGGACCACCAGACAAATGGTGGCAGAGTGGGACCCCCTCCGCCTTCGGCACCTCCCCCTGCGAGGGGGAGGAGAAACAGAAGTGCCCGACTCTTTGCAAGAGGAACGGTAGGGTGACACGGTGCGCATTCCCAAGTTCGGTATCAACCGACAAGACGCCGAGTCTCCTGCGCGTTTTGCCGATGATGTAACTCGCATCGAGTCTCTCGGCTGGGACTGCGTCTGGCTGCCCGACTCGCAACTTCGCCGCCGCGATACGTATGTCTTGCTTGCTGCAGCGGCGCTGGCGACTGATTTAATCGATCTGGGCACACTGCTGGTCAATCCGATTACGCGACATCCATCGGTCACGGCGTCGTCAATCGCCACCATCGACGAACTGGCGCCCGGCAGGGTTTCACTTGGTTTCGGCGCTGGCGATACTGCGGTGCGTCTCAGCGGTCTGCGACCTGCGCGCGTTGCCGAGATGGAGGATGCGATCGTCCTGATGCGCAAACTGTTGGCTGGTGAAGAGGTAGAGGTTGGCGCGGAACGGCCGTCGTTTCTGCCGTTCCACCGACCGGTGCCGATCTGGCTGACCGCCGGTGGACCGCGCACTTTGGAGATGGGTGGTCGTGTGGCCGACGGCGTCTTCATGCGCGTTGGCACACATCAGGCCACGATTGCCGACACCGTCTCGAAGATTCGGCGCGGAGCGCAGCACGTTGGGCGAGACCCGCTCTCGGTCCCGCTCGGCATCATCTTCCACACGGTGCTTGTCGACGATCCGGACGACGCGCTGACCATGGGCAAAGCGATGGCCGCCGGCTACTACGAGTACTCGCCGATGCTGTTCGAGCCAACGGGTCTCACCTGGGACGGCCCAGACCCGGAAATTCTCAAGCACGACCAAGGAGTTTGGCCGGACTTTCATCACGACCCGGAACTGCTCAAGGCCGGTCGCGCCGTTGATTTCCTGAGCGAAGCTCACGCCAACGCCTTCTCGCTGCATGGCACGGCAGAGCAGGTCATCGGACAACTCGTTGAAGTGTTGTCCGAGGCGGCGCGTTCGGGAATCGAGTTTGAACACGTCGTGCTGCACCCGATACCAAATCCGCCTTCGCCTGATGATTCAGACGACGGCTATACCGTTCGCGTCGCACGTGAGATTCTGCCCGCAGTGCGCGAGCAACTCGCTGCGCTCTCATAGATTGCAGTCTTCATTCGCAAGGAGCTCGAGATGACCGACCTGAGCAACGTCAAGGCGCTGGCCTGGGATATCGGCGGCACGATCTTTGACTGGCACAACACGATCAAGGGCGAAGTTTCGGCCATCGCCGATGCGCAAGGTGTTGAACTGGACGCGGCCGCGTTCACCAACATGTGGCGTTTCACCATGTTCAAGCGTCTGCAGCTGGTGCGTCGTGGCGACCTGCCCTGGCTCAACGCCGACCAACTCCACCGCCGGGTGCTCGATGAAGTGATGGACGCGCACCCGCAGCTCAAGCTCGACATCAAAGAGCGCGACGAGTTGAACCAGGTCTGGCACCGGATGAACGCCTGGCCGGGCTCGCCCGAGTGCCTCGAGGCACTGCGTTCGCGCTACAAGGTGACGGTGCTGACCGTGATGTCATGGGCGATCGCCGTTGACTGCAGTAAGCACAACGGGATCAGTTGGGACGGGATCCTGAGCTGCGAGTTCCTCGGTCACTACAAGCCGGAGCCGGAGGCCTACCAGGCCAGCGCGAAGTACCTGGGACTGGACATCTCCGAAGTGATGATGTGCGCTGCTCACAAGGGCGACCTCCAGGCAGCGGCCAGAGCCGGTATGCCGACTGCGTACGTGCCAGTCGTCGGCGAACGCGGCGAGGGCAACGACCCCGACATGTCGCCCGACCCATCCTTCACGGTCAACGCCACCGACTTCGCCGACCTCTCCCGCAAATTGCTAGCTTGAGGTCGCGGGCGTTGACATCTAATGCTGGTCAATAGACCATGAGGCCAAGCGACCGCAGAGGAACTTGCTGTGACAGATGCTTCCGACACCATCACAATCTCGATTCCCGAAGGCATGTGCGCTGACCTCGACCGCGCCTGCCGCGACCGGGGAATCGCCCCGGATGAGCTCGCGCTAGATGTACTGTGCGAATTCCTCCACGCACAGCGCCAGGAGCGTTGGTCCAAGATCTTTGCGTACGGAGAGCGACGGGCTCGAGACCTTGGCATCAAGCGAGAAGACGTTGAGCGCTTGATCGAGGAGTATCGCGAAGAAGCTAAAACTGCCCAGAAGTGAGAGTGGTCCTCGACACGAACGTCATCATCTCTGGCTGGGTCTTTCGCGGGCCAGAGCGTCGGGTGCTTGAGTGTGCTGAACGGAATGACTTTGAACTCGTGGTTTCTGAGTTCATTCTGCTGGAGACCGAATCAGCAATAGCCCGCAAATTCGGATGGTTCAGATGGCAGATTGAGTAAACCGTCAACGAACTAAGAATGATCGCAATGATCGTCAATCCGCCACGGTCACTGTCCGTTGTCGCCGACGATCATGCCGACAACCGGATACTTGAGTGTGCAGTTCACGCTTCCGCTGACTATCTGGTCACGGGCGATCGGAAGCACCTTCTGCCCGTTGGTGAGCTTGAGGGCGTGCGGATTGTCAGGGCGCCGGAGTTTCTTAGAATCCTCGAACGCCACTAGGCCAGTCCACCGCCATCAACGACGAACTCGGCTCCGGTGCTGAAGCTGGATTCTTCACTGGCCAGATAGAGTGCGAGATAGGCGACTTCTGAAGGATCGGCGGCCCTTCTCAGTGGAGTGTTTCTGAGGAAGCGGTCGCTGTCAGCTTCGAAGCCGGGGACCTGGTGCAGCATCATCGTGTCGATTGGGCCGGGATGGATGCTGTTCACGCGGATGTTGTACCGACCCCACTCGCGCGCGGCGACCTTGGTCATGCCTCGCACGGCGAACTTGCTAGCCGTGTAAGCAATCGAGCCTGCTCCGCCGCGGAAGCCCGCAGTCGACGAAATGTTCACCACCGACCCCGACTCCTGAGCGATCATCTGCGGACCGACCGCCTTCATCCCCAGCCAGACGCCGATCTGGTTGATGTCGATCACCTGGCGGTAGACGTCTTCGGTCATCTCGACGATTGGCGCGTTGCGGTAGATGCCTGCGTTGTTGACCAGCACATCAAGCTTGCCGTGCTGCTCGACGATTTCGGCGACCAGCGCGTGCCAGGCCTCTTCGTTGGTCACGTCGAGGTGGTGGTACGTTGCCGCGTCGCCGATGTCGGCTGCGGTCCGTGCGCCATCGCTATCGAGCACGTCGGCAATGACCACTGCTGCTCCCTCGGCAGCGAACAACTCTGCTTCGGCCGCGCCCTGTCCTCGCGATCCGCCGGTGATCAATGCAACTTTGTCCTTCAGTCGGTCGACCATCATCCTGCTCCTGCCTTGTCCGCTGTGGCTTGCGCAGTCTAGAGACTTGCTCATGACGCGCCAAAAGCCGAGGCGGTGCGTATCCTACGCAGACGCGAACCATTTCGACAACATCTAACCAGGCGGAGGCTGAATCATGGCAGGACGTATCGATGGCAAGGTGGCGGTGATCACCGGAGGCGCCAGTGGCATCGGCGAGGGATCGGTGCGACTGTTCGCCGAAGAGGGCGGGCGCGTCGTCGTGGCTGACATCCAGGATGAGCGGGGACACGCGCTGGTCGAATCAATCGGCGGCGAGACCAGCTACGTCCACGCCGATGTCTCGGCTGAGGCCGACGTGCAGGGCGCAGTGGCGCACGCCATCGATCGTTACGGTCGGATCGACGCGATCTTCAACAATGCCGGCTACGCAGGCGCGCTTGGCGGGATCCTGGAGGTCGAAGAGGATGAGTACGAGCAGACCATGGGCGGCCTGCTGAAGGGCGTCTTCTTCGGAATCAAGCACTCGGCCCGCGCGATGGTCGCGCAGGGCGATGGCGGCGCCATCGTCAGCACGGCCAGCATCGCCGGTGTCGGAGCGGGCAATGGCCCGGCGATCTACAGCGTCGCCAAGGGCGCGGTCATGCACCTGACCAAGATTGCCGCATACGAGCTGGGCGAGCACAACATCCGTGTCAACTGCATCTGCCCGGGCGGCATCGCGACGCCGATCTTTGGCAAGTCGCTGGGCCTCACGTCCGAAGACGCGGACAAAACCGTCGAGGCCATGGCCGAGGTGATGGGTCAGGCGCAGCCAATCAAGCGCTCGGGCCGCCCGTCGGACATCGCGCACGCCGCACTCTGGCTTTCCAGCGACGACTCCACATTCGTCACGGGACACGCGCTCATCGTTGACGGTGGTCTCACTCTGGGTCGTCCACGACAGGACGAGTTCGGAGAGAACATGCAGCGCATGTTCGACGCCCTGGGCATCGAGATTCCACAGGAATGAGCCTGAATCTTCCGGCAACACATCTGAGCCCGCGGCAAGTCCATTCATGACGATCTTTGGTCGCCAGATCTTCTATGGCTGGGTGGTTGTCGCTGCTGCGTTTACGGCTCAATTTGTCACTGTTGGCGTCCAGACTTCGGTGGTGGCGGTCTTTGCTCCTGAGTTGATTGAGGAGTTTGGCTGGACGCGCACTCAGTTCTTCGCTGCTGACTCTCTGGGCCAAGCATTTCTGATGGTCATTGGCTTTGCTCTGGGACCGCGGATCGACCGGTACGGCGCCCGACCGATCATGCTTGCTGCGGCGGTGATTTGTATTCCTTCTCTGTTCATGATGAGTCAGGTCGAGGAGTACTGGCACTACCTCTTGGTGCGCGGCGTATTCCTCGTGACCTCAGCCTCTGTCGCTGGCTTCCTCGTCGTCTCAATCTCCGTATCGAAATGGTTCGTGGCCAAGCGCGGACAGGCGCTGGGTTGGACGTCGATGGGCGTCTCGATGGCAGGGTTCTTCTGGCCCTCATTCACTGCGGCCGTCCTGATCGAGCCGCTGGGTTGGCGCACGGCGTGGATGGTACTTAGCGCCTGTCTGGCCGCGATCCTGATCCCGTCTGCGCTGCTCATGCGCCGCCGACCCGAAGACCATGGGATGCTGCCCGACGGCGGACCGACGCAACTGACTCAGGACCAGATCGAAGCGTCCCAACGCGATCAGGAGACCTCGCTGACACGTCGGGAGGCGCTGCGGACGAGTTGCTTCTATCTGATCGTCCTCATTTTCGGGATCTCGGTCGTCGGCATTTTCGCGATCCTCTTGAACGGCGTTCTGTTCCTGCGTGAGCACGGATTCAATTCAGTAGAGGCCGCACTCGCGATCGCTGCCTTCTCGTTGCTATCCATGTTGACGAAGCCGCCATGGGGATGGGCCCTCGATCGCTTCGACACCCGTGTTGTGGGATTCCTGTCGTTTGTGGTTGGCGCAATCGGATTCGTTCTAGTGATCAATGCCGCGCCGACAGGTAACTGGTGGATCATTGCCGGCGCTCTGGCTCTGATGGGACTGGGCATCGGCGGCAACATCCCGATCCAGGACATGTTTTGGGCCGAGTACTTTGGCCGCAGATATCTTGGCGCGGTGCGCAGCATCGGCTTTCCAGTAGCGATGGGGATCAATGCGATCACGCCGGTGCTGGTCGCCTTCTCGTACGACTTGCTGGGTTCCTATGAGGTCGCTTTCTACACGTGTTCGGGCCTCTGGGCTGGATCGGCTCTTCTCTGTCTGATGCTGCGGCTGCCTGCCAAGCGCCGGACACCGCTGGAAACGCTGGTGCGCCGCGTTGCTGCACTGATTACGCCATCGACACATCCGGCCGTGCGAGCGGCTGCGCAGAAGCATCGGGTATCTGAGTGAGCACAACAAAGCCCGCCGCTCGAACGCGATGGGCTTTGTGATTGCCTACCAGGACTCCCGCACTACTGCTTGATCGGGCTTCCGGAGCAGTCGGCATCTGCGCCCAGTCGGACGACATTCTGACTGCTGCCCGGGAGCTGGATCTCGAACACGTTGCTGTTCTTCCATTCATTGTCGGTCACGCTGCTTCGCAACCGATGCAGGCGTGGGATGATGTCGTCGTGGCCTGCAACCCTGACGCCGAAGAGGACGTCGTCATCGGTCTGCTTACAGGCGATGATTCGGACCTGGTAGCCGTTGCCGGCGTCAATCACTGAACTCTGCAACCATCTGTCAGTGCGCAGGCCTGGCGTAAGATACCGCTTCGGCGGCGCCGGGCTGACTCGGATGTTGTTGACGCTGATGTTGAATTCCAGCGTCCTCAACGGTCGGGTCGGGTGCAGCCGCACAGTGATCCGAATCGGTAACGTCTCAGTTGGGGCCGTTTCAACCTGAACCACATTGACGAACTGTCTGATCGAAACGCCCTGGCCATCTCCGCCAACGACGTCCAGCAAGTTGGTCTCGCGGCTCTCGGCGGCCGAAACGATGCGGAGTTTCACCTTCGTGGCTTCCCGTGGATCCACTGCCACGTGCCATCCGCCATCGCTGTAGACGATGCCTTCTTGTTCGCATTGGGCGCTCACCGGACAGGCCGGAAGCTCGTTCCCGTTTTGGTCGAAGACCTTGACCTCTGCTCCTGCGTAGTTTGTGGCATCGGTTCCCCAGAAATACTGGGGCGGCAGCGGTTGGCTCTGTGCGTCGAGCGACGGCGCCAGCGTGATCAACAGCGTCGCCAGGCCAGCGACCAACGCCACGCCCAGGCTCCACCGCCTTGCCGTTCCGTCAAACAAGATGCTTCGCATTCCCGGCTCCTCCTTGCGCCACGCCCGCCGTGGTGGGAGTTAGTTGACGTTAGCTTATCGCGGACTCAGATTATCGCTGCACACGTTCCACGCTCGTTGACCGATTTTGCGCTCGGCTTACGAATTCTCTTTCGCCACTTTGCCAACCGATAACTCGGCTGTCAACCAGACCAAGCCGTGCCCGCGGCGAGTTACCGAGCGAGGAATCCTCCGTCGACCTTAAGCTCTGAGCCGGTCACATACGAGGACTCGTCGGAGGCGAGGAACAGGACGCCGTTCGCAACTTCGTCAACCTCACCGGTCCGCCTCAGCGGAATCGCGCGCACGAGCCGCGCTCGTGCTTCGTCGGACATGCCGACGCTGGAGCGCATCGGCGGCATAAAGCCCGGATGCACAGTGTTGACGCGGATGCCCTGAGGTCCCAGCCTGACCGCCATCGCCTTGGAGAAGTTGCGCACCGCGGCTTTCGACGCGTGATAGGCCGGGTGTCCAGCGTCGGATCCGACGAACCCGTAGATCGATGAAATGTTGACGATCGAGCCACCGTTGCCCGCAGCAATCATCGCCGCCGACCCCAGCTTGGTGCCCAGAAACACACCCGTCGCATTGACGTTCATGATCTGGTGCCAGCCCTCAGTCGAGTTGGGGTCGTCGACGACAGTCGAAGACAGTCCGGCGTTGTTGACTAGCACGTCAAGCCGTCCGCCGAACGTCTCCAGCGTGGAAGAGATCAGGGCATTCCACTCTTCCTCAGCGGTCACGTCCATCTTGACAAAGTTGGCGACTCCTCCAGACGAGCGAATCTCTTCCTCGACTTCGCGCCCGCCCTCTTCGTAGAGATCAACAATCGCGACGGCCGCTCCTTCACGAGCAAACAGCCGGCACTCAGCAGCGCCCATCCCGGCGCCACCGCCGGTGACGATTGCGACTTTGCCTTCGAGTCTTCCTGGCATGTGAGGTCTCCATTTCTTGTGTCTGTGTTCCGCTGCAGGGGTGGCCGTTGTGGCCGCCCGAGGGACTCGCATATCGGATGAAACACGGAAAGGGCGGCCACGAGAGCCGCCCTTACATGCGTTGACGGTCGGCCAATCTCCTGCTGTTACCCGCCTGCGGCTGCGCTTTCGTAGATCTCGGCTGGCGGCGGCGGCAGGTGGTAGATGCGCTCTGCGGTGGTTCTCAGGACCTTCTCGCGGATGCCCTCATCGAGGTCGGTCAGGACCTCGGTGATGTGCTCCTGCGCCCTTGGGTAGAGGCAGGTCGGGTGCGGGAAGTCGGTCTCGAACATCACGTTGTCCTCGCCGATTTCGGCGATCGCGGCGCGCGGACCAAAGTCTTCGAACCAGAACGAGGCGAAGATCTGGCGGCGGAAGTACTCCGACGGCTTCATCGTCAGACCCTCGCGCTCGGTCGGCACGGTCTCCTCGAACTGGTAGTCCATCGCCTCGAGCAGGAATGGCACCCAGCCGATGCCCGACTCCACGGAGACGAAGTTGATGTTCGGATAGCGCTCACAGAGGCCGCTGAAGATCAAGTTCATGATCACTTTGAAGTTGGTGATGAATAGGCTGATCGAGGTCAGCGCTAAGCGGCGCTGAGGACCGTACCCAGGCCAGACCAGCTTGTCAGCGACGCCCGCGCCCGCGCCGATGTGGAAGTTGACCGGCATCTCCATGTCCTGGCAGGCGTCCCAGAAGGGGTCCCAGGCCGGATCGCCGAGATGCGGCAGACCGAACGCTTCCGGCGTGTCGCACATCGTGATCCCGGTCATGCCGAGATCCTTGATCCGCTGCAACTCTTCAACTGCGGCCGGAATGTCCCAGAACGGCACCAGGCCCTGCGGATACAGGCGACCTCCACCATCTGCTTGGAACTCGGCAATCGCGTCGTTGTAGACCGTACAGCAGACGTTGCGCAGCTCGGTGTCCTCAATGCGGACGAAGTTCTGCGAGCCGAATCCCGCGACATTCGGATAGACGATCTGCTGAGCGACGCCGAGGTTGTCAAGCATCTTCAGCCGTTCCTTGGGGTCGGTGGCCGCCTTCGACATCTGCTCGAAGCTGTCGAGCGAGATGGTGCCGTACTCCTTCTTGCCATCGTCACGGACGACCGTGAACCCGGGAGGTCCAAAGTCAATGTCGTCGAGCACCTGCCAACGCTGCTGACCCTCATCGTTGATCACGATGTGCGGCACCGCATCCTTGTACTTGGCCGGCGCGCGCGAGGTCCAGAGGTCGGGCGGTTCGGTGTAGTGAGAGTCGATGTCGATAACGGGAATGCCGTGCACGGTGAGGGACATGAGGGGCTCCTGCTGCTGAATCCAGGTTCTTCCCCTGCATGGTATCGGGTCACAAGACCTGAGAACTGGCTGGTCTGGGGTAGGATCGTCCAATGAAGAATCAGTACGTTGGAGACATCGGCGACTTTGCCAAGTATGGCCTGCTGCGGACACTCACAGGAGAGTTCCCAAAGGCAGAGCCAACGCTCTCACTCGGTGTCATCTGGTGCCGGAACGACAGCGAAGCCGATCATCCGGGCCACGGCGGGAAGACGGAGTACTTGAAAAAGCCGCAAGAGTTCGGAGCCTGTGACGTAGAGCTCTTCGATGTCCTTCATCGCTTGGTCGGACGCGATGATCGGAATCTGGCAGCGATTGAGGGCAGTGGAATTCTTGGGGCACACACCAAGTTCTATGGCCAGCCCTTGCGCCCGCCTACTGAGGTCGTTTTTTTCGATCCCGATATTGGCTTGGCATTCAATCCCAATCAATCGTCTGGCAGATACCTTCAGTTTCCGGACCTCGATGTCGAACCTGAGCAGACTGTCGTGATCTATCAGAGCTTTGGCCGCCAGGCCACACACACTTCACAAATGGAGCGATGGAGCCGGGTGTTGGAGAAGTTGCTTCCTCAGCATGCAGCGCCTCAGATTCTTCGCTTTCGAACAATCAGCCCGCGCGCTTTCCTGATCGTGCCGTCTATGGACCACAAAGGACTCGTTGATTATCGAATGGAAGGGCTTCTTCGGAGTCTTTGGGGAGAGCACTTTGCCCTCTATGGAGACGATCCCTCCAGAGAAACGATGCAGTCGCTCAGCTAGATCTGCTGGGCACGCTCTGTGGCAACATCGACAAAGCGAAGTCTCTCGCGGCTTCGGCCGTGGTGATTTTGCGCCGCTCGGCCAGCTCGAAGATTTCGCGCGTCGTCCCGAAGACACCCTCAGCGTGTTCGACCGACTGCTCGTAGCTCCAACCAGCGACCTCCTGCGCCACGGAGATCACGCCTCCCGAATTCACGACGTAGTCCGGTGCGTAGAGGATGCCTCGCTCTGCGATTAATGCGGCGTCCTCGGGGTCGCGGACAAGCTGGTTGTTGGCGCCGCCGCAGATTGCGCGACACTGGAGCGCCTGGATCGATGTCTCACCGAACACGCCGCCCAGGGCGTTGGGTGAGAGCAAGTCGCAAGGTGTCACGTAGGCCTCGTCGACTGAGACGGTCCGCGCACCGATCTCGGCGGCCAGGACGCCAGCGGCAATCGCCCGGATATCGGCGACCATCACGCGAGCTCCGGCGTCGGCGAGCGACCGTGCCACTTTCGATCCAACCTTTCCCACGCCAACGACGACGATGTTGCGGCCGGCTGGACTGGGGTCGCCATCGAGTGCTTCAAGCGTGGCGTAGATCCCGCTCAGGACGGTCACGGCGGTGAGCGCCGATGTGTCGCCGGACCCGCCGAGTTCCGGCGATGTGCCGACGACGTGCTGCGTCCACTGCGAGAGCTGATCGATTTCGCTGGTGGTGGTACCCACGTCGGTCGTGGTCAGATATCGGCCCTCGAACTCGTTGACGAACTCGGCATAGCTGCGCAACTGAGCTTCGGTTTTGTTCGACGGGTCGCCGATCACGACCGCCTTACCGCCGCCGAATGGCAGCCGGGCGGCGGACGACTTCAACGTCATCGCCTCAGCCAGCCTCAGGACGTCATCGAATGCAGCATCGACATCTTCATACGGCTGCCAGCGAGTCCCGCCAATCGCCGGTCCGCGAGCCGTTGAGTGGATCGCGCAGATCGCCTCTAGCTCGACGTCCGGATCGCGCCACAGGGCAACTTCTTCAAATCCGTGCTTGATAATCGTGCGGAAGTGGGTCATTAGCGACCTCGCTATCTGCTACTCCAGCATCCCGGAGATACTGACGATCACGCCTCGGGCATCTATCTCTATCAACTGTAAGTCGCCACTGGGCGCGTAGAGCCTTCCAACGTCGCGGGACCACGTCAGTTCCAGTCGCTCTGTTCCCTGCTCATCTTCCGAGCCGCCCGGCTCTCCCAGCAGAATGATCGAGCCTTCTGTGGCGTCATCTTCGGAGCCGACCGCGCGACCACAGCGCATGCAGCCCGGCGGCACGATGGCGATCGTAACTGCCCGCCCGCGCTCTCCGCTCAGCAGCCATCGACCGTCTGGCTCCAGCTTCGGCGACAGCAGCATGTCGGGAGCGATTGACCCAACCTCGATTCCGACTGAAATCTCGTCCTCGGCATCGACCGGCGGAGGAGACTTCAAGCCGGGTAGCGGACCTACGCGACCGGTGGCGTAGGACTCGGCGAAATCTTGTGTGTCCTCATCCACAACCTCATCAGGTGCCTGCCCTGCCCAGATGCGAACGATCACGCCGTCCGGATCGACGAAAAACGATCGCGGCGGGCCGCTCGGTCCTCCTCCGCCGTACGCGCGGAAGACGGCTCCGTCGAAGTCCATTGGAATTGCGTACTCAATGCCGAATTCACCGATGAAGTCGAGTGCCACCGAAGTCGATTCCTCAATGTTCACACCGACGACCGTGAATCCGGTGGCTGCCAGAGCTTCCTGAGCACGGATCAGTGCCGGAACCTCGCGCCTGCAGGGACCACACCAGGATGCCCAGAAGTTGATCAACACCGGCTGTCCTCGCCAGTCGGAGAGCCGGAATCGACCGCCATCTACCGTTTCCAGGTCGAAGTCCGGCGCGAGTTGACCGATGCTTGAACCGATCTCCCGACCTTCGCTCCGCAGCCAGGCCGGCAAATCGACTACGCCACCGTCGCCGCCGCCCGACGGCTGCAGCAGTGTCAACCACAACGCAGCTGCGACGGCGAGTACGACACCCGCGCCGGCGATGACCGTACGTGCCCCGTGATACTCGCGCGGGCGGTTGGGATTCTCGTGCGGCAGTCCGCCCTGTTGATCGACGGGTTGCTCTACTGATTGTTCGTTGGACTCGTCGGTATCATTCATGGCGTTCGACTCGACGCTTGGTGAGAACTCGCTGAGCGGCTAGCGCACTTGGAGGCAGCCTATGACGGCGCAGTCGATTCCTGCGGATCAGTTGTTGTCGGCAATCCGCGAGGCAGGGGTGCAGGACATCGTCCTCGTGCCCGACACGCATCAGCGTACGGTGCTCGACCTGCTGATGGCCGACGAGGAGATCCGCACCGTGCACTGTTCGACCGAAGACGAGGCCGTCGCCGTATCGGCTGGTCTGATCATCGGCGGGCGGCGCCCGATGATGCAGATTCAGCACGCCGGTCTGTACGCCTCCGTCAACAACCTACGC